>NZ_JABBJF010000014.1 GCF_014218705.1 Kluyvera sichuanensis | reverse complement strand
CTATGACCGGAAAAGCCGTAGTATTATCCGGATAGACTAGGAAAGTGTTACCTATGTTCCCGGTCTGAAGTGTTACCTATGTATCCGGTCGTACATACGCTCGGCCGGGCTACTGGCGGGTTATTTCATTACGCGGTCGTCAACGTACTGACGCTTGTCCGGCGCTGGCGGGAAGTACTGATATAGCCAGGTTTCGCTGATGGCGTCGCCGCGGCAGCGCAGGAACAGGCGCATGTCCACCGGGTCGGTCGAATCGGACGTTGGGTACCAGTCAAAGAGAATACGGTAGCCGTCGAACGGTTCAACGTAGAGGATCTCAATCTGCTTCGCTTCCCCGCTGGAGAGCGTAATCACCGGCTCGATGCCTTTCGGTGCAGCCGCTTTCAGATCGCCGCCGACAAAGTCGATAGCAAAACGACGAGACCATTTTTCCGGGTAATGCTCGCCCGGTGCCCACCCTTCCGGGAAGCTGCCCATGCCAGTGCGGGTCGCCAGTACGCGAGCCAGTGGAGAACGTACCGGCGGCATCGCGCTCCAGTACAAGCGGTAGCTAAAGTTCAGCGTATCGCCCGCCTTCATCGGTTTTTCCGGCTGCCAGAAGCAGACGATGTTATCGAGCGTTTCACCGGTGGTTGGGATCTCCATCAGGCTGACGGCCCCTTTACCCCACTGGTTACGCGGCTCAACCCACAGGCTTGGGCGTTTGTTGTACCAGCCCATAACGTCCTGATAGTGGGTGAAATCGCGGTCAAGCTGCAGCAGACCGAAGCCCTTCGGGTTTTTATCCTGATAGGCGTTGAACTGCAGCTTCTGCGGGTTATTCAGCGGACGACACACCCACTCACCGTTGCCGAGCCACATCGCCAGGCGGTCGGAATCGTGAATTTGCGGGTGGATGGTGTCGCAGACGCGGCGCTCGTTGTTGCCGCAGCTGAACATGCTGGTCATCGGCGCAATGCCGAGCTGTTTGATGTCTTTACGCGCATAGATATGGTTTTCCACATCCATGATCACCTGCGCTTTTTCGCAGTGCACCACGAACTTGTACGCGCCGGTGACGCTGGCGCTATCCAGCAGCGCGTAGACGGTGAAGGAGGTGTCACCCGGCTTCGCGGTTTCGAACCAGAAAGAGGTAAAGTCAGGGAACTCTTCCAGCGAGTCGGTATAGGTATCAATCGCCAGACCGCGTGCGGACAAGCCGTACTGGTAGGTGCTGTCTACCGCGCGGAAATAGCTCGCGCCGAGGAAGGCAACGATATCGCGACGCGCTAGCTCCGGCGCTTTAAAGACGCGGAAACCGGCAAAACCGAGGTCGGTTTGCCCTTCCAGCTGTTTGGTGTCAACACCGGCGTCGTTGTACTGGAACAGCTCCGGGCGGAAATGAATTTCACGCGCCTGGTGGCTTGATGGGTCCAGCGAGAACATGCGCACGCGACGACGGAAGCCCATCCCCACGTGGAAGAACTGCACGTCCAGTTGGCGCTCTTTGACGTTGTTCCACAGCGAATGTTCAGCGTCGTACTGAATGCTGTTGTAAGCCTGCGGCGTCAGGTTAGCCAGGGTATCCGGCAGCGGGCGCGGTGCGCCACTCCACGGCTGGCGAGAGAGATCGTGCGCCATGGATTGCAGTACGCCGAAATCAAAGCGACGCGTCTGGCCGTCGGCAATGCCGGAGTCCTCTGCCATCGCGGCCTGGGAGAATAGCGATGCGAAACCGGAAGTCCCGCACACGGCGGCAACAGCCATTGAAGATTTAAGAAAGTGTCTGCGGTTCATGCCTGGCAAAGCGTCCTTTTAAAGTCGGAATGCTGCAAAATAAAAACGGCGTTATTGCCGCCCACTCTAGACAAAATTGATTGATAATCCAATTGCTAGCGCAACAAAATCTGTCAATCCAGACTCACATGATGCTTCATTACGCGTTTGAACAGCGCCAGGCGCGCGCGCATAAAGCGATTTTCCACATGGAACCCGGCGAGCTTGCGCAAACCAATGCGTAAAAGCCGGTCGCGACCACGTACGCTGGCGGGCCAGCGTACCGGCCCCGTCAATACGGTATGGCTTGCGCTAGCATCACGAGCGAAGCTGACCCAGTAGTCGGCGACCTGAGCCGCCACCTGGAGATCGCGGGGCGTGACGTAATCGCATGATGGCGTTATCTGCCCCAATGTATCAAAGACATAGGGCACCTCATTGCCATGCCACGCGCCGTGGCGATAGGTGTCGTGCTCGGCCTCGGCAACATAATCAAACCAGTAACGCCAGCAGGGTTGATTCACCCGTTGCTGAGCCTGCATCACCACGTAGCCCAGGGTGGTAAACGCCATATCCCGGCACACCTGACGGCCCAACTCCTCATCGCCTTTCACTCCCGGGTAGAGCAGCTTAATCAGCCCTAGTCCCAGACGGCGCTCGCGGCGTAGTTTTTGGATTTGCTCGGCTAAGTCCACGCCAAATACCGCCATCACGCTGGCTTCATCGCTGTTAGATCCGACCAGCACCGGCATGACGTGTTGCTTTCCGGCAAAGAAAACGTCGAGCATTGGCTGCGGTAGCACCGCATCGCCGACAATCGGAGCGGGGCCAATATTATGAGGTGCAGTAAGCGGCCAGAAAGCCTCGGCGGGAATCTCTCGTAGAGAGTGCGCCGACGCGTTTGGCAGATTAAAGTGTTCGGCCAGCCGTTCGCCGCGAGCCAGCGCGTCGTCACGCGGTAGGTCCGGCAAGGTATAGCCGCTTTGAATGATGGCTTTATGGAACAGACCGATGGCTTTCGGTGAGGTCATTAGCGACAGGACGCTGCGCGCCCCGGCTGACTCACCAAATAACGTGACGTTGTCACGATCTCCGCCAAAGGATTCGATATTCTCCTGAACCCAGCGTAGCGCGGCGATTTGATCCATCAGGCCAAAATTGTACAGCCGTTCGCCATCTTCGCCCTCCAATGCCGGATGAGCAAAAAAGCCGAGATGGCCAAGGCGGTAGTTGAGCGTGACCACAATCACCTCGCGCCGCGCCAGTGCCTTGCCATCGTAAGGTGGTAATCCGCCTGAGCCGATGGTAAAACCACCACCGTGCAGCCAAACCATGACCGGCAGCGGTTTCTGACGCTTAATGGGTGACCAGACGTTCAGATAGAGGCAGTCTTCAGAAAAGCGACCGGGATCGCCGCCCCCCAGCTCCTGACAGTACTCCGCGCTCTGCCAGCTGGCGGCCGAAAAGGTATCCGCCTGGCGCACGCCCTGCCACGGTGAAACCGGCTGTGGCGCACGCCAGCGCAGCGGGCCCACCGGCGGCGCGGCGTAAGGAATGCCGCTCCAGCGATACACATCCTCGTCAACGACGCCCGTTAACGTCCCCTGTCGGGTCTCCACCCGCGTTGCGCTATTCTGCATTCACTCTTCATCCTGGTTTTCTTCACTGCTATGCAGAGTACCTGTTTCAGAGCAGACCGCAACGACGTTTGCTGCGCAGCGACGCCTCCTCATACAGGCTAAATTCGTCCAGTACCTGGCGCCCCAGCGCCGCTTCAAACGCGTCGCGACTGGCGTTGCCGTGGGCGCGTGTCTGCCCATCGCCGCCCAGATTAGACTGGAAAATCCCCGCCGCGCTGACCGGCAGAAAATCTTCATAGGTGATGGGCTGAGCGATAATCCAGCCGCGCTCGATAAACGGCTGCGGGTCATCGCCCGGATGAATCGCCTGCCGATGGGCGTCGCCGGTCGGCGTTAAGCGGTAGCGGAACCAGGCCAGCCCCTGTTGGCGCAGTAAGAATTCGCTGTCCGGGAAGGCTTTGAACACCTCTTGCAGATGCTGCTGGTGACTCAGGTTATCTTTGCCCACGCCAGCCTCACTCAACAGCTTGTCGTACAAAGCCCGACCTTTAGGCGTTAGCGCGATCCCGCGCTGCTCAATTTCACCAAAACGCGCGGTGTGCGTGCCGCTCGACTCACCCGCAAACTGCACCGGCTCTTCCAGCGCTTTAAAGCTGGTCTGGCGCAGTAGCAACGGTACCGATCGGCGCGGCGGGCCTTCAATCACCGCCTTCGGTTCCATGCCGTAGTCGGACATCAGTTCCTGGGCGCGGTCAATATCCAGCGTGCGCGGCGTGAGGTGGTTAATGTGGCAGCCGGGGAAGCAGACCACATCAGCAATCAGCCGGTGCTGCTGGTGCAGCGCCTGGTAGGTTTCTTTATCCACGGTGGTATGTCGATGCCAGCGGAACGTCTCCAGCGCTTCGCGGACAAACGCCTGCGCCTGCGACGCAGTGAATCCGCCCTGCTCGTCATGGAGATCCATCAGCGCCCGGCAACGCGGGGTAAAGATATCGCGCTGGGCGAGGATCTGCGCGGCTTTCTGGCGCAGTGCCGGGTCGTCAATCAGCTCAAGGCGCAATAAAGAGGTGAAAATACGGAACGGATTGCGCTGCAGCGCCGCATCCTCCACCGGGCGAAACGCCGTTGAATGTACCGGCACGCCAGCCACCGACAGATCGTAATAGCCCACCGGCAACATTCCCATAATGGCAAACATCCGGCACAGCGTAGCAAGTTCCTGTGCTGTGCCGACGCGAATCGCGCCGTGGCGTTCAACGTTGAGGCGCGCCAGTTCGTCCGCGTTAGCCAGCTGTTCATACAGACGCGTGTTATTTTCCAGTACCGCCAGATTGACGTCAGCCACTAATGCCAACAACGTCCCATATTGCGGAACTTCTTGCTGATACATCGCTGACATCGCTTGTGAAAACTCTTCCCGAATATCATCTGCCGAAAGGGTGTGCGCCATGATGCCATGTCTCCTGTGGATATATTTGCAGTGTAGGAAAGGCCATGGCGCTATGCGGTAAGAATTTACAAACTGTGATCGCGGCAACTGACTGAACTTATTGAGCGAATGGTTCTGATTACATAACCAGAGGTTATTTAAAATGCACCTTAAATTCACTTTAAATTAACAATGCATTTACACACACTGTCTGTGGCAATAATAAAATACCCTACACGGAGCCACCTATGAGCACGAAATGGTCACCGCAAGAAGTGATTCACCGGGATTACAACAATCATCCCCCGGCTTACGCCCCAGGCTATAAAACCAGCGTCCTGCGTTCGCCGCGTAACGCCCTTATTTCGCTACAAAATTCACTGTCAGAAATTACCGGCCCGGTCTTTTCGCAGCAGGATCTCGGCCCGCTGGATAACGACTTAATTCTCAACTACGCCAAAGACGGCCTACCCATTGGCGAGCGGATTATCGTTCACGGCTACGTGCGCGACGGCTTCGGTCGGCCGCTGAAAAACACGCTGGTAGAGGTGTGGCAGGCTAACGCTGGCGGGCGTTATCGTCATAAGAAAGACCAATATCTGGCGCCGATTGACCCTAACTTCGGCGGCTGTGGACGCGTGTTGACCGACGAAAACGGCTACTACTTCTTCCGCACCATCAAGCCCGGCCCGTACCCGTGGCGCAACCAGGCAAGCGACTGGCGTCCTTCACATATTCACTTCTCCATTTTTGGCGAAGCCTTTGCCCAGCGCCTGATTACCCAGATGTACTTTGAGGGTGACCCGCTTATCAAGCAGTGCCCTATCGTCAAAACCATCAATAATGATGATGCCGTTCGCACGCTGATTGCGGAGCTGGATACTCACGCCGCTGTGCCGCTCGACTGTCTGGCCTATCGTTTTGATTTGGTGCTGCGTGGACAACGCGCCACGCTGTTTGAAAATCGCACCCAGGGGGCTGCACGATGAAAGACTATTTACCGGAAACCGCCTCGCAAACCGCAGGCCCATATGTACATATCGGTCTGGCTCCGGACGCTGCTGGCTTCCATATCTTTGAAAAGAACTTCGGCGCTACGCTTGCCAACAGCCATACGCCCGGCGAACGCATCGCCATTGAGGGGCGCGTGTTTGATGGTTCCGGCACGCCGGTGCGCGATGTGCTGATTGAAATCTGGCAGGCCAACGCCGCCGGGCGCTACAACCATGTGGCGGACCAGCAGCAGGAAAAAGCGCTGGATGAGGATTTCCGCGGCTGGGGTCGCGCCTGCTCTAACTTTGATAGCGGCGTGTGGCGCTTTGACACCATTAAACCCGGCCAGGCCGTGGGCCGCGATGGGCGGATGATGGCTCCGCACGTCAATCTGTGGATCGTGGCGCGTGGGATCAACATCGGCCTGAATACGCGGATGTATTTCTCCGATGAGCAGGAGGCAAACGCGAAAGACCCGGTGCTGAATTTGATCGAATGGGAAGTGCGTCGCAAGACGCTGATTGGGCACAAAGAGACGCGCGGTAACGAGACGGTGTACCGTTTCGATATCTATTTACAGGGTGAGAACGAAACGGTGTTTTTTGATCTGTAAGGCCGGTGCGCTTTCCCCCGGCGTCGCTTCGCTCGGCCGGGCTACTTTGCGATAGGTAGCCCGGCCGAGCGAAGCGACGCCGGGACTATCGACAACCCCAACAAATCACTTGTCTGTTAAACCGCACAAATGTTAATAATAATTTGCTAGCAAGTTATCAAATTTAAACAACATCACTTGTCACCCGTACCGCTCTGTTTTTAACATCGCCTATGGAAAAAAATGCTCTCTTTAGTCAGCGCATTCGTCTGCGCCATCTGCACACATTCGTAGCCGTCGCCCAACAGGGAACTTTAGGGCGTGCGGCTGAAACCCTTAATTTAAGCCAGCCAGCGCTCTCCAAGACGCTCAACGAACTCGAGCAACTTACCGGTACTCGCCTCTTCGAACGCGGCCGTTTGGGCGCACAGTTGACCCTCGTCGGTGAACAGTTTTTAACCCATGCGGTGAAAGTACTTGATGCGCTGAATACCGCCGGCCAGGCGTTAATTCGTAAAGAAGGTGTTAACAATGATGTGGTACGCATCGGTGCCCTGCCGACGGCTGCCCTCGGCGTATTACCTGCAGTAATAGGTCAGTTCCACCAGCAGCAAAAAGATGTGACGCTCCAGGTTGCCACCATGAATAACACCATGCTGCTGGCCGCCCTGAAGTCCGGGGATATCGATCTGGGGATTGGCCGCATGTCTGACCCGGAGCTGATGACCGGGCTGAACTATGAGCTGTTGTTCCTGGAGTCATTGAAGCTGGTGGTACGCCCCGATCACCCGCTATTGCACGAAAACATTACCCTGAGCCGCGTACTGGAGTGGCCGGTAGTGGTGTCACCAAAAGGCACCGTCCCGCGCCAGAATGCGGAAACCTTGCTGCAAAGCCAGGGCTGTAAAATGCCTGCGGGTTGTATCGAGACGCTCTCCGCCTCGCTCTCGCGCCAGCTTACCGTCGATTACAACTATATCTGGTTTGTGCCTTCCGGCGCGGTGAAAGACGATTTGCGTCGCGGGGTCCTCACCGCCCTGCCAATCGCCACGCAGGGCCAGGGAGAGCCCATTGGTATTCTCACGCGGGTGGACACCCCGCTTTCAGCCGGTGCGCAAACGCTGCTTAGCGCGGTTCGCAAATCAATGCCTTCCTGATCCGGTGACTGCGGCTCAGCAGAGCCGCAGTCACCGGATAGCCTTTTCGACCCTATCCCAGCGCATCTTAGGGAAAGCGCCAATCGCACTGTCTGGTGATAAATTGATAACCTGAATATTATTCAGTTCACAATACGATCTTGCTGATATAAAAGCGCTGCTGATGGCAGCGAAATCTTTGTCCAGCCCCGTCGAGAGTTTATCGTTTTCCGTTTCATAAAAACGAGGCGCATTAAAGTTATTCATATCGAGCCCAACGATATAGATCCGTTTGTAACCTAATACGCAGGCAATCTGAAGCGCAGGGTATGCGACTGTTCCATAATCAAAAATGGCTTTATCAATATTGTCAGCAAAACCAAAATCATTAAAAAAATGGAAGCTTTCATCATTATAATCAATAGGTGCCAGCGGTGAAAGAAATCGAGAAATCCCTACCTGCGTTGCTACTTCAAAGATTTTAATATGACAGTGAATGTCTTTCTTACTGATATGCGTAAAGATCGACTCCAGACTGGAGTAGGTACAAAACAGGATCATATTTCTTGTGGCAACAATCTCTTTCACCAGTGCCATTCGATCTAATACAAACGTTCTATCAATAATCACATACCAATCATAATCAATTGTTTTTATGGAAAAAGCCCCATTAACACCAAGATAGTCAAACGTATCATCAAAAAACGTTCTTTCGATATGTTTAACCGATGGGCCAGTGGCCATAATGATCAGCGGTTTCGCTCTTTGCGTTGTTTTCAATACAATGCTTTCTATTTCCTTCCGTTTATAATAAACCTTGTCAATACCTCCAGATGTTTTTCTAACCACCTTAAAATAAGGCCACAGATTTTTATTATGATGATATTTTTTTGAATGCGTTGTTCGGTATAGTGTTTTGCACATCCATTTAAAGAATGAATCAATCCCTGTCATAAAAATGATATCCATAGATACTTCGATAATAATTAAAGTAAAACGATACATTCAGATAGCGCCATGGTGGTACCGCATAATACACCCACACTAACTCAGTGAGTTATTAAAATACTATCGCGCAGATATAAGCATATTATCAGCGTGGAATGCCGCCACAGAAACGTTATAAATTAAACCTACAGAATTGGATTGCCCCTTACAAAACCGTGCTGCTCCCCCTTCTAAAGCGACAGCTCCTGCGCTCAACGCCTTGGCCATAAACAATTAATGCGAAATTATTTTTTAACAATTGCGCAATGCAATTTAACAGATCTATCATATCCATAATTTAACCAAATGGTTCATTTATGGTTTCATTACTAAACTAGATTCGTCACTTAGAAACTCATTTTCGCTTCATTCAAAACAAAAGCACGAACCAAAAAAACCATTTGGTTCAATCGTGCCCACTTTTGCTGTTTTAAGGAGAACGGTATGGCAACTGGCAACGTGCCACGAGGATTCCCACGAGTCCTGCAGTGGCTTCTTATCGCGCTGATGTTGATCGTCGGCCTGGCTATCGGGGCGCTGGGGGCGAAGCTCGCCAGCGTCGGCGGTTCCTGGTTCTTTGCCCTGATGGGGCTAGTGATGGTGGTGAGCGCCATTCTGATTGCCCGTCAGCGTCGCGGCGGGATCGTGCTGTACGCACTGGCGTTTATCGTGGCGGTCGTCTGGTCAATCAGCGACGCAGGCTGGGATTTCTGGCCGCTCTTCTCGCGCCTGTTTACCTTTGGCGTGCTGGCGTTTCTCTGTGCGCTGGTGTGGCCGTTTATGTCGCGCGTTCAGCCCGCGAAAAAAGGCCCGGCCTTTGGCCTCGCCGCCGTGATTGCCGTCGTGCTGTTGGTCAGCATGGGCGGTATGTTCAAGCCGCAAACGCTGGTTTCCGCCACCGAAGCGGTGCCGGTTAAACCGGTGACGCCCGGCGATGAGCAGAAAAACTGGGAGCATTGGGGCAACACCACCCACGGCGACCGTTTTGCCGCGTTAGACCAGATCAATAAGCAGAACATCGATAAGCTCCAGGTGGCATGGGTTGCTCATACCGGCGATATTCCGCAAAGCAACGGTTCAGGTGCGGAAGATCAAAATACCCCGCTGCAGGTCGGCGACACCCTCTTCGTCTGCACCCCGTACAGCAAAGTACTGGCGCTGGACGTTGACTCGGGCAAAGAGAAATGGCGCTACGATTCGAAAGCCACTGCGCCTAACTGGCAGCGCTGCCGTGGTCTGGGGTACTTTGAAGATAACGCGTCCGTTAACGCGCAGGCACCAGCAACTCAACCTGCCGCCTGCCCTCGTCGTCTGTTCCTGCCGACCACCGATGCGCGTCTTATCGCTATCAATGCTGATAACGGTAAAGTGTGCGACGACTTTGGCGACCACGGCGTGGTTGATCTGAGCATCGGGATGGGCGATATCAAGCCGGGCTACTATCAGCAGACCTCTACGCCATTAGTGGCGGGTAATGTGGTGATCGTGGGCGGCCGCGTGGCCGATAACTTCTCCACCGGCGAACCGCCGGGCGTAGTGCGCGCATACGATGTGCATAGCGGTAAACTCGCGTGGGCGTGGGACCCAGGTAACCCTAACCTGACCGGCCTGCCGCCAGAAGGGATGACCTATACCCGCGGTACACCAAACGTCTGGTCCGCGATGTCTTACGACGCGAAACTGAACCTGGTCTATCTGCCGACCGGTAACGCCACGCCTGACTTCTGGGCCGGTGAACGTACCGCACTCGACGATAAGTACAGTTCCTCCATCGTGGCGGTAGATGCCACCACCGGTAAAGTGCGCTGGCACTATCAGACCACCCACCACGACCTGTGGGACTTTGACCTGCCGTCGCAGCCGCTGTTATACGACCTGCCAGATGGTAAAGGCGGCACCACGCCGGTACTGGTCCAGACCAGCAAGCAGGGCATGATCTTTATGCTCAATCGCGAAACCGGTGAGCCGGTAGCCAAAGTCGAAGAACGTCCGGTTCCGGCAGGCAACGTGCCCGGCGAACGCTACTCGCCGACTCAGCCTTACTCCGTTGGCATGCCGATGATCGGCAACGAAACGCTGAAAGAGTCCGATATGTGGGGCGCTACGCCGGTTGACCTGCTGCTGTGCCGCATCCAGTTTAAAGAGATGCGCCATCAGGGTATTTTCACCCCGCCGGGCGAAGACCGTTCCCTGCAGTATCCTGGCTCACTGGGCGGGATGAACTGGGGCAGCGTGTCGGTTGACCCGAACAACAGCCTGATGTTCGTCAACGATATGCGTCTGGGTCTGGCAAACTACATGGTGCCACGCGCCAATGTGGCGAAGAATGCCAGCGGTATCGAGATGGGGATTGTACCGATGGACGGTACCCCGTACGGCGCCATGCGCGAGCGTTTCCTGTCACCGCTGGGTATTCCTTGCCAGAAACCGCCGTTCGGCACCATGTCTGCGGTGGATCTGAAGTCAGGGAAAATCGTCTGGCAGGTACCGGTTGGTACGGTTGAAGATACCGGGCCGCTGGGGATCCGCATGCATATGCCAATTCCTATCGGGATGCCTACGCTTGGCGCGTCGCTCTCGACGCAGTCCGGCCTGCTGTTCTTCGCCGGTACTCAGGATTTCTATCTGCGTGCGTTTGATACCGCAACCGGGAAAGAGATCTGGAAAGACCGTCTGCCGGTTGGCAGTCAGTCTGGCCCAATGACCTATGTATCGCCGAAAACCGGCAAACAGTACATCGTCATTAACGCGGGTGGTGCGCGCCAGTCACCAGATCGCGGTGATTACATTATTGCCTACGCATTGCCGGACAGTCATTAAGCCGAATGTCCGTCACATATTCGGTGACGGAAACCGATGCCTCGCCACCTTTACGGTGACGAGGCTTTTTTATTTGCAGGTCGAATGGCTCTCGCTTAAAACGTTTCCCAGTTATCCGCACCTGCGGTAGCTACCGCCGGGCGAGCGGGGTTAAAGGTGGCCTTTACTGTCGCTTTGGCCGTTTCAACGCGTTCGCTGGACTGTAAGCGGAAGGTACCAACTGCTTCGGTTAAGCGTGCCGCCTGTTCTTCCAGTGAAGCCGCCGCCGCAGAGGCTTCCTCCACCAGCGAGGCGTTTTGCTGAGTCACGTTATCCATCTCGGTGACCGCCTGGCTCACCTGCTGAATACCGCGATTCTGCTCGTCAGACGCAGCCGCAATCTCCAGCATGATATCGGTCACGCGTTTTACCGCATCCACAATATCGGTCATCGTGGTGCCCGCACGTACCACTTCGCCTGAGCCACGTTCAATCAACGTCACTGATTCACTGATCAGCCCCTCAATCTCTTTTGCCGCCTGGGCGCTACGGCTTGCCAGCGTGCGCACTTCACTCGCTACCACCGCAAATCCGCGCCCCTGTTCACCCGCACGCGCCGCTTCCACCGCCGCGTTCAGCGCCAGAATGTTAGTCTGGAAGGCAATACTGTTGATGACCGAGGTTATCTCAGAAATTTTCTTCGAGCTGGTCGAAATGCTGCCCATCGTCGACACCACGCCGGAGACCAGTTGGCCGCCGCGCGTTGCTTTGCCCGACGCGTCCTCCGCCAGTTTGCTGGCATGATGGGCGTTCTCGGCATTCTGTTTCACCGTTGCGGCTAACTGCTCCATACTGGCCGCCGTCTGTTCAATCGCTGCCGCCTGCTGCTCGGTTCGAGAAGAGAGATCGGTATTGCCGGCGGAGATTTCGCTAGTGCCGCGATAAATTTCTTCTGCTCCTTGACGCACGCTGCCCACGGTCTGCACCAGCGCGTGCTGCATTTTTTGCAGATGGCCGTTGAGCTGGCCAATCTCGCTGCGCCCTACCGGTTCATCCGGCATCGTCAGGTCACCATTGGCAATCTGCGCAATGCGCACGCCCGCGCGCTGCAGCGGCAAGATCACCACGTTACGCAGGGTGGTAAAGGTGACGATAGTCATCAGCACCGCCAGCACAAATGCACCGATCATAAATATCACGCCCAGACGAGTACGGTCGTGAGCCAGCTCGGCAAGCTGGTTGGCGCGAGCGGTACGAATAGTAATGACCTTATTGCGTACATCGTTGTACGCGTCGTCGAACGCGCGCGCCTGCTCGCTTTCATAGTTAATGATGGCTTCAAACATGCCGTTTTTGGCGTATTTCAGCATCGGCGCCATCCCTTCTAAATAGGCGCTGTAGCGCTGATTCATTTCGGCATCCAGCGCTTCGTCCGCCTGCGTTTTCACGCTACGGTTAACGTAGAGCTTAAACCCATCCTGAGAGCGTTTGATTCTGTCTTCTGCCGCCGCCAGGTTTTTCTTCATGCTCTCCATTTCAGCAATACGGCTGTCCGCACCGGCGTGAATCATCATGATTCGGGCTTCGCGCAGATAGTTGGCGCTGTCGGAAAGCCCCACGCGCACCTGAAGCTCCTGGGTAACGTCGCGCTGGTCGTTATCGGCCTTCCACATAAAATAGCCCGCCAGCCCTGAACTCAGCGCGAACAGTACCAGAATGCCGCCCAGTACCGAGCCGAAAAACGGCACCAGACGGATATGATGTAAGAAGCCGACCTTTTGTGCGCGACGCGGCTGCGCGGATTTTTTTTCCATGAGTGACTCTCTTGTACTTGAGGTAAGTAATAGAGTCATCGGCCATTAGCGCTGATTTGTTATCAGCAATGGTGCAAAACGCAAGGCGGGTCACACTTCGGAGAACCAGCGGGACAATCCCGCTGGTTAGGGGGAGGATTATTTATCGCCGAAATGAATGACGGTACGGATAGATTTCCCTTCGTGCATCAGATCAAACGCTTCGTTGATCTGGTCTAACGGCAGACGGTGGGTAATAAACGGGTCGAGCTGAATTTTGCCCGCCATCGCCTCTTCCACCATGCCCGGCAACTGGGTACGGCCTTTCACGCCGCCGAATGCTGAACCACGCCATACGCGACCGGTCACCAGCTGGAACGGACGGGTTTTAATTTCCTGACCCGCACCAGCCACGCCGATGATAATGCTTTCGCCCCAGCCTTTATGGCAGCATTCCAGCGCCGAACGCATCACGTTGACGTTGCCAATACATTCGAAGCTGAAGTCCACGCCGCCGTCGGTCAATTCAACGATCACGTCCTGAATCGGCTTATCGTAGTCTTTCGGGTTGATAAAGTCGGTTGCGCCCATTTCACGCGCCAGGGTGAATTTTTCCGGGTTCGTGTCCACGGCCAGAATGCGCCCGGCTTTTGCCTGTACCGCGCCCTGAATTACCGCCAGACCAATACCGCCGAGGCCAAACACCGCCACGGTATCGCCCTCTTTCACTTTCGCCGTGTTGTGTACCGCGCCGATACCGGTGGTCACACCGCAGCCCAGCAGGCAGACTTTATCCAGCGGCGCCTGCGGGTTCACCTTCGCCAGTGAGATCTCCGCACAGACGGTGTACTCGCTGAAGGTGCTGGTGCCCATATAGTGATAAATCGGTTCGCCGTTGTAGGAGAAACGGGTGGTGCCATCCGGCATTAGCCCTTTCCCCTGAGTGGCGCGTACCGCCTGGCACAGGTTGGTTTTGCCCGATTTACAGAACTTACACTCGCCGCATTCTGCGGTATACAGTGGAATAACATGGTCGCCCGGCTTGAGGCTGGTTACCCCTTCGCCCACTTCAACGACCACGCCGCCGCCTTCATGGCCAAGCACCGCCGGGAACACGCCTTCAGGGTCATCTCCTGACAAGGTGAATGCATCGGTATGGCAAACGCCGGTATGGGTGATTTTGACCAGCACTTCGCCTTTTTTCGGCGGCGCAACGTCAATTTCCACAATCTTCAGCGGCTGACCTGGGCCAAACGCAACTGCAGCACGTGATTTCATAACTCTCTTTTCCATTATGGGGATTATTTTAAATAGGACCGAAGCAGGTGACCGACCTCAGCCATGCGCAGCGCCCGCTGATCCGGCGTGGTTTCACCGCTGACCAGTTCATCTTTAAGGTGCATTTCAACCATCTCGCCCATCAGGCCGTTAGAGGCCCCGCGAATCGAGGCAATCTGCTGCAGGATGGTCAGGCAGGAGTCACCCGATTCCAGCGCGCGCTCCAGCGCTTCAACCTGCCCTTTAATACGGCGCACTCGGCTTAATGCCCGTTTTTTGTCTTCGAGTGAATGCGGCATAGCTCCTCCGATAGTATAGGGGGGTATACTATCAATCTCATTGTGTCGATGTAAAATAAATGTTTTATTTTTTTCAAATGCGCGAAAGAGCATATCGCAAGCGGCGCGGGATTACGCTTCCAGAGCTCTAAGTTTAGACGTTTATTACGGGGATGTGATGGCCGGCCTGCGCCGTTATCGTGATGTGAAAAGGAATAAAACAGACAGGCCCGATAAGGGTTACCGGGCCTGGGAAGTTATCAGGACTGGAGCGTTGCCAGACGCGCGGCAAAACCGACAAACACCAGGCCAATCAGGCTGTTACCGATTTTCGCCAGTTTTTTACGCGTTTTCACATAGCGCGTCACCAGCGAGCCAGAGACAATCAGGAAGCTCAGGTAGGTAAAGCTCACCAGCTCCAGCGTCACCGCGAGAATAAAGAACGCCAGGCCCGGGGTTGTCGCGTGAACGTCAATAAACTGCACGAAGAACGACACGTAGAACAGGATCGCTTTCGGATTGGTGAGGCTCAGCGTTAACGCACGCTTGAAGATAGCGTGGCCCGGTTCTGCCGCTTCATCGTGTTCGGCATTTTGACGTTTCAGCGTACTGTAGAGCATCTTGCCGCCGAGATAGAGCAGATAAATGGCCCCCAGGTAGCGGACAATATTAAACAGCACCGGCGTGGTTTTAATCAGCGTGGCGACGCCCGCAAACGAAAGAGACATCAGAACGGCATCGCCAATAAACACCGCGAGCGCCGCCATATAGCCTTTGCGGATACCGTGCGATACGCCGGTCTTTAGCACGAAGAAGGTATTCGGCCCCGGCACCAGAATAATAAAGATGGCCCCGAGCAAATAGGTCCAGTAATTAAGTACACCAAAATCTGCGAACACCCTGTTCTCTCCACTCATACGTCAGACATAAGACTTATGGTAGCGCAGAGCCCAGGGAGTTGAAAGCGTGTTAACGCTTGCGCGGCATCATGCGCAGCAGCGTATTGTCCTTCCAGATATAGTGGTGCGCCAGCGCGGCAAGCGCATGCAGACCAATCAGCCAGTAGCCGAGGTTGGCGAGGAACACGTGATAGTGTTTAAGCGTATCGACGAGGTCAAAATTCCCCTCCGCCGCGTGCGGCATGGTGATACCAAACGCCAGCCACGGGTTACCACGGTTGTACATCATGATAAGACCAATCAGCGGCAGCACGATAAACAGCAGGTAGATAGCCAGGTGTCCCAGGTGCGCCATGCCGGTCATCATCGGCTTTGGCTTCGGCACGATTGGCGGCGCCGGGCGCTTCAGGCGAATCAGCAAACGCGCCACCATCAGCACCAGTACGCTAATCCCGCAGGAGACGTGGATCATGTTAATAACCGGACG
Source organism: Kluyvera sichuanensis (assembly GCF_014218705.1). Classification (GTDB taxonomy): domain Bacteria; phylum Pseudomonadota; class Gammaproteobacteria; order Enterobacterales; family Enterobacteriaceae; genus Kluyvera; species Kluyvera sichuanensis. The sequence continues at coordinate 91,951 of NZ_JABBJF010000014.1, read as the reverse complement.
GTCGCTGCGGGGGAAAAATCCGCGTAGTTCCATCGCCGCATAAGCCACCACCACCAGCAGAAAGACCAGCCAATGGATGGCAATTTGTAAGCGGGAATATTTATCGTTCATCGCCAAAATACTCTGAGAAGTAACATAAAAAAGCAAAATAGCCGCGATTCATTAAAATTTCATTAACTTTTTCAAATCGATACAAATTAAATTTTCGCGACAGCGTTGCCCTTCCCGGCACGCTGAACTAAGCCTGGACAGGTGAAATACATAAACCACACTTATTCATTGAATCGATCTGACGTACGCGTATTGGGCTGACATCCCATCACTGACAGGAGAGCACCATGAGTAAAATTGGCATTAACGGGTTTGGGCGTATTGGTCGTCTGGTTCTGCGCCGTTTACTGGAAGTATCCAGCAGTCATGAAGTGGTCGCAATTAACGATCTCACCTCCCCCAAAGTTCTGGCTTATCTATTAAAGCATGACTCCAACTACGGTCCGTTCCCGTGGAGCGTGGATTACAACGATAATGCGCTGATTGTGAATGGTAAAACCATCACCGTTTACGCCGAAAAAGAGGCGCAAAACATTCCCTGGACCGCCCAGGGCGCTGAACTGATTGTCGAATGCACCGGTTTCTACACCTCGACGGAAAAATCGCAGGCGCACATTGATGCCGGGGCGAAAAAAGTGCTGGTCTCCGCCCCTGCGGGCGACATGAAAACCCTCGTCTTTAACGTCAACGACGATACGCTGAACGCCAGCGATAAGATTATCTCCGTCGCCTCGTGCACCACCAACTGCCTGGCGCCAATGGCCAAAGCCCTTCACGACGCATTTGGCATTGAAGTCGGTACCATGACCACCATTCACGCCTACACCGGCACTCAGTCGCTGGTTGACGGCCCGCGCGGTAAAGATTTGCGCGCCTCACGTGCGGCTGCGGAGAACATCATTCCGCATACCACCGGGGCTGCCAAGGCCATTGGCCTGGTGATCCCCGCGCTGAGCGGCAAGCTGAAGGGCCATGCCCAGCGCGTGCCGACCAAAACCGGCTCGGTAACCGAACTGGTCTCTATCCTGGGTAAGAAAGTGACCGCCGAGGAGGTCAACCAGGTGATGAAGAACGCGGCGCACAACAATGAATCATTTGGCTATACCGAAGAAGAGATTGTCTCTTCCGATATCATCGGCACCCATTTCGGTTCCGTTTTCGATGCCACCCAAACCGAAGTGACCGAGGCAGGCGGCCTGCAGCTGGTTAAAACCGTCTCCTGGTACGATAACGAATATGGTTTTGTGACCCAGCTGATTCGCGTGCTGGAAAAATTCGCCAAAATGTAACGCCTCAGGCGGGCGGCATCATGCCCCCGCCGTCTTCCCTGTCAAAAAATGGTCGTCCGATTTTCGGTTGCTGGCGTTTTGCTCGTCGCGGCACACTCCGCTGGCACACACAATCGGAGAACCTCATGAACTTCAACCAATTGCACCATCAAACTCACCCGCTGCTTATCGCTAACGTTTGGGACGTGCCCAGCGCGCTGGCGGCCCAAAACGCAGGGTATCAGGCGATGGGAACGTCCAGCGCCGCCATGGCGGCGATGTTGGGCTACGCCGACGGCGAAGGTCTTCCTTTTGCCGAACTACGCTATCTGGTCAGCCGTATTCGCGCCTGTACGTCATTACCACTCAGCGTGGATATGGAAGCTGGCTATGCTGACTGCGTCGATGGCATTGTGGAGAATTTGCTGCAACTGAGAGCGCTTGGCGTGGTAGGTGTGAATCTGGAAGACAGCCGGGTTCACAACGGTGTACGACGCCTGATAGATACTGACTGTTTCGCTCATCAACTGCGAGAGATCCACAAAGCGCTCAACGCCAGTGGCTGCCCGCTCTTTTTAAACGTGCGTACCGATGCCTTTCTGCTCGGTGAACTTGATGCACTACAAGTGACACTGTCACGCATTACTCACTATGCGGCAAACGGTGCCGACGGGCTGTTTGTGCCGTGCGTCCACCGTTTGCAGGATATTGCCACTCTGGTCCAGCAAACCACCCTACCACTGAACGTGATGGCGGTTCCCGACCTGGCCGATTTCGCCACGCTGGCAGAACTTGGAGTACGTCGCATTTCAATGGGTAATGCGGTACATAGTGCAATACAAACCCAGCTAAACGATCTACTGTTAACCCTTCGCCATCAGCCGTCCTTTGCAGGAGTCTTCGACGATGAAAGTCACCGATAGTGCCCAGTGCGACACCTGGTACCAGGCACTGCTAGCGCGGGCGTCGGAGTATACCGGCGTTTTCTACGTCGGGGTAAAAACCACCGGGGTGTTCTGTATTTCGGTGTGCCGCGCACGAAAACCGAAGCGTGAAAACGTGGAGTTTTACCGTGATTTCAAGTCGGCGCTGGACGCAGGCTTTCGCTCCTGCAAGGTATGCCGCCCTACCGAAAACGCCTGCAGCGCACCGGATTTTATCGAGCAGGCGCTGGCTCTGGTGCGGCAAACGCCGAAAGCGCGCGTCAGCGATACTCAGCTTCGTGAACACCACCTCAGCCCGGAGCGCGTCCGACGCTGGTTTTTGCACCACCACGGCATCACCTTTCAGGCGTTCCAGCGGATGCAGCGGGTTAACGTTGCCCTGCAGGAGTTGAAAAGCGGGCGCAGCGCCACGGATGTGGCTTTTGATAGCGGCTACGAGTCGCTTAGCGGCTTCGGCTATACCTATAAAAAGCTCACCGGCCACTCTCCGGCAACGGTCCAGCAATCGCTGTTGATTCACCGCTTTACCACGCCGATTGGGCCGATGTTCGTCTGCGCCAGCGAACGTGGGGTGTGCCTACTTGAGTTTGTCGACCGCCGGATGCTGGAGACCGAATTTAGCGACATCCAGCGCCTGCTGAATGCCCGCATTATCGCCGGGCAAAATGATCATACCCGACAGGCTGAAAAAGAGATTAGCGAGTATTTTGCCGGACAGCGTCAGCGCTTTACCCTGGCGCTGGATACGCCCGGCAGCGACTTTCAACGCCGTGTCTGGCAGGCATTGTGTTTGCTACCCTGCGGTGAAACCACCCACTATCAGGCGCTGGCCGAAACGCTCAACCAACCGACCGCCGCCCGCGCCGTTGCGGCGGCCAACGGCGCGAATCGTATTGCTATCGTCATTCCCTGCCATCGGGTGATTGGCAAAGACGGCAGCATGACCGGCTACGGCGGCGGCATTGCCCGTAAAGCCTGGCTACTGGAACACGAGGCAAAAATAGCCCGCGTGGAGAGATAATCCGCGCGACATCAAACCGATTGAGGATGCCATGAACGCAACGCCCAAGGATCTATTACTAACACGCATGGCCCAGGCAGCCCGCACGTCCACCACTTTCCCCCTCTGGCCCGGCGGCGATGCACCGGGTGCCAGCACCAGTACCGTAACGCCGGTGCTGGAAAGCGACCACACCGGCAGCAGCGCGTGGGATCGCGCGGTCACCGGCGTTCGTGCACCGCAAATAACGGTGTTTCAGCCAGACAATCCCAACGGCGTGGGGATTCTGGTGACGCCTGGTGGTTCCTATCAGCGCGTGGTGCTGGATAAAGAAGGCACGGCGCTCGCCCCCGACTTTACCGCTCAAGGCTATACGCTATTCGTGATGACCTACCGCATGCCGGGAGACGGTCACCAGGAGGGTGCCAATGCCCCGCTGGCGGACGTTCAGCGCGCCATACGAACCCTCCGCAGCCAGGCCGCACGCTGGCAGATTTCGCCTGACAAAATCGGCGTTCTCGGTTTCTCCTCTGGCGGGCACGTGGCGGCAAGCCTGGGGACGCGCTATCTGGAGAAGGCCTATCCGCCGCTGGACGAGATTGATGAGTTTTCTGCCCGCCCTGATTTTATGGCGCTGGTCTATCCCGTTATCAGCATGGACGAGGGGTTCGGCCACCCTGGTTCGCGCCGTGCATTGCTTGGCGATACGCCAGACCCGACCCAGCGTGCGCATTACTCATTGGAAAAACGCGTCGACCGCCAGGTGCCGCCAACCTTTTTGTTGCATGCGGTCGACGATCCGGCGGTGAAGGTGGAAAACAGCCTGGCGCTGTTTAATGCGCTGCACGCGCAGCAGGTGCCGGTGGAGATGCATCTGTTTGAACAGGGGCGGCACGGGTTTGGTATTCGTGACGCCGAGGGGTTGCCGGTCGCGGTGTGGCCACGGTTGATGATGAACTGGATTGCGACGCCGGGAATAGCACTTAGCCCTGCGTTTGCAAATAGACCATCTGCGTTTGCAGGTATTCATTCAGCCCATGCTTGCCGTCCGCCCCGCCGATGCCGGACTTACGCCAGCCCGCATGGAAACCCTGCATCGCTTCAAAGTTCTCGCGGTTGATATAGGTTTCGCCAAACTTGAGGCCGCGCACGGCTTTCATCGCCTGGTTGAGGTCGCGAGTATAGACCGATGAGGTCAGGCCGTAATCGCTGTCGTTCGCCATTTTCAGCGCCTCATCCAACGTATCGAACATCACTACCGGCAGCACCGGGCCGAAGGTCTCTTCGTGCATGATGCTCATCTCCTGGCGCACATCCAGCAGCAGCGTTGGTGGGTAGAAATAACCGGCACCGTCTACCGCTTTACCACCTAACACCACCTTCGCGCCCTGAGCGACGGCTTTCGCCACTTTCTGCTCTACGCGCTCCAGCGCGGCGGCGTTAATCAACGGCCCCATCGCAATATCGTTGCGTTTTGCCGGGTCGCCAAAGGCCACGGCCTTCATCGCTTCACCCAGTTTATTGACGAAGCTATCGTAAATCCCTTTCTGCACATAGACGCGCTCGGCGCAGTTACACACCTGCCCGGTGTTAATCACGCGCGAGTCGACAATCGCTTTCACCGCCAGCTCAAGATCGGCATCATCCAGCACAATCGCCGGAGCTTTGCCGCCCAGTTCAAGTCCCACTTTGGTGATATTTTTTGCCGCCGCCGCCATGATTTTCTCACCCGCGGCCACGCTGCCGGTCATGCTGACCATCGCCACCTTCGGGTTACCCGCCAACTCCTGGCCCACGGTTTCCCCGCGCCCCAGCACCAGGTTGAAAACGCCTTTCGGCAGGCCAATTTTATGAACAATTTCAGCAAAGGCGATGGCGTTATTCGGCGTAAACTCGCTTGGTTTGATAACGATGGTATTACCGGTAATCAGTGCGGGTGCCATCTTGCGGGCAATCAGGAAGAACGGGAAGTTCCACGGCAGAATCCCGGTGGTCACCCCCAGCGCACGTTTAAAGACAAAGATATTTTCACCGGGGCGATCGCTTTGCAGGATTTCCCCTTCGTAACGACGCGCCCACTCGGCCATGTATTCGATATAGTCAGCGGTGAAACCCACCTCAACCTCGGCCAGCTGTTGAATTTTGCCACCTTCGGCAACAATCATCTGGCTAATCTCCGCCGCGCGTTCGCGAATGCCTGCGGCAATTTTACGCAGCCATCCGGCACGTTCAATCGCTGGCAGCGCTTCCCAGGCTGGCTGCGCGCGCTCAGCGGCATCAATTGCTTGCTTCGCGTGCTCGGCATCACCATCAGGAATACGGGAAAGACACGCTTCGGTTGCCGGGTTAATCACATCAATCCAGCTATCGCCCTGCCAGCTGACGAACTGACCATCGATATACATCGGGTGTTGTACGGGTGACGTCATGAGCTGCTCCTGTCTGTGTTAGGTCATTAACAAGTAAAAATATTGTTAAATACATATACACTCTGGCAACTTTTCCAACCGATTATGTCTGTTTCTGTGAAGCCGCGCGAAAAGATAGCGCGCTAATTTTCCGCAAGATTCTGCACTGGTTTAGCCGAGGTTTATCGCGAAAGACCTATCATGTAGCGCAATGTTTTTTCTTTCTGGCTTTACTGAGTTTTAAAATGCGTAAAATACCCAGCGTGCTGGCATTTGCGTCGGCACTGCTGCCGGCCGCCTCCAGCTTTGCAGATGAGATAAATCTCTACTCCGTTAATACCGGCTCCTTTGTCTACCATATGAGCGGCAACCACGGTCAATATAACGAAAAATTCAATAACGACTTTTTCTCCATCGAACGTAAGTTCTCTGAAGATTCAAAATACAGTCTGCTGGTCGGCACAATGAAGAACAGCTTTGCTGACCGCTGCCTGTCGCTCGGCGTGCGTCGCGACTGGCTGCAGGGCAGTGGCCAGAATAAGGGCTGGACCTTTAAAGGCGTATACGCCTATACGGGCGAGTTCTTTTTTGATGCCTTCAGCCACTGCGGCGACTCCGGCACCTACCACACGGCGAAAAAAATCACCGGCGTGGGCTTCTCACCGTATATCTACCACGGGCTGCAGTACAACTTTACCGACTACTTCGGTATTGAAAGCGGCATTATTCTGCCGTCGATATTTGTAGTCAGCGTGCAGTGGAGTTTCCGCTAGCCCGGCCGGGACGGCGGCCGGATTAGCGTCAAGCCATCGTTCGGCTAGCTAAGATCTGCTGAAGCTGCGGATCGGCTGAAAGGTGCTGCCAGGCGGCTTCGACTTCAGCGGGGATATCGACGTGAGCAATAAAGTCTTTCCCGCGCGGCCCATAACCCTGAGCATCATCACGCAGACGAGGCACTTCACCGAGCAGCAACGACAAATAGCGCGATACCGGCCACAGCCCAACCGCCGGTTGACGATAGCTAACACCGTCCGGTGTATTGACCAGTTCCGGTACGTATCCTGGATAGCTGAGCCAGCGCGGCGCGTTGTCCACGCTCTGCCAGACGCGGGTAAAAGTCGCCATCGTGCGGCGCTGCATGGTGGGGTCCTGCACCACCGTCACCGTATCGGGACGAATGCCCCTTTCGTTCATCACCCGGCGGGTAAACCAGGCGTTCTCACCGCAGTTGCTAGACTGGTCTTCTACCACAATGCGCTCCCGCGGGATCTGCCAGAAACGGTGGGCAATCTCCGCCAGCAGCGTCGCCTCGGCTTCGCCATCGCAGCTAATGCTTTGATAGCGCGGGTGCTGGGCAATGGCCTCGTAGAGGAAATTTGTCGAATGACCAATGCCGCCGCTTATCAATAGCGAACCACCGTGTTCGCTCACCAAGTGACAGGCCGCCTCAATGGTTGGCATCACGGCATTCCCCGCCATGACCACCCACTGCGTTTGTGAAGCCTGCGGCGGCGCAGCAAAATCATTTTGCGCCAGCCAACGCCCCAGCACGTTGGCAGCGTTCAGCGTTTCCTGTGGTAAGTTTGACACGTTCATCACCTGCTCTACTCCCTTCATTTCTACCATTTTGTAACAATCCTGAAATAACCAGAAACGTCTAAAAACAACAGGGTTGCACCTGAATAAAACGCCATTTAAAAGATATTTTTTAGCATTTAAATCTACTAAATAACAAACTTAAAGTTAAAACGAACAGAAATGGTTCTCATTTTTGCTCGCAAATTTCAATAACACGCTTGCCAAAGATAACACTCATATCTAAGTTGCTTAACAAACACACAACCTTTTTCACAATCCAGGTTGCACCATTCAAACAAAAAAGGTGACACCTGATTTTAACCCAATGTGGCGGGAGTTATTCTTCATGACAATACAAGAAAGTAGCACCACGATCCTGAAAAAGAATAAGAGGGTCCTGATTGCGAGCCTGACCGGCAGTTCCATTGAATGGTTTGACTATTTTTTATACGGAACAGCAGCCGCACTGGTGTTCAATAAAATCTTTTTCCCGATGGTTGACCCGGTCATCGGCCTGATTCTCTCCTACCTCTCCTTCTCGCTCACTTTCTTTATCCGCCCGATTGGCGGCGTGATCTTTGCTCACATTGGCGACCGTATCGGTCGTAAAAAGACGCTGGTGTTAACCCTGTCGCTGATGGGGAGTGCAACCGTGATGATTGGCCTGCTGCCGACCTATGACATGATTGGCATCTGGGCACCGATTTTACTCATTCTGATGCGTATTATTCAGGGGATTGGTATCGGCGGTGAATGGGGGGGCGCGCTGCTGCTGGCCTATGAATACGCGCCGGAAAAACGTAAAGGCTTCTTCGGCAGTATTCCGCAGGCAGGCGTGACAATTGGGATGCTGATGGCGACCTTTATCGTCTCGCTGATGACCCTGTTCAGCGAAGAACAGTTCCTCTCCTGGGGCTGGCGCATTCCGTTTTTGATGAGCGCAGCACTGGTGCTGGTTGGCCTGTGGATCCGTAAAGATATCGACGAAACGCCGGAATTCAAGAAGGTGAAAGAGTCGGGTAAAGTCGCTAAAGCGCCGCTGCGCGAAACGCTGACCAATCACTGGCGCGAAGTGATTATCGCAGCGGGTCTGAAGGTGGTAGAAACTGCACCGTTCTATATCTTCTCCACCTTCGTCGTGAGTTACGCCACCACTACCCTGACCTACCAGAAGTCACAGGTGCTGGAAGCCGTAACGCTCGGCGCACTGGTTTCGACAGTGATGATCCCATTGATGGGCCTGCTCTCCGATAAGATTGGCCGTCAGCGGATGTACGCGATTAGCGTCGTGCTGCTGGGTCTGTTTATCGTGCCGTGGTTCCTGCTGCTCAACACCGGCACCACCTGGGGGATCACCCTCGCCACCGTGATCACCTTCGGGATTTTATGGTCACCGATTACCGCCGTGCTGGGTACGCTGTGTTCGGAAATCTTTAGCGCCAACGTACGCTATACCGGTATCACGCTGGGCTATCAAATTGGCGCTGCGCTGGCAGGCGGCACCGCGCCGCTGATTGCGACCGGTCTGCTGGCAAAATACAACGGCGATTGGGTTCCCGTTGCCTGGTATCTGGCAACGACGGTGGCAATTTCTCTGACGGCGATTTTCTTTGCCAGTCGTCGGAAAAATCACGCGGCTTCGGTAAACGCGCAAACCAGTCAGATTTAACCCGTAGCCCGGACGAGGCGTGTTAACGCCGACTCCGGGTGTTTTCCCGACGGCGCTTCGCTTGGCCGGGCTACAGAAACACTCACATAGCAAACAAACAATCACCTTCCGATAACATTTATTTTTCACATTCACTTGAATTATGGTTTTCGGCGAACGTAGAATCATTAGAGCTCTAATGATTCTGAACAGATCGCCAATGGATAACCGTCAGCTTAATTTTTCTCATCTCCTCTATCTCACCGCCCACCACTGGCGGCTGGCGGTAAACCGTCGGCTGAAAGATCTGGGTATGAGTCAGGCCACATGGGTCGCCGTGGCCAGCATTGCGCGCAACGAACAGCCGCTATCGCAAGCTGAGCTGGCTCAGGAGTTGGGCGTGGAAAGCGCCACCGTGGTGCCGCTGATTAACAAACTGGTCGAGGCCAGGCTGGTCGAGCGAGTGATGACCGATCGCGATAAACGTAAACGGCTGCTGGTCGCCACGCCAAAAGGACTTGAGCTTTATCATCAGGTGAAAGCCGTGGCGGATGAACTACGTGAAGAAATTCTGACGGTGATTACCCCGGAAGAACAAGAGATAACCCGCAACGTACTGATCCGGCTGCTGCGCGAAGTGGAGAAGAAATAATGGCTCCACCGCGTCGTGACCCCTATGCCCCGCACGACTGGGCACCCCACGAAAAACCGGCGATCCTCGGCTCACCATCAACGCCTATTCACAGCGCACCGAAACGGGTGGCCTACGGCATCGTCGGCCTGCTGGTCTGCCTCACCGGCGCGCTAGGCAACGCGGTGGTGACCGCCAATCTACAAAACCTACAGGGTTCGTTTGCCGCCTGGTCGACGGAGATTGCCTGGCTGCCTGCCGTGTACGTCATGACCAACGTCTCGATTAATCTACTGTTGGTGAAATTCCGTCAGCAGTTTGGCCTGCGGGCGTTTACAGAAGGCTTTCTGGTGCTCTACGTGCTGGTCACCTTCTTCCACCTGTTCGTCAATGACCTCAGTTCGGCGCTGATGGTGCGCGCCGCCCACGGCATGGTGGCCGCAGCGCTCAGTTCGCTCGGGATCTATTATCAGGTGCAGGCCTGGCCGGCGAAACACCGCCTGAAGGCGTTGACCATTGGGATTACCGGCTCGTCGTTGGCGATCCCCATCGCCCGCCTGTTCTCCACTGAATTGCTGCAAATCGATGAATGGCGCGGGCTTTATTTCTTCGAGCTGGGGTTAGCGCTGGTATCGCTGGCCTGCGTTATCGCCCTCAAGCTGCCGCCGAGCGATCGCAAAAAAGTATTCGAGAAGAAAGATTTTATTACCTTTATTCTACTGGCTCCCGGCATGGCACTGATTTGCGCCGTGCTGTCGCTGGGCCGTCTGGACTGGTGGTTTGAAGCGCCATGGATAGGCTGGTCGCTGGCAGCGGCGGTGGTGCTGATTGTGTCCGCCATTATCTTTGAACATAACCGCACCAACCCGCTGCTCAATACTCGCTGGCTCTCCAGCGGCAGTATTTTGCGCCTGGGGCTGATTATGGTGCTGATCCGCATCGTGCTGGCGGAGCAGAACACCGGCGTGATCGGCTGGCTTCAGTATGTAGGACTGCAAAACGAGCAGATGACGACGCTGGCCTGGTCCATTTTTGCCGGTATTACCTGCGGGATTATCGCCAGTTGCCTGACGCTAAACCCGCGCCGCCTCTACTGGCCGACCGCCACGGCGTTAACGCTCATCATGATAGCCTCGCTGCTGGACAGCCAGTCCACCAGCCTGACGCGCCCGGACCAGCTGATGTTCAGCCAGTTCCTGCTTGGTTTTGGCAGCGCCTTCTTCCTCGCACCCGCCATGCTCGCCGGTATCGGCGGGGTGATTGCCGATCAGCGCAATCTGGTGAGTTTTTCGGTGCTGTTTGGCATGAGCCAGAACATTGGCGGGCTGCTCGGTTCAGCGATCCTCGGCACCTTCCAGACCTGGCGTGAGAAGTTTCACTCCAGCCAGCTTGCCGACCAGATAACCACCCTCAATCCGCTGATTAACGAGCGGCTACAGCTTTACGCCCAGCAGTATCAGAGCCAGCTTGGCGATAGCGCGCTTTTGAACGTTCAGGCCAGTACCGTGCTGCAAAACCTCTCCACGCTGGAGGCCAATATTCTCGCCTACAATGACACGTATCTGCTAACAGCGGCCATTTCCGCCGCCACGCTGCTGTGGGTGTTCTGGCGATTATTAAGATTGCGTATTACCGCCCATATCGCGCTGAAACGTGCGACGGGAAGCAAATAACAACAAGAGAGATCTGGAGTCGTTATGAGTCAGCAGGATGCGGCCCAACAACAGGCCAATACCCGAAACAATATCCGCGTGGTATCCATTTTTACCGCCGCAGCCATCGGCCTCGTCGGCGTACTGGTGATTCTGTACGCCTGGCAGCTACCGCCGTTTACCCGCCACAGTCAGTTCACTGACAACGCCTACGTGCGCGGCCAGACCACCTTTATCAGCCCGCAGGTCAATGGCTACGTTACCGGGGTAAACGTGCAGGACTTTAACCAGGTCAAAAAAGGCCAGGTACTGTTCCAGATTGATGACCGCATCTATAAGCAGCGCGTGCACCAGGCACAGGCGCAGCTGGCAATGAAGGAAGCGGCGCTACGCAATAACCTCCAGCAGCGCAAAAGCGCCGAGGCGGTGATTGTCCGCAACGAAGCGGTGCTGCAAAACGCCCGCGCGCAGAATCTGAAATCGCAGGCGGATTTAAAGCGCGTGCAGGATCTGACGGCGGACGGTTCGCTGTCGATTCGTGAGCGTGACTCTGCCCGCGCCAGCGCCGCTCAGGGCGCGGCGGATATTGAGCAGGCGAAGGCGACGCTGGAGATGTCAAAGCAGGATTTGCAGACCACCATCGTCAACCGTGACGCGCTGGAAGCCGACGTGGCCAACGCCAAAGCCTCGCTGGAGTTGGCGGAGATAGACTTGCAAAACACGCGCATTATCGCCCCCACCGACGGCCAGCTTGGGCAAATTGCCGTGCGGCTTGGCGCGTACGTGACCGCCGGAACGCACTTAACGCCGCTGGTGCCGCCGCAGCACTGGGTTATCGCCAATTTGAAAGAAACTCAGCTTGCAACCATACGTATCGGCCAGCCGGCGACCTTTACCGTCGATGCGCTCAACAGCGAGAAGTTCAGCGGTACCGTGCAGAGCATTTCACCGGCCACCGGCGTGGAGTTCAGCGCGATTTCACCGGATAACGCCACCGGTAACTTTGTCAAAATTGCCCAGCGTATTCCGGTACGCATTGCAGTGGATGAAGGACAGAATAACCTGCAGCGCCTGCGTCCGGGGATGTCGGTACAGGTCACCATCAATACCCGCGCGGAGGCGAAGCCATGATCCGGCCCGTCGCCCTGATGCTGGCTCTCGCGCTGGTCGGCTGTCAGTCTGCCGACGTACAGCGCGCCGAACCTACGCTGGCTATTCCTGCCGCCTGGCGCGCCGACATTGGCCCTGCCAGCCCGGTCGAGGGGGTATGGTGGCGCAATTTTCACGACAGCGCGCTCAACCAGTACGTTGACCAGGCGCTACGCTACAACAGCGATGTGCTGATCGCCCGCGAGCGAGTGAATGAATATCAGGCGCGCGCCTATGCCGCCGATGGCAGCCTGTTCCCCACGCTGGACGCCGGGCTAACCGGCACTCGCGCCCGCGCACAGTCTGCCGCTACCGGTTTACCGATTCACAGCACGGTCTATAAAGGCGGCCTGACTGCCAGTTATGATGTCGATCTCTGGGGGGCAAATCGCAGCGCCTCCGATGCCGCTGAGGCAAGCCTGGCGGCGCAAAAAGCCGCCGCCGCCGCCGCAGATTTGACGGTCGCGACCTCGGTTTCCGTCGGCTATATCACCCTGCTGTCGCTCGATGAGCAGCTACAGGTTACTGAGCAAACGCTGAAATCACGGGAAGAGGCGTATAGGCTGGCCAAACGCCAGTATGAAACCGGCTATACTTCTCGCCTCGAACTGATGCAGGCGGATTCAGCGCTGCGTTCTACTCGTGCTCAGGTGCCGCTGCTGCGCCATCAAATCGCCCAGCAGGAGAACGCGCTGAGCGTGCTGCTCGGCAATAATCCCGGCGAAGTAAAACGCAACGCGTTTGATAAACTCACCCCGCTTTCGCTGCCGTTGCAGCTTCCCTCTACGCTGCTCAACCGCCGCCCCGATATCGCTCAGGCCCAGCGTCAGTTGATCGCCGCCGATGCGACCCTGGCATCGGCGCAGGCCAAACTTCTGCCATCGATTAATCTGACGGCAACCGGCAGCTTCCAGGACCGCACGCTGCCGGACCTGCTCGATAACCCACTGCGGCTCTGGAGCATTGGCGGCAGTATTCTTGCGCCGTTGCTCAACCGTCAGGCGCTGAATGCGCAGGTCGACGTGTCGATGGCCCAGCGCAATCAGGCGCTGTACAGCTATGAAAAAACAGTACGCAGCGCGTTTAAAGAGGTCAACGATAGCCTCGATGCCATCACCCGCTACGGCGAACAACTGACTGAACTGCAAGGTCAGGAAGACGTGGCGCAGGAGACCCTGCGGCTGGCGCAGAATCGCTACAACAACGGTTACTCTTCTTATCTTGATGTGTTGGATGCGCAGCGTACCTTGTTCTCAACGCAAATCAGCGTAGTACAGGTGAAAAACAATCTGCTGCTGGCGCAAATCGATCTTTACCGGTCGCTAGGAGGCGGCTGGTCTTCACTGTCAGGCTGACAAATCCCAAGGGGTGTCACAATGCAAAAACAGTGGTCGGACGTTGATAATTATTTGATAGAGAACCTGATTCCCAGCGATCCCGTGCTGTCTCAGGTGTTAGAGAACAACCATCGTGCCGGTCTGCCCGCGCACGATGTGGCGGCCAATCAGGGGCAGCTGCTGGCGCTGTTTATCCGTATGGTGGGGGCGAAATCCATTCTGGAGATAGGTACGTTAGGCGCGTACAGCACCATCTGGATGGCTCGCGAACTGCCGCCTAACGGGCGGTTAATTACCCTCGAAGCCGACCCGCTGCACGCCCGTGTGGCGCGAGAGAATATCGCGCTCGCCGGGCTTGATAGTGTGGTAACGCTGCGCGAAGGTCCGGCGCTTGATTCTTTGGCGACGCTTGCGGATGCCGCGCCGTTTGACGTGATTTTTATTGATGCCGATAAGCCAAATAATCCGTACTACCTGCAATGGGCGCTGAAATATTCTCGTCCAGGAACACTTATCATCGGCGATAACGTGGTGCGCGACGGTGAGGTAACCAATCCCAATAGCACCGACGACCGCGTGCTCGGCGTGCGTCGGTTTATTGAGATGATGCATAACGATCCGCGCCTAACGGTCACGGCACTGCAAACGGTCGGGATTAAGGGGTGGGATGGGTTTACGCTGGCGTGGGTAAACGCGTAGAAACGGTAAAGACCCGGGGTCGGCGTGCGCCTCGCCCGGGCTACATCATTATTGAAGCCCGGCCAGGCGCAGCGCCGCCGGGATCAGGCGACGATCTGTTCCATCGCTTGCAGGATACGTTTATCCGAGATCGGATACGGCGTCCCCAACTGCTGAGCAAAGAAGCTGACGCGCAGCTCTTCAATCATCCAGCGAATTTCCTTCACATCATCATCTTTACGACGCGACGGCGGCAGCTTGTTCAACCACTGTTGCCACGCCTGCTGGACGCTTTCCACTTTCAGCATCTGCGCGCGGTCGCGGTGTGGGTCAACGGCCATCTTCTCCAGTCGTTTTTCAATCGCCTGCAAATAACGCAGCGTATCACCCAAGCGGCGGAAACCGTTGCCGGTGACGAAGCCGCGATACACCAGGCCGTTCATCTGCGCCTTAATGTCTGACAACCCCAGCGCCATGCTCATGTCCACGCGCCCTTTCAGCCGTTTGTTGATGTTGAACACCGCGGTGAGAATTTGCTCAACCTGTTTGGCAATCTCGACCACCGTCTCATTAAGCTCGGCACGCACTTTCTCGTGCAGCGCGGCAAAGCCCGCTTCACTCCACACCGGCCCGCCCGCTTCATCAATCAGCTTGTCCACGCCGCAGGAGATGCAGTCATCAATCAAATCCAGCACTTTGCCGTACGGGTTAAAGTAGAGCCCGAGCTTCGCCTTGTTCGGCAGCTTTTCGTGCAGATACTTGATCGGCGACGGGATATTCAGCAACAGCAAACGACGCAAGCCGCGCCACATTGCCTGCTGCTGTTCCAGCTGGTTATCGAACAGTTTGATGGCGACGCTGTCACGTTCATCCACCAGCGCCGGCCAGGCTTTGACCTTATAGTTGCCGCGTTTCTGTTCGTAACGGTCCGGCAGGTCGCCAAAGCTCCAGATATGCAGGCCATTCTGCTCGATACCGTCGTCGGCAACCGACGACAGCGTCTCCTGCACTTTGCCCTTCAGCGTATCTTTCAGCACCTGCAGCGAACGCCCTTCCTGCAGCTTCTTGTTTTTGTCGTCTACCACGCGGAAGCTGATTTTCAGGTGATCGGGCACCTGATCCCACTGCCAGGCTTCACGGTCGACGGTTACACCGGTCATCCGGCGCAGTTCGCGCTCTAGCGAATCCAGCAGCGGCAGTTCCAGTGGCGTCACACGGCCTAAGAAAGCCTCAGCGTAGTTCGGCGCAGGCACAAAGTTACGACGTACCGGCTTCGGCAGCGATTTAATCAGCGCGATAATCAGCTCACGGCGCAGCCCCGGGATCTGCCACTCAAACCCGGCCTCTTCAACCTGGTTTAACAGCGGCAGCGGAATATGCACCGTCACACCGTCGGCGTCAGCCCCCGGCTCAAACTGATAGGTCAGACGCAGCTTCAGGTTGCCCTGATGCCAGAAGTTCGGGTAGTCCAGCTTACTAACCTGCTCCGCCCCTTCTTTTATCAGCATGCTCTTTTCGAAGTTGAGCAGATCCGGCGTTTCACGGCTGGCCTGCTTCCACCACTTATCAAAGTGGCGCGCGGAGATTACTTCGTGGCTGATGCGCTGGTCATAGAACTCAAACATCGTCTCGTCATCCACCAGGATGTCGCGGCGACGCGATTTGTTTTCCAGATCTTCAATTTCAGCACGCAGCTTTAAGTTGTCGCGGAAGAAGGCGTGACGGGTCTGCCAGTCTCCCTCCACCAACGCGTGGCGGATAAACAGCTCGCGGCACAGCGCCGGGTCAATCTGGCTGTAGTTAACCTTACGAGCCGCCACAATCGGCAGGCCATAAACGGTCACTTTTTCGGTCGCCATCACCGCGCCCTGCGCCCGTTCCCAGTGCGGTTCACTGTAGGAACGTTTGATCAGATGCTGCGCTACCGGCTCCACCCATTCCGGGTCGATGCGAGCGGCAATACGCCCCCACAGGCGGCTGGTTTCGACCAGTTCGGCGACCATCGTCCATTTCGGCGGCTTCTTAAACAGCCCCGAACCCGGGAAGATGGAGAAGCGCGCGTTACGCGCACCGGTAAACTCCTGCTTATCGGTATCTTTCATCCCGATGTGCGACAGCAGACCGGTCAGCAGCGAAATATGAATTTCGCGATATTCTGCCGGTTCACTGTTTACCGGAATACCCAACTCTTTCACCACCTGGCGCAACTGGGTGTAGATATCCTGCCACTCGCGCACGCGCAGGTAGTTGAGGAAGTCGAGCTTGCACTGGCGACGGAACTGGTTCGACGACAGCGCTTTTTGCTGCTCGCCGAGGTAGTTCCACAGGTTCACAAAGGCCATGAAATCCGACTCTTTGTCGTGGAAGCGACGATGTTTTTCATCAGACGCCTGCTGTTTGTCCATTGGACGTTCGCGCGGGTCCTGAATAGAGAGCGCCGAAGTGATGATCATCGCTTCGCGCACGCAGCCGTGCTTCTGCGCTTCCAGCACCATACGCGCCAGACGCGGGTCAACCGGCAATTGGCTAAGCTGGCGGCCCTGCGGCGTCAGCTTGTAGGCGGTGGCCTGTTCATCGGTGGTAATGGCGCCCAGTTCTTCGAGCAGGCGCACACCGTCCTGAATGTTGCGTTTATCCGGCGCTTCCACGAACGGGAACGCGGCGATATCGCCAAGGCCCAGCGCGGTCATCTGCAAAATGACGGAAGCCAGGTTGGTACGCAGGATTTCCGGGTCGGTAAACTCCGGGCGTGACAGGAAATCGTCTTCCGAATAGAGACGGATACAGATACCTTCCGACACACGGCCGCAGCGGCCTTTACGCTGGTTTGCAGAGGCCTGAGAAACCGGCTCAATCGGCAGGCGCTGCACTTTGGTGCGATAGCTATAGCGGCTGATTCGCGCCGTACCGGGGTCAATCACATACTTGATGCCCGGTACCGTCAACGAGGTTTCCGCCACGTTGGTGGCCAGCACGATGCGTCGCCCGCTGTGCGACTGGAAGACGCGGTTCTGCTCGCTGTTTGATAAGCGGGCGTAGAGCGGCAGGATCTCGGTATGGCGCAGGTCGCGTTTGCTCAGCGCATCGGCGGTGTCACGAATTTCACGCTCGCCGCTCATAAAGATCAGAATATCGCCCGGCCCTTCCTGGCCCAGTTCATCGACAGCGTCAAAAATCGCCTGCAACTGGTCACGCTCGGTGTCATCCGCGTCTTCAACGATCGGACGATAGCGAACGTCTACCGGATAGGTTCGACCGGAGACTTCGATAATCGGCGCGTTATTAAAGTGACGTGAGAAACGTTCGGGGTCGATGGTCGCCGAGGTGATGATCACCTTGAGATCGGGACGCCGCGGCAGTAACTCTTTCAGGTAACCGAGCAGGAAGTCGATGTTGAGGCTGCGTTCGTGCGCTTCATCGATAATGATGGTGTCGTACTGCATCAGCAGGCGGTCCTGCTGGATTTCCGCCAGCAAAATACCGTCGGTCATCAGCTTGACCATGGTGTTATCGCTGACGTGATCGCTAAAGCGAACCTTATAGCCAATGCAGCCGCCCGGCTCGGTTTTCAGCTCTTCGGCAATACGGTTGGCGACGGTGCGCGCCGCCAGACGACGCGGCTGGGTATGGCCAATCAGTCCCTTGATCCCGCGCCCCAGTTCCATACAAATCTTCGGTAACTGGGTAGTTTTACCCGAGCCGGTCTCCCCGGCAACAATCACCACCTGGTGGTCGCGCACGGCGTTGAGAATATCTTGTTTCTTCTGGCTAACCGGCAGGTTTTCCGGGTACTCAATCACCGGACGCGCCGCTTCACGTAGCACGACCTTACCGGAAGCCTGTTCAATTTCCTGCGCCATCTCCTGGTAAATGGCCTGTTGTGCTTCAGGATTTTTAACCTTCTTGACGCCGTGGAGTCGGCGGGCAAAGCGCAGTTTATCCCGTAGCGTCAGCGCATCGAGGCGCTGGCTGAGCATCGCAAAGGTGATTTTTTGTTGTTCTGTCATAGTCTTATTGGGCAGCGCACTGCCGGGAAAAGCTCTCATAAAGAATCGTCATAGCATACCACACTTGCGCATTTCAGGCCTTGTTCAAAAAAACTGAACATAGACTTCGATATATTGCGCTATCTCTGTGGCAGGATTGTGAATAAAGTGTCATCAAGCAACAGGGCATCGCCCGTCAATCAAATATAAGGAATTACCTATGAGCAAAGTATTAGTTCTGAAATCCAGCATCCTGGCAGGCTACTCTCAATCAGGTCAGCTGTCCGACTATTTTGTTGAACAGTGGCGTGAAAAGCACTCCGCTGACGAAATCACCGTCCGTGACCTGGCTGCCAATCCAATTCCGGTGCTGGATGGCGAACTGGTCGGCGCGCTGCGCCCAAGCGACTCCCCACTGACCCCACGTCAGCAGGAAGCGCTGAAGCTCTCTGACGAACTGATTGCTGAACTGCAAGCCCACGACGTGATTGTTATCGCCGCGCCGATGTATAACTTCAACATCCCAACGCAGCTGAAAAACTACTTCGACCTGATTGCCCGTGCTGGCGTGACCTTCCGTTACACCGAGAAAGGTCCAGAAGGTCTGGTTACTGGTAAACGCGCTATCGTACTGAGCAGCCGCGGCGGCATCCACAAAGATAGCCCAACTGACCTGATCACCCCATACCTGAACGTGTTCCTGGGCTTCATCGGGATCACCGACGTGAACGTGGTCTTCGCGGAAGGTATCGCTTACGGCCCAGAAGTGGCAACCAAAGCGACCTCTGATGCGAAAGCTGCGATCGACAGCCTGGTAGCATAATCGCCCCCAGCAATACAAAAACCCTGCTCACATGAGCAGGGTTTTTCTTTTGTAGCCCGGCCAAGCAAAGCGCCGCCGGGACCGTCTCCTAGCCTCCGGAGTCGGCGTGCCGCCTCGTCCCGACTACTTTCTGTCGTAGCGCAAATACCCCGCGATACCACCGCCGCCATCTTTTGGATGGTGAACACCGTCATGCACTTCCACGCAGGCAAAATCAAACGGTGACACGCCCTCGAGACAGGCGACATTAATCCCGTATTGCTCGGGGTTCGAGCGCCGCTGATGGAAGGTGTAAATCCCGCACACCGAACAGAAAAAATGGACGGCCTCGCCGGTATTAAAGCGGTACTCCGTCAATTTATCCTGCCCGCGTAGTATCTTGATGCCGGACAACGGCGCGGAAACCGCAACTGCACCGCGCATCCGGCAGTAAGAGCAGTTGCAGCGGCGAGCCGTGTTCAGGCCATCACTCAGCGCTACGGTGAAAGCCACCGCGCCGCAGTGACACTGGGCAGAGCGTTTGTCCGTCATTAAGCCTCCCGTTATACGCGAGCCGCGATGCCGTCGAGCGTCGCCAGCGCGTGCTCAGGTAAGGTCAACTGCCCCGCCGCCATGTTTTCCTGCAGATGCGTCACCGATGACGTACCGGGGATCAGCAGAATATTGGGTGAACGGTGCAGCAACCAGGCCAGCGCCACCTGCATCGGAGTTGCATTTAGCGAGCTTGCGACCTCGTTCAGCGCGGAGGATTGCAGCGGTGAGAATCCGCCCAGCGGGAAGTACGGTACATAGGCGATACCGTCACGCGCCAGTGTATCGAGCAGTTCGTCATCGCGGCGGTGCGCAATATTGTACTCATTCTGCACGCAGACAATGTTAGCGAGCTTGCGCGCTTCCGCCACCTGCGTCGGCGTCACGTTGCTCACCCCAATATGTTTGATAAGCCCCTGCTGCTGCAGTTCGGCCAGCACGCTAACGCTGGCTTCAATAGACCCTTCGCGTGGCGCATGACCGTCGCCGATCATCACGCGCATATTGACCACATCCAGCACATCGAGGCCGAGGTTGCGTAGATTGTCGTGCACCGCCTGCTTTAACTCCTCGGCGGAAAACGCCGGCAGCCAGGCGCCTTTGTCATCGCGACGCGCGCCAATTTTCGTCACAATCACCAGGTCGTCAACATAAGGATGCAGCGCTTCGCGGATAATCTGATTGGTCACGTGTGGGCCGTAAAAATCGCTGGTATCGATGTGATTCACACCAAGCGCCAGCGCTTCGCGCAGTACGGAAATCGCGGCATGTCTATCTTTTGGCGGACCAAATACGCCTGGGCCTGCCAGCTGCATCGCCCCGTAACCGAGGCGATTAACGAATTGAGAACCAAGGGAAAACGTAGTGTAACGGGTCATAACGTCCTGCCTGTAACATCATGATGAATGTGACCGTCAGTATAGGAACGCTTTTTAGGTTGCCACTGTGCTTTTCATGCCATAAACGCAAAAAAGTGACCCAGCCCACGTCCTTCTCCGGAGCTGGACATATTTTTTATAGGGATTTTCGCGATTTGCGAATAACACTTATCGCCAGCACGCTATTTTTCCCACGGCGACATGCTTCTACTATTCGGCTATTCCCATTGATACCCGGAGAAATTACATGAAAGCATTCGCCATTACCCGCGCTGCCAGCGAAGGCAGCAACATTCCTTTTCTCAGCGAGATTGGACTGCCGATTCCTGAGGCGACAGGCCACGATCTGCTGGTCGAAGTCAAAGCCATTTCCGTGAACCCGGTGGACACCAAGGTTCGCGCCGGGTTTAGCGGAGATACGCCGCGCGTGCTGGGATGGGATGCCGTTGGCGTCGTCAAAGCGGTGGGCCCGCAGGTGACGCTCTTCGCTCCTGGCGATGAAGTCTGGTACGCCGGTGCCCTGGGACGCCCAGGCAGCAACAGCGAGTTCCAATTGGTCGATGAACGTATTGTGGCGCTGAAACCGCGCACGCTGGATAACGCCTCTGCCGCGGCGCTGCCGTTAACGGCGATTACCGCCTGGGAGTTGCTGTTTGACCGCCTTGGCGTTACCCGCGGGGGTAACGAAGGCGATACCCTGCTTATCGTCGGAGCGGCGGGCGGCGTAGGTTCCATCCTGACGCAACTGGCAAGCAAGCTCACCAGAATGACCGTGATCGGCACCGCTTCCCGCCCTGAAAGCCAACAGTGGGTGCGCAATGCCGGTGCGCATCACGTGATCGACCACCGCCAGCCGCTGACTCAGGAACTGGCCCGCATTGGTATTCCAGCCGTGACGCATGTTGCCAGCCTCAACAATACCGATGAGCACTACCTTGAGCTGATTGCTGCCCTGGCGCCGCAGGGGAAGCTGGCACTCATTGACGATCCAGAGAGCCTCGATGCACGCCCATTAAAGCTGAAAAGTATCTCGCTGCATTGGGAGTTTATGTTTACCCGCTCCATGTTTGAGACCCAGGACATCATTGCGCAGCATCAATTGCTGACGGAAATAGCCACACTTATCGATCAGAAAACTATCACCACGACGCTTGGCGAGCATTACGGTGCCATCACCGCGGAAAACCTGCGCAAAGCGCACGCCCAGCTCGAAACCGGCCGGGCGGTGGGTAAAATTGTGCTGGAGGGATTTTAAAATGATTTCAATTATTGCCGTACTGAAGGCGAAAGCGGGAAAACGGGAAGCGTTAAGCGAGGCGCTAAAAGCGCTACTGGCTCCGACGCGTCAGGAGCCGGGAAACCATGACTACGCGCTGTTTCAGTTGCGCGATGAGCCGGACACCTTTTATGTCCGCGAGTCCTGGGATGACCAGGCTGCGCTGGAGACCCACGTGTCCCTCCCGCATTTCCAGACTTTTATCGGGCAGATGGACAGCCTGTTAGCCGAGCCGCTGCGGCTGGACTATCTCACGCCCATCGAGTAAGCCCTACTCCTGTAGCCATTTTTCATAATGGGCAGGCCATTGGACGGTTTTCGTCCCTGGCCTGCCTAACGCGAAGCCATGTCCGCCGGTCGGATAACGGTACATCGTTACCGGAATCCGCTCGCGGAGACAGGCTGCCTGCATAATAAGCGTGTTATGAGGATCGGACACCGGATCGTCCTCAGCCTGTACTAGAAACATCGGCGGCGTGCGCGGCGTAACGTATTGTTGCACCGACCACGCGGCCTCTTCGCTTTCCGTCGCCGATTTTCCCACCAGTATTTTATGCGTTGCGGTATGGGTATAGGGCTTCTCAAGCGTAATAACAGGATAAATCAACGCCGCACGGCTTACGCTTGCTGGTCGTTCATCCAGCGCATCCTGCGCCGGGTAGCTATGATAATCCGGCCGTGTTGCGGCCATTCCCAGCAGATGCCCTCCGGCGGAGAAACCCAACGCGCTCACCTGCTTTTCCCGTTGTGCTACGATCCGCAGCGCCCGCTGAGCGTCCTGCAGCGCCACCAGATTGCCATCGTTCCAGCCCTCACCCGGTAACCGATAGCTCAACAGGTACGCGGTATAGCCTCGGGCAACCAGCCAGCGGGCCGCGGGCCAACCTTCCATCGCCATCTCAATTCGCTGATAGCCTCCCCCGGCGGCAATCAATACGCCGTGGCCGTTAGGTGCGGTTGGTGTCAGTACCGTAAGCGATGGCGTGACTACCTGGCTTTGCGCCCCTTTTTGGCTTACCCGCATCGGCCCTATCGGCCCGCCACCACCGGGCGGCGTAGCGGGCCAGAGCGGTATCGTCTGTTGCTGCCATGACGCAGAAAAGGCCGATGAGAAACCGTATCGGGCTGAAAATAGCGTAGCGGTGATACCCAATAGAAAATGGCGGCGGTGCATAAGTGCGACCCAGTAAGTACGGAATCTACAGTTAAGCAGAAAAGAAAGGATGAAGAATGGAGGATTTATGACCAATGATTACAGGGATATCTCGCCTTGAACGGGCTAAATTCCGAAAAGCGTATAGCTGGATAAAAACACAGCCATTTTGATTGCTAGCGCCTGAATGCCTGCTATAGGATCTCAGCACTCCCGAGCATTCGGGGGAGGCGCAATGTTGCGGGGACTTTATCCCCGGCGGCACCTGTTGCTGGAAAGAGAAAACCCCCGCACGTTGTTTGGTATAACCTGGCAACGTAACGAGGGCTAAACTTGAACCTCAACGACTCAAGGATAGCCGCGTACGGTTGCCATTGCAACACAGGCGGTTATATGACGTTCAGGGAAGCGTTAGTGATTGCGGTTGTGACATCAGTGATTGGGCCTATCGTGGTCACGCTGGTTTGTC
Source organism: Kluyvera sichuanensis (assembly GCF_014218705.1). Lineage (GTDB taxonomy): Bacteria > Pseudomonadota > Gammaproteobacteria > Enterobacterales > Enterobacteriaceae > Kluyvera > Kluyvera sichuanensis. The sequence continues at coordinate 68,491 of NZ_JABBJF010000014.1, read as the reverse complement.
ACTTCTTCAACCTCTAACCTGACAGGAGCGTGATGCCTCGTCGCAATGACGGCATGCGCCCGAACCGGGTCACTGGGGTAAAACCTGGTGGCCTTTTTCGTTAAGGGTTTGTTATGCGCGGCATTGGCCGCAGATATTTAGGGGTAATATTCTCGGATGGTTTGCATTTTCCAACGTTATATAATCAAATACACATCGTTTAATTCCCCTCCTTACTGAGTGACCCATGTCGACATTACAACGTTTACTCCTTGGCCTGACGCTGGCCTGCGCTAGCCTGGTGGCTGCCACCCCTGCGCTGGCCGATCGCACCGTAACCGATCAGCTTGGTCGTCAGGTGACCCTTCCCGATACCGTTAACCGCGTGGTGGTTCTCCAGCACCAGACGCTTAACCTGTTAGTCCAACTCAACGCCTCTGACGATATCGTCGGCGTGCTGAGCAGCTGGAAAAAACAGCTCGGTCCTGAGTTTGCCCGCTTTATGCCCGGCATTGAGAAACTGCCGATGCCGGGTGACCTGACCCAGGTCAATATCGAAAGCCTGCTGGCGCTGCACCCGCAGGTGGTGTTTATCGCCAACTATGCGCCAGAAGCGATGATTCAGCAGATCACTAACGCGGGTATCCCGGTTGTGGCCATTTCTCTGCGCGAAGATGCTGTTGGTGAGAAGAATAAGATGAACCCGACGATGGCGGATGAAGAGCACGCCTACAACGAAGGGCTCAAGCAGGGTATTCGTCTGATTGGCGAAGTGGTCAACCGCAAAACAGAAGCTAACCAGCTTATCGACTACATCTTCAGCGCTCGTGCGAAATTCAACGCCCCGGTCGCCAATATTCCGCAAGCGGAGAAAGTGCGTGTCTATATGGCGAACCCGGATCTCAACACCTACGGTTCCGGTAAATATACCGGCCTGATGATGCAACATGCGGGCGCGATGAACGTGGCGGCAGCAACGGTCAAAGGCGCGCGTCAAGTCTCGCTTGAGCAGGTATTGCAGTGGAACCCGCAGGTGATTTTCGTCCAGGATCGTTACCCTGAGGTGGTGAAACAAATCACCGCCGATCCGCAGTGGCAAGGCATTGATGCGGTCAAAAATCATCGCGTCTGGTTAATGCCGGAATACGCTAAAGCGTGGGGCTACCCAATGCCTGAAGCGCTGGCAATCGGCGAACTGTGGATGGCGAAAAAGCTTTATCCGGAACGCTACAAAAACGTCGATGTCGATGCGCAGGCGCAGGCGCAGGATTACTACCATCGTTTCTACCGTACCGACTGGCAGGCTAATGCACATCAGTAGTCATCCCAAAACGGTACAGGGTGGGCTGATGTTGCTCACCCTGGTGGTTGCTGTGGTCTCACTTTGTTTTGGGCAGTATGGTCTGTCGATTGGCGATGTACTGAACCAACTCATGCATCCGCACAGCGATGCCGATATTGCCCATCAAATTGTCTGGTCCGTACGCCTTCCTCGTATTCTGATGGCCCTGTTGGCAGGCGGCGCGCTGGGTTTGTGCGGCGCGACGTTACAGGGCGTGTTCCAGAACCCGCTGGTCGACCCGCATATTATCGGCGTGACATCCGGCTCCGCCTTCGGCGGCACGCTGGCGATTCTGCTGGGCTTCAGCATGCCAATGATGATGGGCTCTACCTTCTTCTTTGGCCTGCTGGCGCTGACGCTGGTCTACCTGCTCGCCGCGCTTCAGGGAAGAGAGAGCACGCTGGTGCTGATTCTCGCCGGGATTATTCTCAGCGGTTTCTTTGCCGCGCTGGTGAGCCTGATGCAGTACATGGCCGATACCGAAGAGGTGCTGCCTAATATTGTGTTCTGGTTGCTGGGCAGTTTTGCCACCGCCAACTGGACTAAAGTGCTGCTGCTGTCGATCCCCGTCGCCGTAGCGGCGCTGGTGCTCTACAAGCTGCGCTGGCGTATCAATTTACTGTCGCTGGATGATAAAGACGCCCGTGCCCTTGGCGTGCGCGTTACCGCGCTGCGCCGGGGTGTGCTGCTGTGCTGCGCGCTGCTGGTAGCGGCACAAGTGGCGGTAAGCGGCAGCATCGCCTGGGTGGGGCTGGTGATCCCGCACCTGGCGCGGATGCTCTCCGGCGCCGATCATCGCCGCCTGCTGCCCTGCGCATTCTGGATGGGGGCGAGCTTTATGATTCTGGTGGATGACCTCGCCCGCACGCTGACCGCCGCCGAAATCCCGATTGGGATCATCACTGCGCTGGTAGGTGCCCCGCTGTTCACCGTTATGCTGGTACGCGCAAGCCGAAAAGGAATGCTCAAATGACCCCAACGCTTTCCCTTTCCCGGCTCGAGTATGGCCATAAAATGCCGCTGTTTGCGCCACTCAGCCTGCACTGTCAACCGGGTGAAGTCTGGGCCATTCTCGGGGCAAACGGGCGCGGAAAAAGTACGCTGCTGGACACCATCACCGGTGTGTTGCCGGCCATCGCAGGTGATATTACCGTGACCGGCGGCGTGGGCATCGTTCCACAGTCGTTCCACCCGGCCTTTGCCTGGCGTGTACGGGAAGTGGTGTTGATGGGCCGCGCGCGGCATATCGCCCTCTTCTCGCAGCCACAGGACGAAGATGAACAGCAGGTGATGGCCGCGCTGGCGCTGCTGAATATCACTGCGCTTGCCGACGCGCTGTTCAGCAACCTGTCTGGCGGCCAACAGCAGTTGGTGATGATTGCCCGTGCGCTGGTCAGCGCCAGCCAGAACATTCTGTTGGATGAACCCAGCTCGGCGCTGGATCTGGGGAATCAGCAAACGGTGTTACAGCTGATTAGCGATCTGGCCCACGCACAGTCGCGTACGGTGATGTTCACCACCCACGACCCCACGCATGCGCTGCAGGTCGCCAGCCATACGCTGCTGCTGTTGCCTGACCGTCAGTGGCTGGCGGGGCCAACCGACGAAATTGTGCAGGAACAGAACCTACAGCAGGCGTACGGCGTCAAAGTTCGCAAGCTACAGCTTGAGGATTATCCTGCCGCCGTGGTCACGCCACTGTTTACTCTGCGTCGCTAGCCAACATAAAGCCCGCATCGCGCAGGCAGCGCTGCCCTTCGTCCGCGAGGATAAACCGGTAGAACTGCCGCGCGACGGCGCTATCGTCCAACATAGCCATGTAGTAATCGCAGCGAATATTCCACTCCGCCGGGATAACCACGCTGCGCACATCCTGCTCGCCTTGCAGCGCCGTTGCGTAGTGCGCGTAGCCGATAAACAGATCGGCTAACCCTTCGCGAATCAGCCAACTGCTCGCCATTTCACCCGCGGGCACCGTCAATGAATCGCGCCCACCGACTAGCGGCATTGCCCGCCGTTTCAGCGATTCGCCGAGTCCAGGAAAGCCCGCTTCAAGCCGTTCAAACAGCTGCCAGGTGTAATCTCCCGACGGATCGCACAGCGGCGTTGATGTACCAAGACGCAGCGACGGGTCGCTCAACAGTTCGAGCCAGCTTTTATCTGCCGTTTTCGGGGTATTTCTGACCGTCAGAATTAGCGAATTGCGCGCAAATAGCTGCAGGCCGTGCGCCCGCCCGCTATCGCAGAGCGTTTGCGGGTGCTGTCGGTTAGCGGAAGCAAAGAGCGAGCACGTCGCCCCGCCCTCGATGCGCTCACGCAGTAGCCCGGCAGGTCCGAAAACAAGTTCAACGGGTATCCCGGTTTGAGCGGTAAAGAGAGACTGAAGCGGAATAAAAGCGCGGCGGAGGCTGCCCGCCGCCAGCAAAGTGAGTGTGGTGTTCATAGTAAGCACGTAAAAGCCTGGACATAAGCGTTATGTTACCCAGGCTATTACGACACTGACCAGCGCTTTAGTAACGAATGTCCGCCAGCGCCTGCAGCTGTTCCGGTGTAGCCACCGGTAAATGGAAGAAATCCAGATAGGCCGGGATCATCTCAAACAGCATGTCGGTACCGCGCTGCACCGGGCAACCACGTTCCATCGCCGCTTGTAAAAATGGCGTGTATTCCTGCTTCATCACCACTTCACCGATAAACGTACCGGGAGCTACCCGCGATATCTCAACCGGTAACGGATCGCCGGGCGACATACCGAGCGGCGTCGCGTTCACCACCAGGTCGTGCCCTGCCGGGTCGCAAGACATCACCGTCAGTCGCAGTTGCGGATAGTGCGCCTGCAGCCGAGCCGCAAGCGCATTCGCCGTGTTTTCCCGGGCGTCGAACAGCGTTAACGCGCTGACGCCTGCGGCAGCAAGCGAGGCGGCAATCGCCGACCCCACGCCGCCGCAGCCGGTGACCAGCGCACGAGCACCAACAGTGCGAAAGCCTTTGCGCTGGATGCCACGGACAAAACCATCGCCGTCAAACATATCGCCGGTGAGCGTGCCGTCTGCCTCCCGGCGGATCGCATTACAGGCCCCGGCGATTTGCGCGGTTGGGCTCATCCTGGTCACCAGTTCGCAGGTGGCGACTTTATGCGGCATAGTCACCAGCGCGCCGGCAATATTGGTCAGAGTGAAGAGTGTCGGAATCAGCGCCGCATAATCTTCCGGCTTCACGCCCATCGGTACCACTTTGACATCGACCCCCTGGTTTTCAAACCAGGGGTTGTAGATCATCGGTGCTTTGAAACTTTCGGTCGGGTACCCCAAATGAGCAATTAACCGCGTATGCCCACTAATTTGCATGAGTGCCCTCCTGCTCCGGCAGATCCAGCTCAATGCGTTTCACGTCGCCAAGGATAAACAGATAAGCCACCACGCCGAGCAGCGCCGCACCGCCGATATAGAACAGCGCGTAGAAGAAGTTGCCGAACGCCGCAACGATAAAGCCAATCACCAGCGGCGTGAGGATCCCCGCCAGGTTGGCGCAGAAGTTGAACAGCCCGCCGGTCAAGCCACCTAGCCCTTTTGGCGCCATATCGGAAATTAAGGTCCAGCCGAGGCCGACCATTCCCTGCCCAAAGAAGGCAAAGGACATCACCATAATGACCGCCGTGTCACTGGTAAGCCAGTTGGCGCTGATGATGCAGCTTGCCATCAATAGCCCGGCAATGATGGGTAATTTACGCCCCAGGTTAGCGTTACCGGTCGCTTTCAGCAGTTTGTCAGACACCCAGCCGCCGAACATCACACCACCCGCTGCCGCCAGGAACGGCATAATGGCGAAGAAGCCTACTTTGATCCACGGCATATGGCGTTCAGTCGCCAGGTAGGTAGGGAACCAGGTGAGGAAGAAGACCAGCACGGTGTTACCCGCGAACTGACCGATACTGGCACCAACAATCTGGCGTTTGCGCAACAACTGGCGCACCAACGGCCAGCTAAAAGCTTTGCGCTGCTCGGCCCCAGTCGTCATGCCGCCGCCTGCGCTGATGTAGTCACGTTCCTGCTCGCTAAGGCGCACATCTTCATGCGGCTCACGATAATGGCGCCACCAGACCAGCGCGAACAGGATGCCGACCACACCGACGGTGATAAACAGCGTACGCCAGCCGAAGCCGTCCATAATCCAGAACAGCAGCGGCGCAAAGCAGGCCAGGCCAAGATATTCCCCGACGGTGTAGACCGCCGTTGCCTTGGCGCGCTCGTGCTGAGGAAACCAGGCACTAACCACTCGGCTGTTCACCGGGAAGCACGGCGCTTCGCTGATGCCAAGGCCAAAACGACACAGCAGCAACGATTTCAGCCCCACGGCAAACCCGTGGAACAGCGTGAACAGCGACCAGAATCCCAGCGCTAGAAAATAGGTCACTTTGTTGCCAAAGCGGTCGAGGAACATGCCGCCGGGGATCTGCGCCAGCGCGTAGGTCCAGGCGAAGGCGGAGAAGACGATCCCCATCACCGCCGCGCCGATACCCAGTTCCTGGGTCAGTTGCGGTGCGGCAATGCCGAGCACGGTACGGTCGAGATAGTTAATCATTGTTCCGACGGCCAGCAGCGCCAGAATGCCGATGCGTCGCCGGGTACGTGGGACCGCGTTAACCGCCTCAGCGGTAGCCACGCGATTATGGCCGAGTGAATTCATAGTCGTTACCTGTCGTTGTCGAGTGCAGATGCGTGTTTATAGTTATGGTCTGTCCTGTGACGTTGGCGTACCGGGTGGTTCATTCCAGTGCGCTAACGGTACTGCATAGCCGAAAGTCGAACGGCGGCATTGACCGCGCCATACTGCGTATAGCCGTGGCGTCTTTCGGTTAATTCAAAGAAGAAGCGTCCTTCGCTGAAGGGCCATGTGTAGCGATGTAAGAACTCACCGCCAGCAGCATCACGGTCGTAGAGAATTTGTTGACGCTGCATAAGGGCAACCTGCTCCGGGCCGCCAAAACGGGCCAGCAGATCGTCATAGTAGTTTGCCGGTACCGGCAAGGAGAGCGAGTCCGCCAGCGGTTGCTTATCCAGTAATCCCGGCAGATCCTGGCAGGCAAACGCCGCATGCTGAAGCCCGGCCCCCTGATAGCAGGCAACGGAACGCGCAATCTGAGTAGCCCGGCTTTGCGAGATATTCAGCGCCAGGCGAATGTTGCCCTGCGGGCTTTGTACCGCCAGGCTGCGCACCAGGCCGTACGGGTCGGGCATCGTCTGTTCATGCTCCAGCGTAAAGCCGAGTACCGCCCGACAGAACATTACCCAGTTATCACGGCTGTCGGCCTCCATCCCTAGTGCCAGATGATCAATACCCAGCAGCGCCCCGCCGTTTGCCGTCGCGGTGAGGTTAAAATCCTGGCTATAGATATCTTGATTGCCCTCCACCAGATAGATGAGGCTGCCGTCGGGTGCGCAAACCGCTGGGATCGCACTCTCATTTGGCCCCACCTCACCCTGCCAGGTGGCATAACCATAGGCTTTTGCCCGCGCCACAATCGGTGCGCTTGCGCTAACCCGCAGCGCCATTGCGCACAGCGATACGCCGTGACGCTGGTAAAAGTGATCGGCCCAGCTGTGCGGCTGATAGTTAATAATCACCCGCGCCCCGCCGTTGCTCCACAGCGCTACCTGTTTTGAACGGTGCGTGCCGGCAAGCGTGAAGCCCATGCCACTGAGCATGGCACTCAGCTTTTTGGCCTCTGCAGGGCTGGCGGCAAACTCAATAAACTCGGTGCCTTGATAGGTGGGTAAATTAGCGGTCTGGAACAGGTCGGCATCAGTGCGGCCCAGCGCACGGTGCGTCTGCTCTTCCAGCCACAGCAGAGAGCGATAGCCATCTTTGGCCGTTGCGCCATTCGGTGAAGCGCGGAAGCCGTCGTTAAAGATCTCCAGCGACCACGGCCCACGATAGCCTACCCGCGTGAGTTCACGCGTAAACTCCACCAGCGGCAGTTCCCCCTGGCCGGGGAAGCAGCGGAAATGGCGGCTCCATTCGAGCACGTCCATTTTCATCAACGGTGCATCGGCCAGTTGCAGGAAGGTAATTTTATCGACTGGGACGTCGTGCAAACGGCTGAGATCGTCACCGAGCGACAGAATGTGGAAGCTGTCGAGCACAATACCCAGCGCCGGGCTATCTACCGCCTTCACCCTTTCCCACGCCTGGTACCAGCGATTGACGTGCGTTCCCCAGGCCAGCGCTTCATAGCCAATGCGGATATTTTCCTGCTCGGCAAGCGTCGCCAATGCGCGGAGATCGGCAATCTGGAGGTCAATATCGGCAGAACAGTCCGCCTGAACGTTACTGCAAAGCAACAGCGTGTCGCAGCCCAGTTCGTGCATCAGCGCAAATTTACGCTTTGCCCGCTCAAGGTTGGCGGCAAACTGCGCACGGGTGCCGCCTTCAAAATCGCGAAACGGCTGAAATAAGGTGATTTTAAGCCCCAGATCGTCGGCCATGCTACGGACATCCGCAGGCGTGCCGGTATAATAGAGCAAATCATTTTCGAAGATCTCAACGCCCTGATAGCCTGCCGCCGCAATTGCGCTCAGCTTTTCAGGCAGGGTTCCAGAAATAGACACGGTAGCAATAGAACGCAACATAGTTTCACCAGGCTCATGCGGTAACGGTGGGATGAATATGAATCATTTGGTTCACCAGCGCCATATTTGGTTGCTAAATTGTGATCATTGTGTGTATTTTTTGTTCCCTTGGAAAAGTTAACAGGAGTTGTTATGTCCGCCATTACTCAAGACGAAGCCCAGTCGCTGAAGAACCGTATTTTCAACGCGGCCATTGCCGTGTTTGCCGAACATGGGCTGGCGGGAGCCAGAATGGAACAGATTGCCGGGGAAGCGCAGACCACCAAACGTATGGTGGTTTACTATTTCAAAACGAAAGAGCAGCTGTACCAGTCGGTTCTTCAGTATGTCTATTCGCGGATCCGTGAAACGGAGCAGCAACTCGGTCTGGAGAATCAGCCGCCGGTAGAAGCACTGGTGCAACTGGTGAAGTGGAGCGTGCGCTACCACGCCGAACATGCGGATTTTATGCGGATTATCTGTATGGAGAACATGCAGCGTGGGAAATGGTTGCTGGCGTCAGGCGACCTGAAACGACTCAATAAAAGCGCCCTTTCGCTGCTGGAACACATTCTTCATCGCGGGCAGGCGCAGGGGATTTTTCAGCCTGCGCTTGAAGCCCGCGACGTGCATCGTCTTATCAGCAGCTTCAGCTTCTATCAGGTTTCCAACTTTTATAGCTTTAACAGCCTCTATCTGGACGGTCCGCTTCCGGACATCGATGACGATGCGCTGATTTCCCACCACAGCGAGCTGGCGGTGAAAGCTATTCTACGCTTCGTCATCGCTTGATCATTATTTATTTCAAGACGTTATCACTGCCCTGAAAGCGCAGTCACCACTTTTTGCATCGCTTCACGCGTCAGCTCAGAGCGCTGGATTTTGTTATTCGCCAGCGCCGTGCGCACCACACCAGCAATCACAATATGCTTTGGCTCCTGGCCTAAATCACGCATCTCCAGCACTACCTTGCCCACCACGCGGCACATTTCCTGATATAAAACGTCGTCTTTCGCCTGATTTCCCATCGTTTACGCTCGCTAATTTCCATTAAGAATCAAATTATTATTGATTCTATTAGTAGATAAAGCAAATCAGCAACGGCTACCGCGCGGCTTTCCGCAGTTTGTTGCGCATCTTCGCTGTTACATTTTTAGAAATAATTCGTTTTTGTTTTGTTAATTAGCGCCTTTTGATTTTGAAACAGTGTTTTTATTTTCTTTTTGCAACATAACATCGTATAATCTGCGGCGTTTCTTTCTTGAATGGTTTCAGCTCATTGGACTGCATTAATAAACGATTAAAACATCGCCTATTTAACTATGCTGAACCTCTAGCACACTTTCCTCTGCACGCTTTTTTTATGTCACCTATCCTTATGGCGTGGCATAGCAACTTTCGTAATACCGGTTTGACTCCGTGGCCGTGCGCGCATGGAGCGAGAATTCAAAATCCCAATCCTTCTCAATCTCAACTTAAAGACTAAGACTGTCATGAAAAAGACCAAAATTGTTTGTACCATCGGGCCGAAAACTGAATCCGAAGAGATGTTAGGCAAAATGCTTGACGCTGGCATGAACGTCATGCGTCTGAACTTCTCCCACGGCGACTATGCTGAACACGGTCAGCGCATCAAAAACCTGCGCAACGTGCTGAGCAAAACCGGTAAGAAAGCAGCTATCCTGCTGGATACCAAAGGTCCAGAAATCCGTACCATCAAGCTGGAAGGCGGTAACGACGTTTCCCTGAAAGCGGGCCAGACCTTCACTTTCACCACCGACAAATCCGTTGTGGGTAACAGCGAAATCGTTGCTGTGACTTACGAAGGCTTCACCACTGACCTGACCGTGGGCAACACCGTACTGGTAGACGATGGTCTGATCGGTATGGAAGTAACCGCTATCGAAGGTAACAAGGTTATCTGTAAAGTGCTGAACAACGGTGACCTGGGCGAAAACAAAGGCGTTAACCTGCCAGGCGTTTCTATCGCTCTGCCAGCACTGGCTGAGAAAGACAAACAGGATCTGATCTTCGGCTGCGAGCAAGGCGTTGACTTCGTTGCAGCGTCCTTTATCCGTAAACGTTCTGACGTTGTTGAAATCCGTGAGCACCTGAAGGCGCACGGCGGCGAAAACATCCAGATCATCTCCAAAATCGAAAACCAGGAAGGCCTGAACAACTTCGACGAAATCCTCGAAGCGTCTGACGGTATCATGGTTGCTCGTGGCGATATGGGCGTTGAGATCCCAGTTGAAGAAGTTATCTTCGCGCAGAAGATGATCATCGAAAAATGTATCCGTGCACGTAAAGTCGTTATCACCGCGACCCAGATGCTGGATTCCATGATCAAAAACCCACGTCCTACCCGCGCAGAAGCAGGCGACGTAGCGAACGCCATCCTCGACGGTACTGATGCAGTGATGCTGTCCGGCGAATCCGCTAAAGGTAAGTACCCGCTGGAAGCGGTAACCATCATGGCTACCATCTGCGAACGTACTGACCGCGTGATGACCAGCCGTCTGGACTTCAACAACGACAGCCGCAAACTGCGCATCACTGAAGCCGTATGCCGTGGCGCCGTTGAAACTGCTGAAAAACTGGACGCACCGCTGATCGTGGTTGCTACCCAGGGTGGTAAATCTGCACGTGCTATCCGTAAATACTTCCCGGATGCCACCATTCTGGCACTGACCACCAACGAAACCACTGCTCGTCAGCTGGTACTGAGCAAAGGCGTTATCGCTCAGGTTGTCAAAGAAATCAGCTCTACCGATGATTTCTACCGTATGGGTAAAGAAGTGGCTCTGGAAAGCGGTCTGGCTCAGAAAGGTGACGTTGTTGTCATGGTTTCTGGTGCGCTGGTTCCAAGCGGAACCACCAACACTGCATCCGTGCACGTACTGTAATAATCCACATACTTATTATAGTTTGCTTAAAAAAGCGCCCTCTGGGCGCTTTTTTTATACACTCAGATAACTGAGCTCAATAAAAAATCAAATAGGCTGTCACTATTTAAACTCGGTTTTTCTAAGATGAATCCGATGGAAGTTCCCTGTTTTCACACACTTTTTCGCCACAAAATCCTAAAGTCGATGGTTCTTTGAGCGAACGATCAAAAATAAGGGAAAACGCATAAAAAAATATTCTCAATATAAAAAAGTTTGTGTAATACTTGTAACGCTACATGGAGATTAACTCAATCTAGAGGGTATTTATAATGAATCGTACTAAACTGGTACTGGGCGCGGTAATCCTGGGTTCTACTCTGCTGGCAGGTTGCTCCAGCAATGCTAAAATCGATCAGCTGTCTTCTGACGTTCAGACTCTGAACGCTAAAGTTGACCAGCTGAGCAACGACGTGAACGCAATGCGTTCCGACGTTCAGGCTGCTAAAGACGACGCAGCTCGTGCTAACCAGCGTCTGGACAACCAGGCTCACTCTTACCGTAAGTAAGAGTTCTGGTAATAAAAATGGCGCACATTGTGCGCCATTTTTTTTGCCTGCGATTTTCCCCTGCTCTACTGCGTCACCTTTCCGGATGACGTTTCTGCCCCCACCGTTTCTCCCCGCGCACTGTTCTGTACCGACAGCACCGGTTCAGCCGCAGAAGCCGTTCCTTTCCCCGTAGAGATAATCACCGGATAACCGGCACGACGCGACAGCGTTTTCTTCACCTGGTCTTCGCTTACGCTCGCCTGCTGGACGAACTGCTTAAAGCCAGGGGATAACGTCATCTTCATGGTTTGCGTGTCTTGTGCTTCGTTCTGCGACAGCGGGCGATGCACTTCCAGATAGCGAGAACCATCCGGCTCGACGGCGTACTTCACCGGTTCGTTGATCACCCTGACCGGCGTTCCACTGCGTACCTGAGCAAACAGCGCTTTGATATCTGGCGCATTCATGCGAATACAACCCGAGCTGACGCGCAGACCGACGCTGTCCGGGGCGTTAGTGCCGTGAATGAGATATTCGCCGTTACCGTACGCCAGGCGCAGCGCAAAGAGGCCCAGCGGGTTACCGGGACCCGCAGGAACCACCGCGGGCAACGTGACGCCACGTTCCAGGGAACGCGCGCGGATGCCCGCCGTTGGCGTCCAGGTCGGGTTCGGGATCTTCTGCCCCACGCGTGTCGTCATTTCCGGCGTCTCCAGCCCTTGCAGACCGATGCCAATAGGATAGACCTGCACCTGCTGCTCTCCCGGCGGGAAGTAGTAAAGGCGCAGTTCAGCCAGGTTCACCACAATCCCTTCACGCGGCACATCCGGCAATAGCATCTGCGACGGGATAGTCACAACGGTACCGGGTCTTGGCACCGGCGCGATGGTATTGTTGGCCTCGAGGATCAGCATCGCCGCCGTATCAAAGCGCCGGGCGATGGCCTGTAGGTTCTTATCACCGTCCTGAACGGTGTAGGTTTGATTCTGGCCGATTAAACGACTATTGGCGGGGGGTAATGGGTAGTCAACGGCCCAGGCGCTGGAAATGGCGCTGAGGGCTCCTAAAATGCTGAGTGTTAAGAGGGACGCGCGCTTCATATCTGGATTCCTTATTCATATTCACTGACAACGTGCCAGAAAGCTGAACCACCAGCGTGGCGGGCTTAAACCCGCCTTTCGTAACAGAATGAAAGCTGTCTATTTGATATTAGCTAAAACTTGCTGCTTGCGTACGAATTGCCCGAATCATCGCCTCCAGCCCCTGGGAACGCGACGGTGTCAGATGCTGCGCCAGCGCCAGCTGTTCAAACCAGGGGCGAACATCGAAAGTCTGAACGTCGGCGGCGGTCATGCCATCGTAGAGGATAAACACCACGGCAATCAAGCCCTTAACAATCGCGGCATCGCTATCGCCCTGCAGCGTTATCCGGCCCTGTTCATCGCGCCCCATGACTATCCACACCTGGCTCTGGCAGCCCTGAATAAGGTGTTCAGGGCTGTGCAACTCGGTGCTTAACGGTGCCAGGCGCTGCCCCAGCTCGATGATATAGAGGTACTTCTCTTCCCAGTTGGCGCAGCGCGTGAAATTGCGCAGCAGTTTGTCTTTATCCGGTAAAGCCGCCATCGTCGCTCCCTGTTAACCCAATAAGCGCCTGATGCGCTGTAACCCTGCCACCAGCCTGTCGACCTCTTCAACGGTGTTGTACATCGCCAGCGAGGCCCGGCACATGGCGGGAACCTGGTAAAATGCCATCAACGGCATGGCGCAGTGGTGGCCGGTACGTACGGCGATGCCGTAGTTATCGAGAAAACTGCCCACGTCATAGGCGTGATGCTTGCCGAGGTTAAAGGCAATTACCCCACGGCGCTCGGCGGGGCCGTATAGGTGCAGGTCCGGCACGGTAGTCAGCGCGTCCAGCGCATAGCGCATCAGGGTCTGCTCGTATTCGTCGATCGCCGTCAGCCCCAGCGCATTCACGTAGTCCAGTGCCGCGCCGAGGCCAATAATGCCGCCGGTGTTAGGCGTACCCGCTTCAAAACGCCACGGCGCTTTGGTCCAGGTGGTGCCTTCGGTCAGGCTGACGGTGGCGATCATTGAGCCGCCCCCTTCCCACGGTGGCATCTCCTGCAGGATCTCCGCTTTGACGTACAGCGCACCGATCCCGGTCGGGCCATAGAGCTTATGACCGGAGAAGGCATAGAAATCGCAGTCCAACGTCTGTACGTCCACCGGCAGGTGCATCACCGCCTGCGCGCCGTCCACCAGCACCTTCGCACCGTGGCGATGGGCCAGGGCGATCAGCGCCGGTAGCGGATTTTCCGTGCCCAGTACGTTAGAGACCTGGGTGACGGCCAGCAGCCGGGTACGTTCGTCAAACAGCGCCTCTACGGCATCAAGTTGCAGAGTGCCGTCAGGCGTGAGTGGAATCACCCGCAGTTCCGCCCCACTGCGCGCACAGAGCATCTGCCAGGGCACGATATTGGCGTGATGCTCCATGGCGGTAATCACGATATTGTCACCGGCCTTGACGTTGCTGTTTCCCCAACTATTCGCCACCAGGTTAATCGCCTCGGTGGTGCCGCGGACAAACACGATCTCTTCGGCGCTGGCAGCATGGAGAAAGTGCGCCACTTTCTGACGCACATCTTCCATACGCTGCGTGGCTTCGGCGCTTAGCGTGTGGATCCCGCGGTGTACGGCGGCATAGCCGTGGCGATAAAAGGTCGCTTCGGCGTTGATCACCTGCTCTGGTTTTTGCGCGCTGGCGGCCGAGTCGAGATACACCAGCGGCTGACCGTGAACCTCACGCGCCAGCACCGGAAAATCACCGCGAACCTGTTGTACGGAAAAAGTCATTGTTTACCTCCTGCCAGACGCAGCCCAATGCGCGCCAGCACGTGCTGCTTGAGCGCTTCCAGGGCAATGGCATCGGTCAGCCCGGCGGCAAATGCATAGAGGATGATTTTTTTCGCCTCCTCCTGCGCTATCCCGCGTGAGCGTAAGTAAAAGAGCTGCTCATCGTCGATACGCCCCACGGTGGCACCGTGGCTGCACTTCACGTCATCGGCGTAGATTTCCAGCTGTGGCTTGGTATCCACTTCCGCCAGACGACCGAGCAATAGATTGTTGTTGGTCATCTGCCCGTCGGTTTTAATCGCGTGCGGCGCCACGGTAATCACGCCGTTAAACACCGCCCGCCCCTTATCGTTCACGATGGTTTTATGGAGCTGGCGGCTGTTGCAGTAACCCTGATTATGTTCAAGCCAGGTACGGGTATCACACACTTCATTGCCCACCGGCATCGACAGGCTGTTAACCCGTAGAGTGCTGTTCTCGCCATTCAGCTGTGTGCTGGTGTGGTGACGGGTGACCGCCGCGCCCAACAGGAAGCTGTGGCTGAAGGCCGAGGCATCGCGCCCTAATCGCAGATCGTTGTGGGCGAAGTGGTAGCTCAGGGCATTTTCACAGTTCAGCTTAAGATGCTGAAGTTGCGCGTTGTCCGCCACCTCTGCGGTCAACCTCGCACCGGTAAAATGGCGCGCCGCATTCAGGCTCACGTACTGTTCAATCACCGTCGCCTGCGCCCCTTCCGCCAGGCGGAGATGGTGACGATAGTGCGCAGTGTTCATCTCATCAGAATCAAGGCCGCGGGTAATGTGCAGCAACAGCAGCGGTTTTGCTGGACGCTGATGACGCGCCACCGCAATATGGGTCACGCTGGTTGCCAGCCCTTCGGTCAGATGGAGGAAGACTTCACCGTGCACGGCATCCGGCAGCGATTGACGCTGGTTATCCACCGTCACCTCAAACCCGCTCGCCGATAAATCGTCGCTCAGTCGGGCATCGAACTGCCCGTCAACAAACACCAGCCGGTAGGCATCCAACGCCACCGCGTGCGCATCGCGCTCTGCGACGGTCAGCGCTGGCAGTGCCGGAGCGACGAAAGTGCTGGCAAGTAGTTTATCCAGCGAAGTGTACTTCCAGTCTTCATCTTTACGTGTTGGCAGACCCAGCTTTTGTACCTGCTGGAGGTGCTGCTGCGCCTGAGGCGACACGTTGCCGCCCCGCGACTGGAACAGCGCATGCCACTGTTGCAGCGCGCTACTGTTGTTCGCTAAGCCAGCCATAGCCCTGCTCCTCCAGTTGTTTCACCAGACGGAAGTCGCCGGATTTCACAATGCGCCCTTGGTAGAGCACGTGCACCACGTCCGGCTTGATGTAATCCAGAATGCGCTGGTAGTGGGTGACGATGATAAACGCCCGCTTACCGTCGCGCAGCGAGTTCACGCCGTCGGCGACGATTTTGAGGGCATCGATATCCAGCCCGGAGTCCGTTTCATCGAGAATGCAAAGCTCCGGCTCCAGCACCGCCATCTGTAGAATATCGTTGCGCTTCTTCTCGCCGCCGGAGAAACCGACGTTGACCGAACGGGTCAGGAGATCCGCGGGCATCTTCAGCAGATCGATTTTCTCTTCCATCAGATCCTGAAAGTCAAAACGATCCAGCGGTTCCTGCCCGCGATGCGCGCGCACCGAGTTCAGCGCGGTTTGTAGGAAGAACTGGTTGCTGACCCCTGGGATCTCGACCGGATACTGGAAGGCCATAAAGATGCCCTCTCCGGCTCGCTCTTCCGGCGACAGCGCCAGCAGGTCGTTGCCCTTAAACGTTACCGAACCGCCGGTAACGGTGTAATCCTCACGGCCTGCCAGCGTCGCGGAGAGCGTACTTTTCCCTGAGCCATTCGGCCCCATAATGGCGTGCACCTCGCCTGGGCGCACGTTCAGGTTAACGCCGCGCAGGATTGCTTTATCGTCAACCGAGACTTCTAATTCGTTGATATTCAACATACCGTTTCCTTTAATCCTTAACCGACGCTGTGTTCAAGGCTGATAGCCAGCAGTTTTTGCGCTTCCACGGCGAACTCCAGCGGCAGCTCCGAGAAAACATCCTTACAAAAGCCGTTCACGATCATTGAAATAGCGTCATCTTCGCTGATGCCGCGCTGCAGGCAGTAGAACAGCTGATCTTCACCGATGCGTGAGGTGGTAGCTTCATGCTCCAGCTGTGCGCTGTTATTGCGGCATTCAACGTACGGAAAGGTATGCGCCCCGCAGTCGGGGCCAATCAGCATTGAGTCGCACTGGGTGTAGTTACGCGCATTGGTTGCCGACGGCATGATTTTTACCAGCCCGCGATAGCTGTTCTGGCTATGCCCGGCGGATATCCCCTTCGAAATAATCGTCGAGCGGGTATTTTTGCCGATGTGGATCATCTTAGTGCCGGTGTCGGCCTGCTGATGGCCGCTGGTCAGTGCCACCGAGAAGAACTCACCAACCGAGTTATCCCCGCGCAGGATGCAGCTCGGGTATTTCCAGGTGATCGCCGAGCCGGTTTCCGACTGCGTCCAGGACATCTTGCTGTTTTCCCCTTCGCACAGCGCACGCTTGGTGACGAAGTTGAGGATCCCGCCGCTGTTGTTGTCGCCGGGGAACCAGTTCTGCACGGTGGAGTATTTCACTTCCGCATCTTTATGGATGATCACCTCAACGACCGCCGCATGCAGCTGGTAGCTGTCGCGCACCGGGGCAGAACAGCCTTCGATATAGCTGACGTAGCTGCCTTCATCGGCAATCAGAATCGTGCGTTCAAACTGGCCGGTTTTCTCGGCGTTAATACGAAAATAGGTCGAGAGTTCCATCGGACAGCGCACCCCTTTCGGGATGTAGATAAAGGTGCCGTCCGAGGCCACCGCCGCATTCAGCGCGGCGAAAAAGTTGTCGTTTTCAGGTACGACGGTGCCGAGGTAGCGCTGGACCAGTTCAGGGTGATCGTGGATCGCTTCGCCAAAGGAGCAGAAAATGATCCCCTGCTCGCCCAATTTTTCGCGATAGGTAGTCGCTACCGAAACGGAGTCAAAAATGGCATCCACCGCCACCTCTTTGCCTTCGCGCACCGGCACGCCGAGCTGGTTGAAGGCCGCTTCAACTTCATCGGTCAAAAAGCTGCTGGCCCCGGTTTGCTGCTGTGCGCCCGGTTCAGAAGCACAGGTATCATCGCAGTTGCCGCACGACGGCGCAGAGTAATAGCTATAGTCCTGATAGTTCAGCGAAGCGTAGTGGGCTTTTAGCCAGTGCGGCTCTTCCATCTGGGTCCAGGCATGGTAAGCCTTCAGGCGGAATTCCAGCATCCACTCGGGTTCATTACGTCGGGCTGAAATCGCCCGCACCACCTCTTCATTGATCCCTTTCGCCAGTTCGTCGGTCTGTAGTTGGGTAAAAAACCCTTCTTTATAGTTCAGCGGGCCGCCGGCCCAGGTCTGGACATCGTCACTTGCATCAGTATTACGCGTCATTATGTACCGCCTATACCCCGAAGCTTTCGCCGCAGCCACATTCGTTCTGCGCCTTCGGGTTATGATATTTAAACAGCTGGTTCAGGCCTTCCCGCACGTAATCCACTTCCGTGCCGTCAATAAACGGCATCGCGCTTAAAGGTACCCACAGCTTCGCGCCGTCGGCTTCGAACAGCAGATCGTCTTTATTCGGTTCACTCACCGCGTCCAGCACATAGCCAAAGCCTGCGCAGCCGGTCTGTTTCACCCCAAGCCGCACGCCCTGAATACCGGGTTGCTGTTTGACCAACTCCCGTATATGCGCCGCCGCAGCGGGGGTAAGCGTCACGCCGCGCCAGGTCACATCACTGGGATCGAAAGTTCCTGAATGCAAATCCATAGGTCTACCTCATCAGTGGAACCACAAAGGGATAACGCCATGTTAGTGATAATGATTATCACTTCAACCCGCATCGCGTGGGGGTATTCCCCGTTTTCCCTTTATTTATGCCTTTTTATAAGCATAGACCCTGCAACAATCGCCGATTGAGATAGATTTATTTTTACAATGCTTTGAAAAATAATGGGTTTATTGATGGTGATAGGTGACTGGATGGGAAGTACTAAAGATGTATAGCTAATGCCTATTTATTTAATCGGTTTTGAGAGGTTCAGTGAATCAGGCACTTAGAGGATAATCAGTGGGTTAGGAAAAGTGAGGTATGGACATATAGGGACATATATGGTCTTTTTGACGCCCCATACTTGCCCCCTGAAAGCATTTTGCCCCCAATCTGCCCCCCAATTTCGAGTTTAAGTTAGTGGTTTTCAAGAGCATTAGCGCAAGACGAATCACCACCTTCACCGGTTTTGAGTTGTTTTGCACTAATTTTTTGTCCAATTCATGCCCAACGCCGAATAACTCTAAGCAAGCTTTTTACTCGATCAGATCACAGGGTAGGCGTCAAACTCTCCCGTACTGGCATCGTTGATGATGTACGTAATCGCCCTGAAAACTGGGAGTGACCCTGTATACCTACCTTCATCTTCTGGCAGTTCTTCTCTTGGCCCATTTTCCAGGTCGATCAGATAAGGGCTCGGATGCAGGCGATAACACTTTTGTTCTGAGCTCCCCTTCAATAACACATATAGCGCCTCTCTAACCTACCGATTATAAAAATTTACTTTTGAGTTTTGATAATCATTTTCAACTAAGAATTGAACCTGACTCATAATGGATATGAAGTCAAAAAATGGATTGCAATATTTATATACTTTACTATTAAATCAGTATGTTATAGCCATATAGCGAGCAGAAATCGGACAACTTGTTTTTAGGACGTGAATGTTTACATTTGAAAATATATTTACATGTAATCATTAAGATTGCACAATCATTCGTATAAAATATCAACGCACTTAAGTGGCTTTGGCCAAACACTCTCTACAGGTATTTACAAAATGAAAAAAATTTTGATAGCGTCGACAATTGCCTTACTAACCACTTACTCAGCAGCAGCGTCTGCAAGCAATGGCGTATATGTTGCTGGCGAGGTAGGCACATCAATCATTAACACTAAAGATGTAAATGCTACTGATACCGTTTCACAAACGGGCCTTACTGAGCCTTTTTCCTTCGACTTTAAGAACAAACACAAAAGCGTTTTCGGTGGCGGTGTTGCTGTTGGTTACGACTTCTATGACCAATTTCAGGCACCCGTGAGAATTGAGGTTGCGGCAAAATTCAGAGGTGATGCAAAAAATTCTCAGTCCTTTAATGTCGGAAGCAGTTCGCTGGAACTGAAAAACAAAGTACGCATGGATACCTACATGGTTAACGGCTACTACGATTTCCGTAACACGTCAGACTTCACACCTTATTTAACCGCAGGTATTGGCCTGGCACACCTCAAAAGCACCCAATCTTTCGCGGATGTTGTCGATGTTTCAGGTGACGCAAACAATTTTGCATGGGGTGTCGGTGCTGGGGTCAAATACGACATCACATCAAACTTCTCTATTGATGCAAGCTACCGATATATTGACGGTGGCAAAGTCACCGGCAGCAAAACCATTACTGCTGGAACTGAAACCGATTCCATCAAAACAAGTTCAAAAGTTGCATCTAATGATTTGATGCTTGGCGTAGCGTATAAGTTTTAAGTCAAAACAGGAGGTAGTTTAAAAGGCTACCTCCATCTAAAATTTACCATAGGATCCGTTGCTCGGGCAGCCCAGAACAGGTTCAGTGCGAAAGCGGCATCAGCTTACTGAATGACAGTAATTTTCGCGCATAAATCCGTGGTAAAACGCTGTAGTATTAATTTTGTGGGCGCGGCGGCCATGACCTGCCCCAAGTATTAGATACAACCATCAGTTAGTAATGTCTGTTTGTTTACCTTCACATTTTCCATTTCACCACCGTGCTACAAACTCTGATGGCGTCTGATAACTCAGTGCTGAATGTGGACGACACTCGTTATAATCCTGCCGCCAGTCATTAATAACTTTCCTGGCGTGAAAGATATCGCTGAACCAATGCTCATTCAGACATTCATCGCGAAATCGTCCGTTAAAACTCTCAATAAATCCGTTCTGCGTTGGCTTGTCCGGCTGGATTAAGCGCAACTCAACACCATGCTCAAAGGCCCATTGATCCAGTACGCGGCAGGTGAACTCCGGCCCATGGTCCGTTCTTATCGTCGCCGGATAGCCTCGAAACAGTGCAATACTGTCCAGAATACACGTGACCTGAACACCTGAAATCCCGAATGCGATGGTAATTGTCATGCACTCCTTCGTGAAGTCGTCCACACAAGCCAGGCACTTGATCCTACGACCAGTGGCGAGCACATCCATGACAAAATCCATCGACCAGGTCAGGTTGGGCTCCACCGGGCGGAGCAGCGGTAGACGTTCTGTTGCTAGCCCTTTACGACGTCGTCTGCGTTTTACGCCCAGCCCTCTCAGATGATAAAGGCGGTACACGCGCTTGTGGTCTGTCGTCAGTACTTTCGCCCCAGAGCCACTTGAAGTGCCTCCTTATCCAGCATGGCTTCGGCAAGCAGCTTCTTGAGTCTGGCTTTCTCTTCCTCAAGAGACTTCAGGCTCTTAACCTCGGACACCTCCATACCGCCATACTTCTTACACCAGGTATAAAAGGTGGCATCGGAAATGGTGTGCTTGCGGTAGAGTTCACGGGCAGAAATCCCGGCTTCAGCTTCGCGGAGGATACTGATGATCTGTTCGTCGGAAAAACGCTTCTTCATGGGGATGCCCTCATGTGGCTTATGAAGACATGACTAATATCGCAGTGTATTAATCAACAGGGAGCAGGACAAAGCGGATCTGCTGTGCAGGTGTAACCGTGATTTCTGACATCTAACTTCTATGGTTAAAGCCATTAAAAAAGCCACCCGAAGGTGGCCTTTGTGATGACAATAAAAAACCGCCAATAGGTGACTTAACTAAATTGGCATTTAGTTTGTTATCTTTATCGTCAATTTAAAGGCATGAGTCTCGCCAGCATCCTTTGCATTCCCTTTCTGGTAGACACGTATGATGTATTTCCCTGATGATGGCAACTGCCCGGAGAAGGAATCCCCATCACTCATACCGTCGAAAATAACTTTTCCTTTAGGCTCAAAAACCGAAAAGAAGGGGTGCGGCCAGGCGCTCTCCATCTTTACTGTGATTAACTGCCCCTGTTTTGCAGTTAACGTATAATCAACATCTTGGTTGCCTGTAACTTTTCCATTAACCACAGCACCGCTCGCTCCTCTCTGAAACTGAACAGCATGTGTTTCTTCAGCTTTGTAAGCATTATTCGCTAATGCAGACATAGAAAAGCTCAGAAATAAAAACACCCCATATACAATTTTATTATTAGCTTTCATGTTATTAACATCCATAAATTATATGCATTCCCTTATATCATATGGAGTGCCATTATCAAACCCACCCGCAGATGGGTTTTGGAATGGCTAATGTGAACCGCGTGATGTTTCATCATTTTTAACCGCTTTCAGCGCCATTGCGACGGAAAGCAGAACAGCGCCAATCGGCGTATCACCGTGTAACTAGCCTTGGAGCAGATAAAGAAACTCCGTGCAGAAGCGCGGGTCATTGTTCATTTTCATGGCCTCTCATCTCGCTGCATGGCGGGTGCTGGGTTTGATGGGGATCAGACTCTCGGGCTGATTTAACGACAGCTCAAAGTGAAGATTCTCAGCAGTCTGAAAGGATTAAAGATCAAAAAGCAAACAGGGCAAAGACATGCATTTATTTGTTAAATAAATTGTGAATAATGCCGATAACGGAATGGTGAGGTATCACATCTACGCACACAGAGCTGGGTTAAAAACGAGGAAATTTATTAATGCCCAATACATCACAGTTAACCGGAGCAATATTTTTAGCCATATCCTCATTCTCTGTATTCGCAGCAGACAACGTCGAAGGCTGGATTTTTCTTACAGATACAAACGATTCTAATTTTTATGCTAAAAAGCGGTCTTTTACAGAATCGAAAGGGATTCGTTCAATTATTATTCAACAAATCCCAATATCCAGAGCTTCCCACGCCAATATTTTATATAGCCGGTTCACAATTTCTACTCAGGCATGTAAAAACGAATATGGGAGAATAACCTTATATAATTTAAGCGGAAAAGTCACTAACCAATTTGATTATGTGAAAGGTGGTTCAAGTGCGGCTGCTTATATAGCAGATATAGTTTGCCAAAATTAAAATTGCTGGCATTAAAATCAAACCTGCGCAGTAGCGGGTTTGATTTCGTTCAGGCTCAATACCCTAAGTTTTGCTGATACCGTTTTTTCCGAAAAAGATAATTAGATTAATACAGACTCCAGCATTCCTGGTTAAAAATTTCGACATTACGGCGAGCATAACGAACGACCTTAGTGCAGCGTGTGCAGGCCAGGTACGACGACTCATCAATACACGGCATTTTGCTATATCTCAAGATATATCTGGCTAGGATGCTGCAGAAATGTCGGCCAAACGTGGTCTTCTGTTGGTCCACATCAGCTTGCCGTACCTCAAAAATATAGATTGCATGAAAGCAGCATTTTTATAGCCTAGCTTTCTCAGTATCATCGCTCGGTGCTGATAGATCGTTTTCGGCGCTCTGTCCGTCACAAAAGCAATCTGAGTAATGGAGAAGCCCTTCGCAAGATAGTTTAGGATAAGGGCTTCTGTTGGCGAAAGCGATGTGTAGTATGCAATACCGTCCATCGATAGCTCTGTCGCCGCTGCACGCAAAAAATATGAGAAAGAGTCTCTACTCTCATTAATATTGATGACTCGGTCACCAGTCGCCCAAAGTGGATACACCATTCCCGTATCATGACCTGTCAACCACACGACCCGATCAATACAATTCGAATAAATAAAAGAGGCAAAATCTTTACTTTTTCCTTCTAGAAGGATATTCGCGTCCACAAATATCATTTTCCGTTGATTAAAATCGATGCATTCATCTGTATTGTGGAATACATCAAAGTCTTTAAGAGAAAACTTTATCCCCTGGTAAAACCAATAGTTACTCGTGTACACAACTATTAGATTGTTTTTTGTTCTTCTGAACACTGGGTTTATTTTATTACCCTCCATTAAAGTGTGCTAAAAATTCGGCAGCTTTTCTCTGCTATAGCCTAGCGTTCCTCAACCTTCATTTTTCTTGTAAATTCGACAACTTCACGAACAAACGCAACATCAACGAGATAGCCATTGTTTTCTACTCGAATAAACAGGTCATCTGAAACATTGAACCCGCACAGGATGACTTTCAATTCTCTCATAACTAACCACAGACGTTGACTTGAAGAGCTTAATCCATATTTATCCCAGATATTTTTTAGCAACTCCTGGTCGGTAATGACTTCATCACCAGATTTAAATAATAAATATTCGAGCAAGCGTGCTTTGGTTGTTCTGAGTGGAATGCTCTTCTCACTGCCATCTAAAGAGAACAAGGTTTTATTTTCCACTGAATAATAAAGTCTATTATCAATTCTATAACCAAGAAGTTTTATATTATTATCCACCGCCACCCCGTTTGTTATATGGTTGTTTTCGAGATTACCGAGACACAATAGGAGTTACAATTACATTTTCAAACGAAAAACAATCAATACAAATCACTACAAATCACCACTATTAAAAGAATTAAATTTGGTAGAATGTGTGTTTTTAGAAAAAAAAGCCAAACACAGCCCGAAGATACCCCTTATTAGGTATCACAAAAAAGACTTAGAATTAGAAATGGAGCATTCGTTTTTTTCAATGAAATTGATCAAAATCAATTTCATTGAAACGCGTGATGCGTGGGATTGTTGATCGTGTGCATTTATTCACCATTAATTCTCATCAGTCTTTTTGGCATTTCGTCTAGTCGTCACCATAACTTCCGCTACCTCAGGCTTTCTATGCTTATCTTTTAATCAATCACGCCATTCAACACTACGCGATAAATGAGTCCGGGCATGATCAACTGAAAACTTAACCAACCGATATATTGTGGCTCGGTTATATCAATCGCGGGCAGAGCATCTTAAGCATTGCATCAAATTAGGTGAACGAACACGTGCCTTTATCCGATTTCCCCACTCAAACATTTCACTCTCAACGTTGCCTTTCACCAGCCAGATCGTTGCTTTTCACATCTAGGCATCTGCATCACAATAGGCTATCTTACCCGCTCAAACCAAACCAGGGTTCCCCCGTGCGCAGCCATTCCTCATTCAATTTTTTCTCACTTTGCTACATGATGATGACTTATGCGCTCATGTTCATCTGTGTACTGGTCTTCATTGACTTTGCCATCGGTGAATCATCTGAGGATGTCTGGACTGGGCGGATGACCTTACAGGACTATTTTCTTGAACACGCCCTACTCTACCTCAGCATTGCCGGTGCAGGCGCTGCCGCTGGATTCATTATCTGGTTTATCGGTTCCCCAAAATCTTAATCCCCTCTTTGATAATCCAGGTACGTCATACAACAGATAAACCTCTCTTTTGACAAAGCTCAAAACATGGCGCTTTCTATCGCGGTATTAATTCACACCGCAAATGTATCCCATCTTGAAATGTGAAAGGAGGAGACGATGAAAACCTACGATCGTAACCGTAACGCTATCACTATCGGCAGCCGCGTCATGATTGCTAACAATGGCGCGACGGGCGTTATCCGGTCAATTCATGGTGAAGGTAAAACGGCTGAACAAATTCGCCGTACTGACTCCGTTGAGATTGAGGGTTGCGATGGCGTCTATTGCCCGCTGGATTTGATCCGTCTTGGCTTCAACTGATACGCGATCAGATTGACGCAAACCCGCGTCGACAATATCAGCCTAAGGCCACGATTGTGGCCTTAATTATTTTTGTATCCTCTCAAGAAGCACCTTGTCCGAACGCGCTGCCTTATCGGCCAGTTTTTGAAACTGCTGCGGGCTGTAGAAGGATTTGGGTGGGGGAAGTAACTGCATCGCTTTCCCAGGATAGATTTTCAGCGCCCCCAAATGTGAAAGTTGATACCCTTCAACTACGGCAGGAAACGTCAACATCAGCGGCTGAGCGTTTTCATTGGCAACAGGCGTGGGTAAGCGGTTGATATTCAGGTTGTAGTTTCTTTTTAAGACCAGAAATTTATCGGGCACTCTTCGCTTACTGTTCCACCACTCCCCATCTAACTCGCGAAATTTCTTTTCGGTTTCGGTACGTGTCGCAATATCCAGACTCAGCAGCGCCTCTTTCAACGCGGATGTCATCGCCGCATTATAGCCATCGACGGTTCCGGCTTTGCCTTGCAGAATCAATACAACCGCAAGGCGCGCGCCGAGCAGATTAGAATAGAGGTCCTCCGGTGAAAAGGCAGAGATCGCCTCTGAAAAGCCGGGAACAGACTGGAATCCGTACCACTGCGCAATTTCATGCCACTGCGCCAATTCAAAGGCTAAACGTCCGGCGAGCCAGGCGGCAAGCGTATAGCGCGCACTCAACTCGGCCGGTGGGGTAAAAGCGTTTAATTGTATGCGCCTGACCCCCAGCTCATTGCTATAAAAATAACGCCAGCGCTGGCCTAACTTGGGGTAGATTTTAGAGAAAAGAAAGAAGGTGTTATCCGCAGTATCGCGAACGTGGGCGATGTCGATAAAACCACCTCGATGGGTATAGACAAGGCCGTTCTCTTCTTTGCTTAACCCGACAATATTTTCAACCGCACCGAAGGCGTTATCGTTGTACCGATGCTCGCCCAGCGCATCCAGCGCGAGCACATTGCCAATCTGATAGAAGGGAATCGGCACGCCAAGCGCACGCACGTGCAGATCGTGCCCAAATGCACAGCACGGGCGTAGCGATTCCGGCGCATTAAGGTGCGCCGCTACGGGGGATACTTGACTGGCCTGCTTTAGCGATAATAAATCGCCGCTTGCCTGAGCGCCCGTCATGGCAATGAGCAGCAACAATAGCCATTTAGCCATTTAAAAAGCCTCTGCGACCTGAAAATAGAACCCTGCGCTCTCTCTGCCAAAGCCAAGATCAAGCCTGATATTCATCGCCGGTTTAACCTCAAAGCGATACCCCACGCCAGCGGTCGGTAGCAGCGGATGGTGGCTTAAATCACCGGCATCATTTCCCAACGCCCCGGCACCCAGCCAAAGTACGTAGCCGTGTCGCCAACTGAGTTTGCGTCGGTACTCCACCTGCCCGCTTACGACATCTTTATCGCGATACCGCCCCTGGTAATAGCCCCGTAATCGTCGGTCATCTCCCGCCATTGAAAGCTTATCCCACGGAACATCGCCACGCGTAAAACGTCCCCAGAGATCAAAGGCTAATACGGTTTTCTCATTGAGAAGATGGTAATAATCGTACTGAAGTTCTGCCGCCGTGAAATGCGTATCTGAGCCCAATGCCGGATCATAGACGGTATATTCCACCTTAAAGAATTGCCCATGCTCAGGGCGCGTCACCACATCGCGAGAATCATAGTTCACTGCCACCGACGCCCCGGAAGAAAGCGGCGAAGCATCCGCATGCCATGTGGAAAAAACGTCTCCTGGATGGGCATTTTCTACGTTCGCCTGCATGGATGAAAAATCCCAACCAGCGCCTATATAGAGACTATCGGTCACCTCACGCAGCAACACCGGATGCAGACCTACAGAATTATTGGTGTAGCTCTGTTCACCACCCTGGGCGGCATCGTAACCGCTCCCCCAAAAGCTGGTGGGTACTTTGGCAATTGAGCCATCAACAAAGAGTCGCCAGCGATCGTCGGTGAAAAAAGTGTAATTGTTGAGGCCGATACCTAACGCCCCGCTCGAACTGACAAACCCGGTGAACGACAGCGATGAGTTTTGTGTCGTGCTATCGGACGGGTCAACGCGGTAAATCCCCGCCACGGCCATCCCCAACCCAAGCTTTAATTCGGGCGTATAGAATGGACCTGGTAGCACACTCCAGTTAATTCCTTTCGCCGGATCGTATTGATTGTCCGCGCCAAGCTTTGTCAGCAGCTCATCCACTGACTTTCTATCAAGGGAAATCGCCCCCGATTGATAGCTTAGCAGCAGGAGTCCCGCCAGAATAAGAGGTCTGGTTATCATCAGAAGCGATATTCGCCAGCAATAAAGAAGCTGTTACGTTCTTTAAAGCCAAACTCCGTCAGGAGATTAAAATGAGGTGTAATCTCATACTGGCTCCCCACCAGCACATTCCAGGGTGACGTCAGTCGCTGTTTAACATCAAATCGCCCCTCACCGTTCTGATTGACCGCATCAATTAATGGCTGTAGCGCAGCGGGCATACTCAGGTCTGAAAGGCTTCCTTTAAACTCCTGTTGAACGTCCTGGTACATGCTTCCTAGCCAGACGCTCAGATGTGATGGTCCTGCAGGGCCCTGGAGATTAAAGCGATACCCGATGCGTGGAGAGACGGTTAATGCCGAAATTTTGCCGTCAAGAATATCGAAGTCCGTCCGCGTATAGTTGGTGTCCACCAGCGCAAACCAGTTTTCATATCCCCCAGCCAGCGTGATGCCGGTACCGAAGGTTGTACCTTTAAAATCCAGTTTAAAATCAATATTCTGAAGATCGCCGCTTTGATAAAGCTGATGCACGGCCCCGGCTATTAATCGGTCAATACCGGTATAGCGCGTGGGATCCGCATCAACCGATACGTTGGAGACGGATGATCCCCGGGAGTGCCCGACTAATCCGTACACATTCAGAAAGGGGAAAACCCACATATCGAGACGCACCGTTTCTGATTTGCTTTTTTCTCGTGTATGCCCGGCATCAATATTAAACATGTCCGTTGGAATAGGATGATTCCCCAGCGCCAGTCCTGAAAAACTGATGCTATCGACATCGATATTCTGGCGCATATTCATATAGTTAATGTTGATACCAAAAGGCAATGGAATGGAATAGCCTCGCGCTCTGGCCTCGTCACCCCAGATAGGAAAGGTACGGTCATCACCCTCAGCCGCTGTTACCGCGCCTGATATCAACAGCAATGGCAAAACAGTATGCTTCCATCTCATTATTGAGCGCCCACCTTTCCTGCAGCTCGCTTATAACCCTGAGCCTACGTTGAAATAAACCGCCTGTTCGTTATCGCTAAACGCGATATCGACTCCGGTACGTAACCCATATTCACGGGCAATCAAATAGCGAAACCCTGTACCCCAGGCGACCTCTGCGGTGTGAAACAGATCGGATGAGGTATCTGCAGCGCTTCCGGCACCAATAAAGCCCTGAATAATCCAGCGCGGCGTAGCCTGCCAGGCCAGCTGTGTTTGTACCGTGGCAACATCATTTCCCTG
Organism: Kluyvera sichuanensis; assembly: GCF_014218705.1. GTDB lineage: Bacteria > Pseudomonadota > Gammaproteobacteria > Enterobacterales > Enterobacteriaceae > Kluyvera > Kluyvera sichuanensis. Next base: position 39,936 of record NZ_JABBJF010000014.1, on the reverse strand, counting down.
ATAGCGATAACGGGAGATCCCTCGTAGCGCGATATAGGGCCGTGCCATCGGCGGCAGGTGGTTATCCTGATGGGAAAGGCTTTGATAATTTCCGGCGAGGGCCAGCGTCCAGGTAGGATTCAGCGGCAGGAACGTCTTGCCGTCCAGGGTCAGCAAATCGTATTGATAATCTCCGCCTAGCGCACCGCCATATAACTGGTATTCCCCCGAAAGAGAGACGCCGCGACTGGGCCAAAAGAGATTATCCGTGGTGTCATACTCCGCGACGATACCGAAAGCCGAGGAGGTACTGCTCTCCCCCAACACACGCTTCCAGATGCTGTCGATAACGGGATTATTTTTGGCGGAGATATCCATTTTTGCCCAGAACTGCGAGGCGCCGAGGAATACAGGCGTATCACCAAGGCGAAAGAGCAGCTTTTGCACGCCGCCGTAGCCTTTGGTTTCGGTGTTTATCGCCTTGTTGCGACCAAAGCCAATCACATCACCGGTATAAATATCCAGATTAATATCCGCATACCCCCCCGCCACCAGATAACGAATATGGTCGTCCTGCCAGGTATGGCGATGTCCGCCCCCCCACAAACCAGGTTCCATTTTGGGTTCCCCCACCGCCAAAAGCGCTGATCGGCGGAGGAACAAAGCGTTCACCCTCACGTTTACCTTTGCCATGCAAAAAAAGGCCAAATAATCCACCGCCGTATCCCACGGCGGGCTCCGTAATCACGACGGGAACAGGTAAAAAACCATATTGGTTATCCTGCAGGTAGCGACTCATATCCAGCATGCCATCTTCAGGATCAAACAGGCCGTTAGCTTGCGCTTTCCAGCATAGCAATGGCAGCAGCAGGATTAACCACCGCAATGGCCACGCACATTCTCCAGCCCGCATTCTGATCATGGCTATCACCCAGATACATATATTTTTATTATTGCGCGTAAGGCTTAAACACCGTAGGTTCATTTGAGCTTAGTCCAGTCTTAAACGAATTCAAGACGTAGCAACAGAGGTGTTTAGACTATAATTTCAGACTGGAGTTAAACATTGCGAGCCATAGACAATGAAGGTAATGACCGACAGTAAGAAAATTTTAGATATCGTTAACTCATGGGGCTACATCTGGTTTCTTAGTCTTAATGTGATTTTTTGTCTATGGACGCTGGCCAGCAATGTCTCTCACTCACCTCACTACCTCAATAGTTCCATAATCAACAAATTGTGTTTTGTTATCATCATCATTTCATTGTTAGGGTTTTATTTGAGAAGGCATGTCAAAAAGAAATTCCAGCCACTAACGTTATCCCTTCTGGTGCTAGTTTTAGGTTTGTTATGGGGCGGAATGTTTTACTTTATGATTCAAAATTACAATACGCCAGCAACCTCCCTCGCCTTGCTCATCACCCTTTTATTACCGGCAACCATTTCATTCTATATATCAGGAAGGATATTAACTCTTTTTTGCGCCCCCATTGTATTTTCGATGATCTTTAGTGAATTGACTTCTTTTGAAAAATTTAATCTGCTGCAGGTCTCTGGGACAATCATTATTTTCGCAGTGGTAATAAGTGCCCGATATATTCTTCTGGAATGGTATGTTCGCACACAGAACAGCGAATTCGCCAAAAGTATGCTGATTAAAAAACTTACTCGACTGGCTCATCGCGATTCTCTTACCGGGTTGCTGAACAAAGGCAGCCTGAACACGCACTTCGAAGAGAATGTCCAGCTACTGAGAAAACCTGGCGAGAGGCTATTTATGATTATTATGGATATCGATTTTTTCAAGCAGTATAACGATATCTACGGCCATGTCGCGGGTGATGAATGCCTGGTGAAGACCGCAAAATGCCTATCCCAGTCGCTGCGAAAATCAACGGATACCGCGTTCCGCTTTGGCGGTGAAGAATTTATCGTGCTCAGCCGCTGCAGCCACATTCAGGAAGCCGTTATGATTGCTGAAAGAATTCGCCAGACTATCAGTGATGCAAAGATTCCCCATCAAGGATCCCAACACTCTGCCTGGCTTAGCGCCAGTTTCGGCGTTGCCCAATGGAAATCAGGTAGCTCACTGGATAAACTGGCTGAAGATGCCGATAAAGAACTCTATAAAGCCAAACAAGCTGGGCGAAACCAGGTGTCATTCGCCAGGGCTTAGCGAGGTATCCCCACCTGGGTTTAGAGCAATTTAAACAAGAGGCGAATCGGCTTCAGTTGGGTCAGATGCAGCCAAAGATTATGCAAGTTAACGATACCAGCCTGCGCCAAAATGGCCAGGGTGATCATCAGCGTTGAGGCCGTGATAATCAGCATTAAGCGATTAATGTTCTTCTGAATTCTGAGTTGCTGTTTATCCCTTCTTTCGTCCGACTCCCACGCGACAATCGTAGAAATCGCCTGGCCTTGAATAAGGTATTTGCCCTCTTCAAGTTTGACATCGCCTGTAATCACCAGCGATTGCAGCAGTAGCAAAATCTTACGTCTAAAATCTTCATTCTTTATATGGTGATACCAAAGCGTACCATACAGTAAATCAATCACTTCATTACCGGTCACTCCGGTATGCGTCTTTTCAGGCGATTGGCGTACATACTCGCTCACCAGTACTTTCAGCAGCGTGATACGATCAAGCCCGGTCATTTCCCTGTTCTGCGGCAACTGAACGAACAGTTTGTTTTTAGTGCGAATAATCAGATTCTTCAGATAGGCGATCCGCGTAAAATAGTTAATCGCAAAAAGAACAATAGAGTCGAACCTAAGCGGACCATACTTTTTCCAATGAATGATTTCAACATTCATTTTCTCAATATCGCTAACCGCGATATTCAATCTTGCAACGTATGCATGTTGCTCAGCATTCCATTTCTCAAGGACTACACTTTTACCAATCAGCTTGACCAGCTGATATTTTTCTTGTTTTACATCTGAAAAATAAACGCCGTAGTAATTGTAGACCCTATCGTCCTTACAGTCTTTGGACGTAAACCTGGGAAGAAAATAACCCCACAGTTTGGTTTTAATTTTTGACACTAATGAATCGATAAACATAGTTATTCTCTGCAGCACTCATATCATAGCGATGATTGAATTGGTCAAAAATCGTACCACTCCGCACATGCAGCGTTAAGCAGTAAATAATTTAATTCTAAACTTCCTTAAAAAGCACATGAAGTTTATTTATAAATAACAATCATCATCATATATAGCCATGATTATGATATTAAGTTGGGTTCTATACATAAAGAGGAAAAGGTGATGAGAACCCTTCATACACTCATACTGTCGGGGACGTTAACCCCGTGTGAAGAAGTTTCACGAAAGATACTGATGAAAATTGAAATGCTGCAGGTGCCAATAATAAAATGCGAAGCAGAAGACACATCGCAGAACCAAAGTAACATGGGTTATCTTCACCACAGAAACAAATACACTATCAAGCAGATTCAGGATTACCTAAAGAAAGAGTTTCTTAATAACATTGATATTGAGGCAATTTTTGATTCTGAAAGCACAACATACAAAGTATACAGTTTGTTATCCAAATTAGATAAAATTCAGCTGATTAACGGTTACTATCTGCAAGAAGCTAATATGAGCGGATTACAACATCTTAGCAGCGCATTGAATTCACTGTTATGTAATTAAAAAAAGCCCTTCTTATCCGAAGATAAGAAGGGCTTTTTTGGTGCTGAATTACTGCTTGTCAGTTATCTCGACCACCACATGGCGGTCTGGCGCCAGGCAGTTAATCAGTTGCTGACCAGACTGTCCATCACAGCTCGCACCGGTCACTGAATCACTGGCACCACGGCCTTCGGCGGTAATGTTACCCGCAGGCATCCCCAAAGCGACTAACTCGTCGGCAACGGCCTGAGCACGCTGGGCAGAAAGTTGCTGGTTATAATTGGCAGCACCAGTCCGGTCGCTATAGCCAATAACCACCGTCATTTTATCGTTCGCCGGCTGCATTCCTGGGTTGTGATAAAGCTGGGCAATAGCCGCTTTGCCTTCAGCCGTTAATGCCGCAGAATCATAGCCAAACATCACATCGGATTTTAAGTTAAAACGCTGTGGCTGCGGAGCGGCAACAACAGCAGCGGCTGGCGCAGCGACAACCGCTGCATCATCATGCTGACCAAAACGGTACGAGAGGCCCGCCGTGACAGAGTGGACATCGCTTGATACGCCAATCTGGTTTTCATTACCCACATTGCTCACCCACTGATATTCCAGACGGCCAGCCCAGTTCTTATTAAAGGCATATTCCGTACCGACAGCGACGACAGGACGCACACCGGTATCAAAGCGATTGTGGCCTTTAATATCAGACTCGGCGCGATAGCCCATTGCCCCTGCGCGACCATACAGATCCCAGCTATCCGTCAGTCCATAACTGGCTTTTAATGACAGTTGCAGACCCTGGCTTTTCATCTGAGAACCCGATGCACCGTTTCGGCCATTAAACTGCATATTACCCAAATAATCATAGCCACCTTCAACGGCCAGCCAGGGGGTAATCTGGTAGCCCGTAAATACGCCACCGCCCACATTATCGCTATTCTTGCCCACATCGCCGAACTTATTTCCATCAGCATTGGTTTGCTGGCTGGTGCTGGTATCCGAATAGTGCGACCAGCCAAATTTACCGCCGGTATACCAGGTTCCTGCGTCCGCAGCTGCGAAAGCCGTGGAGGCAGTCAGTGCATTTGCAATAATGAGTGTAATAAGCGCCTTTTTCATAATCATCCTATTATAGCGTTGCCATTAGTCAGTGAGTTACCTAAGAAGTGGCGCTACAATAGTTTTTTTAGCGTGTGCTGATAATCGATAACTTGTTTATTTCTGGATAAATCGAGCCCCCCGAATTCTGGACACCATCGCGGCTACGGTATGAGAAGCGATTATTCCGCTTAAAATTGGTAGCTATAATTGACGCTCGCAAACCATAGCCACGGGTGGTTGTATTCGCCACCAAATGCCGCTGATTTAACCTGTGAAGACTGCATATGCAGGTATTCCACCGCCACCCCGATATTGCTGGCAGGGGTAATCTGATATTGGGCTCCGGTGGCAAAACGCCACTCGTCGCCGGTCGGTAGGGAAAGCGCGACATCGCTTTGTGATTTGTACGGCGTGCTGTCAAACGCCACCCCAGCATTAACACGCCACTGTTCATCCGGGCGATACTGAACGCCCAATGCCGTATGCCACGTATCCTTCAGTCGGTTGGTTTTATCACTGGATTGTCCGTTAACTGAAATCTGCGGACTACCAAACTGGCTCCAGTCTTGCCAGCCAAGGTCGCCCATCACCGACCATTGTTTATTAACGTCGTGAACAAGACTCATCATTATCTGCTGTGGTGCGCGAACCTGAGCAGCGATCGGCAGGTTATACTCGACGTTTGGCACGTTAGGAAAACGGGCTTTACCATCGATATTAAAGTGATAGTCCGTTTTGCTCGTCCAGGTAATACCGGCTCGTGTTTGATCGGTTAAATCCATCAACAGGCCCAGGCGGTAATTCATCGCCCAATCATGGTCGTTTTGTTTTTCATCATTGCCATCAACGTTTCGCGTCAGTGAAAGCACACCGTAGTTCAGTCCGGTTGCCGCCCCAACAGAAACTTTATCACTTAATTTCCAGGCAATACCGGGGCTGAGCGTCATCGCTACCATGGTACTTTTTTTAATCAGACGATCCCCAGCCCAATTACCAAAATCAATCCCGAGCCCATAGTTGCCGTACAAACCCAGGCCAGCTGAAACCGTGTCGCTTAAACGCTGGGTATAAAACATGCTGGCGTTGGGAAAAAGCTTCATAATATTGCCCGGGCTTTGGCGCCCCGCCGTTTCATCATCCAGAGTGTAGGGAATATTTCCCCCCATTGCCTGCAGTCCGCCGGTGACCATGTGATCCGGTAAACGCGTCATACCTGCGGGGTTAGTCAATAGCGTTGACGCATCCTGAGCACGTGCCGCCTGCCCCGCGCCTGCTAATGCAGTATCTTCCGTGCCAATTTCATAAAAATAGAGCGCACTTGCATGGCTGTACGTTGTAAAAAAAAGACCCGTGATAATAATTGTTTTTTATTCATTTGGTTACCTTGCAACAGAAAGCGTGGATTATCTTTGGTTCTAAAAGAACCTGAATCACGGCATTTAAAGCGTAGAAGTATCGCCGCAATAAGACAAAATAATTATTATTAAACCTAAACCGTATCATAGTGATAGAGAATGAACGCTGTCTTCGCTTGTTTTATCCAGGATTAAATATTGAGAACCGCGTTATATATTTTCACCATAATTTGTTTAATAAAAACAACAGTAAAAGATAAGATAATAATGAGCTTTATTTTTAAATTCGCCTGTCAGTACGACTGCTCATCGCATCAATGATGCTTTCCCTGCGTGGGAAGTTTATGGTTACAAGTTCAGCACAGCCGTTATGGTGAAAAGACAACCATGCCCTCTGGTTCAACCTGCATGATAGCTGAAGCAACATTAGCCAACTAAGCCGGATAATTCCGATAACATCCCGGTTTCGAGCGAAATAACCATACAGTCAGTAACGATAAAAACCACCATCGGATGGTTTTTCTGTCGCTATCATTCGCTATATCCCATCTAACGTCCCCTAACTGGCTCAGGATAATATCCCTTTCATGTTGAAATAATCTGTTAACTTAATGACTTGTTATCAATGACGTTCCCTGTAAACTGATTATTCAGCTCGTCTGGTAAATGGATATTTGCATCGCATCATTGTGGTCACGATTAAACCGCTGACCGCCTAGCATTTAATTAAAAAAATAAAAATTCATGTGGTTTAATGTTACAAATGAAAACAAAATCAACAGAAAAGCAAAATAAAGACTCATTTATTACATCTCGTTACATAATACTCTGTCTGGGTATTCTGTTTTGCCTTGCTGTTTTACTGGTGCGAGTGGCGGATCTGCAATTTTTAAATCACCCGATGCTGACGCGCGAGGCCGATCAACGTTCGCTGCGTACCGTGGTGCTGCCAACAAACCGTGGAACGCTGGTAGACCGGAACGGTGAAGCACTGGCGATGAGCGTACCTTCGCGCGATGTGGTGGTCGATCCGGTAAAAGTGGTTGAGGATAGCCCTAATTTCCGCGATCCCAAATGGCAGTACCTCGCCTCGGCGTTAAATACCACGCCAGACCAAATTGCGAGCAAAATTTATCAGAACGCGCACCGTCACTTTCTTTTTCTCGGTCGCAAAGTTGAGCTCGGTATCGCCAAAGATGTTGCTGACCTCCATATAAAAGGCATCAGCGAAATTTACGACGACAGCCGCTTCTATCCAATGGGTGAAGCCTCCGCCCCCTTAATTGGCATTGTCGGCGCGGATAATACCGGCCTGAACGGGGTGGAAAAAGGCTACGACAATATTCTGCAGGGTGAGCCGGGAAAAGAAATTTACCGTAAGGATGCCAATGGCGGCATTATCAGCGTATTAAATTACGATGCGCCAAAACAGGCACCGACGGTGCAACTCAGTATCGATAAATTCGATCAGTACACGCTTTATAGCAAACTGCGCGACGGCGTCCTGCTGAATAAGGCCGATTCCGGCGCGGCGGTATTGGTCAAAATTGATACCGGCGAAATCCTCGCGATGGCCTCTTACCCTTCTTACAACCCGAATAACTTTGATAACGCCACCCAGACGCAGATGCGCGATGTGGCGATCAACGACAGCTTTGAACCGGGCTCTACGGTGAAACCGCTGGTGATTATTGAAGGGCTGGAACGCAATATCATCCAGCCTAATACGCTGCTGAACACCACGCCGTATAGCGTGAATGGGCATCTGATCCGTGACGTTGGTCATTGGCCTCAGCTCACGCCAACCGGTATTCTGCAAAAATCGAGCGATATTGGTGTATCCCACATTGCCCTGGCGATGCCGGCGCAGGCGTTGGTCGACACCTATCAGGCATTTGGCCTCGGTAAACCAACCGATCTTGGCCTGAGCGGCGAAAGCGTGGGCTACTTCCCGCTCCACCGCCAGCAGTGGGCGGACATTGAACGTGCCACCTTCTCATTCGGCTATGGTCTCCGCGTCACGCCGCTGCAAATTGCCCGAGAATACGCCACGATGGGCTCCTATGGCGTCTATCGCCCGTTGTCGATAACCAAAGTCACGCCGCCGGTGATGGGCCAGCAGGTTGCCGATCCGAACATTGTCAAAACCGTGGTCCATATGATGGAGAGCGACGTGCTGCCCGGCGGCAGCGGCGTGAGAGCGGCCGTGCCTGGCTATAGACTGGCGACCAAAACCGGTACGGCAGAGAAACTGGGCGACAGCGGTAAATACGATGGCGGCTACGTGAACTACACCGCGGGCGTCGCACCGGTCAGCCATCCTGAAGTGGCGCTGGTGGTGGTCGTGAACAATCCAACCGCAGGCACCCACTTTGGTGGCTCGGTGGCAGCGCCTATCTTTGGCAATATCATGGGGCCAGTGCTGAAGAATATGAATATCGCGCCGGATGCGCTGTTGCAGTAATGAGGCAGGAAACGGTATGGCTCCCCGGAATGGGTAGCCATACCGGCCGGTTAGACTAGACGACGGCGGTGGTTAAGCGCGACGAGCAGCATAAACGACCTTGCTCATCAAAAATTTCAATCTGCCAGACCTGATGACGACGACCGGCGTGCAGCGCTTTGCATACGCCGCGTACGCGCCCGCTGCGGGCCGAACGAATATGGTTGGCGTTCACTTCCAACCCTACCACCCGATCTTCCCCTTCGGTGCACAGATAGCCCGCCACCGAACCCAGCGTTTCCGCCAGCACCACTGAAGCACCGCCGTGCAACAGCCCAAACGGCTGGTGCGTACGGTGATCCACCGGCATCGTCGCCGCAATCGAATCGCCATCGATATGGTCAAACTGAATATCCAGCAGCCCCACCATATTGCCTTCACCCATCGCATTGAGGGCTTCGAGCGTTGTTTGTCGTTTCCAGATCATCCCATCATCTCCAGCAGCGCTTGCAGTGGATGGCGCACGCCGTTACCTTCCACACGTTTCACCTGGCTTCGACAAGAGTAGCCGGTCGCCAGGCAGCGATTACGGGGAAGCTTTTGCATCGCCTGATGCCAGGAAAGCTCGTAAATGCCCAGTGAATTGGCGTGGTTTTTGACTTCATGTCCATAGGTTCCGGCCATACCGCAGCAGCCTACGCTGACGTTCTCAAGCTTCGCGCCGAAATGGGCAAAGATTGAAGCCCACTGCTTAGGCGCGGTTGGCAGCGCCGTCACCTCGGTGCAGTGACCAAACAGATACCAGGGTTCACCGGACGGCAGCGCATTTTCTTTGCGCTCCAGCACCTGCGGTAGCCATTCGTGCACCAGCATGACGTTGAAGTCACCGCGCTTATCACCAAGCACCTGCTTGTACTCATCGCGATAGCAAAGCACCAGCGCTGGGTCGACCCCGACCATCGGCATATCCAATTCCGCCACACGGTTGAGGTAATCAGCGGTTTTTTGCGCCGTCTTCGTAAAGCGGCTGACGAAGCCTTTAATATGTTGTGCCTTGCCGTTCGGCGAGAACGGCAGCAGCACCGGCTGGAAGCCCAGTTTTTCAACCAGACGGACAAAGTCTGCCACCACCTGCGCATCGTAGTAGCTGGTGAACGGATCCTGCACCACCAGCACGGTCTGCGCTTTTTGTTCAGGCGCCAGCGACTCCAGTTGTTCAAGCGTCATATTTGCCGAACGGTGGGTCACCATCTGTTTTTGCAGCGACGGTACCGAAAGCAGCGGCAGATCGATCATGCCGATATGCTTTTCCGACAGCTTACGTACCAGCGGCTGGCTCATAAAGAAGTTGAAGGTTTTCGGCGCGCGTGCCATCAGCGGCGCATAGCTTTCAACCGTTGCCACCAGGTGATCGCGCACCGGGCGCAGGTAGCGGGTGTGGTAGAGCTGCAGGAAGCGAGAGCGGAACTCCGGCACATCAATTTTTATCGGACACTGAGTGGAACAGGCTTTACAGGCCAGACAGCCGGACATCGCCTCTTTCACTTCATGCGAGAAATCGTATTCCCCTTTGCGGGCATGCCAGCTATTGCGCGTCCGTTCGATCATCGAGCGCAGGCTGGCGCGTTTCTCCGGCAGCTCTTTTTCCAGCAGCAGCGGGTCTACGCCACGATCCGCCAGCAAACGCAGCCATTCACGCACCAGCGTCGCGCGGCCTTTCGGCGAATGCATACGGTTGTTGGTGATTTTCATCGACGGACACATCGGGCTTTTGGCATCAAAGTTGAAGCACAGGCCGTTGCCGTTGCACTCCATCGCCCCGCGCCATGCCGAACGAACCGTCACCGGGATTTGGCGATCGTAGGTGCCGCGTTTTACCGCATCCACCTTCATCATTGGCGAATCCACGCCTTCCGGCGGGCAGATTTTCCCTGGATTCAGGCGGTTATCCGGGTCAAAAGCCGCTTTTACTTTGCGCAGTTCGCCGTAAAGCTGTTCGCCAAAGAACGCTGGGCTGTACTCGGCGCGGAAACCTTTGCCGTGCTCGCCCCATAACAGGCCACCGTACTTCGCGGTCAGCGCGACCACATCGTCGGAGATCTGTTTCATTAAGATCTCCTGCTGCGGGTCGCACATATCCAGCGCCGGGCGCACGTGCAGCACGCCAGCATCGACGTGGCCGAACATGCCGTAGCTCAGGCCGTGGCTATCGAGCAGCGCGCGGAATTCAACAATATAGTCCGCCAGATGTTCCGGCGGCACACAGGTATCTTCCGCAAACGGAATCGGCTTGGCGGCCCCTTTAGCGTTGCCGAGCAGTCCGACCGCTTTTTTACGCATCGCGTAAATACGCTCGATGCCGTCCAGCTCGTTACAGCGCTGCCAGCCGATAACGCCCGCTTCCTGCTGGGCAATCAACTCGTCCAGCCGCTGGCAAAGCGCCGACACCTGACCTTCAATCAGCGCGTCGTCGTCACCCGCGAACTCGACGATATTCAGCCCCAGCATCTCTTTGTCCGGCACGTCGGTAATCAGTTCATTCACCGAGTGCCAGACAATATCTTCCCGCGCCAGGTTTAGCACCTTTGAGTCCACCGTTTCAACGGACAGCGCACGCGCTTCGACCATGAACGGCGCGTTACGCAGTGCAGAATCAAAGGAGTCATATTTGATATTGACCAGTCGGCGCACCTTCGGCAGCGGCGTGATGTCCAGCCGCGCTTCAGTGATAAAGGCCAGTGTGCCTTCTGAGCCCGTCAACACGCGCGTCAGGTCAAACTGGGTCATCTCGTCATTAAAGACGTGGCGCAGGTCGTAGCCCGTGAGGAAGCGGTTCAGTTTCGGGAATTTATCGATAATCAGCTGACGGTTTTCCCGACAGCGTTCATAAACGGTTCGGTAGATACGCCCCGCCGCCGACTGTTCTTTCGCCAGCGTTTCGGCCAGCGCCACCGGCACCGGCTGGGTATCAAGAATATCGCCGCCCAACAGCACGGCGCGCACGCCTAGTACATGGTCAGACGTTTTACCGTACACCAGCGAACCCTGCCCGGAGGCATCGGTATTAATCATCCCGCCCAGCGTTGCGCGGTTACTGGTCGACAGCTCAGGGGCGAAAAAATAACCATGAGGTTTTAAATACTGGTTAAGCTGATCTTTAATGACTCCCGCTTCAACGCGCACCCACCCCTCTTCCGGGTTGATCTCAATAATGCGGTTCATGTAGCGAGACATGTCAATAATGATGCCCTGATTCAGCGCCTGGCCGTTGGTGCCAGTACCGCCGCCGCGCGGGGTGAAAATCAGGGACTGGAAGCGCTCTTCTGCCGCTAAACGGGCCAGAAGCGCAACGTCTGCGGTCGAACGCGGGAAGATCACCGCATCGGGAAGAAGCTGGTAGATACTGTTATCGGTCGCCATCGTCAGCCTGTCGGCATAGCGGGTGGCGGTGTCGCCGGTAAAGCCTTGTTGCTCCAGTGCTTGCAAATAATTCAGCACCAGCTGAACTACGCCAGGTGCTTGGGAAATCTGTGGGATCATTACTTGTGACCCTTTCTGAATGTTGTGTTGTACGCACAAAATCTTGCCGGTTTACGCGAGGCAACAAGCGGCAAAGATGATGTGTAGAGAGTTATTAATCGTTTGCGTCGTGCAGTTATTCTTTTATCACATTTTTTTCTTATACGCCCGGTAGATTTTGTCGCAGAATCAGCGCCGGGAATTTATTGATATTATTATCAATGAACGGATTTACGCTGCGTCAACACGCTGACAAGCAACTGAAGGTAAAACTCATTTATGAACACGAATCCTCGGCCTCGTGATATTCCACAAATACTGCTATCCGTGCTGTTTTTGGCACTGATGATCATCGCCTGTTTATGGATAGTTCAGCCGTTTATTCTGGGCTTCGCCTGGGCATCGACTATCGTTATTGCCACCTGGCCGGTCCTGCTCTGGTTCCAGCGCAAACTTTTTGGCCGCCGTTCTTTGGCCGTACTGGTCATGACGCTGCTGCTTTTTTTACTGTTCGTTATCCCCATCGCGCTGCTGGTTAACAGCCTGGTTGATGGATCCACGCCGTTGGTGCACGCCATTACCAGCGGTACGCTGAGCCTGCCCGATCTGGCCTGGCTGAACAGCATTCCCTTTGTGGGTGCCAAACTCTACAGTGGCTGGCACAGCCTGCTGGATATGGGCGGCAGTGCGCTGATGGCGAAAGTTCGCCCGTATATCGGCACCACGACCACCTGGTTTGTCGGTCAAGCCGCGCACGTCGGACGATTCCTGATGCACAGCACCCTGATGCTGCTGTTCAGCGCCCTGCTGTACTGGCAAGGTGAAAAGGTGGCGTTTGGTATGCGCTACTTCGCAACCCGTCTGGCGGCAAAACGCGGCGATGCGGCGGTGCTGCTGGCGGGCCAGGCGATTCGCGCCGTGGCGCTGGGCGTGGTCGTCACCGCACTGACGCAGGCGGTGCTTGGCGGCATCGGCCTCGGTATCTCTGGCGTGCCGTACGCTACGCTGCTGACGGTGGTGATGATCTTCTCCTGCCTGGTGCAGTTGGGGCCGTTGATCGTGCTGGTTCCGTGCATTATCTGGCTTTACTGGACGGGTGATACCACCTGGGGCACGGTGCTGCTGGTCTGGAGTTGTGTGGTTGGGACGATGGATAACGTGATTCGCCCGATGCTAATCCGTATGGGTGCTGACCTGCCGATGATTCTGATCCTCTCCGGCGTTATCGGCGGCCTGGTCGCATTCGGCATGATCGGCCTGTTCATTGGCCCGGTGCTGCTGGCCGTCTCCTGGCGTCTGTTTGATGCCTGGCTGCACGAAGTGCCGCCGCCGTCACGAGACCCGGATCAGGTTCTGGAAGAGCTGGCCGAGCTTGAGCAGAATAACTATCCAAAACCGTAAGGTAAAAAAGGCGGGGCAACCCGCCTTATACTTAAGCAAAATTCACCGTTACCCCTTCTTGCCCAGCGCCTTTCCTTCGCTTCCTGCGACATGCTACGGAAATTATTCACATTTCTTTAACTATTGAGACGAATCTGATCGACGCTAAAACCGGGCATGGCCTAGTATAAGTTCCAAGGTACTAGATCAACCCCTTGATTTATATATCCCCTGAGAGAAACACCGAATTGCTGTGTGTAGTCTTTGCCCAACTCCCACGTTGGGCTTTTTTTTGTCTGTCATCTGGCAAAATTCCGGCGTCAGCGCCCTACACCGACTCCGGGAATAAGAGGAAATTAACGTACTTCGCAGCGGCTCATCATGCGCCAGTCAAATGGCAGCATGCGAGTTTCACCCGTCACCTGCACCGTTGCTCGCCCATGAATCTGCGCGCACGAGCTGCCCAACTGCAGTTCGAACTCACCGGGCTCAACAATGCGCTGACCGTCGTAGCTAGTGAAATTCAGCATATCAACCGGCACGGTGAAGGTGAGCGTGGCCTGTTCATTCGGTGACAACGTCACACGCTGGAAGGCTTTTAACTCCTGTAATGGACGCACCATTGAGGCAACCTTGTCCCGCACGTACAGCTGAACCACTTCGCTGCCGCTGTGCTCGCCGTTATTTTTAACCGTGACGCTAAGGGTAATTTCACCGTCGATAGCGACCTGGTTTTGCAGTAACTGCGGCGTGCCGTAGCTAAATTCGCCCCAGCCCTTACCATAGCCAAACGGGTACAGCGCGCCGAAGTGGAAGGCAAACGGCGTGCCGCCGCTTTTCAGCTTGTGGTTATAGTAAAACGGCATCGCTCCTGCACTTTTCGGTACACTGACCACCAGACGCCCTTGCGGTTCGGCACGACCGGTTAAGACATCGGCAACAGCCCAGCCACCTTCCTGACCCGGCGCCCAGGCCAGCAGTAAGGCCGCCACTTTGGATTCTAACCCCTGAAGGTTGTATGGCCGACCGCCGGTCATCACCACAATTACCGGTTTACCGGTATCCACCAGCGCCTGCAGCAATTGTTGCTGCACGCCCGGCAGGTTCAGGCTGTCGGTATCGGAACCTTCCCCGACGGTGCCACTCTGGAATAGCCCGGCCAGATCGCCCACGCAGGCCACCACCACATCGCTCGCCTGTGCGGCACATACCGCCTCCGGGATCAGACTCAGATCGTGCGAAACTGGAGATGACTGCATCGGTTTACCGGAGCTATCACCTGGGAAGACCGGTGCACCGGCCATACGCTGCTCAATGATATGGCAGCCTTTAGCAAAGCGGACGTGGTCATCCCCCAGATAATGGCGCAGTGCCGCCAGCGGCGTAGTAACCTGTGAGGTTTTCTCCATCATGTCGCTGATGATCAGATGCACCGGGAAGCTGTAACCGCTTAACAGCGCCAGCGGATCATCCGCCGTCGGGCCCACTACCGCCAGCGTCGGTTTACCGGTCAGCGGTAGCGCCTGACGATTTTCCAGCAGCGTCATGGAACGCGTAGCGACTTCGCGCGCCACCTTCCGGGTGGCATCAGACTGCAGCGAAATGGCGTCTTCATCGGTATACGGATGCTCAAACAGGCCGAGACGGAATTTCTCCGTCAGAGTACGCGCCACAATCTCATCGATTTTCTCCGGCGTCATCAACCCGCGAGCGACCGCCTCCGCCAGATGACGCGCACAGTCGTCTTTTGGCAGTTCAACGTCCAGCCCGGCGTTGAATGCCAGCGCCGCCGATTCCGCCGCATCCTGCGCAACGCCGTGATGCTGATGCAGCAGGCTCACCCCGCCGTAATCCGCCACCACAATGCCGTCAAAGCCCCAGCGCTCACGCAGAACGGTGGTCAGCAGGAAGCTGTCACTGTGGCCCGGTTGATTATCAATATCATGATAGGCCGGCATCACCGAACCAGCATTGGCCTGCTTGACCGCCATTTCAAACGGCAGCAGGAAGCTATCGTTCAGTTCACGAAAACCCAGATGTACCGGCGCATGGTTACGCGCCCCTTCGCTAAACGAGTGACCAACGTAGTGCTTCAGCGTCGCCAGCACGTCTCGCTTTTCGCCCTGCAGGCCCTCAACATAGGCACACGCCATCACCCCCACCAGCCACGGGTCTTCGCCAAAGGTCTCTTCCGTGCGTCCCCAACGAACGTCGCGGGAGACATCAAGCACCGGGGCGAGCCCCTGCTTGCAGCCGGTAGAGCGCGCTTCTTCGCCGATTTGCTGGGCGGCACGCTTAACCAGTTCCGCATCCCAGGTGGATCCATAGTTCAGCGAGGACGGGAACAGCGTCGCGTCTTTACACAGCAACCCAACCAGGCACTCTTCGTGGAACAGCGCAGGAATACCCAGCCGCGTCTCTTCCATCATCATTTTTTGCAGCCGGTTAGCCGCCCGAACGCCAGTTTTGGCATCCACAATATGGGTGCCCAGCGGGCGGGTGATTTGCCCGACGCCGAGTTTTAAACGCTCGTGCAGCGACGTCTGCTCGCTGACGCCAGCAAACTCATCGCTCATATCCGTTCTTTCACGGTGATTGCCGTCTTCCGATAGCACCAGCCACCAGGCGTGCATCTGGGCATATTTTTCTTCGGGGGTCATGCGCGCCAGTAAGTCTGCCACGCGTTCCTGAATCGGGCGCTGAGGGTCTTTATAAATCGGGGTCATAGCCGTTCTCCTGAGTCGCTGATAAGTACCCGAAATCATTGGCTAATGATGAGGGGTAAGCACACGGTGTTAACATTTGCGAATCAGTATTCAGAAGTGATGCGTGGGGAACAATTGTAGAAATTGCCAGCAGATTTATGATTTTTGGTTTTCTTACCGGAGTGTGATCCGCCGCAACCCTATAGGCAAAAAAATCCCGGGACGATGCCCGGGATTTTAGTACGTGATAGCGTTACTTTTTCAGTTCAGCCAGGCTCAGCCAGGTCTGTACGACGGTGTCCGGGTTCAGCGACAGGCTGTCGATTCCCTCTTCCATCAGCCAGGCGGCAAAGTCTTCGTGGTCAGAAGGACCCTGACCGCAAATACCGACATATTTCCCCTGCTTCTTCGCAGCGCGAATCGCCATCGACAGCAGCGCTTTCACCGCGTCGTTGCGTTCGTCGAACAGCGCAGAGACAACGCCGGAGTCACGGTCAAGACCCAGCGCCAGCTGCGTCATGTCGTTTGAGCCGATGGAGAAGCCGTCAAAGTGCTCAAGGAACTGGTCCGCCAACAGGGCGTTAGACGGGATCTCACACATCATGATGATTTTGAGTCCGTTCTCACCGCGTTTCAGCCCCTGACGCGCCAGTTCGTCCACTACCGCTTTCGCCTGCTCCACGGTACGCACGAACGGCACCATGATCTCAACGTTAGTCAGCCCCATGTCGTTACGCACGCGCTTCACCGCATCGCACTCCAGCGCGAAGCAGTCGCGGAAGCTATCGGAAACGTAGCGACCAGCGCCACGGAAGCCCAGCATCGGATTCTCTTCTTCCGGCTCGTAACGCTCGCCGCCCACCAGGTTGGCGTATTCGTTCGATTTGAAGTCAGAGAGACGGACGATAACGCGTTTCGGGTAGAACGCCGCACCCAGTGTCGCGATCCCTTCGGTCAGACGGCCTACGTAAAACTCTTTCGGCGAGTCGAAGCCTTTCATCATCTCGCGGATTTCGTTTTGCAGCTTAGGCTCCTGGTCATCAAACTCCAGCAGCGCACGTGGGTGCACGCCGATCATACGGTTGATGATGAACTCCAGGCGCGCTAGACCGACGCCCTCGTTCGGCAGGCAGGCAAAGTCGAACGCACGGTCAGGGTTACCGACGTTCATCATAATCTTCAGCGGCAGATCCGGCATGGTATCAACGCTGGAGCTTTTCACGCTGAAGTCCAGCAGGTCGGCGTAGACGTAGCCAGTGTCGCCTTCGGCGCAGGAGACGGTGACTTTCTCATCATCCTTCATGCGCTCGGTGGCGTCACCGCAGCCCACCACCGCTGGAATACCCAGTTCACGGGCGATAATCGCCGCGTGACAGGTACGACCGCCACGGTTGGTAACAATCGCCGCCGCTTTTTTCATGATCGGTTCCCAATCCGGGTCGGTCATGTCGGTGACCAACACATCGCCAGGCTGGATACGGTTCATTTCGCTGATATCGTGAATGACTTTCACCGGGCCTGCACCGATGCGATGACCGATGGCACGGCCTTCAGAGACAATACGCCCCTGGGAGTGCAGCGTGTAACGTTCCATCACCTGACCACGGGAACGCACGGTTTCCGGGCGAGCCTGAACGATAAACAGTTTGCCGGTGTGACCGTCTTTTGCCCACTCGATGTCCATTGGACGACCGTAGTGTTTCTCGATCTGCACGGCCTGCTTCGCCAGTTCCTGCACTTCATCGTTGGTCAGTGAGAAAATGTCACCCTGCTGCTGCGGCACATCTTCAATACGTACCTGCTTACCGTGCTCCTGCGTAGGCGCGTAAACCATACGGATCTTTTTCGACCCCATGGTACGGCGCACAATTGCCGGGCGGCCTGCGGCCAGCGTCGGTTTGTGGACGTAGAATTCATCGGGGTTGACCGCGCCCTGTACGACCATCTCACCTAAGCCCCACGCAGAGGTGATAAATACCACCTGATCAAAGCCGGATTCAGTATCAATAGAGAACATCACACCAGAAGACGCGAGGTCAGAACGTACCATCAGCTGAACGCCAGCAGAGAGCGCGACGCCGCGGTGGTCGTAACCCTGGTGAACGCGGTAGGAGATGGCACGGTCGTTGAACAGCGAAGCAAACACGTGCTTCACCGCCACCAGCACCGCTTCATAGCCCTGGACGTTAAGGAAGGTTTCCTGCTGACCGGCGAAGGACGCATCCGGCATGTCTTCCGCAGTGGCTGAGGAGCGCACGGCAAAAGAGGCGTTGGCGTTGTCGGCAGCCAGTTGGTTGTAGGCTTCGTGAATAGCCTGTTCCAGTTCGCTCTGGAAAGGTGTGTCGATGATCCACTGGCGGATCTGCGCGCCGGCTTTCGCCAGGGCGGTAACGTCGTCAATATCGGTGTTATCCAACAGTTGATAGATCTGCTGGTTCACGCCGCTCTGGTCGAGAAACTGATTAAACGCATCGGCAGTGGTGGCAAATCCGTTGGGTACAGAAACACCCATTCCGGACAGATTCGTAATCATTTCACCCAAGGAGGCATTTTTGCCTCCAACTCTGTCTACATCATTCATGCCGAGTTGGTTGTACCAAAGCACCAGCGGTGACGAGCCATTGTTGGACATCGAACAATCCTTTTTTGATTAAAGAAGCAGTGATAAGTAACGACTGACTACTTAAATTATCCTCGCATATTTAAACGGCTGAAAAAAACGGTGAATCGTGTAAGCAAATTATTTTTTTACTTTTTCGGATTGATTCCAGGTTATTCATAACCTACTGATTCAGCTAAAAAGGCACAGCAACCAGCGGTCTATTGGTAGCTTTTGGAAATTGAAACGGCCATTTCATTAAAAATAAAAATACGGTTTCATTTTTAAATTTAAGACAAATACCACGGGCTTGTGTTTAAATTTAATTTACCCTTTCAGGCAATTAATGGGAGTCAAGCAATATGGATAACGCAGTCGACAGGCAGGTGTTTTATATTTCTGACGGTACCGCCATCACGGCGGAAGTCCTCGGCCATGCGGTGATGTCGCAGTTTCCGGTGGCGATTAACAGCATCACCCTGCCGTTTATCGAAAGCGAGAGTCGTGCCAGGGCGGTAAAGGAGCAGATTGACGCTATCTACCAGCAAACCGGTATTCGCCCGCTGGTCTTCTATTCCATCGTTATTCCCGAAATTCGTGACATTATTCTGCAATGTGAAGGGTTTTGTCAGGACATCGTTCAGGCGCTGGTGGCGCCATTGCAGGAAGAACTGAAGCTTGACCCGACGCCTATCGCCCATCGCACCCATGGCTTAACGCCTAGTAACCTGACCAAGTACGACGCCCGTATTGCCGCCATTGATTACACGCTGGCGCACGACGACGGTATCTCGCTGCGCAATCTCGACCAGGCGCAGGTTATTCTGCTTGGCGTGTCGCGCTGTGGAAAAACCCCTACCAGCCTATACCTGGCAATGCAGTTTGGTATCCGCGCCGCCAACTACCCGTTTATTGCCGACGACATGGATAACCTCGTGCTGCCCGCGTCGCTCAAGCCGCTGCAGCATAAACTCTTCGGGCTGACCATCAACCCTGAACGCCTGGCAGCCATCCGCGAGGAGCGCCGGGAAAATAGCCGCTATGCGTCAATGCGCCAGTGCCGAATGGAAGTCGCCGAGGTTGAGGCGCTGTACCGCCGACATCAGATCCCGTGGCTGAACAGCACCAACTATTCGGTTGAAGAAATTGCCACTAAAATCATGGACATCATGGGATTAAGCCGCAGAATGTACTAATACACTAGTACAATGCATCGAATTTGTTTATCATAGCAGTGTGATTGAGCGCACATTACGCGCCGCCCTTGAATTTAGCGGGGATTGGTTTATCGTGATGTGCATCACTTCCCAGCATATTGACTGGCGAAGCAACAAATTTCTGAGATATCCATGAATAAGACCGATGAACTGCGTACCGCTCGCATTGAGAGCTTGATTACGCCTGCTGAACTTGCTCAGCGCCACCCTGTATCAGCGGACGTTGCTGCGCACGTTACCGCTTCACGCCGTCGCATTGAAAAAATCCTCAACGGCGAAGATCGCCGTCTGCTGGCGATTGTCGGCCCTTGTTCCATTCACGACCTCGATGCTGCAATGGATTACGCTCGCCGTTTACAGGTGCTGCGTGAAAAACATCAGGGCGAACTCGAAATCGTGATGCGCACCTATTTTGAAAAACCGCGCACCGTAGTTGGTTGGAAAGGACTGATCTCCGACCCGGATCTAAACGGCAGCTACCGCGTGAATCACGGCATTGAGCAGGCACGCAAATTACTGCTGCAGGTGAATACCCTCGGCGTGCCGACGGCAACCGAGTTCCTCGATATGGTGACCGGTCAGTTTATCGCCGATCTCATCAGCTGGGGCGCTATTGGTGCTCGTACCACGGAAAGTCAGATCCACCGCGAGATGGCCTCTGCGCTCTCCTGCCCGGTCGGCTTTAAAAACGGCACCGACGGCAACACGCGGATCGCGGTGGATGCCATTCGCGCCTCCCGCGCCAGCCACATGTTCCTGTCGCCAGACAAAAATGGCCAGATGACCATTTACCAGACCAGCGGCAACCCGTACGGGCATATCATCATGCGCGGTGGCAAAAAGCCGAACTACCACGCCGACGATATTGCCGCAGCCTGCGATACGCTGCACGAATTCGACCTGCCCGAGCATCTGGTCGTCGATTTCAGCCACGGTAACTGTCAGAAACAGCACCGCCGTCAGCTGGAAGTGTGCGATGACATCTGTCAGCAGATCCGCAACGGCTCCTCGGCGATTGCCGGGATCATGGCCGAAAGCTTCCTGCGCGAAGGCACGCAGAAAATCGTTGCCGACCAACCGCTGACCTACGGTCAATCGATCACCGACCCTTGCCTGAGCTGGGAAGATACCGAACTGCTGCTGGAAAAACTGGCTGCAGCCGTCGCCACCCGCCTGTAGTCTCCCCCGCCCGCTGTTTTACAGCGGGCAATAAATCCCTTATCACACAAAATGATAAATAACGCTTGCGGTTAATATAACGATTACTGATAATGGTTATCATTGTTACATTGATTTTCATTATGAAAAATGTCGCTAATGGATACGTGCGCAGCAGTGGAACCGCAAAAGGATAACACCCCTCGTCCTCTCCCTAACGATCGTCGGATTGATAGCCTTGCGCTATTAGGTCAGGAAGGTCGAGTCATCATCGAACACGGTGAACAGCAATATTTACTGCGCCAGACTCAGGCGGGAAAACTCATTTTGACGAAATAGCTGCGCCACCACCGGCAGCGCAGCGTATTGATTAACTTGAACAGCTCACTTCCAGCCGTTTACCCCAGTCCGGCGGACGGCGGCTATAGTCATCTTCACGGTCGCTCCACGGATCGCGAAGCGCTTCATGCAGACGGTGCAACTCTTGATAATCGCCCTTTTCGGCCTGTTCAATGGCGCGCTGTGCCAGCCAGTTACGCAGGACAACGGTAGGATTCGCCTGCTTCATCGCCCGTTGGCGCAGGGCATCATCAACCTGCTCCTGCTGCAAGCGCGTGCGATACTGTGTAAACCACGCATCAAAGGCTGCGCGGTCAATAAACTCGTCGCGCAGCGGTGAAGCAGCGTTCTGTTGCTCGGTTTCGCTCAGCATACGGAAGGTTCGCGTGTAGTCACTGCCCTCACGTTCCATCAGCGCGTACAGCCCGTTTAGCAGATCATTATCGCCGTTCTCTTCGCTGAAGAGTCCAAGCTTCTGACGCATCCGCTGACCGTATTCCCGGAACAGCACCGACTGATAGCTATCCAGCGCCGCATTGAGCGTATCCACGTCAATGAGCGGCGACAGCGCCTGCGCCAGGCACTGCAGGTTCCACAGACCAACCGCAGGTTGATTATCAAAGCGATAGCGTCCCTGGTGATCCGAGTGGTTACAGATGTACCCCGGCTGGTAATCATCAAGGAAGCCGAACGGACCGTAGTCCAGCGTCAAGCCGAGAATCGACATATTGTCAGTGTTCATCACCCCGTGGGCGAAGCCGACCGTTTGCCAGCGGGCAATCATGCGGGCAGTACGGGCGACTACGTCCTTGAACCACAAACCATAGCAGTCCGGCTCATCCTGTAAATGTGGCCAGTGGTGGCGAACGGTGTATTCCGCCAGCTGACGAACGCGGTCCATCTCCCGGCGATAGTAGAAATGCTCGAAGTGGCCAAAGCGAATGTGGCTTTCGGCGATACGCATCAGCATCGCGCCAGACTCTACGGTTTCACGATAAACCGGCGTGTCACTGGTGACGATCGCTAGCGCACGGGTGCCCGGGATGCCCAGGTAGTGCATCGCTTCAGAGGCCAGACTCTCCCGCAGCGTGGAGCGTAATACCGCGCGCCCATCCCCCATTCGTGAATAGGGCGTCAGCCCGGCGCCTTTCAGGTGCCAGTCAACCGTTTTATCGTTTTCCAGCTGTTGCTCACCGAGCAGGATCCCCCGACCATCGCCTAGCTGACCGGCCCAGACGCCAAACTGGTGCCCGCTATAGACCTGCGCCAGCGGCGACATGCCCGGCAAGAGCGTTTCACCGCCCCAGACGCCAGCTCCGT
The DNA here is from genome assembly GCF_014218705.1 of Kluyvera sichuanensis. Taxonomy (GTDB): domain Bacteria; phylum Pseudomonadota; class Gammaproteobacteria; order Enterobacterales; family Enterobacteriaceae; genus Kluyvera; species Kluyvera sichuanensis. Next base: position 17,181 of record NZ_JABBJF010000014.1, on the reverse strand, counting down.
GTTCAGGGGCAAATAGAGAATCAGGAACAGCGAGTTCGTGCGCCAAAGGCGCGTTATGCCAGATGAGACGGGCATTGGTTAACGGCGTCGGCTGTAGCGCACTGTAAAATCCCGGCAGCTCATCGCGCCAGCGAGTGTTAAATGACAGGTTCATGGTTCCTCCTGCCCGTAGTGTATTGGGTTACGGTACGTTAAACACCCGAGGAAACGCAGGGTTATTGTTGCACTAATGTTATTAATGAAGATTCCGATACCACCGGCCACAGCGTACCGAGCATCGCGCTAAATCCATAAGGAATAACGCGCTGGCGGATATTTTCATCATCAACACCTGACACCATAATTCCCTGACAGTAAGGCTGAATCTGGCTCACAATGGCACGCATAAACGGCTCAAAAGAGAGTGATTTCAGCTGACGCTGCACAAAGCTCTTATCCAGCACGATGCGTTTGAATAGCCCGGCAAAAACGGCCTTCGTGGACGCATTTCCTGCGCCAAAGTCGCTGAGTGCGAGCGGAAAACGTTGGCTCAAGCGGGTGAGCGGATGGTTTTCATCAATATCATTCAGACCTGGATACTGCTCACTAACGGCCAGTTCAAGAAAAGGTAAACGCTGAACGCTGGCGGCCAGTTCATCGTCGCTGAGTAGTGCTTCAACCACGCCCGGCGGGATCATTATCCATGCGGTTAAATTATGCTGCATAAAGAACAGCTGACAGGTGGTCAGCAAGGCTAGTTTTTCCTGAAACAACGTTATTTCTTGTTGTTGAGTAAGACGGGGTAACACCAGACTTGTAGGAATTCGGACGTGGTTATTAAGGCCTGTAAACTGGCACACCACCTTCAGACCAACAAGTTGCCCCTCGCTATTTCGGGCGGGAAGAAAATACAACTGAGAAGTATATGTATTATCCAGCGATACAATCATTGCGACTGCCCTTCACTTAAAGCCATGTCCGGGTTCCTGACGTCACAAAGCAAAAAACCTGCGGTGATGGAGACGGTATCTATTCCTTTCATCGGTTCCTTTTTATTTCATCAATCCGTCACTGGATCGTAATGATTGTAATCGAAAGTAATGGAATAACACAATCAACCTTAAGTTCTATGATCTTGCCTAACAAAATTATGAATATAGCAGGCTACTTATTATAAATTTCACAACCTATTAAAAGAAAAGGAGGCATTTCGCCTCCTTTTCTTTTTGATTAAATTCGCCTGGCTTGCCAGAAATTTTTTCGCCAGTAGACGTTATCCAGCGAGGACCGCGTCACGCCCTGGCTGGTCGAAGCGTGAATAAACTGGTTATCGGTATCGTAAATACCAACGTGTAGCCCACTTTCACCCGCTCCGGTTTTGAAAAAGACCAGATCACCGGGTAACAGATCGCCTTTGTCTATCTCAGTACCAATCTTCGCCTGTTGCCGCGTCTCCCTCGGCAGCTGCATTTCAAACTTATCGCGGAAAGTCATCAGCACAAACGCCGAGCAGTCCACACCACGGCGAGTCATGCCTCCGTAGCGATAAGGCGTACCGTGCCAGTTTTGTAGCTGGTCATTAAGACCGGCAATCACGGCAATAGAATCCGAAAGTCGGGGATTCGGCGGCGGCGCACGGTGGCTGCTACACCCTGCTAAAATGAATGCCACAAGAAAAAGAGTCCAGAAACGCATATCCAGCGCATCCTCTGTTTTTTTAATCAGCTAACAAATTATATCGATTCGCGATCGGCTGGCAAGCAATGCCTATAGCGGCAAGAAGAGTATGGATTAATTTTCGCCGTCATTGTCATAAATGAGCATTTGGTGACCAGCTATTTCCAGTTTCTGGAAAGTCATATTATAAGCGGCGGCTAAATAATCAGTCTGCAATACGCTTTCAGTTTCGCCACTGGCAATCATCTGCCCTTCACATAATAACCATGTGCGGTCAGCATGGCGCAGCGTGTAGTTAAGATCATGGCTGCTCATCACCACGGCGACGCCCGCAGCACACAACTCCACCAGCAGCTTATCCAGCGCCGCCTGCTGGGCAACATCGAGGCTGTTCATCGGTTCATCCAGTAATAATAACTGACCGTCCGGGTTGGCTGCGGGATGAATCTGTAATATCACCGCCGCTAGCCGTACGCGCTGCCACTCCCCACCGGAGAGCTGGCTGACATTACGGCCCAGCTTATTACTTAATCCCAGCGCCTGCGCCACGTGAGCAGACAAAGGAGCGTCCTGGGTATGAGATTGATGCAGCATCAGAAACTGCCAGACCGGCATAGCGAACGGTGCAGACTGGTGTTGGGAAAGATAGGCGCGATGGCGAGCCAACTGCGCTGCAGGCCAGTCATCCAATGACTGACCGTTGAGCGTTATCACCCCTTTCCCCCGACTGAGCCCGGCCATTCTCGTCAGCAACGTGCTTTTCCCGGCACCGTTTGGCCCCACCAGATGCACCATTTCACCGCGCTTAACGTCGGCGGTAATACCCTGGAGTCTGCCGTTTTCACTGACGTTCTGAAGCTGCATCAAGGGCATCATGACTGCGCGAGAGCCTGCTTAATGGCTGAGGTCAGAATAGGATCGTCAGGCGTCATATCAGGAGAGAAACGGTTAATCACCTCACCATCGCGACCAATTAAAAACTTCTCAAAGTTCCACAGGATATCGCCGGGCTGGGCGGGCGCGCGGCCTTTGCTCGCCATACGCTCGTAGAAACCGCTGCCTTCTGGCGCAATGGCGTCTGGCGCTGCGCGCGTCAGCAGGCTATAGAGCGGATGGCGCTGCTCGCCGTTCACCTCAACTTTGCTAAACAGCGGGAAAGTCACGCCGTAAGTAGTGCTGCAAAAGGTTTTGATCTCTTCTTCGCTGCCCGGCTCCTGGCCCAGGAATTGATTACATGGGAAGCCCAGCACGGTAAAGCCTTCCCCCTGCAAAGACTCCTGCAGCGCTTCCAGCTGCTCATACTGCGGCGTCAGGCCACATTTCGAGGCCACGTTAACGATCAGCAGCACCTTGCCCTTATAGCCTTCAAGGGTGGTTTTTTCACCATCAATGGTGGTCACGGGGGTATTCAGAACATTGGTTTGCATAGCATCCTCTTTTCAGCGTGTTTGGGGTCTTATCGCCCGGCCTTTCATAATAGCCAGAGACGCGGGCGCGACACCAAGGCTTTTTAGCCAGGATGTTAATTCAGTATTTACCCGATTTAAGCAGCAGCCAGATAAACACCGGTGCGCCCAGGGTGGCCGTGACCACGCCAATCGGTAACTCAGCGGCGGACAGCGCAAGACGCGCCACGATATCGGCAAACAGCAGCGTGCTGGCCCCAGCCAGTGCGCTGGCTGGCAGCAGCACCCGGTGGTCAGTCAGGCCACACAGGCGCAGCATATGCGGCACCACCAGCCCGATAAAGCCGATAGCGCCTGCCAGCGCCACGCTGACGCCCACCAGCCAGCCGGTCGCCATCACCAGCAGTTTACGCCACAACGCGATAGGTACCCCAAGCTGGCGCGCGGAGGTTTCACCCAGCGCTAACAGGTTTAGCGGCTGCGATTGCCAACAAAGCCAGATGATGACCGGAACCAGCGCCGCCATCAGCCAGAGCTGCTGCCAGTCAACGCCGCCAAAACCGCCCATCATCCAGTACATCAACTGACGCAGATCGAACGAGGTTGAGAAATAGACGGCCCAGGTCATCAGTGCACTACAGATAATCCCCAGTGCGACCCCAGCCAGCAGCAGGCGGCTGGTCGATAAGTGTCGGCGAGCAAAGCGCATCAGAATCGTGGTGATGGTCAGCGCACCAACGATGGCCGCCAGCCCTGGCCCCCAGGCCGGTAACAGCCCTTGCCCCAGCATCACCGCGGCAATCAGCCCTACACCTGCCCCATTTGAAACTCCAAGTAGACCTGGCTCAGCCAACGGGTTCTCAAACAGCGCCTGCATCACGGTCCCTGACAACGCCAGCGCAGCGCCCACCAGCACCACCGCCAGCGTACGCGGCAGGCGGATTTGCCAGATAAAGAGCTGCCCTTTCGCCGTGAACCACTCACCAGGTGCAATCCATTGGTCGCCCGCACACAGGCCGATAGCCAGCATAAACAGGAGAAGAAGCGACAGTGCGATGAGCCAGCGCCGGTGAAGCCGCTGCTGTTGGGATGCATAGACCTGCATAGTTATCCGTAAGCTCGTAGAGAAGCGTTTGATTTTACGGTGGTTACGCCACCAGGAAAAGAAAAAGGCCGCATGCGCGGCCTTTTTAGTTAGTTCAGATTACTCTTCTTTGGGTGTTGCGTTTTCGACCCGGCTTTTTAACTTCTGTCCTGGTCTGAAGGTCACCACACGCCGGGCTGTAATGGGAATATCTTCACCCGTTTTAGGGTTACGTCCCGGGCGTTGGTTTTTGTCACGCAAATCAAAGTTACCAAAACCGGAGAGTTTTACCTGCTCACCGTTTTCAAGAGCGCGACGGATCTCTTCGAAAAACAGCTCAACCAGTTCTTTGGCATCCCGCTTGCTAAGCCCAAGCTTATCAAACAGATATTCTGACATTTCAGCTTTTGTAAGCGCCATAGGTTCAATCCCTCAATGATGCCTGGAATCGCTCTTTTAATGCCTCTACACATTTGGCGACGGTAGCGGCAATCTCCTCTTCTTCGAGTGTACGGCTGGTATCTTGTAGGATCAGGCTGATAGCAAGGCTCTTATAGCCTTCCGCAACACCCTTACCACGGTACACGTCAAATAAGTTTACGCCAACTACCTGATTTACGCCAACTTTCTTACATTCGTTTAAAATATCTGCTGCAGGCACGTTTTCAGCAACCACAACCGCGATGTCGCGACGGTTTGCCGGGAAGCGAGAAACGTCACGAGCCTGAGGAACCACGCGGTCTGCGAGCTTGTTCCACTCCAGTTCGAACACCAGAGTGCGGCCGTTCAGATCCAGCTTACGTTCGAGTTCCGGGTGAATAACACCAATGAAACCAACGCGTTCACCTTTCAGATAAATCGCCGCAGACTGGCCCGGATGCAGGGCTGGGTTTGCTTCTGCCTTGAACTGAATTTCAGATAATTTACCGGTCAGGTCGAGAACGGACTCCAGATCGCCCTTCAGATCATAGAAATCAACGGTCTCTTTTGCCAGGTTCCAGTGCTCATCGTAGCGGTTACCGCAGATAACACCACCCAGCATCACGTCCTGACGAATACCCAGCGGAGCCTGAGTGTCCGGCACAAAGCGCAGACCGGTTTCAAAGATACGTACGCGGCTCTGCTGACGGTTCTGGTTATAAACCACGGTAGACAGCAGGCCGGTCCATAGGGACAGACGCATGGCCGACATTTCGCTGGAAATCGGGTTTGGCAGAATCAGCGCTTCTTCACCTGGGTGAACCAGCTGCTGAACTTTCGGATCCACGAAGCTATAGGTAATCACTTCCTGATAACCTTTATCGTTAAGCATGGTTTTCACACGCTTGAGCGACAGATTAGCTTCTTTATGGCTGCCCATCACCAGACCAGCCTGTACTGGCTCGTTCGGGATGCTGTTGTAGCCGTAAATACGCGCCACTTCTTCAATCAGATCTTCTTCAATTTCCATGTCGAAGCGCCAGGTCGGTGCAACCGCCTGCCATTCGTCATTACCCACGGTCACTTCACAGCCCAGACGGGTCAGGATATCGGTCACCTGTTCATCGGCAATATGATGACCAATCAGACGATCCAGCTTGCTGCGGCGCAGGGTGATGGTCGCACGCTTCGGCAGCGTAGCATCGTTAGTGACATCGATGATTGGACCCGCTTCACCGCCGCAGATTTCGAGGAGCAGGCCGGTAGCGCGTTCAATCGCTTTGTACTGCAGTACCGGGTCAACGCCGCGCTCATAACGGTGAGACGCATCGGTGTGCAGACCATGACGGCGTGCACGGCCGGTGATAGACAGCGGGCTGAAGAATGCGGATTCCAGCAGCACGTTTTGCGTTTCATCGTTCACGCCAGAGTGCTCGCCGCCAAAGATACCGGCCATCGCCAGCGCTTTGTTATGGTCAGCAATCACCAGGGTATCGGCGTTCAGCTTCGCTTCGGTGCCGTCGAGCAGAACCAGGGTTTCACCCTCTTTTGCCATACGTACAACGATGCCACCTTCAATGCGATCTTTATCGAACGCATGCATTGGCTGGCCCAGTTCAAGCAGGACGTAGTTGGTGATATCAACAACTGCATCGATGGAACGAATACCGCAGCGACGCAGTTTTTCTTTCATCCACAGCGGGGTTGGCGCTTTAACGTTGATGCCTTTAACCACACGGCCGAGGTAACGTGGGCACGCGTCGGCAGCATCGACCTGAATCGGCAGCACGTCGGCAACGGTAGCGGCAACGGCGTTGATTTCCGGCTCGTTCAGCGGCAGCTTGTTCAGCACAGCGACATCACGTGCAACGCCGATAATGCCTAAGCAGTCGGCGCGGTTTGGCGTCACGCTGATTTCAATGGTGTTGTCATCAAGCTTCAGGTATTCACGGATATCGGTACCCAGCGGCGCGTCGGCCGGCAGTTCGATAATACCGCTATGGTCGTCGGAAATGCCCAGCTCAGAGAACGAGCACAGCATCCCTTCAGACGGCTCACCGCGCAGCTTAGCGGCTTTAATTTTGAAGTCACCTGGCAGTACGGCACCGATGGTCGCTACGGCAACCTTAAGGCCCTGACGGCAGTTTGGCGCACCGCAGACGATATCCAGCAGACGTTCGCCGCCTACGTTCACTTTCGTCACACGCAGTTTGTCTGCATTCGGGTGCTGGCCGCACTCCACCACTTCACCAACAACCACGCCGTTAAAGCTACCGGCAACGGCTTCTACGCCGTCCACTTCCAGACCAGCCATGGTGATTTGGCCCGACAGCGCTTCGCTATCAATCGCCGGATTCACCCATTCGCGTAACCACAGTTCACTGAATTTCATTGTTTTATCCTGCCCTTATTTAAACTGTTTGAGGAAACGCAGATCGTTTTCGAAGAATGCACGTAAGTCGGTGACGCCGTAACGCAGCATGGTCAGACGCTCCATGCCCATACCGAAGGCGAAGCCGGAATAAACTTCCGGATCGATACCGACGTTACGCAGGACGTTCGGGTGCACCATGCCGCAGCCCAGAACTTCCAGCCATTTACCGTTTTTGCCCATCACATCCACTTCAGCGGAAGGTTCGGTGAACGGGAAGTAGGACGGACGGAAACGAATCTGCAGATCTTCTTCAAAGAAGTTACGCAGGAAGTCGTGAATCGTGCCCTTCAGATTAGTGAAGCTGATGTTCTTATCAACAATCAGACCTTCCATCTGATGGAACATTGGGGTGTGCGTCTGATCGTAGTCGTTACGATATACGCGGCCCGGCGCGATAATACGGATTGGCGGTTCCTGATCCTTCATGGTGCGGATCTGTACGCCGGAGGTCTGCGTACGCAGCAGACGGGTAGCATCAAACCAGAAAGTGTCGTGGTCAGCGCGTGCCGGGTGGTGCGCGGGAATATTCAGCGCATCGAAGTTGTGATAGTCATCTTCGATTTCCGGACCCGTCGCCACGGTAAAGCCGAGCTCACCGAAGAAACTTTCAATACGGTCGATGGTGCGAGTAACCGGGTGTAAACCACCGTTTTCGATACGACGGCCCGGCAGGGAGATGTCGATGGTCTCTGCGGCCAAACGGGCGTTCAGTACGGCGCTTTCCAGATCGGCTTTACGCGCGTTCAGTGCCTGCTGCACCTGCTCTTTCGCTTCGTTGATAACGGCACCCGCTGCTGGACGCTCTTCTGGCGGCAGTTCACGCAGTGTGGTCATCTGAAGGGTCAAGTGCCCTTTCTTACCCAGATATTCGACGCGGACATTGTCTAACGCGGCAACATCTGAAGCCTGGTTAATGGCTGCCTTGGCACTGGCAACCAGCTCTGCGAGATGTGACATGGTTTTCCTCATTATGTCGGTGCAGACACCGGTTTGGTGGACTTAATCTCGAATTCAGATACAAAAAAAGCCTCCATCCGGAGGCTTATTGGCGCTGATTTTTCGTTTCTTCTTTCACGCGCAAGCCTCCTGAGTTCAGGTGCTAAAGTAAAAGAAGAAGCGGAAAATAGCAGCATTCATGCTTGCGTTACCTTGTGTGGTAATAACCGTAGAGTCTTTATTGAAAGGTCTACGCTGATAAATGTCAATGCATTGATACGGTTAAAATGAAAAGAGGGAGACTAGCTCCCTCTTCCAACTGGCTTATGCCAGTGCTGCTTTCGCTTTTTCGACCAGAGCGGTGAACGCTACTTTGTCGAATACTGCGATGTCAGCCAGGATCTTACGGTCGATTTCAACAGAGGCTTTTTTCAGGCCGTTGATGAATTTGCTGTAAGAAATACCGTTCTGACGTGCTGCTGCATTGATACGTGCAATCCACAGCTGACGGAACTGACGTTTACGTTGACGACGGTCACGGTAAGCGTACTGACCAGCTTTGATAACAGCCTGGAAGGCAACGCGGTATACGCGAGAACGCGCACCGTAGTAGCCTTTAGCTTGTTTCAGAATTTTTTTGTGACGTGCACGAGCAATTACACCACGTTTTACGCGAGCCATGTGAGCTCTCCTGTATCTATATTCTTAGTAAAAAAAATTAAACGTTAACGGCTTATGCGTACGGCAGGCACGCGATAACCAGACCCAGATCGCCTTTAGACACGAGGCCTTTTGGACGCAGGTGACGTTTACGTTTAGTAGATTTTTTGGTCAGAATATGACGCAGGTTTGCGTGCTTACGCTTAAATCCACCACCACCGGTTTTTTTGAAGCGCTTAGCAGCACCGCGTACGGTCTTAATTTTAGGCATCTTAATAACTTCCACTTCGCATTGTTAATAAACGAAACGTAGGCGAACAATATCAGTGAAGCCCTAAGGCTCCACCAACATTGCTACTTGAAGGCCTTACTGTTTCTTCTTAGGAGCGAGCACCATGATCATCTGGCGGCCTTCGATCTTCGTAGGGAAGGATTCGACTACTGCCAGTTCACTCAGATCGTCACGGACGCGCGTAAGCACTTCCATACCGATCTGCTGGTGGGCCATTTCACGACCGCGGAAACGCAGTGTGATCTTAGCCTTATCGCCATCTTCGAGAAAGCGAACCAGGCTGCGGAGTTTTACCTGGTAATCGCCATCATCGGTCCCAGGACGGAATTTAATTTCCTTAACCTGGATAACTTTTTGCTTCTTCTTCTGTTCCTTAGAAGACTTACTCTTTTCATAAAGGAACTTGCCGTAGTCCATGATACGACAAACTGGCGGTTCGGCGTTAGGGCTGATTTCAACTAAATCTACTCCGGCCTCTTCAGCCTTTTCGATAGCTTCTCTCAGACTCACAATACCCAAAGCTTCGCCTTCCAGACCTGTCAAGCGAACTTCCAGGGCGCGAATCTCGCCATTGATACGATTCGGACGTGCCGTTTGAACTCGTTTTCCGCCTTTAATACCTTATTCCTCCAGTTGTTGAAGACTGCGGCTGCGAATCTCTTGTTGCAGCTTCTCAATCACTTCACTTACGTCCAGGCTGCCCAGGTCTTTACCACGGCGGGTGCGAACGGCAACTTTGCCAGCTTCCACCTCTTTGTCACCGCAGACCAACATATAAGGGACACGACGTAAAGTGTGCTCGCGGATTTTAAAGCCAATCTTCTCATTTCTCAAGTCCGCTTTTACACGAATGCCAGCATTTTGCAGTTTACGGGTCAATTCGTTAACGTATTCAGACTGAGAATCAGTGATATTCATCACCACAACCTGCACAGGGGCAAGCCATGTTGGGAAGAAACCAGCGAACTCTTCGGTCAGGATGCCAATAAAGCGCTCCAGAGACCCCAGAATTGCGCGGTGAATCATCACCGGTACCTGACGCTCGTTGTTCTCGCCTACATAAGAGGCGCTCAGACGAGACGGCAGAGAGAAGTCCAGCTGTACAGTACCGCACTGCCATGCACGATCGAGGCAGTCATACAGGGTAAATTCAATTTTCGGACCGTAGAATGCGCCTTCACCCAATTGATATTCAAACGGGATGTTGTTTTCTTCCAGCGCAACCGCCAGATCCGCTTCAGCACGGTCCCACATTTCATCGCTGCCGATACGTTTTTCCGGACGCGTTGAAAGTTTGACCACGATTTTTTCGAAACCGAAAGTGCTGTACATATCATAGACTAAACGAATGCATGCGTTCACTTCATCACGCACCTGCTCTTCCGTACAGAAGATATGGGCGTCATCCTGAGTGAAGCCGCGTACACGCATCAAGCCATGCAGTGCACCTGACGGTTCATTACGGTGGCAGCTACCGAACTCCGCCATACGCAGCGGCAGGTCGCGGTAGGATTTCAGACCCTGGTTGAAGATCTGAACGTGGCCTGGGCAGTTCATTGGCTTGATGCAGTATTCACGGTTCTCTGAAGAGGTGGTGAACATCGCATCTTTGTAGTTGTCCCAGTGGCCGGTTTTTTCCCACAGCACACGGTCCATCATGAACGGGCCTTTCACTTCCTGATACTGGTACTCTTTCAGCTTAGAGCGTACGAAAGTTTCCAGTTCACGGAAGATAGTCCAGCCATCGTTATGCCAGAACACCATACCCGGTGCCTCTTCCTGCATATGATACAGGTCGAGCTGCTTACCGATTTTACGGTGATCGCGTTTTGACGCTTCTTCCAGACGCTGCAGATAAGCATTGAGGGCTTTTTTGTCCGTCCATGCAGTACCATAGATACGCTGCAGCATCTTGTTGTTGCTGTCGCCGCGCCAGTAAGCACCGGCGGTTTTCATCAGCTTGAAGTAGTGACAGAAACGCATATTCGGCACGTGCGGACCACGGCACATGTCGACGTATTCTTCGTGATGATACAAGCCAGGCTTGTCATCATGCGCGATGTTTTCATCGAGGATGGAAACTTTATAGTTCTCACCACGTTTGACGAAAGTTTCGCGGGCTTCGTGCCAGCTCACTTTCTTCTTGATGACATCGTAGTTTTTCTCGGCGAGCTCGTGCATACGTTTTTCGAGCGCGTCGATGTCTTCCTGGGTCAGCGTATGGTCAAGATCAACGTCATAATAGAAACCGTTGTCAATCACCGGGCCGATAGCCATTTTAGTGTTTGGCCAAAGCTGTTTGATCGCATGACCAAGCAGGTGGGCACAGGAGTGACGAATGATTTCCAGACCGTCTTCATCTTTTGCGGTGATGAGCGACAGGGTGGCATCGTTTTCAATCAGATCGGAAGCGTCAACCAGCTCACCGTTTACGCGCCCAGCGATGGTGGCTTTTGCCAGGCCAGGACCGATGTCCAGAGCAACATCCATTGGGCTAACGGCGTGGTCGTAATGGCGTTGGCTGCCATCAGGAAGAGTAATTACAGGCATTTAATGTCCTTATTTGCAGTGGTGCCCCACACGAAAGAGCACATACAAAACTATATGATTAAATTTATCAACAGGTTATGGATTGATTTCTGCTTCACTCTGCAAAAAATGAGGAGTGTGTACAAATTATGTACCCTGCTCCGCCTGCATCCGCCTGCCGATAACACCGTGGGTTAGTTTACACATCATCAGGACATGATAAAAGCCGCAATTACCCTATGGGGTACACACTGCTATCTTTACCAACAATTCTGATACACTACGTTTAATCTTAATGACATAGAGACAGAAAATGCCATCACATCGATTCGCGAAAAAACACTGGAAAATGGTACTGGTACTGATCGCTATCTGCGGCGCAATGCTTCTGCTCCGATGGGCGGCGATGATCTGGGGATAATGACGAGGGCGTTACGGTTAATAACGTGAGGCATTGAAGCCAATTTAACATTCTGGCCAGCACATTAAAATATATACAGAAAATGCTGTTAACGCAGATTAATTGACAATACGTGCGGCTAAATCCAATACAGATTTACATGTAAAATACAAAAATTGAAATTTGAATTTAAAATAATAGCAGCAAGAAAAACCGGTACCACTCTACCCGGTTTTCTCTGCCGGTATTAATAACTGAACAAAAATCAAATTATTACAGCACAGAAATATTAGGACCAACCGCCCGCAACCAGGGTGTGTACGTTAAATGCGTCATCCATAGACTGACCGGTAGACTGTGAGCCTGGCGCCATGTTAGAGCCTGCTTCAACGTCGTGCGCATTGGAGATACCGATGTGCTGTGCGGTAGTGGTGTTTGTAGAACTGGCAGGTTGAGTTACTGGTTCGGCAGCAAATACGCCGAAAGAGAGTGCTGACAGCAAAATAGCTGCAGATGCGATTTTGATATTTTTCATAATGTTTATTCTCTGACTTGATTAAGACTTTAGAACGCTAAGGCATCATTCCGCCCTTGAACATAGTCTAGATCCAGATCACACTTTTGCCTAGTCAAAATATTTAGCTATTCGTGTCAAATTTACTGAATATATGTCAGAAAGGTCGAATATGGAGATATTATGGAGAACTTGTATTTTTAATAAAATAAAACAGCGGTTGTTTTTAATAATAACACAAAACGATAAATTGAAAATACAGGCCGGGGATTCCCCAGCCTGTAAATGATTACATCGTGTAACCCAGGGTCAGCGATGTACGGCGATCGGTATGATTCGGCGCCGTTGCTGGTGGCTCAGAGTTCCAGGTCACGTTGTAAGCCACTTTCAAACCAAAGTGTGCGTTAATCGCAACGTTCAGCGCGGTTTCTGAGTTCACGGTGGTATCTTCAGCCCCAAGGACGGAAACGCCCTGAGTGAATTTAGCCGTGTCGGTCATCTGCCAGGCGTAGGTAGCGGAAGCGTAGCCCAGCGGCTGGGTTTCCGTATTGCCATCGGTATATTCGTCATAACGAACACCAGGACCGAATTCAAAACGGAAGCTGTGGATTGGCCCGTTCAGGAACTGGCGACCATAACCTGCCGTAAACACGTCGCGCTCATGGTAACCATTATAGCGATCGGTTAACCAGCTAGCCTGACCAAACAGGTAGTCTTCGTGTGTCATATTGTAACGGCTACGACCACCGACGGAGTATTTCTCGGAAGAACGTTCATCATTTGCAGAGGTGTTGCTGGCAGCGCCCCACAAGGACCATGCCGTCTCGCTACCGTACCATGTGAGCGTGGAATCTGCAGTCGCTGACGTACTTTTAGTGTTGCCAGACTGCGAGAGATAGCCCGCATTGACGTTGCCTTCAAAAGGCTTTTTAGCGGTAGTTGGGTCATCCATGACAGTAAAAACGGTATCACTGGCGGTTGCATACATAGACGCAAACACGCCCCCCAGCAGCACAACCGCTACCGGTACTGTCTTCAAAAGCTTCATTTATTAAAGGTCCGTACAACAAAATAGGAGACGATTCCGTCCCGGGAAACTTTCGCGAGGATCAACGATGGGGTGGTCCGTAGAAAGGCAACAAATTATAAAAAGGCACGTATAACATAGCAATCTATTCTTCTTTCATTTTTTGAATAAGAGCCCTCTCAAAGCACGTTTTATTTCATAATAAAAAACGACGACTTCTTTACACTTTTCTATAAAAATCAGTCCGTTGTTACTTTTCTTATCGATGAACCAGTGCCAGACTTAAACCCAACTGTGTTCAGAGCCGTTTGCCGGCTCATAAAGGGAGGTTATCGCTATGGTCCAGATCTACACGCTGACGCTCGCCCCTTCACTCGACAGCGCCACCCAAACGCCACAAATCTATCCAGAAGGTAAACTGCGCTGCAGTTCCCCTGTGTTTGAGCCCGGCGGCGGCGGCATTAACGTTGCCCGCGCAATTAACTTTCTCGGAGGCCGAGCTACCGCCATCTTCCCTGCCGGTGGTGCCACCGGCGAGCACCTGGTCGCCCTGCTCCAGCAGGAAAATGTTCCCGTTGAAAGTATCAATGCGCACGAGTGGACCCGCCAGAACCTTCACGTCCACGTCAATACCAGCGGCGAGCAATATCGCTTTGTCATGCCCGGTGCGACGCTCAATGAAGATGAACTGCAACAAATTCAGCAAAAGATCCTGCTGATTGCGCCTGGCTCTCTGCTGGTTATCAGCGGCAGCCTGCCGCCCGGCGTTTCCCTGGAGCAGTTCACGACGCTCATTAAAACGGCTCAACACCATGGGCTGCGGTGCGTTATCGACAGCTCTGGTGATGCGTTGACCGCCGCGTTAGCCATTGGTCAAATCGAGCTGGTTAAACCGAATCAGAAAGAGTTGAGTGCGCTGGTCCAGCGTGAACTCATCCAGCCTGATGACGTTCGCAATGCCGCGCAGGAGATTGTCCGCAGCGGTAAAGCGCGTCGGGTAGTGGTGTCATTAGGAGCACAGGGGGCGTTGGCAGTGGATGAACAAAACTGCGTGCAGGTCGTTCCCCCACCAATTAAAAGCCAGAGCACCGTGGGTGCGGGGGATAGCATGGTCGGCGCGATGACTCTGAAACTTGCTGAGCACGCTAGTCTTGAAGAGATGGTCCGCTTTGGGGTTGCCGCAGGCAGCGCAGCCACGATCAACCAGGGTACTCGCCTGTGCTCACGGGAAAATACCCAAAAAATCTACGATTATCTGCAACAGCACTAAATGTTCAAAAATCGGACTCGCGGAGCCCGCCGCGAGTCGCGAAATTGCCGTTATCGGCTATGCTAACAAAACTCCATTGTTAACAATGGTGTGCATCGCGATGGTGGAACCAACCATTGCCACGGGTGAGCCATCATGCGTTTGTCGCAGAAGGCATACGACCTTGCCTCTGCTTTCTACACTCTTTTTACCCGTTGTGCGGTCTAGCTCGTATTTTTACCCGGTCTTTATGCGCTAACCTTATGATATGGCAGAAAACATGGGGAGAGACATCATGTGGCAAGCGATCAGTAACCTGTTAGGCGAGCAACTTGGAAGTGGCGAAATCGATCAGCGTACTGAACTGCCCGGCGGAGAGATCCATGCCGCATGGCATATGCGCTATGCGGGTCGAGATTTTTTCGTCAAATGCGATGAACGAGAATTACTGCCCATTTTTACTGCGGAGGCCGACCAGCTTGAGCTGCTCTCTCGCAGCAAAACCGTGGCCGTCCCTGAAGTCTTCGTCGTCGGCTCCGATCGCGACTACAGCTTCCTGGTCATGGAGTATCTCCCGCCGCGTCCGCTGGATGCGCATAATGCTTTCTTGCTGGGGCAACAGTTGGCCCGCTTGCACGAATGGAGCGATCAGCCGCAGTTTGGTCTCGACTTCGACAACGACCTATCCACCACCCCGCAGCCCAACGCCTGGCAACGGCGCTGGTCCAACTTTTTCGCCGAACAGCGTATTGGCTGGCAGCTGGAATTAGCAGCAGAGAAAGGTATGGAGTTTGGGGATATCGATGCGATTGTCGACCACGTCCAGCAGCGCCTGAGTTCCCACCAGCCGCAGCCGTCTTTACTGCACGGTGATTTGTGGTCAAACAACTGCGCGCTGGGGCCAAACGGGCCATATATATTTGACCCTGCCTGTTATTGGGGAGACCGCGAGTGCGACCTTGCCATGTTGCCGCTGCATCCTGACCAGCCGCCGCAAATCTACGATGGCTATCAGTCCGTCTCACCGCTGCCGGCCGATTTCCTTGAACGCCAGCCGGTGTATCAGCTGTATACCCTCATTAACCGGGCCATTCTGTTTGGCGGGCAGCATCTGGTGATCGCGCAAAAGGCGCTGGATAACGTCCTTGCCGTATAACGACAAAGCCCCCTTTCGGGGGCTTTGCTTTAGTTCATCTGTACGCCCTTCAGGCGGAACTCAATATTCATAATCAGCCCCGTTCCCGGCTTACCAGATTCGTAGCGCCATTTGCGCATCGCCGTTTTCACGTCACGTTCAAACATGTTAGATGGCTGAGCGGAGAGAATTTCTACATTTTCAACGCGGCCATCGGCGGTCACGTCAAACTTCACTCGCACCTTGCCTTCAATACGTAATGCCTGCGCACGCGTTGGGTAACCCGGTTGCGGACGATTTAGCGCACGTGGGCCCGTTGGCGTATTCACCGAAGGCGCACTTGCCCCCGGCAGATTGTTAGCAACGGAACGCGCAGGCGGCGCATCGTTGTTCACCGTAGAAAGCGGACGCTGTTCAACCGGCTTAACTTCCGGTTTCGGCTGCTCGACCTTTTTCACCGGCTTCGGTTTAGGTTTCGGCTTAGGCTTCGGTTTATGAATAACGACCGGAGCCTGCGGTACTTCAGGGATCGGTTCCGGCTCTGGTTCGGGTTCAGGCTCGACGACCGGTTGTGGCTGAACCACCGCCTGTGGCGGCTCTAAATCGGCAGGCGCGACCATGGTAATGGTAATCGGCTGAGCGGGTGCGGGCAGTTCAATAACCTGATGTACCGAGGTATAAAGCAGACCAGCGACGACGGCACCGTGAATACCAACAGAGAGTAACGTCAGCCACGGAAAGCGGCGAGGTAAATCAAGGGTCATTGCAGTCATAGTCGTTACAGTTGAAAAATGAGACCCCGATTTTAAATGCAAATGACAATCATATTCAATAAGACATCTTATCTTCGATCAATTTTTTCCCCTTCCTGCCTAAAAAACCCCCGCCAAAACACAACTTTTCACGCCGCTAAAACTTTGCATTGCAGTCGCTGACGCTTTCCCTTACCGTAATTCGCAAATTATTTAAACAGGAGTTCCGCCCGTGCTTTACGTCATCTATGCCCAGGATATCGCCGACTCTCTTGAAAAACGTCTTTCCGTTCGCCCTGCCCACCTCGCTCGCCTGCAGCTTCTGCACGACGAAGGCCGTCTGCTGACCGCAGGCCCGATGCCTGCCGTTGATAGCAACGATCCGGGCGCCGCCGGTTTTAGCGGTTCAACGGTTATTGCAGAATTTGAATCACTGGAAGCCGCGCAGTCATGGGCGCAGGACGACCCGTACGTTGCCGCGGGTGTATATCAGCAGGTTTCAGTAAAACCTTTCAAAAAGGTATTCTGATATTTTAAAATAACTATAAAAATCAATGAAGGACATAAATAAGTACACTTTATTCGTGCCCTTGGTAATGCTGCCAACTTACTGATTTAGTGTATGATGGTGATTTTAAGGTGCTTGCGTGGCTTCCATTTCCATCAGATGTCCTTCCTGCTCCGCTA
>NZ_JABBJF010000013.1 GCF_014218705.1 Kluyvera sichuanensis | reverse complement strand
ATATTAATCAGCCCGTTCTGCACCGTATCGCTCAGACGCTCCACCACCCCGCTTTCCCGCATCAGGTTGCCGAAGCAGAACATCCCCAGCAGCGGTGCCGCGTCCGGCAGCAGCAGCGCCACCAGCAGCAACAGCACCACCGGGAAGAGGATTTTCTCCCGCTTGCTGACCGTACGCAGCTGCACCATACGAATTTTCCGCTCCGTCTCGCTGGTCAGCAGCTTCATAATCGGCGGCTGGATCAGCGGCACCAGCGCCATATACGAGTAGGCCGCCACCGCAATCGCCCCCAGCAGTTCCGGGGCCAGCTTGCTGGAGAGGTAAATTGCCGTCGGGCCGTCCGCGCCGCCGATGATACCAATCGCCGCCGCCTGCGGCAGGGTGAAGGGGATGACGCCGAAGTAGTTCAGCGTCAGCGCGCCCAGCACGGTGGCGAAGATGCCGAACTGCGCCGCCGCGCCAAGCAGCAGGGTGCGCGGGTTCGCCAGCAGCGGGCCGAAGTCGGTCATCGCGCCCACGCCCATAAAGATAACCAGCGGCGCCACGCCGGAGCCAATCGCCACTTTGTAGAACAGCGCCAGCACGCCCGGCGTGTAGCCCATGTCCACCGCCAGATTCTCCATCTGGCCCTGCACCGACGGCAGCGCCAGCGCTAACGCCTCTTTAATGGCGTGTACGTCCGCCGCGCAGTGGAGCTTCGTGGCAATCACCGCCAGCTGTCCGGCATCGTGATGGGCCAGCAGGCTCTCCAGCGCGGTCAGCGCCATACCCGCTTCCGGGATGTTGGAGAGCAGGCCGCCGAAGCCAATCGGCAGCAGCAGCAGCGGCTCAAACTTCTTCGCAATCGCCAGCCACAGCAGCAGCAGGCTGACCAGCAGCATGATGGCCTGGCCGGCGCCAAGGTGCATCAGCCCCATGCCCTGGAACAGGGCGTTCAGACTTTCCATTCGTCCTCTCCGTTATGCCAGCGTCATCAGGGTGTCGCCGACTGCGACCGCATCCCCGGCTTTCACCGCGATGCCACGCACCGTTCCGGCCTGCGCGGCGCGGATGTCGGTTTCCATCTTCATCGCTTCCAGAATCAGCAGCACGTCGCCTTCCGCCACGTGCTGGCCTTCGGTCGCCACCACTTTCCAGATGTTGCCTGCCAGCGGAGCGGCAACCGGGGTGCCTGCGCCCGCCGGAGCCGGGGCCGCAACCGGCGCGGCGGTCGTGGTTGTCACCTGGCTGATATCGCCGCCGTCGCTGACTTTCACCACAAAGGCTTTGCCTTCCACTTCCACGGTGTAGATACCGGCGGAGGCCGGTTTTGCTGCCGGGGCGGGCTTCGCGCTCTCCACCTGCGGCAGCGGTTCAAACGCCGCCGGGTTGTGGCGGTTTTCGAGGAACTTCATGCCCGGCTGCGGGAACAGCGCCACGGTCAGCACGTCGTCGATGGCGTTCTCTGCAAGGGTGATGCCCTTTTCCTGCGCCTGACGGGTGATGTCCGCTTCCAGCGCCGCCAGCTCCGGCTTCAGCAGGTCCGCCGGGCGGCAGGTGATGGCCTGCGCGCCGTCAAGCACCTTCGCCTGCAGTGCGGCATTCACCGGGGCCGGGGAACGGCCGTATTCACCTTTCAGAATGCCCGCTGTCTCTCTGGCGATGGTTTTGTAGCGCTCGCCGGTCAGCACGTTGAGCACCGCCTGGGTGCCGACAATCTGCGAGGTCGGGGTCACCAGTGGAATAAAGCCGAGGTCTGCGCGCACGCGGGGGATTTCCGCCAGCACCAGGTCAAGCTTGTCCGCCGCGTTCTGCTGCTTCAGCTGGCTTTCCAGGTTGGTCAGCATGCCGCCCGGCACCTGCGCCACCAGAATGCGGCTGTCATAGCCTTTCAACTGGCCTTCAAAGGCGTGGTACTTCCTGCGCACCTCGCGGAAATAGGCGGCGATATTTTCCAGTTTGTTAATGTCGAGCCCGGTGTCATGGGCAGTCCCGGCCAGCGTGGCGACCAGCGCTTCAGTAGCCGGGTGACCGTAGGTGGCGCTCATCGAAGAGATGGCGGTATCCACACCGTCAACACCGGCTTCAATGGCTTTCAGCATCGCCATCTCCGCCATC
The DNA here is from genome assembly GCF_014218705.1 of Kluyvera sichuanensis. Lineage (GTDB taxonomy): Bacteria > Pseudomonadota > Gammaproteobacteria > Enterobacterales > Enterobacteriaceae > Kluyvera > Kluyvera sichuanensis. Next base: position 107,657 of record NZ_JABBJF010000013.1, on the reverse strand, counting down.
CCGGTGGTGGCGTGGCAGTGCAGATGCAGCCGTACGTCGTAGCGTTTTTTGATTTCGCTGACCAGCTCAAAGGCCGCCATCGGCGTCAGGATGCCGGACATATCTTTGATGGCGATGGAGTCAACGCCGGTTTCCAGCAGCTGTTCGGTCAGGTCCAGCCAGGTCTGCAGGGTGTGCACCGGGCTGGTGGTGTAGGAGAGCGTGCCCTGGGCATGGGCGCCGTGGCTGCGCACCGCCTGCAGGGCGGCTTTCATATTGCGCGGGTCGTTCATGGCATCGAAAACGCGGAACACGTCCATGCCGTTTTTCACCGCCCGCTCGACAAAGCGCTCGACCACATCGTCGGCATAGTGACGGTAGCCGAGCAGGTTCTGCCCGCGCAGCAGCATCTGCAGCGGGGTCTTCGGCATGGCTTTTTTCAGCTCGCGCAGGCGCAGCCACGGGTCTTCGCCAAGGAAGCGGATGCAGGCGTCAAAGGTGGCACCGCCCCAGCATTCGAGCGAGCCGTAGCCGACGTCATCAAGCTGAGCGGCAATGGGCAGCATGTCATCAAGGCGCAGACGGGTGGCAAACAGGGACTGATGGGCGTCGCGCAGGACGACATCGGTAATAGCGAGAGTCATGGTTCCCTCCGGAACTTAAGCGTTAAGACGGTGATGGTGAATGGCCGCGGCAATCACCGGCTTTAAGCGGGTGAAGTCGTCCACGGCGGGCACGGCGCGCGGCGCGGGAGTGGCGGCGGGCTCGGGGAAGAAACGGGCGATGGCGGTGGACATCATGCGGATAGCGAAAATAAGCAGGAACAGAAACGCCAGCACGAATCCCATCCCGAGGAACATCAGGGTGAAGCCTTCACCCAGCAGTACGGCAGCAGTCATAAATGATTATCCAGAACAGGGGCACGGCGGTGCCGGTGTTGACCAATGCCTCAGTGAATCCGGCTAAGGAGTCGTAGAGTGGATTTCCCTCGGCCGCCCCCGGCTCTGGCCTCTACGTTCACTTTGGCATTGGCAACACGAACACCGCCGTGCGTATTGATTACACCATCATGCTGAACACGATGCTGGCGATGACCAGCACAATACCGCCGCCCAGACGGGAGGAGATTTGTGCATAGGAGATAAGATTCATACGGTTACAGGCGGAAAGCACTTCCAGGTCGCCTGAACCGCCGCGGTTCGCCATGCACAGGCCTGCGGTAATGGCGGACTCAATCGGGAAGAAGCCAATCAGCCAGCCGCCAACAGCGGCACCGACAACGGCACCAACCACGATAACCGCCGCAATCACTACGTTCGCAAAGGTCAGCGCATCAATGATTTCCTGCAGGTCGGTATAGCAAACGCCGACGCCAACCATCAGCACCCACAGCAGCTGTTTGGAGAAGAAGTCGGAAAGACGCTTAGCACCGGCTTTGATCTCTGGTGAGCACAGACCAGAGGCGTTCAGCGCCGCGACGATCAGTACCATCCAGGCGAAATAGTGGATGGATACGCCGCCAATGCTTGGCAGGATCTTTTTGGCGACAACGTAGGCCAGCAAGAAGCAGGTGGTGGATAACACCAGGCCAATAGCCGTTTCACGGTGGGTGATCTGGCCCGCTTTTTCATCGTCTTCAGTTTTGAACGAGGCTTTACGTACCAGCTCGCCTTCACCGCTAAGCCAGTTGTATTTTTTACCGATAATGTCGAGTACGGCGGCAAAGATAATGGCAAAGATATTGGCGATGGTCAGAATGGCGATGGCGGTAGAGTAGTACTCTTCGCGGGAGCGCCCGGTGACGGAATGGTAGATTTCAGACAGCGGTACTGCGCCCGCGCCGTTACCGCCGCCCATAATTGGCAGCACGTACAGCATCATGATGCGGTCAATCGGAATGCCGAAGCACAGGCCAATGGCGATACCAAAAATGGCGGCACCTGCGATCCCGGTCAGAATGGTTGGAATATAGCCGAGCAGTGATTTCAGCAGCAGCTTGCGGTTAACCGACAGAATCGCGCCGGTAATCAGTACCGCAATAAACAGGTTAAGGAAGTTACTCTTATCCATGACGTTGCTAATCGCATCAATTTCTTTCTGCGTGAAAATGCCGGCATAAACAAAGTAGGCGGCAACCAGAAATATCATTACTGGTGCGCCACCGATATATTTATTAAATATTGGTAGGCGCTTCCCTATTTCGCCAAAAATAGCACCGATAATAAACATAATGGCGAAGCCGCCAACTAAGTCATCGGGGAGGGCATTATAAAAGTGTGAAAGTAATAGCGTAATTAAAGCAAAAGCATAAAGCGGCAGCGACATACCGAAGATTTTAAATCCCAGTAAATCACGAGCGCCCTTCTTCTCCGCGGCGGGAGCTTGGGTCATGTTAGTCATAAACATCATCCTGTTTATCGTGAGAGGTAACGCCGCGCATATTAATAAATTCAATTCCCGATGAGATGTGATTATGTTCACTGAACGGTGGTGTTTTTTATTAATTTAATTATTTTTATTTCCCTCTTTAATTAAGAACATAAAAACCATAAAGGTAATAAAACTAGCATGGGAAATGTGATTTCTATTCCAGACGAATAGCGCAAACGCTGGCGAAATATGCGGCGTTATTTGCTTACGGACGCAGAATAATGAATCTAACGTTTAAACGGATTTATCCGCAGAAAGATGAAACGCGCCGCCAGGCGCTGGCGAGCTTTCTGAAGCAGGCCGGGCTCTCTTTGGAAGCCGATTGTGAAGTGGTGGTGTGCGCCGAGTGGCAAAACGACATTGTGGGCTGCGGCGCTATCGCTGGCAACGTACTCAAATGCATCGCTGTCTCTCCCATCTTGCAGGGCGAAGGGCTGAGCCTGAAGCTGCTGACCGAACTGCTCACGCTGGCCTATGAACTCAACCGCAGCGAACTGTTTCTGTTTACCAAACCAGAAAATAGCGTGCTGTTTTCCGGCGCGGGTTTCTGGCCCATCGCGCAGGCGGGGACGCAGGCGGTATTGATGGAAAACAGCAGTGAGCGGCTGGCCCGCTTTTGCCGCCAGCTGGCGCTCTATCGTCAGCCGGGAAAGACCATTGGCGCCATCGTGATGAACGCCAATCCCTTTACGCTCGGCCATCGCTATCTGATTGAACAAGCGGCGGCGCGCTGTGATTGGCTGCATCTGTTTGTGGTGAAAGAAGACGCCTCGCAGTTTCGCTACACCGACCGCTGGGCGCTGATCGAACAAGGGGTTGTCGGCATTGAGAATCTCACGCTGCATCCTGGTTCCGCCTACCTGATCTCACGAGCGACCTTCCCCGGCTACTTCCTCAAAGAAAAGGGGGCGGTGGACGATTGCCACAGCCAGATTGATCTTCAGCTATTTCGCGAACATCTGGCGCCCGCGCTGGGCATTACCCACCGCTTTGTCGGTAACGAACCATTCTGCCCTCTGACGCGCGCATACAACCAGCGAATGCACGACATTCTGGGCTCGGCGCACGGTCGCGGCCCGGCAATTGAGGTGGTGGAGCTGGTGCGTATGGAGAAAGGGGGGGCTCCCGTTTCTGCCTCGCGGGTCAGGAAGCTCTACGCCGAACGTGACTGGCGGGCGGTGAGTGCGCTGGTGCCCGCCGGGACGCTGGCTTTTTTGCAGCGCCTTGCCGCTGAACAGACTGAAACCGCATGACGTAATATCGTTAACAAGGAACATAACCTATGGAAATCATTAAGGATGCCCTGGCCGGCACGCTGGAATCCAGCGATGTAATGGTCAGGATTGGCCCTTCCTCCGAGTCAGGTATTCGGCTGGAGCTGGAGAGCCTGGTGAAGCAGCAGTTTGGCGCGGCGATTGAAAGCGTGGTTCGCGAAACGCTGGAGAAACTGGGGGTCGAACGTGCGCAGGTCAGCGTCGATGACAAAGGGGCGCTGGAGTGCATTTTGCGGGCCAGGGTACAGGCGGCAGCGCTGCGCGCGGCTGAGCAGACCGACATTCAATGGAGTGCGCTATGAAACCTCGTCGCAGTATGCTGTTTATCCCCGGCGCGAATGCCGCCATGTTGAGTACCTCATTTGTCTACGGCGCCGACGCGGTGATGTTCGACCTGGAAGATGCCGTTTCGCTGCGCGAAAAGGACACTGCCCGTCTGTTGGTACATCACGCGCTACAGCATCCTTTCTATCGAGATGTTGAGAAAGTGGTGCGCATTAACCCGCTAAACACACCGTTTGGCCTGGCCGACCTGGAAGCCGTCGTCCGCGCTGGCGTGGATATTGTCCGCCTGCCAAAAACCGACCGTAAAGAGGACGTGCATGAACTGGAAGCCCACGTTGAGCGCATTGAGCGCGAATGCGGGCGTGAAGTAGGCAGCACCAAACTGATGGCGGCGATTGAATCAGCGCTGGGCGTGGTGAACGCGGTGGAGATTGCCACCTCTAGCCCACGCATGGTGGCGATTGCCCTGGCGGCCTTCGATTACGTGATGGATATGGGCACCTGCCGTGGCGATGGTACTGAGCTGTTTTACGCGCGCTGCGCCGTGCTGCACGCCGCCCGCGTAGGCGGTATCGCCGCCTATGACGTGGTCTGGTCAGATATCAACAATGAAGAAGGGTTCCTCAAAGAGGTTCAGTTGGCGAAGGGGCTCGGGTTTAACGGCAAATCGCTGGTGAACCCGCGGCAGATTGAGCTGCTGCATCAGGCCTATTCACCGACCTTAAAAGAGGTGGAGCATGCGCGGGAAGTGATTGCCGCAGCCGAAGAGGCGGAGTCCCGAGGTCTTGGCGTCGTGTCGCTGAACGGCAAAATGATCGACGGCCCGATCATCGACCACGCTCGCAAAGTGGTGGCGCTGTCGGCTTCCGGCATTCGTGATTAAGGAGGGAACCATGAAAGAGACAATCAACATGCTGGAACAGCAATACGTCGTGCCGGAAGGATTACAGCCATACCAGGGCGTGACCCACAATAGTCCGTGGCTGGCCTGCGAAAACGAAAAGCGTCAGCGCAAGGTATGCGACTCATTAGAAGAGGCGATTCGTCGTTCCGGGCTTAAAAATGGCATGACCGTGTCTTTCCACCACGCGTTTCGCGGTGGTGATAAGGTCGTCAATATGGTGATGGCGAAGCTCTCGGAAATGGGTTTTCGCGATCTAACGCTCGCCTCCAGCTCCCTGATTGACGCGCACTGGCCGCTTATCGAACATATTAAAAATGGCGTGATCCGCCAGATCTACACCTCCGGCCTGCGCGGCCAGTTAGGTGAGGAGATCTCCGCCGGGCTGATGGAAAACCCGGTGCAGATCCATTCTCACGGTGGGCGCGTGAAGCTTATCCAGAGCGGTGAACTGAATATCGATGTCGCTTTCCTCGGCGTACCGTGTTGCGATGAGTTCGGCAACGCGAACGGCTTTAGCGGTAAATCGCGCTGCGGCTCGCTGGGCTATGCGCAGGTTGATGCCGAACATGCCAACTGTGTGGTGCTGCTGACGGAAGAGTGGGTGGCATACCCGAACTATCCGGCGAGCATTGCGCAGGATCAGGTGGATTATATTGTTCAGGTCGATGAAGTGGGCGATCCGGCGAAGATCACCGCGGGGGCGATTCGCCTGTCCAGCAACCCACGCGAGCTGATGATCGCGCGTCAGGCGGCGCAGGTGATTGAACATTCGGGCTATTTCAAAGACGGCTTTTCCCTGCAGACCGGTACCGGTGGCGCGTCGCTGGCGGTGACGCGCTTCCTCGAAGATAAAATGCGTCGCCACAATATTACCGCCAGCTTCGGCCTTGGTGGGATCACCGGCACGATGGTGGATCTGCATGAGAAGGGGCTGATTAAAGCGCTGCTCGATACCCAATCCTTTGACGGCGATGCCGCGCGGTCTCTGGCGCAAAACCCTAATCACATTGAGATTTCCACCAACCAGTACGCCAACCCTGGCTCCAAAGGGGCGGCATGCGAACGTCTGAACGTGGTGATGCTCAGCGCGCTGGAAATTGACGTGAACTACAACGTGAACGTGATGACCGGCTCGAACGGCGTGCTGCGCGGCGCGTCCGGCGGGCATAGCGACACGGCGGCTGGGGCCGATCTCACCATTATTACCGCGCCGCTGGTGCGCGGGCGCATTCCTTGCGTGGTGGAGAAGGTGCTGACCACCGTCACGCCAGGGGCGAGCGTCGATGTGCTTGTCACCGATCACGGCATCGCGGTGAACCCGGCGCGTCAAGATCTGATTGATAACCTGAAGCAGGCAGGCGTGGCGCTGATGACTATCGAACAGCTCCAGCAGCGTGCGGAGCAACTGACGGGTAAACCGCAGCCTATCGCCTTTACCGACCGAATCGTGGCAGTGGTGCGCTATCGCGATGGTTCGGTGATCGACGTGATCCGCCAGGTTAAACTTTGATGAACGGCGCAGACCTCCTCTTCAGCGGTCAGTCGGTAACGCTGGAAGCGATGCTCCATGCGCGCGATAGCCGCGCGGCGCGTCAGCGTCAGGCGCTGGACTGTTACCGACTGCCGCTGATCTCATTTTCACTGGTGGCGCCGGGAGCGGTCAAAAACTCCCCCGTGTGGCAGCGCGTTGCAGAGTATGCGCAGCGCGAGATGACGGCGGTCTGTCAGCAGAGGGAATGGGTCACCGTCTGGGAAACGCGTACGGATGCGCCGAGCGGCCCGGAATGGATGGCGGCGGTCTGCGCGCCTGCTAAAGCGTTGAAACGACAGCTGGTGATGCTGGAACAACAGCATCCGCTGGGCAGGCTCTGGGATATTGACGTGATTGATAGCGACGGCCGGTCGCTTTCGCGTCGTGAACTGGGGCTGCCCGCCAGGCAATGCCTGATTTGTCAGCAGGATGCCCACGTCTGTGCGCGGGGTCGAACGCACTCTCTCGGCCTCTTGTTAGATGAAATTGCACGAAGGATTGATAGCTATGAGCGTGAACGTAGTGACGGAACGGCATACGCCAGTTAGCGTAACGCTGAAAGCCGAAGAGGTTATTGGACTGGTGGCGCGCGCGCTGCTGACCGAAGTGCGGTTAACGCCGAAACCGGGGCTGGTGGATATTCGCAATGCCGGTGCCCATCGGGACATGGATCTGGCCGCTTTTGAGCGCAGCACGGCGGCGATTGCGCCGTGGATGGAAAAGTTTTTCATGATGGGAAGCAGCACCTCGAAGCTGGATCCGCAGATAGTGCTGGTGATGATTCGTCCGCTTGGGCTAGCCTGCGAAAACGACATGCTGCAGGCGACCGATGGCGTGAACACGCATCGCGGCGCAATTTTTGCCTTCGGGCTGCTCAGTACGGCGATAGGTCGCCTTGTCGCACAGGGGGAGTCGCTGTCGCAGCACCATATTTGCGACACCGTGGCGAGCCTATGCCGGGATATGGTGGCGCGAGAACTGTCGCTGGAGAAAGGCGGCAAGCTCAGCAAGGGCGAACAGCACTTTTTACGCTACGGGCTGACAGGCGCGCGCGGCGAGGCGGAGAGCGGTTTTCGTACCGTCAGAACGCAGGCGCTACCCGTTTATCATCGTGTACTTCAGGAGCACGACGATACCAATCTGGCGCTGCTGCAAACGTTATTGCATCTGATGGCCTGGAATGACGACACCAATCTGGTCTCCCGCGGCGGGCTGGAAGGGCTCAATTACGTTCAGCAGCAGGCGCAAAAATTATTGTGGCAGGGCGGGGTGCTGGTAGACGGTGGAATTGAAGCGATGCAGCAACTTGATGACGAGCTGATAGCGCGTAACTTAAGCCCAGGTGGTAGCGCGGATTTACTGGCGGTGACCTGGTTTTTAAGTCATTTCCCGGCCGGTCCTTTCTATTCTGAGTAAGTTTCACTTCATTTCCTGCCTATGCTATTGATTCATCCTGCGGGATGAATCATGTCTTTTACTGATATTCCTCTCTGTTTATCATTAAATTCTAATTATGGGCGTTTTCGGCTGGCGACCCTGCAGCGGGCTGGTTACTCTGAAAACGATTTACGCAATTTTAACAAAAGAGAATAGCTATGCATGATGCACAAATCCGCGTCGCCATTGCTGGCGCTGGCGGCCGCATGGGACGGCAGTTAATCCAGGCAACCCTGGCGATGGAAGGAGTTCAATTAGGGGCAGCGCTGGAGCGTGAAGGCTCTTCTTTACTGGGCAGCGATGCCGGTGAACTGGCGGGCGCAGGCAAGTCTGGCGTCACCGTTCAGAGCAGCCTGGATACGGTAAAAGATGATTTTGACGTGTTCATCGATTTTACCCGCCCGGAAGGCACGCTGGCGCATCTGGCGTTTTGCCGCCAGCACGGCAAAGGCATGGTCATTGGCACCACCGGCTTTGACGATGCCGGTAAACAGGCCATTCGCGAGGCTTCAGAAGAGATTGCGATCGTTTTCGCGGCCAACTTCAGCGTTGGCGTTAACGTCATGCTCAAGCTGCTGGAGAAAGCGGCAAAGGTCATGGGCGACTATACCGATATCGAAATTATTGAAGCGCACCACCGCCACAAAGTGGATGCACCGTCAGGTACGGCGCTGGCAATGGGTGAGGCGATCGCCGGGGCGCTGGATAAAGATCTGAAGGACTGCGCGGTCTACTCGCGTGAAGGTTATACCGGCGAACGCGTGCCGGGTACCATTGGTTTTGCCACCGTTCGCGCCGGTGACATTGTCGGTGAACACACCGCGATGTTTGCTGATATTGGCGAGCGTGTAGAGATCACGCATAAGGCTTCCAGCCGCATGACGTTTGCTAACGGTGCGGTGAGATCGGCATTGTGGCTAAAGACTAAGGAAAATGGTCTTTTTGATATGCGTGATGTGCTGAATTTGAATGAACTATAAGTATTTATTACCCATCGTGATGTGGTTATTGTAGTCATAATTACTTGATTACAGAGGGCAATATTTTATTGCCCTTTTATTTTGTCTTTTTTTTATGATTTTTTTTATGAAAGCATTATTTTTATAAATTATCCGGCTTAAATGTGTTGGTTAAATGTAAATTTTGACCATCTGGTCTACTTTTTTACTCCCCTCAGTGAAATTTAACACTCTTCCTGCTCCGCAAGCGTTTTCTACAATGAGTTAGTTGATCTTTTTGATGGCTATCGCCTTGTTGCCACATCAGTGGCGCAAAATAATAATAAAAATTGTCCTTTAAGGTAGACATTTGCCGAGGCTGTCACTAGAATGCCGCCGTTTGCCAGAAATTCATCGGTAAGCAAATTTGCATTGATTTGTGCCATTGTTATGAATTAATATGCAAATAAAGCGAGTAAATATTCTCTGGAGGGTGTTTTGATTAAGTCAGCGCTATTGGTTCTGGAAGACGGAACCCAGTTTTACGGTCGGGCCATAGGGGCAACGGGTTCGGCGGTTGGGGAAGTCGTTTTCAATACTTCAATGACCGGTTATCAAGAAATCCTCACTGATCCTTCCTATTCTCGCCAAATCGTCACCCTTACTTATCCCCATATTGGTAATGTCGGCACCAACGCCGCCGATGAAGAGTCCTCTCAGGTTCACGCTCAGGGTCTGGTTATTCGCGACCTGCCGCTGATTGCCAGCAACTACCGCAACACCGAAGACCTCTCTTCTTACCTCAAGCGCCATAACATCGTGGCGATTGCCGATATCGATACCCGTAAGCTGACGCGACTGCTGCGCGAGAAGGGTGCTCAGAACGGCTGCATCATCGCAGGCGATAATCTGGATGCTACGCTGGCCTTAGAAAAAGCCAAAGCGTTCCCGGGCTTAAATGGGATGGACCTGGCAAAAGAAGTGACCACGGCTGAAGCCTACAGCTGGACGCAGGGTAGCTGGACGCTGGCGGGTGACCTGCCGGAAGCGAAATCCGAAGAAGAGCTGCCGTTCCACGTGGTGGCTTACGATTTTGGCGCGAAGCGCAATATTCTGCGTATGCTGGTTGACCGCGGCTGCCGCCTGACGGTAGTGCCAGCGAAAACCTCCGCCGAAGAAGTTCTGGCGATGAATCCAGACGGCATATTCCTGTCTAACGGCCCTGGCGACCCGGCACCGTGCGACTACGCTATCGACGCGATTGAGAAATTCCTCCAGACCGAGGTGCCGGTATTTGGCATCTGCCTCGGCCATCAGCTGCTGGCGCTGGCGAGCGGTGCGAAGACCATCAAGATGAAGTTTGGTCACCACGGTGGTAACCACCCGGTGAAAGACATGGATAAGAACGTGGTGATGATCACCGCGCAGAACCACGGTTTTGCGGTGGATGAAGCGTCGATGCCAGCCAACCTGCGCGTGACCCACAAATCTCTGTTCGACGGTACCCTGCAGGGGATTCACCGTACCGATAAACCGGCGTTCAGCTTCCAGGGCCACCCAGAGGCGAGCCCAGGCCCGCACGATGCGGCACCGCTGTTCGACCACTTTATCGAGCTTATTGAGCAATACCGTCAGTCCGCGAAATAATCAGGAGTAATAAGAGCCATGCCAAAACGTACAGACATAAAAAGTATCCTGATTCTGGGCGCGGGCCCGATTGTTATCGGTCAGGCGTGTGAGTTTGACTACTCCGGTGCCCAGGCGTGTAAAGCGCTGCGCGAAGAGGGCTACCGCGTCATTCTGGTGAACTCCAACCCGGCCACCATCATGACCGACCCGGAAATGGCCGATGCGACCTACATCGAGCCGATTCACTGGGAAGTGGTACGCAAAATCATCGAAAAAGAGCGTCCGGATGCGGTTCTGCCAACTATGGGCGGCCAGACCGCGCTGAACTGCGCGCTGGAGCTGGAACGCCAGGGCGTACTCGAAGAGTTCGGCGTGACCATGATTGGCGCTACCGCCGACGCGATTGATAAAGCAGAAGACCGCCGCCGTTTCGACGTGGCGATGAAGAAAATCGGCCTCGACACCGCGCGTTCCGGTATCGCGCACACCATGGAAGAAGCGCTGGCAGTTGCTGCTGACGTCGGCTTCCCATGCATCATCCGCCCAAGCTTCACCATGGGCGGCACCGGTGGCGGTATCGCTTACAACCGCGAAGAGTTCGAAGAAATCTGCGAACGCGGCCTGGATCTCTCGCCAACCAACGAGCTGCTGATTGATGAATCACTGATCGGCTGGAAAGAGTACGAGATGGAAGTGGTGCGTGATAAGAACGACAACTGCATCATCGTCTGCTCTATCGAAAACTTCGATGCGATGGGCATCCACACCGGTGACTCCATCACCGTGGCGCCAGCGCAGACCCTGACCGACAAAGAATACCAAATCATGCGTAACGCCTCGATGGCGGTACTGCGTGAAATCGGCGTCGAAACCGGTGGTTCTAACGTCCAGTTCTCGGTGAACCCGAAAGACGGTCGCCTGATTGTTATCGAAATGAACCCGCGCGTATCTCGCTCCTCGGCGCTGGCCTCAAAAGCAACCGGCTTCCCGATTGCGAAAGTGGCGGCCAAGCTGGCAGTGGGTTACACCCTCGACGAACTGATGAACGACATCACCGGCGGCCGTACCCCGGCCTCCTTCGAACCGTCTATCGACTACGTTGTGACCAAGATCCCGCGCTTCAACTTCGAGAAGTTTGTTGGCGCGAACGACCGTCTGACCACGCAGATGAAATCTGTTGGTGAAGTGATGGCGATTGGCCGCACGCAGCAGGAATCCCTGCAGAAAGCGCTGCGCGGCCTGGAAGTCGGCGCGACCGGCTTCGACCCGAAAGTGAGTCTCGACGACCCTGAAGCGCTGACCAAAATTCGCCGCGAGCTGAAAGATGCGGGCGCTGAGCGTATCTGGTACATCGCCGATGCCTTCCGCGCGGGCCTCTCCGTCGATGGCGTGTTCAACCTGACCAACATCGACCGCTGGTTCCTGGTGCAGATTGAAGAGCTGGTGCGTCTGGAAGAGAAAGTGGCGGAAGTGGGCATCAACGGCCTCGACGCTGACTTCCTGTTCCACCTGAAACGCAAAGGCTTTGCCGATGCGCGTCTGGCAAAACTGGCGGGCGTACGCGAAGCGGAAATCCGCAAGCTGCGTGACCAGTATAACCTGCACCCGGTCTACAAGCGTGTGGACACCTGCGCGGCGGAATTCGCCACCGACACCGCTTACATGTACTCCACCTATGAAGAAGAGTGCGAATCCAACCCGTCCGTTGACCGCGATAAAATCATGGTCCTCGGCGGCGGCCCGAACCGTATCGGTCAGGGTATCGAATTCGACTACTGCTGCGTTCACGCCTCGCTGGCGCTGCGCGAAGACGGGTACGAGACCATCATGGTCAACTGTAACCCGGAAACCGTCTCTACCGACTACGACACTTCCGACCGCCTGTACTTCGAGCCGGTCACCCTGGAAGACGTGCTGGAAATCGTGCGCATCGAGAAGCCGAAGGGCGTTATCGTGCAGTACGGCGGCCAGACCCCGCTGAAGCTGGCGCGTGAACTGGAAGCCGCAGGCGTACCGGTTATCGGTACCAGCCCGGATGCCATCGACCGTGCGGAAGACCGCGAGCGCTTCCAGCATGCGGTTGACCGTCTGAAGCTGAAGCAGCCGGCGAACGCCACCGTGACCGCGATTGAACAAGCGGTTGAGAAGGCGAAAGAGATTGGCTACCCGCTGGTGGTGCGCCCATCCTACGTACTCGGCGGCCGTGCGATGGAAATCGTTTACGACGAAGTTGACCTTAAGCGTTACTTCCAGACCGCTGTCAGCGTATCCAACGACGCACCAGTGCTGCTGGACCGCTTCCTCGACGACGCGATTGAAGTCGATGTCGACGCTATCTGCGACGGCGAAATGGTGCTGATTGGCGGCATCATGGAGCACATCGAGCAGGCGGGCGTTCACTCCGGTGACTCCGCGTGCTCCCTGCCAGCCTATACGCTGAGCCAGGAAATTCAGGATGTGATGCGTGAGCAGGTGCAGAAGCTGGCCTTCGAACTGCAGGTACGCGGCCTGATGAACGTGCAGTTTGCGGTGAAAGATAACGAAGTCTACCTGATTGAAGTCAACCCACGTGCGGCGCGTACCGTACCGTTCGTCTCCAAGGCGACCGGCGTACCGCTGGCGAAAGTGGCGGCGCGCGTGATGGCAGGGAAAACCCTGAAGCAGCAAGGCGTGACCAAAGAGATCATTCCACCGTACTACTCGGTGAAAGAAGTGGTGCTGCCGTTCAACAAGTTCCCAGGCGTTGACCCACTGTTAGGGCCAGAAATGCGCTCTACCGGGGAAGTGATGGGCGTGGGCCGTACCTTCGCGGAAGCGTTCGCCAAGGCACAGCTGGGTAGCAACTCCACCATGAAAAAACAGGGCCGTGCGCTGCTCTCCGTTCGCGAAGGCGACAAAGAGCGTGTGGTTGACCTGGCTGCTAAGCTGCTGAAACAGGGCTTCGAGCTGGATGCGACCCACGGTACCGCGATTGTGCTGGGCGAAGCCGGTATCAACCCGCGTCTGGTGAACAAGGTGCACGAAGGTCGTCCGCACATTCAGGACCGTATCAAGAATGGCGAATACACCTACATCATCAACACCACCGCAGGTCGTCAGGCGATTGAAGACTCCAAGCTGATTCGCCGCAGCGCGCTGCAGTACAAGGTGCATTACGACACCACCCTGAACGGCGGTTTCGCGACGGCGATGGCGCTGAATGCGGATGCCAAAGACAAAGTGACTTCCGTCCAGGAAATGCACGCACAGATGAAAAAATAAGTGCGAGCGATAAAATAAAACGCCGGGCAACTGCCCGGCGTTTTTGTTTTTGTAACCCGTCCAGGCGAAGCGCCGCCGGGAGCGTCTCGACGCTAACCCCGACGGTATTTCTCCAGTACGTTTCTCATGTTGAGAGAATGCACAAGTTTAACCATTTATCCTCACGGCATAATGGCCCGATTTCTTTCTGTTACTACTCATAACTACGGAATATATATGGCTATTTTGTTATTTGATTGGGGTGGGAGTTCAATTAAGTACGGCGTCTGGCATCAGGACACTTTAACGGATACGGGGGCAGTAAAAACGCCTGATAGCTGGGAGAAAATGCAGGCACAACTGCTGGAAATCTGCCGTCAGTACCAGCAGCGCTATGACATTCAGGGCGTGGCCATTAGCGCTCCCGGCAGCGTAGACCCTGAACGCGGCGTGATAGGTGGCCTCAGCGCCATTCCTTATATCCACCACTTCCCGATTGTCGAGGCGCTGACGGCGCTGTTTGGCCTGCCGGTCAGCATTGAGAACGATGCCAACGCGGCAGGTATTGCCGAGGCGGCGTTGGGGGCCGGGCGAGACTATCGGCACGTGCTGTTTGTGATCGTCGGCTCAGGCGTGGGCGGGGCTATCCTGGAAGATAAAGTGCTGCGTCGCGGTAGTCACGGTTATGCAGGTGAGTTTGGCCTGATGACGCTGGAGGGCGGGCAGACGTTCAGCGAACTGGGCACCGCCGTGGCGATGGCGCGGCGCTACGCGCAGCGGATGTCGCTTGAGCTGGATTCGATTTCCGGGGCCGAGGTGTTTCGTCTGGCCGAGCAGGGCGATGAGGTCGCGAAGCAGGAAGTGGCGCAGTTCTACCACTGGATGGCTGTCGGCTTGCTCAATTTGCAGGTCTGCTACGATCCGGATTGTCTGGTGATCGGCGGTGGGATCTCTGCCAGCGATGCTATTTTTGCCGGGATCGCCTCTCGCTTAACCGATCTGGTCGCGGAAAAAGATCTCGCGGAATTTATGCCGAAGCTGCTGCTCTGCCAGTACCGCAACGACGCCAATCTTATCGGCGCAGCGGTGAGCTTTACACAGCAACATGGCTAAAATGTCGCTTCGGAGTGTTCTGGTTTCCCTCTCGCTTTCAGCCAGCTAACCTAAAATGGTTAGAGTGATAACGATTTTAGCTGAGAAGCAGGAGGGAAACATGATGCAATATAAGCGACTTACCGTAGCGATTCTGACCGCCGGCGCGCTCTTTACCGTTGCTGGGTGTTCATCCAACCAGGCGTTAAAAACTACCGATGGGAAGACTATCGTCACCGACGGGAAACCGCAGGTCGATGAAGATACCGGCCTGGTGTCTTACAAAAATGCTGAAACCGGCAAAACCGAACAGATCAATCGCGATCAGGTGCGGTCGATGGGTGAGCTCGATAATTAAACGTTATTCGTGGCCCCGCGAATGCAGTGCGGGGCCAGCGCATAACGTTTAAATCAATGCGCTATTGATTTTGACGATGATTTTACGCAGCGGTGCGCCCGCGCCAAGGCTGCTCATCGGGCGGTGAAGCTCGCCGGGGAAGATGATGGCAATCTCTTCCGGGTGCAGGTGAATCAGCGTTTCGCTGCTGATCTGCGTGCAGAAGCCGATATCATGCGCGTCGTTAAACGCGCCGTCCTCGACAATCTCCAGCCCCTTATTACCCACCCCAATAATCTCTTCACCCTTCAGTACGATGTGAATATCAATATATTGACGATGATACTCTGGGCGCTGCTCGGCAAGCGGCTTGCTTTCCCCTTCCACCACGTTGAAGAACAGGTTATCGCCATCGACGGTATATTTACCCGGCGGCAGGGTGTGTGGCTCCTGTTGGATCACGGCGCGCAGCGCCTTGCGGATAGCCTGCGGATAAAAGGCGGTTTTCTCCGCGTTGTACAGCGTGTCGATAATCATGCCGGAACTCCCGATGCGGGTTGATGGGCTAAAAGGGTGAGCGAGCGGGCAACAATGCCCGGTACATCGCCGGAAATATCGACCGGCAGAATGTCCGGCTCGCGGTCGTCTGGGGCTTCCAGCGCGGCAAACTGGCTTCGCAGCAACGCTTCCGGCATAAAGTGGCCTTTGCGCGCCTGCATACGTTGCAAGATGCAGTCGTAGTCACCGGTCAGCCACAGGAAGCGCAGATGCGGATTACCCGCGCGCAGCTGGTCGCGGTAGCGCTTTTTCAGCGCCGAGCAGACCAGCACGCCGGACTCGTTTTTCTGCCCGAGGCTAAAGATCACATCGCCAATACGTTCCAGCCACGGCTGGCGGTCGCTATCCTCCAGCGGCTGGCTGGCGGCCATTTTGACGATATTGGCCCGTGGGTGAAGGTCATCGCCGTCGATAAACTTCGCCCCCAGCGCCTGGGAAAGCGCTTGCCCGACGGTGGTTTTTCCGGTGCCGGAGACGCCCATTAAAATAATGCATTGTCCTGCCATGGTTTTGCTCCCGACTCAGACGGCAACCAGCATGCCGCCGTCAACAAACAGCAGATGCCCATTCACAAAATCAGAGGCTTTCGACGACAGGAATACCGCCGCGCCAACCAGCTCCTGCGGGTCGCCCCAGCGGGCGGCTGGCGTACGTTTGCACAACCAGTCAGTGAAGGCTTTATCGTCAACCAACGCCTGGGTCATGGCGGTTTTAAAGTAGCCAGGAGCGATACCGTTAACCTGAATGTTATGGCGCGCCAGCTCCACGCACATTCCGCGGGTCAGCATTTTGACCGCGCCTTTGGCGGCGGCGTACGGGGTGATGGTGTCGCGGCCCAGTTCGCTCTGCATCGAGCAGATATTGACGATTTTCCCCGCGCCGCGCGTCATCATGCGTTTGGCCACGGCCTGGGAAACCAGGAAAACGGCGGTCTGGTTCACGGCAATCACGTCGTTCCATTCTTTCACCGGAAACTCGGTGAACGGGTGGCGGCGCTGGATGCCGGCGTTATTAAACAGCACGTCGATAGCGCCGATGCGAGTTTCAATATCGGCAATAGCGTTTTCCACCGACTCCGGGTCGGTGACGTTAAAGACCGCAGTATGGGCGGTGGCACCCTCGTCGCGGAGTTTCATCGCCGCCTGCTCGGCGCGTTCTGCGGAGATATCGTTGATGATGATTTCCGCGCCGTACTGGGCCAGTCCCTGAGCCATCACGTAGCCGATACCTTGTCCGGAACCGGTAATTAAAATGCGTTTGCCTTGCAGGCTGAATAAGTTGTTCATCACTGTGTCCTGTATTGCGAGCCGATGCGCCAAGAAGATGCTCCCTATCTCACGGTTTTTGTCTCGGTTAAACTGTGATGAAGATCACTCTCAACTATGTTACAAAAAGGGGTTACAGCATGTGTGATCCTGAAGAGGAAAACCGGGCGAAAACCGCGCCATACGGGGCTTTGACGATGGGTTATCGCTTTCTCTTTTTTGTAACCTGCTGGCATAATAGGCCACAGGATTTCGGCAATGACGGGCAGGGCTAATGAAAGTACAACGCATCACGTTAGAGGATATCGCCGCGCTGGCGGGGGTAACCAAAATGACCGTCAGCCGCTATTTACGTACCCCTGAGAAGGTGAAGCCGGAAACCGCCGAACGCATTGCCAGCGTGATTGAAGAGGTGGGCTACCAGCCGGATGCCGATAATCCCGCCATAAGTAGTAACGTTGCGCCGCGCATTGGCGTGCTGATCCCCTCTTTTAATAATCAGATTTTCTCCGACGTGCTGGCAGGTATTGAATCGGTCACCACCGCCCACGGCTATCAAACGCTGGTGGTGAACTACGATTACGACAGCCAGCGTGAAGAGGAACAGATTGCTACCGTGCTGGCGCTGAACGTCAAGGCGCTGCTGCTAACCGAATCGGTCCATACGTTGCGGGCGGAGAAATACCTGAAAGCCGCAAAAATCCCTATTGCCGAGGTGATGGGGCTATCGGATAACGCTGATCGCATTAACGTGGGCTTTGATAATTACCGCGCCGGGTTGGATATGACCAACATGCTGCTGGCCAGCGGCAAAAAGCAGATTATCTATTTTGGCTCGATGTCGGATATTCGCGATGAGCAGCGCTATGCGGGCTACTGCCGGGCAATGGAGGAGGCGGGTCTGGCTGTCGGGCGCATAGCGCCAAACAAGGTCTCTTCGGTGTCAATTGGCACCGGCATGATGACCCTTGCCCGTCAGATGTATAAAGAGATGGATGCTATTCTCTGCACCAACGATGACCTGGCGGTCGGGGTGTTACAGGAGTGCATCGCTTCGGGTATCACGGTGCCGCAGGAGATGGCGATTGCGGGCTTCCATGGGCTGGAGATGGGTCAGGTGGTGAGCCCGCGTCTGGCGAGCGTTTTGACCCCGCGCTTTGAAATGGGCAAGGTCGCCACCGAGATTTTAATCAAGAAAATAAAAGGGTTACCTACTATTGAGAAGGTTGACCTGCATTATCGTTTATCGATGGGTGAAACCATCTAGCTTTCGCCTGCCACGTCGGCAATGTTATTCAATTGTTGCCACCCAGCCCGCATTCCAGCGGGCTTTTGCTTCCACGATCACGTCATCCGTAACACGGATTTCTAACACGATCTGCCGTGATGCAGATCGCAAAATGACATCGTGAAAACCCGTTTGATAGGCGTAACAAATTTCTAAACGCTTAAACAGGTAACACGATGAATACTGCAAACCCAAACACGGTACTGTTGATTGCTCCGGTCGTAGACGGCCTGATGGACAAACTCTCCACCGCTTTCCAGGTCTATCGTCTGTATGAACAGGCTGACCCGCAGGCTTTCTTACGCGAAGTCGGCCATCAGGTGCAGGCGGTGGTCACCCGTGGTGATATCGGCGTCACCCGCGCCGTGCTGGAACAGCTGCCTAACGCTGGGCTGGTGGCGGTGTTTGGTGTCGGTACTGACGCGGTGGATCTCGACTATACCCGCGCTCATGACATTGCCGTCACCATCACTTCCGGCGTGCTGACCAACGATGTTGCCGATCTGGCGATGGGGCTGCTGCTGGCAGGCGCGCGCCAGCTGTGCCAGGGCGATAAATTTGTTCGCGAAGGCAAATGGCTGAAACAAGGGCCGGGGCTGGCGACTCAGGTTAGCGGTAAACGCCTCGGTATCTTTGGCATGGGTAACATCGGCCAGGCCATTGCCCGTCGCGCCAGCGGATTTGATATGGAGATCCTCTACACCGACCGCAAAAAGCTTAATCACGTTGACTATCAGTGGTGTGCCGACCTGCACACTCTGGCTCACGAAAGCGACTTTCTGGTGATTGCCGCTTCAGGCGGCGCGGCAAACCGCGGGCTGATCGATGCGAGCGTGTTTAACGTGATGCCAAAACACGCATGGCTGATTAACATCGCGCGCGGCACCCTGGTGGATGAAAAAGCCCTGATTCACGCCCTGCAAAATGGTGTCATTGCCGGTGCCGGGCTGGATGTGTACGAAGAAGAGCCGCATGTGCCTGAGGCGCTGATTGCCATGGATAACGTGGTACTGCTGCCGCACGTAGCGAGCGCTACCCACGAAACCCGCCAACGGATGAGCGAGGTGGTGTTCAAGAACGTCGACGCCTTTTTCAACGCGACGCCTTTACCGAATGCCATTGATTAATCCTCGGTTCTTTTCGCCATGCTGAGCATGGCTTCCCCTCGAGAGAGAGTATGAATGATGAATGAGAAAATACCTGGCACTCGCTGGCTGCGCATCATTGCGCCTGTTCTCATCGCGTGCATTATTTCGTTTATGGACCGGGTTAATATCAGCTTCGCGCTGCCCGGCGGTATGGAGTCCGACCTGGGTATTACCAGCCAGATGGCGGGGGTCGCGAGCGGGATATTCTTTATTGGCTATCTCTTTTTGCAAATACCGGGCGGGCGCATTGCGGTTCACGGTAGCGGTAAGCGTTTTATCGCCTGGTCGCTGCTGGCGTGGGCGATTGTCTCGATTGCTACCGGCTTTGTGACCCATGAATACCAGCTGCTGGCGCTGCGTTTTATCCTCGGCGTGTCCGAGGGCGGCATGCTGCCGGTGGTGCTGACGATGGTCAGTAACTGGTTCCCGGAAAAAGAGATTGGCCGTGCGAACGCCTTTGTAATGATGTTTGCCCCGCTGGGCGGCATGCTCACCGCGCCGGTCTCCGGGGCGATTATCTCGGCGCTCGATTGGCGTTGGTTGTTTATCATCGAAGGGCTGCTGTCGCTGGTGGTGCTGACCGTATGGTGGCTGATGATTAGCGACCGCCCGGAAGAGGCGCGCTGGCTGCCGGAGCGTGAGCGTGAGTATCTGATAACCGCGCTGACCGCCGAGCGAGAGGCTCGACGTTCAGAAGCGCCGGTCAGCAACGCGCCGGTGCGGGAAGTGTTCCGTAACTCGGGGCTGATGAAGCTGGTACTGCTCAACTTCTTCTACCAGACCGGGGATTACGGCTACACGCTGTGGCTGCCGACGATCCTCAAGAACCTGACCGGCGCCAATATGGCGAGCGTGGGCGTGCTGGCCATCCTGCCGTTTATCGCCACGCTTGCCGGGATCTACATTATCTCCCTGTTCAGCGACCGCAGCGGGAAACGGCGTTTGTGGGTTCGCTTCTCGCTCTACGGTTTTGCCGCCGCGCTGCTGGCTTCGGTGGTGCTGCGCGACCACGTGGTGGCGGCCTATATCGCGCTGGTGGTGTGTGGCTTCTTCCTGAAAGCGGCGACCAGCCCGTTCTGGTCAATTCCGGGACGTATTGCCATGCCGGAAGTGGCGGGCAGCGCGCGTGGCGTGATCAACGGTCTGGGTAACCTGGGCGGCTTCTGCGGGCCGTATCTGGTCGGGGTGATGATCTACTTCTATGGCCAGAACGTGGCGGTGTGCGCGCTGGCGGGCTCGTTGATTATCGCCGGGACCATCACCTTCTTCCTGCCAAAACAGTGCGACCTGACCGCATCATCTGACGAACCGCCTGTGGCGGATAAACCAGCCAACCAACCTTCCTGACCCTGCCGGGGCGTGGTTCTCACGCCCCCCAATTCCTGCTGTTGTGTGAACTGATCCTGTAAGTGTCATCATTAACTGTCTAAACTCAGGAATAAAATAATGAAGTAAGACAGGCGAATTATGATTCTTATTATTTATGCGCATCCTTATCCGCATCACTCGCATGCGAATAAGCGGATGCTTGAGCAGGTAAGGACGCTCGACGGCGTTGAAATCCGTTCTCTCTATCACCTCTATCCCGATTTTAATATCGACGTCGCCGCCGAACAGGAGGCGCTCTCCCGCGCCGATCTGGTCATTCTGCAGCACCCGATGCAGTGGTACAGCACGCCGCCGCTGCTGAAGCTGTGGCTAGACAAAGTGCTGGCGCACGGTTGGGCCTACGGTCACGGCGGCACAGCGCTGCACGGCAAAAGCGTGATGTGGGCGGTCACCACCGGCGGCGGCGAAAGCCACTTTGATATTGGATCACATCCAGGCTTTGACGTGCTGGGACAACCGCTGGAGGCCACCGCGGTGTACTGCGGCATGAAATGGTTGCCGCCGTTTGCCGTCCACTGCACGTTTATCTGCGACGAAGAGACGCTGCAGGCGCAGGCGCGACACTACAAACAACGGTTACTGGCCTGGCAGGAGGAGCACAATAATGGATAGCCATACGCTAATACAGGCGCTGATTTATCTCGGTTCGGCGGCGCTGATTGTACCCATCGCCGTCCGTCTGGGGCTGGGTTCGGTGCTCGGCTACCTGATTGCTGGTTGTATTATCGGCCCCTGGGGGCTGCGGCTGGTGACCGACGCCGAGTCTATTCTGCACTTTGCTGAAATCGGCGTGGTACTGATGCTGTTCGTGATTGGCCTTGAGCTGGACCCGCAGCGTCTCTGGAAACTCCGCGCCTCGGTGTTTGGCGGTGGTCTCTTGCAGATGGTGCTGTGCGGCGCGTTAATTGGCGTCTTCTGTATCTTCCTTGGCCTGCGCTGGCAGGTGGCGGAGCTTATCGGCATGACGCTGGCGCTGTCGTCTACCGCGATTGCCATGCAGGCGATGAATGAACGCAACCTGACGGTGACGCAGGTGGGGCGTAGCGCCTTTGCGGTGCTGCTGTTCCAGGATATTGCAGCCATTCCGCTGGTAGCGATGATCCCACTGCTGGCGATCAGCGGCGGTTCCACCACGCTCGGCGCCTTTGCGTTCTCGGCGTTGAAGGTGGCCGGGGCGCTGGCGCTGGTGGTGATGCTGGGGCGCTATGTTACGCGACCGCTGTTACGCTTCGTGGCGCGCTCCGGTCTGCGCGAAGTATTCAGCGCCGTGGCCCTGTTCCTGGTCTTTGGCTTTGGCTTACTGCTGGAAGAGGTCGGGCTATCGATGGCGATGGGCGCATTCCTCGCCGGGGTGCTGCTGGCGAGCTCGGAGTACCGTCACGCGCTGGAAAGCGATATCGAGCCGTTCAAAGGGCTGCTGCTAGGTCTGTTCTTTATCGGCGTCGGAATGTCCATCGACTTTGGCACGCTGATTCATAACCCGCTGCGCATTATTACGCTGCTGGTCGGCTTCCTGGTGATTAAGTCCGTTCTGCTGTGGCTGATTGCCAAACCGCTTCAGGTGCCGCGCTCGCAGCGCCTGTGGTTCGCGGCGCTGCTGGGGCAGGGGAGTGAGTTTGCCTTCGTGGTGTTTGGTGCCGCGCAGATGGCTAACGTGCTGGATCCGGAATGGGCCAAGGCGCTGACGCTGGCGGTAGCCCTGTCAATGGCGGCGACGCCGATTCTGCTGGTGCTGCTGACCCGCCTTGAGAAACGTAATAGCGCAGGTGATGCGCGCGAAGCGGATCAAATCGACGAAGAACAGCCGCGGGTGATTATCGCGGGCTTCGGGCGTTTCGGGCAGATTACCGGCCGCTTGCTGCTGTCGAGCGGGGTGAAAATGGTAGTCCTCGATCACGATCCGGATCACGTCGATACGCTGCGCAAATTCGATATGAAAGTCTTTTACGGCGATGCAACGCGAGCCGATCTGCTGGAGTCGGCAGGCGCGGCGAAGGCCGAGGTGCTGATTAACGCCATTGACGATCCGCAGGCGAGCCTTGAGCTAACCGAGGTGGCAAAAGAGCACTTCCCGAATCTGACGATTATTGCACGCGCCCGCGACGTTGAGCACTACATCAAGCTGCGTCAGGCCGGGGTAGACGCACCGGAGCGTGAAACCTTTGAGGGGGCACTGAAGTCGGGTCGTCAGGCGCTGGAGTCACTGGGGCTTGGCGCCTATGAGGCGCGCGAGCGTGCCGACCTGTTCCGTCGCTTTAACACGCAGCTGATGGAAGAGATGGTGGAGATGGCGGAAAACGATGACACTTCACGGGCAGCGGCGTTTAAACGCACCAGCGCCATGCTCACCGAGATTATCAACGAAGATCGCAACCACCTGTCGGTGATTCAGCGCCACGGCTGGCAGGGAACGGAAGAGGGAAAACATAGCGGTAATCCAGAAGACGAGCCGGAAGTAAAGCCGACGCTCTGATGCCGTATTAGGTGTAATGCTGGCTGTCCACTTAACCTACCGTGGACTTGCCAGCAAAACGAAAAATTTTCTTCTTCTTTACCTGGCTGCCAGTCGACGAAAGATTAAGCTTTCCGTATAGTGGCGACAATTTTTTTTCGTATCTGGGACACACTCAATGATCAGTCTGATTGCTGCACTAGCGGTAGATCGCGTTATCGGTATGGAAAACGCCATGCCCTGGGACCTGCCAGCCGATCTGGCCTGGTTTAAACGCAACACCTTAAACAAACCGGTGGTGATGGGCCGCCTGACCTGGGAGTCCATTGGACGCCCGTTGCCGGGCCGTAAGAACATCGTCATCAGCAGCCAGCCGGGCACTGATGACCGCGTACAGTGGGTGAAATCGGTCGATGAAGCGATCGCTGCCTGCGGCGACGTGGAAGAGATTATGGTGATTGGCGGTGGTCGCGTATATGAGCAGTTCCTGCCGAAAGCACAGAAGCTTTATCTGACGCACATTGATGCCGAAGTGGAAGGCGACACCCATTTCCCGGATTATGACCCAGACCAGTGGGAGTCGGTGTTTAGCGAGTTCCATGATGCGGATGAGCAGAACTCTCATAGCTACTGCTTTGAGGTGCTTGAGCGTCGTTAAGACCGAGCCGTTCCCGGCGGCGCTTCACTTGGCCGGGCTACCAAAATAAAAACGCCGGGAGAGAACCCGGCGTTTTTATTTTTCTATGGGGATGCACCGAACTACGACGCTACCGCCTCGCTCTCACCCGGCGCCAGCTTTCGGTTCGACGGTTGTACAAAGTACTGTTTATCTTCCCAGCGCAGGCAGGTTAAATCTCCGCCCCAGCAGCAGCCGGTATCCAGCGCGTAAATCCCTTCTGGCGTACCTTTACCTTCCAGCGATGCCCAGTGACCAAAGGCCACGCTGTACTCATCGGTAATCGGCCCTGGCAGCATAAACCACGGCTTCAGCGGCGCAGGCACGTTCTCCGGCGACTCTTTGCTGTACATATCCAGCTGGCCGTTCGGGAAGCAGTAGCGCATGCGGGTAAAAGCATTGGTGATAAAGCGCAGGCGCGCCAGACCGGAGAGATCCAGCGACCAGTTGTTGGGCATATCGCCGTACATGGCGTCGAGGAAGAACGGATAGGAGTCGCTTGAGAGCACCGCTTCAACGTCGCGCGCGCACTGTTTAGCGGTTTCCATATCCCACTGCGGTGTAATACCCGCGTGCGCCATCACCAGCTTCTTCTCTTCATCGACCTGCATCAACGGCTGACGACGCAACCAGTTGAGCAGCTCGTCAGCATCCGGTGCTTCCAGCAGTGGGTTCAGGCGATCCTTCGGCTTGTTGCGGCTGATGCCGGCAAACACCGCTAGCAGGTGGAGATCGTGGTTACCGAGCACCACTTTCACGCAGTCGCCCAGCGATTTAACGTAGCGCAGCACTTCCAGTGAACCAGGACCGCGCGCGACCAGATCGCCCGTCAGCCACAGGGTATCGACGTCTGGGGTGAACGCCACCTGCTCGAGCAGAGCAATTAACTCGTCAAAGCAACCGTGAACGTCGCCAATAAGGTATGTAGCCATGTTTTAATGAATCAGCGTGGGAACAAAGAGACGGAAAACGGGAATGTCGATGGAGAACGGCACGCCGTCTACATCGACCATATCGTAGTGACCCTGCATGGTGCCGAGCGGAGTTTCCAGCACGGCGCCGCTGGTATATTGATATTCTTCACCGGGCTCGATGTGCGGCTGCACGCCGACAACACCTTCGCCCTGAACTTCGGTTTCACGGCCGTGGCCGTTAGTAATCAGCCAGTAACGGCCGAGAAGCTGCACCGCGCTTCGCCCGAGATTGCGAATGGTCACCGTATAAGCAAAAACGTAACGCTCTTCTTCCGGCTGGGAGTGCGTCTCAATGTAGACGCTCTGTACCTGGACGCAAACTCGCGGCGAATCGATCATGGTTTAGCTCTCCTTCGAGGGCGCATTCTCGGACAGATAGTTGGCCATCCGGCAGTACTGCGCAACAGAGATATTTTCCGCGCGCATGGCCGGGTCTACACCCAGCTCCGTCAACAGCTCAACGCTGAACAGATTGCCCAGACTGTTGCGGATAGTTTTACGACGCTGGTTAAAGGCTTCGGTCGTAATACGGCTCAGAACGCGGACATCTTTTACCGGGTACGGTTTAGTGCTATGTGGCACCAGGCGTACGACGGCGGAATCCACTTTTGGCGGTGGCGTGAACGCGGTTGGCGGCACTTCAAGTACCGGGATCACGTTGCAGTAGTATTGCGCCATGACGGTCAGACGACCATAGGCTTTACTATTTGGACCGGCAACCAGACGGTTAACCACCTCTTTTTGCAGCATGAAGTGCATGTCTGCAATAGCGTTAGTATAGCTAAACAGGTGGAACATCAGCGGCGTGGAGATGTTGTACGGCAGGTTACCGAACACGCGCAGCGGTTGGCCGAGCTTCTCAGACAGCTCGCCAAAGTTCATGGTCATGGCATCCTGCTGATAAATGGTCAGCTTCGGCCCCAGGAACGGGTGCGTTTGCAGACGCGCGGCTAAGTCGCGGTCCAGTTCGATAACGGTCATTTCGTCAAGACGTTCGCCAACCGGCTCGGTCAGCGCGGCAAGACCCGGGCCGATTTCAACCATGGCCTGGCCTTTTTGCGGGTTAATGGCCGCAACAATACTGTCGATCACGAATTGATCGTTGAGAAAGTTTTGCCCGAAGCGTTTACGGGCTAAGTGGCCCTGATGGACTCGATTATTCATTAGAGTTAACAATCATTTTGATGGCGAGATTAAGCGCCGTAATAAAACTGCCGACATCCGCTTTCCCCTGGCCTGCCAGTTCGAGGGCGGTACCATGGTCAACGGAGGTGCGAATAAAGGGTAGACCGAGCGTAATGTTCACGCCACGACCAAATCCCTGGTATTTTAGCACGGGTAGGCCCTGATCGTGGTACATTGCGAGCACCGCATCGGCATGGTCCAGATACTTTGGTTGGAAAAGGGTATCGGCAGGCAGCGGCCCGCTTAGATTCATCCCCTTTGCCCGCATCTCTTCCAGCACCGGAATAATGGTGTCTATCTCTTCCGTACCCATATGTCCGCCTTCGCCCGCGTGCGGGTTCAGGCCGCAGACCAGCACGTGCGGTTCGGCAAGACCAAACTTGTTCTGCAGGTCATCGTGCAGGATGGTAATCACTTCCCGCAGCAGGTCCGGCGTGATGGCATCGCTCACCGCTTTCAGCGGCAGGTGGGTAGTCGCCAGCGCCACGCGCAGCTCCTCGGTTGCCAGCATCATCACCACTTTCGGTGCGCCAGCACGCTCTTCGAAGAACTCGGTGTGCCCGGTAAAGGCGACGCCAGCATCGTTAATAATGCCTTTATGCACCGGCCCGGTGACCAGCGCGGCAAACTCACCGCTCAGGCAACCGTCGCAGGCGCGCGCCAGCGTCTCAACGACGTAGCCCCCGTTCGCGACGTTCAGCGTTCCTGGAATAACCTCGGCATGCAGTGCCACGGGCAGCAGCGTGAGCGTGCCAGCGCGCTGTGGTGCAGCCGGTTTTTCGGGGGAGTAGGGCAGTAGCGTGAGGGGAAGGCCGAGAAGCGTGGCCCGCTCGGTGAGCAGGCGGCCATCAGCGCAAACGACCAGTTCGAGCGGCCAGTCGCGCTGGGCCAGTTGGATCGCGAGATCCGGACCAATCCCGGCGGGTTCGCCGGGAGTGATAACGACACGAGCGTGTTGCGTCATTAGTTGCTCAGAATTTTAACGTAGGCGCTTGCGCGCTGTTCCTGCATCCAGGTCGCTGCTTCTTCAGAGAACTTACGGTTCATCAGCATGCGGTAAGCACGATCTTTCTGCGCCGCGTCGGTACGGTCAACGTTACGCGTATCGAGCAACTGAATCAGGTGCCAGCCGAAGGAAGAGTGAACCGGGCCGCTCATCTGGCCTTTGTTCAGCTTCATCAGCGCATCGCGGAATGATGGATCGTAGATATCCGGCGTTGCCCAACCTAAATCACCGCCCTGGTTAGCAGAGCCTGGATCCTGAGACAGCTCTTTAGCCGCTTTCTCAAAGGTGGTTTTGCCGCTGCGGATATCCGCTGCAACCTGCTCCAGCTTCGCACGTGCCTGGTCGTCGGTCATAATTGGCGACGGCTTCAGCAGGATGTGGCGAGCGTGGGTTTCGGTGACATTGATATTCTGCGTCTGGCCGCGCATATCGTTGATTTTCAGAATGTGGAAGCCCACACCGGAACGAATGGGACCGACGACATCACCTTTTTTCGCCGTGCTCAGCGCCTGGGCGAAGATAGCCGGCAGCTCCTGAATACGCCCCCAGCCCATCTGGCCGCCTTTCAGCGCCTGCTGGTCGGCAGAGTAGGTGATCGCAAGCTTACCGAAGTCGGCGCCGTTGCGAGCCTGCTCAACGATAGATTCGGCTTGGCTCTGCGCTTCATTGACCTGATCGGAGGTTGGGTTTTCCGGCAGTGGAACCAGGATGTGGCTGAGGTTCAGCTCGGTGCTGGCATCGTTCTGGTTGCCAATCTGGCTTGCCAGCGCGTCCACTTCCTGCGGCAACACGGTGATGCGGCGACGCACTTCGTTGTTACGCACTTCGGAGATCAGCATCTCTTTGCGGATCTGGTTACGATAGGTGTTGTAGTTCATCCCATCGTAGGCCAGACGGCTGCGCATCTGATCCATCGTCATGTTGTTCTGCTTCGCGATGTTGGCGATCGCCTGATCGAGCTGCTCGTCAGAGATCTTCACGCCCATTTTCTGCCCCATCTGCAGGATAATCTGATCCATGATCAGACGTTCCAGGATCTGGTGGCGAAGGGTCGCATCGTCCGGCAGCTGCTGACCCGCCTGGCCGGAGTTCATTTTGACGGACTGCATCAGACCATCAACATCACTTTCAAGGACAACGCCGTTGTTCACGACGGCTGCTACTTTATCGACAACCTGCGGGGCAGCGAAGCTGGTATTCGCAACTAAGGCGATACCGAGAAGCAGCGTTTTCCAGTTCTTCATACTTTTTCCATTTCAATTAACCGCAATGCGGATGATGTGTCTAACCAGTGATATTACAGAGAGCTCTGGTACGGCATGATGTTGGAACGCAGCATCTGCTGGGTACCCAGACCGTAGTTGGAGCTCAGACCACGCAGCTCAATGTTGAAGCCGATGGAGTTGTCATATTTGGCCTGCCCGCCAGTCTTGCTGTTGCTGTCGTAGTCCCAGCCGTTGAGTTTACGCTCGTAGCCTACGCGGATAGCGTAGCAGCAGGAATTGTACTGCACGCCCAGCATCTGGTCGGCGGCGCTACCGGTGTTGGTGTCATAGTAGTAAGCACCGACAACGGACCAGCGATCGACGATTGGCCAGCTTGCCGTGGCGCCTACCTGCGAAATTCCTTCACGATACTGATCGTTGGTGGAGTAACTCGTCGGCAGCGTTGCCTGAATATATTCCGGGCTGGCATAACGGTAAGTCAACTGCACCAAACGCTCTTCGTCCCGACGCCATTCAATGGCTGTACTGCTGGTGGATATGTTGTTCAGACGCGTATCGTACTGAACGCCGCTGCGTAAGCCCCACTGGTCGCTGATGCGCCAGTAGGTATCACCTGCCCAAACCAGCGAGCCCGTTTTGTCGTTTTTCTCCCAGTTAATGTTGTCATCACCGGTACGGGACTCGGTGAAATAGTAGATTTGACCAACAGAAACGTTAAAACGTTCAACGGCAGCGTCATCATAAATACGCGATGTGACGCCGGTCGTTAACTGGTTTGCGGAGGCGATGCGGTCAAGGCCGCTGTAGGTACGGTCGCGGAACAGGCTAGAGTAGTCGGACTGCAGGAAAGTGGAGTCGTAGTTGTTGATTTTGCTCTGATCGCGGTACGGCACGTACAGATACTGCATACGTGGTTCCAGCGTCTGGGTATAACCCGGGCTCAGCGCCACATCGCGTTCAAACACCATCTTACCGTCAACTTTCAGCTGCGGCAGGGTGCGGTTAACCGAGCTGGCCAGCGTGTTCGCGTTGCTCGAGTCGTTGTTGTAGTTGTCGATATTGCTCTGGTTATAGTGCGTTGCCAGCAGCTTCGCTTCGGTATTGAGGCTACCCCAGCGGTTGCCCAGCGGCAGACTGATGGTCGGCTCCAGGTGGAGACGCGTCGCTTCAGGCATGGTGCTGTTGCTGTTGGTAAACTTCACCGCCTGCGCATAGAGATGGGTATCAAACGGACCGACGTCGTTCTGGTAGGCGTTGATATCCAGCTGCGGCTCAGCCGAATAGGAGTTGCTGTTGCTGCGGTCGAAGACCTGGAACTGTTTTGATGACACGGTGGCGTCAAAGTTTTGCACCGCATAACCGACGCTCAGTTTTTGCGTGGCGTAGCCGTCGGTACTCGAGCCATATTTCGAGTCAAAGTCGTTGAAGTAGTCCGGATCGCTGACTTTGGTGTAGTCGGCATTGAAACGCCATACCTGATCCATCACCCCGGCGTGCTGCCAGTAGAACAGCCAGCGGCGGCTATTCTCATCGTTAGGGTGTTCACTGGAGTAGACGCTGTCTGAAGGCAGGTAATCGAGCTCAAACAGACCCTGACCGGCATCGGTCAGATAGCGGAATTCGTTTTCCCACATGACGCCGCTACGCTTGTCCATATAGTGCGGCGTGATGGTCGCGTCCATGTTCGGCGCGATGTTCCAGTAATACGGTAACGAGAACTCAAAGTGGTTCGTACTGCCGTATTTAGCGTTCGGAATCAGGAAGCCGGAGCGACGTTTGTCACCGACCGGAAGCTGCAGATACGGGCTATAGAAGACTGGAACCGGGCCAATTTTGAAGCGGGCGTTCCAGATCTCCGCGACCTGCTCTTCGCGGTCGTGGATCACTTCGCTACCCACCACGCTCCAGGTGTTTGAACCAGGGAGACAGGAGGTAAAGGTACCGTTTTCCAGAATGGTATAGCGGTTTTCGCCGCGCTGTTTCATGACATCTGCGGTACCGCGGCCCTGACGGCCGACCATCTGGTAGTCACCTTTCCAGACGTTAGTATCTTTGGTATTCAGGTTTGACCAGGCTTTCGGCCCTTTAAGAATAACCTGATTATCATCGTAGTGAACGTTGCCGAGTGCATCGACGGTACGAACCGGTGTAGGCTGCCCATCAGGCTGCTTTTGATGAAGCTGAACTTCATCGGCCTGCAAACGGCTATTTCCCTGATTAATATCGACATTGCCGGTAAACACGGCGTTGTCTGGGTAGTTACCGTTCGCGTGATCGGCGG
Source organism: Kluyvera sichuanensis (assembly GCF_014218705.1). Classification (GTDB taxonomy): domain Bacteria; phylum Pseudomonadota; class Gammaproteobacteria; order Enterobacterales; family Enterobacteriaceae; genus Kluyvera; species Kluyvera sichuanensis. The sequence continues at coordinate 77,133 of NZ_JABBJF010000013.1, read as the reverse complement.
TGATGGTCACCGGCTGGTCGTTAGGTTTACCACTCACTAACGGGCGATCGTAACTGGGTACGCCAAGCATACATTGAGATGCGAGATCGGCAGCCATTCCCTGCTGGCTGTACAAGGCGCTGGCGATCATAGTCGCGAGGAGAGTGGGAATACGTTTTTTCATACGTTGTATTTGTTGTTCCGTCATCTATAGCATTGCGGCTTGCAAACGGTCAGAGACTAACGTACTCATCGTGATGACGCTAGTGTTAATGCTCGTCGGCTTCTAAGTTGCATTACCGTGAGTCGCAACGTGAAATTGATCGAGTCTATCCTGCCCGTTCGTGCCAGAGGTGTTATGCACGGCATTGAATGACAGGTATGATAATGCATATTTTAGCCGCTGGCATGACGATTTGGGGAGTATATGCAGTATTGGGGAAAAGTGATTGGTGTGGCCGTCGCTCTGATGATGGGCGGAGGGTTCTGGGGCGTTGTCCTCGGGCTGCTCGTGGGCCACATGTTTGATAAGGCGCGCAGTCGTCGCATGAACTGGTTTGCCAATCAACAGCAGCGTCAGTCGCTGTTTTTTGCCACCACCTTTGAAGTGATGGGCCACCTGACCAAATCGAAAGGGCGCGTTACCGAAGCGGATATTCATGTCGCCAGCCTGTTTATGGACCGGATGAATCTGCACGGTGAATCTCGTACCGCAGCGCAGCAGGCGTTTCGCGTTGGTAAAGCCGACAACTATCCGCTGCGCGAAAAAATGCGTCAGTTCCGTAGCGTCTGCTTTGGTCGTTTTGATCTTATTCGTATGTTCCTGGAGATTCAGATCCAGGCGGCCTTTGCCGACGGTTCTCTGCACCCGAACGAACGCGACGTGCTGTACGTCATTGCCGAAGAGCTGGGGATCTCCCACGCCCAGTTCGACCAGTTCCTGCGCATGATGCAGGGCGGCGCACAGTTTGGTGGCGGCTACCATCAGCAGTCTCAGGGCGGCCAGGGCGGCGGTTGGCAGCAGGCACAGCGCGGCCCAACGCTTGAAGATGCGTGTAACGTGCTGGGCGTGAAGCCGAGCGATGATGCCACGACCATCAAACGCGCCTATCGTAAGCTGATGAGCGAACATCACCCGGATAAGCTGGTGGCCAAAGGGTTACCGCCGGAGATGATGGAGATGGCCAAGCAGAAGGCGCAGGAAATTCAGAAAGCGTACGAGTTAATAAAAGAACAGAAGGGATTTAAGTAAGGTGCATGAACCCGGGGTCGCTTGCGCTCGCCCGGGAAAACATTGGCACAATCTAAAAATCGACCGGTGCCTTAAACGTCATGCTGTTGCCAAACTGCGGATGGGTAATGGTTAACGTCTCCGCATGCAGCTGCAAACGTGGCGCCATCGCTAACGCCTCGTCGTGCGCATAAAAGCGGTCACCCAGAATCGGGTGACCCAGCGCCAGCATATGCACGCGCAGCTGGTGTGAACGCCCGGTAATGGGCTTGAGCTTCACCCGCGCGGTGTTATCCGGCGCATACTCCAGCACTTCATACTCCGTCTGCGCGGCCTTGCCGGTTTCATAACACACTTTCTGCTTTGGCCGGTTTGGCCAGTCGCAAATCAGCGGTAAATCCACCAGGCCTTCCTGCGGCTGCGGGTGACCCCACACGCGCGCGACGTACTGCTTTTTCGGCTCGCGCTCGCGGAATTGACGTTTCAGTTCTCTTTCAGCCGCTTTGGTCAGGGCGACGACGATAACGCCGCTGGTCGCCATATCGAGGCGGTGCACGGACTCCGCCTGCGGATAGTCGCGCTGTACGCGGGTCATGACGCTGTCTTTATGCTCTTCCTGGCGGCCCGGGACGGACAACAGGCCGCTGGGCTTGTTGACCACCATGATGTGCTCGTCCTGATAGAGGATCACCAGCCACGGGTCCCGTGGCGGATGATAGTTTTCCATGCCCATAGCGGCTCCGATTACTGGTGAGTGACGACGATAAGACGCAGCGCGTCCAGACGCCATCCCGCCTGCGACAGGCTTTCCATCACCTGCTGGCGGTTGCTTTCAATCGCGGACAGTTCGTCGTCGCGGATGTTTGGGTTCACCGCTTTCAACGCTTCCAGGCGCGACAGTTCCGCGCTGAGCTTCTCGTCCGCCTCTTCACGGGCGGCGGTAATCAGCGCCTGAGCGGCTTGCTCAATCTGTGCTTCGCCTTTTTGCAGAATGGTATGCACGTCCTGCTGTACCGCATTTACCAGCTTACTACCGGTATGACGGTTCACCGCGCTGAGCTGACGGTTGAAGGTCTCAAACTCAACCTGGGCGGCGAGGTTGGTGCCGTTTTTATCCAGCAGCATACGCACCGGCGTTGGCGGCAGGAAACGGTTGAGCTGCAGCTGTTTCGGCGCCTGCGCTTCAACCACATAAATCAGCTCGACCAGCAGCGTACCCACCGGCAGCGCTTTGTTTTTCAGCAGGGAAATGGTGCTGCTGCCGGTATCACCGGAGAGGATCAGATCCAGGCCGTTGTGAATCAGCGGGTGTTCCCAGGTCAGGAACTGCGCGTCCTCGCGGGACAGCGCTACATCACGCTCGAAGGTCACGGTACAGCCGTCTTCCGGCAGACCCGGGAAGTCCGGCACCAGCATGTGGTCGGATGGGGTCAGCACGATCAGGTGCTCGCCGCGATCGTCCTGGTTGATACCGACGATATCGAACAGGTTCATGGCGAAGGCGATCAGGTTGGTGTCGTCATCCTGCTCTTCGATGCTTTCCGCCAGCGCCTGCGCTTTTTCACCGCCGTTGGAGTGGATCTCCAGCAGGCGGTCGCGCCCCTGTTCCAGCTGGGTTTTCAGCGCTTCGTGCTGTTCGCGACAGCTCTTGATGAGGTCGTCGAAGCCATCGCTATTTTCCGGCGCCGCCAGGTAGTTGATCAGCTGGTCATGGACGCTGTCGTAAATAGTACGGCCGGTCGGGCAGGTGTGCTCAAACGCGTCCAGCCCTTCGTGGAACCAGCGAACCAGCACCGACTGGGCGGTTTTTTCCAGGTACGGCACGTGAATCTGAATATCGTGCGCCTGACCGATACGGTCCAGACGGCCGATACGCTGTTCCAGCAGGTCTGGGTTGAACGGCAGGTCGAACATCACCAGGTTGCTGGCGAACTGGAAGTTACGGCCTTCCGAACCGATTTCCGAGCACAGCAGCACCTGTGCGCCGCTGTCTTCTTCGCCGAACCAGGCGGCGGCACGGTCACGTTCAATAATCGACATGCCTTCGTGGAACACGGCGGCACGGATGCCTTCGCGCTCGCGCAGAACCTGCTCCAGCTGCAGCGCGGTGGCGGCCTTGGCGCAGATCACCAGCACTTTCTGCGCGCGGTGGCTGGTCAGGTAGCCCATCAGCCATTCTACGCGCGGGTCGAAGTTCCACCAGGTGCCGGTGTCGCCTTCAAATTCCTGATAAATCTGCTCCGGGTAGAGCATGTCGCGGGCGCGTTCTTCTGCGCTCTTACGGGCACCCATAATGCCGGAGACTTTAATCGCCGTCTGATACTGCATCGGCAACGGCAGCTTGATGGTGTGCAGTTCGCGTTTCGGGAAGCCTTTTACGCCGTTACGGGTGTTACGGAACAGCACGCGGCTGGTGCCGTGGCGGTCCATCAGCATGCTGATCAGCTCCTGACGGGCAGCTTCTGCGCCGTCGCGATCGCTGTTAGCGGTCTGCAGCAGGGCTTCGATATCCTGCTCGCCAATCAGCTCACCCAGCATGTTCAGTTCGTCGTTGCTGAGCTTGTTGCCTGCCAGCAGCAGGGCGACGGCATCGGCTACCGGGCGGTAGTTTTTCTGTTCTTCAACAAACTGCTCAAAATCGTGGAAGCGGTTTGGATCCAGCAGACGCAGACGCGCAAAGTGGCTTTCCATCCCCAGCTGTTCCGGGGTTGCCGTCAGCAGCAGTACGCCAGGCACGCGCTCGGCGAGCTGTTCAATGGCCTGATATTCGCGACTTGGCGCCTCTTCGCTCCACACCAGGTGGTGCGCTTCGTCGACCACCATGATATCCCATTCGGCTTCACACAGGTTTTCCAGGCGCTGCTTGTTGCGGCGCACGAAATCCAGCGAGCAGATAACCAGCTGTTCGGTTTCAAACGGGTTGTAGGCATCGTGCTGGGCTTCGGCGTAGCGTTCGTCGTCGAACAGTGCAAAGCGCAGGTTGAAGCGGCGCAGCATTTCGACCAGCCACTGATGCTGCAGGGTTTCCGGGACGATGATCAGTACGCGCTGAGCGGCACCGGACAGCAACTGTTGGTGCAGGATCATCCCGGCTTCGATGGTTTTGCCTAAACCCACTTCGTCCGCCAGCAGGACGCGCGGCGCGTGGCGACGGCCCACGTCATGGGCGATATTGAGCTGGTGCGGGATCAGGCTCGTGCGCTGACCGCGCAGGCCGCTCCACGGCATACGGTACTGTTCACTCTGGTATTTACGCGCGCGGTAGCGCAGAGCAAAGCGGTCCATACGGTCGATCTGCCCGGCAAAGAGACGGTCCTGCGGCTTGCTGAACACCAGTTTGCTGTCGAGCAGCACTTCACGCATCATGACGCCGGTCTCTTCGGTGTCCTGGCGGGTGCCAATGTAGGCCAACAGGCCATTTTCTTCGATAACTTCGTCAACGAGCAACTGCCAGCCTTCATGGCTTGTTACCGTGTCGCCGGGATTAAACATTACGCGGGTCACGGGGGAGTCGCTACGGGCATACAGACGATTCTCTCCGGTTGCCGGAAAGAGTAGGGTGACGGTGCGTGCATCCATTGCAACAACGGTACCAAGTCCCAGTTCGCTTTCTGTATCGCTGATCCAGCGTTGACCAAGTGTAAAAGGCATATGCGTTCGGCTCTATCTTTAATAAATTGCAGGCAATATTCATCCACCACCTTTGAAAGCAGGCGGCGAGTGAATTTGGTCCAGGAATGGAAAGGGCGCTATGGTACTGGATGGCGAGACGTTAGTCACCTGTCAAAATAGACCCAGTTGCCCTGTCACTATTGTAGCAAAATCATCGTCGACAAAGGGGAGAATTCCTTCGGCTACCGGGGCTAATTGTTTCGTCAGGTAGTGGTCGTAATCGAGCGGTGATTGCTGGTAGGCCACGGGTTCCGGGCCGCTGGTGGTCCAGACGTAGCGAATGCTGCCGCGCTGTTGATACTGCTGTGGGCGCCCTAACCGCACGTTGTGCTCATCGGCAAGGCGGGCGGCGCGCACGTGTGGCGGAATATTTTTCTGATATTCCGCCAGTGGGCGGCGCAGATGCTTGCGGTAGACCAGCTGTTCATCGAGCTCGCCCGCCATCAGCTTATCGATGGTTTCAAGGATAAAGTCACGGTACGGCTCATTGCGGAAGATGCGTAGATAAAGCGCCTGCTGGAACTGCTGCGCCAGCGGCGTCCAGTCGGTACGTACCGTTTCCAGCCCTTTGTACAGCATCCGCTGTTCGTTGCCTTCCTGAATCATCCCCGCATAGCGCTTTTTGCTGCCGGTATCGGCACCGCGGATGGTCGGCATCAGGAAGCGGCAGAAGTGGGTTTCAAACTCCAGCTCCAGCGCGCTGGTCAGCCCTTTTTTCTGTAGTTCTTCGGCCCACCACTGGTTAACAAACTCGACCAGCGAGCGGCCAATGACCCCGGCCTCTTCCTCGCCATGAGCCCGTTTAAGCCAGACGAAGGTGGAGTCGGTGTCGCCGTAAATCACGTCATAACCCTGAGATTCAATCAGCGCTTTGGTCTGACGCATGATCGCGTGGCCGCGCATGGTGATCGACGACGCCAGGCGCGGATCGAAAAAGCGGCAGGCGCTGGTGCCCAGTACGCCATAGAAGGCATTCATAATGATTTTCAACGCCTGCGACAGGGGTTTGTTTTTATGCAGTTTGGCTTCATCACGGGCGTGCCATATCTGGCTGACGATCCCCGGCAGGCAGTGCTTGTCGCGGGAGAACCAGGCATCGAGGAAACCTTCGGTGCTGTGCTGCGTATTCGGGTGCGCCATGCCTTCAATCAGCCCTACCGGGTCAATCAGAAACGAGCGGATGATCGACGGGTACAGGCTTTTGTAGTCCAGCACCAGCACGGAGTCGTACAGGCCAGGGCGCGAGTCCATCACGTAGCCGCCGGGGCTCGCCTGCGGCGGCACTTCGCCGAGATTGGGTGCGACGTAGCCCAGGCGGTGCATACGCGGGAAATAAAGGTGGCTGAAGGCTGCTACCGAGCCGCCGTGCCGGTCGACTGCTAGCCCGTTGACCGTCGCGCGTTCCAGTAAAAACGGCATGATCTCGGTTTTGTGGAAGATGCGGGTGACCAGCTCGCAGTCTTTGAGGTTATAGGTGGCTAACGCAGGCTTATCTTCGGCGAAACGGCGGTCAATTTCGTCCATTCGGTCCCATGGGTTATCGATAGCTTTGCCTTCGCCCAGCAACTCCCGAGCGACGTTCTCCAGTGAAAACGAGGTAAAGCTCCAGAAAGCGGATTTTAGCGCGTCGATGCCGTCGATAATCAGGCGACCGGCGGCCTGGGCGAAGAACACGCCGTTCTTAAAGCCGTGCTCGCGCCACTCCAGTTCGCTGTTACCGCGCCCAAGCAGCAGCGGCACTCGATAACGTTCGGCGCTTTTTTGCAGTACGCGCAGATCGAACTGCACCACGTTCCAGCCAATCAGCACGTCCGGGTCGTGTTCGGCAAACCAGGCGTTAAGCTTCTCCAGCAGCAGCGGGCGGCTGGCGACATATTCAAGATGAAAATCCACCTGCGGTGGCTGCTCGGGCTCTGCGCCAAGCATATAGACGGTGCGCTGCCCGCAGCCTTCAAGGCCAATGCAGTAGAGCTCGCCGTGGCGGCTGGTTTCGATATCCAGCGACACCCACTTCAACGGCGGCCGGTACTCCGGGTTGGGCTTCATGCGAGCCTGCGTGAGCGTTGCCCCGTGCGGCGTGCCTTCCACCCATACCGGCGCGGTAATAAAACGCTCCATTAGATAGCGCTCTGGCGGACGAATATCGGCTTCGTAGATGGTAATGCCGTTTTCTCGCAGCAGTTTTTCCAGCCGCATCAGCTGGCGATGGGCGCGGCAGTAAAGGCCGAATACCGGCTGACGGTGAAAGTCTTTGAGCGTAAGCGGGGCCAGACGCAGGCCGTTTTCGCCCTGCAGCAGGCGTTCCACCTGTGCGCGCTGGGCTTCGGGGATAAAGGCCACTGACTCCTGCGGCGGTAGCGTGACCTGTAGCGGGCCGTTATCGGTCGCCAGCCAGAAAGCCAGTTCGGTACCCTGCGGGGTATCCCGCCAGTGACGGGTAAGAAGAAAACCTGCTTGGGGCTGGGTCACGCGTGAGCTCATCCATAAAAAAACCAGGCTTGATTATAGCCTGGTTTAAGGGAGAGTTCTGGTGGTTTATACAGGGGTTACTGCCCGTAATAAGCTTTTGCCCCATGTTTGCGCAGATAGTGTTTATCCAGCAGCGTTTGCTGCATGTCCGGCAACTGCGGAGCGAGCTGGCGGCAGAAGATACCCATATAGGCAATCTCTTCCAGCACGATGGCGTTATGTACCGCGTCTTCGGCGTTTTTGCCCCAGGCAAACGGGCCGTGGGAGTGCACCAGCACGCCGGGCATCTGCGCTGGGTCGATGTCATTCTCGCGGAAGGTTTCAACGATCACCGCGCCGGTTTCCCATTCGTAGTCGCCGTTGATCTCCGCGTCGGTCATCAGGCGCGTGCAGGGCACCGAGCCGTAGAAATAGTCCGCGTGGGTGGTGCCGGTTGCCGGGATGGGCTGTCCTGCCTGCGCCCAGATGGTCGCGTGACGGGAGTGGGTATGGACAATGCCGCCGAGCGTGGGGAATGCCTGATACAGCAGGCGATGAGTCGGGGTGTCCGAGGACGGTTTTTTATTGCCTTCCACCACTTCACCGGTTGCCAGGCTCACCACCACCATATCCTCGGCGGTCATTACGCTGTAATCGACACCGGACGGTTTGATAACCAGTACGCCACGCTCGCGGTCGACGGCGCTGACGTTGCCCCAAGTCAAGGTGACCAGATTGTGTTTTGGCAGCGCCAGATTGGCTTCCAGCACCTGGCGTTTGAGATCTTCTAGCATGTTTTGCTCCGAGTCTGAATTTCCCTCACCCCGCCCTCTCCCGGGGGAGAGGAGGAAAGGTGAATAGGTGCGCGATCGGTTCCCTCTCCCCTTGGGGGAGAGGGTTAGGGTGAGGGGAAAATCGGCTTAACGTTTGAACCCGTAATACACTTCGTTCCAGCGCAGCGCGTCTTTGAACGCTGGCAGGTGGGTGTCGTTGTCGATGACGGCAATTTCGATATCGTGCAGTTCAGCGAACTGGCGCATATCGTCCAGCGTCAGCGCATGGCTGAATACGGTATGGTGCGCGCCACCCGCCAGGATCCACGCTTCTGAGGCGGTTTCCAGGTTCGGATGGGCTTTCCACAGCGCGTTGGCCACCGGCAGTTTCGGCAGGTCGTGCGGGGTTTTCACCGTCTCGATGGTGTTAACCAGCAGGCGATAGCGGTCACCAAGGTCAATCAGGCTGGCGACAACGGCCGGGCCGGTCTGGGTGTTGAAGATAAGGCGTGCTGGGTCCGCTTTACCGCCGATGCCCAGATGCTGTACATCAAGCAGCGGTTTTTCCGCCACGGCGATGGACGGGCAGACTTCCAGCATGTGCGAACCAAGCACCAGGTCGTTACCGCCGTTGAAGTGGTAGGTGTAGTCTTCCATAAATGAGGTGCCGCCCTGTAGACCGGTCGACATCACTTTCATAATGCGAAGCAGGGCGGCAGTTTTCCAGTCGCCTTCGCCCGCAAAGCCGTAGCCCTGCTGCATCAGACGCTGCACGGCGAGGCCTGGAAGCTGCTTCAGGCCGTGCAAATCTTCAAAGGTAGTGGTGAAGGCGTGGAAACCACCTTCTTCCAGGAAGCGTTTCATCCCCAGTTCAATACGCGCCGCGTCCAGCACGTTCTGGCGTTTGTCGCCATGAACTTGGGTAGCAGCGGTGAAGCGGTAGCTGCTTTCGTACTCGTCGACAAGCGCGCTGATTTCACCGTCGGTCACAGCGTTAACCACCTGCACCAGGTCGCCGACCGCCCAGGTGTTAACGGAGAAACCGAACTTAATCTGCGCCGCCACTTTATCGCCGTCGGTTACCGCCACTTCACGCATGTTGTCGCCGAAGCGGCATACTTTCAACTGACGGGTATCCTGTTTAGAGACGGCCTGGCGCATCCAGGAGCCGATACGCTCGTGGGCTCGTTTATCCTGCCAGTGACCGGTCACTACGCTATGCTGCTGACGCATGCGTGCACCAATGAAGCCGAACTCGCGGCCGCCGTGCGCGGTCTGGTTCAGGTTCATAAAGTCCATATCAATGCTGTCCCACGGCAGAGATGCGTTGAACTGGGTGTGGAACTGCAGCAGCGGTTTGTTGAGGATGGTCAGGCCGTTGATCCACATCTTCGCCGGAGAGAAGGTGTGCAGCCAGACGACCATACCAGCGCATTTGTCATCGTAGTTAGCATCGCGGCAGATGGCGGTGATCTCATCCGGGCGCGTACCCAGCGGTTTCAGCACCAGTTTGCACGGCAGTTTCGCTTCGGCATTTAAGGCATTGACCACCTGCTCAGCGTTTTGCGTCACCTGGCGCAGCGTTTCCGCCCCGTACAGGTGTTGGCTACCAATGACAAACCACACTTCATAATTATCAAAAACGGTCATAGTCGTATCCTTTAATGAGTCAGGGCTGCCTGAGAGGCCGCGGATTTTTCCGAGGATGCAGCAGGGAGATAGTGTTGTTCGGCGCTCACGGCCCACTGCAGATAGCGCTGATAGAGTTCTTCAAAGCGCTGAGCCTGCTGTGGGCGCGGCTGTAAGGTGTGTTCAACCTGGCTTGCCATCTGTCGCTGGGCTGCAGGAATATCGGTATGCACGCGTGCGGCAACGGCGGCAAAAATGGCCGCGCCCAGCGCACAGCATTGGTCTGAGGCCACAATTTGCAGCGGACGGTTAAGAACGTCGCAGCAGGCCTGCATGATGACGCGGTTTTTACGGGCGATGCCGCCCAGTGCCATCACGTTGTTGACCGGAATCCCCTGCTCGGTGAAGCACTCCATAATGGCGCGCGCGCCAAAAGCAGTGGCGGCAATCAGCCCGCCGAACAGCGCCGGGGCATCGGTGGCGAGGTTAAGATCGGTGATGACCCCCTTCAAACGCTGGTTCGCATTCGGGGTACGGCGGCCGTTAAACCAGTCGAGCACTACCGGTAGATGGTCGAGAGAAGGATTGCTTGCCCAGGCTTCGGTGAGCGCAGGCAGTAGCTGTTTCTGGCTGGCTTTGATCTGCGCTTTTAGCTCAGGATGTTGTGCGGCAAGCTGCTCCAGCGGCCAGCCGAGCACGCGGCCAAACCAGGCGTAGATGTCACCGAAGGCGGATTGGCCCGCTTCCATGCCGATAAAATTCGGTACTACGCTGCCGTCAACCTGGCCACAGATGCCTTTTACCGTACGGCTACCGACGCTGTTTTTGTCGGCAATTAAGATGTCGCAGGTTGAGGTGCCGATAACTTTCACCAGCGCATTAGGCTGCGCACCTGCGCCAACGGCGCCCATATGGCAGTCAAACGCGCCGCCGGAGATAGCCACTTTGGTGGAGAGCCCCAGGCGTTCGGCCCAGTCGGCTGTCAAGTTGCCGACCGGAACATCCGCCGTCCAGGTTTCGCTAAACATTGGGCACGGCAGGTGCTGATTCAGAATCGGGTCGAGCTCATCGAAGAATGCTGCCGGTGGCAGGCCGCCCCAGCTTTCATGCCACAGCGATTTATGCCCGGCGCTGCAGCGACCGCGGCGAATATCCTGCGGGCGAGTCGTACCTGAGAGCAGGGCAGGAATCCAGTCGCACAGTTCAATCCACGAGGCGGCAGCCTGCGCCACCGCGCTGTCTTCGCGGGTAACGTGCAGGATTTTGGCCCAGAACCATTCGCTGGAATAGATGCCGCCAATATAGCGGGAGTAGTCTTCTTTGCCCGGCTGGTGGCACAGGCGGGTGATGGCTTCCGCCTCTTCCACCGCGGTATGGTCTTTCCACAGCACGAACATGGCGTTCGGGTTGTTGGCAAACTCCTCTTTGAGTGCCAGCACGTTGCCGTCGGCATCAATAGGCGCGGGCGTTGAGCCGGTGCTGTCGACGCCAATACCGACCACATCAGCACGTTGTGCGCTGGAGAGTTCGGCCAGTACGCCTTTCAGCGCGGCTTCCATTGATTCGATATAGTCGCGTGGATGGTGGCGAAAACGGTTATTTGGCGCGTCGCAGAAACGCCCTTCCTGCCAGCGTGGATACCATTCGACGCTGGTCGCGATCTCTTCACCCGTCGCACAATCTACCGCCAGGGCGCGGACTGAGTCACTGCCAAAATCGAGGCCAATTGCGATTGCCATCGTGTTACTCCATCTCAAAGAATACGTGATAGTGAAACAGTAGATATCCCCGCCAAAAACCGTCAGGCTGGAACCGCTAATCTTATGGATAATCTTGCTGTGACCATTCAAAGTGTGACGCCGTGCAAATATTCAATGTGGACTTTTCTGCCGTCTTTATAGACACTTTAGTTGTTACCCTGAAGAGGGCTGATTCGCGGGTTTGCTCTCTCAATTCCTTGTTCATCAAGGGATGTCTGAAGCAAGGTCGACATTGCGCCTATAGCATTCTGGGGATAACGCTAAAAAGCCGAATATGGATAATTGGTTTCTTCTGAGATAAGCGAGAGCGAGCAGCCATGGCTGAAATGCAAAACGATCCCCTGCTACCGGGCTATTCATTTAACGCCCATCTGGTCGCCGGCTTAACGCCGATTGAAGCCGGTGGCTACCTGGATTTCTTTATCGATCGTCCGCTGGGTATGAAGGGGTTTATCCTCAACCTGACGGTGCGCGGTGAAGGGGTGATAGAGAATCAGGGCAAGCAGTTCGTCTGTCGACAGGGCGATATGCTGCTGTTCCCGCCGGGTGAGATTCACCACTATGGCCGCCATCCGGACGCCAGCGAGTGGTATCACCAATGGGTTTACTTCCGCCCGCGCGCCTACTGGCACGAGTGGCTCAACTGGCCGGCCATCGTCGCGCAGACCGGTTTTTATCGCCCGGACGAAGCGCATCAGGCGGAAATCTCCGAGCTGTTTGGCAAGATTATCGACGCCGGGCAGGGCATCGGGCGCTACTCAGAGCATCTGGCGATTAACCTGCTGGAGCAGTTGCTGTTGCGCCGTATGGAAGCCATCAATGAATCGCTGCATCCGCCGATGGACAACCGTGTACGCGACGCCTGCCAGTACATCAGCGACCACCTTGCAGATAGCCATTTCGATATCGCCAGCGTGGCGCAGCACGTGTGCCTATCGCCGTCGCGTCTGTCGCACCTGTTCCGCCAACAGCTTGGAGTGAGCGTGCTGAGCTGGCGTGAGGATCAGCGCATCAGCCAGGCGAAGCTGCTGCTCAGCACCACGCGCATGCCTATCGCCACGGTAGGGCGCAACGTCGGCTTTGAGGATCAGCTCTATTTCTCCCGCGTATTTAAAAAATGTACTGGCGCGAGCCCTAGCGAATTTCGTGCAGGGTGTGAATAAAAAGTAAAGAAAAGGAAATGCGGTGTGTTGGTTTTTGTCTTTGCCAGTAAACTCTAAAGACAATTGAAGGCTTGACGATAGGGGAGACGCTCTGGAGAATCCCTGCTTCGTTTTCAAACCGGACACACTATGCAAGCACTGCTGGAACACTTTATTACTCAGTCCACGACCTATTCTCTGATTGCGGTGGCGCTGGTGGCGTTTCTGGAATCTCTGGCGCTGGTCGGGTTGATTCTGCCGGGTACCGTGATGATGGCGGGGCTGGGCGCGCTTATCGGCAGCGGTGAGGTGAACTTCTGGCAGGCGTGGCTGGTGGGCATTATTGGCTGCCTGCTGGGCGATTGGGTCTCTTTCTGGCTGGGCTGGCGCTTTAAAAAGCCGCTGCATCGCTGGTCATTTATGAAGAAAAACAAATCCCTGCTGGATAAAACCGAGCATGCGCTGCATCAGCACAGCATGTTCACCATTCTGGTGGGGCGCTTTGTCGGCCCGACGCGCCCGCTGGTGCCGATGGTTGCCGGTATGCTTGACCTGCCGGTCTCCAAATTTATCACCCCCAATATCATTGGCTGCTTACTGTGGCCGCCGCTCTACTTCCTGCCGGGCATTCTCGCCGGTGCGGCAATCGACATTCCTGCGGATGAGCACAGCGCGAGCTTTAAATGGCTGCTGCTGGCGGCGGCGCTGTTGCTGTGGCTGGCGGCGTGGCTGTGCTGGCGCTTATGGCGCAGCGCAAAAGAGAATCACGATCGCCTGAGCGCGCTGTTAACGCGCCAGCGCCTGCTGTTGCTGGCACCGCTGATACTGGGTGTGGGCGTGGTGGCGCTGGTGAGCGTAATTCGTCACCCACTGATGCCGGTGTATATCGAGATTTTGCGTAAGGTAGTGGGGTGGTAATGTGTGAACATCACGCATGAATACCGAGCAGCGCGGATGCGCTAGCTTTCCCGCTCAGTAATTCCTGCGTGTCGCCATCCCAGGCGATACGCCCTTCCGCGACCACCATCGCGCGCGGTGCAATCCTGGCCGCGTCTTCCACGCTGTGTGAAACCATCAGCAGCGTTAAGTTTTGCCGCTGACACACTTCATCAACCAGCTGTAGCATCTCCTGACGCAGCGCTGGGTCGAGTGCCGAAAACGGTTCATCCAGCAGTAAGATCGGCTGTTCACGTACCAGACAACGCGCCAGCGCGGCGCGTTGACGTTGCCCGCCGGAGAGCTCTCCGGGCAGCCTGTCCAGCATCGATTCAATGCCCATCAGCCCGGCAATCACCTGTAACTTTCGCACCTGTTCAGCAGTGAGCGACAGGCGCGGACTCATGCCCAGCCCAATGTTCTGGCGCACGGTCAGGTGGCTGAAGAGATTGTTTTCCTGAAACAACATCGACACCGGGCGCTGCGAAGGCGGCGTATGAGTATGCACCCGGCCTTCGAGCATCAGCGTACCGCTGGCAGGCGTCAGAAAGCCGGCTATCAGGTTGAGCAGCGTCGATTTCCCCGCGCCGCTGGGGCCGAGAATAGCCACTTTTTCGCCCTGGGCAATCGAGGTGCTAAAGCGCATCGGCAGGTGCTGGTAAAGCCAGGTGACATCATTCAGTTTTAGCATGGCGTCCAGGTAACTTTTCAATAACGGTGAACAACAGGAAGCAGAGCAGCAGCAGAATCAGCGCGGTGACCGCGCCGTCCTGGCTGCGGTAGGCGCCGATTTGCTGATAGAGATAAAACGGCAGCGTACGGAAATTCTCATTGCCGAACAGCGCGACCACACCGAAATCACCAATCGACAGCACGCAGGCAAAAGCCAGCGCCTGCGCTAACGGGCGTTTCAGGGCGCGCAGTTCAACCACCTTCAGGCGATTAAAGCCAGAAAGCCCCAGCGATTCACACAGGATGCTGTAGCGGGCGGTAATATCGCGCATTGGCGTTTCCAGCACCTTGAGGGCATAAGGCACTGCCATCAGGGCGTTGGTGAAAATCACAATGCCGTCGGCGGAGTCGGGCAGGCCAACGGTATTATTGAGCAGCAGGAAGAAGCCGGTCGCCAGTACGATACCCGGCATGGCGAGGATAAGCATGCCGCTTAGCTCCATCGCCTGCCCGGCGAGCGGCTGGTTGCGGGCGCGCAGCTCGCGGCTGCTCCACAGCAGCATCATGGTCAGCGCTACGCAGATTACCCCGGCGGCAATGGCGATACGTAACGAGGTGCCCAGCGCCTGCCAGAGTACCGGCTGGGTAAAGACCTGCAGCATCGACGGATTGACCCCGTCAATCACCACTGCTAGCAGTGGGGGCAGCAGCAGCAGCAGGGTGAGAAGAATCAGAACGGAGTCAGCTATCCGGCTGTGCCAGCGGTCGTCCGGATCGCGCCAGCCGTGAACATGGCTGTTGCCGACGGCAATCGCCCGGCTTAATCGCTGGCTTAACAGCACCAGCATCAAACAGCAGCCCATCTGAATCAGCGCCAGCATCGCTGCGCGCGCCGGGTCGTAATCAAAGTTCAGCGACTGGTAGATAGCCAGCTCGATGGTCGTCGCGGACGGCCCGCCGCCGAGCGATAGCACGGTGGCAAAGCTGGCGAAGCAGAGCATGAAAATCAGCGTGGCGATGGGCAGAATTTGCCGGCGCATCCACGGCCATTCCACCAGACGGAAGAACGGGTAGCCACGCATTCCCAGTTGCGCAGCAAGCTGGCGCTGCTCGCCGGGGATCTGCTCCAGCGCCTGTAATAGCAGGCGGGTCGCCATTGGCATATTAAAGAAGACGTGCGCGAGCAGAATGCCCTGCAGACCGTAGGGCGAGAATCGCCACTGCCAGCCAAGCCAGGCAAAAAGCTGGGCCAACCAGCCCTGACGCCCGTAAACGCTCAGAATACCGAAGACGGCGACCAGCACGGGTAGAATCAGCGTCATGGCGCACAGCCGCAGCAGCAGCGTACGGCCGGGAAAACGTCGTCGGTAAAGCGCGCGGGCAAGGAAAATAGCGGGTACGACCGACAGCAGTGCTGACAGGAACGCCTGCCAGAAGGAGAAGCGCACCACGTGCCACAGATAGCTATCGCCGAGCAGCGTTGACCACGACGTTTCCGGCGCGTTTAGCCACAGCGCCAGAAACGCCGCCAGCGCGACGGCAACCATCAGCGTGGTTGCCGTCAGCCCTGGATACAGCCAGCGAGGGATTAGCGGCTGGCTGCGCGAAGCCATGCGTTAATCCAGTTTTGACGTTCGGAAGCCACCTGCTGCGGGGTAAACTCCAGCGCGGTTTGCGGTTTCACCAGACCATTAAAGCCTTCTGGCAGGGTAACGTTGGTCACCGGGTACATCCAGTTGCCGGTTGGGATGGTGTTCTGGAAGGCCGGAGAGACCATAAACTTCAGGAACTCATCTGCCAGCTTCTGCTGTTTGCTGGCTGCGGTTTTCGCCGCCACTTCCACCTGCAGATAGTGGCCTTCGCTAAAGTTCGCCGCCGCGTAGTTGTCTTTCTTCTCGTCGATGATGTGGTACGCCGGAGAGGTGGTGTAGCTCAGCACCAGATCGCTTTCCCCTTTCAGGAACAGGCCGTAGGCTTCGCTCCAGCCTTTGGTGACGGTGACCGTTTTCGCCGCCAGCTTCTGCCAGGCTTCCGGCGCTTTGTCGCCGTAGACTTTTTGCATCCACAGCAGCAGGCCAAGGCCCGGAGTGCTGGTGCGTGGGTCTTCGTAAATCACGCGCCATTTCTGGTCGCTCTCAACCAGTTCCTTCAGGCTTTTCGGCGGGTTCTTCAGTTTGTTTTTGTCATAGACGAAGGCGAAGTAGCCGTAGTCGAACGGCACGAAGGTGTCGTTTTTCCAGCCGCCCGGTACGGTAACGTCGGCGGTGGAAACGTTGCTTTTGGCAAACAGTTTAGTGTCGGTTGCCGCCTGCAGCAGGTTGTTATCCAGCCCCAGCACCACATCGGCTTTGCTGTTTTTGCCTTCCATGCGCAGGCGGTTGAGCAGCGAAACGCCGTCTTCCAGCGCCACGTACTTCAGCTCGCAGTTGCAGTCGGCTTCAAACGCTTTTTTCACCGCCGGCCCTGGGCCCCAATCGGCGGCAAAAGAGTCATAGGTGTAGACGGTCAGTACAGGCTTGGCGAGAGCCGGAGCGGCAACCAGCACCAGCAGGGGGAGTAATTTTTTGAGCACTTTGCACCTTTATAAAATGGTGGCAAAGGATTTTGAGTTAGCCTCAAATCCCTTCGCCGGGATTATCCGGATCAGGTTCGACGGGTATCTCTCAGCCCGCGCACTCGGCGCAGCACCCCGTTGAGAACGGCACATTGTAATGATTACGTGAATAAATCAAAAGCCTTAAGGATCCGGCGGTGCAAACCAGGCGGATTTAAAGTCGAACCAGCCCAGGGTGTTCATGCGAACGCCGCGCATACTGCGCTGGCCTTGTAGCATCAGCCAGTGGTGGATCAGCGGCACAATGGACTGATTTGCCAGCAGACTTTGGCACCAGTCGGGCAGTGAAAGCTCTCCTTCGCGCCAGCGCTGCGCGTCCTGCTCCCAGTCGATGGGAATGCAGTGGCGAATCAGTGGCACTTCATAAAGGTAGGCAAAGATCGAGAAATCGAGCGGCAGCGTGAAGTTGGCGCTGTTCAGCCAGATATCGCTGACCACTTCGCCGCGATGCCATTCGTCGTAATCCACTTCCTGGATAACCAGTTTGACCTGGTGCGCCGCCAGCAGCGCCTCCATGATCTGACCGATCGTCCGATGTTCTACGTGATCGCGGTAGTAGGTGAGGGTGACCGACTCAAGACCTGCCGGTTTTTCACAGGCGTGGCTACGGGCATGGTGCCAGCGCGGCAGCAGGCCGTAGGCCGGGAACCAGTGGCTCTGGTGCTGCTCGCCTGCGTGATACAGCAGGTTGTTCGGGTGGAAAATGTGGCTCAGCCACTGGCGCACAGCCGGGTTGTTGCCGCGCGAACTGCGCGCATCAAACAGCAGATAGTAGCAGCCCTCTTCGAGGCGGCTTTCCACCGCCTTTTCGCTCTGGGTAGTGCCTTGAAGCGTCAGGCCGCCATTCGGCTCATCGCTGATTTCCGGCAGCACCCAGACGTTCACCTCGTCAATCAGCGCCCGAAAACCGAAATAGTCATCAAACGCGTGAATCTTCAGCTGGTTTTGATTGTTGCGGGCGACCGCATACGGCCCGGTACCCACCGGCATGCGCGAGAAGTCGCTGAGTGATTGCCACTCGCGCGGCAGGATCATCGCCGATACCTGACCTAGCAGCCACGGTAGCCAGCGGTCGGGTTCGCTCAGATGGACATCGAGCGTCCAGGCGGTAGGGGAATCAATGCGCGTGATGTTGGAAAAGAGCGACAGCGTCATGCTGCGATGCAGCGAACTGATGACGTCATCCATCTCCAGTTCGCGACCGTGATGAAAATGAATGCCGGGACGCAAGTAAAAACGCCAGTGTAATGGGGATATGGCCTGCCAATGGTGCGCAATATCCGCTTCCAGTTCCCCATTTACCTCATTTACTCGGGTCAGTGCGCTGAAGATTTGCCGTGCAATATGGGTTTCCGAGCGCCGGAGCGCCGTTCCCGGCAGCAAATTGCGCATCGGACGGTAGTAAAGCACCCGCAGAATATGTCGCCCCTGACGGAAGCTGCGGCCCAGGTGCGACACCAGCATCTGACGTACCGCGGCCTTGTCGCCGACCAATTGCACCAGCTGATCGATCCTATCCTGCTCGAGCAGGTCTTCCGCGCGCTGCTGCTGAAGCGCCAGACCGGTATAGAGGAAAGTCAGCTTAGAGCGCTTGCCGCGCCCGGCTTCCGCCTCCCAGGTCAGCCATCCCCGCGCCTCCATGGTATTCAAAAGCGTGCGCATATGGCGGCGAGAGCAGTTGAGCAGCTCGGCCAGTGAGTTGAGCGTGGTCTCTTGCGATTTTCCCTCGCAGCACTGCCATAAACGGATGAACTGCTGCTGTAATCGACCTGAAGGCATAAAAGGGGAACTCCTGATAAAAACTCAGCAATTTATTAATCCCTATATTAGGCCAATAATTGATTTCGATGAAGCGAGGAGGTGTCTATGAAGAGGTCTACCATCCATCAGTTCTACCAGCGTTATTTCTCTGCTACCAAAAATGTTTCCTGGCTGGCCCGTCAGGCGACCGCACAGCGGCTTGAAGTGCTGAATTTTCTGATGCAGTGGGAAGTTACGAAACCGACCTCTGAGCATTAATTCGCCTAATCATGTGTGACTGAGTATTTGCCAGCAGGTATCATCTGCTGGCTTTTTTTTATTCTTTCGCGAAAGGATCTCTGATGCTCTGGTTAATGACGATGGGACGACGTCTCAACGGTGTGTATGCCGCCTTTATGCTGGTGGCGTTTATGATGGGCATAGCGGGGGCATTACAGGCACCGACGCTGAGCCTGTACCTCAGTCGAGAAGTTGGTGTGCAGCCGTTCTGGGTGGGGCTGTTCTATACCGTCAACGCCATCGCCGGGATCGTCGTCAGCCTCGGGCTGGCAAAACGATCCGATAACCGGGGTGACCGGCGCAAGCTGATTATGTTCTGCTGCCTGATGGCGGTGGGCAACGCGTTGCTCTTTGCCTTCAATCGCCACTACCTGACGCTGATTACCTGCGGTGTGCTGCTGGCCTCGATCGCCAACGCCGCGATGCCGCAGCTGTTCGCGCTGGCGCGTGAATATGCCGATAGCTCGGCGCGTGAAGTGGTGATGTTCAGTTCGGTAATGCGTGCGCAGCTGTCGCTGGCGTGGGTGATTGGCCCGCCGCTGGCTTTCATGCTTGCACTTAACTATGGCTTTACCGCCATGTTTTCCATTGCTGCGGGGATTTTTGCCATCAGCCTGACGCTGATTGCCCTGACGCTACCGTCGGTCGCGAGGGTCGAGCAGCCTGCCGATGCGGTACAGAACCAGATTAGCGGCTGGAAAGACAGCAACGTGCGAATGCTGTTTATCGCCTCCACGCTGATGTGGACCTGCAACACCATGTATATCATTGATATGCCGCTGTGGATCAGCAGCGATCTCGGCCTGCCGGATAGCCTGGCGGGGATCCTGATGGGAACGGCGGCGGGGCTGGAAATTCCGGCGATGATCCTCGCGGGTTACTACGTGAAGCGCTTCGGTAAGCGGCAGATGATGGTAACCGCGGTGGCCGCCGGGGTGTTGTTCTACGTCGGCCTGATCTTCTTCCATAGCCACACGTCGTTGCTGGTGCTTCAGCTGTTTAATGCGGTGTTTATCGGTATTGTCGCCGGGATTGGCATGCTGTGGTTCCAGGATCTGATGCCGGGTCGTGCGGGAGCGGCGACCACGCTGTTTACCAACAGCATTTCAACCGGGGTGATTCTGGCGGGGATTATTCAGGGGGCGTTGGCCCAGAGCTTTGGCCACTTCTCGGTGTACTGGGTAATAGCTGGGATTTCGGTGGTAACGCTGGTGATGACCGGACGGGTGAAGGACGTTTAGTCTGGTGCAGTCCCGGCGTCGCTGCGCTCGGCCGGGCTACTAACAGCGGTAGCCCGGACAAGGCGCGAACGCGCCGCCTCCGGGGAGGCAGCGGCGTTACGGATTACTGCATAAACGCCGGCTGCTTGTTTTCGTAAGCAGAAATCGCATCTTCATGCTGCAGCGTCAGGCCGATGCTATCCAGCCCGTTCAGCATGCAGTGGCGACGGAAGTCGTCAATTTTAAAGCTGTAGGATTTCTCACCCGCCTTCACCACCTGCGCTTCCAGATCCACTTCAAACGTAATGCCCGGGTTGGCTTTCACCAATTCAAACATTTCGTCGACCTGCGCGTCGCTCAGAGTGACCGGCAGCAGCTGGTTGTTAAAGCTATTGCCGTAGAAGATATCGGCAAAGCTTGGGGCAATCACCACTTTAAAACCGTAGTCGGTCAGCGCCCACGGTGCGTGTTCGCGTGACGAACCGCAGCCGAAGTTTTCGCGCGCCAACAGAATGGAAGCGCCTTTAAACTCCGGGAAGTTCAGTACGAACTCGGGGTTCGGCTGCTCGCCTTTGTCGTCCAGGAAGCGCCAGTCGTTAAACAGGTGTGCGCCAAAGCCGGTGCGGGTCACTTTCTGCAAAAACTGCTTTGGAATGATGGCATCGGTATCGACGTTCGCGGCATCCAGCGGCACCACCAGTCCCGTATGTTGGGTAAATTTCTCAGCCATGATGGTGTTTCCTTATTTCAAGCTACGAATGTCGGCGAAATGACCGGTTACCGCGGCCGCTGCGGCCATAGCCGGGCTGACCAAATGGGTACGGCCACCGCGGCCCTGACGGCCTTCAAAGTTACGGTTGCTGGTAGAGGCGCAGCGTTCGCCTGGGTTCAGACGATCGTTGTTCATGGCCAGGCACATGGAGCAGCCCGGCAGACGCCATTCAAAGCCCGCTTCGATAAAGATCTTATCCAGACCTTCTGCTTCCGCCTGCGCTTTCACCGGGCCGGAGCCAGGCACAACCAGCGCCTGTACGCCTGGAGCCACTTTACGGCCTTTGGCGATTTCTGCCGCCGCGCGTAAGTCTTCGATACGCGAGTTGGTGCAGGAGCCAATAAATACTTTATCAATCGCGACGTCGGTCAGCGGAATGCCTGGCTTCAGGCCCATATAGGCCAGCGCTTTCTCGGCACTGGCGCGTTCAACTGGATCGTTAAAGGAGGCAGGGTCCGGAATATTGTCATTCACGGATATCACCTGGCCTGGGTTGGTGCCCCAGGTCACCTGCGGCGCAATTTCTTCAGCCTGCAGGGTAACTACGCTGTCGAAGGTGGCACCATCGTCGGTTTTCAGGGTCTGCCAATAGGCGACCGCGTCGTCAAAATCTTTGCCTTTCGGCGCATGCAGACGGCCTTCCACGTAGTTGAAGGTGGTCTGATCCGGTGCCACCAGGCCCGCTTTCGCGCCCAGTTCGATCGCCATGTTGCACAGCGTCATACGGCCTTCCATGCTCAGGTCACGGATGGCCTGACCGCAGAACTCAACCACGTGGCCGGTGCCGCCTGCGCTGCCGGTTTTACCGATAATCGCCAGCACGATGTCTTTGGCAGTGATGCCCGGCGCCGCTTTGCCGTTCACTTCAATCTTCATGGTTTTGGCGCGACCCTGTTTCAGGGTCTGGGTTGCCAGCACATGTTCCACTTCGGAGGTGCCGATACCAAACGCCAGTGCGCCAAATGCGCCGTGCGTCGCGGTATGGGAGTCGCCGCAGACGATGGTCATGCCTGGCAGGGTCACGCCCTGTTCTGGCCCCATCACGTGCACGATACCCTGATACGGGTGGTTCAGGTCATACAGCTCAACGCCAAACTCGTTGCAGTTCTTAATCAACTCCTGCATCTGGATGCGAGCCATCTCGCCGGAGGCATTGATGTCTTTGGTCTGGGTAGAGACGTTGTGATCCATGGTGGCGAAGGTTTTACCCGGCTGGCGCACCGGACGGTTGTGCGCACGCAGGCCGTCAAACGCCTGCGGTGAAGTCACTTCATGCACCAGGTGGCGGTCGATGTACAACAGCGGCGTTTCGCTTGGCGCTTCATAAACCACGTGAGCATCAAACAACTTTTCGTATAAGGTCTTCGCCATGATTACACCCCTTCGGCAACATAGCGGGCGATGATGTCGCCCATTTCATCGGTACTGACTGCCGCGGCGCCGCGAGCTAAATCACTGGTCCGTACGCCTTCTTCCAGCGCACGGTTAATGGCATTTTCAATGGCAGTGGCCGCGTCGTTGGCGTCCAGGCTGTAGCGCAACAGCAGCGCCAGAGAGAGGATTTGCGCAATCGGGTTGGCGATGTTTTTGCCCGCGATATCCGGCGCGGAGCCACCGGCAGGTTCGTACAGGCCAAAACCTTCTTCATTCAGGCTGGCAGACGGCAGCATGCCCATCGAGCCGGTGATCATCGCGCACTCGTCGGAGAGAATGTCGCCGAACAGGTTGGAGCACAGCACCACGTCGAACTGCGACGGATCTTTAATCAGTTGCATGGTGGCGTTGTCGATGTACATGTGTGCCAGCTCAACGTCGGCATACTCTTTGCTGATTTCGCTGACAATTTCGCGCCACAAAATGGAGGACTGCAGCACGTTGGATTTATCGATAGAGGTCACTTTGTGACGGCGTTTGCGTGCAGATTCAAACGCAATACGGGCAATACGTTCAATCTCAAAACGGTGATACACCTCGGTATCAAACGCTTTTTCGTGCTGGCCGCTGCCTTCGCGCCCCTTCGGCTGGCCGAAGTAGATACCGCCGGTCAGTTCACGGACGCACAGAATGTCGAAGCCGTTAGCGGCGATATCGGCGCGCAGCGGGCAGAACTCTTCCAGCCCCTGATACAGCTTTGCCGGACGCAGGTTGCTGAACAGCTTGAAGTGCTTACGCAGCGGCAGCAGCGCGCCGCGCTCTGGCTGCTGGTTCGGCGGCAGGTTTTCCCATTTTGGGCCACCCACAGAGCCAAACAGAATCGCGTCTGCCTGGTCGCAACCGTCAACGGTCGCCTTCGGCAGCGGTTCGCCATGACGATCGATGGCGATACCGCCTACGTCGTAATGGCTAGTGGTGATGCGCATATCAAAACGTTGACGCACGGCTTCCAGTACTTTCAATGCCTGTGTCATGACTTCCGGGCCAATACCGTCACCTGGTAACACAGCAATATGGTAATTCTTCGACATTACACGGTTTCCTTGTTGTTCTCGTTATTCTTAATTTTGCGTTGCAACTCTTTTTCGACTTCTGCGGCGCGCCAGATGTTGTTCAGCACGTGAACCATCGCTTTGGCGGAGGATTCAACGATATCCGTTGCCAGACCGACGCCGTGGAAGCGACGACCGTTATAGTTAACGACGATATCCACCTGACCCAGCGCGTCTTTGCCCTGGCCTTTGGCGTTCAGGTCGTATTTCACCAACTCAATGTCGTAGCCGGTAATACGGTTAATCGCCTGATAAATCGCATCAACAGGGCCATTACCGTTAGCGGCTTCAGCTTTGGTTTCTTCACCGCAGGCCAGCTTCACGGATGCGGTGGCGATGTCGCTGGATCCTGACTGCACGCTGAAGTAATCCAGACGGAAATGCTCTGGCTCTTCCTGCTGTTTGTTGATGAACGCCAGCGCTTCCAGATCGTAATCGAAGACCTGGCCTTTTTTGTCCGCCAGCTTCAGGAAGGCGTCGTACAGGTGGTCCATGTTGTAGTCGGTATCTTTGTAGCCCATCTCTTCCATGCGGTGTTTCACGGCGGCACGGCCAGAGCGGGAGGTCAGGTTCAACTGCACCTGGTTCAGACCGATGGACTCAGGGGTCATGATTTCGTAGTTTTCGCGGTTTTTCAGCACGCCGTCCTGGTGGATACCGGAGGAGTGGGCGAATGCGCCGGTACCGACGATAGCTTTGTTGGCCGGGATCGGCATGTTGCAGATCTGGCTAACGGTCTGGCTGGTACGCCAGATTTCGTTATGGTTGATGGCGGTGTGCACGTTCATAATGTCTTTGCGCACTTTAATCGCCATGATCACTTCTTCCAGCGAGCAGTTACCCGCGCGCTCACCGATGCCATTCATCGCGCCTTCAACCTGACGAGCGCCCGCGTGGACCGCAGCCAGAGAGTTACCGACCGCCATGCCCAAGTCGTCATGGGTGTGAACGGAGATAATCGCTTTATCGATGTTTGGAACGCGTTCGTACAGGCCGGTAATAATGTTGGAGAATTCAAACGGCAGGGTGTAGCCGACGGTGTCTGGAATGTTGATGGTGGTTGCACCCGCGTTAATCGCGGCTTCTACTACGCGCGCCAACTGGTCAATTGGGGTACGACCGGCATCTTCGCAGGAGAATTCGACGTCGTCAGTGTAATTACGTGCCCGCTTAATCATATAGATTGCGCGCTCGATGACTTCGTCCAGCGTGCTGCGCAGCTTGGTGGCGATATGCATCGGCGAGGTGGCAATAAAAGTATGAATACGGAACGCTTCGGCCACTTTTAATGACTCGGCGGCAACGTCAATATCCGCCTCTACGCAGCGAGCCAGCGCACAGACGCGGCTGTTTTTAATGTTGCGCGCGATGGTCTGTACCGATTCAAAATCGCCCGGAGAAGAGACCGGAAACCCGACTTCCATCACGTCAACGCCCATACGCTCGAGGGCAAAGGCAATCTGCAGTTTCTCTTTCACGCTCAGGCTTGCCTGTAATGCCTGTTCACCATCACGTAAGGTCGTATCAAAAATAATGACTTGCTGGCTCATGGTTTAGGTCCTTGGTTAACTTGGGGCGCCTTGCTACGAGCATAAAAAAACCCGCGCAGCGGCGCGGGTTTTTCGTTTAACTGATGATGACTTAACGTTGAACGTCGCACACCAGCCTACCGCGCACAGAAGAGGCGTTTAGTAGTAGTAGGCCGTTGAAGCGAGTGGTACGGAACATGTCATCATTCTCCAGATGAATTCGATATGCTTTTAGTGGTACTGGATATGGTTTCCGATGTCAACCCTGACGTACAAAATGAAGGGGATTTCGATATGGAAACGAAACGGATGAATTAGCTAATTGTGCTGAAAAATACCGTTATCCATAGATGATAGTTTCTTTTGTTAATTCACGAATTACATACTTTGTCGCATCTGAACACGATTCATCGTAAATGCTCATGAGTTTGACATTTCTTAAGTTTGAATCTATCTGCATGATAAATATATGGTTATCTAAAATTGGCTCTTGTTTTGTAAATCGATAAAAGCCATTTTTGATATAAAATGTTAATTTTAAAATCGAGAAAAATAAAACACTTTAATAAAACTTAATTTATTGTTCCGATTTTGGATCGTTGTCTATTCGTACGATCTATGGGTAAACTACATGTCATTCGCTTGGTGATATAGATGAGGTCGATTTTTACTCATCAATAATATCGCTTTGCCTCTTTATATATTCCTATTTTTTATTGAATTCTCTTCTTTGGATCTTATATGCATGGTAAATCATATAGCCTCAATATATTTTTGCTATTTTGCAAAGGGAGTTTTGTATGACATTGGAGTCTGATAGCGTAATTAATGCGCCGGAGCAGCAACGCACATCAACTAATGAAGGAAATAAACCTCAGCTCCGGATGGTTGATTTAAATTTGCTGACCGTATTTGATGCGGTGATGCAGGAACAAAACATTACGCGCGCAGCCCACATGCTAGGCATGTCGCAGCCTGCGGTCAGTAATGCTGTCGCTCGCCTGAAAGTCATGTTCAATGATGAATTATTTGTGCGCTATGGGCGCGGTATTCAGCCGACGGCGCGCGCATTCCAGTTGTTTGGCTCTGTTCGTCAAGCATTGCAGCTGGTGCAAAATGAATTACCCGGCTCAGGTTTTGAACCATTGAGCAGCGAACGCGTATTTAATCTTTGTGTGTGCAGCCCTCTCGATAATTATCTGACTTCCGTCATTCTCAATAAAGTGAATGAAGTTGCGCCGCATATTCATATGGTTTTTAAATCATCATTAAATCAAAACACCGAACATCAGTTGCGTTATCAGGAAATTGAGTTTGTGCTGGGTTATGAAGAGTTCCGCCGCCCGGAGTTTGCCTGCATTCCACTCTTTAACGATGAAATGGTTCTGGTGGCGAGCAACAAGCACCCGCGAGTGCATGGTCCGGTAACGGAAACCGATATTTATAACGAAGAGCATGCCGTTGTGTCTCTCGATCGCTATGCGTCGTTTAGCCAGCCGTGGTATGACACCATTGATAAGCAAAGCCGTGTAGCCTATCAAGGTATGGCGCTGATTAGCGTACTGAATGTGGTTTCCCAGACCCAGATGGTCGCCGTGGCGCCACGTCGGCTGGCCGAAGAGTTTGCTGAACAGCTCCACCTGCAGATTTTACCGCTGCCAATGAAGCTAAACAGCCGTACTTGCTATCTTTCCTGGCATGAAGCGGCCGGTCGCGATAAAGGCCATCAATGGATGGAAGAGTTGCTGATTAACGCCTGCCGTCAGCAGTAATCGACTTCGAAGGCAAACAGGGTGCATTTGCATTCTGTTTGTTTTGTCTATTTGTGACAAATAAGAATTTTATGCTGTTATTGCCGGTTGGTCGTCGGGGCAATAAAGTGAAAAATGCAGGTTTTGCTGTAATGGCTCCATTCGCCCGAGCATCTACGCTATTCTTTTCCTCGCATTGAAGTAATCCTCCATCATTTTCCCTTTTCCCTTTATTTTTCCTCTTTTTAGTACCGCATCTACGTCAGACGTGTGAATTGCCTGCCTTGTGGCGAGCGGTTATGTTAGGTCGTTACCGATAATTTAGTGCCGGTGGACGTACCGCGTACCGCTGGCATATGGCCGTAGAGAAATGAATTCTCGGGCCATTAAGCACAGAAGCCGGGAGGCAAACCATGGAGATGTTGTCTGGAGCCGAGATGGTCGTCCGATCGTTAATCGATCAGGGCGTAAAGCAGGTATTTGGCTACCCTGGAGGCGCCGTCCTCGATATTTATGACGCGCTGCATACGGTAGGGGGGATTGACCATGTGCTGGTGCGCCATGAGCAGGCAGCGGTGCATATGGCCGATGGCCTGGCGCGTGCGACCGGGGAAGTGGGCGTGGTGCTGGTCACCTCCGGCCCTGGGGCGACAAACGCTATCACTGGTATTGCCACGGCTTATATGGACTCGATTCCACTGGTCGTGCTCTCCGGTCAGGTAGCGACGTCGCTGATTGGTTATGACGCCTTCCAGGAGTGCGACATGGTCGGGATCTCGCGCCCGGTGGTGAAGCACAGCTTCCTGGTGAAGCAGACCGAAGATATTCCCGGCGTGCTCAAGAAGGCATTCTGGCTGGCAGCCAGCGGCCGCCCTGGCCCGGTGGTGGTTGACCTGCCAAAAGATATTATGAACCCGGCTAAGAAGCTCCCGTACGTCTGGCCCGATGCGGTCAGCATGCGTTCTTACAACCCAACCACGACCGGCCATAAAGGCCAGATCAAACGTGCGCTGCAGACGCTTATCGCGGCGAAAAAACCGGTGGTATATGTGGGCGGCGGCGTGGTGAACGCCGAATGCCACACGCAACTGCGTACGCTGATTGAAAAACTGAATCTGCCGGTGGCCTCTTCGCTGATGGGGCTCGGCGGTTTCCCGGCAACGCATCGTCAGTCGCTGGGGATGCTGGGCATGCACGGCACCTATGAAGCCAATATGGTGATGCACCACTCCGACGTGATTTTCGCCGTCGGGGTGCGTTTTGACGATCGCACCACCAACAACCTGGCGAAGTACTGTCCGGATGCCACGGTGCTGCATATCGATATCGATCCAACGTCGATCTCTAAAACGGTACCGGCGGATATTCCGATCGTCGGCGATGCGGGGCAGGTGTTGGATCAAATGCTGGAGCTGCTGGATCAGGAAAGCGCCGCGCAGCCGCTGGATGAGATCCGCGACTGGTGGCAGCAAATCGAGCAATGGCGTGCACGTCAGTGCCTGAAATATGACACTCAAAGCGGGCAGATTAAACCGCAGGCGGTAGTGGAAACTATCTGGAAGCTGACCAACGGTGAAGCGTACGTCACCTCAGATGTAGGTCAGCACCAGATGTTCGCCGCGCTGTATTACCCGTTTGATAAACCGCGTCGTTGGATCAACTCCGGCGGCCTCGGCACCATGGGCTTCGGCCTGCCGGCGGCGCTTGGCGTGAAGATGGCGCTGCCGGAAGAGACCGTGGTCTGCGTGACCGGCGACGGCAGCATTCAGATGAACATTCAGGAGCTCTCAACCGCGCTGCAGTACGAGCTGCCGGTGCTGGTGCTAAACCTGAACAACGGTTATCTGGGCATGGTGAAGCAGTGGCAGGATATGATCTATTCTGGCCGTCACTCCCAGTCCTATATGCAGTCGCTGCCGGACTTTGTTCGCCTGGCGGAAGCCTACGGTCATGTTGGTATTCGTATCACCGAGCCCGCTGAGCTTGAGAGCAAGCTTGCACAGGCGCTGGAGCAGGTGCGCAATAACCGCCTGGTATTTGTCGACGTCTGCGTCGATGGCAGCGAGCACGTCTACCCGATGCAGATTCGCGGCGGGGCAATGGACGAGATGTGGCTGAGCAAAACGGAGAGAACCTGATTATGCGCCGGATATTATCTGTATTACTGGAAAACGAGTCCGGCGCGCTGTCGCGCGTGATTGGCCTCTTTTCGCAGCGTGGGTACAACATTGAAAGTCTGACCGTCGCGCCTACCGACGATCCGACGCTATCCCGCATGACTATCCAGACGGTCGGCGATGAAAAGACCATCGAGCAGATCGAAAAGCAGCTGCACAAGCTGGTGGACGTACTGCGAGTGAACGAGCTGGGGCAGGGCGCTCACGTGGAACGTGAAATCATGCTGGTGAAGGTCCAGGCCAGCGGCTATGGCCGTGACGAAGTGAAGCGCAACACGGAAATCTTCCGCGGACAGATCATCGACGTTACGCCATCGCTCTATACCGTGCAGCTGGCGGGGACAAGTGACAAGCTGGATGCATTCCTCGCTTCGCTGCGCGATGTCGCCAGAATTGTTGAAGTGGCGCGCTCCGGCGTGGTTGGTTTGTCGCGCGGCGACAAGATTATGCGCTAATCACCTCTCATCGCTTTATCGTAGCCCGGCCTGGAGTCGGGCTTTTTTTTGCGAAATCAGCAATAAGTGCGAAGAAAAGCTATTGCCGATGAGATCAATCTGCGTTTAGATGTTACGGATTATACTTATAAAGCAAGGGGCAATTGTGAAACTGGATGAAATCGCCCGGCTTGCCGGTGTTTCCCGAACCACCGCCAGCTATGTGATTAACGGCAAAGCTAAGCAGTACCGCGTCAGCGACAAGACTGTCGAAAAAGTGATGGCCGTTGTGCGTGAGCATAACTACCACCCTAACGCGGTAGCCGCCGGTCTGCGTGCAGGACGCACTCGTTCTATTGGGCTGGTGATTCCCGATCTGGAAAACACCAGCTACACGCGCATCGCAAACTATCTTGAGCGTCAGGCCCGCCAGCGCGGCTACCAGTTACTGATTGCCTGCTCGGAAGATCAGCCGGACAACGAAATGCGCTGTATCGAGCACCTGCTGCAACGCCAGGTTGATGCGATTATCGTGTCAACATCGCTGCCGCCGGAGCACCCTTTCTACCAGCGTTGGGCGAACGATTCGTTCCCGATTGTCGCGCTTGACCGTGCGCTCGATCGCGAACACTTCACCAGCGTCGTGGGCGCCGATCAGGACGACGCGGAAATGCTTGCTGCAGAACTGCGTACCTTCCCGGCAGAAACCGTTCTTTATCTTGGCGCGTTGCCGGAGCTGTCGGTAAGTTTCCTGCGCGAACAGGGCTTCCGTACCGCCTGGAAAGATGACCCGCGCGACGTGCACTTCCTGTATGCCAATAGCTACGAACGTGAAGCTGCGGCGCAGCTGTTTGAAAAATGGCTGGAAACGCACCCGATGCCGCAGGCGCTGTTCACCACCTCATTTGCGCTGCTGCAAGGGGTAATGGACGTGACGCTGCGTCGTGAAGGCAAGCTGCCGACCGATCTGGCGATTGCGACCTTTGGTGATAACGAACTGCTCGACTTCCTGCAATGTCCGGTCCTTGCGGTAGCCCAGCGTCACCGTGATGTTGCCGAACGCGTGCTGGAGATTGTGCTGGCAAGCCTCGATGAACCGCGCAAGCCGAAGCCTGGCTTGAGCCGTATTCGTCGTAATCTTTACCGTCGCGGTAGTCTGAGCCGTCGATAAGCTCTCTTAATGAAGGCTACGATCGGTGGCCTTCATTGAACAAAAAAATCATTCAATTCTTAATTCAGATAATTCTTCATTTTGGTTAGCCCTCTATTTAATTCCCCCGCTAAGATCGCGGAATAGTGCTTAATAATGTGAACGCAAAGTAAAATTAAATTATTTGTGTATTATTTTGTTACATTCTCGCGGCGGATTGCCGAAATAACAAACACTTCTCAGCTTACCTACCAGAATGGGCAATCTCTCTACTCCGAATTCCTCGCAGGGGCGCGCCAGAGGGACTGTTAACGAGCATCAGAATGTCCTAAAATGCCGCTCGCGTCGCAAACTGACACTTTATATATTCTTTCGATGATATTAAGTCGCGTTAACGGCTTGTGAATCCGCCTCTATTTTTCTTGCGGGTATTCATGGCGTTAATTTGCCTCGTCTGTTGGATAATTATTAATCAGGGCTATTGTCGGCCGCAAATAGTGGTTTTTTGGACTCTGTTGGCATTCATGCTGGCTTGACAAGCTTTTCCTCTGCTCCGTAAACTCCTTAAAGTGGGAATTTGTGGGGTAAAGTGGTAATCGGGGGTGAAGCTGGCATGTTCCGAGGGGCAACGTTAGTCAATCTCGACAGCAAAGGGCGCTTAGCCGTCCCTGTCCGATATCGGGACCAGCTAGTCGAGAGCGCTACCGGTCAAATGGTTTGTACCATTGACATCCATCACCCCTGCCTGCTGCTTTATCCTCTGCCTGAATGGGAAATTATCGAGCAAAAACTCTCGCGTTTGTCGAGCATGAACCCCGTTGAGCGTCGCGTACAGCGACTGCTGTTAGGGCATGCTAGCGAATGCCAGATGGATAATGCCGGGCGATTATTGATTGCGCCGGTTTTACGGCAACACGCCGGATTGACCAAAGAAGTGATGCTGGTCGGGCAGTTCAACAAATTTGAACTGTGGGATGAAACGGCCTGGTATCAACAGGTCAAGGAAGATATCGACGCTGAACAATCTGCTTCAGGGGCGCTGTCGGAGCGATTGCAGGATTTGTCCTTATAAATATGATGGAAAATTTTAAACACACCACGGTACTGCTGGATGAGGCCGTTAACGGCCTGAATATTCGTCCTGACGGTATCTATATTGATGGTACCTTTGGTCGCGGTGGTCACTCGCGCCTTATCCTGTCGCAGCTTGGCGAGCAGGGGCGTTTGATTGCGATCGACCGCGATCCAGAAGCGATCGCGGTGGCGAAGACCATCGATGACCCACGCTTTTCCATCGTGCACGGCCCTTTCTCTGCGCTGGCGGACTACGTTGCCGAGCGCGATCTTGTCGGCAAGATTGACGGTATCCTTCTCGATCTTGGCGTTTCTTCACCGCAGCTTGATGACGCTGAACGTGGTTTCTCCTTTATGCGCGATGGCCCGCTGGACATGCGCATGGACCCAACCCGCGGTCAGTCAGCAGCAGAATGGCTGCAAACGGCAGAAGAAGCGGACATTGCCTGGGTGATTAAAACCTTCGGCGAAGAACGCTTTGGTAAACGTATCGCTCGCGCCATCGTTGAGCGTAATCGCGAGCAGCCGATGACCCGTACCAAAGAGCTGGCGGAAGTTATCGCGGCTGCCATGCCGGTGAAAGACAAATTCAAACACCCCGCAACCCGTACCTTCCAGGCGGTGCGCATTTGGGTGAATAGTGAGCTGGAGGAGATAGAGCAAGCGCTAAAAAGCTCGCTTGGCGTGCTGGCCCCGGGTGGGCGGCTGTCGATCATCAGCTTCCATTCGCTGGAAGACCGCATCGTGAAACGCTTTATGCGTGAACAGAGCCGTGGTCCACAAGTTCCAGCGGGGATCCCGATGACCGAAGAGCAACTCAGGAAGCTGGGTGGCCGTCATTTACGAGCGCTAGGCAAGTTGATGCCGGGCGAAGATGAAGTGGCAGAGAATCCGCGTGCCCGTAGTTCAGTACTGCGTATTGCAGAAAGGACGAACGCATGATCGGCAGAGTGACAGAAGCCCTAAGCAAAGTAACCGGGTCGTTAGGAAACGGCGAGCGCCATGCCTTGCCTGGCGTTATTCGCGACGACCTTTTGCAATTCGGGAAGCTGCCACTCTGTCTGTTCATTTGCATCATTGTCACGGCGGTAACGGTGGTGACGACCGCCCACCATACCCGCCTGTTAACGGCCCAACGAGAACAGTTGGTGCTGGAGCGCGACGCGTTAGACATTGAGTGGCGAAATCTGATCCTCGAAGAGAATGCTCTTGGCGATCATAGCCGCGTCGAACGTATCGCTACCGAAAAGTTGCAGATGCAACATGTTGATCCATCAAAAGAAAATATTGTTGTGCAGAAATAAGGATTATTGCAACGCATGAAACCAGCGGCAAAAACGCTTAAGCCAAAACGTCAGGAAGAACAGGCCAACTTTATCGGTTGGCGTTTTGCGTTGCTTTGCGGCTGTATTTTTCTGGCGCTTGCGTTCCTGTTGGGACGCGCGGCCTGGCTACAAATTATTGCCCCGGATAAGCTGGTGCGTGAAGGTGACATGCGTTCCCTGCGCGTTCAGCAGGTTTCCACCTCTCGCGGTATGATAACCGACCGCTCAGGCCGCCCGCTGGCGGTGAGCGTGCCGGTAAAAGCGATTTGGGCCGACCCGAAAGAACTGCATGAAGCGGGCGGCGTGATGCTGAACAACCGCTGGAAAGCGCTGGCGGATGCGCTGAACATCCCGCTGGACCAGTTGGCAAACCGCATCAACACCAACCCGCGCATGCGCTTTATCTATCTGGCGCGTCAGGTGAACCCTGACATGGCTGACTACATCAAAAAGCTCAAGTTGCCGGGGATTTATCTGCGCGAAGAGTCGCGCCGTTACTATCCATCCGGAGAAGTAACCGCTCACCTCATCGGCTTCACCAACGTTGACAGCCAGGGGATTGAAGGGGTTGAGAAGAGCTTCGACAAGTGGCTCACCGGCCAACCGGGCGAGCGCATCGTGCGTAAAGACCGCTATGGCCGGGTGATTGAAGATATCTCCTCAACCGACAGCCAGGCCGCGCACAACCTGGCGTTGAGCATTGATGAGCGCCTGCAGGCGCTGGTGTACCGCGAACTGAACAACGCCGTGGCGTTTAACAAAGCGGAATCCGGCAGCGCCGTGCTGGTCGACGTGAGCACGGGTGAAGTGCTGGCGATGGCCAACAGCCCGTCCTATAACCCGAACAACTTTACCGGCACCGCCAAAGACACCATGCGTAACCGGGCCATCACCGACGTGTTTGAACCGGGCTCTACGGTGAAACCGATGGTGGTGATGACCGCGCTACAGCGCGGCGTGGTGCGCGAAAACACCGTGCTGAACACTATTCCTTACCGTATTAACGGCCACGAAATCAAAGACGTGGCGCGCTACAGCGAATTGACCCTGACCGGGGTTCTACAGAAGTCGAGTAACGTCGGTGTTTCCAAGCTGGCGTTAGCGATGCCGTCCTCAGCGTTAGTAGATACTTACTCACGTTTTGGGCTGGGAAAAGCGACCAATTTGGGGTTGGTCGGAGAACGCAGTGGCTTATATCCTCAAAAACAACGGTGGTCTGACATAGAGAGGGCCACCTTCTCTTTCGGCTACGGGCTAATGGTAACGCCGTTACAGTTAGCGCGTGTCTACGCAACGATTGGCAGCTACGGGATCTACCGTCCGCTGTCGATAACCAAAGTTGACCCGCCGGTTCCCGGCGAGCGTATCTTCCCGGAATCTATTGTCCGCACCGTCGTTCATATGATGGAAAGCGTGGCGCTGCCTGGCGGCGGCGGCGTGAAGGCGGCGATTAAAGGCTACCGTATCGCGATTAAAACCGGTACGGCGAAAAAAGTCGGTCCGGACGGGCGCTATATCAACAAATACATTGCTTACACCGCGGGCGTTGCGCCAGCCAGCCAGCCGCGCTTTGCGCTGGTGGTGGTGATCAACGACCCGCAGGCGGGTAAATACTACGGTGGCGCCGTTTCCGCGCCGGTCTTTGGTGCCATCATGGGCGGCGTACTGCGCACGATGAACATTGAGCCGGATGCGCTGGCGACGGGCGGCGATAAAAGTGAATTAGTAACGAATCAAGGCGAGGGTACAGGTGGCAGATCGTAATTTGCGCGACCTTCTCGCTCCGTGGGTGCCAAATGCGCCGGAGCGAGTACTGCGAGAGATGACGCTCGACAGCCGTGTGGCTGCATCGGGCGATCTGTTCGTAGCGGTGGTGGGTCATCAGGCGGACGGGCGTCGTTATATCCCGCAGGCAATTGCGCAAGGTGTCGCTGCTGTTATAGCCGAGGCAAAAGATGAGGCCGCCGACGGTGAAATCCGCGAGATGCACGGCGTGCCGGTTATCTACCTCAGCCAGTTAAACGAGCGCTTATCGGCACTGGCCGGGCGTTTTTACCACGAGCCTTCCGACAGCCTGCGCCTGATTGGCGTGACCGGGACCAACGGTAAAACCACCACCACGCAGCTGATTGCACAATGGTGCCAACTGCTGGGTGAAACCAGCGCGGTGATGGGCACGGTCGGTAACGGCCTGCTGGATAAAGTGATCCCAACGGAAAACACCACCGGCTCGGCGGTCGACGTACAGCACGTGCTGGCTGGTCTGGTTGAGCAGGGGGCGACGGTTGCCGCGATGGAGGTTTCCTCTCACGGCCTGGTGCAACACCGCGTGGCAGCGCTTAAGTTTGCCGCCTCGGTGTTCACTAACCTGAGCCGCGATCATCTTGATTACCATGGTGATATGGAGCACTACGAAGCGGCGAAATGGCTGCTGTACTCCACTCACCACTGCGGCCAGGCCATCGTCAACGCGGACGATGAAGTGGGCCGCCGCTGGTTAGGTCGTCTGCCGGATGCCGTTGCGGTCTCCATGGACGGTCACATTAATCCAGACTGCCACGGCCGCTGGCTGAAAGCCGTGACGGTGAACTACCACGATAGCGGCGCGACCATCCGCTTCGACTCCACCTGGGGCGAAGGCGAAATTGAAAGCCGCCTGATGGGGGCGTTTAACGTCAGTAATCTGCTGCTGGCGCTGGCAACGCTGCTGGCGCTGGGCTACCCGTTGGCTGACTTGCTGAATACCGCAGCGCGTTTACAGCCGGTTTGCGGGCGTATGGAAGTGTTTAGCGCGCCGGGCAAACCGACGGTGGTGGTCGATTACGCCCACACCCCGGATGCGCTGGAAAAAGCGCTGCAGGCCGCGCGCCTGCACTGCTCCGGCAAGCTGTGGTGCGTCTTTGGCTGCGGCGGCGACCGTGACAAAGGCAAACGTCCACTGATGGGAGCGATTGCCGAAGAGTTTTCCGATGTGGTGGTGGTGACCGACGATAATCCACGCACCGAAGAGCCGCGTGACATCATTAACGACATTCTCGCGGGCATGGTTGATGCCGGCCACGTGAAGGTGATGGAAGGCCGCGCTGAAGCGGTGACCAACGCCATCATGCAGGCAAAAGCAGATGACGTCGTGCTGGTGGCTGGTAAAGGCCATGAAGATTATCAGATTGTGGGTAACCGTCGTCTCGATTACTCCGACCGTATTACCGCAGCGCGTCTGCTGGGAGTGGTGGCATGATTGGCGTAACGCTTGGCCAGCTTGCCAACGTTCTGAACGGCGAGCTTTGCGGCAGCGATGCCCTTATTGAAGATGTGACCACCGATACCCGGAAATTAACCCCGGGCTGTCTGTTTGTGGCGCTGAAGGGCGAACGTTTTGACGCGCATGATTTTGCGCAAACGGCCAAAGACGGCGGCGCAGGTGCGCTGTTGGTCAGCCGTAAGCTGGATATCGATCTGCCACAGCTGGTGGTGAGCGATACCCGTCTGGCCTTCGGCGAACTGGCGGCCTGGGTACGTCAGCAGGTGCCTGCTCGCGTAGTCGCCCTGACCGGTTCTTCCGGTAAAACCTCGGTGAAAGAGATGACCGCCGCCATTCTGGGGCAGTGCGGCAACACGCTTTATACCGCGGGCAATCTAAACAATGACATCGGTGTGCCGATGACATTACTGCGCCTGACGCCGGAGCATCAGTTTGCGGTTATTGAACTGGGGGCAAACCACCAGGGCGAAATCGCCTGGACCGTGAGTTTGACCCGCCCGGAAGCCGCGCTGGTGAACAACCTGGCGGCGGCGCATCTGGAAGGTTTTGGCTCTCTGGCGGGCGTTGCGAAAGCGAAGGGTGAAATCTTCACCGGCCTGCCGGATAGCGGCATTGCGATTCTGAACGCTGATAACAATGATTGGGACAACTGGCAGCAGGTCATTGGCGATCGTACCGTCTGGCGTTTCTCACCCAATGCGGCGGGGAGCGATTTCAGCGCTGCTGACGTGCGCATTACCTCGCAGGGTACGGAATTTACGCTGCATACGCCGAACGGCAGCACCGACGTGCTGTTGCCGCTGCCGGGTCGCCATAACATCGCCAATGCGCTGGCTGCAACCGCGCTGGCAACCGCTGTGGGCGCTGACCTGAACGCGGTGAAAGCCGGTCTGGCGCAGCTGAAAGCGGTGCCGGGTCGCCTGTTCCCGATTCACCTGACGGACAGCCAACTGGTACTGGATGACTCCTATAACGCTAACGTTGGTTCGATGACGGCGGCGGTACAGGTGCTGTCTGAAATGCCGGGCTACCGCGTACTGGTGGTCGGCGATATGGCTGAGTTGGGCGCTGAGAGTGAAGCTTGCCACATTCAGGTTGGCGAAGCGGCGAAAGCGGCGGGTATTGATCGCGTGCTGAGCGTCGGTAAGTTAAGCCAGGCGATTAGCGATGCTAGCGGGGCAGGGGAGCACTTAATCGATAAAGCATCGGCAATTGCTCGTCTTAACATGCTGATTAACGAACACAAATCTATCACCATTCTGGTGAAAGGATCACGCAGTGCTGCCATGGAAGAGGTCGTACGCGCATTACAGGAGAATGGGACATGTTAGTGTGGCTGGCCGAACATCTGGTCAAATATTATTCCGGCTTTAACGTCTTTTCCTATCTGACGTTTCGCGCCATCGTCAGCCTGCTGACCGCGCTGTTCATCTCTTTGTGGATGGGCCCGCGCATGATCGCCCGTCTGCAAAAAATGTCGTTTGGTCAGGTTGTTCGTAACGACGGCCCTGAATCTCACTTCAGTAAACGCGGTACCCCAACGATGGGCGGGATCATGATCCTGACCGCGATTACGGTCTCCGTGCTGCTGTGGGCCTACCCGTCAAACCCGTACGTCTGGTGCGTACTGACGGTGCTGATTGGCTACGGCATTATTGGTTTTGTCGATGACTACCGCAAAGTGGTTCGTAAAGACACCAAAGGGCTTATCGCGCGCTGGAAATACTTCTGGATGTCGGTGATTGCGCTGGGCGTCGCCTTCGCGCTGTACCTTGCCGGTAAAGATACGCCGGCTACCGAGCTGGTGGTGCCGTTCTTCAAGGACATCATGCCGCAGCTCGGCCTGCTCTACATCCTACTGGCCTATTTCGTGATCGTGGGTACCGGCAACGCCGTTAACCTGACCGATGGCCTCGACGGCCTGGCCATTATGCCGACCGTCTTTGTGGCGGCGGGCTTTGCGCTGGTGGCGTGGGCGACCGGTAACATGAACTTTGCGAGCTATCTGCACATTCCTTACCTGCGCCACGCCGGTGAGCTGGTGATCGTCTGTACGGCGATTGTCGGTGCGGGCTTAGGTTTCCTGTGGTTCAACACCTATCCAGCGCAGGTCTTTATGGGCGACGTTGGTTCGCTGGCGCTGGGCGGCGCGCTGGGCATTATCGCCGTGCTGCTGCGTCAGGAGTTCCTGCTGGTGATCATGGGCGGCGTCTTCGTGGTGGAAACCCTGTCGGTGATTCTGCAGGTAGGTTCCTTCAAGCTGCGCGGTCAGCGCATCTTCCGTATGGCGCCGATCCACCACCACTATGAACTGAAAGGCTGGCCGGAACCGCGCGTGATCGTGCGCTTCTGGATTATTTCGCTGATGCTGGTCCTGATTGGCCTGGCAACGCTGAAGGTACGTTAATCATGGCAGATTACCAGGGTAAAAACGTCGTCATCATTGGTCTTGGACTGACCGGGCTCTCCTGCGTGGATTTTTTCCTCGCGCAGAACGTTACGCCACGCGTGATGGATACCCGAGCGACGCCACCCGGTCTGGATAAGCTGCCGGAAGCGGTTGAACGCTACGTCGGCGGGCTAAATGAAGACTGGCTGATGGCGGCCGATCTGATCGTTGCCAGCCCCGGTATGGCGCTGGCAAACCCGTCGCTGAGTCTCGCGGCGGATGCCGGTATTGAAATCGTCGGTGATATTGAACTGTTCTGCCGCGAAGCGCAGGCACCGATTGTGGCCATTACCGGCTCCAACGGTAAAAGCACTGTCACCACGCTGATTGGCGAGATGGCTAAAGCGGCGGGCGTAAATGTCGGCGTTGGCGGAAACATTGGCCTGCCTGCGCTGATGCTACTGGACCCGGCCCGCGAACTTTACGTGCTTGAGCTTTCCAGCTTCCAGCTGGAAACCACCTCAAGCCTGCATGCCGCGGCGGCGACCATTCTGAACGTCACCGAAGATCATATGGATCGCTATCCGCTGGGGCTGCAGCAGTACCGTGCGGCGAAACTGCGTATCTATGAAAACGCCAAAGTCTGCGTTGTGAACGCCGATGACGGCCTGACCATGCCAGTGCGTGGTGCGGACGAGCGCTGCGTAAGCTTCGGCGTGGACGTTGGTGACTATCACCTGAATCGCCAGCAGGGGGAAACCTGGCTGCGCGTGAAGGGTGAAAAGGTATTGAACGTTAAAGAGATGCCGCTCACCGGGCAGCATAACTACAGCAACGCCCTGGCGGCGCTGGCGCTGGCGGATGCCGTTGGCCTGCCGCGCGCGACCAGCCTGAAAGCGCTGACCACCTTTACCGGGCTGGCTCACCGTTTCCAGATTGTGCTCGATCACCGTGGTGTGCGCTGGATTAACGACTCTAAAGCGACCAACGTCGGCAGTACCGAAGCGGCCTTAAACGGCCTGCACGTAGCGGGAACGTTGTATCTGCTGCTGGGCGGCGACGGTAAATCGGCCGATTTCGAACCGCTGCGCCGCTACCTGACCGGCGATAACATTCGTCTTTACTGCTTTGGCCGCGACGGCGGTGAACTGGCCGCGCTGCGTCCGGAAATCGCCACCCAAACGGAAACCATGGAAGAGGCAATGCGCCTGATTGCGCCGCAGGTCAAAGCGGGCGATATGGTGCTACTGTCTCCGGCCTGCGCCAGCCTCGATCAGTTTAAAAGCTTTGAACAGCGCGGCGACGTGTTTGCTCGCCTGGCGAAGGAGTTAGGTTGATGCGTTTATCGCTCCCGCGCCTGAGACTGCCTCGACTGAGGCTGCCGCGTCTGCCGGGCATGCGTATTTTCGCATGGCTGTTTGGTTGGATGTTTGCCGCGCTTAAGGGCTGGGTGATGGGCTCTCGGGAGAAAGATACCGATAGCCTGATTATGTACGACCGCACGCTGCTGTGGCTGACGCTTGGCCTGGCGGCGATTGGTTTTATTATGGTGACCTCGGCGTCGATGCCGGTGGGTCAGCGTCTGGCGAACGATCCGTTCCTGTTCGCCAAGCGTGATGGTCTCTATATTTTGCTGGCGTTTGTGCTGGCGCTGGTGACGCTGCGGCTGCCGATGTCGTTCTGGCAGAAGCACAGTACGTTCATGCTGATTGCTTCTATTGGTATGTTGCTGATTGTACTGGTGGTCGGGAGCTCGGTTAACGGGGCATCGCGCTGGATTGCCTTCGGCCCGCTGCGTATCCAGCCTGCCGAGCTGACCAAGCTGTCGCTGTTTTGCTATATCGCCAACTATCTGGTGCGTAAAGCCGACGAGGTGCGCAACAACCTGCGCGGCTTCTTAAAGCCGATGGGCGTGATTTTCGTGCTGGCAATTTTACTGCTGGCGCAGCCGGACCTCGGTACCGTCGTGGTGCTGTTTGTGACCACCCTGGCGATGCTGTTCCTCGCAGGCGCCAAGCTGTGGCAGTTCATCGCCATCATCGGCATGGGTATCTCGGCCGTGGTGCTGCTGATCCTCGCCGAACCGTACCGTATTCGCCGCGTGACCTCGTTCTGGAATCCGTGGGAAGACCCGTTCGGCAGCGGTTACCAGCTGACGCAGTCGCTGATGGCCTTCGGGCGCGGTGAGATGTGGGGCCAGGGGTTAGGCAACTCGGTGCAGAAACTGGAGTACCTGCCGGAGGCACATACCGACTTCATCTTCGCCATCATCGGCGAGGAATTGGGTTATATCGGTGTGGTACTGGCACTTTTAATGGTATTCTTCGTCGCTTTCCGCGCCATGTCCATTGGTCGCAAAGCGCTGGAGATAAACCAACGTTTTTCTGGCTTCCTGGCTTGCGCAATTGGCATATGGTTCAGCTTCCAGGCGTTGGTCAACGTAGGGGCGGCGGCCGGGATGTTACCGACCAAGGGCCTTACCCTACCGTTGATAAGCTACGGTGGCTCCAGTCTTCTGATTATGTCGACAGCCATCATGTTCTTATTACGTATTGATTATGAAACGCGTCTGGAAAAAGCCCAGGCGTTTACCCGAGGTTCTCGATGAGCGGTCAAACAAAGCGGTTAATGGTGATGGCGGGCGGTACCGGTGGGCACGTGTTCCCGGGGCTGGCGGTTGCGCACCATTTAATGGATCAGGGCTGGCAAGTACGCTGGCTGGGAACCGCGGATCGTATGGAAGCCGACCTGGTGCCAAAACATGGCATCGAGATTGATTTTATCCATATTTCCGGCCTGCGCGGCAAAGGTTTGAAGGCGCTACTGCTGGCGCCGATGCGTATTTTTAACGCCTGGCGTCAGGCGCGCGCGATCATGAAACGCTTTAAGCCGGACGTGGTGCTGGGAATGGGCGGGTATGTTTCCGGGCCGGGCGGTCTGGCGGCGTGGTCACTGGGTATTCCGGTTGTCCTGCACGAGCAGAACGGCATTGCTGGCTTGACGAACAAATGGCTGGCGAAGATTGCCACCAAAGTGATGCAGGCCTTCCCGGGCGCGTTCCCGAATGCGGAAGTGGTCGGCAACCCGGTGCGTGTTGATGTGCTGGCGCTGCCGCTGCCGGAACAGCGTCTGGTCGGCCGCGAAGGCCCGATTCGCGTACTGGTCGTTGGCGGCTCTCAGGGGGCGCGTATTCTCAACCAGACTCTGCCTCAGGTGGCGCAACGTTTGGGCGAGGCGGTGACCATCTGGCACCAGAGCGGCAAAGGCGGTCAGCAGACCGTTGAGCAGGCTTATGCCGATGTCGGTCAACCGCAGCATAAAGTAACCGAATTCATTGATGACATGGCCGAAGCGTACGCGTGGGCTGATGTCGTCGTCTGCCGCTCCGGCGCGCTGACGGTCAGTGAGATTGCGGCAGCGGGGCTGCCTGCTATCTTCGTGCCGTTCCAGCATAAGGACCGTCAGCAGTACTGGAATGCGCTGCCGCTGGAGAAAGCCGGCGCGGCGAAGATCTTCGAGCAGCCGCAGTTTACGGCGCAAGCGGTCGCTGACACGCTGGCAAGCTGGGATCGCAACACATTATTAGAGATGGCTGAGCGTGCTCGTGCGACGGCCATCCCGGACGCTACCGAACGGGTAGCAAAAGAAGTAAGCCTGGCTGCAAAGGCTTAATCATCGCGGCGCAGTTGCGTCGCCCGAATTTCAGAAGTGATGGCGTTTAGAGAATGAATACACAACAACTGGCGAAACTGCGTTCTATTGTGCCCGAGATGCGTCGCGTCCGGCACATTCACTTTGTTGGCATCGGCGGCGCCGGTATGGGCGGTATTGCTGAAGTACTGGCCAACGAAGGGTATCAGATCAGCGGTTCCGACCTGGCGCCGAACCCGGTGACGCAGCAGTTGACGAAATTGGGCGCCACCATCTATTTCAATCACCGCCCGGAAAACGTTCGCGATGCGAGCGTGGTGGTGGTCTCTACGGCTATCTCTGCTGATAACCCGGAAATCGTTGCCGCGCATGAGGCGCGTATTCCGGTGATTCGCCGCGCGGAAATGCTGGCGGAGCTGATGCGTTTTCGTCACGGCATCGCCATTGCCGGGACACACGGTAAAACCACGACCACCGCGATGGTCGCAAGCATTTATGCGGAAGCCGGGCTGGACCCGACCTTCGTCAACGGTGGCCTGGTGAAGGCGGCAGGCGTACATGCGCGTCTGGGTCATAGCCGCTACCTGATTGCGGAAGCCGATGAGAGCGACGCGTCGTTCCTGCATCTGCAGCCGATGGTGGCGATTGTCACCAACATCGAAGCCGACCATATGGATACCTACCAGGGCGACTTCGAGAATTTAAAGCAGACGTTTATCAACTTCCTGCACAACCTGCCGTTTTATGGCCGTGCGGTGATGTGCGTTGATGACCCGGTTATTCGCGAGCTGCTGCCGCGCGTAGGCCGTCAGACCACCACTTACGGTTTCAGTGACGATGCAGATGTTCGTGTGGAAAGCTACCAGCAGATTGGCCCGCAGGGACACTTCACGCTGGTGCGTCAGGATAAAGAAGACCTGCGCGTGACGCTGAATGCGCCAGGCCGTCATAAC
Organism: Kluyvera sichuanensis; assembly: GCF_014218705.1. GTDB lineage: Bacteria > Pseudomonadota > Gammaproteobacteria > Enterobacterales > Enterobacteriaceae > Kluyvera > Kluyvera sichuanensis. Next base: position 34,064 of record NZ_JABBJF010000013.1, on the reverse strand, counting down.
GCGCTGAATGCCGCTGCGGCGGTTGCAGTGGCGACGGAAGAGGGCATTGAAGACGAGGCGATTCTGCGCGCGCTGGAAAGTTTCCAGGGCACCGGTCGTCGTTTTGACTTCCTGGGAGAATTCCCACTGGAAGAGGTGAACGGTAAAGAAGGCACCGCGCTGCTGGTGGACGACTACGGTCACCACCCAACGGAAGTCGATGCGACGATCAAAGCCGCCCGCGCTGGCTGGCCGGACAAAAAGCTGGTGATGGTATTCCAGCCGCACCGTTACACCCGTACGCGCGACCTGTACGATGATTTTGCTCACGTGTTGACTCAGGTCGATGCGCTGCTGATGCTGGATGTGTATCCGGCGGGCGAAGCGCCGATTCCAGGGGCCGATAGCCGTTCACTGTGCCGTACCATTCGTGGACGTGGAAAAGTGGACCCGATTCTGATTTCGGATAGCGCTCAGGTCCCGGAAATGCTGGCATCAGTACTGACGGGTAATGATCTTGTTCTAATTCAAGGCGCGGGAAATATTGGTAAAATCGCGCGTAACTTAGCTGAAATCAAACTGAAGCCGCAAACTCAGGAGGAACCGCGCCATGGCTGATAAGATCGCGGTTCTTTTGGGTGGAACCTCAGCCGAACGCGACGTGTCGTTAAACTCCGGCGCGGCGGTGCTGGCCGGTCTTCGCGAAGCGGGCATTGATGCTCATCCGGTAGACCCAAAAGAGACTGATGTTACCCAACTGAAAAATATGGGTTTTCAGAAAGCGTTTATTGCGCTGCACGGCCGTGGCGGCGAAGATGGCACGCTGCAAGGATTACTGGAACTCTTAAAACTTCCGTATACCGGCAGCGGCGTGATGGCATCGGCCATTTCAATGGATAAACTGCGCAGTAAATTGCTGTGGCAGGGGGCCGGATTACCGGTCGCTCCTTGGGTTGCCGTTGAGCGCGAAGCCTTTAATGCCGGGCTTTCCAGCGAGGTTCAGACGCAGATTGCGGCGCTTGGCCTGCCGCTTATCGTTAAGCCGAGCCGCGAAGGCTCAAGCGTTGGGATGTCGAAAGTCATCGAGAGTGCTGACCTGGCTGAAGCGTTAACGCAGGCGTTTCAACACGATGACGAAGTTCTGGTAGAAAAATGGCTCAGTGGGCCGGAATTTACGGTTGCGGTGCTTGGTGAAGAAATTTTACCGACAGTTCGCATCCAACCTGCCGGAACCTTCTATGATTATGAAGCGAAGTATCTCTCTGATGAGACGAAATATTTCTGCCCAGGCTGTGAAGATTCATCCCAGGAATCGGCAATGCAGTCTTTAGTACTGAAAGCCTGGAAAGTCTTAGGCTGCCGTGGATGGGGTCGCATTGACGTGATGCAGGACAGCGATGGCCAGTATTATCTGCTGGAGGCAAACACCTCTCCGGGGATGACCAGCCACAGTCTGGTGCCGATGGCGGCGCGTCAGGCGGGAATGAGCTTCTCGCAGCTGGTAGTACGAATTCTGGACCTGGCGGGGTGATATGTCGCAGGCTGCGCTGAATACGCGGAACCGTGAAGATGAGGAAGAGTATGCCGCTTCACGGCGCAATAATGGAACGCATCTGGTGGGAATTGTTTTCCTGCTAGCGGTGTTGTGTACCGTGTTTGTTAGCGGCTGGGTCGTGCTGGGCTGGATGGAAGATGCGCAACGATTGCCCATCTCAAAACTGGTGGTGACTGGCGATCGTCATTACACGCGTAACGATGATATTCGGCAGTCCATTCTGGCATTGGGATCGCCGGGAACCTTTATGACCCAGGATGTGAATATCGTCCAGAGTCAGATTGAACGTCTGCCGTGGATTAAACAGGCAAGCGTCAGAAAGCAGTGGCCGGACGAATTGAAGATTCATCTGGTTGAATATGTGCCCATTGCACGTTGGAATGATCAGCACATGGTGGATGCCGAGGGGAATGCCTTCAGCGTTCCCGCCGATCGTACCAGTAAGCAAACTTTACCTATGCTCTATGGCCCTGAAGGCAGCGCAAGCGAAGTATTGCAGGGCTATCACGACATGGGGGCGATGCTCGCGAAAGGGAAGTTCACGTTGAAGGTTGCGGCGATGACCGCGCGCCGTTCGTGGCAGTTGACGCTTGATAACGGTATCAAGCTGAACCTGGGACGGGGCGATACGATGAAGCGGCTGGAACGTTTTTTAGAACTGTACCCGGTTCTACAGCAGCAGGCGCAAACAGACGGTAATCGGATTAGCTATGTTGATTTGCGTTATGACTCGGGGGCGGCAGTAGGCTGGGAACCTGCTCCTGCGGCGGATACTAATCAACAACAGAATCAGGCACAGGCAGAACAACAATGATCAAGGCGACGGACAGAAAACTGGTAGTTGGACTGGAGATTGGCACTGCAAAAGTAGCCGCTTTAGTAGGGGAAGTTCTGCCCGACGGAGTGATTAATATCATTGGGGTTGGCAGTTGCCCATCCCGTGGTATGGATAAAGGCGGGGTTAACGACCTTGAGTCGGTAGTGAAATGCGCACAGCGCGCTATCGACCAGGCGGAGCTGATGGCGGATTGCCAGATCTCTTCGGTATATCTGGCGCTTTCCGGTAAGCACATTAGCTGTCAAAATGAGATAGGTATGGTGCCTATCTCAGAAGAAGAGGTCACGCAGGAAGACGTGGAGAACGTCGTTCACACGGCGAAATCCGTTCGCGTACGTGATGAACATCGTGTTTTGCACGTCATTCCGCAAGAATACGCAATTGATTATCAGGAAGGGATCAAAAACCCGGTAGGCTTATCCGGTGTGCGTATGCAGGCGAAGGTACATCTGATTACCTGTCACAACGACATGGCGAAAAATATCGTCAAAGCGGTAGAGCGTTGTGGCCTGAAGGTCGATCAGCTGATTTTTGCCGGCCTGGCTTCCAGCTATTCCGTGTTAACGGAAGATGAACGTGAGCTGGGTGTCTGCGTTGTGGACATCGGCGGCGGTACAATGGATATCGCGGTCTACACTGGCGGCGCACTGCGTCACACCAAAGTGATTCCTTATGCAGGGAACGTGGTGACCAGTGATATCGCCTATGCCTTCGGCACGCCGCCGAGCGATGCTGAGGCCATTAAAGTGCGCCACGGCTGCGCGCTGGGCTCCATTGTGGGCAAAGATGAGAGCGTTGAAGTGCCAAGCGTGGGCGGTCGTCCGCCGCGTAGCCTGCAGCGCCAGACATTGGCAGAGGTCATTGAGCCGCGTTATACCGAGCTGCTGAACCTCGTCAATGAAGAGATTTTACAGTTACAGGAACAGCTTCGTCAGCAGGGTGTCAAACACCACCTCGCGGCGGGGATTGTATTGACCGGCGGCGCAGCGCAAATTGAAGGGTTGGCGGCTTGCGCGCAGCGGGTGTTCCATACGCAGGTTCGTATCGGTGCGCCGCTGAATATTACTGGTCTGACGGACTATGCCCAGGAGCCGTATTATTCAACGGCGGTGGGCCTGCTGCACTACGGGAAAGAGTCCCACTTAAGTGGTGAAGCAGAGGTAGAAAAGCGCGTCACCGCATCGGTCGGATCGTGGATCAAACGACTGAATAGCTGGTTACGCAAAGAGTTTTAATTTTTAAAGAGACCCATGCACAATTCAGGGTCTCGGGCGACAGGCACAAAACGGAGAGAAACTATGTTTGAACCTATGGAACTGACCAACGACGCGGTGATTAAAGTCATCGGCGTCGGTGGCGGCGGCGGTAATGCCGTTGAACACATGGTGCGCGAACGCATCGAAGGTGTTGAGTTTTTTGCTGTTAACACCGATGCGCAGGCACTGCGTAAAACGGCGGTTGGCCAGACTATCCAGATTGGTAGCGGTATTACCAAAGGTCTGGGCGCTGGGGCAAACCCAGAAGTCGGTCGCAACGCGGCTGATGAAGACCGTGAAGCACTGCGCGCTGCGTTAGATGGTGCAGACATGGTGTTCATCGCAGCAGGCATGGGCGGCGGTACCGGTACCGGTGCAGCGCCAGTGGTTGCTGAAGTGGCTAAAGATTTAGGTATCCTGACCGTCGCTGTCGTGACTAAGCCTTTCAACTTTGAAGGCAAGAAGCGTATGGCGTTTGCGGAGCAGGGTATTACCGAACTGTCCAAGCACGTGGACTCCCTGATCACCATCCCGAACGACAAGCTGCTGAAAGTTCTGGGTCGCGGTATCTCCCTGCTTGACGCGTTTGGCGCGGCGAACGACGTGCTGAAAGGCGCGGTACAGGGTATCGCTGAGCTGATCACCCGTCCTGGCCTGATGAACGTCGACTTCGCGGACGTCCGTACTGTAATGTCCGAAATGGGCTATGCAATGATGGGCTCCGGTGTGGCAAGCGGTGAAGACCGTGCGGAAGAAGCGGCTGAAATGGCTATCTCTTCTCCGCTGCTGGAAGACATCGACCTGTCCGGCGCACGTGGCGTTCTGGTCAACATCACCGCGGGCTTCGACCTGCGTCTGGATGAGTTCGAAACCGTAGGTAATACTATCCGTGCGTTCGCGTCGGACAATGCAACTGTGGTTATCGGTACGTCCCTTGACCCGGATATGAACGACGAACTGCGTGTAACCGTTGTTGCCACCGGTATTGGCATGGACAAGCGTCCTGAGATCACCCTGGTGACCAACAAGCAGACGCAGCAGCCTGCGCTGGATCGCTATCAGCAGCACGGTATGGCGCCGCTGACGCAAGAACAGAAACCGGCAGCTAAAGTGGTTAACGACAATACGCCGCAGACCACTAAAGAACCGGATTACCTGGATATCCCGGCATTCCTGCGCAAGCAAGCTGATTAAGAATTAGCTGGAAGTTGGGAATCTGCGCTCTTTGTGCTAAACTGGCCCACCGAATGTGTTATACACTTCGGTTGGATAGTTAATTTGGCGAGATTATACGATGATCAAACAAAGGACTCTTAAACGTATCGTTCAGGCGACTGGCGTCGGTTTACACACCGGCAAAAAGGTCACACTGACGTTACGCCCTGCGCCGGCAAATACCGGGGTCATCTATCGTCGCACCGACTTGAATCCTCCGGTAGATTTCCCGGCCGATGCCAAATCTGTGCGTGATACTATGCTCTGTACTTGCCTGGTCAACGAGCATGACGTGCGGATTTCTACCGTAGAGCACCTCAACGCCGCGCTGGCGGGCCTGGGTATCGACAACATCGTTGTTGAAGTCGATGCACCAGAAATCCCGATTATGGACGGTAGTGCTGCGCCATTCGTTTATCTGTTGCTGGATGCTGGCATCGATGAACTGAACTGCGCGAAGAAATTCGTCCGTATTAAAGACACCGTTCGCGTTGAAGATGGCGATAAGTGGGCTGAATTCAAACCGTACAATGGTTTCTCGTTGGACTTTACCATCGACTTTAACCACCCGGCGATTGATTCCAGCACGCAGCGTTATGCGATGAACTTCTCCGCAGATGCGTTCATGCGCCAGATCAGCCGTGCCCGTACTTTCGGTTTCATGCGTGATATCGAATATCTGCAGTCCCGCGGCCTGTGCCTGGGCGGCAGCTTCGATTGTGCCATCGTTGTTGACGATTATCGCGTATTGAACGAAGACGGCCTGCGTTTTGAAGATGAATTCGTTCGTCACAAAATGCTGGATGCTATCGGTGACTTGTTCATGTGTGGTCACAACATTATTGGTGCATTTACCGCGTACAAATCCGGTCATGCGCTCAATAACAAACTTCTGCAAGCGGTCCTGGCAAAACAGGAAGCTTGGGAATTCGTGACCTTCCAGGACGACGCAGAACTGCCGCTGGCGTTCAAAGCACCATCAATGGTTCTGGCGTAAGCCTGACCATCGCGTAAATTCGACTGGCAACCTGGCACTCTCTCCGGTCAGGGAACCAGTCGTTTTTTCTTTTTAGCGCTCGAAATTTCTCTTTCCCGCCGTCAGTGTCTTTGTAAAGATCACACACTTGTGCAACCGCTGCTTTCTTAACCCGTTTTTCGGTGATGATTTCGTCATTCCTGCTGTCGCAGCGCTGCATTAATGATAATATCTTGGCGCGAAAATAGAATAACGGTACTTAAACCGAAGGTGGAACATTACGTGAGTGGAATGCTGACGCGTTGGCGACAGTTTGGCAGACGCTACTTCTGGCCGCATCTCCTGTTGGGGATGGTTGCTGCCAGCTTTGGCTTGCCTGCACTTGCGAGTAATACCGAGCCAGCGTCGCCTGCCCGCGAGACCACCAGTAACCATCATCCGTCGCAGAAAATCGATTTCACGCAGCTGGCGCGCCTTGAGAACAACCGCCGCCCATCCTTTAGCGTGGACTACTGGCATCAGCATGCCATTCGCACGGTTATTCGCCACCTCTCTTTTGCCATGGCGCCTACCGCGTCACCGGTTGCCGAGCCCGCGTCGCCGCTTCAGGCTGCACAGCATCTGGCTCTGCTCGACACGCTCAACGCGTTACTCAATGTTGAACGTCAGCCGCCGGCGGTGATCGCCCAGGCTGTCATTTTACCTGCTTTACCCCCTCACGCTTTTAGCATCCCGACCTGGATAAGCCAGGTGCAGGGCATCCGCGCCGGGCCGCAGCGCCTCGTCTGAAAATAACCGCTTTATATCCTTTATTTTTCTGACTCCGAAATGTCGGGGCGTTTGAGATTTTATTATGTTAATCAAATTATTGACCAAAGTTTTTGGTAGTCGTAACGACCGTACCCTGCGCCGCATGCGTAAAGCTGTAGGCATCATCAATGCGATGGAACCGGAGATGGAAAAACTCTCCGACGACGAGCTGAAAGCGAAAACCAACGAATTCCGTGCGCGCATTGAGAAAGGCGAATCCGTTGAGAGCCTGATCCCAGAAGCGTTTGCTGTGGTTCGTGAAGCGAGTAAGCGTGTGTTTGGCATGCGTCACTTCGACGTACAGCTGCTCGGCGGTATGGTTCTGAATGACCGCTGCATCGCGGAAATGCGTACCGGTGAAGGTAAAACCCTGACCGCAACGCTGCCGGCTTACCTGAACGCACTGTCCGGCAAAGGCGTGCACGTGGTGACCGTCAACGACTATCTGGCGCAGCGTGACGCCGAAAACAACCGTCCACTGTTCGAATTCCTCGGCATGACCGTCGGTATCAACATGTCCGGCCTGCCAGCTCCTGCTAAGCGTGAAGCCTACAACGCGGACATCACCTACGGTACCAACAACGAATACGGTTTTGACTACCTGCGCGACAACATGGCATTCAGCCCGGAAGAGCGCGTACAGCGTAAACTGCACTATGCGCTGGTCGATGAAGTTGACTCCATCCTGATCGATGAAGCGCGTACGCCGCTTATCATCTCCGGTCCGGCGGAAGACAGCTCCGAAATGTACAAGAAAGTGAACAAAATCATTCCTCACCTGGTGCGCCAGGAGAAGGAAGATTCCGACACCTTCCAGGGTGAAGGTCACTTCTCTGTAGATGAAAAATCTCGCCAGGTAAACCTGACCGAACGCGGTCTGGTGCTGATTGAAGAGCTGCTGGTGAACGAAGGCATTATGGAAGAAGGCGAGTCCCTGTACTCTCCAGCTAACATCATGCTGATGCACCACGTTACCGCTGCGCTGCGCGCCCACGTGCTGTTCACCCGCGACGTTGACTACATCGTCAAAGATGGCGAAGTTATCATCGTCGATGAACACACCGGTCGTACCATGCAGGGCCGTCGCTGGTCCGATGGTCTGCATCAGGCGGTGGAAGCGAAAGAAGGCGTTGAGATCCAGAACGAAAACCAGACTCTGGCGTCCATCACCTTCCAGAACTACTTCCGTCTGTACGAAAAGCTGGCCGGTATGACCGGTACGGCGGACACCGAAGCCTTCGAATTCAGCTCTATCTACAAGCTGGATACCGTCGTGGTGCCAACTAACCGCCCAATGATCCGTAAGGATATGCCGGATCTGGTCTACATGACCGAAGCGGAAAAAATTCAGGCGATCATCGAAGATATTAAAGAGCGTACTGCCGCGGGCCAACCGGTGCTGGTCGGTACTATCTCTATCGAAAAATCTGAAGTGGTTTCCCATGAGCTGACCAAAGCGGGCATCAAGCACAACGTACTGAACGCCAAATTCCACGCCAGCGAAGCAGATATCGTTGCTCAGGCGGGTTATCCTGCGGCCGTGACCATCGCTACCAACATGGCGGGTCGTGGTACCGATATTATGCTGGGTGGTAGCTGGCAGGCAGAAGTCGCGCAGCTGGAAGATCCAACGCCAGAACAGATTGCTCAGATCAAAGCCGATTGGCAGGTTCGTCACGACGCCGTTCTGGCGGCAGGTGGTCTGCACATCATTGGTACCGAACGTCACGAATCTCGTCGTATCGATAACCAGCTTCGTGGTCGTTCCGGCCGTCAGGGTGATGCGGGTTCTTCCCGTTTCTACCTGTCTATGGAAGATGCCCTGATGCGTATCTTTGCCTCTGACCGCGTGTCCGGCATGATGCGTAAACTGGGGATGAAGCCGGGGGAAGCTATCGAGCACCCATGGGTGACGAAAGCGATTGCCAACGCACAGCGTAAAGTAGAAAGCCGTAACTTCGATATTCGTAAGCAGCTGCTGGAATATGATGACGTTGCCAACGACCAGCGTCGCGCTATCTACACCCAGCGTAACGAACTGCTGGACGTGTCTGACGTGAGCGAAACCATCAACAGCATCCGCGAAGATGTCTTCAAAGCGACCATTGATGCGCACATTCCGCCGCAGTCTCTGGAAGAGATGTGGGATATCCCTGGCCTGCAGGAACGTCTGAAAAACGACTTCGACCTCGAACTGCCTATCTCTGAGTGGCTGGACAAAGAGCCTGAGCTGCACGAAGAGACGCTGCGCGAGCGTATTCTGGCCAGCGCCGTTGAGGTTTATCAGCGTAAAGAAGAAGTGGTTGGCACCGAAATGATGCGTCACTTCGAAAAAGGCGTGATGCTGCAGACCCTCGACTCCCTGTGGAAAGAGCACCTGGCGGCGATGGACTACCTCCGTCAGGGTATCCACCTGCGTGGCTATGCGCAGAAAGATCCAAAGCAGGAATACAAGCGTGAATCCTTCGCCATGTTCGCCGCGATGCTGGAGTCACTGAAATATGAAGTGATCAGCACCCTGAGCAAGGTTCAGGTGCGTATGCCGGAAGAAGTGGAGGAGATGGAGCAGCAGCGTCGTCTGGAAGCTGAACGTCTGGCGCAGATGCAGCAGCTGAGCCATAAGAGCGATGACGAAGCCGTTGCAGAGGATCTGGCTGCACAAACTGGCGATCGTAAAGTGGGCCGTAACGATCCGTGCCCTTGTGGTTCCGGCAAAAAATTCAAACAGTGCCACGGCCGTCTGAGCTAAGGTCACGATAACAAGACAAAAGGCGCAGATTACTGCGCCTTTTTTATGGATAAGACAAAATGAAAATACTGCAAATATCCGTTGGCATCATTCGCAATACTGCTGGTGAGATCTACATAACCCAGCGCGCTGCCGACGCACATATGGCCCATAAATGGGAGTTTCCCGGCGGGAAAATTGAAGCCGGCGAAACGCCTCAGGATGCGGTTGTCCGTGAACTGCAGGAGGAGGTAGGTATCTCTGCCACGTCGCTGCATCAGTTTGATAAGCTGGAATATCAGTTCCCGGACCGCCACATTACGCTGTGGTTCTGGCTGGTTGACGGTTGGGAAGGTGAGCCGTGGGGTAAAGAAGGGCAGCCGGGACGCTGGGTAGCGCAGCAGAAACTGGTCGCGGAGGAGTTTCCGCCAGCGAACGCACCGGTGATTGAAAAGCTGATCGCAGAGTAAGATTTGTAGTCCGGACGAGGTGCGTTAGCGCCGACTCCGGGAAGTCCCCGGCGTCACTACGCTCGGCCGGGCTACCTTGGGTTTACTGCTGGTCTTCGCTCCAGTCGTCGCTCTCGGAGAGATCGCCGCTGCTGGGAATACGCTTCTCTTCAGCCGCCCATTCGCCGAGATCGATCAGCTGGCAGCGTTTGGAGCAGAACGGGCGATAGGGGCTCTGTTCGCCCCAGATAACCGGTTTGTTGCAGGTTGGGCAGTTTACCGTGGTGACGTCAGACATGGTCTCTCCTTAGCAGCAGGCCAGTTCAAAATCCAGACGCTCTGGCACCAGGCCATGCTCGCTATCCAACGGCATAAAGCGGATGGCAAAGCGGCTCTTGTGCCCGGAGATCTGCGGATACAGCTGCGAGGTAATTTCCAGCTTCAGGCGCAGCAGATCGGCATCTTCACCGTTGTCCTGGTAGAAACCGTTAAGACTGGTCTGTTTGCGGAACTGTGCTGAGTTGCGCACCAGATCGAGAATCAGCGACAGCGCTTGATTCAGCGGCGCCAGGCTTTCCAGCCAGGTATCAACCTGCGCATCGCGTTGATGCTGCTTTGAGTGCAGCCAGATATGCAGCGTTGGCAAATCGAAGCTGCAGCAGCCGCCTGGAATGCTCAGACGTTGGCGAACCAGCGCAATCAACCGGTCTTCACGCAGAAATTGCCCTACGCGCGGCGCGGCCATCAGGATACTGCTGCTGTTCTTTAACTGCTGGCGCAGAGCATCAATACGGGTTAAGTCCACGCCTTCAACTTCGCTCCAGGCGTTCAGTTTGCGCTGCTGGCGCTCTAGTTCTTTGAGCAGTTCGGTGCGGATATCACCGCGCTCGAACACATCCAGTAAATCCCCTACATTGCGAAAAAAATGCAGTGCGCTGGCGTGATCCCTGATGGGTAAATTGGCGTTCAATTGTTCCGTCAGAAATTCAATACGCAGCCAGGTACGCATTTTTTCGTTCAGGGGATGCTCAAAAAGGATGTGGGTGTGCATTACGATTTTTCCTGTGATACAGCCTGTGCCGCGAGCTCAAGATAGAGGGCGTGAAGGCGAGCGACATCCGATGCAATCGCATCTGGTGTGCCGTTGTTATTAATGACGTCATCAGCTACCGCCAGACGCGCTTCGCGAGTGGCCTGGGCAGCAAGGATATTTTCCGCATGCTCTCGCGACACCTGGTCACGCTGCATGGTTCTAAGAAGCTGGGTTTCGCGTGACACATCGACGACCAGTACGCGATCGGCCCGCTCGTAGAGTTTGTTTTCCACCAGCAGAGGAACAACCCACAGTACATAAGGCGAGGTCGCCTGCTGTAGTTGGCGCTGTGTTTCTTGCTGGATGAGGGGATGCAGTAGGGCGTTTAGCCAGGCTTTTTCATCGGGGTGGGCGAAAATATGTTCGCGTAGTACACGACGGTTTAGCGCGCCTTCCTCGGTCAGAATAGATGCGCCGAAATGTTCGGCAATGGCCGCTAGCGCCGGTGTACCCGTTTCGACAACCTGACGGGCGATAATATCGGCGTCAATAACGTAAATACCCAGGCGAAAAAATGCATCAGCGACCGTACTTTTGCCGCTTCCGATGCCGCCTGTTAACGCTACTGTGTAAGTCATACCGCTTAGCCCTGGATTTTTAGTATTAAAATCATTTGGTTAAAAAACTGACGGACCAAGTGAGTGGATCAACGATACACGGCACTAATCGCCAGGTAAATTTATGGGATTGTAGCGTAAAAAAAGTGAAATTCGCAGTCTTGCGAAGCCCTGATTAGTGCGTATGATTGCATTACTGGAGTTGTGCTCTCAATTTAATTGCCATTAACCCCAGGAATTCGCACATGCGTATCGAAGAAGATCTGAAATTAGGTTTCAAAGACGTTCTTATCCGCCCTAAACGCTCTACTCTTAAAAGCCGTTCCGATGTTGAACTGGAACGCGAATTCACCTTTAAACATTCAGGACAACGCTGGTCTGGCGTGCCGATCATTGCTGCGAATATGGACTCCGTGGGTACCTTCGGGATGGCAAAAGCACTGGCCTCTTTCGATATCCTCACCGCCGTACACAAGCACTACACCGTTGAACAGTGGAGCGCGTTTGTTCAGGCTGAGTCTGAAGACGTCCTGCGTCACGTGATGGTATCGACCGGCACCTCCGATGCTGATTTCGAAAAAACGCAGCAGATCCTGAAACTGCACCCGTCGCTGAATTTCGTCTGCATTGACGTGGCGAACGGTTACTCCGAGCACTTCGTTCAGTTCGTGGCAAAAGCACGTGCAGCCTGGCCGACCAAAACCATCTGCGCAGGCAACGTGGTGACGGGTGAAATGTGCGAAGAGCTGATTCTGTCCGGCGCTGATATCGTGAAAGTAGGTATTGGCCCTGGTTCCGTGTGCACCACCCGCGTGAAAACCGGCGTGGGCTATCCGCAACTGTCTGCGGTTATCGAATGTGCCGACGCCGCGCACGGCCTCGGCGGTCAAATCGTCAGTGATGGCGGTTGCACCATGCCGGGCGATGTGGCTAAGGCATTCGGCGGCGGCGCAGACTTCGTAATGCTTGGCGGTATGCTGGCCGGTCACGATGAGAGCGGCGGCACCGTAGTGGAAGAAAACGGCGAAAAATTCATGCTGTTCTACGGCATGAGCTCTGAGTCAGCGATGAAGCGTCACGTTGGTGGCGTTGCGCAGTACCGCGCGGCCGAAGGCAAAACCGTTAAACTGCCGCTGCGCGGACCGGTTGATAACACCGCGCGTGACATCCTGGGCGGCCTGCGTTCTGCCTGTACCTACGTTGGGGCATCGCGCTTAAAAGAGCTGACCAAACGCACCACCTTTATCCGCGTACAGGAACAAGAGAACCGCGTGTTCAATAGCCTGTAATTCGCTCACGCTGGCGCACCCTGCGCCAGCGTTATCCCATTCCGCCACTGATGGCATCGCCCAGATGAAAAATGGGCAGATACATCGCCACCACCAGCGTCCCGATAATTACCCCGGTCACAATCAATAGCGCAGGCTCTAGCAGCGCGGTTAAATTCTCGGCTAAATTTTGCGTGTGTTCATGATGATGACGGGCAAGGTTCTCCAGCATGTCATCCAGCGCACCAGACGTCTCGCCGATTCTCACCAACTGTAAGCATAAGGGCGTAAAGGCGCGGCTGTTTTCCATCGCCTGCCAGATAGCGCTGCCTTGCGCTATCTCCTGGCGTAACGTTGTCACGACGTCTCGCCACCACGGGCAGTTCAGCGTCTCTTCAACGGTTTCCAGCCCCTGTAAAAATGCGATCCCTGCGTGCTGTGTCAGCGCCAGCACGGTAAATATCTGGCTAAGCCTCTGGCGATGGATAAGCGTTCCCATTACCGGTAGTGACAAGAGCACCCGCTGGCGGAGGCGCAGCCAGGGTGGATGGTGGCGTAGTGCGGCGTTGATTCCTGGCGGTAAAAGCAGTATCCCAATGATTAACGCAAGCCACTGCTCAATGAATGCCGCTGTTGCCATCACCGCGAGGGTCAGCGCGGGAAGCGGGGTATTAAAGGTGCGGTAAATGGCGGTGAATTCTGGCAGCACAAACCCGACCATGGCCATGACTACCAGCACGGCGAGCGACAGAATAATCAGCGGGTAGCGCAGGGCTTTTTTTACTTTGGCTTTTAACAGCAGTTCGGTCTTCTGCTGATGGGCGAGCGCCAGACAGCAGTGCTCTAATTTACCGGTGATTTCGCCGGTGCGAATCATCGACAGATAGATCGGGGGAAATGCCTGCGGCCACTGCTGAAGGCCCTCAGAGAGCGAGATGCCCTGTGCCAGTCGTTCGGCAAGCGTGCTGAGCAGCGCCCGCCACTGCGGCGCAGGGTGCTGCTCAGCAAGAAGCGCTAGCCCGTCGGAGAGCGTGAGACCGGCCTGTAGCAGCGTGGTGAGCTGGCTGATAACCGCGCTGCTATGCTGCGCTCGCCATAAGGCGCCGTTGACCGTCCGGCGTTTCAGTTTTGTCACGGTGATGTGCTGGCGCTGTAAGGCCAACAGTGCCGCCGGCCGATGGGCCGCCCACAGGGTACCGCTTTGTGCGTCGCCGTCGGCCGTTAATCCCCGCCAGTACCATAGCTGTTCACTCATCTTTCGGCATTCCGAGAACGCGGAATAGCTCTTCCTGCGTTGTCAGCCCTTGTTCGACAGCCAGGCAGCCGCTTTCAAATAGCGTACTCATACCCGCCAGCCGGGCGTGGTTCATTAGTTCAGCAGGCGTTGCGCCATTGGCAATACCCTGGCGTATGGGCGCGGTGACGGGGAGAACCTCAAACAGCGCCAGGCGCCCCTGATAGCCGCCGTAGCAGTGGCGGCAACCGGGAGCCGCCCAGTGCGGCAGCGGGCGTTGCCATAGGGCGTGTGGGAACCTGTGCTCACCGCTGGTTTTCTGGCGGCAGTGCGGGCACAGCTTGCGCACCAGACGCTGTGCGACAACCATCACCAGCGCCGATGACACCATCCAGCGCGCTACCCCCATTTGTTCTAAGCGGATTAAGGTTTCGACCGTTGAGTTGGTATGCAGCGTTGAGAGCACCAGATGCCCGGTTTGCGCCGCTTTGATGGCTATCTCCGCCGTTTCACCGTCGCGGATTTCGCCGACCATCACAATATCCGGGTCCTGACGTAGCAGGGATCGCAGGACGCTTTGAAAGGTCAGCCCGCTTTTCACGCTCACCTGAGTCTGATTAAGACCATCCAGCGGAATTTCGATCGGGTCTTCCACGCTGCAAATATTCACCTCAGTATGGTTCAGGCTTTGCAGTGCGCTATAGAGCGTGACCGTTTTCCCACTGCCGGTAGGGCCGGTCACCAGGATAAGCCCTTGCGGCTGACTCAGTGCGGCCTGAAATAGTTCTAAAGCCGTGGGTGACATGCCGAGGCGCTGTAGATCCAACGCCTGTTCGACCTTATGTAGCAGACGCAGCACCACCTTTTCGCCGTAGCGGCAGGGCAGAGTCGAGATGCGAAAGGAGAGCGGCTTCCCAGCGATATCCAGCGTAAATTGACCATCCTGCGGCAATCGACGTTCAGCAATATCCAGGTTGCCGAGCACCTTGAGGCGGGCAATCAGTGGCGTCATCAGCGGCAGTGGTACCGTGGGTAGCGCATGCAGCACACCGTCTACCCGTAACCGGATGCGCAGGTAGTGTTCTGAAGGTTCAAAATGGATATCGGATGCCCGCTGCGATAGCGCCTGCTTGAGGAGACGATCGAGTCTGACTACCACGTTGTCACTCTCTTCGGGAACGGTTGATGTCGCCTTCTGAGCATTTTGCTCCAGGTATTTCTCCATTCGCTCCTGGTCCCAGCACTCAATATCGACCCGCTTTTGGGTTGCGAAGCGCAAGGCCTCCAGCAGTTCCCCTGGCGGCGCGCCGACGACGGCAATATTCAACTCCCCTTCGTCGTTATTCAGCAGCACCGCGTGATGGCGCTGGCACAGCGTTAACAGCTGTTCGTGTTTCATGGTGAAAGCCCAGGTTTATTGTGCGTCAAAGCGGAAGACATCCTCACAGGCTTGCTGCAAGGCGCTGTCGCTCTGAATAGCGCAGGTACGCTGCCAGCCGGTAATGCCATTGGCGTTATCCCAACCGGGGACCAGCGTAACGCTCAAGCCGTTCAGACTCTCTTGCCCGGTGAGCGTGACTGTGCCTTTGGCAATGCTCATGCCTGAGACGTAGCGCGTGGTGGTCGGTGAAGGAATACCGTTACTGCCCGCATCGCAGTTATCCACGCCGCCGCGATCGAGCGCGCAGAGTTCGACCGCCGTACGATAGGGGACGAAGGTTTGTAGCATGTCGGTGAGTGCGGCTTTGCGCAGGTAGTTCTGATAGGCCGGAATGCCGATGGCGCTGAGAATGGCGATAATGCCGATAACCACCATCAGTTCGATAAGAGTGAAGCCCTTTTGATTGTCCATGATCTGCTCCTTGCTGAATCTGGTGCCACTGTGTCAGAGCGGTACCGGCATCGCGAGGGACAAAAACGCAGACAGGAAACGGCCTTCCAGATTTTTTACAGCAGTTGCAGCGTTGCAGCGTTGCAGGGGATAGGGGAATCAGGTTCGAAAAAAATGCCCTCGCGCAGGAGGGCATCGGGTGATGATTTAGCGGAAACGCATGGAGAGGTCGAGGGCGCGGACGTGCTTGGTCAACGCGCCGACGGAGATGTAGTCCACGCCGGTTTCGGCAAATTCACGGAGGGTGTCGAAGGTGACGTTGCCGGAGACTTCCAGCTGTGCCTGGCCTTGGGTGATGTTCACCGCTTCACGCATCTGCTCGGTATTGAAGTTATCGAGCATGATGATATCGGCCCCGGCCTTCAGCGCTTCGGTTAGCTCCTGCAGGCTTTCCACTTCGACTTCCACCGGAACGTCCGGGTGTAGCCAGAAGGCTTTTTCTACCGCCTGACGCACGGAGCCGGAGGCAATAATGTGGTTCTCTTTAATCAGAAACGCGTCGGAAAGCCCCAGACGATGGTTTGCGCCGCCGCCACACAGTACGGCATATTTCAGCGCAGTGCGCAGGCCCGGCAGCGTTTTGCGGGTATCCAGCAGTTGGGTGTGGGTGCCTTCCAGCAGTTCGACATATTTGCGGACTTCGCTGGCCACGCCGGAGAGCGTTTGCACGAAGTTCAGCGCGGTGCGTTCACCGGTCAGCAGCACACGGGAAGGGCCATCGATTTCAAACAGTGGCTGGTCGGCTTTCACCGCGTCGCCGTCGGCTACATGCCAGGTGAGCGTGACGTCGTCGCCGGCGAGCTGAATAAAGACCTCTTCAACCCAGCGTTTGCCGCAAAATACGCCGTCTTCACGGGTGATGACGACAGCATGTGAGTGGCTGTTTTCCGGCAGCAGTTGTGCGGTAATATCGTTGTGGGCATCAACTTCTCCTCCCAGATCTTCACGCAGCGCTTGGGCAACCGCGTTAGGGATATCGAGGTTGATACGTTCAAGTAGCGCGTCACGTCGATGGTCTGAGTTATAACGGCGAGGCGGCATAATAAAGCTCCAAATTGGTAACGATGCGAAAGTTTGAAACATGCTACTCTGAACCGACTGGCATAACCATATATACTCGTCGTACTTCAAGCCGCAGCTGCGTTAGCTTTCCTCGCTCACCCCAGTCACGTACTTATGTACGCACCCGGGGATTCGCTGCGTCGCTGCCTTGCTGCAACTTGAATTACTTAGAGTATAAAGGTCGTATACAAGGAGATCCTGAATGCAGTTAGATAAGGGCTGGCTGGTGGGCGTACGGCACGTGCCGTCTCCGCACCATGATGGTCGCCCGGAGGATGAAGCGCCTTCACTATTGGTTGTGCATAATATTAGTCTGCCGCCAGGCCAGTTTGGCGGTCCGTGGATTGATGCGCTGTTTACCGGCACGATCGACCCCGATGCCGATCCGTTCTTTGCGGAAATCGCCCATTTGCGTGTTTCTGCCCATTGCCTGATTCGCCGGGATGGCGAAATTGTGCAGTACGTTCCTTTTGATAAACGCGCCTGGCATGCCGGAGTCTCCTCCTATCATGGCCGTGAGCGCTGCAATGATTTTTCTATCGGCATTGAGCTTGAAGGCACCGATACGCTGGCCTATACCGATGAGCAGTACCAGCAGCTGGCGGCGTTAACCCAGTTGCTTATTCGCGAGTACCCCGCGATCGCCGACAATATGACCGGCCACTGTGATATTGCGCCCGTGCGTAAAACTGACCCCGGTCCAGCGTTTGATTGGGCCCGTTTTCGTGCACTGGTCACCCCCGTCGAATAAGGAGATGACATGACGCTGTTTACCACGCTTCTGGTTCTGTTTGCGGAGCGACTGTTTAAGCTCGGCGAGCACTGGCAGCTCGATCACCGCCTCGAGACGCTGTTCCGGCGAGTGAAGCACTATTCCATGGCGGCAACGCTGGTGATGACCATCGTGGCGATGGTCATTGTGGGTATTATCCAGCGTGCGCTGGACGGGCTGCTGTTTAACGTTCCGGAACTGCTGTTCTGGATCCTACTAGGCCTGCTGTGTATCGGCGCGGGCCGCGTGCGTATGCATTATCATGCCTATCTTAAAGCGGCATCCCGCGATGATGCCCATGCGCGTGAGGCGATGGCCAGCGAGCTGACGATGATCCACGGCGTACCGGCGGGCTGCGATGAGCGCGAATTCCTGCGGGAGCTGCAAAACGCGCTGCTGTGGATTAACTACCGCTTCTATCTGGCGCCGCTGTTCTGGTTCGTGGTGGGCGGTACGTGGGGGCCAGTGGCGCTGATGGGGTATGCGTTTTTACGCGCCTGGCAGTCCTGGCTGGCGCGCTACCAGACGCCGCATCATCGTCTGCAGTCGGGTATTGATGCGATTTTACACGTGGTGGATTGGGTTCCAGTACGCCTGGTCGGCGTGGTGTACGCGCTGGTTGGACACGGTGAGAAAGCGCTTCCGGCGTGGTTTGCGTCACTGGGCGACCGTCACTCTTCGCAGTATCAGGTGCTGACCCATCTGGCGCAGTATTCGCTCGCTCGTGAGCCGCACGTGGATAAGGTGGCGACGCCAAAAGCCGCGGTGTCGATGGCGAAGAAGACCTCGTACGCGGTAGTGGTAGTGATGGCGCTGCTGACGATTTATGGAACGTTGGTGTAGTTGAGCGCCTCCCCGGAGTTGACGTGAACGTCTCGTCCGGGCGACAAACAAACGCCCGCAGGTCGCTGCGGGCGGGATAGGTTTACAACGTATCTTCCGGTGGAATACCGAAGTCGGGCATGCCATCCTCCTTCCAGCGTACCGTTTTCAGGCGCGTATGGCGATTCGGGTCATACAGCGGGTCGCCTTCAATTTCCGTGTAGTTCCTCGCGTGATAGACCAGCACATCTTCGCCCTCAGGGGTCTGCGTAAAGCTGTTATGCCCCGGCCCATACTGACGATTTTCATCGCTGGTGGTAAACACCGGCTGCGGTGATTTGTGCCAGTTGGCGGGCTGCGTCATATCAGCGTCTTTATCAATCCACAGCAGCCCCATGCAGTAGTTTTCGTCGGTGGCGCTGGCGGAGTAGCTGATAAACAGACGGTTAGCGTGCGTCACCACGGCGGGCCCTTCATTGACCAGAAAACCTCGACACTCCCAGTCGAACTCCGGTTTGCTGAGCAGCACTGGCTCGCCCTTAATCGTCCACGGGTTTTCCAGCTCGGCCAGATACAGGTTGGAGTTACCGGCAATATCCGGCGATTTCTGCGCCCAGAGATACCACCGTTTTCCCTGATGCTGGAAGGTGGTGGCGTCCAGACAGAAGGTATCGAACGGCGTTTTGACCTGGCCTTTCTCTACCCACGTGCCGGTTAACGGGTCGGCATCGCGACATTCCAGTGCAAACATACGATGCTGGAACATTCCCAGCGCATCCAGCGCCTGTGTGTGGGCCGCCGCAAAGTAGATGTACCATTTACCGTCGATAGCATGCAGTTCGGGAGCCCAGATGAGATTGCTCATCGGGCCGCTTTCCGGTTTACGCCAGACCACAACCGGCGCTGCGGTTCTCAGGCCGTCCAGGCTATTGGCGCGACGGATCTCCAGCCGGTCATACTCTGGCACCGAGGCGATAAAGTAGTACGCCCCCTGGTGATGCAGAATAAACGGGTCGGCGCGTTGTTCAATAAAGGGGTTCGGCCAGTTCTTCATCAGGCTTTCCTTGCGTGTTCAGTGGATTGCAACTCTTGCTGGTATTCATTCAGCTCGCGGTAGTTGGTGCGACGCTTTTCCAGATCTTCCTGGATCTGTTTCATCAGGCTACGGTCTACTTTCAGCAGACGGACGACGCCCGCGGTAATCAGATAGCCTACGCCCGGAATGACGGTGAACAGCAGCATAATGCCGTTGATAGTGGTATCGCTTTGCGCTTTGGCGCCGGCATCGTAGCCGTACCAGGAGAGCAGGAAACCCACCATTGCCCCTGCTACTGCCAGGCCGACTTTCAGGAAGAACAGGTTACCGGAGAAGCTGATGCCGGTAATGCGTTTACCGGTTTTCCATTCGCCGTAGTCATCCACGTCAGCCATCAGAGACCAGTGCAGCGGGGAAGGGATCTGGTGCAGCACGTTCAACAGGAAGTAGAGCACCACAATCAGCGTGGTAGCGTGTGGGTCGAAGAAATAGAAGGCCACGGAGAAAATCGCTAGCGCAATGTTGGTCCAGAAGAAGACCTGCAGTTTGCACCAGCGGTCGGTCAACACTTTCGCCAGCATACTGCCGATCATCATACCGACCACGCCGAGGCTGATGAAAATAGTTGCGAAGTGGGTGCTTTCCCCCATAACCCAGGTGACGTAATACATGGTCGCCGCCATGCGGATAAAGCCGGGGCAGACGTTACACAGCGTCAGCAGCAGAATTCGTACCCACTGGTCGTTTTTCCAGACGTCTTTTAAATCCTGCTTCAGTTCGTCGTTGGTTTGCACCGCAGGGCGTACGCGTTCGCGTACGGTGGCAAAGCAGAACAGGAACATGCACATGCCGATAAACGCCAGCACGGTCATTGCCATCTGGTAGCCTTTGGCTTTATCCGCGCCGCCGAACCAATCAGCCATTGGCAGCAGGGTCAGCGACAGCAGCAGCGTGGCGATGCCGACCAGAACAAAGCGATAGGACTGGCAGGCCACGCGCTCTTTCGGATCGTTGGTAATAACGCTTCCCAGAGAGCAGTAAGGAATGTTGATCGCGGTGTAGGTGATGGAAAGCAGGAAGTAGGTGACAAAAGCATAGATAACTTTGCTGCTATAGCTCCATTCCGGCGTAGTGAACATCAGCACGCTGAAGAGGGCATAGGGGAAGGCTATCCACAGCAGCCAGGGACGAAAGCGGCCATATTTACTGCGAGTGCGGTCGGCCATGGCACCCATGATGGGGTCAGTGACCGCGTCAATCACGCGAATGGACAGCAGCAACACGCCCACCAGCGCCGGGGCTAAACCAAAAATATCGGTATAAAAGTAGTTAACGAACAACATGATGGCGCCGAAGATGATGTTGCATCCCGCGTCGCCCATACCATAGCCAATCTTCTCTTTTACTGACAGTTTACTTGTGTTCATCGCCAGGTCTCTCATGGGGAGTATAGAGACGATTATTGGCCGCAGAATGGGTAAACGCTTAGCAGGATAACGTTGTTGATATGGATAATATTGCTGCTATGGGGAAAGTGTGAAGCAGGTAACAGGCCGTGGTAGCGGTTTGCAGCCGCTACCACATGTGGATAATCAGCGAAGATCGGCGGCTGGAACCAGCACGCGGGTTTTGCCGTAGATGATAGTGAGGATCATCGGGACGCTAAAGGCGACGATAATCGCAAACACTTCATAAATGGCTTTCGACTCTGGCCCGCTAAACAGCCCCAGCTCGAAGACGTTGAGCACCGGCAGGAAGCTGTAGGTTTTGACCTCCAGCAGCCCGGTGATTGCCCCGCCCAGCGCCGCGCCGATACAACCGAAGATAAACAGCATCCGGTACTTCAGGTTCACGCCGTACAGCGCCGGTTCAGTGATACCGAAGAAGGCCGAGATAGAGGCGGAGATAGCCAGCTGCTTGTCCTTGAGGTTACGGGCAATAAAGATAGCGCCAAACGCTGCGCCGAACTGCCCCATCACTGCGGACATAAACATCGCCATCACCGTATCGTAGCCGTTAACCTGCATGTTAATCAGGGCAATCGGGATGATCCCCCAGTGCACGCCGAAGACCACAAACAGCTGACCAATTCCCGCCAGTAGCGCACCGGACAGCATCGGACTCAGGTTATAGAGCCAGGTGTAGCTGTTAGCGATACCAATACCGACATAGTCAGCAATGGGGCCAATCACGGTGAAGACCACGAAGCCACTGATAATCAACGACAGGCACGGCACGAACACCAGCGCGGCGATTTCCGGCACCCACTTTTTACACCAGCGCTCGACATAGCTGAGGAACCAGACCGCAAAAATCGCCGGGATCACCGCACCGCCGTAGATTTTCAGCGGGAAGGCGAGGTTGAAGATCTCAACGTGGTCCGGCGTGGCGGCGTCGGTCAGCGGGAAGACCATCGCAGCGGTTAGCGCCAGCGCGGTGAAGCGGTTGGTTTTGAACTTATCCGATGCGGTGACGGCAATAAACAGCGGTAGCATCACGAACACGCCGCTGGAAAGGGCGTTAAAGACCACGAACAGCCAGGATTTGGTCGAAATAAGTTCCAGCGTTTGCAGCAGCACGACCAGACCTTTTACCACCCCAACGCCTGCCAGGACGCCGATGTAAGGGGTAAAAATCGCTGAAAGCGTGCTCAGCAGGCGGTTAAATGCGGACGCCTTTTGCTCTTGCTCCTGCTTATGCACCGGGGCGGCACCCTGCGCGCCGGGCATCAGCTCGCTCAGAGCCGCAAAGATCTTCTCCACCTTAGGACCGATCACAATCTGGAACTGACTGCCGTTATTGACCAGCTTCACGACCTCGGAAAGCTCATACAGGCTTTTCTCATCGACCTGTGAGTCGTCTTTCAGATTCAGACGCAGGCGGGTCGCGCAGTGGTTTGCGTGTTCGATATTCTCCTGACCGCCTACGGCGGTCAGGATCTGTTGTGCAACGGCTAAATATTGAGTCGCCATAACGAGGCACCTTTATCGGTAGGTAGGGTACAGGCTGTTGTTAGGCGTAGTCGCCTGGTTTGGTTTTACTTTTTACCGCCACGCCGAAGTCGGTGAAGATGCGCTGCGGCAGGTTATTGCCTTTTGCCTCGGCGATGTGATGCGCGAGGATCTGGAACGGAATCACCATCACCAGCGGCAGTGCGGTTTCCGGCAGCGCGACGTTGAGCGCCAGGGTATGCGGGTCATCGCTTGCCTGCGGGGTGACGGTATAGACGTAGTCGGTATGACGCTGTTCATACTGGCGCAGCAGCACCAGGCGCTCGCGGGCCACGCTCGGCACGTCGAGGAAGAACAGGCGGTGCTGTGGATTAATCTCGAAGTACGGGCCATGCATAAAGACTTCCATCTCAATTCCCTGAGAAGGGACGCGCACCGTTTCGGTAAATTTGGTCGCCATCTCCATGCACACGCCGACCGCCGGGCCGTAGCCAATGCTGGTGAAGCGCGGGGAGGCAGTCAGCTCTGGCTGCCAGCGGGTAAAGAACGTTTCGGTCGCATCAATGATTGATGGGATAGCGTTGACCGCCTCGCGCAGCATCGCCAGCTCCTGCTGCTCACGCGCGTCGTCGATAGCGTCAACGGCGCGAGCGTGGCGCAGCCCCAGCAGCATCAGCGTCAGGATGGTGGCCACGTAGCCTTTGGTCACGTAGCCCACGCGTTCTTCACCGATATCAAGCAGGACAAAGCGGTCTGCCGTTTTTGCCAGCTCGCTATGGGGCTTGCTGGTCAGGCCGACGGTTTGCACGGCGTACTGCTTTTTCAGCGTTTCCAGCGCGTGCAGCGTTGAGGTGCTTTCACCGCTTTGTGAGACGGCGACAACCGTGCCAATCGCCGGGTTATGTTTTTCAAAATGCTGATAGTGGAACGGTTCTGCGATGGTCAGACGAACCGCGGAGAGGCTTTCCACATAGTATTTTGCACTGACCGCCGCGTTTGCGCTGGAGCCGGTTGCCAGCACCAGCCACTCGCGAGCATCGGTAATGGCCGGAACGTTGTGCGGGTAGTTATCCAGGATATGGGCAAGCGTCGCCTGCTCTTCGTGGATATAGGTCATCATGGTGGGTTTCATTGCGGCCTCTCTTGACTGAAAACTGAAAACGTTTTCAGTAAAATATTATGAGAGAAAATGTATCGTCAATTTTACGTATGTTGATTTGTGATGCGGATCTGAATATTTAGTGTTCAGCTGGCCCGCAGGCCAGCCGGGGAACTACGCGGATTCACCGGCGACCAGCACCGGCGTGATGGTGTGGGCTTCTGGCAGCATATCCTGCAGCAGGGTCATCATCTGGCGGATAACCTGTTGACCAATCTCGTCATTTTTATGGTTAACGGTGGTAATGCGCGGAATGAAATATTCACTGCCGGGGAAATACTCGCAGCTGGCAATGGCCACGTCGTCGGGAACGGACAGGCCGTGATCTTTCAGCGCCCGCATCGCGCCCATGGCGACGCGATCGTTAATCGCCAGAATCGCCTGAGGCAGGGGACGTTCAGATTTAATCAGCCGTAGCGCGGCCTCATAGCCATGCTCCGGGTAGAAGTTGGTTTCGATAATCACCGCGCTGTCGCTGGCAATACCGGCGGCATTGAGCGTGTTCAGGAAGGCGTTGACGCGCTGCCCGGTCATGTAGACGTTGGATGAACCGCCGATAAACGCCATCTCGCGATAGCCTTTGTCGAGCAGATGACGGGTGACCATTTGCACGCAGTTGATCTGGTCACGTTCGAGGCAGGTGTAGTCGTAGCGCGCCAGCTTGCGCCCAACCACCAGTACCGGCAGCGAGGCGATAAGCTTCTGTAACCCTTCAAGATAGCTCTCAGGGATTTTCAAATAGTCGATGTTGCCGCCGAGGATAATCACGCCGTCGAGCTGGCTATCGATGATGGTGCTGAAGATCTGATCTTCGGCAATCACCTGCGAGGAGCTGGAGCGTTTGTTTGCCGATTGGGTATCGAAGAGGATGATTTTGTACCCGGCCTGCAGGCAGGCTTTTTCGATTTGCTCAACCAGGGTGGCGAAGTAGGGGTTGGTGATGTCCGAGACGACAACGGCCAGCGTCATGCTTTTGCGCGAAATCATGCTGCGCGCCATCAGATTGGGGCTGAACTGGTGTTCGTCGATGACCTGCTGCACTTTGGCGCGGGTCTTGTCGGATACCCAACTGTTGTTGTTGAGCACGCGGGACACGGTGGCAATAGAGACGTTTGCCAGCTCGGCAATGTCTTTGATCGTGAGGTTTTTTTTCATTAGCCACCCAGGTCCTTTTGTCGACGGTAACGCTGGAATGGTACATCACTTTTGCGCAGGGGAGAACGCTCTGCACCCAATGGGTACAGAGCGTGGACAGGATTAATGTGCTTTCGCGGTTTTGGCGCTTTTCTGTTTGAACATAAAGCCAATACCCAGAATGGCGATCCACACCGGAATCAGCCATACCGAGATAGCCATGCCCGGCGTCATCACCATGATGACCAGAACGGCCGCCATGAAGATCAGGCAAATCCAGTTCCCTAACGGGTAGAACAGTGCCGGGAAGCGAGTGGTAACGCCCTGCTGCTGTTTGGCTTTACGGAATTTCATGTGTGCCAGGCTAATCATCGCCCAGTTAATCACCAGCGCGGAGACCACCAGGGCCATCAGCAGGCCGAACGCGGATTCTGGTGCCAGGTAGTTGATCAGCACGCACAGTGCGGTAACCACGGCGGAAACCAGAATGGTGTTCACCGGCACACCGCGTCTATCAACGCTCAGCAGCGCTTTCGGGGCGTTGCCCTGCTGCGCCAGGCCGAAGAGCATGCGGCTGTTGCAGTAAACGCAGCTGTTGTACACGGAGAGCGCCGCGGTCAGCACGACGATGTTCAGGGCATTCGCCACGAACGAGTCGCCCAGTTCATGGAAGATAAGCACGAACGGGCTGACGTCTGCGGTGACGCGGGTCCACGGCATCAGAGAGAGCAGTACCGCCAGCGAGCCCACATAGAAAATCAGGATACGGTAGATAACCTGGTTGGTGGCTTTTGGAATGCTCTGCTCTGGGTTATCCGCTTCTGCTGCGGTGATCCCCACCAGCTCAAGGCCGCCGAAGGAGAACATGATAATCGCCATCATCATCACCAGCCCCATCCAGCCGTGAGGCAGGAAGCCGCCCTGTTCCCACAGGTTGCGTACGGTAGCCTGCGGGCCAGCGGTGCCGCTAAACAGCAGCCACGCGCCGAACAGGATCATGGCGATAACGGCAACGACTTTAATGATCGCAAACCAGAACTCCATCTCACCGAACACTTTTACGTTGGTCAGGTTGATGGCGTTAATGGCGATAAAGAAGACGGCCGCTGATACCCAGGTAGGGATCTCAGGCCACCAGAACTGGATGTATTTACCGACGGCGGTCAGTTCCGCCATGGCAACCAGTACGTACAGCACCCAGTAGTTCCAGCCCGATGCGAAGCCTGCGAAGTTGCCCCAGTATTTATAGGCAAAGTGGCTAAAGGAGCCTGCAACCGGCTCTTCAACCACCATTTCGCCGAGCTGGCGCATGATCATAAAGGCAATAAAGCCCGCGATAGCGTAACCCAGAATGATACCCGGACCGGCAGACTGGATAACGGAGGCGCTGCCGAGAAACAGGCCTGTGCCGATAGCGCCGCCCAGAGCGATCAGCTGTATATGGCGGTTCTTAAGGCCGCGCTTAAGCTGTGCGCCTTGTTGTTGACCTTCCATTGTGAAACCTCGTGTGTGGTTATTATTGTCACGCTGTCTGCGTATGTACTTAGAAAATTCCGTTTTCTGTATTGTTATGTTTACGAATCGCTTTTCTGAAATAGAGGTAAGGCTCTTTCGTCATGTGCAGAATAGTGGTAAGTGCGCCGGAATGCACCTGCTTTATGAAGGGATGATGACGACCTGGGTAAAAAGCCGACAGCTGTCACGAGAGCGTGCAAATATTACATTGCCCACTATATGGGTATTTATCGCATTAAAGTGAATTTATATTCATTTTATTGGTAATTGAAACGGTTCAGTTTGCGTAATATTGTTTTTATTTAGTTAATTGTACTTCTTTATAGGTAAAGCTGTTTTTTGTGCAAAGTTACATTTCTGAAACATCATTTCTGTAATGTTGTTAAAAAGTGCCGGGTTTACTGATTTCAATCAAAACCTGTATGGACATAAGGTGAATACTTTGTTACTTTAGCGCTACGAACTTGAAATTGGTAAGACCAATTGACTCCGGGCTAATGGCAGAGACAGGGAACAATGGCCTACAGCAAAATCCGCCAACCAAAATTATCCGATGTGATTGAGCAGCAGTTGGAGTTTTTGATTCTTGAGGGGACGTTACGCCCCGGCGAAAAACTTCCACCTGAACGCGAACTGGCAAAACAGTTCGACGTTTCTCGCCCTTCGCTGCGTGAGGCTATCCAGCGCCTCGAAGCCAAAGGGCTCCTGCTTCGTCGCCAGGGCGGCGGGACTTTTGTTCAAAGCAGCCTATGGCAGAGCTTCAGCGACCCGCTGGTTGAGCTTCTGTCCGATCACCCTGAATCCCAATTTGATCTGCTTGAGACCCGTCACGCGCTTGAAGGTATCGCGGCTTATTACGCGGCACTGCGCAGCACTGATGAAGATCGCGTACGCATTCGTGAGCTGCATCAGGCCATCGAACGGGCTCAGCAGTCGGGCGACCTCGACGCTGAATCTGACGCCGTCGTCCAGTATCAAATTGCGGTCACCGAAGCCGCCCACAACGTAGTACTGCTTCATCTGCTACGGTGTATGGAGCCTATGCTGGCGCAAAACGTTCGCCAAAACTTTGAGTTGCTGTATGCCCGCCGGGAGATGCTCCCGCAGGTCAGTAACCACCGTACAAGCATCTTTGATGCGATTATGGCCGGCGAGCCCGAGCAGGCGCGTGAAGCGTCGCACCGCCACCTGGCCTTCATCGAAGAGATTTTGCTGGACAGAAGCCGTGAACAGAGCCGCCGTGAGCGCTCGTTACGCCGTCTCCAGCAGCGAAAGGATTAATATTTTTTCCGGCAGTCGTTTGACCGGGAAATGTGGAAAATGCGCCATTAGCGCGCGGCAACTAAACGCAGAACCTGTCTTATTGTGCTTTCCCACGAAAACACAATGGGACAGGTTCCAGACAAATCAACGTACTAGATAGATAAGGAATAACCCATGTCAGAACGTTTACTCAATGACGTGGATCCGATCGAAACTCGCGACTGGCAACAGGCGATCGAATCGGTCATCCGTGAAGAAGGTGTTGAGCGCGCTCAGTATCTTATCGACCAACTGCTTTCTGAAGCCCGCAAAGGCGGCGTTCAGGTAGCTGCGGGTGCAGGTGCTAGCGGTTACGTCAACACTATTGCCGTTGAAGATGAACCGGAATACCCGGGTAATCTGGAGCTGGAGCGTCGTATTCGTTCTGCTATCCGCTGGAACGCCATCATGACCGTGCTGCGTGCGTCTAAAAAAGACCTCGAGCTGGGCGGCCACATGGCTTCCTTCCAGTCTTCAGCGACCTTCTACGAAGTGTGCTTCAACCACTTCTTCCGTGCGCGCAACGAGCAGGATGGCGGCGACCTGGTTTATTTCCAGGGTCACATCTCTCCGGGCGTATATGCACGTGCGTTCCTGGAAGGTCGTCTGACCGAAGAGCAGATGAACAACTTCCGTCAGGAAGTTCACGGTAAAGGTCTGTCTTCTTACCCGCACCCGAAACTGATGCCAACCTTCTGGCAGTTCCCGACCGTATCTATGGGTCTGGGTCCAATCGGTGCTATCTATCAGGCTAAATTCCTGAAATACCTGGAACACCGTGGTCTGAAAGATACTTCCAAGCAAACCGTTTATGCCTTCCTGGGCGACGGCGAGATGGATGAGCCAGAATCTAAAGGTGCGATCACCATCGCGACCCGTGAAAAACTGGACAACCTGGTCTTCGTTATCAACTGTAACCTGCAGCGCCTTGATGGCCCGGTTACCGGTAATGGCAAGATCATTAACGAACTGGAAGGTATCTTCGCGGGTGCTGGCTGGAACGTTATCAAGGTTATCTGGGGCGGTCGTTGGGATGAACTGCTGCGTAAAGATACCAGCGGTAAACTGATCCAACTGATGAACGAAACCGTTGACGGCGACTACCAGACCTTCAAATCCAAAGACGGCGCTTACGTACGTGAGCACTTCTTCGGTAAATATCCAGAAACCGCAGCGCTGGTTGCCGATTGGACTGACGAGCAGATCTGGGCCCTGAACCGTGGTGGTCACGATCCGAAGAAAGTCTTCGCTGCACTGAAAAAAGCGCAGGAAACCAAAGGCAAAGCAACCGTAATCCTCGCCCATACCATTAAAGGTTACGGCATGGGTGACACCGCTGAAGGTAAAAACATCGCTCACCAGGTGAAGAAAATGAACATGGACGGCGTGCGCTATATCCGCGACCGTTTCAACGTTCCTGTCACCGACGAGCAGGTTGAAAAACTGTCTTACATTACCTTCCCGGAAGGTTCTGAAGAGCACACCTATCTGCACGCCCAGCGTGAAAAACTGCACGGCTACCTGCCAAGCCGTCAGCCTAACTTCGATGAGAAGCTGGAGCTGCCGACCCTGGAAGATTTCGGCCCGCTGCTGGAAGAGCAGAACAAAGAGATCTCTACCACTATCGCGTTCGTACGTGCCCTGAACGTGATGCTGAAGAACAAATCCATCAAAGACCGCCTCGTGCCGATCATCGCCGATGAAGCGCGTACCTTTGGTATGGAAGGTCTGTTCCGTCAGATTGGTATCTACAGCCCGAACGGTCAGCAGTATACCCCGCAGGACCGCGAGCAGGTTGCTTACTACAAAGAAGACGAGAAAGGCCAGATTCTGCAGGAAGGTATCAACGAACTGGGTGCTGGCGCATCCTGGCTGGCTGCTGCGACCTCTTACAGCACCAACAACCTGCCGATGATTCCGTTCTACATCTACTACTCCATGTTCGGTTTCCAGCGTATCGGTGACCTGTGCTGGCAGGCAGGCGACCAGCAGGCTCGCGGCTTCCTGGTAGGGGGGACTTCCGGTCGTACGACGCTGAACGGCGAAGGTCTGCAGCACGAAGATGGTCACAGCCATATTCAGTCTCTGACTATCCCGAACTGTATCTCTTACGATCCATCTTACGCGTACGAAGTTGCGGTCATCATGCACGATGGTCTGGAGCGTATGTACGGTGAGAAACAAGAGAACGTTTACTACTACATCACCACGCTGAACGAAAACTACCACATGCCGGCTATGCCAGCAGGTGCCGAGGAAGGTATCCGTAAAGGTATCTACAAACTCGAAACCATCGAAGGTAGCAAAGGTAAAGTTCAGCTGCTGGGCTCCGGTTCTATCCTGCGTCACGTACGTGAAGCAGCGCAGATCCTGGCGAACGACTACGGCGTTGGCTCCGATGTGTACAGCGTAACTTCCTTCACTGAACTGGCACGTGATGGCCAGGATTGTGAGCGTTGGAACATGCTGCACCCAATGGAAACTCCACGCGTGCCTTACATCGCTCAGGTGATGAACGACGCGCCAGCTGTAGCCTCTACCGACTATATGAAACTGTTTGCTGAGCAGGTTCGTACTTATGTACCGGCTGATGATTACCGCGTACTGGGTACCGACGGCTTTGGCCGCTCTGACAGCCGTGAAAACCTGCGTCACCACTTCGAAGTTGATGCTTCCTACGTGGTAGTAGCGGCACTGGGCGAACTGGCTAAACGTGGCGAAATCGATAAGAAAGTGGTTGCGGAAGCAATTACCAAATTCAACATCGATGCAGAAAAAGTTAACCCGCGTCTGGCGTAAGAGGTAAAAGAACAATGGCTATCGAAATCAATGTACCGGACATCGGGGCTGATGAAGTTGAAATCACCGAGATCCTGGTCAAAGTAGGCGACAAAGTTGAAGCTGAACAGTCGCTGATCACCGTAGAAGGCGACAAAGCCTCTATGGAAGTTCCGTCTCCTCAGGCTGGTATCGTTAAAGAGATCAAAGTCTCTGTTGGCGATAAAACTGAGACCGGCAAACTGATCATGATTTTCGATTCCGCCGACGGTGCAGCAGCTGCTGCACCTGCTAAGGCAGAAGAGAAGAAAGAAGCAGCGCCAGCGGCAGCACCTGCTGCTGCAGCGGCAAAAGACGTACACGTTCCAGATATCGGCGGTGACGAAGTTGAAGTCACTGAGATTCTGGTCAAAGTGGGCGACACCGTAACCGCTGAGCAGTCACTGATCACCGTAGAAGGCGATAAAGCCTCTATGGAAGTTCCGGCACCGTTCGCGGGCACCGTGAAAGAGATCAAAGTGAACACCGGCGACAAAGTGTCTACCGGCTCCCTGATTATGGTCTTCGAAGTGGCGGGCGCAGCGCCAGCAGCCGCTCCGGCACAGGCTGCAGCTCCAGCAGCGGCGGCTCCGGCAGCAGCAGCGGGTGCGAAAGACGTTCACGTTCCGGATATCGGCGGTGACGAAGTTGAAGTGACCGAAGTGATGGTGAAAGTGGGCGACAAAGTTGCCGCTGAGCAGTCACTGATCACCGTAGAAGGCGACAAAGCCTCTATGGAAGTTCCGGCTCCGTTCGCGGGTACCGTGAAAGAAATCAAAATCAGCACCGGTGACAAAGTGTCTACTGGTTCCCTTATTATGGTCTTCGAAGTGGAAGGCGCAGCACCAGCTGCCGCTCCAGCAGCTGCGGCTCCAGCCCCTGCAGCTGCACCGGCTCAGGCTGCTAAACCAGCTGCGGCACCGGCTGCGAAGGCTGAAGGTAAAACCGAGTTCGCTGAGAATGACGCTTACGTTCACGCGACTCCGCTGATTCGTCGCCTGGCGCGCGAATTTGGCGTTAACCTGGCGAAAGTGAAGGGCACGGGTCGTAAAGGCCGTATCCTGCGCGAAGACGTTCAGGCTTACGTGAAAGAAGCCGTTAAACGCGCTGAAGCGGCTCCGGCTGCAGCAGCGGCTGGCGGCGGTATCCCGGGCATGCTGCCTTGGCCGAAAGTCGACTTCAGCAAGTTTGGTGAAATCGAAGAAGTGGAACTGGGTCGTATCCAGAAAATCTCTGGTGCTAACCTGAGCCGTAACTGGGTGATGATCCCGCACGTTACTCACTTCGATAAGACCGATATCACCGATCTGGAAGCGTTCCGTAAACAGCAGAACGCCGAAGCTGAAAAACGTAAACTGGACGTGAAATTCACCCCAGTGGTCTTCATCATGAAAGCCGTTGCTGCCGCTCTGGAACAGATGCCGCGCTTCAACAGCTCTCTGTCTGAAGATGGTCAGCGCCTGACCCTGAAGAAATACATCAACATCGGTGTTGCGGTTGATACGCCAAATGGTCTGGTTGTTCCAGTCTTCAAAGACGTGAACAAGAAGAGCATTACCGAGCTGTCCCGTGAACTGACTGTGATCTCTAAGAAAGCGCGTGACGGTAAGCTGACTGCTGGCGAAATGCAGGGCGGTTGCTTCACCATCTCCAGCATCGGCGGCCTGGGTACTACCCACTTCGCGCCGATTGTTAACGCGCCGGAAGTGGCGATCCTCGGTGTCTCCAAGTCCTCTATGGAGCCAGTGTGGAACGGTAAAGAGTTTATGCCGCGTCTGATGATGCCAATTTCTCTTTCCTTCGACCACCGCGTGATCGACGGTGCGGATGGTGCGCGCTTTATCACCATCATTAACAATATGCTGTCCGACATTCGCCGTCTGGTGATGTAATAAAAAAGCCGGCCTGACGGCCGGCTTTTTTCTGGTAACCTCAGGGTGATTTGGGGTTATCAGCAACAAAGGACAAAATCGTTTGCCGTTTGTTGTTTAAAAATTGTTAACAATTTTGTAAAATACACGCGGATAGAACGTCCCGGTGGATGATGGGCGTAATAACTATAACGTCAGACCGCCGGATACAAATGATAGAGGTCATGATGAGTACTGAAATTAAAACTCAGGTCGTGGTACTTGGGGCGGGCCCAGCGGGCTACTCTGCTGCATTCCGTTGCGCTGATTTAGGTCTGGAAACCGTAATCGTAGAACGTTACAGCACCCTCGGTGGTGTTTGTCTGAACGTTGGCTGTATCCCTTCTAAAGCACTGCTGCACGTTGCAAAAGTTATCGAAGAAGCCAAATCACTGGCTGAACACGGTATCGTCTTCGGCGAGCCGAAAACCGATATCGACAAAATTCGTACCTGGAAAGAGAAAGTTATCACTCAGCTGACCGGTGGTCTGGCTGGTATGGCCAAAGGCCGTAAAGTTAAAGTGGTAAACGGTCTGGGTAAATTCACCGGGGCAAACACCCTGGAAGTGGAAGGCGAGAACGGCAAAACCGTTATCAACTTCGACAACGCTATCATCGCGGCGGGTTCCCGTCCGATCGAACTGCCATTCATTCCACATGAAGACCCACGCGTTTGGGACTCCACAGACGCACTGGAACTGAAAGAAGTGCCAAAACGCCTGCTGGTTATGGGCGGCGGTATCATCGGTCTGGAAATGGGTACCGTATACCATGCGCTGGGTTCAGAGATTGACGTGGTTGAAATGTTCGACCAGGTTATCCCGGCTGCAGACAAAGACATCGTTAAAGTCTTCACCAAACGCATCAGCAAGAAATTCAACCTGATGCTGGAAACCAAAGTGACCGCCGTTGAAGCGAAAGAAGACGGTATCTACGTTTCCATGGAAGGCAAAAAAGCCCCTGCAGAAGCACAGCGTTATGACGCCGTGCTGGTGGCTATCGGTCGCGTACCGAACGGTAAAAACCTCGACGCGGGCAAAGCTGGCGTAGAAGTTGACGAGCGTGGCTTCATCCACGTCGACAAACAGCTGCGCACCAACGTGCCGCACATCTTTGCTATCGGCGATATCGTCGGTCAGCCAATGCTGGCGCACAAAGGTGTTCACGAAGGTCACGTTGCCGCAGAAGTTATCGCAGGCCAGAAACACTACTTCGATCCGAAAGTGATTCCATCCATCGCGTATACCGATCCGGAAGTTGCCTGGGTTGGTCTGACCGAGAAAGAAGCGAAAGAGAAAGGCATCAGCTATGAAACCGCCACCTTCCCGTGGGCTGCTTCTGGCCGTGCTATCGCTTCCGACTGCGCAGACGGTATGACCAAACTGATCTTCGACAAAGAATCTCACCGTGTTATCGGTGGTGCGATTGTCGGCACCAACGGCGGTGAGCTGCTGGGTGAAATCGGTCTGGCTATCGAAATGGGCTGTGATGCTGAAGATATCGCGCTGACCATCCACGCTCACCCGACTCTGCATGAGTCTGTTGGCCTGGCGGCAGAAATCTTTGAAGGTAGCATTACCGACCTGCCGAACGCGAAAGCGAAGAAGAAGTAATTTTCTGACCGTAGCCCGGCCGAGCGTAGGTACAAACCGGAAACATAGGTAACACTTTAGACCGGATACATGGGTAACAGTTATAACTGGCATAGAAGAGGAGACTCGCTATGCCCTGGACT
>NZ_JABBJF010000012.1 GCF_014218705.1 Kluyvera sichuanensis | reverse complement strand
GATGCCGACGCCGATGCTGATGCAGACGCCGATGCCGACTCGGATGCTGATGCAGATGCGGATGCCGACGCAGATGCAGACGCCGATGCCGATGCCGATGCCGACGCGGATGCCGACGCCGATGCAGATGCCGATGCAGACGCGGATGCAGACGCGGATGCTGATGCAGACGCCGATGCCGACGCCGATGCGGATGCGGATGCCGACGCTGATGCAGACGCCGATGCGGATGCCGATGCGGATGCCGATGCCGACGCTGATGCCGATGCCGACGCAGATGCCGATGCCGATGCCGACGCCGATGCGGATGCGGATGCGGACGCAGATGCCGACGCTGATGCAGATGCAGATGCCGATGCCGATGCCGATGCCGATGCCGATGCTGATGCTGATGCAGATGCTGATGCAGACGCCGATGCTGATGCAGACGCCGATGCTGATGCAGATGCCGATGCCGACTCGGATGCGGATGCCGACGCCGATGCGGACGCCGACGCGGATGCGGATGCCGACGCGGATGCGGATGCCGACGCAGATGCCGACGCCGACGCGGATGCCGACGCCGACGCAGATGCTGATGCCGACGCAGATGCCGATGCCGATGCCGATGCGGACGCAGATGCCGACGCGGATGCCGATGCGGATGCAGACGCCGATGCCGACGCAGATGCGGATGCTGACGCCGACGCGGATGCCGACGCAGATGCCGATGCCGACGCTGATGCCGATGCGGATGCGGACGCCGATGCCGACGCAGATGCGGATGCTGACGCCGACGCTGATGCAGACGCCGACGCCGATGCGGATGCAGATGCCGATGCCGACGCTGATGCCGATGCGGATGCGGATGCGGACGCAGATGCCGACGCTGATGCTGATGCCGATGCGGACACTGATGCCGACGCGGACGCCGACGCTGATGCCGATGCGGATGCCGACGCTGATGCAGACGCCGATGCGGATGCAGACGCAGATGCCGATGCGGACGCCGACGCTGATGCCGACGCAGATGCGGATGCAGATGCGGATGCCGACGCGGATGCGGATGCCGATGCCGACGCTGATGCAGACGCCGATGCGGATGCGGATGCCGATGCGGATGCCGATGCGGACGCAGATGCGGACGCCGACGCTGATGCCGACGCCGATGCCGATGCCGATGCGGACGCTGATGCCGATGCGGACACTGATGCCGACGCGGACGCCGACGCTGATGCCGATGCGGATGCCGACGCTGATGCAGACGCCGATGCGGATGCCGATGCGGACGCAGATGCCGATGCGGACGCCGATGCGGACGCTGATGCAGATGCTGATGCGGACGCCGATGCGGATGCCGATGCGGATGCCGATGCGGATGCCGATGCGGATGCCGATGCGGATGCCGATGCGGATGCCGATGCGGACGCGGACGCCGATGCCGATGCCGACGCAGATGCGGATGCCGACGCGGACGCCGACGCAGATGCGGATGCTGACGCCGACGCGGATGCAGACGCAGATGCGGATGCTGACGCGGACGCCGATGCCGATGCCGATGCCGATGCCGACGCAGATGCGGATGCGGACGCCGATGCCGACGCAGATGCGGATGCTGACGCCGACGCCGACGCCGACGCTGATGCCGATGCGGACACTGATGCCGACGCGGACGCCGATGCCGATGCGGATGCGGATGCCGACGCTGATGCAGACGCCGACGCCGATGCGGATGCAGACGCGGATGCGGACGCAGATGCCGATGCAGACGCAGATGCCGATGCGGACGCCGATGCGGACGCCGACGCGGACGCCGACGCGGATGCCGACGCAGATGCAGATGCGGATGCCGACGCGGATGCGGATGCGGATGCCGATGCCGACGCTGATGCAGACGCCGATGCGGATGCCGACGCGGACGCCGATGCCGACGCTGATGCAGACGCTGATGCAGACGCCGACGCCGACGCCGATGCGGATGCGGATGCCGATGCGGATGCGGACGCAGATGCCGACGCCGACGCGGATGCCGATGCAGACGCCGATGCTGATTCAGACGCCGATTCAGACGCCGATTCCGACATCACCCTCAACGTCAACTTTACCGCCTCTAACCCTACAAAGGTCATCGAGGTTAACGGCGGTAGCAAAGATCCTAGCGGTAACGGCTTTGATATCGACGGCAGCGGTATGATTGTGGCGGTTGGGGCGAATGTCGTTGTATGGGTGTCTCAAGGCGATGTTGGGAAATATGTTTCTAAGGATATCCCTTCATCCAACATCCATGAATACACCTCCGGTAACGCGAATGGTACCGTGGGTAAGTCCGATATCTTTATTCTGCACGATGGCAGTACCTACACGCAGGGAGATAACACCCAGCACGCAATGAATGCGGTCAACGGCAACCGTGAAGCCAGCAGCAGTACTGCGCACGACTACATCTTTGTCCCTGGCGACTCATCGTGGAGCAACACGGATGGCACAAAAAACGTCAATGGCAACATTAACTACATCGAAAGCGTCAACCTTACCGTTAATGGACAAACGTTTTATGGTAATAACCGCTTAACTGAAATTATCTCCGGAACGGGGAAAGAAGGCCTGGATCCCGGCCATTCCGACAGTAAAGTCTCCTGGCAATACGACCTGAATATTGATGCCAACATTGAGGGAAGTAGCGATCACAACATTACCTCGATCAAATTCAGTGGGTTAGCGCCGAAA
Organism: Kluyvera sichuanensis; assembly: GCF_014218705.1. Lineage (GTDB taxonomy): Bacteria > Pseudomonadota > Gammaproteobacteria > Enterobacterales > Enterobacteriaceae > Kluyvera > Kluyvera sichuanensis. The sequence continues at coordinate 107,925 of NZ_JABBJF010000012.1, read as the reverse complement.
GCTACCGTCAACTATCAGGGCGTTAACTATACGGCGGACGACAATGGGAATCTGACCATCGATGTTCCAGATGGCACCCATCTGGATGCGCATTTAACCCTGACATCACCGACGCAGATAACCGATCTGGGCTCGGTCAAAGTCGATGTTGTCACCGACGTCGACGACTCATCGCCGTCTTCCGGGCCGATTGATGCCAACAGCGGCGATCACTCAATCGTCCTCGGTGGCGGTGAAGATAACCACGCGGACGACTCGACTCATACGCTATCGACGGAGGGAGACGTTCACCACGCGACTCTGGCACACGTCAGCACCGTTGGCTCAACCGAACATACCGATGATGTATCGGCAAACGATCATTCAACGGAAAGCGACTCCGCAAATCTGGCGGCGTTGAGCGGCAACGATACGCATACGGCCACAACCGATCCTGGCGATACCGCGAATACCGGTGAAACCGACACCAGCGAACCGGCGGATAACCTTGCCGGAAACCAGACGATCGACACCGCAGGTCAGGCAGAGGAAACGGATTCAGCGAACGACCATGCCGCAGCAGATCAGGATACCGCTGGCCTGTTGGCCGACAATGAAACTATCGATCTCAGCGCGATTGAGCAGGATACATCCCAGGTGCAGAGCGTGGCTAACGAAAGCCCTGAGACATCGCTGAGCATGCTGCTGGACGATATTGATAGCCAACTGCATGAGGCCGATACCGCCCAGAACGCCGAGCCACTAGAGGATAAACCAGCCTCAACGGCGACGACAGATACGCATCAAGTGGAGACTATCGATCTCAGCGAGATTATCCACGATGACAGCACCAATGATGTCAGCTCAATGATTCAGGTAGAAGCGCCAGCGGAAAATACCGAGGCGGCGGGACACGTTCAGGATGTTCCGGCGGAAAGTTCTGCCGGTGAGGGGGCGGATAGCTGGAATGCCCATAATATTGCGGAGCTGGATCATTTAATACCGCAGCCGGATACGGACGCCTGATGCGTTAGGGTCGGCTACCGCCGACTCTTTTTATTAATAGTTCGTCATAGCCACCGTTATTGGTCTGGATGAACCCTTAGCAGTAAATGATATTAATGACATTGCCTCTGGTGGCCAAAACCCGTAGCCAGGGAAATAAACGTAAGGAAAGGGCGACATCATGAACAAACACATTCGGGTATTCACCAGCTTCTCTCTGCCGCTGCTGTTCGCCAGCAGCGTAAGTGCGGCCACGCTCGAACAGGCCGTGAAAGACAGCTTGCTCTGGCACCCGCAGGTGAGCGCGTCGGTCAACAGCCGCTATTCTGCCGATGAGGATTTGCGGGCGGCAAAAGGCGGCTATCTGCCTACCTTAAACCTCTCCGCCGGTACCGGCTGGGAGCAGACCGATAACGCCAGCACCCGTGCGGCTAACGATCATCGTCGCAACCTGAACCGCAGCGAATCCAGCCTTAATCTGCGCCAGAATGTGTTTAACGGCTTTGCCACCACCAGCGAAGTGGCCCGGCAAAAGGCGACAGTGAACTCCCGGGCCTACACGGTGATGAACACCAGTGAATTGACTGCGCTGAATGCGATTCAAAGCTATCTCGACGTTCTGATGCGTCAAAAAATGGTGCAACTGGCGCAGGATAACCTGAAAAACCACGAACGCGTTTTTGACCAAATTCGCCTGCGCACCGAACAGGGCGTAGGCCGTAAGGCTGACTATGAGCAGGCGCAGGCGCGTCTGGCGCAGGCGAAAAACAACCTGCTGACCGAACAAACCAACCTCGAAGATGCCCAGGCCAACTACTACAGCGTGGTCGGTAAAGAGGCGAGCGGCCTGTCAATGCCGATGACGACCAAAGTTCCAGGCTCTCAGGCTGAAGCCCGTAAGCAGATGCTGGAAAACAGCCCGCTGCTCAAGCAGGCCGATGCAGATGTTGAAGCCACCCGTCAGCAGTATGAAGCCGCGAAATCCCGCTTCTACCCGAGCGTGGATGTCGACCTCGGCCGCCGCATGGATAACAACACCGACGGTACGCGTGGTCACGATCAGGAGTGGCAGGCGATGGTTCGCATGAACTACAACCTGTTTAACGGCGGCAGCGATAAAGCACAGCTGTCATCTTATGCCTATAAAATGCAGGAAGCGCAGGACGTCAAACGCAACGCCCTTCGCCAGTTGGATGAGGAGCTGCGTCTGTCCTGGAACGCCTGGCAGAACGCCAAACAGCAGGTGCCGATCGCCAAAGATTACGCCGATCGCAGTGCCGTGGTGCGCACCGCATATCAGGAGCAGTTCAGCATCGGTGAGCGTAGTCTGCTGGATATGCTGGACAGCGAAAACGAAGTGTTCACCGCCCAGCGCCGCTACGTCGAAATGCAGTTTGTGGAGATGTTCACCACCTACCGCATCAACGCCCGAATTGGCGATCTGCTAAAACAGCTGAATATTCAGGCGCCAACGGCCGCACAGCCGGTGGATGAGCAGCAGACGGCACACAACAACTTACCCGAACTGAAATAATCGATTTTGGGCCTGCGGGTTATCTTACTTTACGGTGAGGTAACCCCTTATACTCTTCAGCCTGTGCGAGTTTTATTCGCTGGTATATAAGGTCTGACTATGGCGTCTTATACTGATCCACTTGAGCAAGTGACTGCTTCTGCTGATAACACCATCAGGCACGATCCGCGGCAACATCATGACGATCCCCTGCTCGATTCACTGATGATCGTCTGCCAGTTGCACAACATCGTGACCAGTCGCAACGTATTAACCGGCGGTTTGCCGCTGGATGAACATCGACTTACGCTCAGCGCATTCCCACGCGCGGCGAAACGCGCGGGGCTAAAAGCACGCGTACTGCAGCGGCCGCTGGAAAAAATCACCGCCATTTCGCTACCCGCTATCGTACTCCTCAAAAACGATCAGGCCGCCGTGCTGATCGGATGGGACGACCAGCAGCGCGCCCGTCTTCTGACAACCGAAACGGAAGGCGGTGAAATAGTGCTTGAGCGTGAAGCGCTGGCAGAAAACTACAGCGGGAAAACCATTTTTATCCAGCCAGGACACGAATACGACCGCCAACCGACGGCAACGATTCCACGTACCCGCTCCTGGTTTAAAGACACGTTAAAACTGTCGAAATTCCTTTACCTGGATTCGGTTGTCGCCAGTTTTATCATCAACGTGATCGCGATTGCGACGCCGCTGTTCGTGATGAACGTCTACGATCGCGTGGTGCCAAACCAGGCCACCGCCACGCTCTGGGTGCTGGCAATCGGCATCTCAATCGCCTTTGTGTTTGATCTTATTTTGAAGGTATTACGCGGTATTTGTCTTGATATCGCGGGGAAAAAGACCGATCTCATCGTTTCGGCAGCGCTGTTTGAACGCCTGCTGGGCATGAAGATGAAAGAGCGGCCACAGCGAGTTGGCGGCTTTACGCAGCAGTTCCAGGAGTATCAGTCGGTACGCGATTTCCTCTCGTCATTCACCCTGACGGCGCTCATCGACTTCCCGTTTACCTTATTGATTTTATTGGTTATCGCTATTATTGGCGGCCCACTCGCCCTGATTCCGCTGCTCTGTTATCCGATTGCGCTGGGCATTAACTGGATGCTCCAGCGTCCGCTGCTGGAACAGGTGCAAAAAACCTATCGCCTCTCCACTGAACGTCAGGCCATGCTGGTTGAGACGATTACCGGCCTGGACGCGATTAAGGTCAACAACGCGCAAAGCGAACGTCAGTATCAGTGGGAACAGATTATCGGCCAGTTGAGCAAGCTGGAGCTGCGGGTTAAATCGCTCTCCTATCTTGCAGTCAACTTGACGGCATGGATCCAGAAAATTGCCGGCGTCGTGATGATTGTTGTGGGCGTGTACAGCATTATTGCCGGTAACCTCAGTATGGGCGGCCTGATCGCCTGCTACCTGCTCAATCGCCGTGCCATGATGCCCATTGGCCAACTTTGCAGCCTGATAACCCGCTACCAGCGCGCCAAAATGACCAAGGCCACCATCGACCGCATGATGGATCTTGACCAGGAAGTGCAGGAGGACGAAGTGCCGCTAAAGCGTGAAACGCTGTCTGGCGCTATCGAGTTCCGCGACGTGACCTTCCACTACCCGCAAAACCAGTACATGTCGTTAAACGGCATTTCGCTCAAAATTGAGCCGGGCGAGAAGGTGGGGATTATCGGCCGTAGCGGTTCCGGCAAAAGCTCGCTGGCGAAGCTGCTGGTTGGTTTCTACCAGCCAGATGAGGGCACCATCCTGATTGACGGCATTGATGCCCGCCAGCTCGACGTCCACGATGTCCGGCATAACATCGGCTACGCACCGCAGGATATCCACCTGTTCAGCGGTACGCTGCGCGATAACCTGTTGAGCGGCGCCAGCTACGTTGATGAAGAGACGATGCTGCGCGCGGCCACGCTGGCTGGCGTACATGAGTTCGCCCGTCGCCACCCTTCCGGCTACAACATGCAGGTTGGGGAACGCGGGATGAATCTTTCCGGCGGCCAGCGTCAGGCCGTCGCGCTGGCGCGGGCGCTGCTGCTCGACCCGCCGGTGCTCCTGATGGACGAACCCACCAGTTCGATGGACAACACCAGCGAAGATTTGATTAAAAAAGCGCTAACGCCGCTCGTGAGCAATAAAACGCTGCTGCTGGTCACCCACCGCGCCTCACTGCTGACGCTGGTTGATCGCCTGATTATCCTCGATAACGGCAAAATCATCGCGGATGGTCCGAAAGAAAGCGTCATGACCGCACTGAAGAAGGGACAAATTCATGCGCAACGTTAACCGAATGATGAAGTGGCTTTTTGGCGACAGAAACGCCTCAACGCTCACCTCAAACGAGGTGAACAAAGCGCTACTCGATGACTCTCCGCGCGTGGTGCGTATCACCCTGTGGGCGATCCTCGGCTTCTTTATCATCATGATTGCCTGGGCATCGCTGGCCGAAATCGACGAAGTGACGCGCGGCGACGGCAAAGCGATTCCCTCTTCCCGTCTGCAAAAAATCCAGAACCTGGAAGGGGGAATTGTCGCTGAAGTGTTCGTGCACGAAGGGGAAGTCGTCAAAGCAGGCGCGCCGTTGTTGCGTCTCGACGATACCCGCTTTCGTTCTAACGCCGGGGAGTCCGAGGCCGACCGATTGGCGCTGGAGGCGCGTATTCAACGCCTGACCGCACAGCTGGATGACAAAGAAACCCTCACCCTGTCACCCGATATTGTGGAGAAGTCGCCGGATATCGCTAACGGCGAAATGGAGCTCTTTGCCAGCGTGAACAAACGGATTCAGAGCGAGTTATCAGGCCTCGATGAGCAACTGGTGCAGAAGAAACAGGAGCTGCTGGATTACCAGGCCAAAGGCGAGCAGTACCGCCGTAGCCTGGGGCTGCTGCAACAGGAAATCAGCATGTCTGAACCGCTGGTTGCCAAAGGGGCCATCTCGAAGGTCGAGGTACTGCGCCTGCGCCGCTCCGAGGTGGAAACCCGCGGGCAGCTGGAGTCGGTCACGCTGTCAGTGCCAAGAGCCCAGGCGGCGATTAAAGAGATTGAAAGTAAAATGGGTGAGACGCGCGGCCGCTATCGCAGTGAAGCGCTGTCCCAGCTCAACGAAGCCCGCACCGAACTCAGCAAGCTCACCGCCACCGGCAAGGCCATCGAGGACCGGGTTAACCGTACGCTGGTCACTTCACCGGTACGCGGCATCGTCCAGCAACTGATGGTCAACACCATCGGCGGCGTTATCCAGCCGGGCAACGACCTGGTCGAGATTGTCCCGCTGGATGATACGCTGCTGATTGAAGCCAAAATTCGCCCGCAGGATATCGCTTTCCTGCGCCCAGGACAGGAAGCGATGGTCAAGTTCACCGCCTACGACTTCACCATCTATGGCGGCCTGAAGGCTAAGCTGGAGCAAATCAGCCCGGATACGGTGACGGACAAAGACGGCAAGAGCTTCTATGTTATTCGTCTGCGTACGGAGAAAAACCACCTCGGCAGCGATGAAAAACCGCTGATTATTATTCCGGGGATGGTGGCATCGGTGGATATTATTACCGGCAAGAAAACCATTCTGGCCTATTTGCTGAAGCCGATTCTGAGGGCCAAAGCCGAAGCGTTCCGCGAACGATAAGCACAAAAAACCCGGCGTCATCAGCCGGGTTTTTTATTGGTATGTTTCGGTGCTTACGCCGACCCTGGGATCGGGCACGGCCTACTCGTTAATTTTCGGATGCTGCATCACCAGCTGCGAGCGTTTCTCCTGCAGCGCGGCAATCTCGGCATCGATATCTTCAATCTTATGCTCGATATGGTCGTGATGCTCCTGAAGGATCTCCTTCGCTTCGGCCATATCCGATGCCGCAGGCGTTGCGCCTTTCAGCGGCCGGTTGGCGGTCTCTTTCATCATCACACCGGTCATCAGGCCGATTACCGCCACCACCATCAGATAGTAAGCCGGCATCATCAGGTTCTGCGTTGACTCCACCAGCCAGGCGGCCAGCGTCGGCGTTACACCGGCAACCAGCACCGAGATGTTAAAGGCACTCGCCAGCGCGCTGTAGCGGATATGGGTTGGGAACATCGCCGGTAACGACGACGCCATCACCCCGGTGAAGCAGTTCAGGATCACCGCCAGCAGCAGCAGGCCGGAGAAAATCAGACCAATCGAGTTGCTGTTAATCAGCACGAAGGCCGGAATCGAGAACACCAGCAGCGCAATGCTACCCACCACGATAAACGGACGACGACCAAATCGGTCGCTCAGCAGACCCATCACCGGCTGCACGAACAGCATACCGATCATAATGGCGATGATAATCAGCACACCGTGGTCTTCCGAGTAGTGCAGGTTATGCGACAGGTAGCTCGGCATGTAGGTCAGCAGCATGTAGTAGGTCACGTTGGTGGAGATAACCAGACCGATACATGCCAGCAGGCTACGCCAGTGCTTGGTGGCAATCTCTTTAAACGATACCTTTGGTCCATCCTGCAGACCCTGACGATCGCCCTGCTCCAGCTTATCGACGTGCTGCTGGAACGCCGGGGTCTCTTCTAACGCATGACGCAGATAGAGGCCGATAATCCCTAACGGCAGCGCAACGAAGAACGGAATACGCCAACCCCACTCAAGGAAGTTCGCCTCACCCACCGCAGTAGAGAGCAGTACCACCAGACCCGCACCCATCACGAACCCGGCAATCGAACCGAAGTCCAGCCAGCTGCCCATGAAACCGCGCTTACGGTCAGGAGAGTATTCAGCGACAAAGATAGACGCCCCGGTATATTCACCGCCGACCGAGAAGCCCTGCGCCATTTTACACAGCAGCAGCAGGATCGGTGCCCAAATACCGATAGTCTCGTACGAAGGAATAAGACCAATACAGAATGTACTGAGCGACATAATAATAATGGTGATGGAGAGAATCTTCTGGCGGCCGTATTTATCCCCCAGCATCCCGAAGAACAGACCGCCCAGTGGACGAATCAGGAAGGGAACGGAGAAGGTACCCAATGCGGCAATCATCTGCACGCTGGGGTCGGCATCCGGGAAGAAGACTTTACCCAGCGCATAGGCCACAAACCCATAAACCCCGAAGTCAAACCACTCCATCGCGTTACCCAGTGAAGCCGCGGTAATCGCTTTGCGCAGCTTGGCATCGTCGATGATAGTGACGTCACGAATCGTGATCGGTTTTACTTTTTTCCTTTTAAGCATGGTTTTCCTCGTTCAATTTCGCCTTGAACGCACACCCAGTGGCGACAAACACACGATGTGTTTGCGAGGATGCGTAAAGGGAACCGTGGAGATGCTGGTTCCGTTTATCCAAGCGTAGCAGGTTTGCATGTCTGCGTGAGTCGATGTTTGCGGACAATCAAACCTGTTGGGCCTGCTGGCGAGTCAGTTAAAAAGCCGCCCCTCGGAAAATGACCGTTTGAGGGACAATCCTATTTACCCTAACAGCGATTAATATTGTGATCAACTTAACAAAAGATTGAATCATGCTACCAAAGCGAAATATTCCGCTCACATTTACCTGCTCATTTCCCGCTCAACGCTAGACCCACCGCATGCTTCGCGATGTTTTTTCACCTCAATTTCGAAAAGAGTTTTTTCAGAATTTTTCACATTCACTTCACACCGTTTTTATCTTTTAGGTGCGCTCAATGTCAACATTTGAAATATGTGATCTATATATATAAAACACTGTTTTATTTTAATTGAATCATCATTTCTACAAATGCATTATAACTTCCGAAACAGCGTTAAATATGTCGATAAGTTTCCCTTAACACGAAAGCTGACTGACATAAGAACACCAGATGATAGCCATATAACACACTGAAATTATTATACTTAACCTCTTCTGTCGCCTGGGCGATACGAAGCGAGGATGTCACATGAAAATCAAAGCAACAATGGAACGAATCCCTGGCGGGATGATGCTTATCCCGTTACTGTTAGGCGCGGTATTAAATACCCTGGCCCCAACAACCGGTGAATATTTCGGCTCTTTCACGAAAGGTATGATTGGCGGAACGGTACCGATTCTGGCGGTGTGGTTCTTCTGTATTGGGGCATCCATTGATTTACGCGCTACCGGCACGGTATTACGCAAATCCGGCACGCTGGTGCTGACCAAAATCGCCGTCGCCTGGGTCGTTGCCATGATTGCGGCATCCTTTATTCCTGACACAGGTATTCAGACCGGTTTCTTTGCTGGCCTCTCCGTGCTGGCGATCGTTTCAGCCATGGATATGACCAACGGCGGCCTGTACGCCAGCCTGATGAACCAGTACGGCACCAAAGAAGAGTCCGGTGCGTTCGTGCTGATGTCGCTGGAATCCGGCCCGCTGATGACCATGGTGATCCTCGGTTCCGCAGGCCTGGCCTCCTTTGAGCCGCACCACTTTATCGGCGCCGTGTTGCCATTCCTGATTGGCTTCACCCTCGGCAACCTGGACCACGACCTGCGTGCGTTCTTCAGCAAAGCCACGCCGGTCCTGATTCCGTTCTTCGGCTTCGCGCTGGGTAACACCATCAACCTGAAAGTGATCCTCGACACCGGCCTGCTGGGTATCGTACTGGGCGTGGCGGTTATCGTTATCACCGGTATTCCACTGATTATTGCTGACCGCGTGATTGGCGGTGGTAATGGTACCGCAGGCGTTGCCGCCTCTTCTGCAGCCGGTGCTGCCGTGGCGAACCCGGTTATCATTGCACAGATTAACCCGTCGTTTGCCCCGGTTGCGGCATCCGCTACGGCACTGGTCGCCGCCAGCGTGATTGTCACCGCGATTCTGGTACCGATTATTACCGCGCTGTACGCCAAACGTTATGGCGCACCGCAATCCGCAGAAAATAAACCAGAAACGGCACCACAGCCCGCGCACCACTAATCGGTCCCCTCTCCCCCTGGGGGAGAGGGTTAGGGTGAGGGGAAATGCGCCCGCTGTACCCTCACCCCGGCCCTCTCCCTACAAGGGAGAGGGGGAAACCCACCCCTCGTTTTCTAACCATTCGTCAACCAATTCCTGGATACCACCGACAATTGCAGGGTTTTATTGTATAATCAGGGCTATTTTCGGCGATTTGCCGTTTTACAGGCCTTTGCCTTTCGCACTGCACTTTTGAGGATATATCCATGTCATTACCCCACTGCCCACAATGCAACTCCGAATACACCTACGAAGACAACGGCATGTTCATCTGCCCGGAGTGCGCGCATGAGTGGAACGATGCTGAACCGGCACACGACGGCGACGAACTGATCGTCAAAGATGCCAACGGCAACCTGCTGGTCGACGGCGACAGCGTCACCGTGATTAAAGACCTGAAGGTCAAAGGCAGTTCTTCGATGCTGAAAATCGGCACCAAAGTGAAGAACATCCGCCTGGTGGAAGGCGACCACAACATCGATTGCAAAATCGACGGTTTCGGCCAGATGAAGCTGAAATCTGAGTTTGTGAAAAAGAACTGATTTAACACGTAGTCTTGCCGGATGGCGCTTCGCTTATCCGGCAATACGCCCCCCGCCCCGCTTCGCCCCCAGAACCGACACGCACTACACTTAATGAGCACTTCTTACCTGAGGTAACGATCATGCCGTTAAGCCCCTATCTCGCCTTTTCCGGAAACTGTGCCGATGCCATTGCCTATTATCAGCAGGCGCTGGGTGCGGAACTGCGCTACAAAATCACCTTCGGCGAAATGCCGCCCTCCGCCATGGATGAAGAAGGCGGCTGCCCGTCCGGCCTGAAGTTTCCCGATAGCGCCATCGCCCACGCCAACGTCCACATCGCGGGCAGCGATATCATGATGAGCGACGGCACCTCGCCGGATGCCGTTAACTACGCTGGCTTTACGCTGGTGCTCGACACCCAGGACGTAAAAGAGGGTAAACGCTGGTTCGACAATCTCGCCGCCAACGGCAAGGTTGAAATGGCCTGGCAGGAGACCTTCTGGGCGCACGGCTTCGGCCGCGTCATCGACCGCTACGGCGTGCCGTGGATGATTAACGTGGTCAAACAACAAGCGCCCACGCTCTAACCACGCGGGAGGCCACGGCCTCCCGCGCTGTCATCAAATCCCGGTCAATTATTCATCTTCAAGTAACTATCTCTTAACCCAAATGTCACATTAATTCGCCACGATGAGGCCACCTTAAATGAGGGTCTCAGCATGCAAACGATTATTCGCGTTGAAAAGCTCAACAAAACGTTCAATCAGCAACAGGTACTCCACGCCATTGATTTGAACGTCCACGCTGGTGAGATGGTGGCTTTGCTTGGCCCATCTGGTTCTGGCAAATCCACCCTTTTACGTCATCTGAGCGGCCTTATCGTCGGCGATAAAACGCCGGGCAGCCGCATCGAACTGCTGGGTAACACCGTGCAGCAGTCGGGCCGTCTGGCCCGTGATATCCGCAAAAGCCGCGCCCACACCGGCTACATCTTCCAGCAGTTCAACCTCGTTAACCGTCTGAGCGTGATGGAGAACGTGCTGATTGGCGCGCTCGGCAGCACGCCGTTCTGGCGTACCTGCTTTAGCTGGTTCACCCGCGATCAGAAGCAACGCGCCCTGCAGGCGTTAACCCGCGTAGGCATGGCACACATGGCCCACCAGCGCGTTTCGACCCTCTCCGGCGGCCAGCAGCAGCGCGTGGCGATTGCCCGTGCGCTGATGCAGCAGGCGAAGGTGATCCTTGCCGATGAGCCTATCGCCTCGCTGGACCCGGAATCCGCGCGCATCGTGATGGACACGCTGCGCGACATTAACCAGACCGACGGCATCACCGTCGTGGTGACGCTGCACCAGGTCGATTATGCGCTGCGCTACTGCGAACGCATCATCGCGCTGCGTCAGGGACACGTGTTCTATGACGGCAGCAGCCAGCAGTTTGATAACGAACGATTTGACCATCTCTACCGCAGCATTAATCGCGTCGAAGAGAACGCGCAGGCTGCTTAACGTCCCCACAATGAGGAATGGAAATGAGTTATAAAGCCGTTGCCGCGCTGGCCTTTACCAGCATGTTTAGCCTCAGCACCCTGTTAACCCCAGCCCACGCGGAAGAGCAGGAAAAAGCGCTGAACTTCGGCATTATTTCGACGGAATCACAGCAGAACTTAAAGCCGCAATGGGAACCGTTCCTGAAGGATATGGAAAAGTCGCTGGGCGTGAAGGTCAACGCCTTCTTCGCACCGGACTACGCGGGGATCATCCAGGGGATGCGCTTTAACAAGGTCGATATCGCCTGGTACGGCAACCTCTCCGCCATGGAAGCGGTGGACCGCGCCAACGGTCAGGTATTCGCTCAGACCGTCGCCGCCGACGGCTCCCCAGGCTACTGGAGCGTGCTGATCGTCAACAAAGACAGCCCAATCAACAACCTCAACGACCTGCTCGCCAAACGTAAAGAGCTGACCTTCGGCAACGGTGACCCGAACTCCACCTCCGGTTTCCTGGTCCCTGGCTACTACGTCTTCGCCAAGAACAACGCCTCCGCCAGCGACTTTAAGCGCACGGTTAACGCCAGCCATGAAACCAACGCCCTGGCCGTTGCCAACAAGCAGGTGGATGTCGCCACCAACAACACCGAAAACCTCGACAAGCTGAAGGTCTCCGCGCCGGACAAGCTGAAAGCGCTGAAGGTTATCTGGAAGTCACCGCTGATCCCAGGCGACCCGATTGTGTGGCGTAAAAACCTGTCTGAATCCACCAAGGACAAGGTGTACAGCTTCTTTATGAACTACGGCAAAACGCCGGAACAGAAAGCGGTGCTGGAACGTCTGGGCTGGGCGCCGTTCCGCGCCTCCAGCGACCTGCAACTGCTGCCGATTCGCCAGCTGACGCTGTTTAAAGAGATGCAGACCGTGAAGGGCAACGGCACGCTGAACGACGCGGAAAAGGCCACTAAAACCGCCGAGATCCAGGCGCGTCTGAGCGACCTTGACCGTACCACGGCGGCAATTGGCGCGATGACGTCGGTCACCAAAGCGGTGCAGTAACCCTTTCCCCCTCTCCCTCAGGGAGAGGGCCGGGGTGAGGGGAAATCGGCACTGAGCTGACCCCCTCACCCTAACCCTCTCCCCAAAGGGGCGAGGGAACTCAGGAAACCCGGAGCTCAACCATGCAACACACCATCACCGTTCCCCCGCCCAAGCGCAGTTGGTTCTCGCTGATCAGCTGGGCCATCCTGCTGGCAGTGCTTGTCGTCTCCTGGAAAGGGGCGGAAATGAACCCGGTCACGCTGTTCAAAGACGCGGGCAACATGGCGACCTTCGCCGCCGACTTCTTCCCGCCGGATTTTAGCCAGTGGCAGGACTATCTCAGCGAGATGGCCGTGACCCTGCAAATCGCCGTCTGGGGTACCGCGCTGGCGGTGGTGCTATCCATTCCCTGTGGCCTGATGAGCGCCGAAAACCTGGTGCCGTGGTGGGTTTACCAACCAATGCGCCGCCTGATGGACGCCTGTCGCGCCATCAACGAAATGGTCTTCGCCATGCTGTTCGTGGTTGCCGTCGGTTTAGGCCCGTTTGCCGGGGTACTGGCGCTGTTTATCCACACCACTGGCGTCCTCTCCAAGCTGCTTTCCGAAGCAGTGGAAGCCATTGAACCCGGCCCGGTTGAAGGTATCCGCGCCACCGGGGCGAACAAAATTGAAGAGATCCTCTACGGCGTACTGCCGCAGGTCATGCCGCTCTTAATCTCCTACTCGCTCTACCGTTTCGAGTCCAACGTCCGCTCCGCTACGGTGGTCGGGATGGTGGGCGCAGGCGGCATCGGCGTGACGCTGTGGGAGGCGATTCGCGGTTTCCAGTTCCAGCAAACCTGTGCGCTGATGGTCCTCATCATCGTCACCGTCAGCCTGTTGGATTTCCTCTCTCAGCGTTTGCGTAAGCACTTCATCTGATTAGCGAGGTCTTGTTGGCTATGCACTTGTCTACACATCCGACCAGTTATCCGACGCGTTATCAAGAGATTGCGGCTCGTCTGGAACAGGAGCTGCGCCAGAACTACCGCTGTGGCGACTACCTGCCCGCCGAGCATCAGTTGGCGGCGCGCTTTGAAGTGAACCGTCATACCCTGCGCCGCGCCATCGACCAACTGGTAGAGAAAGGCTGGGTTCAGCGCCGTCAGGGAGTTGGCGTGCTGGTGCTGATGCGCCCGTTCGACTACCCGCTGAACGCCCAGGCGCGCTTTAGCCAGAATCTGCTCGACCAGGGCAGCCATCCCACCAGCGAAAAGCTGCTGTCGGTGCTGCGCCCGGCCTCCAGCCATATAGCCGAAGCGCTGGGCATTACCGAAGGCGACAACGTGATTCACCTGCGCACCCTGCGCCGGGTCAACGGCGTGGCGCTGTGCCTTATCGACCACTACTTCGCCGACCTCACGCTCTGGCCCACGCTGCAAAACTTCAGCAGCGGTTCGCTGCATGACTTCCTGCGTGAGCAAACCGGCATTGCGCTCAAACGCAGCCAGACCCGTATCAGCGCACGCCGGGCACAGGCCAAAGAGAGCCAACGCTTAGAAATTCCCAATATGGCGCCCCTGCTGTGCGTGCGCACCCTGAACCATCGTGAAGGCGATGACCAGGCGATGGAGTACTCCGTCAGCCTGACCCGCGCCGACATGATCGAATTTATTATGGAGCACTGAATGCACCTCGATACCGCGACTCGTCAGCACTGGATGTCGGTGCTGTCCCACAGCGACCCCGCCAATCTGGCGGAGAAAATGGTCGCCCTGAACATTACCGCCGACTACGAAACGATCCGTGCCCCGGAAACCGGTCTGGTCCAACTCCAGGGCCGCATGGGCGGCACCGGAGAACGTTTTTTTGCTGGCGATGCCACCTTAACTCGCGCCGCCGTGCGTTTGAGCAACGGTACCGTAGGCTACAGCTGGGTGCTGGGGCGCGACAAACCGCACGCCGAGCGCTGCGCGGTGATTGATGCGCTGATGCAGCAGCCAACCCATTTTCAAACCTTATTAGAAACCCTGATTACCCCGCTGGAAGCCGACCGTACCGCGCGCATTGCCGCACGTCAGGCTGAAATCAACGCCAGCCGGGTCGACTTCTTTACGCTGGTTCGCGGAGATAACGCATGACCCTGGAAACCGCTTTTACCCTTCCCGTGCAGGATGACCAGCACAGCTTTCGTCGCCTGTTAAAAGCCATGAGCGAGCCGGGCGTGATCGTCGCGCTGCACCAGCTCAAGCACGGCTGGCAGCCGCTGAACGTCGCCACCACCAGCGTGCTGCTGACCCTTGCCGACAACGACACGCCGGTGTGGCTATCCAACGCACTGCTTAACGATATCGTCAGCCAGAGCCTGCGCTTTCACACCAACGCGCCGCTGGTTGAGCAGCCGCAGCAGGCAACCTTTGCCGTCTCAAGCGACACCATCAGCAGCGAACAGCTGAACGCCCTGTGCGAAGGCAGCGCCGTCGCGCCGGAAACCAGCGCCACGCTGATTGTGCAGGTCTCAAGCCTCAGCGGCGGCCGCATGCTGCGCCTGACCGGTGCGGGCATCGCCGAAGAGCGGATGATCGCCCCGCAGCTGCCGAACTGCATTCTGCATGAACTGACCGAACGCCCGCACCCGTTCCCGCTCGGCGTGGATCTGATCCTCACCTGCGGCGAGCGTCTGCTGGCCATTCCGCGCACCACTCACGTCGAGGTTTGCTGATATGTACGTTGCCGTCAAAGGGGGCGAGAAGGCGATAGCCGCCGCCCACGCGCTACAGGAACATCGACGCCGGGGCGACACCGCGCTGCCGGAGCTCAGCGTCGCCCAGATTGAACAGCAGCTTAACCTGGCGGTGGACCGGGTGATGACCGAAGGCGGCATCGCCGACCGCGAACTGGCCGCGCTGGCGCTGAAGCAGGCGAGCGGCGATAACGTTGAAGCGATTTTTCTGCTGCGCGCCTACCGCACTACGCTTGCCAAGCTGGCGGTGAGCGAGCCGCTGGAAACCAGCCGCATGCGCCTGGAGCGCCGCATCTCCGCCGTTTATAAAGACGTACCCGGCGGCCAGCTGCTTGGCCCCACCTACGACTACACCCACCGCCTGCTGGACTTTACGCTGCTGGCGAACGGCGAAGCGCCAACCCTAAAAACCGACGACGGTGAGCAGTCTGCCGCGCCACACGTCTTCAGCCTGCTGGCACACCAGGGGCTGGCGAAAGCGGAAGAGGATAACGGCGCCACGCCGGATGACATCACCCGCACGCCGCCGGTCTACCCCTGCTCACGCTCCTCTCGCTTACAGCAGCTGATGCGTGGCGACGAAGGCTACCTGCTGGCGCTGGCCTACTCCACCCAGCGCGGCTACGGGCGCAACCACCCGTTCGCCGGGGAAATTCGCAGCGGCCATATTGATGTCGAAATTGTGCCCGAAGAGCTGGGTTTTGCGGTGAACGTCGGCGAACTGCTGATGACCGAATGCGAAATGGTCAACGGCTTCGTTGACCCAGCGGACGAACCGCCGCACTTCACCCGCGGCTACGGCCTGGTGTTCGGCATGAGCGAGCGCAAGGCCATGGCAATGGCGCTGGTCGACCGCGCATTGCAGGCGCCAGACTATGACGAGCACGCCGTCGGCCCGGCGCAGGACGAAGAGTTTGTCCTCGCCCACGCCGATAACGTTGAAGCCGCCGGTTTCGTCTCGCACCTGAAACTCCCCCACTACGTCGATTTCCAGGCCGAACTGGAACTGTTGAAACGCCTGCAACGGGAGCAGAAAAATGACTAATCTCAGCGGCTATAACTTCGCTTATCTCGATGAGCAGACCAAGCGCATGATCCGCCGCGCCATCCTCAAAGCGGTGGCGATCCCCGGCTATCAGGTGCCGTTCGGCGGCCGCGAAATGCCGATGCCGTACGGCTGGGGCACCGGCGGGATCCAGCTGACCGCCAGCGTGATTGGCGAAGCGGACGTGCTCAAGGTGATTGACCAGGGCGCGGACGACACCACCAACGCCGTGTCGATTCGCCAGTTCTTCCAGCGCGTGACCGGGGTGAACACCACCGAACGCACCGAAGACGCCACCTTGATCCAGACGCGTCACCGGATCCCGGAAACGCCGCTGGTTGAGGATCAGATCCTGATCTTCCAGGTGCCGATCCCCGAGCCGCTGCGTTTTATCGAACCACGCGAAACCGAGACCCGCACCATGCACGCGCTGGAAGAGTACGGCGTAATGCAGGTGAAGCTGTATGAAGATATCGCCCGCTTCGGCCATATCGCCACCACCTACGCCTACCCGGTGAAGGTGAACGGCCGCTACGTGATGGACCCGTCGCCGATCCCGAAATTCGATAACCCGAAGATGGACATGATGCCCGCGCTGCAGCTGTTCGGTGCCGGGCGCGAAAAACGCATCTACGCCGTGCCGCCGTTTACCCGCGTCGAGAGCCTCGATTTTGACGACCATCCGTTCACCATCCAGAGCTGGGACGAGCCGTGCGCCATCTGCGGGTCGCAGCATAGCTACCTCGATGAAGTGGTGCTCGATGACAGCGGCAAACGGATGTTTGTCTGCTCCGATACCGATTTCTGCCGCCAACAGAGCGAGGCAAAAAACGCATGACGCAACCATTACTCTCCGTTGACCGCCTGACCCATCTCTACGCGCCCGGCAAAGGCTTCAGCAACGTCTCCTTTGACCTGTGGCCGGGCGAAGTGCTGGGTATCGTCGGCGAATCTGGCTCCGGTAAAACCACGCTGCTGAAATCCATTTCGGCGCGTCTGACGCCGCAGGAAGGGGAAATTCGCTATCAGGACAGTTCGCTGTACGCGATGACCGAAGCCGACCGTCGTCGCCTGCTGCGCACCGAGTGGGGCGTGGTACATCAGCATCCGATGGACGGCCTGCGTCGTCAGGTATCGGCGGGCGGCAACATTGGCGAACGACTGATGGCTACCGGCGCGCGCCACTATGGCGATATCCGCGCCACCGCCCAGCGCTGGCTGGAGGAAGTGGAGATCCCGGCGTCGCGCATCGACGACCTGCCGACCACCTTCTCCGGCGGGATGCAGCAGCGCCTGCAGATTGCCCGCAACCTCGTCACCCACCCGAAGCTGGTGTTTATGGATGAGCCTACCGGCGGCCTGGACGTGTCGGTGCAGGCGCGCCTGCTCGACCTGCTGCGCGGCCTGGTGGTGGAGCTGAACCTGGCGGTGGTGATTGTCACCCATGATTTAGGCGTTGCACGCCTGCTCGCCGACCGTTTGTTGGTAATGAAGCAGGGTCAGGTGGTGGAAAGTGGGCTCACCGACCGGGTGCTCGACGATCCACACCATCCGTACACCCAGCTGCTGGTGTCGTCGGTGTTGCAGAACTAACCCTCGGTGCCATTCCCGGCGGCGCTGCGCTTGGCCGGGCTACTCCGAATTTGTAGCCCGGCCGAGCAACGCGACACCGGGGAGGCTCAAATGTTAAAGAGGCAAAAAATGAACGCGATCCGCGTCGAAAACGTCAGTAAAACCTTTGTTCTGCACCAGCAAAACGGTGTCCAGCTGCCGGTGCTGCGCGAAGCCTCGCTCACCGTCAACGCCGGGGAGTGCGTGGTGCTGCACGGCCACTCCGGCAGCGGTAAATCTACCCTGCTGCGCTCGCTGTATGCTAACTACCTGCCGGATGAAGGGCATATCCATATTAAACATGGCGACGAATGGGTCGATCTGGTCAGCGCCCCCGCGCGCAAAGTGGTGGAAGTGCGTAAGACCACCGTCGGCTGGGTCAGCCAGTTTCTGCGCGTGATCCCCCGTATCTCCACGCTGGAGGTGGTAATGCAGCCACTGCTCAACATCGGCGTGCCCCGTGAAGCCTGCGCCGCGAAAGCCGCTCAGTTGCTGACGCGCCTCAACGTGCCGGAGCGCCTGTGGCACCTCGCGCCGTCGACCTTTTCCGGCGGCGAACAGCAGCGCGTCAATATCGCCCGTGGCTTTATCGTCGACTACCCAATTTTGCTGCTCGACGAACCCACCGCCTCGCTGGACGCCAAAAACAGCGCTGCCGTGGTTAGCCTGATTACCGAAGCCAAAGCCCGCGGCGCGGCTATCGTCGGCATTTTCCATGACGAATCTGTCCGCAACCAGGTCGCCGACCGCCTCCACCCAATGGGTACACCCGCATGATTATCAATAACGTAAAGCTGGTTCTTGAGAACGACGTGGTTCACGGTTCCCTTGAGGTACAGGACGGCGAAATTCGCGCCTTTGCCGAAAGCCAGAGCCGCCTGCCCGAAGCGATGGACGGCGAAGGCGGCTGGCTGCTGCCGGGGCTGATTGAACTGCATACCGATAATCTGGATAAATTCTTCACCCCGCGCCCGAAGGTTGACTGGCCTGCCCACTCGGCGATGAGCAGCCACGACGCGCTGATGGTCGCCAGCGGCATCACCACCGTGCTGGATGCGGTCGCCATTGGCGATGTGCGCGACGGCGGCGACCGTCTGGAAAACCTCGAAAAGATGATCAACGCCATCGAGGAGACGCAAAAGCGCGGTGTTAACCGCGCCGAGCACCGCCTGCATCTGCGCTGCGAGTTGCCGCATCACACCACCCTGCCGCTGTTTGAAAAACTGGTGGGCCGCGAGCCGGTATCGCTGGTCTCCTTGATGGACCATTCGCCGGGCCAGCGCCAGTTCGCCAACCGTGAGAAGTACCGTGAATACTATCAGGGCAAATACTCGCTGACCGATGCGCAGATGCGTCAGTACGAAGAAGAGCAGCTAGCACTGGCAGCCCGCTGGTCGCAGCCGAACCGTACGGCGATTGCCGGGATGTGCCGCGAGCGCAATATCGCGCTGGCAAGCCATGACGATGCCACCCACGATCACGTGGTTGAATCGCACCAGTTGGGCAGCGTGATCGCCGAGTTCCCCACCACCTTTGAAGCGGCGGAATCCTCGCGTCGCCACGGCATGAACGTGCTGATGGGCGCGCCGAACATCGTGCGCGGCGGCTCGCACTCTGGCAACGTCGCAGCGCACAAACTGGCGGCGCTGGGGCTGCTGGATATTCTCTCCTCCGACTATTACCCGGCGAGCCTGCTGGACGCGGCATTCCGCGTCGCCGATGACGATAACAACGCCTTCACCCTGCCGCAGGCGATCCATCTGGTGACCCGCAACCCGGCACGCTCGCTGAATCTGCACGACCGTGGAGTGATTGCCGAAGGAAAACGGGCCGACCTGGTGCTGGCGCACCGCAAAGGCGAGCATATTCATATCGACCACGTCTGGCGTCAGGGAAAAAGGGTGTTCTGATGAAGGGAAAACTGGTCTGGTTAATGGGGCCGTCCGGCTCCGGGAAGGACAGCCTGCTGGAAGTGCTTCGCCAGCAGGAGCTTTCCCAGCTGTTAGTGGCACACCGTTATATCACCCGCCCGGCCAGCGCCGGGTGTGAAAACCATATCGCGCTGAGCGAACAGGAGTTTTTCACCCGCGCAGGGCACAATCTGCTGGCGCTAAGCTGGCACGCCAACGGCCTGTACTACGGCGTGGGCGTGGAAATTGACCTCTGGCTGCACGCCGGGTTTGATGTGGTGGTGAACGGCTCACGCGCCCATCTCGCCCAGGCCAAAGCCCGCTATACTGAGGCGCTGCTGCCGGTCTGTCTGCAGGTCTCACCAGAGATCTTGCGCCAGCGGCTGCACGCCCGCGGGCGGGAGAACGGCGTGGAGATTGCCGCCCGCCTGGAACGCGCCGCGCGCTATACGCCGTCGGAGTGCCACACGCTCAACAATGACGGCAGTCTGCTACAGTCGGTAGAGACCCTCCTCATGCTGATGGGGAGAAAGGAGCCACGCTATGCTTGTCTGTGAACTACGCCATGCCACCTTCGAGGACATCGAGGACGTTTACGCGCTGATGTGCGAGCTGAAACAGGCCGAATACGACAGAGACGCCTTTTACACCGGCTTCGCCGCCAATCTTCAGGATAGAAATCTGCACTATCAGCTGGCGCTGCTCGACGACGAGGTGGTGGGCATGGTGAGTTTGCATTTGCAGTTCCACCTGCATCACGCCAACTGGATAGGCGAAATTCAGGAGCTGGTGGTGATGCCACAGGTGCGCGGCACCGGCATTGGCAGCCAGCTGCTGGCGTGGGCGGAAGAGACCGCACGCGATGCGGGCGCGGAGATGACCGAGCTGTCCACCAGCGTCAAACGTCTTGATGCCCACCGTTTTTATCAGCGTGAAGGCTATGCCCCGAGCCACGTTCGTTTCACCAAAGCGTTATGAGGATGCTGTATGAGTTTGAGCCTCACCCTCAGCGGTACCGGCGGCGCGCAGGGCGTGCCCGCCTGGGGCTGCGACTGCCTGGCCTGTATGCGGGCACGACGCGCCCCGCAGTATCGGCGGAAAGCCTGTAGCGGCGTGGTCCGCTTTAACGATGCCGTGACCCTGATCGACGCCGGGCTGCACGATCTTACCGATCGCTGGCCCGCCGGATCTTTTCAGCAGTTTTTGCTCACCCACTACCATATGGATCACGTGCAGGGGCTGTTTCCGCTGCGCTGGGGCGTGGGTGACACCGTTCCGGTCTACGGCCCGCCGGATGAACAGGGCTGTGACGATCTGTTCAAACATCCCGGCCTGCTGGATTTCAGCCACACCGTGGAACCGTTCGTAGTCTTTGATTTGCAGGGATTGCAGGTCACGCCCGTACCGCTCGAACACTCGAAGCTCACCTTTGGCTACCTGCTGGAAACGCCGCATAGCCGCGTTGCCTGGCTCTCGGATACCGCCGGGCTGCCGGAGAAAACGCTGACCTTTTTAAGCAATAATCGCCCGCAGGTGATGGTGATTGATTGCAGCCACGCTCCACGGGAGCAGACGCCGCGCAACCATAGCGATCTGGCGACGATTCAGGTACTTAACGACGAGATCCGCTGCCCGCGCGTTATCCTGACGCATATCAGCCACCAGTTTGATGAATGGATGATGACCCACCTGCTGCCGCCCGGCATTGAGGCAGGCTATGACGGTATGGAAATTCGCCTGGATTAACGGTCGTAATCGTCGTCGAGGCGCTGCTCGTCGTCCGACAGCTGACGGCGTTCCTGGTCGAGCTGGCGTTGGCGATCGTCAAGCTGGCGTCGGCGGTCATCAAGCTGCCGACGACGATCGTTATATTGCTGGCTGCTCTGCGTACTGCGGCGATCGTTATAGGATCGATCGTCGTCATCCCGATCGCGGCTGGAGCGATCGCTGCTGCCCAGGTTGTAGGCATCGTTGATCGCCTGCTGAATATTGCCAATGGCGTCATCGATAATATCGGCATGCGCGAGCTGGCTGGTCAGCGACAGCGCGCAGAAGCATACGGCGGTGAGGTAACGTTTCATAGGGCCAGTCTCGTCAGGGAGCTGGCGGTAGGTTATGCAAGTGTGCACCATCGGTGTAGCGGAGGAATCTCAATTCAGCCAGCAAACAGCGAGATGCAGACGATACCAAAACAAGCCTAAAATAAGCCCGCCGGCATTCAAATTCATAATAAATATAATAACGACCACAAGAAATATAAAATATAAATAAGTTATGAATGCGATAGGAAAATAAAGCTATTTTTCTCCTGAGAAAAAATAGCCATACTGTCTCTTCTCATGGCTATTTTATATTCATCATAAATATTGTTAGAAATACACAGGATGTATTCTATTATGCAAATCATAAAATCCAGGATTAGGATAGCGCTAGAAAAAATGGCCTGGCTGATGCCTGCGCTAGGGCTGACGGGGTGTTCGTTATCCCCCGCCATCCCGGTCATTGGCGCCTATTACCCTGGCTGGCTGTTCTGTCTTATTATCGGCGTTATCCTCACGCTTATTTCACGGCGAATTATCCTTAATCGATACCCCTCATTGGCATTGGCCAGCGTGATTTATACCGCCCTCTTTGCTCTTTACTCCATGCTGGTCTGGCTGGTCTTTTTCTAACTCACATTGAGATGCGCTCATGGAAAGCTCGCAGAATAAAACTCTTCGCAACAAAATACCGGCCCTGGCGCTGACGCTGCTCGCGTTAATTGTCCTGATCTGGGTTATCTGGCGTATTGATAGCGCGCCTTCAACTAACGATGCCTATGCCGCTGCCGACACTATCGACGTGGTCCCGGAAGTGAGCGGGCGCATTATTGAACTGGCGGTGCACGATAACCAGCAGGTCAAGCAGGGCGATCTGCTTTTCCGCATCGACCCTCGCCCTTATGAGGCCAATCTGGCAAAGGCCGAAGCCTCACTGGCGGCGCTGGATAAACAGATCATGCTGACCCAGCGCAGCGTCGATGCGCAAAAATTTGCGGCGGGCTCCGTTGAGGCGTCCGTCGGCAAAGCGCGCGCAGCGGCTAAACTCGCCAGCGACACGCTGCGCCGCACCGAACCGCTGCTATCGCAGGGTTTTGTCTCGGCGGAAGACGTTGACCGTGCGCGCACCGCGCAGCGCGCCAGCGAAGCCGATCTCAACGCCGTGCTGCTGCAGGCGCAGCAGGCCGCCAGCGCCGTCAGCGGCGTGGATGCGCTGGTCGCCCAGCGTGTGGCAGTAGAAGCGGATATCGCGCTGACTAAACTGCACCTCGAGATGGCCACCGTGCGCGCGCCGTTCGACGGCCGCGTGGTATCGCTGAAAACCTCCATCGGGCAGTTCGCCTCCGCCATGCGCCCTATTTTCACCCTCATCGACACCCGCCACTGGTACGTGATTGCCAACTTCCGTGAAACCGAGCTAAGCAACATCCACGCGGGTTCCCCCGCCACCCTGCGCCTGATGAGCGACAGCGGCAAAACGTTTACCGGCAAGGTCGATTCCATTGGCTTCGGCGTGCTGCCAGACGACGGCGGCATCGTGCTCGGCGGCCTGCCGCGCGTCTCCCGCTCCATCAACTGGGTGCGCGTGGCCCAGCGCTTCCCGGTGAAAATCATGGTCGATAACCCGGACGCTGACATGTTCCGCATCGGCGCGTCGGCGGTTGCCAGCCTTGAGTCACAATAATGAACGCGCTCCATTACCTGCCGCTGCCGCTGGTCAGGCTGCTGGCGTTTTTCCATAAGGAGCTGAGCGAGCGTCGTCCCGGCCGGTTGTCACAGACGCTGCAGCTGTGGATTGGCTGCCTGCTGGTCGTGCTTATCTCGATGACCTTCGAAATCCCGTTTCTCGCCGTTTCGCTAGCGGTGCTGTTCTATGGCATTCAATCGAACGCGTTTTACACCAAATTCGTGGCGATACTGTTTGTCGTCGCCACGGTGCTGGAGATTGGCAGCCTGTTTCTGATCTACAAATGGGCCTACGGCTACCCGCTGGTGCGCCTTATCATCGCCAGCCTTATCCTGCTGGGCTGCATGTTTATGATGCGCACCCATCGGCTAGGGCTGGTCTTCTTCGCGGTGGCTATCGTCGCCATTTACGGTCAGAGCTTTCCCGGCATGCTCGACTATCCCGAAGTGGTGATGCGCCTGACGCTGTGGTGCATCGTGGTGGGCCTGTACCCTACGCTGCTGATGGTGCTGATGGGCGTGTTGTGGTTCCCCAGCCGTGCCGGAAGCCAGATGCGAGAAGCGCTCTGCGCCCGGCTGGATGACGCCCTCAAACGGCTGGCAGGCGAAGGCGCACCGCGGGCGGAAACCGACGTCGAGCGGGAAATTCTGGCGCTGCAAAAGCTGAATGTTTTCTGTATGGCCGATGATGCTGGCTGGAAAGCACACTGCGCCTGGTGGCAAAACGGCGTCAATACCGTGAGCTATCTGTACAGCACGCTGAACCGCTACGATGCCGCCACTGCCGCGCCAGCCCCGGCGTTCGTCGCACGGCTGAGGGCGGAAATCCTCTCACTGCGGCAGTCAATCACCGAAGGTAAACCGTGGCAAAGCGCATGGCAGCTCAGCGCCGAGGAACGCGCAGCGGCAAAGGCCTGCGGGCTGGAGAATCTCTGCGAGCAGCTGCGCCAGCTTGGCCTGATGGACCCCAACACGCCGCCATCGCCCGCCGTCAAAGCGCCGTCATTCGTCGCGGATGCCTTTACCAACCCGGCCTACCTGCGTTATGCCCTCAAAACGCTGCTGGCCTGCCTGATCTGCTTTATCTTCTATTCCGGCGTCGACTGGGAAGGCATTCACACCTGTATGCTGACCTGCATTATTGTCGCCAATCCCAGCATCGGCTCTTCCTACCAGAAAATGGCGCTGCGCTTCGGCGGCGCGCTGGCCGGCGCACTGCTGGCGCTGCTGGTGACGATCGCCATTATGCCGTGGCTGGACGGCATCGTTGAACTGCTCGCCGTACTGGCGCCTATCTTCCTGTTTGGCGCCTGGATAGCGACCGGATCGGAACGATCGTCCTATATTGGCACCCAGATGATCGTCACTTTCGCGCTTGCCACGATCGAGAACGTTTATGGCCCGGCCTACGATCTGGCGGAGATCCGCGATCGCGCCGTCGGGATCCTGATTGGCACCGCCGTCTCCGCCGTTATCTACACCTTTATCTGGCCGGAAAGTGAAGCCGTCCCTCTGCGGCACAAGCAGGCTGGTGCGTTAGGGATGCTCGGCAAACTGCTGCGCCTTCCGCAGCAATCTCCGGCAACGCAGCGTGACTATCTCAAGCTGCGCATTGGCTGCCACGCGGCCTTTAATGCCTGTGAGGAGATGGGCGAGCGCGTGGCGCTGGAACCCCATCAAGCCACCCATCTTGCTCACTGTCAGAGCGTGATTCGTTCGGGCCGCGAGATCCTCTACGCCTGGGATGGTGCTGAGGCACCGGAACCGGCGCTTGCCGAAGCGCTGGAGCAGTATGCCGCCGCGCTGGCGCAGGGTATCGCCTCCGCCCCGCCGCTCTCACCGCAGCAGAGCGAACCCGCACAGCGCGTCGCGCAGCAAATAGCCCGTTTACCCGATTGGACCTCCCCGGCCGAACGCGCCGGGGAACAGGCGCAAGGAGCCACCCCATCATGACCCGAACCCTTTTTCGCATCCTGCTGTGTAGCCTGTTGAGCAGCACCGCTACGCTCTCCGGCTGCGCGCTAATCCGCAGCGATTCCGCCCCCCATTCACAGCTGCAGCCGGGGCAGATAACGCTGGCTGACGATATCCATCTCGCCAGCCAGGGCTGGCCGCAGGCGCAGTGGTGGCAGCAGTTTAATGACCCACAGCTCACGGCGCTGATTGAAAAAACGCTGACCGGGTCGCACACGCTAGCCGAAGCCCGGCTACGCGAAGAGAAAGTGCAGTCGCAGGCCGATTTACTCGAGGCCGGGTCGCGGCTACAGATGGCGGCGCTGGGGATGGTTAACCGCCAGCGCGCGTCGGCCAACGGCTTCCTCGGCCCCTACGCCCTGGACGCGCCGCGCCTGGGCATGGACGGCCCTTACTACACCGAAGCGACCGTCGGCCTGGTGGCCGGGTTGGATTTCGATCTATGGGGCGTACACCGCTCTGCCGTCTCGGCGGCCATTGGCGCGCAAAACGCTGCGCTGGCCGAAACGGCGGCGGTAGAACTGGCGCTGTCGACCGGCGTAGCGCAGCTTTATTACAGTATTCAGGCGAACGACCAGATGCTCGACCTGCTGCAGCAAACCCACGACGTCATTGACTACGCGGTGCGAGCGCACCAGAGCAAAGTCGCGCAGGGGCTGGAGGCGAAAGTGCCTTATCACGGCGCGCGCGCGCAGATGCTGGCAGTGGATAAGCAGATAGCCGCCGTCAAAGGGCAAATCAAAGAGACTCGCGAATCGCTGCGGGCGCTGATGGGCGCAGAGGCGAACGAGCTGACGGAGATAAAACCAACGGTGCTGCCGCAGGTGCAGGTGGGTATCCCGCCGATGCTCTCTTACAATCTGCTCGCGCGCCGCCCAGATTTGCAGGCCATGCGCTGGTACGTGCAGGCCTCGCTCGATCAGGTGGAGGCAGCACGGGCGCTGTTCTACCCAAGCTTCGACCTCAAGGTCTTCTTCGGGCTGGACGCCATCCATATTGACGAGCTGTTCAAGAGCACCAGTCGGCAGATTAACGTCATCCCCGGCCTGCGTCTGCCGCTGTTCGACGGCGGGCGATTGAACGCCAACCTGAAAAACGCGCGCGCGGGCAGCAATATGCTGATTGAACGCTACAACCAGTCGGTCCTTAACGCCGTTCGCGACGTGGCGATCGGCGGTACGCGTCTGCAAACGCTGAACGATGAGCGCACAATGCAGGCCGAACGCGTCGATGCCACCCGTTATAGCCAAAGCGCCGCCGAAGCCGCCTTCAGCCGTGGGCTCGGCAGCCGACTGCAAGCCACCGAAGCGCGCCTGCCGGTGCTGGCGGAAGAGATGTCGCTGCTGATGCTCGACACCCAGCGCGTAGTGCAGGGGATTCAGCTGATTAAAACGCTGGGCGGCGGTTATCAGGCCGCGCCGGTTAAGTAGGCCGGAACTGCCTCGGCGTCGCGCTGCTCGGCCGGGCTACGAGTGCCAATATCAGGTAGCCCGGACGAGGCGCGCCAGCGCCGACTCCGGGATCGGTTCTCCTCCCAACAACGTCACCCGTTTTTCCCTTCGACACGTCAAATATGACGACAGCCTGTTTTTCGTCAGCGTTTTGTCCAAAAATCAGCCGTATTATCAGGGAATGCCCACAATAAAAAAGTGGCATAAAAGATGCATACTGAGGGCGACAGCGCGTATGCGCGATTTGATTAACTGGAGCGAGACCGATGAAAAAAGTCGTCACGGTTTGCCCGTATTGCGCATCAGGTTGCAAAATCAACCTGGTGGTCGATAACGGAAAAATCGTCCGGGCAGAGGCGGCTCAGGGGAAAACCAACCAGGGTACCCTGTGTCTGAAAGGCTATTATGGCTGGGATTTTATTAACGATACCCAGATCCTGACGCCACGCCTGAAAACCCCAATGATCCGTCGCCAACGTGGCGGCAAGCTGGAATCCGTCTCCTGGGACGAAGCGCTGAATTACGTGGCCGATCGCCTGAACGCGATCAAAGCGAAATACGGCCCGGATGCCATTCAGACTACCGGTTCCTCACGCGGAACGGGTAACGAAACAAACTACGTCATGCAAAAATTTGCGCGTGCGGCGATTGGTACTAACAACGTCGACTGCTGCGCACGCGTCTGACACGGCCCTTCGGTTGCAGGTCTGCACCAATCGGTCGGTAACGGCGCAATGAGCAATGCCATCAACGAAATTGATGACACTGACTTAGTCTTTATCTTCGGGTACAACCCGGCTGATTCCCACCCTATCGTGGCGAATCACGTGATTAACGCCAAACGTAAAGGGGCGAAAATCATCGTCTGCGATCCGCGCAAAATTGAAACCGCGCGCATTGCCGATATGCATATCGCGTTGAAAAACGGCTCGAATATCGCGCTGCTCAACGCCATAGGTCATGTCATTATTGAAGAAAACCTGTACGACAAAGCGTTCGTCGCCAGCCGTACCGAAGGTTTTGAAGAGTACAGCAAGATTGTCGAAGGCTATACGCCGGAGTCCGTCGAAGCGATTACTGGCGTCAGCGCGCAGGAAATTCGTCAGTGTGCGCGTATGTATGCCGGTGCGAAAAGCGCGGCCATCCTGTGGGGCATGGGTGTTACCCAGTTCTATCAGGGCGTGGAAACCGTCCGTTCGCTGACCAGCCTCGCCATGCTGACCGGTAACCTCGGTAAGCCAAGCGTGGGCGTGAACCCGGTTCGCGGTCAGAACAACGTTCAGGGTGCCTGCGATATGGGCGCACTGCCGGATACCTATCCGGGCTATCAGTACGTGAACAACCCGGCTAACCGCGAGAAATTCGCCAAAGCCTGGGGCGTAGAAAGCCTGCCAGCACATACCGGCTATCGCATCAGCGAACTGCCGCACCGTGCCGGGCATGGCGAAGTTCGCGCCGCGTACATTATGGGTGAAGATCCATTACAGACCGACGCAGAGCTCTCCGCGGTACGTAAAGGCTTCGAAGATCTGGAACTGGTTATCGTCCAGGATATCTTCATGACCAAAACCGCTGCTGCCGCAGACGTCATCCTGCCGTCTACGTCATGGGGCGAGCATGAAGGCGTCTTCTCGGCCGCTGACCGTGGTTTCCAGCGCTTCTATAAAGCCGTTGAGCCGAAGTGGGATCTGAAAACCGACTGGCAGATTATCAGTGAAATCGCGACCCGCATGGGCTATCCGATGCACTACAACAACACCCAGGAAATCTGGGATGAGTTGCGTAATCTGTGCCCGGATTTCTACGGTGCCACCTACGAAAAAATGGGCGAACTGGGCTATATCCAGTGGCCTTGCCGTGATACCGGCGATGCCGATCAGGGGACGTCTTACCTCTTTAAAGAGAAGTTCGACACCCCGAACGGTATGGCGCAGTTCTTCACCTGCGACTGGGTAGCGCCAATCGACAAGCTGACCGAGCAGTATCCGATGGTACTGTCGACGGTGCGTGAAGTTGGCCACTACTCTTGCCGTTCGATGACCGGTAACTGTGCGGCGCTGGCAGCACTGGCGGATGAACCGGGCTATGCCCAGATCAACACCGCTGATGCGGCGCGTTTAGGCATTGAAGATGAAGCGCTAGTGTGGGTGAACTCCCGCAAAGGCCGCGTCATCACCCGTGCCGCAGTGAGCGATCGTCCGAACAAAGGCGCGATTTACATGACCTACCAGTGGTGGATTGGGGCCTGTAATGAGCTGGTAACCGAGAACTTAAGCCCGATTACCAAAACGCCTGAGTATAAATACTGCGCCGTGAACGTTGAGCCGATTGCCGACCAGCGTGCCGCTGAGCAGTATGTTATTGATGAGTATACGAAGCTGAAGGCCGGACTGCGCGAAAGCGCAATGGGCTAAGCGGACTCGTTTCAACGCCCCCATTCGGGGGCGTTTTTTTATCCTGCCAATCTCTTTATACTGCCCCCTTCCTCGACTACCTACATAATAAGATGACACGACTTTTTGCATTATTATGGTTATGCCTGACGGCGCTGTCAGCGTACGCCGACGAGCCGGGCAGCCAATACCTGAAAGCCGCCGAAGCGGGAGACGCACGGGCGCAATACTATCTGGCCGATACCTGGTTTAGCTCCGGCGACCTGAGTAAAGCTGAATTCTGGGCACAAAAATCCGCCGACAGCGGCGATGCCGATGCCTGCGCCCTGCTGGCGCAGATTAAAATCACTAACCCGGTAAGCCTCGACTATACCGAAGCCAAAGCGCTGGCCGAGAAAGCCGTCAAGGCGGGCAGCCGTGCCGGTGAAGTGATCCTGGCGCGTATTCTTATCAACAGCCAGGCGGGGCAAACCGACTACCCGCGGGCGATTACGCTACTCCAGCAGGCATCAATGAACGCCGAGAGCGATTTCGCGGTGGATGCGCAGATGCTGCTGGGGCTGATTTACGCCAACGGCGTGGGCGTGAAGGAAGATGACGAAAAGGCGACGGACTACTTCAAAAACAGTTCCGCACTCTCTCGCACCGGCTATGCCGAGTACTGGGCCGGGATGATGTTCCTGAGCGGCGAGAAAGGGTTTATCCCGCAGAACAAACAGAAAGCATTGCAGTGGTTGAACCTGAGTTGCACGGAAGGGTTTGATACCGGGTGCGAAGAGTTTGATAAGGTGAGTGCGGAGTAGTTTTTTCCCGGGGTCGCATGCGCTCGCCCGGGCTACGTTACTGTAGCCCGGCCAAGCGAAGCGCCGCCGGGATCTGCACCGTCCCCAAAAACAATAATGCCGGGCAAGCCCGGCATTATTGTTCTATTTATTGATCGGCAGTTTTATCAAACTTGCCGAGCATCTCGCGCTCATACGCCAGCGCTTTCTTGCGGTCAAACTTGTGCTCCCACTTGGCGATAACCAGCACCGCCAGCGCGTTACCCACCACGTTCAGCGCGGTACGCGCCATGTCGAGAATACGGTCAACGCCGGCAATAAATGCCAGACCTTCCAGCGGAATACCAACGCTGCCCAGCGTCGCCAGCAGTACCACGAAGGAGACGCCCGGCACGCCCGCGATCCCTTTTGAGGTCACCATCAGCGTCAGCACCAGCACGATTTCCTGCCAGATGGAGAGGTCGATACCGTACAGCTGCGCGATAAAGATAGCCGCGATGCTTTGGTACAGCGTGGAACCATCAAGGTTAAACGAGTAACCGGTCGGCACCACGAAGCTGGTGATAGAAGCCGGTGCGCCGTAGGCTTCCATCTTCTCGATAATGCGCGGCAGCACGCTTTCGGAGCTGGCGGTGGAGTATGCCAGAATCAGCTCGTCTTTCAGGATACGAATCAGGATCCAGATGCTCAGCCCGCAGATACGCGCCACGATGCCCAGCACCACCAACGCGAAGAACAGGATAGCGAAATGCACCAGCAGCACCAGCTTCGCCAGCGGCCACAGCGAGGCGAAACCGAAGTTAGCCACCGTCACGGCGATCAGCGCGAATACGCCAACCGGGGCGTAGCGCATCACCATGTGGGTGACCTTGAACATGGTTTCAGAGATCGAACGGAACACCGTAACCAGCGGTTCGCGGTGGGTGGCAGGCAGCGAGGAGAGCCCCAGACCAAACAGCACCGAGAAGAAGATAATCGGCAGCATGTCGCCTTTCGCCATCGAGGCGATGATATTGGTTGGCACCAACGACAGGATGGTGCCCATCAGACCATGCGCATGGCTTTGCACTTCGGCGGTGGTGCTTTGGTATTTCGAAATGTCCACCGTCGCCAGCTGTGACATGTCGATCCCTGACCCAGGCTGGAAGACATTCGCCATGGTAATACCGATAATAATCGCTACCGTGGTGATCACTTCGAAATAGATGATGGTTTTTGCGCCAATTCGTCCTAACTGTTTTGCATCGCCGACGCCGGCTATTCCCACGATCAGCGTAGAAATAACGATCGGCACCACAATCATTTTAATCAGGTGGATGAATATATCGCCAGCAGGTGATAACAGATTCATAACTAGCCAGTCGCGGCTATCGCTATGATAATGCAGGTAACTACCGAGAATAATACCCAGCACCAGGGCAATCAGAATTTGCCAGGCCAGGCTGATTCGAGCTTTTTTCATAACTGCAGACTTCCTCAATGAAAAATACCATGCCAAACCGGAATGGTATCCATTTGAAAGGGGGTGATTTGTGTTGCGTTTACTTTTAGAGGTTTTTAACGCGCAATATCAGTATCATCTGCACGGTATCTCGCGCAACCCTTTCAGAACAGGGCTTTTCACTGCCTAAATCCATATTACCGCTGATTTCTACCAGTAATTATTTATAAGCTTTTGTTATAAAAAAAGAAAAAATCGGTATTTTTCTATAAATCCCCCTGCGGAATTATTTTTGTTCAAAGAATCAAATGAACGTTATTTGAACAATTCCAATATTGCGTGATCTGCCGCGCAAATAGTAAACAAAGCGTCTTCTCCCTCTGTTATTAACTTTTATGAGACATATTATTAACATCTTACAAGGAGAAAAAAAGCATGAGCCAAATTCACAAACACTCTATTCCTGCAAATATTGCAGAACGCTGCCTGATAAACCCGGAGCAATACCAGACCAAATATCACCAGTCAGTCACCAACCCGGATGCGTTCTGGGGTGAAGAGGGAAAAATCCTCGACTGGATGCAGCCTTACACCAAAGTTAAAAACACCTCCTTTGCCCCTGGCAACGTCTCCATCAAATGGTACGAAGACGGCACCCTGAACCTGGCAGCAAACTGCCTGGACCGTCATCTGGAGACCCGTGGCGACCAGACCGCCATCATCTGGGAAGGCGACGATGCCTCCCAAAGCAAACACATCACTTACCGCGAACTGCACCGCGACGTGTGTCGCTTCGCCAACACCCTGCTATCGCTGG
Organism: Kluyvera sichuanensis; assembly: GCF_014218705.1. GTDB lineage: Bacteria > Pseudomonadota > Gammaproteobacteria > Enterobacterales > Enterobacteriaceae > Kluyvera > Kluyvera sichuanensis. Next base: position 75,547 of record NZ_JABBJF010000012.1, on the reverse strand, counting down.
GCGTGAAAAAGGGCGACGTGGTGGCTATCTATATGCCGATGGTGCCGGAAGCGGCGGTGGCGATGCTGGCCTGCGCCCGTATCGGTGCCATCCACTCCGTTATCTTTGGCGGCTTCTCACCGGAAGCCGTTGCCGGTCGTATCATCGACTCCAGTTCTCGTCTGGTGATCACCTCTGACGAAGGCGTTCGCGCTGGGCGCAACGTACCACTGAAGAAAAACGTCGACGACGCGCTGAAAAACCCGAACGTCAAAACCATCGAAAACGTGGTGGTGCTGAAGCGCACCGGCGGCAATATTGACTGGCATGAAGGCCGCGACCTGTGGTGGCACGACCTGATGGAAACCGCCAGCGACCAGCATCAGCCTGCCGAGATGAACGCCGAAGATCCGCTGTTTATCCTCTATACCTCCGGTTCCACCGGCAAGCCGAAAGGCGTGCTGCACACTACCGGCGGTTACCTGGTGTACGCCGCGACCACCTTTAAATATGTCTTCGACTACCATCAGGGCGATATCTACTGGTGTACCGCCGACGTGGGCTGGGTCACCGGTCATAGCTATCTGCTGTACGGCCCGCTGGCCTGCGGCGCGACGACGCTGATGTTCGAAGGCGTGCCAAACTGGCCTACCCCGGCGCGTATGTGCCAGGTGGTGGACAAGCATAAGGTCAACATTCTCTATACCGCGCCAACGGCGATTCGTGCGCTGATGGCGGAAGGCGATAAAGCCACCGCGGGCACCGACCGCTCTTCCCTGCGCATTCTGGGTTCCGTCGGCGAGCCGATTAACCCGGAAGCCTGGGAGTGGTACTGGAAGCAGATCGGCAACGAGAAGTGCCCGGTGATGGACACCTGGTGGCAGACCGAAACCGGCGGCTTTATGATCACCCCGCTGCCGGGCGCTATCGAGCTGAAGGCCGGCTCCGCCAGCCGTCCATTCTTCGGCGTGCAGCCTGCGCTGGTTGATAACGAAGGCCATCCGCAGGAAGGAGCGACCGAGGGTAACCTGGTGATTACCGACTCCTGGCCGGGCCAGGCGCGTACCCTGTTCGGCGACCATGAGCGCTTTGAGCAGACTTACTTCTCCACCTTCAAAAACATGTACTTCAGCGGCGACGGCGCACGTCGTGATGAAGATGGTTACTACTGGATCACCGGCCGCGTCGATGACGTGCTGAACGTCTCCGGCCACCGCTTAGGTACCGCAGAAATCGAATCGGCGCTGGTTTCACATCCGAAAATTGCCGAAGCCGCCGTCGTTGGCATTCCGCACAACATTAAAGGCCAGGCGATTTACGCCTACGTCACGCTGAACCACGGCGAAGAGCCGACGCCAGCGCTGTATACCGAGGTGCGCAACTGGGTCCGTAAAGAGATTGGCCCATTGGCAACCCCGGACGTGCTGCACTGGACCGACTCGCTGCCAAAAACCCGTTCAGGCAAGATCATGCGCCGTATTCTGCGCAAGATCGCCGCTGGCGACACCAGCAACCTGGGCGATACCTCTACGCTCGCCGATCCGGGCGTGGTGGACAAACTGCTGGAAGAGAAGCAGGCCATCACGATGCCGTCATAAGGGCAGACTTCCCCCTCTCCTGTTCACCGGGAGAGGGTCGGGGTGAGGGTGCACCGCCGTACACCGCCCCTCGCCCGATCCTTTTTCCGTTCGGAGAAAGGAACAGTACGGTGTTCTGGTTCTGATTTGCACAACAAAAAACACTACGTAAAAAACCTCTGGAGACTCTGTGATGAATGATCAAATTTGTCAGCAGATAGAAGATAGTGCGCATTTCAGGGAGCTCGTCGAAAAACGGCAACGGTTTGCCACCTTCTTATCGCTGATCATGTTAGTGGTGTACGTCGGTTTTATTTTACTCATCGCTTTTGCCCCTGGCTGGCTTGGCACGCCGCTGCATCCGGGCACTAGCGTCACGCGCGGCATCCCGATTGGGATCGGCATTATCGTCATTTCCTTCTTGCTGACCGGCGTCTACGTCTGGCGGGCCAACAATGAATTCGATCGCCTGAACAAGGCCGTACTGCGTGAGGTAAAAGCATCATGAAGAAAGTCCTGACGGCGCTGGCCGCCACACTTCCTTTCGCAGCCAACGCGGCCGATGCGATTAGCGGACACGTTGAGCGCCAGCCAACCAACTGGCAGGCGATTATCATGTTCCTGATTTTCGTCATGCTGACGCTGTACATCACCTACTGGGCCTCAAAGCGCGTACGTTCACGCAGCGATTACTACACCGCTGGCGGCAACATTACCGGTTTCCAGAACGGGCTGGCGATTGCTGGTGACTTTATGTCAGCGGCCTCGTTCCTCGGTATCTCCGCGCTGGTGTACACCTCCGGCTATGACGGACTGATCTACTCGCTCGGCTTCCTCGTCGGCTGGCCAATCATTCTGTTCCTGATTGCCGAACGCCTGCGTAACCTCGGCCGCTACACCTTTGCCGACGTCGCCTCGTACCGACTGAAGCAGGGGCCAATCCGTATGCTCTCCGCCTGCGGCTCATTGGTGGTAGTCGCGCTGTACCTGATCGCCCAGATGGTCGGTGCCGGTAAGCTTATCGAACTGCTGTTCGGCCTCAACTACCACGTCGCCGTGGTGCTGGTTGGCGTGCTGATGGTGATGTACGTGCTGTTCGGCGGCATGCTCGCCACCACGTGGGTACAAATCATCAAAGCGGTACTGCTGCTGTTCGGCGCCAGCTTCATGGCCTTTATGGTGATGAAACACGTCGGCTTTAGCTTCAATAACCTGTTCACCGAAGCGATGGCGGTACACCCGAAAGGCGCGGCCATCATGAGCCCTGGTGGGCTGGTGAAAGATCCGATATCGGCGCTGTCGTTGGGTCTCGGCCTGATGTTTGGTACTGCGGGTCTGCCGCACATCCTGATGCGTTTCTTCACCGTCAGCGACGCCAGCGAAGCGCGTAAGAGCGTGTTCTACGCGACCGGCTTTATGGGCTACTTCTACATCCTGACCTTTATCATCGGCTTCGGCGCGATCATGCTGGTTGGGGCGAACCCGGCGTTTAAAGACGCAGCGGGCGCGCTGATTGGCGGCAACAACATGGCGGCGGTTCACCTGGCCGATGCCGTGGGCGGTAACCTGTTCCTCGGCTTTATCTCTGCGGTCGCCTTCGCCACCATTCTGGCGGTGGTCGCCGGCCTGACGCTGGCCGGAGCTTCGGCGGTTTCTCACGACCTGTACGCCAACGTCTTTAAGAAAGGCGCGACCGAACGTGAAGAGCTGAAGGTCTCAAAAATCACCGTGCTGGTGCTGGGCGTGGTAGCGATTCTGCTGGGCATTCTGTTCGAGAATCAGAACATCGCGTTCATGGTGGGCCTGGCGTTCTCCATCGCGGCAAGCTGCAACTTCCCAATCATCCTGCTCTCCATGTACTGGTCAAGACTGACCACTCGTGGCGCCATGATTGGTGGCTGGCTGGGCCTGCTGACGGCGGTGGTACTGATGATCCTTGGCCCAACCATTTGGGTGACGATCCTCGGCCACGAGAAGGCTATCTTCCCGTATGAGTATCCGGCGCTGTTCTCTATTGCCATCGCCTTTATCGGTATCTGGTTCTTCTCCGCCACCGATAACTCCGAAGAAGGTAATCGTGAACGCGAGCAGTTCCGCGCGCAGTTCATCCGTTCGCAGACCGGTCTGGGCATCGACCAGGGCCGCGCACACTAAAATCCCCTCCCCGGCCGCCTGGTCGGGGATCACATTTTTTCCCCCTTTAGGTGACGTTTATCACGTCGCTAAAACGAAAAAAGCCGATGCGCATCACAAGCTTTATCTGCGATTCGCAAAGGCCATCACACTTTTCCCGTTTTCACGCCAATCCCCGGTTTTACCTCTACGACGTTTACAGACAACGCTCGCCGCGCTTTTTATTCTTTACTCAAGGCTTCTGGCAAAGCGGGTTAAGCGCTCCGGGCTTAACAGCAGCGGCAAGAACAGCGGGCCGCTGGCGGGCGGGTTCACCAGCCAACGTTCCAGCGTATCGGCATAACGAAGTAGCTGCTGTTGATGCTTTTGCAGCGTGTCGGCGGGCAGGCTTTGCGGGCCGTAGTGATCCAGCCACAGGGCGTCGGTCACCGCCGCCGCGACGCGAGAGAACATCTGGCTGTAGATTTCCGCGCTACGCCAGGCGGCTAGCAGCACCTCCAGCGTGTCGTCCGGGCAGGTAATTCGCGGCATCAGCTCTCGCAGATTTTGCACCGTGCGGGCCGCGAGGAAGCAGGCGGCCTCTTTTTCCAGCGTCACCCGCTCGCGCTGCTCTTTGCCAAGCGCCGGGTCGTCAGTCGGCATTAAGGGCTGCCAGGCGTGCATCCAGTTGGCGCTGCGGGTGTCCATATGCAGCAACTGCTGCGCCTGAGAGAGGCTCTCCGGGATCTGGCTTTGGTAGTGCAACCGCCGTCCGAGGAAGTTCGGCGTTTTACACAGCCAGTCGTAGCTGGCGTGGACGATGGCAGAGAGCTGATGTTTATCCTGCGTCGAGCGAAAGCCAAGCTGCTGATGCGCGGCCCAGCGTTCAAAGGCCGACGGCGCGGCATCGTCAACCTGGTTGGCGGCAGACAGCCCAAAGAGATTAATCGCGTTGGCGGAGTCCATGACCCGGCTATCGGGCAGCCACTGCCAGCTTACGCGAGAGGTAATGGCCTCAATTTCGTTCTCGGCGGCGCTCAGCGCCCAGCTCAGGCGGCCGCTGATCTCATCGGCCAGATAGCACGGCAGCGCGGTCCAGCCGTAGCCTGTACCGAAAAGATCGTACTCGATCCATTTTTTATGCCCCGGCAGCGTCGCAATGTGCGGGTGGTTCGCAAAACCGGGATGATAGTCCAGTTCGGTGGCTTTGATAGAGGCGCGAACGTCGTCCGAGAGCCGAGCAAGAATGTTGGAAAGCTGCTGGCGCGGCCAGCTGTCATCAATAAAGTCGCGCAGCACCAGCTTTTTCCCTTGGGCGCGCAGCAGGCTCCAGACATCGTGCAGGCTCTGCTGCCAGCGAGCGGTCTGAAAGTCCGGGGTGGTCAGGCTCAGAATCATGCCGCTGAGGTGCGGCAACGACGGCAATAGCGGATGCAGTATCGCGGCATAAAACTGCTGCCAGAAATCCGGCGCGCTTCTTTCGTCGAAGGTCAGTTCGGGAAATTTACGCTTAACAATATCGTCATTAGGCGCCGCTTCCCCCTGTAACCAGAACGAAAGGTTATTTTCCGCCAGATAACGGTCAACGCGTTTTAAATACTGCAACGCGTAATGCTGCTGATGAATAAGGTTCTCGACGTGGAGTTTCGGACTCAACGGCAAGGGCGTCGCAAGAATGGAAAGCAGTTCCTGTTGGTGCAGGATGATGCCGGTGAAACCGTGCTGTTTCGCGCTTTTAACGCCCTGAATAAACCAGGGCCAGTGCCAGATAAAAGTGCTGTTCAGCTCCATCAATTGATGCGGAATACGTTTCATGGCGTCGCCTTGCTGATTTTGGTGTTGATATATTAATCGAGGATGTCATGAAAAAATATGCGTTGGTCGGGACTGGAGGTCGTGCAGGTTTATATATTTCCGCTATTGGTGGAACCTGGCGTAATAACGCCAAAATGGTCGCCTTTTGCGACACCAACCAGACGCGAATGAATTACGCCAATACGCTGCTGCAAAAAGAGGGAGCCGAGCCGGTCTCCACCTGGAAAGCGGCGCAGTTTGAAGAGATGATCCGCGAAACCCGCCCGGACATCGTCATCGTCACCACCATGGACCGCACCCACGACGACTATATCGTTCGGGCGCTGCACGCGGGCTGCGATGTGATCACCGAAAAGCCGATGACCATCGACGAGAAGCGCGCGCTGCGTATTCTGGACGCCATCGAAGAGACCGGGCACACCGTGCGTGTGGCCTTCAACTACCGTTACGCGCCGCACCACAGCAAGGTACGCGAGCTGCTGATGCAGGGCGTGATTGGCAACGTCACCTCCGTTCACTTCGAGTGGCTGCTCAATACTGAGCACGGCGCAGACTATTTTCGCCGCTGGCACCGCGAAAAACGCAACAGCGGCGGCCTGCTGGTACATAAATCGACTCACCATTTCGACCTGATGAACTTCTGGCTGGCAAGCTATCCGGAGCGCGTGTACGCCGAAGGCAGCCTGCAGTTCTACGGCAAAGAGAACGCCGAGAAGCGCGGCGTCAGCCAGTTCTACCCGCGCACCCACGGCTTTGCCGAAGCGAAGGACGACCCGTTCGCGCTGAATATGGCGGACAACGAACAGCTGAAAGCGCTCTATCTGGACGCCGAGCACGAAGATAACTACTTCCGCGACCAGAGCGTGTTCAGCGACGGTATCACCATTGAAGACACCATGTCAGTGCTAGTGAAATACCAGAACCAGGTACAGCTCACCTACTCGCTTAATGCCTATCTGCCGTGGGAAGGGCTGAACGTGGTGTTTAACGGCACCGAAGGCCGTCTGGAGATGAAGATCGTCGAGAAATCCTACGTCAACGCCGGTGGCAAACGCGAAAACGAAGGCAGCCTGGAGCAGTGTGATATCACCGTCTTCCCAATGTTTGCCGAGCCGTGGAAGGCGGAGTTTAACCTCGGTGAAGGCGGCCACGGCGGCGGCGATAACGCCATGCTGGCGGACCTGTTTGGCGAGCCGGGCAACGACCCGCTGCAGCGCGCCGCCGACCACCGCGCGGGGGCAATGTCTATCCTCACCGGTATTGCGGGCAACATTTCGATGCAGCAGCAGCGCCCGGTGAACTTTAAGGAGTTTGAACTGGTTTCCCGTCTGACAAAACGTTAAGCCGCATGCTTTCCGGCGCGGCAGGGAGACTGCGCCGGAGTGACTGGTCAGTATTTTGCTGTTACTCACCTGTTTAATAACGCTATTAATGCCTCTATCCTGGAGACAAATAATGAATAAACTCGTTTCAGGTGTCATCGCATCGCTGTTATTTTCCTGTACCTCTGCCTGGGCGCAGCAGCCCGTTGAATTACGCATGTCGTGGTGGGGCGGCAATAGCCGTCACCAGGCGACGCTGAAAGCGCTGGAAGCCTTCGAGAAAAAGTACCCCGATATTAAAGTGAAGGCCGAATACACCGGCTGGGACGGGCACCTCTCGCGCCTGACCACCCAGATGGCCAGCGGCACCGAGCCGGACGTGATGCAGACCAACTGGCCGTGGCTGATCATCTTCTCCAAAAACGGTGAAGGCTATTACGACCTCAATAAGCTCAAGGGCGAGCTTGATTTCAGCCAGTATCAGCCCAAAGATTTGCAGTCCACCACCGTCAAAGGCAAGCTCAACGGTTTGCCTATCTCAGTCAACGCGCCGGTCTTTTACTACAACGATGTGACCTGGCAAAAAGCCGGGCTGGCCTACCCTAAAACCTGGGACGAATTCTTTGCCGCCGGAAAGGTGTTCCAGCAGAAACTGGGCAACAACTACTATCCGTACACCATGGTCGATCAGGACGTGATTCTGCTGCTCAACGCCTACATGATGCAGAAACACCAGAAGCCGATGTTCAACAGCGACGGTAAGTTTGCCTGGGATGAGGCGCAGTGGATTGAGGCGTTCAACTTTGTGAAGCGGCTGAGCGATGACCACGTACTGCCGTCACCGAAAACGCTCTCCGCCTACGGCAAGGGCAATCTGTATGAGATGAAGCCATGGATTAACGGCGAATGGGGCGGCCTGTTCACCTGGAACATCACCATCCGGATGTTTGCCAACAACATGACGCCACCGGCGAAACTGGTGCTCGGCGACTATGTGATGCAGCCGGGAACGGACGAGTCCGGCGTCTACTTTAAAACGTCGCAGATGTTCTCGATAGCGAAATCGACAAAGCATCCGAAAGAGGCGGCTATTCTGCTGAACTTCCTGGTCAGCGACCCGCAGTCGGTGGAGGCATTAGGGCTGGAGCGCGGTATTCCGCTGAACAAGGCGGCAGAAACGCTGCTGACCGAAAAAGGGGTGATTGATCCGAATGACCCGGTCGTCGCCGGATTGCGCCAGGCACAGTCGCTGCACACCACCGCTGTCGCCACGCCGTATATTGAGGATTTGCAGGTTATCGATCAGTTTACCTCGGCCCGCGAAAAGCTCGACCTCGGTAAGCAGACGACTGCAGAGGTAGTCGCCGATTTCCGCCAGCAGGTGGAGCGCATTGTGCGGCGGTTGAATCGCTAGCTTTTCCTGATGGCGCGTCGCTTATCAGGCCTACGGGATTGCGCCCTTGTAGGCCGGGTAAGCGCAGCGCCACCCGGCAGCAGCATCAGAACATTATCCAGCCCACTAACGGCGCCACCAGCACCATCACCACGCCGGACAGCATCATCACCAGGCTCGCCACCACGCCTTCCTGCGGCCCCAGCTCATAGGAGCGCGCCGTCCCGGCACCGTGCGATGCCGCGCCGAAGCCCGCGCCTTTTGCCATCCCTTCACGAATGGATAAGCGCAGGAACAGCACGTCGCCAATCGCCATGCCGAATACGCCGGTCACCACCACAAATAGCGCCACCAGCTCAGGCTGGCCGCCGAGCGACTTTGCCGCCGCCAGAGCAAATGGCGTGGTGATGGAACGCACCGCCAGGCTACGCTGGATTTCATCCGGCAGCGTAAACAGCCGTGCCAGCCACACCGAACTGGTCACCGCAACTACCGTCGCCGTGATCACTCCCGCCGACAGCGACATCCAGTGGCGTTTGATGATCGCCAGGTTGTCGTACACCGGCACCGCAAACGCAATGGTCGCCGGGCCGAGCAGCCACAGCAGCCAGTGCGCTTCGCCCATGTAGTTCTGATAGGAGATATGGCCGAACACCAGCATCAGCACCAATAACACCCGGGTTAGCACTAGCGGCATCAGCGGCAGCTTGCGAAAGCGGCGATAGAGGCGTTTGTTGGCAAAGTAGAGCACCAGCGTAATCGCCAGGCACAGCACGCTCAGCTGAAAGTTACTCATGGCGCATCCGCTTCAGTTCGTAGCGATAAACCTTATCGACCACCCATGCGGTCGCCGCCAGCACCATCATCGTGCTCAGCGCAATCACCACAAATATCCGCCAGCCGTCGACCATCAGCAGTTGGGCATAGTTCACCACCGCCACCACTGCCGGCACAAAGAACAGCAGCATTTCCGCCAGCAGCCAGCGCGACCCCGCGCGAACCCATTTCAGCGGCACGATATGGCAGACAATCAGCGCCAACAGCAGCACCATGCCCACCAGGTTAGCGGGCAGCGGCAGATGCCACCGGTTCACCAGATAGTCAGCAAACACAAACAGCCCCGCGTACAGCACAACCTGTACCGGAACCTGAAGACGGTTTAAAACGGAGGGCACAACGCGCCCTAAGGCCTCAGCCATGGAGGGATGTCCAGAAAAAATGAGAGAGGCACAGTATAGTGAGACAACGATGATGACAAAAATGAATTAAACTCATCGGTAGCATAGTTAAGAGGCATAATCATGGACATCAGAACGCTGCGCTACTTTGTCGAAGTCGTTCGTCAGCAGAGCTTTACCCGCGCGGCGGAGAAGCTCTTCGTGACGCAACCCACCATCAGTAAGATGCTCAAAAATCTGGAAGACGAGCTGAACTGCACCCTGCTCATTCGCGATGGCCGCAAGCTGTTGATGACCGATACCGGGCAGGTGGTGTTCGATCGCGGGCTGGCTATCCTCGACGAATTTCGCCAACTGGAGGCCGAGCTTAGCGACATTAACCATCTCAACAAAGGCGTGCTGCGCCTCGGTATTCCACCGATGGTTGGCATGCTGATGGCCGGGCCGATTAGCCTGTTTCGCCAGCGCTATCCCGGCGTGGAGCTGAAAATTTCCGAAGGCGGCGGCCTGACCGTGCAGCAGGCGGTAATGAACGGCGAGCTGGATCTGGCGATGACGGCGCTGCCGGTGGAAGAAGAGAGCGCACTCACTACCCGGCTCTTGTTCAGCCACCCCCTTTGCGTACTGGTGCCGCGCTCCGGCGACTGGCTGGAACAGACCTCGGTTTCACCACAGCAGCTCGCCGCCCACCCTTTGCTTATCTACAACGAAGATTTCGCCCTTAGCCGCCAGCTGATGCAGCTGTTTGCGCGTCACAACGTCAAGCCGCGCATTGCGGTGCGCAGCGGGCAGTGGGATTTTCTCGCCGCGATGGTCCAGGCGGGCGTTGGCGTGGCGATTCTGCCTGAGCCGATTTGCCGCAGGCTTGATGAGAAAACCCTGCGCTGGCTGCCGCTGGAGAGCGATCTGCGCTGGCAGTTAGGGATGATTTGGCGGGAAGGGGTCTATTTGTCTCACAGCGCCCAGGCGTGGCTGAAGTGTTGCGAGGGGTTTAAGGTGCCGGAGTAGAAGTTTAGGCACGGTGCGCCCCCTCACCCTAGCCCTCTCCCCATAGGGGAGAGGGAACTGGCTGGCACACGCTTTATCCGTATTACGCATCTTCAATCAACAGCGCTTCCAGCAGGTCGAGGTCGTGCAGCAGCTTCTGCAAAGTCTCGTTGCTGATCTGGCGCGTCGCACGCAAGTGGTACAGCTCCCCGCGCTCGGAACGCAGCGCCGCAAGGCGGAAGCGGCGTTCAAGCTGCTCTTCCAGCATCGAAGTTTCTACATCGTTACGCCCATCGACACGGCGACGCAGGTTACCAATCACACGTGAACTGACCTCGGTCAGCAGCTGGTTATCGATATTCTCGGTGGTATCCGCAGCAAGACGCTCTTCCATTTTCTGGATGGCGACAATCGCCACGTCAGCCGTTGCGGCCCGCGCCAGGCGCTCTTCTTTACGCTGCTGGACGTTATCGCTCGACTCAATATGACGCAGCAGAATCGGCAACGCGATCACCCCGACAAACAGCGAGAACAGAATCACGCCCGCAGCCAGGAAGATCAGCTCATAGCGCGCCGGGAAGGCGTCGCCTGAAGGCAGCAGCAGCGGGATGGAGAGCACACCAGCAAGGGTAATCGCCCCGCGCACACCGGCCACGGAAGAGATCAGCAGCTCACGGGTGGTCCACGAACCAAACTCCATCGGTTTCTTTTTCAGGAAGCGCTGGCTCAGCTTACGCATCGTCCACAGCCAACCAAAACGCACCAGCATCAGCGCCGCGTAAATCAGGATGATATCGGTAAACAGCATCCAGGTTTCAACGTTCGGGTCAGCCTCTGCCGCTACCAGCGAGCTTTCGAGGATATCCGGCAATTGCAGACCCAACAGCAGGAACACCATGCCGTTAAACACAAATTCCAGCATCGCCCAGGTACTGTTGGCACGCAGACGCATCGCCAATGGCGCGGTGCGCATCACGCCGGAACGGGTGATGGTCATCCCGGCCGCTACCGCCGCGAGGATACCGGAAACCCCGATATGTTCGGCGATCAGGTAAGAGGCGAACGGCAGAAGGAACAGCAGCACAATCTGCGTGGCAGGTTCATCACCGCCCCAGCGGCTGAGGAAGCGCATTGAGCGACCGTACGACCAGCTGACCACAAAGCCCGCCAGGATGCCGCCAATCGCCACTTTGAGGAATTCCACCGTGGCGCCACCGACGGTAAAGACCATCGTGCCCATCGCTACCGCGACGGCAAACTTCAGCGACACCAGGCCAGAGGCGTCGTTCATCAGCGCCTCGCCCTGCAGAATCCCCATGATTTTTTTCGGGATGCGCCCTTCACCGACAATCCCGGAGAGCGCCACGGCATCGGTCGGAGACAGCACGGCAGCCAGCGCAAAGGCTGGAATCAGCGGAATACCCGGCACAATCCAGTAGATCAGGAAGCCAATCCCCACCACCGTCACCAGCACTAACGCCAGCGCCAGCCCGAGGATCTCTCGCCCATGCTCAATAAACTCACGGGTCGGCGTTTTCCAGCCGTCGGCAAACAGCAGCGGCGGGATAAACAGAACGAGGAACAGTTCCGGGTCAAATTCAACGTGCAAACCAAACGTCGGCCACGCCAGCAGCGCGCCGATGGCGATTTGCATTAATGGAAGTGGGATCTGGAAGGGCATTACGCGCGTAACCACCCCGGAGAGCGAAACCACAAGGGTCATGATGAGTATGGTAAAGAATATTTCCATGCGTTCCCTGTTTACAGCGTTGTCTTATTATTCAAAACATGAAGCGTCGTGCTTCCGAGTTTACGTTACCCAGATTAACGCAAAAGGAAACGAGAGGTGGCTGAAAATAGAAAAAAAGTCCGGACGCGTAGCCCGACCAAGCGGAGCGCCGCCGGGGCAGGTTCCGAACCGTTCCCGACGGCGCTCCGCTTGGCCGGGCTACAAATAAAAAACCCGCCATCAGGCGGGTTTTTTGTACGGCAGTGGCGAGATTAAATCGCCCAACCGCCCGCATAGAACACCACCAGCGCCGCCGCAATAATCACGGTGCCGATGTTCAGCTTACGCCATTCGCCAGAAACCACGCGGCCAATCACCAGGGTCGCGAAGCCAATCATGATGCCGGTAACGATGTTACAGGTCAGCACGATCATCACGGCGGTGATAAGCCCGGACATCGCGTCAACAAAGTCGTTAAAGTCGATGCGCGCCACGTTGCTCAGCATCAGCAGGCCGACGTACATCAGCGCAGGTGCGGTGGCATAGCCTGGAACCAGGTAAGAGAGCGGGGAGAGGAACAGAATCAGCAGGAACAGGATGCCGACGGTGATCGCCGTTAAACCCGTTTTACCGCCTGCCGCCGTACCCGCTGCGGATTCGATATAGACCGCTGCCGGGGATGCGCCCACAACCGCCGAGAACACACTGCTCAGGGAGTCAGTGGTCAGCGCTTTGCCGCCATTGATAATCTGGCCGTCTTTATCCAGCAGGTTTGCCTGACCGGCTACCGCACGGATAGTCCCGGTGGCGTCAAACACCGCGGTCATCACCAGTGCCAGTACGCTTGGCAGCACAACCGGGTTCAGCGCACCCATAATATCAAGGCTGCCGATCAGCGAGTTGCCTTTGTCATCGCTCAGCGATGGCATGGCGAACACGCCGGAGAAATGCACGTTGGGATCGAAAATCAGACCGACGATGGAGACACCGATGATGGTCAGCAGAATGCCGCCCGGTACCTTCAATTTCTCCAGACCGATGATCATCGCCAGACCGACCAGCGTCATAATGACCGGGAAGCTATCGAACTGACCCAGCGCAACCGGCAGGCCGTCCAGTGGGTTTTTCACTACCATGCCAACGCCGTTCGCGGCGATCAGCAGCAGGAACAGGCCGATACCAATGCCCGTACCGTGCGCAATGCCCTGCGGCAGATTGCGCAAAATCCAGCTACGGATACCGGAGGCAGAAATGATGGTAAACAGCACACCCATCAGGAATACCGCGCCCAGCGCAACCGGAATACTGATGTGCTGGCCCAGCACCAGGCTGAAAGCGGTGAAGGCGGTCAGTGAGATCGCACAGCCGATCGCCAGCGGCAGGTTTGCCCACAGGCCCATCACGATAGAACCGACACCGGCCACCAGGCAGGTCGCCACGAAGACCGCAGCCGGTGGGAAACCGGCTTTACCCAGCATGCCCGGCACCACGATCACCGAGTAAACCATCGCCAGGAAGGTAGTTAGACCGGCGACAATCTCCTGACGAACGGAGCTACCACGTGCAGAAATTTTAAACCAGGCGTCTAAAGAACCGCCGGTACGCGCTGAAGGCGTAGACATAGAAAACATCCCCTGAGAGTTTTTATCATTCGTTCGTCTGCGTGGTGGAACATCCACTTCCAGCTAAGCGTCATCTCCATGTGCTACTTGCGGCAATAGGGGAGCCACAAAAAAGCAAACGATTAACTCCGCGCAGACAAAACGATATTCGGAATTCCTTACCCTCGGCGTGTGCGAGATAAGGTTGACCCGCTCATTTTCGGCGTAAGATGCGTCCGAAATTTGAAGGCAAACGATTATCTGGCTTTTATGCCCCTTTTTTCAACAGAAGTTTGCCCTGGTTTATGAAAATTAACGAATGCCGATGAAGAATTGCTCAACCCATGCGCAAACGTTATCGTCCATGCGCAATCCGGCAACATTTCTATGGCAAAAATGTCGCAATTTTCCGGAGAGGAATGCATAAGGATTATTCTTCTTCCAGCAAACGCGCCCCGGTCCCTTCTTCCCCCAGTTTATCGCCGGGGTTACGCAGCGGGCAGTCGCGCAACGACATACAGCCACAGCCGATGCAGCCGTCAAGTTGGTCACGCAGCGCCTCCATGGCGTGAATGCGTTTATCCAGCTCTTCGCGCCACTGGGTGGTGAGATGCTTCCAGTCTTTTGGCCCGAGGGTATGGTTTTCCGGCAGCACGCTGAACGAGTCGCCGATAGTCGCCAGCGGAATGCCGAGGCGCTGGGCAATTTTAATGATCGCCACATAGCGCAGCACATCGCGCTTATAGCGCCGCTGATTGCCACTGTTGCGTGTGCTGTGGATCAGCCCTTTGCTTTCATAAAAATGTAACGCAGAGACCGCAACCCCAGTTCGTTTCGCTACTTCACCGGGTGATAACAGCGTTTTTATGCGCGTCGTCTTTTTTTCCATAATCCGCTTTACCTCAAGTTAACTTGAGGAATTATACTCGCCGACAGAACAGAAATCGACGCAAAAATAGACAACGGGGAGAGCCTTATGTCCCATCGGGAAATTATTCAAACGCTAATTGAATGGATAGATGAACATATCGATCAACCGCTTAATATCGACATCGTGGCCCGTAAGTCCGGCTACTCGAAGTGGTATCTGCAAAGAATGTTCCGCACCGTGATGCATCAGACGCTGGGTGACTACATCCGCCAGCGACGCCTGCTGCTTGCCGCAGAGGCGCTACGCACCACCCAGCGGCCTATCTTTGATATCGCCATGGATCTCGGCTACGTTTCGCAACAGACCTTCTCACGCGTATTCCGCCGCGAGTTTGACCGCACGCCGACGGACTACCGCCACCAGATCTCTGCCTAACCCGCATTCAGGCTGCTGCACCGCGTGTGGCGGCCTTATCCATGCTTACAGGATGGTTATTGGATTGACAAAAATCCTGCGTTTACCTCTGGTGAATAAAACAACAAACGTGATATAGTTCACATAACGAGATGAAACAGAAACACTGTTTCACTCAATTTGTGAATGCCTTCAGATAGCCAGAGCGCCCAGTGCCTCATTACACAAGTGCTGTCAGGGCAGCTTGTTGTTTATCTCTGAGGAAAAGGTCCCATGCTTTCACTTACCGCAGGCGTTACGCTGTTACGCTGGCCGTTAACCAGCGCCGTGCTGATGTTCGTTGCTAGTACCCTGAAAATCAAACTCCGTAAAGCCGACTACATCGGCCTGGGCGCTATTTGCAGCATGCTGGGTCTTGCGGCCGCCTGCTGGTTTGCCACCAGCTTATTAGGGATAACCATGGTCGAAATTTCCACCATTACTAACAATATCAAAGATGTGATGGTTGAAGTGATGAGCCAGACGCCGCCAGAATGGCCGGTCGCGCTCTATTAATTGCAGAAAACCCCGCTTCGGCGGGGTTTTTTATTGTCTGAATGCGGCTATTCCCCGTCTAAGGCCAACGCAATACGCCGGGCCGCTTTTTTGAGTTTGTCCTGCCACTCCCCCACGTTGCTTTGCGCAAAATGTTGAGTCGATGAGACCAGCGCCAGCGCAGCACAGTGCTCTTTTGGCGCAAAACGCAGCGGCACCGACAGCGATGACACCCCCGCCGCTAGCTCTTCATCCGCCCGGTAGCAGCCCGCTTTGCGAATTTGCAGCATCCGTTTCAGGAACGCCTCTTCCGTGTCGCCTAATCCTGCCGTCAGAACCTCTTCACGAAAACGTTCGTACAGCCCACGCTGCTGCTTCGAGGTTTGGTTGGCGATCACCACCTTTGGCGCGCTGCCGGAAAACATCGGGCGCGGACGGCCTCGGCCGTAAATCAACGCAATTTCCTGAGTCGAGGACTCGTGATGCAGGTCGAGAAACACATCGCCATCAAGCCTGGAGAGCGTGCAATGACAGCCCGTCTGCTTCACCAGCTCACGCATTTGCGGGATGCTGGCTGCCAGCAGCGGGTCGGTGCTGCGGATGACATAATCCAGCAGAGTGATGCGCGGCCCCAGCGCATAATAGCCACCGTTAAAGCGCTGCAGCAGGCCAGTGTGCATCAGCTCTTTCAGGTAGCGATAGCCGGTGGGCGTGGAGCATCCCAGCGCTTCCACGATACGGTCGGCTTCCCACACGGGGCGTTCTGCAGTGAACAGGTCAAGTACCGACAGCATCCGATTCAGGCTGGTCATTATGTCTCTCCATGGCACAAAATGTGCATTGTAGCCGTTGCCATCGATGCTAACCAGATAGCGGCCTCCGACGGCCTGAAAAAGCCATACTCCTGCCAGGTTTTTTAGCCATCTTCTACTAAAATTGACGGATGCGCCTTGCGGAGTGCCGCACCATGAACGCCATCCCTTTTCATCGCCTGATTACCGTCTGTTTAAGCGCCCTGCTGCTGTCCACCCCGGCTTATGCCGCCCCCAAACCGGATGAACAAAGCGATGCGCTGGAAGTGAATATCGAAAGCATCATGCAGCCGTGGAAAGGCGACCTGCCCGGCATGCTTGACCGTCGCGTGATTCGCGTTTTAACCACCTACAGTAAAACCTTCTTTTTTATCGACAAAGGACAGCAGCGCGGCGCGACGCACGATATTTTCGCCGCCTTTGAGCGCAGCCTGAACGCACAGCTAGCAAAGGATAAGAAGCTTAAGCAGAAGCATCTGAAGGTGCGGATTATTTTTGTGCCGGTGACCCGCGATAACCTGTTTACCGCGCTCAACGAGGGAAAAGGCGATATCGCCGCCGCTAACCTGACCATCACACCGTCCCGCCAGCAGGCGGTTGCCTTTACTGATCCTATCTATAACGATATCAAGGAGCTGCTGATTTCCGGCCCCGCGTCACCGCAGGTTAACAACCTGGATGACCTTTCCGGAAAAACGGTGTTTGTGCGTAAATCGTCGAGCTATTACGAGAGCCTGACCGCGCTCAACGCGCAGTTCGTCAAAGCGGCAAAACCACCGGTCATCATCAAAGCCGCCCCGGAGGCGTTGGAGGATGAAGATCTGCTGGAGATGCTCAACGCCGGGCTTATCCCGCTGACGGTGGTTGATCATCACAAGGCGGTTTTCTGGCAGCAGGTCTTCCCCAAAATTCAGGTGCATGAGGATGTGGTGCTGCGCGATAACGGCAGCATCGCCTGGGCGGTGCGCAAAGATAATCCCAAGCTCCTCACTGAGCTTAACGGCTTTGTGAAAGAGAACCGCCAGGGCAGCACGCTGGGCAATACGCTGCTGCTACGCTACCTGAAAAGTGCGAAATACGTAAAGAACGCGGCGGCGGAAAAAGAACGACGTAAATTTCTGAAAATGGTGGAGGTGTTCAGGAAATATGGCGATCGCTATGACGTTGACTGGCTGCTGATGGCGGCGCAGGGCTACCAGGAATCGCGGTTAAATCAATCGGTGCGCAGCCACGTCGGGGCCATCGGCGTGATGCAGGTGATGCCGAAAACCGGCAAGGAGCTGAAGGTCGGCGATATCAAACAGCTCGACCCCAATATTCACGCCGGGGTGAAGTACATGCGCTGGATGATCGACCGCTACTACGGCGACGAACCGATGACACAGCTGGATAAGGCCCTGTTTTCGTTTGCCTCTTATAACGCGGGCCCGGCGCGGATTGCGCGTTTACGGGTAGAGACGCAGAAGCGCGGTTTTGATCCGAACGTCTGGTTTGGCAACGTCGAGAATCTGGCCGCCGAGAAGATCGGTGCGGAGACGGTGACTTACGTTGGCAATATTTATAAGTATTACATTGCCTATCGGCTGGTGCTGGATGAGATCAACCGCAAGCGAGCGGCAACCGGGAAGCCGCCGATTATTCCGGCGAGCGATAAGGCGCAGCAGTAGGCTCCGAACCGCCCCGGGGTCGGCGTGAACGCCTCGCTCGGGCTACAAAAGTAGAGTAGCCCGGCCAAGCACAGCGCCGCCGGGATCGGCTCCGACCCAACAGACATAAAAAAACCCCGACGAATCGGGGCTTTTTTTCAGACGGTTATCTGCCGTTTATCAGAACGGGATATCGTCATCGAAGTCCATTGGCGGTTCGTTAGACGGTGCCGGAGCGGACTGCTGCTGCGGGCGAGACTGTGCGCCGCCGCTGAACTGGTTGCCGCCCTGTGGCTGCTGAGGCTGACCCCAACCGCCCTGCTGCTGCTGGCCGCCACCTGCTGGTGCACCGCCGCCCTGGCGTCCACCCAGCATCTGCATGGTGCCGCCAACGTTAACCACGACTTCGGTGGTGTATTTTTCAGCGCCGGACTGATCGGTCCATTTGCGGGTACGCAGCTGGCCTTCAATGTAGACCTGAGAGCCTTTACGCAGGTATTCGCCTGCTACTTCCGCCAGCTTGCCGAACAGCACAACGCGGTGCCATTCAGTCTGCTCTTTCATTTCACCGGTCGCTTTGTCGCGCCAGGATTCGGAAGTCGCCAGCGTAATGTTGGCAACTGCGCCACCATTCGGCATGTAGCGTACTTCCGGGTCCTGGCCCAGGTTACCGACGAGAATCACCTTGTTTACGCCTCTGCTGGCCATGTTTGTCTCTCCTGAAATATGAATCTTGATTAAGTGTAAACGCGCCAGTGTATCATTTCCAGACGGTATTTTGGTAGCTGGGAGACAGATTCCACTAAACATCTTATCCCGCTGCAATTTTCATCAGCATCCGGAATCGGCATTCCAATACTGTATATTCATTCAGGTTAAGTTGTGTCATAATTAGCCGTTTCTGCCGTTTGTCCTTCTAACAAACCAGGCAATCCGTGTATCTCCTCTACCGGGAAAGGTGAATGGATAAGATCGAAGTTCGGGGCGCCCGCACCCATAATCTCAAAAATATCAACCTCGTCATCCCTCGCGACAAACTGATTGTTGTGACCGGGCTGTCCGGGTCTGGCAAATCCTCACTGGCTTTTGACACCCTCTACGCCGAGGGGCAGCGTCGCTATGTAGAATCGCTTTCTGCCTATGCGCGCCAGTTCCTGTCGCTGATGGAAAAGCCGGATGTCGATCATATTGAAGGGCTGTCGCCTGCGATTTCTATCGAGCAGAAGTCGACGTCACACAACCCGCGTTCGACGGTCGGTACCATTACCGAAATTCACGACTACCTGCGTCTGCTTTACGCTCGCGTAGGCGAGCCACGCTGCCCGGATCACGATGTGCCGCTGGCGGCGCAAACCGTCAGCCAGATGGTCGATAACGTGCTGTCGCAGCCGGAAGGTAAACGCCTGATGCTGCTGGCCCCAATTATTAAAGAACGTAAGGGCGAGCACACCAAAACGCTGGAAAACCTGGCAAGCCAGGGCTATATCCGCGCGCGTATCGACGGTGAAGTCTGCGATCTGTCCGATCCGCCGAAGC
Source organism: Kluyvera sichuanensis (assembly GCF_014218705.1). GTDB lineage: Bacteria > Pseudomonadota > Gammaproteobacteria > Enterobacterales > Enterobacteriaceae > Kluyvera > Kluyvera sichuanensis. The sequence continues at coordinate 56,041 of NZ_JABBJF010000012.1, read as the reverse complement.
TCGAGCTGCAGAAGAAACACACCATCGAAGTGGTGATTGACCGCTTTAAAGTACGCGATGACCTGACGCAGCGTCTGGCGGAATCGTTTGAAACCGCGCTGGAGCTTTCCGGCGGCACGGCGGTGGTCGCCGATATGGACGACCCGAAAGCGGAAGAGCTGCTGTTCTCCGCCAACTTCGCCTGCCCAATCTGCGGCTACAGCATGCGCGAGCTTGAACCACGCCTGTTCTCATTCAACAACCCGGCGGGCGCGTGCCCAACCTGCGATGGCCTGGGCGTGCAGCAGTATTTCGACCCTGACCGCGTGATCCAGAATCCAGAGCTGTCGCTGGCTGGCGGCGCGATTCGCGGCTGGGATCGTCGTAACTTCTATTACTTCCAGATGCTCAAATCGCTGGCAGAACACTACGAATTCGACGTTGAAGCGCCGTGGGAAAGCCTTGATGCCGCCGCGCAGAAAGCGATTCTCTACGGCTCCGGCAAAGAGTCGATTGAATTCAAATACATCAACGACCGTGGCGATACGTCCGTGCGTCGCCATCCGTTCGAAGGCGTGCTGCACAACATGGAGCGCCGCTATAAAGAGACGGAATCCAGCGCGGTGCGCGAGGAGCTGGCGAAGTTCATCAGCAACCGTCCGTGCGCCAGCTGTGACGGCACCCGCCTGCGTCGCGAAGCGCGCCACGTCTACGTTGAAAATACACCGCTGCCGACGATCTCAGATATGAGCATCGGTCACGCGATGGACTTCTTCAATAACCTGAAGCTCTCCGGCCAGCGTGCGCAAATTGCGGAAAAAGTGCTGAAAGAGATCGGTGACCGCCTGAAGTTCCTGGTCAACGTCGGCCTGAACTACCTGACGCTTTCCCGCTCCGCAGAGACCCTCTCCGGCGGCGAGGCGCAGCGTATCCGTCTGGCAAGCCAGATTGGCGCGGGGCTGGTTGGCGTGATGTACGTGCTGGATGAGCCGTCCATCGGCCTGCACCAGCGCGACAACGAACGTCTACTCGGCACGCTGATTCACCTGCGTAACCTTGGCAATACGGTGATTGTGGTAGAGCACGACGAAGACGCGATTCGCGCCGCCGACCACGTTATCGACATTGGCCCTGGTGCCGGTGTGCACGGCGGTCAGGTAGTGGCTGAAGGGACGCTGGACGACATTATGGCGGTGCCAGAGTCGTTAACCGGGCAGTTCATGAGCGGAAAACGCAAAATTGAAGTGCCGAAAAACCGCGTGCCAGCGAACCCGGAAAAAGTCCTCAAGCTGACGGGCGCCACAGGTAACAACCTGAAAGACGTCACCCTGACGCTGCCGGTCGGCCTGTTTACCTGCATCACCGGCGTCTCCGGTTCTGGTAAATCGACGTTGATTAACGACACGCTGTTCCCGATTGCCCAGACCCAGTTAAACGGCGCCACCATCGCTGAACCGGCACCGTACCGCGACGTTCAGGGGCTGGAACATTTCGATAAAGTTATCGATATCGACCAGAGCCCGATTGGCCGTACCCCGCGTTCCAACCCGGCTACCTACACCGGCGTCTTTACGCCAGTACGTGAGCTGTTTGCAGGCGTGCCGGAATCGCGTTCACGCGGCTATACGCCAGGCCGTTTCAGCTTTAACGTCCGCGGCGGTCGCTGCGAAGCCTGTCAGGGCGATGGCGTCATCAAAGTCGAAATGCACTTCCTGCCGGATATCTACGTGCCGTGCGACCAGTGCAAAGGCAAACGCTATAACCGCGAAACGCTGGAGATTAAGTACAAGGGCAAGACTATCCACGAAGTGCTGGATATGACCATTGAAGAGGCACGTGAGTTCTTCGATGCCGTTCCGGCGCTGGCGCGTAAGCTGCAAACGCTGATGGACGTTGGCCTGACCTACATCCGTCTCGGCCAGTCGGCCACCACGCTCTCCGGCGGTGAAGCACAGCGCGTGAAGCTGGCGCGCGAGCTGTCAAAACGCGGCACCGGTCAAACGCTCTATATTCTGGACGAACCGACCACCGGCCTGCACTTTGCCGACATCCAGCAGTTGCTGGAAGTGCTGCATCAGCTCAGAGATCAGGGCAACACCATTGTGGTTATCGAGCACAACCTGGACGTGATTAAGACCGCGGACTGGATTGTCGATCTCGGTCCGGAAGGCGGTAGCGGCGGCGGTGAAATCCTCGTTTCCGGTACGCCAGAAACGGTAGCTAACTGCGAAGCCTCGCATACGGCACGTTTCCTGAAGCCTCTGCTGGGTTAATCACGAGTACATCTGCTGTCGGAGCGTTTCCGGCAGCAGATCCACCGCCAGCTGATACGACGCATCTACCAGATAGTAAATTTGTGAGCTTGGCAGCGAACCGTCCAGGTAGATGGTGCTCCAGTGCGCTTTGTTGAGATGGCGACTTGGGCGAACGTCTTTATGCTGCTGGCGCAGCAGTTCTGCCAGTTCGGGGCTGGTTTTCAGCGACACCGCCGGGCGGTCTTCCACATCCTTCACCATCGCAAACAGCACGTCGGCCACTTTAATTTGTGTTGCTTTCCAGTCGCTGTGTACGCTCTGTTCCGCGCCACGCTTTGCCATGCAGTACTGCAGAAGATCCGAACTGGTCATCATTTTATACTCCTCAGTCTCGCAAACCACGTTGTGCAAAAAAGCATCACCTCAGTGTGCAACAAGACGCCGAAAGGATAAACCTTTCAGCGCCTGATTTTGACTAAAAAAGCATCATTTATTGGTAGGGCGTTAGTACTCGGAGTTAACGATCACTTCTTCGTTAAACGCACCGGCCTGCGGCAGCGGGCGGTAGGTCGAGTTAGAGGCGCGCAGGACGCGGATACCGCGGGCTCCCACTTCACGCGCGGCGGTGATGTCGTTATCGGAATCACCGTAGAACACCCTGATGTTCTTCTCTTTCAGCCACTGGGTCTTGGTGTTCTGGCCCGGTTCATCACCGGCAAAAATCACCGGGTTCATGTTCGCGCCAGGGATCAGGAAATCATCCTGCAGCGTTTTGGAGACGGTTTCGGTTTTGGTCTGGCTACGACCGGTGACGAAGTAAATGCTGTCGCCGCGCTTCACGTGCATCGCAATCAGCGAACGCGCTACTTCTTTCGGGATGCTGAACGCGTCCCAGCCGTTATTCATTTTTTCCCAGAACTCCGGGTTCTTCAGGTAATCCTGGCTGTCCGGGGAGTAGGTTCTTTGCCCGCGCCAGAAGCCTGGGCTTGAGAACAGGACGGTGTCGTCGATATCAAAACCGACCGCCATTGGCGGATGGCCCATCAGGCTGTTTTCAATTTGCGCCACGGAAACCCAGTGGATAGGAGCCTGTTCGGCCAGCTTCGCAACGTCGGTGCCTGGATAGATTGGAGAAGGTGACGAGGCGTGAGCCGTCACCGAAGCATTCAGTGCAAATAACAAGCAGACGGCACTGAGAGCTTGCGTGATCTTGCGCATGTTTTCCCTTAATTCGTCGAGTCGTTATTGTAATAAAGTGAGTGTTGCTTCAAATAAAAGCACTGCGACCTTACCGTCTGAGGGATACGATTGAAAGGTTTATCTCAGAATAATCCTGAAAAAAGTAAGGGGATCACAGTTTAGTGCTTTGAAAGGACGCTGGCTCAGAATATACCTCCGAGCCAGCGTAAGCACTTACTTACATCACTGCAGCAAATGCTTTTGCCACGCGCTGTACGTTACGGCTATTGAGGCCCGCCACGCACATACGACCGCTGGCAATCAGGTAGACACCAAACTCATCGCGCAGGCGATCGACCTGTGCAGCGCTCAGGCCGGTGTAACTGAACATCCCGCGCTGTTTGAGCAGATAGTCGAAGTTACCGTTCGGCATCTCTTCTTTCAGCACATTCACCAGCGCCTGACGCATGTCCAGAATGCGGGTGCGCATCCCTTCCACTTCCGCCAGCCAGTTGGCTTTCAGCTCGGCATCACCAAGCACGGCGGCCACAATCTGCGCGCCGAAGTTCGGCGGACTGGAGTAGTTGCGGCGTACGGTCGCTTTCAACTGGCCCAGTACGCGCAGCGCGGTGTCGTTATCTTCGCAGATAATCGACAGGCCGCCGACGCGTTCGCCGTACAGGGAGAAAATTTTGGAGAACGAGTTGCTGACCAGCGCCGGCAGGCCTGCGTCGGCAATCGCGCGGATCGCGTAGGCGTCGTCGTCCATGCCCGCGCCAAAGCCCTGGTAGGCGATGTCGAGGAACGGAATCAGATCGCGGGCTTTCAGCACTTCCACCACGCCGTCCCACTGATCATGCGTCAGATCTGCGCCGGTTGGGTTGTGGCAGCATGGATGCAGCAGCACGATGCTGCGCGCTGGCAGCGTGTTCAGCGTTTCGAGCAGCGCGTCGTAGCGCACGCCGTTGGTGTCGTTGTCGAACCACGGATAAGTGCCGACCTTGAAGCCTGCGCCTTCAAAAATCGCGATATGGTTTTCCCAGGTTGGGTCGCTGACCCAGACGCCGGAATCAGGGAAATAGCGCTTGAGGAAATCTGCCCCCACTTTCAGCGCGCCGGAGCCGCCCAGCGTCTGGATGGTTGCTACACGCTGCTGCTGGAGAACCGGGTGATCGGCGCCAAACAGCAGCGGAGCCACGGTATGGCGATAGCTGTTCAGCCCTTCCATCGGCAGATACAGCGACGCGCCGTGCGGCTGCGCGTTAAGGCGCGCTTCGGCCTCTGCCACCGCCTGAAGCTGCGGAATAATGCCATCTTCGTTGTAGTACAGGCCGATGCTGAGGTTAACTTTGTCGCTGCGCGGATCTTCTTTAAAGCGTTCCATTAAAGAAAGGATAGGGTCGCCCGCATAGGCGTCAACTTTTTGAAACACGCGATGGTTCTCCAGGTTTACAGAAGGCAGGAAATAACACAATAAACCGGATGGGGAGGAAGGTCGAGCGGTAGTTGGTGGGTTTTTCCCGGCGTCACTGCGTTCGGCCGGGCTACGTTAGCATTGTAGCCCGGCCGAGCAACGCGACGCCGGGGAATAGCGGCGTAAAACTAATCGATATACTTCATCGCCACCCGCGACGTCAGGCGCGTAATAAGTTCGTAAGCACTCACTTTTGTGATTTCAGCAATGCGTTCAACCGGCAGGCCATCGCCCCACATAATCACTTCATCACCGGTTTTATCCTCGGCGTTCGGGCCCAGATCGACGCAGACCATATCCATCGCCACGCGGCCGACAATCGGCACTTCACGGCCGTTGACCAACACAGGCGTGCCGGACGGTGCCGCGCGCGGGTAACCATCGCCGTAGCCCATTGCCACCACACCGAGGCGGGTATCGCGTTCACTAACCCAGGTGCCGCCATAGCCAACCGGTTCACCGGCTTTATGCTCGCGCACGGCAATCAGGCTAGAGGTCAGCGACATCACCGGCTGCATGCCGAAGTCCGGGCCCCACGGTTTCTGCTCCAGCGGAGAGACGCCGTAGAGAATGATGCCAGGGCGCGCCCAGTCGAAGTGCGACTGCGGCCACAGCAGAATGCCGCCGGATGCCGCGATAGAACGCAGGCCCGGCTTGCCGTCGGTAAAGGCGGTGAAAATGGCGAGCTGTTTTTCCGTTGCGCCGCATTCCGGTTCATCGGCGCGGGCAAAGTGGCTGACCACGTTAACCGGCTGGCGCACGTTTTTGCACTGGCTCAGACGCTGATAGAACGCATCGGCATCTTCCGGGAGTACGCCCAGACGGTGCATGCCAGTGTCGAGCTTCATCCACACGGTGACCGGTTCGCTGATGTCGGCAGTTTCCAGCGCTTCAAGCTGTTCGATGTTATGTACGGCGGTATGCAGATGCTGCGCGGCAATCGTCGGCAGGTCGGTCGCATTGAAGAAGCCTTCCAACAGCAGGATCGGCTGGGTAATGCCGCCCTCGCGCAGGCGCAGCGCTTCTTCAAGACGGGCAACGCCAAAAGCATCGGCGTCGGGGAGCGTTCGCGCGGTCTCGAGGAGGCCGTGTCCGTAAGCGTTCGCTTTCACCACCGCAACCAGCTTGCTGGCAGGTGCCAGTTCACGCAGACGTTGCAGGTTGTGTCGCAGAGCGCGGCGGTTAATGACTACAGTTGCCGCTTGCATTTGTGTTCCTTGGTATGTGTTTGCTGATTCAGCGTTGTTATTCGTCGTCGTATTGCGGGCCAGCGTAGTTATCGAAGCGCGACCATTGACCGTTAAACGTCAGGCGTACCGTGCCGATGGGGCCGTTACGCTGTTTACCGATAATAATCTCGGCGATGCCTTTTAAGTCACTGTTTTCGTGATAAACCTCATCACGGTAGATAAACATGATTAAGTCGGCATCCTGCTCGATGGAGCCGGATTCACGCAGGTCGGAGTTGACCGGGCGTTTATCCGCACGCTGTTCCAGAGAGCGGTTAAGCTGCGACAGCGCCACCACCGGCACGTGCAGCTCTTTGGCTAACGCTTTGAGCGAGCGGGAAATTTCGGCGATCTCCAGCGTACGGTTGTCGGAAAGCGACGGCACGCGCATCAGCTGAAGGTAGTCGATCATGATAAGGCCGATGCCGCCGTGTTCGCGGGCGATACGGCGCGCACGAGAGCGCACTTCCGTCGGCGTCAGGCCGGAGGAGTCATCGATATAGATGTTTCGTTTTTCCAGCAGAATGCCCATAGTGCCGGAGATACGTGCCCAGTCCTCGTCATCGAGCTGGCCGGTACGAATACGGGTCTGGTCAACGCGCGATAGCGATGCCAGAGAACGCATCATAATCTGTTCGGAGGGCATCTCGAGACTGAAGATCAGTACCGGTTTATCCTGCAACATCGCCGCGTTTTCGACGAGGTTCATCGCAAAGGTGGTTTTACCCATCGACGGACGCGCTGCCACGATGATCAGATCCGACGGCTGCAGGCCCGCTGTTTTCTTGTTGAGGTCGTCATAGCCGGTGTTCACCCCGGTGACGCCGTCATGCGGTTGCTGGAAAAGCTGTTCGATGCGCGCGACGGTAGCGTCGAGCACTTCGGTAATATTTTTTGGGCCTTCGTCTTTGTTGGCGCGGCTTTCGGCGATTTTAAAGACGCGGGACTCGGCGAGATCCAGCAAATCTTCACTGGTGCGCCCCTGCGGGTCAAAGCCGGCTTCGGCAATCTCGTTGGCCACCGCAATCATTTCACGGACAACGGCACGTTCGCGGACGATGTCAGCGTAAGCGCTAATGTTTGCCGCACTTGGCGTATTTTTGGAGAGTTCTGCCAGATAGGCAAACCCGCCGACGCTATCCAGTTGCCCCTGGCGCTCCAGCGATTCCGCGAGCGTAATCAGGTCAATCGGGCTACCGCCTTCCTGCAAACGCCCCATCTCCGTAAAGATGTGACGGTGCGGACGGGTATAAAAATCTTCCGCCACCACGCGCTCGGCAACGTCGTCCCAGCGCTCGTTGTCCAGCATTAGACCGCCCAACACCGATTGTTCCGCTTCAATCGAGTGCGGCGGTACTTTCAGCCCGTCTACCTGAAAATCGCGGACGCGAGGTTCGGTTTGCGGTTTGTTGAAGGGTTTATTTGCTGCCATAGTGAATGGTATTACCGAGATAAAGAGTGGGTCGAAAGATTACCACATAATCGTTCTGGAGGAAGCATGGCAACCCGTATTGAATTTAGCAAACATGGCGGCCCGGAAGTGCTGAACGCCGTTGAATTCACCCCATCCGCCCCTGGCGAAAACGAAGTGCAGGTGGAAAACAAAGCCATCGGTATCAACTATATCGACACCTACATTCGCAGCGGGCTGTACCCACCGCCGTCAATGCCGAGCGGTTTAGGCACCGAAGCGGCGGGCGTGGTCAGCCAGGTCGGCAGCAACGTGAAGCACATCAAGGCGGGCGATCGCGTGGTCTATGCGCAGTCCGGGCTTGGTGCTTACAGTTCGGTGCATAACGTCCCGGCGGATAAGGTCGCCCTGCTTCCAGCGGCTATCTCCTATGAGCAGGCCGCCGCCTCGTTCCTCAAGGGCTTAACCGTCTTCTATCTGCTGCGCAAAACCTACGAAATCAAACCCGGTGAAGCGTTCCTGTTCCATGCCGCCGCAGGTGGCGTGGGGCTGATTGCCTGCCAGTGGGCGAAAGCATTAGGGGCGAAGCTTATCGGTACCGTCGGCAGCGCGGAGAAAGCACAGCGTGCGCTCGCGGCCGGTGCCTGGCAGGTGATTAACTATCGCGATGAGAATATTGCCGAGCGCGTCAAAGAGCTAACCGGTGGGAAAAAGCTGTCGGTGGTGTACGACTCGGTGGGGAAAGACACCTGGGAAGCGTCGCTTGACTGCCTGAAGCGCCGCGGGCTGATGGTCAGCTTCGGGAACTCTTCCGGCCCGGTCACCGGGGTTAACCTCGGCATTCTTAATCAAAAAGGCTCACTGTTCGCCACCCGCCCTTCCCTGAACGGCTACATCACCAACTATGACGAGCTGAAAGAGGCCAGCCACGAGCTGTTCTCGCTGATTGCGAGCGGCATTATCAAAGTGGACGTGGCGGAGAGTCAGAAGTACCCGCTGAAGGATGCACGACGCGCGCATGAGATTCTGGAGAGCCGGGCAACGCAGGGTTCAAGCCTGCTGATTCCATAACGGTTGTATCGCACAAAAGACTAGGGCTTCCCGTAGGAAGCCCTTTCTTTTTTTAGTTCGGCTGTATGTAGGGTACAGCTCGATGAATTCGTTAACGACGGCAATAGTGACAGATTTATTACGCAAATCCTATGGGGTTTTATGCAAAATTATTGAGGTTGTGACGAGTACCTCAATACCTCCGATAATTGCCGCGATACGGCCGTTCTTTCGGTGAATTAATCGCCCGGATAATCCACACCACCGCGACGGCAAGGATTAGCCACGGCAGTAACTTAATCATAATCGCAAACAACCCGCCGACGAACATTAATACGGTGGCCACCACCAACGCGGCAATAATGCCGAGCAGTGAAATCCCGGTGACCAGCAGCATCACAAAAAATCCAATTACAAATAACAGTTCCAGCATGGTGGTTCTCCCAGAATTCAAACATCACTGTCTGAACTATTACAAAAACCGTGCCAAAACTAACTTATTGATTATCAATAAAAACGCCCCGCAACGTTGTGCAGGGCGTGGTGAATTTGACCAGAAATTAGCGAAAAAATTAACGCTTATTGGCCACCAGCTGTAACGCGTGTTCCAGCACGTTGATATCGGCACCGGCTTTATGGGCGTTCTCACTCAGATAGCGACGCCACTGGCGCGCGCCCGGAATCCCCTGGAACAGGCCCAGCATATGACGGGTGATATGGCCCAGATAGGTGCCGTTACTCAGCTCACGCTCGATGTACGGATACATGGCGCGCACCACCGCGATAGGGTCAGCGTCAACGTCGGTAGCGCCAAAGATTTCGCGGTCAACCGAAGCCAGAATGCCAGGGTTCTGATAGGCTTCGCGGCCCACCATCACGCCGTCCATATATTCCAGATGCGCTTTGGCTTCTTCCAGCGACTTAATGCCGCCGTTGATGGACATGGTCAGGTGTGGGAAATCACGCTTGAGCTGGTAGACGCGCGGGTAGTCCAGCGGCGGAATTTCGCGGTTCTCTTTCGGGCTTAAACCGGAGAGCCAGGCTTTACGGGCGTGAATAATAAACATCTCGCACTCGCCGCGGCCGGAGACCGTGTCGATAAAATCGCAGAGGAATTCGTAGCTGTCCTGGTCGTCGATGCCGATGCGGGTTTTCACCGTCACCGGAATGGAGACCACATCGCGCATCGCCTTGACGCAATCCGCCACCAGCTGCGCATTGCCCATCAGGCAGGCGCCAAACATGCCGTTCTGCACGCGGTCGGACGGGCAGCCAACGTTGAGGTTAATTTCATCGTAGCCGCGCTCCTGGGCAAGCGCGGCGCAGTGCGCCAGTGCCGCCGGGTCGCTGCCACCAAGCTGCAGCGCAATCGGATGCTCTTCTTCGCTATAGGCCAGATAGTCGCCCTTGCCATGAATAATCGCCCCGGTGGTCACCATTTCGGTATACAGCAGCGTGTGCTGCGACAGCAGGCGCAGGAAGTAGCGGCAGTGTCTGTCGGTCCAGTCGAGCATGGGCGCGATGGAGAAACGGTGAGCGGGGAAATGGCGTTGTGATTCTGAAGACATGGCGAAGTTTTGAGCATCTGGTGAATTGGGGGCGCTACTATAGCACAGGCCGCAATCGGATACGATTCGCCTTGATGTGATATCACAAAGTGATATCATAAATTGGACTTTGGCGGATGCAATACACAACGCAATGGAAGCATAAATGAAGTCATTAAACGCCAGGCACCAGAAAACACTGCGGCTGATATTTTCGTTACCCACTCCTGCCACTCTGGAATGGCGAAAAATTGAGTCTCTGCTTGTCGCGTTAGGTGCAAAAGTATCGGAAGGAAACGGCTCCCGGGTACGGTTCGAAATCAATCAGATTGTGGCTTCTTTCCACCGTCCCCACCCCGATAAAGAGGCAAAGGTTTACCAGGTTCGTGATGCAATGGCATTTCTTATCGCAGTAGGAGTAACTCCATGATGAATACCATGACGTACAAAGGCTATGCCGCAAAGATTGATTACAGCGACGAAGATTTATGCTTTATCGGGCGAGTGGCAGGCATCAGGGACGTGATTGGCTTTCACGCCGATAACGTTGCTGATCTTCGTACGGCCTTCGAAGAAGCCGTTGACGATTACATTGCCTATTGCGCTGAGCAAGGACGGGAACCACTGCGGCCAGCAAGTGGCAAAATCAGCCTGCGCATTTCTCCTGAGGTTCACTCCGCCATCAACGTTGCGGCAGAGGTTTCGGGGAAAAGCGTTAATCAGTGGATTAACGATACGCTTTCCAGGGCCGCGCACGGCTAGCAAGTATTGAGAGATCCCGGCGGCGCTTCGCCTGACCGGGCTACAGGTTTGTGTGGCCCTGTAGCCCGGACGAGGTGCGCAGCACCGACGCCGGTAAGGGAGCTCAGTCAGAACGCGACGCTCAACTGCGCCCCCGCGCCCCAGGTTTGGTTTTCGCCATACAGCCCCATCAGGTCAACGTGTACCCGGTTAAACGGCGCAAAGCCAACGCCGCCGGTAAAGACGTTGCTGTCGTTGTGCTTTACATCGGCACGATAACCTGCGCGCACCGCCAGCCAGTCGAGTGGCCGCACTTCCGCGCCCACGCCAACGTACTGCGAGGTGTCTTCGCTTTTAAAGCCTTTGGTTTCGGTGAGATCGCCATCGGCGCTGAGGGTCAGCATATCGGTGTGCCAGGCCACCCCGGCGGTCACCAGCGGGCGAATCTGGTAGGTATCGTGCACGCCATCGACCTCTTTGGTGTCGATGTCACGGGAGAACAGGTTTTGCCCGCTTAGGCCTACCGTCCAGTTATCGCCAACATCAGCGGCCAGACCGGCGTCAACGTTGAAGCCGGTATCGTCATTGCGATAGCGGCTGCTATTGATATCGTCGCTGCTGAAATTGTAGATGGAGGTAGTGTAGTTATAGAGCCAGGTTTGCTGCAGCTTTGGTGTAATACCCAGCGACACCGGCACGCCGCCGACGTCAAACTGGCGCGCGATAGCCACGCCGTAGTCGCTGACGATCGCTGCGCGGCCGTAGCCTTTCGACTTGAGATCCTGAGCACTCGCACCGGCCGCATTAAGAGGATTCGACTGAATGCGGCGCAGAAGCTCGATATCCCCTTGATCGATATACGAACTGACCCTCGCCCTTGCATTCGCTTTCGCCACGAAAGCCACATTCAGCGTATCGTTAGGAATACTGACTGCCAGTCCGGCACCGGCTTTGCCGCTGGCGGTTTTTCCTTTCAGCGAGGAGAGTTGATTTGCCAGATCGCCTGCCGCCGCTGAAATCTGGCTAAGATTAAGCGTACTTAACACCCGTCGGTAGTTGTTCACCTCATCGCTGATGTCGTCAATTTTGCTGCGCAGATCGTCCTTATCGGAAATCTGCGCACCAATGGTCGGCGCAATCAGCGTGATACCATCGTCCGGCTTCGCCTTCGCCAGCAGCGCCGGGTTGATGAGTACGCCGCTGCCATAATTCGCAGAGGCTACCCCCGTACCGCCCATCGCGTCGTTACGCGCCTCCGTCCAGCCATTTGCCGCCCCTGCCTGTCCCGCCACGAAAAAGGAGACAGCGACTCCCATTAGCGAAAATTTGTCTTTTTTATTCACAGTTTGCTCGTCTTATTGTCGGTAATGAAACAACCCTCCATCCGTTATCACCTGGATGGAGACGAACTGTTGCTGTGAATAGCGGGAAAAAAAGCGGTGTGTTCCCCTAACTGAAATTTTTTCGGTTATCGTTATTTTTAATAAGCACCCTAATCTTTATAGAAGAAGATGCTAATTTCGCCCAGGTTTTCCATCGTGAGGGCCGAAAAACTGCGGCGGGTGATCGACCCAGCGATCCTCGCGCGTCACGGCGTACGAGGCGTTCAGCGGGTAATAGATGCGGTTGTGTTTTTTGTTCGCCTCACCCACCACCAGTAGCCGAACCTCTTCGGAGGTGTTGTTGATAAAGGTATGGCAAACGCCGGTTCCGGCAGGAAAGCCGACGCTATCTCCCGGCTGCAGCTTCCACAGATAGCCGTTGATCCACGCCTGCGGGTAGCCCTCCAGCACGTAGATAAACTCCTCTTCGTCGCTCTCCGCATGTGGGTATGAGGTGCGGCGACCTGGCGGGAGGCGCTCGTGGTGTATACCGAGATGACGTAGCCCCAGCGCGCGGGCCAGCGGCGCACCGATGGCAAAAAGCTCATTGCTGTCGGGGTAAGTGGAGTCATCGGGTCCTTCAACATCATGCCAATGGCGAATGCAATCGGGTCTTTTCATCATTTTTCATCCTGAGTGTGAAGTACGCCTGCTATAACACACCTATAGCACACCTGCGGAAACTCGGCGTTTCCGGCATAACATGATAAAGTAGGGGTTTGTTTCACCCGTAACCCGAGGACGCCAATGGATAAGACCACTACGCAAGAACTGTTAGCGCAGGCTGAAAAGCTGTGTGCGCAACGCGGCGTGCGCCTGACTCCGCAACGTCTGGAAGTGCTGCGTCTGATGAGTCTTCAGGAAGGGGCGATTAGCGCCTACGACCTGCTTGACCTGCTGCGCGTTAAAGAGCCCCAGGCTAAACCGCCGACGGTTTATCGCGCGCTGGAGTTTTTGCTCGAACAAGGCTTCGTGCATAAGGTCGAATCAGCCAACAGCTACGTGCTCTGCCATCTGTTCGATCAGCCAACTCACACCTCCGCCATGTTTATCTGCGATCGCTGCGGCGTGGTGAAGGAAGAGTGTGCGGAAGGGGTGGAAGACATTATGCATGCGCTGGCGGCCAAAATGGGCTTTGCCCTGCGTCACAACGTGATTGAAGCACACGGGCTGTGTTCGGCCTGCGTGGAAGTGGAAGCGTGCAGCGCGCACGAACACTGTCATCACGACCATACCATTCAGATTAAGAAGAAATCCCGCTAGCAGGCGCTAAACAGGGGGAGCGTACTTCCTTGTACGCACGGGCAGGAGGACGTTATTACCAGCGGTGGTTGTGGCGTTTGTCCCAGCTATCCACCTCTTTCTCGGCCTGATCTTTCGCGTAGCCGTAGCGTTCCTGAATTTTACCGACCAGCTGATCGCGTTTGCCTTCGATCACCGTCATATCATCATCGGTCAGTTTGCCCCATTGCTCTTTCACTTTACCTTTAACCTGTTTCCAGTTACCGCCGACTTCGTCTTTATTCATCATCGAATCCTCGATCGTCAGTGAGTGAATAGCAAAACCGATGTTTCAGGAAAGACATCTTTTTCGCTAAGCGTGAGGTTAATTGTAGTCAGTCATTCTGAGGTCATTTCATTATTCGGAATCTTTAACCATTTTGTCAGGCAAACCAGCTGTTGTTTTTCCAGTGGCGGCGCCAGATAAAGGCCAGCGACAACCCGCGCAGCGCAAGGAATACGGCGAGCGCCAGCCACAGTCCGTGGTTGCCAAGCAGCGGCAACGCCAGCATGGTGAGCGCAAACCCGGCGGCAGCCACCGCCATACTGTTACGCATCTCCGCGCCGCGAGTGGCGCCGATAAACATTCCGTCCAGCAGATAGCACCACACGCCAATCACCGGCAGCACCGCCTGCCAGAGCACATAACGGTCGGCAAGCTGCCGTAGCTCAGGCAGCGACGTCAGCAGCGCCACAATATGTTCACCCAGAAGGGCGTAAATCAGCGCAAACGCCAGCGCCACGACGCCCGCCTGGCGGCATGCTGCGCGCCATACCGCCAGCAGCTTACTGCCGTCGCGCGCGCCATAGGCCTGCCCGGAGTGGGCTTCCACCGCGTAGGCAAAACCGTCCAGCGCGTAGGCGGTGAAGGTCAGCATGGTCATCAGCACCGCGTTCACCGCCACCACTTCGCTGCCCAGACGGGCGCCGAAGACGGTCACCGCGCCGAAGCAGAGCTGAAGCAGCAGCGAGCGCAGCATGATGTCGCGATTGAGCGCCAGCAGGCGGCGAAAATCGCCCTGCCAGGCCGTTTTCAGCATCGCCCACGAGATCCCGCGCATCACCAGCACCTTGCGCGCCATCCCCAGACCCACCAGCAGCGTAGCGTATTCGGCAATCACCGTTGCCAGCGCCGCACCCTGCACGTTCATATGCAGCCCCATCACCAGCCACAGGTCGAGCACGATATTCAGTACGTTCCCCACCACCAGCAGCACGACCGGCGCACGGGCGTACTGCACGCCCAGCAGCCAGCCAAGCAGCACCAGGTTCGCCAGCGATGCGGGGGCACTGAGCCAGCGGATATCAAGGAAGCGCCGCGCCTGCTCCAGCACTTCGCCGCTGCCGCCAACGATGGAGAGCGCCAGGTTAATCAGCGGCGTTTTGAAAAGAATGATCAGCAGCCCGGCGCCCAGTGCCAGCATAAGCGGCTGCACCAGCGCGCGGGCCAGCGCCTGCGGGTTCCTCGCGCCAAACGCCTGCGCCGTGAGCCCGGTGGTACTCATGCGCAAAAACAGCAGCAGCATAAACAGAAAGCTGGTTGCCGTGGCGCCAATGGCTACGCCGCCCAGATAGACGGGGCTATCGAGATGGCCGATAACGGCGGTGTCGACCAGGCCCAGCAACGGCACGGTAATGTTGGAGAAGATCATCGGCAGCGCAAGGCGCCACAGCGCCTTATCAGCGTGAGTAAGTAGCGGCATGAGTTTTGACCAGAACGAAAAAAGGCTGCGATAGCGGAAGTATCGCAGCCATTAGAATGGGGGGAGAGTTACAGCCACTCGCCGTTGCGGATAACGCCAACGGCCAGCCCTTCGATGGAGAAGTTCTGCTGACGCAGATCGACCACGATAGGCTTAAATTCGCTGTTTTCCGGCAGCAGTTCGACGACGTTACCCTGTTTTTTCAGGCGTTTTACCGTCACCTCTTCGTCGATACGCGCGACCACAACCTGGCCGTTACGCACGTCCTGGGTTTTATGCACGGCGAGCAGGTCGCCATCCATAATACCGATGTCTTTCATCGACATACCGCTGACGCGCAGCAGGAAATCCGCGCTCGGCTTAAACAGGGACGGGTCAACCTGGTAGTGACCTTCGATGTGCTGCTGCGCCAGCAGCGGTTCGCCCGCCGCGACGCGGCCTACCAGCGGCAGGCCCTCTTCTTCTTCTACCAGCAGGCGGATACCGCGAGAAGCGCCTGAAACAATCTCAAGGACGCCTTTACGCGCCAGCGCTTTCAGATGCTCTTCAGCTGCGTTCGGGGAACGGAACCCCAAGCGCTGAGCAATTTCCGCACGCGTTGGCGGCATGCCCGTCTGGCTGATGTGATCCCGAATGAGATCAAACACCTCTTGCTGCCTGGTCGTTAACGCTTTCATTCCGCCCCCTGGGTGTATATACAGTTATGCTGTGAGTATATACAGCTACTGCCTATTTTGGAACCATAAAACTCACGAAATCAGGCAGTTTTCACGACTTTAGTGAAAATGAGACCACAGCAGCGTCGCCCAGGTGAACACCGCCACGAAAATAGACAGCAGAACCGCCGCCGAACCCATGTCTTTCGCCCGGCCGGAGAGCTCGTGATAATCAGAGCCGATACGGTCAACGACTGCTTCCAGTGCACTATTGAGAATTTCCACTATCATCACCAAAAGGACGGACCCGATGAGCAGGACACGGGTGATGGCATCGACATCCAGCCAGCAGGCGATAATAATCGCGATAACAGAGGCAACCCCTTCCTGGCGGAACGCCGCTTCATTGATCCACGCCGCGCGGAATCCTTTCCAGGAATAGCCCGCAGCTTTGATGATTCGGGTAATCCCAGTGGTATTATTGGCCATCTCAAGAACCTTTTTCGTTTTTACGTCAATGACAATGCTTGTTATGAGGCGGTAGAACAGAAATTTTACGGACTTTCTGATATTCTTGCCGCGCATTTGCATGATTAACCAGAGGCTTTACATCGTTTATGTCCGGCTGGCCACGAATTTACTACAAATTACTGAATTTACCATTAAGTGTTCTGGTAAAGAGCAAGTCTATTCCGGCACAACCTGCCCAGGAATTGGGGCTTGATACGTCGCGTCCTATTATGTACGTCCTGCCTTATAACTCTAAGGCTGACTTGCTGACGCTGCGCGCTCAGTGCCTGGCGCACGATTTACCCGACCCGCTTGAACCGCTTGAGATCGACGGTACGCTGCTGCCGCGCTACGTCTTTATCCACGGCGGCCCGCGCGTGTTCACTTACTACACGCCGAAAGAAGAGTCGATCAAACTGTTCCACGACTATCTCGACTTGCACCGCAGCAATCCTGACCTGGATGTGCAAATGGTGCCGGTATCGGTGATGTTTGGTCGCTCCCCAGGACGCGAAAAAGGCGAAGTTAACCCGCCGCTGCGTATGCTGAACGGCTTCCAGAAGTTCTTTGCCGTCTCCTGGCTTGGCCGCGACAGTTTTGTCCGCTTCTCGCCTTCCGTCTCTCTGCGCCGCATGGCTGACGAACACGGTACCGATAAAACTATCGCCCAGAAACTGGCTCGCGTCGCGCGTATGCACTTTGCTCGTCAGCGTCTGGCGGCGGTCGGCCCGCGTCTGCCTGCTCGTCATGACCTGTTCAAGAAGCTGCTGGCGTCAAAAGCAATCGCCAAAGCGGTGGAGGACGAAGCGCGCAGCAAGAAAATTTCCCACGAGAAAGCGCAGCAGAACGCCATTGCGCTGATGGAAGAGATCGCCGCGAACTTCTCCTACGAGATGATTCGTCTGACCGACCGTATCCTCAGCTTCACCTGGAACCGTTTGTACCAGGGCATTAACGTTCACAACGCCGAGCGCGTACGCCAGCTGGCGCACGACGGGCATGAAATTGTCTATGTGCCGTGTCACCGCAGCCACATGGACTACCTGCTGCTCTCTTACGTGCTCTATCACCAGGGGCTGGTGCCGCCGCATATCGCCGCCGGTATCAACCTGAACTTCTGGCCAGCAGGCCCGATTTTCCGCCGCCTGGGCGCCTTCTTTATTCGCCGTACCTTTAAGGGTAATAAGCTCTATTCCACCGTGTTCCGCGAATACCTCGGCGAGCTGTTCAGCCGCGGTTACTCCGTGGAGTACTTTGTGGAAGGCGGGCGTTCCCGTACCGGTCGTCTGCTGGATCCGAAAACCGGCACCCTGTCGATGACCATTCAGGCGATGCTGCGCGGCGGTTCCCGTCCTATCACATTAGTGCCAATTTATATCGGCTACGAACATGTGATGGAAGTGGGCACCTACGCGAAAGAGCTGCGCGGCGCGACCAAAGAGAAAGAGAGCTTACCGCAGATGCTGCGCGGCTTGAGCAAGCTGCGTAATCTGGGCCAGGGCTACGTCAACTTCGGCGAACCGATGCCGCTGATGACCTATCTGAACCACCATGTGCCGGAGTGGCGCGAGTCTATCGACCCGATCGAAGCCGTGCGTCCTGCCTGGCTGACGCCGACCGTCAACAAGATGGCGGCTGAGCTGATGGTGCGTATCAACAACGCAGGCGCGGCAAACGCCATGAACCTGTGCTGTACCGCGCTGCTGGCTTCTCGTCAGCGTTCACTGACGCGCGAGCAGCTGACTCAGCAGCTCGATTGCTATCTGGCGCTGCTGCGTAACGCACCGTATGCGCCTGATGCGACGGCTCCAACGTCTTCTGCCAGCGAGCTTATCGATCACGCGCTGCAGATGAACAAGTTCGAAGTCGAGAAGGACACCATCGGCGACATCATCATTCTGCCGCGCGAGCAGGCGGTGCTGATGACCTACTACCGCAACAACATCGCGCATATGCTGATCATGCCGTCGCTGCTGGCATCGATTATGACCCAGCATCGCGAGATTTCCCGCGAGCAGGTGCTGAGCATTATCGATACGCTGTATCCGATGCTGAAAGCCGAACTGTTCCTGCGCTGGGATCGCGCGGAGCTGCCAGCGGTTATCGATACGCTGATTGCGGAGATGGTTCGTCAGGAGATGCTTACCGAGCACAACGACGAGCTGCGTATCAACGCTTCCCACTCCCGCACCCTGCAGCTGCTGGCTGCCGGCGCACGCGAAACGCTGCAGCGTTATGCGATCACCTTCTGGCTGCTGAGCGGCAACCCGTCGATGAACCGCAGTACGCTGGAGAAAGAGAGCCGGACGCTGGCTCAGCGTCTCTCGGTGCTGCACGGTATCAACTCGCCGGAGTTCTTCGATAAAGCGGTGTTCTCTTCTCTGGTGTTAACCCTGCGCGATGAAGGCTATATCAGCGACAGCGGCGACGCCGAGCCGGAAGAGACGATGAAGGTGTACCAGATGATGGCAAACCTGATTACCTCGGACGTGCGCTTGACGATTGAGAGCGTGACGCAGGAAGAGGCGGCGCAGTAAAAACAAAAATCCCCGGCTGAGACCGGGGATTTTTTTATGTATTGATATCGTAGCCCGGACGAGGCGGCACGCCGCCATCCGGCAATACCTGTATCAGATCTGCCAGTAACTCATCGCCAGGCCAATAAACAACACCAGCCCCACGTAGTTATTATTCAGAAACGCCTGGAAGCATGGCCCACGTTCGCGGTGGCGAATCAGCTTCTGCTGGTAAACAAACAGCGCGCCAGCAATCAGAATTGACCAGTAAAACTCCCAATGCAGACCGTTCAGCCAGCCGATAAGCGCCATCAGCCCCAGCACGCACGCCTGCAGAATACCGATAATCAGGCGGTCGTTATCGCCGAATAGAATCGCCGTCGATTTAATGCCGATTTTCACATCGTCGTCGCGGTCAACCATCGCGTACTGTGTGTCGTAGGCCACCGCCCACAGGATGTTAGCCAGCAGCATCAGCCAGCAGCTCAGCGGCAGCGTTTCGCTGACGGCGGAAAAGGCCATCGGGATAGACCAGCCGAACGCCGCGCCTAGCACCACCTGCGGCAGATGGGTATAGCGCTTCATAAACGGGTAAACCCACGCCAATGCCAGCGCGGCAATCGACAGCAGGATAGTCATGGTGTTGAGGGTCAGCACCAGTATGAAGGAGAGCAGCACCAGCACGATAAACAGCGTACGGGCCTCTTTCTCCGTCACCGCCCCGCTCGGCAGCGGCCGATTAGCGGTGCGCTTTACGTGGCCGTCAAATTTGCGATCCGCATAGTCATTCACCACGCAGCCCGCGGCGCGCATCAGCCAGACGCCGGCGACAAACACCGCCAGGATCCACAGCGGCGGCACGCCTGGGGAAGCCACCCATAGCGCCCACAGCGTCGGCCACAGCAGCAATAGCGCGCCAATCGGTTTGTCCGTACGCATGAGTCGATGGTAAGCGAGCAGCTTATTCGACCTAAGACTCCACTCCATTTTTCTTCTTCCTCTTAGTACAGCGGCGATGCGGGTAAAAAAAGCTCCGTCAGCAGCAGCGGTTTACCGCTCAGACGCAGGCGGGAACGTCGCCCCCACAGCGCATCATGACACCCTATTTCGATAAAATCCCGGGTCAACGTCGATGACGTAAACAGATAGCGCCCGAGCGGCGTTTGCCCCAGTTGCTGTAGCGCCAGCTCCGGGCCGCACAGCGTCGACTCCGGCACTACGGTACGCCCGGCAAGCCAGGGTTCGTCGCCCACGCACAATAATATTTCTCGCAGCCAATAGCGAGGTTCATCCGGCAACAAATGCTGCTCACCGTCCAGCGCGTCCCGGCCCACGAAGGCTTCATTCAGCAGCGTGACGCTAACGGTTTTCCCGAACTGCTCAAACCGTTTGGTCATGGAATCTTCCAGCATCAGCCAGTCACGCTGTGCCGATTCGAGCGGGGGAATGACGTCAAAATAGCGCAGCGCGCGGAGTTGCGTCAGTGCGGGGTGCGACATGCCTGTCTCTCCAATACATAGCTTCTGGCCATTGTATCGCAGAACACAGCGGGAGGGGGTGCAGGAATGGTCAAATACGATCATTAGCGCAACAGCAGTGCAACAGTTTGTTGTCACGCTATGGAGTGTAGAAAAATGGCGTGCCCGGATGGGCACACCAAAAGGCTTCGCCTAAACATCGGCGCTGCGGGGTAAAGCTTACCCCTTGCCTTTTACAGCGCCGATAAAGGTGGAACGAGCAGATTTCGAGCCCAGGCGTTCGGCTTCATTCATCAGCTTCAGGGCTTTGTCGATATCCCCTTTCGCTACCGCCTGTTTAATACCGTTGTTGAAGTAGGTTTCCGTGTCATCCAGCATCGGCTCAGCTTTCGCCGCTGGAGCCGCGACTGGCGCAACCACCGGAGCGGCGGCAGGCGCACTTGCGGTGTTACCCACGGTGACCGGTGCAGGGCCGGAGGAGCCAAACAGTGGGCCTACCAGCACGCTGGAGCTGCTGTTGGTTTTTACCTTCAGCTTCACGAGGCCGTCAGTGGTGTGTTTTGCCACCGGGTCTGGGATATCCGGTACCGCGTTGCCGGTGCCTTTGGCGTAGGCTTTAGCCGGATCCAGCAATGTAGTGGTCTGCTGGAGATCTTTATCCGTGGTAAAGACCAGGACGTACAGCTTTTGCTGGCCCAGTGCAGGGGTCAGGCGCATAACGCCTTCCAGACGGTCGGCGCTCATCACGCCCGGTGCCTGATAGGTAAAGTAGCTGCTTGGGAAGAAAGCAGAAGGCGTCATGTTCTGATCGAGAATCAGCACGTTCGGCGCAAAGACGTTGGTTTGTTTGTTCACTTCGCTGGTCAGCGTCAGCGTGAGTTCGCCAATATTGGCCGGCACGCTGTAGGCCACGACGTTACCGGTGATGCCCGGTACGTTCAGGCTCTGACCACCGGTAGAAATTTGGGTGGACTGCACTTTAGATTGATCGACCGGCGTCCAGGTCAGCTGCTGGAGGGCCGAGGTCGGGATAGTTGGCGCGGCGCTGGTGTTTTGCGGCACATAGTTGACGTCCGCAAGGCTGATGCCCGGAACGCTCGCCAGCAATCCAGCGGATAAGCACAGAGCAACGAGACTTTTTTTCATTTTCATTATGATGACCTCAGAAATCGTCAGTCTAGCGGTAGCCAGGCAATAGCGCGCTAAACCTTACGGAACAGAGGGGCTTTCGCCCCTCGTCAGTTTATTGCTTCAGGTTAGTGCTGAATTACCACCAGATTTCCATCTGAGCACCGAAGGACCACTCATCGCTGTCGCCACGGCTGTAGGTTTTCGCGCTGGTATCTGCTTTTGCAATACCGTTGTCATAACCCCATTTCTCATCCCACTTCGCATAGGTTGCGAATACGCGGATTGCTGGGCGGGACCAGATGCTGTCGCCCGCCTGCCACTGTTGCGCCAGGGTGATTTTGTACTGATTGTTGGTGTCGCCCGTTTTCTGAGACTTGACGTTGTCGTAACCAACTTCCATCAGGGTGCTCATGATTGGCGTCCATTTGTACATAGGACGAACACCGACGGTCCACCACTTGGTGCCGTTGCCGTCATCACGATCGACGTTCTGGTACATACCAACGTACATCAGGTCAACTTTCTCACCCAGGGAGATTGCACCGTGGTCGAGAACACGCCACATGTCACCGTTGTTGTTGATTTTGTTATCTACAGAACCAATTTCGACATCTTTATCGTAGCTGTTGCCGGTGAAGGAGCCCTGAGGAATACCTTTGCCCAGAGTGGTCATGGCATCAGTCGCGTACTGAACCACAAATTTGTTGTAGCCCTTCAGCATGCTCTGGGTATGCTCAGCGGTGAACATCCAGCCGTCTTTAGACGCGCCATCTGCGAAGCTATAGCCGTCAGTTTTATTCGCACGACCGTAGTCAACGCCCAACTCCAGCACGCCGTCCGGGTTGGTTTCCAGACCGGCTAAACGGACGTCGAAGACGTCGTTCGCGGTGTCTTTGTATTTGCTATAGATATCGTTGCTGGTGAAGATGTAAGAACCGCCAGCTTCCTGAGAACGAGTCGCTGCCAGAGACAGTTTACCGAAGCCCAGGTCAACGTTTTCGATACCAGCACCAGGACCAGAAATATCCCAGTAGTAGAAGTCGATCATGTGAACGTCATGACGCTGGTAGAAGCGCTTACCGGCCCAGATGGTGGAGCCTGGAAGCCATTCAATCAGGTTTTTACCCTGGACGTTCGCTTCACGGAACGCTGGGTCAGTGGCTTCCCAGTCGTTCTGCTGTGCTACGGAGTAAGCCACGTTGGTGTCGAAGTAGAAGCTCTTATCGCCCTCTTTCCACACTTCCTGACCTAATTTAATTTCAGCATAGGTTTCACATTCGTTACCGAGACGGTATTTACTGCCGGCACCGGTTGCCTGGAAGCACTGTTGTTCACCGCCGCTGCCCGTCCAGCCAATGCCGGAACGCGCGTAACCATGGAAATCTACGGCCATTGCCTGAGCAGACATAATGCCTGCTGCGACGGCAACCGCCACGGGGAGTTTGCGCAGAGTAATCATCATTCTATCTCCTGAGATCATTGCTTTTCTTGAACATTCCACCCTTCTTGCCTTATCGCTGGCGATGTAAGAGCTTCATGCTTGTTTTGTTTTATGGGACTTCGTTAAACGCCTGGCTCTTTGTGCAGCCGACGACATGCGGTGCCATCCTCACGGAACAGATGACAGCGCTCTGGCGGCAAACCGATAGCGAATGTGGCTCCCTCTTCAACCAACACCACGTCGTTCTGGCGATAGACCAGGTTTTGACGGATGGCAGGGATCTGGATATGAATTTGCGTTTCGTGACCAAGCTGCTCGACAACGTTGACCACCCCTTCCAGCGTCACATCGGCGATGTGGCTCGGCAGCAGGTGTTCCGGGCGAATGCCCAATGACATGTTGGCGCCAACCTGAACGTTGTTACTCTCCACCGGGAGCCAGATCTGCTGACGGTTCGGCAGCTCGACCTGCACCTGGTCGATGGCGGTCGCGGTGACTTTGACCGGCAGGAAGTTCATCTTCGGCGAGCCAATGAAGCCTGCAACGAAGCGGTCTGCCGGGTAGTGATACAGTTCCAGCGGTTTCCCGACCTGCGCGACGCGACCGGCGTCCAGCACCACGATTTTGTCGGCCAGCGTCATCGCTTCAACCTGATCGTGGGTGACGTAAATCATCGTGCGGCCTAACCGTTTGTGCAGACGGGAGATTTCAATACGCATCTGAACGCGCAGCGCGGCGTCCAGGTTAGAAAGGGGTTCATCCAGCAGGAAGACGCGCGGCTCGGCCACCAGCGTACGACCAATCGCCACACGCTGGCGCTGACCGCCGGAGAGCGCTTTCGGTTTACGCTCCAGAAGATGGGCTAACTGCAGCACTTCAGCGACCTGGGTCACGCGCTGGTTGATAATCTCTTTTTTGGCACCGGCCAGCTTCAGGCCAAAGGACATGTTTTCGGCAACGGACAGATGGGGATACAGCGCGTAGGACTGGAACACCATGCCCACGCCGCGTTCGGCTGGTGGGATATCGTTCATGCGGGTTTCGCCGATGAACAAATCACCGCTGGTGATGGTTTCGAGGCCCGCGATCATACGCAGCAACGTCGATTTACCGCAGCCGGATGGCCCGACAAACACCACGAACTCCCCTTCCTGGATGTCGAGGTTGATATCTTTTGATACCACCACGTCGCCCCAGGCTTTCGTTACATTGCGTAGCTGTACGTTCGCCATGCCCTTCTCCCTCGTTACAACTTGTCACCAACAGAAACATTCAAGATGGGCTGACTATGCCGTACACATCCATTCGGTGAATCCTCCACCCCCCCGGTTTTTTATGGGGGAGGAGACGGGAGGATGAGAAGGGGCGCTCTGCCCCCGATGACATCTCATCAAAACGAAAATCGTGATGGGGCCTGCAAAAAACGGCGCTTTTTTTTGTGCGCCAAGACGCATAACGGGGATTTATGTTACGGAGATCACACTACAGACCCCTAGGGCGTAGACTCCAGGAGGATGGAAAGGGGTTGCTAAAAAAGGAAACTCATCGACGTTAAACCACCTCTGTGTATCCACAAGTACATAACCTGAAAAGGACGGGATATATGAAAATTAAAACTGGCGCTCGCATCCTCGCGCTGTCCGCATTGACCACGATGATGTTTTCCGCCTCTGCCCTGGCAAAAATTGAAGAGGGAAAGCTGGTTATCTGGATCAACGGCGACAAAGGCTATAACGGCCTGGCCGAGGTAGGTAAGAAATTTGAGAAAGATACGGGGATTAAAGTCACCGTAGAACACCCGGATAAGCTGGAAGAAAAATTCCCGCAGGTTGCCGCGACCGGTGACGGCCCGGACATCATCTTCTGGGCGCATGACCGCTTTGGCGGCTACGCGCAGTCTGGCCTCCTGGCAGAAGTCACCCCAGACAAAGCGTTCCAGGACAAGCTCTACCCGTTCACCTGGGATGCCGTTCGCTACAACGGCAAGCTGATCGCTTACCCAATCGCGGTTGAAGCGCTGTCGCTGATTTACAACAAAGACCTCGTGCCAAATCCACCAAAAACCTGGGAAGAGATCCCTGCGCTGGATAAGACGCTGAAGGCGAAAGGCAAATCTGCGCTGATGTTCAACCTGCAAGAACCGTACTTCACCTGGCCGCTGATCGCTGCCGACGGTGGTTACGCGTTCAAGTTTGAAAACGGCAAGTATGACGTGAAAGACGTGGGCGTGGACAACGCTGGCGCGAAAGCGGGCCTGACCTTCCTGGTTGACCTTATCAAGAACAAGCACATGAACGCGGATACCGATTACTCCATCGCGGAAGCAGCCTTCAACAAGGGCGAAACGGCGATGACCATCAACGGTCCGTGGGCGTGGTCAAACATCGACAAGAGCAAAGTTAACTACGGTGTTACGCTGCTGCCAACCTTCAAAGGCAAGCCGTCTAAACCGTTCGTAGGCGTGCTGAGCGCCGGTATCAACGCTGCGAGCCCGAACAAAGAGCTGGCGAAAGAGTTCCTCGAAAACTACCTGCTGACCGACCAGGGTCTGGAAGAAGTGAACAAGGACAAACCGCTGGGCGCCGTTGCGCTGAAATCCTTCCAGGATACCTTAGCGAAAGATCCGCGTATCGCGGCCACCATGGATAACGCCCAGAAAGGCGAAATCATGCCGAACATCCCACAGATGTCTGCATTCTGGTATGCCGTTCGTACCGCGGTCATCAACGCCGCAAGCGGTCGTCAGACCGTCGATGCAGCGCTGAAGGACGCGCAGGGTCGTATCACCAAGTAATGTTTTTATCCCCTCTCCCTCAGGGAGAGGGGAAAAGCTCAAACGCTGTAGAGGAAGATCCCCATGGATGTCATTAAAAAGAAACATTGGTGGCAAAGCGACACGCTGAAATGGTCAGTGATTGGTCTGCTGGGCTTGCTGGTGGGTTACCTTGTAGTTTTAATGTACGCACAAGGGGAGTACCTGTTCGCCATCATGACGCTGATCTTAAGCTCAGCGGGCCTGTATATTTTCGCCAACCGTAAAACCTACGCCTGGCGCTACGTTTACCCTGGTATGGCCGGGATGGGGCTGTTCGTCCTGTTCCCACTGATTTGCACCATCGCCATCGCCTTTACCAACTACAGCAGCACCAACCAGCTCACCTTTGAACGCGCCCAGCAGGTGCTGATGGACCGTTCTTATCAGGCGGGCAAAACCTACAACTTCAGCCTGTTCCCGGCGGGTGATGAGTGGCAACTGGCCCTCACCGACGGCGAGAGCGGCAAAAATTACCTCTCCGACAGCTTTAAGATTGGCGGCGAGCAGAAGCTGCAGTTGAAAGAGACTGAAGCGCTGCCGACCAGCGAGCGCGCGCAGCTACGCGTGATCACCCAAAACCGTCAGGCGCTGAACCAACTGACCGCCGTGCTGCCGGATGAAAGCAAAGTCACCATGAGCTCGCTGCGCCAGTTCTCTGGCACCCAGCCACTCTACACCCTGGCCGATGACGGCCTGCTGACCAACAACCAGAGCGGCGTAAAATACCGTCCTAACAACGACGTCGGTTTCTACCAGACGGTGAACGCCGACGGTTCCTGGGGCGATGAGAAGCTGAGCCCTGGCTACACCGTCGGTATCGGCTGGGACAACTTCACCCGCGTCTTCACCGACGAAGGCATCCAGAAGCCGTTCTTCGCTATCTTCGTCTGGACGGTGGTCTTCTCGGTGCTGACCGTCATTCTGACCGTCGCCGTCGGTATGGTGCTGGCCTGCCTCGTACAGTGGGAATCACTGAAGGGCAAAGCCATCTACCGCGTGCTGTTGATTCTGCCGTACGCCGTACCGTCGTTTATCTCGATTCTGATTTTCAAAGGGCTGTTCAACCAGAGCTTTGGTGAAATCAACATGATGCTGAGCGCACTGTTCGGTATCAAACCGGCCTGGTTCAGCGACCCGACCACCGCGCGTTCGATGATTGTTATCGTCAACACCTGGCTCGGCTACCCGTACATGATGATCCTGTGCATGGGCCTGCTGAAGGCAATTCCGGACGACCTGTATGAAGCCTCGGCAATGGATGGCGCGGGCCCGTTCCAGAACTTCTTCAAGATTACGTTACCGCTGCTGATTAAGCCGCTGACGCCGCTGATGATCGCCAGCTTCGCCTTTAACTTTAACAACTTCGTGCTGATTCAGTTGTTGACCAACGGCGGCCCGGACCGTCTCGGCACCACCACGCCGGCCGGCTATACCGATCTGCTGGTGAGCTATACCTACCGTATCGCCTTTGAAGGCGGCGGCGGCCAGGACTTCGGCCTGGCGGCAGCGATTGCGACGCTTATCTTCCTGCTGGTCGGTGCGCTTGCGATAGTGAACCTGAAAGCCACGCGCATGAAGTTTGATTAAGGGAGACTCGAACATGGCTATGGTACAACCCAAATCTCAGAAACTGCGTCTCTTTACCACGCACCTTCTGCTGCTGATTTTCATTGCGGCGATTATGTTCCCGCTGCTGATGGTTATCGCGATTTCACTGCGCGAAGGTAACTTCGCCACCGGCAGCCTGATCCCGGAGAACATCTCCTGGGAGCACTGGAAGCTGGCGCTGGGCTTCAGCGTTGAGCACGCCGATGGGCGCGTAACGCCGCCGCCGTTCCCGGTCCTGTTGTGGCTGTGGAACTCGGTGAAAATCGCCGGTATCACTGCGATTGGCATCGTGACGCTCTCCACCACCTGCGCCTACGCTTTTGCCCGCATGCGCTTCCCGGGCAAAGCTACGCTGCTGAAAGGGATGCTGATTTTCCAGATGTTCCCGGCGGTGCTGTCGCTGGTTGCCCTGTACGCGTTGTTTGACCGTCTGGGCCAGTACATTCCGTTTATCGGTCTGAACACCCACGGCGGCGTGATCTTCGCCTACCTCGGCGGTATCGCGCTGCACGTCTGGACGATTAAAGGCTACTTCGAAACGATTGATGGTTCTCTGGAAGAAGCGGCGGCGCTGGATGGCGCTACCCCATGGCAGGCGTTCCGTCTGGTT
Organism: Kluyvera sichuanensis; assembly: GCF_014218705.1. Classification (GTDB taxonomy): domain Bacteria; phylum Pseudomonadota; class Gammaproteobacteria; order Enterobacterales; family Enterobacteriaceae; genus Kluyvera; species Kluyvera sichuanensis. Next base: position 28,045 of record NZ_JABBJF010000012.1, on the reverse strand, counting down.
CTGCTGCCGCTGTCGGTACCGATTCTGGCGGTGGTGTTTATCCTGTCGTTTATCGCCGCGATCACCGAAGTTCCGGTTGCATCACTGCTACTGCGTGATGTGAACAGCTACACCCTGGCCGTTGGTATGCAGCAATACCTCAACCCGCAAAACTACCTGTGGGGTGACTTTGCCGCAGCGGCCGTACTTTCCGCTATCCCGATTACCGTGGTCTTCCTGCTGGCACAGCGCTGGCTGGTGAATGGCCTGACGGCCGGGGGCGTGAAGGGCTAATTTTCATCAGCAATGCCACTGCTATTATCCTCAACTTGAACGTACCCTAACTTGTGACTGTTTGGCGCTCCTATGGAGCGCCTTTTTTTGTCGCAGGTATCGGTAGGCTCCGAGTCGTTCCCGGCGGCGCTTCGCTTGACCGGGCTACAAATGTGCGGGCTTTATTCTCGTTTCAGCCGCTTCGAATTGCACAGCCACAGCGTAATCACCAGCAGCAGAATGGCGGCGGAGTAAATCAGCACGTCCAGCGGTGATTTATGGTCGACGATAATCAGCCGCACAATCGCGGTAATACCGATATAGACAAAGTAGCGCAGCGGGAAGTGAAAGCCAGACTGGAAGTACTTCACAATCAAGGCGATAAATTCAAAATAGAGGAAATAGACCACCAGCCCTTCCACCAGCTCGTACTTGCTGGTGCTCTCAGGAGCGAACAGCACGTCCGCCAGGTGTAATGTCTCTTTGCCGAGGAACACGACCAGGATCAAGCCAAGGCTGAGCAGGCCCAGGTTCAGCACGGTCTGCAGAATGGTGGAGATAAACTCAACGCGGGGACGAGAGAGTGACGTCATGGCTAGCTCCTCTTTTTCTAGGCCGAGATCTTTGTATAGCGCAGAAATGTGATCTGGATCTACTTTTTTATCCATCCTGAAGCCCCATAAACCGTCTGCGTATTCATGGCCAGCCCTCACGGGAGAACCTTAAACTCTGCCTCACCGCACACTTTATCCCCTTATCCCTTACCTCTGCGCGTGGCCTGCTGGCACAATCAACATCTGTTTATCATCAGGAGTAGACGGTACATGCAAAGCATTCGCCAGGTCGATACACGCAACGTTACCTGTGGGGAAAACGTGGTTATCTACGAACCCGCCAACCTCTATGATTGCACGCTTGGCGATAACGTTTTTATCGGCCCGTTTGTCGAGATTCAGGGTAATACGCGGATTGGCGACAACAGCAAAATCCAGTCGCACACCTTTATCTGCGAGTACGTCACCGTCGGACGCGACTGCTTTATCGGCCATGGGGTGATGTTTGCCAACGATATGTTCCGCGAGGGCAAGCCCAACGCCGACCGCGAAAGCTGGGGGCGGATTACGATTGGCAACAACGTTTCTATCGGCAGCGGTGCGACCATCCTTGCGGTGTCGATTTGCGATGGCGTGGTGATTGGCGCGGGCAGCGTGGTGACCCGCTCCATTGAAGAAAAAGGGGTGTACGCCGGGAATCCGGCGCGGTTGTTGCGGCTGCTGTAACGACGGTGGCACCTACGGCTCCCTCTCCCCTTTGGGGAGAGGGTTGGGGTGAGGGGCTATGGGCACAGAGCCGAAAAATCCCCGGCGGCGCTTCGCTTGGCCGGGCTACGGGATAAGCATTATCTGAAGTTCCGGCTCTTATCGCCGGTCATGTTATACAGCTCGAACTTGCGACCCAGCATCTGACCGCCGTCGCGCGTCAGCGGCGTCCAGCCGACCACCGCACGGCTGCGGGTTGGGCCGGAGGTGAAGAGATCCATCGGGATATTCACGTAAACCCCTTTGGTGAACTCCCCTTCGCCATACTCGTCCGCCGAAACGTTGGTAATGGTGGCGTATGCGCCCACCACAATGCCGCTGTCGAAGTGTTTCGAGATATCCAGCGTACCGCCTTTATCTCCCGCCAGATACTGCCCGACGCTGGCTTTCACCAGCACATCCTGCGCGAACGATGGCGTCCAATAGGCGGTGAGATGACCGGTTTTTACGCTGTAGTCGGTAAACTTCATCATGTCCTGCGCGCTGCGCCAGTCACGCTGCTTCACGTAGTTGGCGTTCAGACCAAAGGCCCAGTTACTGTCCACCGGGCGATAGAGCACTTCCGCCCCCGCGCCGCCGTACATGGTTTCCAGATAGCCACCGTAGACCTGGCCGTAGAAATCATTGCCCAGGTACTGGAAGTAGTTCGCCTGCAGGTTATTCACGTACACATCGTTCTGCACGTATTCACGGATATGCGTACGCACGCGCGGCAGGGTTGAGTCCTTCGGTGGGTTGGTGTAGTTAAATTTATCGTAGTTGTTCGCCACGTTGGCAAACAGGCTGCCGCTGGTCAGCAGGTGGTCGGTCACCCACCAGTCCGCCGAGCCCATTACGCCCACCTGGTACATATAGAAGCTTTCCGCCCCGCCGATAGACTGGCTAAGCACCGGGTCGATATGGAAATCAAAGCGCGATTTGTCGATATACCAGCCCTGCTCGGTTTTATCCGGCACGATTGGCGCGATGCGTTTTTGCTCCAGCGGCGTCTCCTGGCCAAGCGGCTCCCCGGCAAGATGCCGTTGCAGGCTCGCCACATCGGTTTCCGTGGTCACTTCCGGCAGATTCAGCCGCGTTTCGGTAATGCGGATCGTGCGGATCCCTTCCGGAAGATCGTTGGCAATGATCCGATTGGCACGTTCGATCCCTTCACGCGAATCACGGTACTTCACCTGCTCACCGGTGACGTACAGCGTGTCGCCCTGCACCTGAATATTCGGTGCCGCAAATCCGGCGTTGTACTTAAGCTGGGTGAGTTGGTTCGCCACCACCGAATGCTGAAGGATTGGATCCTGCGGCTGAGGTCGGTAGGTCGGGCGCGCGTTGTCGTTATAGGACGGACGCAGATCGTTAAAGTTAGTGCGTAGGGTAAAGCCGAACATTACCGTATTGCCACGCTCGTAGCTCAGGTTCACGTCGGCCCAGTCGGTAACGCGATAAATGGCGCCAACGTTAATTTTGCTCTTCTGATCGAGCTTGCCAGCAAAGTCCTGCTGGTAGTTGTTACCTTCATACTCCAGCTTCAGGCGCAGCGGCTGCCACGGCGTCTGGTACTCAATACCGCCAAAATAGGCTGCCGGGCCATGGAACATCTGGCTGCCGTCGACCGAGCCCGCTTTGCGATAGCTATTATCGCGGTAACAGTATTTGTCACTGTAGGAGCAAAACGGGTTGGTCGCGTTGCCGCTGGTACCGAGGTAGCCCCAGCCTAAGCCGAGGGTAAAGTCGAACGGCCCCCAGGCTTTGCTGGCAACGATATACTCTGAGTCAAACAGGCCGGTACCGCCGATATCGCGCGCCCCGACCGCCACCTGCGGCATCCAGTAGCTCTCTTCCCACAGACGCAGCTTCACGTCGAAGGCTTTATCTTTATAAGTTTGCGAGCCGGAGAAGGCCTCTACGCTGCTGTAGTCTTTGGTGCGCACGTCGGTGTAGCGCAGCGTGGTTTCCAGCCACGGGAAAAGCTGGGCGGAGGCGGAGTAATAGCGGTACTGATCGTTATCGCGATAGTTCAGGCTGAATTCGCCGTCGCGCGCCATGCGCGCCGTGGGGGTTTGCAGCAGGCCAACGCCGCCAAAATCTGACTGCGAGGGGCCAATCGGTGCGGGGTAAGTTTCCGCATGACACGCCGCACTGACCGATAGAGCCAGTAGACTGTAAAGACAGGCTTTTTTCATTATTCAGGTCTCCGCTGCGACAGGGAGCGAAGGATTTCAGCGTTCAGCGCTTCATATTTATTCGTCCACAGTGAGTCAGCAAAGCCGACAAACAGAATGCTGCCGGGCATCGGTTCAACGTGCCGCTTATTCCAGTACGCCACCGGCGCTTTTTGCGTGCGCCCGTCCGGGTAAATCACCCAGGCGTAGCTGCGATCTGCGCCGCTGAGCAGGCTGACATCATCGAGGTAGCTGGCGGCGTCGCGCCCCGGCGTGAAGGGCATTTTTCCCGGTTTATCCACCAGCCCCACCAGCGTAACGGTGGAAGGCTCGCGCCCCAGCCACAGGGTGTAATTGCCTTCGAGCGGCGGGTTATTTTTGTTGTGAACCCTCACGGTGTCAGGGTCCAACGGCACCAGTAAGCGTCCGGTCACCGGGATAGCCTGCAACTGGTTGCGCAGAGCATTAATCGCCCCCGCCGCGCTGCCGCCCTCATCCACCGCCAGCGCGGCAAGTTCTGCCAACAGCGCCTGATGTTCACGCCCGGCTTTAGCGGCTGCCAGCGGAGAGGTGATTACCGCGCCGGGCCACCAGCTTCCCGCCAGCCTCGGTTGCCCTACCAGGTCGGCTAGTCGTTCGGCGTGGGTTAAGGTCAGCGGCTTTTCGACGCCCGCCATATGAACCTCAACGGTGCCTGCCGCCAGGGCGGCAAAGGAGATAGCGCTGAGCATAGCGGCGATAATTAACGGTTTTTTCATGATTTCGCCGCCTTGATAAGCGTGGTTTTCACCGGGAACGTCCCCGCGCCGAGGTACTGTTCCGACTGGCGAATTTGACCTTCGCTATCGACCCAGTAACGGTTGCGCCAGCTCGCTTCAGAGGTGGTGACCTCCTCTTCCAGCACGCGTACCGCGGTGTTCTGGCCTACCATCGTCAGCGTGTCGTTATCGTCCCAGCGGAAGGTGGACGTGGCGGTGGCATAGCGCACCTGCTGGTGCTCGGTCCAGCCCATCGTCCGCGTCCAGCGCGCGCCGTCGGTAATCTGGTTCGGACGGGCTAGGGGATCGTTGTCGAGGTTATTCACCGTGAGCAGGTTGTCGCCCCCGAGCTGCGTTTTCACCAGCCGTCCATGCTGAGTGACCAGCATCGCCCGGTCCTGCGTCAGCCATTTCTGCTGACCTTCTTCGGAATACGCCAGCACCACGAAGATCTGCGGGCCGCCGTTAAGCTGCATATATTGGCTGGCGTATGGCATGGTCTGGATTTCGTCATCGGTGAGCTGCACGCCCGACTCACCAGATACGCTTTGCCAAAGCGATTTCCCCAGTCCCTTGGTGCTGGGTGAACACGCCTGAAGCAACAGGCAAATTAGGGGAATAACAAGTCGCTTCACGACGCTTCTCCAGGGGCGAAATAACCACACCGAAGTGTGGTTAGGATTAACGTACCGATTACTACTGGGTACGGGTGGTCGTTGTCGTGCTGGTCGTGGTGGTGGTCCCGGTGTTGGAACCATCGCCGCCAGCCGCTGCCAGCGCCATACCGACCGCAGAACCTACGGTGCTGGCGCTGGTGGCGGTTGAACTCCCGGCCGACACGGACGTTGCTGCTGCACCAGCCGCTTCACCTGTTTCAATAGGTGCCGCGCTGGCGCTTGCCGCAGCAAACGCCGATATGGCAAAAATGCCATAGAGGATTTTCTTCATGCATATTCCCTTCATTAGATGAATGGAGATGTACCCGAAAATATTCAGGCGTCATCGAGTATACACAACCAAATGAACGGAATTCGGTGATGGGAAATAGGAGAAGGTTTTTTAGGAAAATATGAAGATGGAATATAAGAAAATAAAATATCAATAAATAACAATCAGTTAATTAAAGATACAAAAATGGCAATATACGGTTAATCCGAAACACACACCTGGGATAGGTGATATTTAGGATTATACTCAATATCAATATAATTCAGAAAACAGAGATATACGGAATTATCTGACAAAAAAATGCCGGCATTACGCCGGCATTGAGAATATATAACCTTACGCGCGCCAGGATTTATAACGGTTGATCAGGCCGTTGGTGGAGCTATCGTGGCTGTCGATGGCTTTATCATCATTCAGCTCCGGCAGAATGCGGTTAGCCAGCTGTTTACCCAGCTCAACGCCCCATTGGTCGAAGGTGAAGATGTTCAGGATTGCACCCTGAGTGAAGATTTTGTGCTCGTACAGGGCAATCAGCGCACCCAGGCTGTACGGGGTAATTTCGCGCAGCAGGATGGAGTTGGTTGGACGGTTGCCTTCAAACACTTTGAACGGTACCACGTAATCCAGGGTTGCTGGATCTTTACCCTGGTCACGGTATTCCTGCTCAACCACTTCACGAGATTTACCAAACGCCAGCGCTTCGGTCTGAGCGAAGAAGTTAGACAGCAGCTTCGGATGGTGGTCGGTCAGCGGGTTGTGGGTGATGGCCGGGGCGATGAAATCACATGGTACGATTTTGGTGCCCTGGTGGATCAGCTGATAGAACGCGTGCTGGCCGTTGGTGCCCGGCTCGCCCCAGATGATTGGGCCAGTCTGGTGCTCAACTTTGTTGCCGTTACGGTCAACGTATTTACCGTTGGACTCCATGTTGCCCTGCTGGAAGTACGCGGCAAAGCGGTGCATGTACTGGTCGTACGGCAGAATCGCTTCAGTTTCGGTACCGTAAAAATTGTTGTACCAGATGCCGATCAGCGCCAGCAGTACCGGCAGATTTTTCTCGGCCGGGGTGGTGGAGAAGTGCTTATCCATCGCGTGTGCGCCGGAAAGCAGTTCAACGAAGTTGTCGTAGCCTACAGACAGGATGATAGACAGACCAATCGCGGACCACAGAGAGTAACGGCCGCCAACCCAGTCCCAGAACTCAAACATGTTAGCCGTATCGATACCGAACTCGGACACCGCTTTACCGTTGGTAGACAGCGCGGCGAAGTGTTTTGCCACGTGCTTCTGATCGCCCGCGCTTGCCAGGAACCAGTCACGCGCGCTGTGGGCGTTGGTCATGGTTTCCTGAGTGGTGAAGGTTTTAGACGCCACCAGGAACAGCGTGGTTTCCGGGTTCAGGTTCTTCAGCGCTTCGGCGATGTGGGTACCATCGACGTTAGAGACGAAGTGCATATTCAGATGATTTTTGTACGGACGCAGCGCTTCAGTCACCATGAATGGGCCGAGGTCGGAGCCGCCGATACCGATGTTCACCACGTCAGTGATGGATTTGCCGGTATAGCCTTTCCACTGACCGGAGATGATCGCCTCAGAGAAGGCTTTCATCTTCTCCAGCACCGCGTTCACTTCCGGCATCACGTCTTTGCCATCAACGATAATCGGGGTATTGCTACGGTTACGCAGCGCCACGTGCAGCACGGCACGGTCTTCGGTGCAGTTGATTTTCTCGCCGGAGAACATGGACTTAATCGCACCGCTCAGATCGGTCTCTTTGGCCAGATCCAGCAGTTTTGCCAGGGTCTCTTCAGTAATACGGTTTTTGGAGAAATCGACCAGCATCTGATCGTCGAAGGTGGCGGAAAACTTGCTGAAACGGTCGCTATCTTTAGCGAACAGTTCCGCAATGGTCACGTCCTTCATGGCATCGAAGTGTTTCTGTAGTGCCTGCCACGCAGCGGTCTGCGTTGGGTTGATGTTTTTCATTAGCAATACCCTTCTGATTTAAGAATCAAACTGCCCTCGATTGTAGCGCCTGTCACAAAAAATTGTGATGGTTTTAATGTTATCCCCCCTAAGGCTGACAAAATCGCCCAGAAAACAGACAAAAGTATAGCCTTTATAAGCCCCGTTTCTGTGGGGCTCGCCTGCATGAAAAATCCGCATAACCCCAACGTTGACAAGCTACCCGCTAACCCTTTATTTATAAAGGTACTACCTGCGCGTGCGCAGGCCAGAAGAGGCGCGTTGCCCAGGTAAAGGGTGTGGGAGGAACCAATCCTGTGAAAACACCTGAGGGGGAGTAACGCCGAGATGCGTGAACAACAGGTTGCGTTCACCATCGGCTGCAGGGGCTGAATCCCCTGGGTTGTCACCAGAAACGTTCGCAGTCGGGCGTTTCGCAAGTGGTGGAGCACTTCTGGGTGAAATCGTAGTTGTTTATCGCTCTGCGCCCACCCGTCTTTCGCTCTTCCCTTGTGCCAAGGCTGAATAATCTGGCCCGGTTTATCTGAACCAGGCCTCCCCTGACACGAGGTTATTATGACAGCATTAGTCGTCGCCAAATTTGGTGGCACCAGCGTGGCCGATTTTGACGCCATGAACCGTAGCGCCGATGTGGTGCTCTCCGACGCTAGCGTACGCGTGGTTGTGCTGTCTGCTTCGGCGGGCGTCACCAACCTGTTGGTTGCCCTCGCCGAAGGGCTGGAGCCAGCCGAACGCCAGGCCAAACTGGAAGCCATCCGCGCCATTCAGTACGCCGTGCTTGAACGTCTGGCCAACCCTGCCGTTATCCGCGATGAAATCGAACGCCTGCTGGAAAACCTCGGCACGCTAGCGGAAGCCGCTTCTCTGGCAACCTCCACCGCCCTGACCGATGAACTGGTCAGCCACGGCGAACTGATGTCCACCTTGCTGTTTGTTGAAATTCTGCGTGAACGCCACGTGCAGGCGCAGTGGTTTGACGTGCGTAAAGTGATGCGTACCAGCGACCGCTTTGGCCGCGCCGAGCCGGACGTTGCCGCACTGGCAGAACTGGCCACCCAGCAGTTGGCCCCGCGTCTCGAAGAAGGTCTGGTGATCACCCAGGGCTTTATCGGTAGCGAAGGCAAAGGCCGTACTACCACGCTTGGCCGTGGCGGCAGCGACTATACCGCTGCGCTGCTGGGCGAAGCGCTGCATGCGACCCGCGTCGATATCTGGACCGACGTGCCGGGCATCTACACCACCGACCCGCGTGTGGTGCCAGCGGCAAAACGTATTGATGAAATCGCTTTTGAAGAGGCCGCTGAACTGGCGACCTTTGGCGCGAAAGTGCTGCATCCGGCCACCCTGCTGCCTGCCGTTCGCAGCGATATTCCGGTGTTTGTCGGTTCCAGCAAAGATCCAAAAGCCGGCGGCACCATGGTGTGCAATAAAACCGCCAACCCGCCGCTGTTCCGCGCGCTGGCGCTGCGCCGCAAGCAGACCCTGCTGACCCTGCACAGCCTGAACATGCTGCACTCCCGCGGCTTCCTGGCGGAAGTGTTCGGCATTCTGGCGCGCCACAGCATCTCTGTCGATCTGATCACCACCTCTGAAGTGAGTGTTGCGCTGACGCTGGATACCACCGGTTCAACTTCTACCGGCGACACGCTGCTGACGCAGTCATTGCTGATGGAACTGTCGGCGCTGTGCCGCGTAGAAGTGGAAGAGAACCTGGCGTTGGTGGCGTTGATTGGTAACAACCTGTCGAAAGCCTGCGGCGTGGGTAAAGAGGTGTTTGGCGTGCTTGAGCCGTTCAACATCCGCATGATTTGCTACGGTGCATCCAGCTATAACCTGTGCTTCCTGGTACCGGGCGCGGAAGCCGAGCAGGTGGTGCAGAAACTTCATCATAATTTATTTGAATAATATTTCACCACGCGATAAACAATAACTATAGCCGGGCTCGAACCCGGCTTTTTTATAACAACACAACATCCATATACACAAAATCATTCGAGTTGGATCAAGGCGGCAAGCGAGCGAATCCCCGGGAGCGTACATAAGTACGTGACTGGGGTGAGAGAGCGCAGCCAACGCAGAGGCAACTTGAAGGATGAAGTGTATAAATCGCAAGGAATACAACATGCTCGCCGTAATCACCCGGCTGTTCCCGTTATGGGCGCTGCTGCTCTCTGTTATTGCCTACTTCACTCCCACTACCTTCACGCCCATTGGGCCGCTGGTTCCTTCGCTGCTGATGCTGATTATGTTCGGCATGGGCGTGCATCTAAAGGTGGACGATTTTAAACGCGTACTGTCACGACCTGCGCCAGTTGCGGCGGGAATTTTCCTGCACTATCTGGTGATGCCGCTCGCCGCCTGGCTGCTGGCGCTGGCGTTCCATATGCCGCCGGAGCTGTCCGCCGGGATGGTGCTGGTGGGTAGCGTGGCCAGCGGAACCGCGTCGAACGTGATGATCTTTCTGGCGAAGGGCGATGTGGCGCTGTCGGTCACTATTTCGTCCGTCTCCACGCTGGTTGGCGTCGTTGCCACGCCGCTGCTGACCCGCCTGTACGTCAATGCGCATATTCAGGTCGATGTGATGGGTATGCTGCTCAGCATTCTGCAGATTGTGGTGATCCCGATTGCTATGGGTCTGGTTATCCACCACCTGTTCCCACGCGTGGTGAAAGCAGTAGAGCCTTATCTGCCAGCGTTTTCGATGGTCTGCATTCTGGCGATTATCAGTGCAGTGGTCGCCGGTTCCGCGTCGCATATCGCGTCCGTAGGCTTTATGGTGATTATCGCGGTTATTCTGCACAACACCATCGGCCTGCTCGGCGGTTACTGGGGCGGTCGTCTGTTTGGTTTTGATGAGTCGACCTGCCGTACGCTAGCCATTGAGGTCGGCATGCAGAACTCTGGGCTTGCCGCGGCGCTGGGGAAAATCTACTTCGGGCCGCTGGCCGCCCTGCCGGGCGCACTGTTCTCCGTATGGCATAACCTGTCTGGGTCACTGCTGGCGGGGTACTGGTCAGGAAAGCCTATCAAGCAGACAACGCAAAAATAAACTCGTAGCCCGGCGGCGCTTTGCCTGGCCGGGCTACAAAGATATGCCCCTTTGCCGTACACTGGGTTAACTATCCGATTGAGGGCAACCCTTATGGCACTCCCCCGCATTACGCAAAAAGAGATGACCGAGCGCGAGCAGCGTGAACTGAAAACCCTGCTCGACCGCGCGCGCATTGCGCATGGCCGTCCGCTGTCCAACGCGGAAACCAATAGCGTGAAAAAGGAGTACATCGATAAGCTGATGGTTCAGCGCGAAGCCGAAGCGAAGAAAGTCCGCCAGGTGAAAAAACAGCAGGCTTATAAACCGGATAGCGAAAGTTCGTTTTCGTGGTCGGCAAATACGCCGACGCGCGGCAGGCGTTAACGGCCTTTCTTTTTACGTCCCGGCGCGGTGAAACGTTTACCGTTTCCATTGCCCGCCGGGCGCGCTGGCTTCTCGCTGGTCTTTTCCATCTTCACCACCGGGCGCTTGATACCGGCGGTTTTCGGCTTGGCCTTCACCTTCGGCTTAGCTTCGGAGGAGGAATTTTCAATCAGCTTGAACAAATCCACCAGCTCGTCGTCGGTCAGGTCGCGCCACTCACCCAGCGGGATCCCCGTCAGGCTGACGTTCATAATGCGCGTACGCTCGAGCTTGGTCACTTCGAAACCGAAGTGTTCGCACATGCGGCGAATCTGACGGTTTAAGCCCTGCACCAGGGTAATACGGAAGACGAAAGGCGCCTCTTTCTTCACCTTACACTTCTTCGTCACCGTACCCAGAATCGGTACGCCCGCGCCCATCCCCCGAATAAACTCATCGGTAACCGGCTTGTCGACGGTGACCAGATACTCTTTTTCATGGTCGTTGCCGGCACGCAGGATCTTGTTCACCAGGTCGCCATGGTTGGTGAGGAAAATCAGCCCTTGGGAGTCTTTATCCAGACGGCCAATCGGGAAGATACGCTTGCTGTGGTTAACGAAATCCACAATGTTGTCGCGCTCGCCGTCTTCGGTGGTACTGACGATACCGACGGGTTTATTCAGCGCAATCAGCACCAGATCATCCGCTTCCCGCGGCTCAATCAATCGACCGTTCACTTTCACAACGTCGCCCGGCACAACCTGATCGCCAATGGTGGCGCGCTTACCGTTGATAAAGACGTTGCCTTGTTCGATAAAGCGATCCGCTTCGCGACGCGAGCAGATGCCGCTTTCGCTGATGTATTTATTTAATCGGGTGGATGAGTCTGGCAGCATAAATTCTCCTGTAAAAGCGAAATATACCCTACCTTTCGGGTGAGAAAAAATAGTCCGCGACAAATCATTGTTTTCATCACGCCCTTTCTGCACAAAAGTGCATGCCTATGACCAGCGGCTTTTCCATAAATACGCTTGAACTCCCTGCATGACGGCGTTATACCAGATCGAGAACCCGTTTTTACGTTTTGCACATATGTGCAGGAGTCAGCCACTTCGATGGAAAACAGCGACGATATCCGCCTAATCGTGAAAATTGCCCAGCTTTATTACGAGCAGGAGCTGACGCAGGCGCAAATCGCCCACCAGCTGGGGATTTATCGCACTACCATCAGCCGCCTGCTCAAGCGCGGGCGCGAGCTGGGCGTCGTGACCATCGCCATCAACTATGACTACAACGATAGCCTGTGGTTGGAAGAGCGGCTGAAGCAGAAATTTGGCCTGAAAGAGGCCGTCGTGGCACCGCAGGAGAGCGAGACAGGAGCCTATGGCGCGCAGCTGTTTGAACGGCTGCTGTCGCCCAACGCCGTGATTGGTTTCGGCTGGGGTCGCGCAGTCAGCGCGCTGGTTGAGGCATTACCGCAGTCCAGTCAGCCTCGTCCGCTGGTGTGCGTGCCTATCGTTGGCGGCCCCTCTGGCAAGCTTCCTAGCCGCTACCACGTCAACACGCTGACCTACAGCGCCGCCACACGACTCAAGGGCGAGTCGTATCTCGCTGACTTCCCGGCTTTGCTGGATAACCCGCTGATTCGCCAGGGCATCATGCAATCTCCGCATTTTCAGACGCTGGCCGAGTACTGGCAGCGGCTGGATATCGCGCTGGTTGGCATCGGCTCCCCCGCTATTCGTCATGCGGCCAACTGGCAGGCATTTTACGGTAATGCGCAAAGCGATGAGCTGGAGGCGCTTCAGGTAGCCGGGGATATCTGCTCGCGCTTTTTTGCCGCTGACGGCATGCCCGTTGCCACCGCGATGCAGGAAAAGACGCTCTCCATTGAGCTCGAGATCTTAAAGCAGGCCCGCTATGTCATCGGCCTGGCGAGCGGTGAAGAGAAGCACGCCGCTATCCTTGGTGCGCTGCGCGGGCAGCATATCAACGCGCTGGTCACCGACCGGGCCACCGCAGAATATTTAGTGCAGTAAAACATTAACGAGGACATGACCATGATTAACCGCGATACCCAGCTGTGCATGTCGCTTGCCGGCCGCCCCGGCAACTTTGGCACGCGCTTTCATAACTATCTGTATGAGAAACTGGGGCTGAATTTTATCTATAAAGCGTTTACCACGCAGGACATTGAGGCGGCAGTGAAAGGCGTTCGCGCGCTGGGTATCCGCGGCTGTGCGGTGTCGATGCCGTTTAAAGAGAGCTGCATGGCATTTCTGGATGCTATCGATCCCTCGGCCAAAGTCATCGACTCCGTCAACACCATCGTCAATGACAACGGCCATCTGACCGGGTTTAACACTGACTACATCGCGGTAAAAAACCTGATTACCAGCCACCAGCTTGATACCTCCGCCCGCGTGATGATTCAGGGCAGCGGCGGGATGGGTAAAGCGGTGATTGCCGCCTTCCGCGACGCAGGCTTTCGCGATGTAATTATCGCCGCCCGCAATGAAGCCAACGGCACCGCACTGGCAAAACAGTACGGCTTCCAGTGGCAGGCACAGGCGGAAACTGACGGTATTGATATTCTGGTCAACGTCACGCCTATCGGCATGGCGGGCGGCAAAGAGAGCGAGCAGCTCGCCTTTAGTGAAGCGATGGTGGCACGCGCCAGCGTGGTGTTTGACGTGGTGGCCCTGCCGCCGGAAACGCCGGTGATTCAGCTCGCCCAGCGCTTGGGGAAAAAGACCATCAGCGGTGCTGAAGTGATTGCCCTGCAGGCAGTGGAACAGTTTGTGATGTATACCGGCGTAAGGCCGGACGATGCGCTGGTAGCTGAGGCGGCGGCGTTTGCCAGAGCGGGATAGTTGACACGGTAGGCCATCTGCGAGCCCGCCTCCTGACTCTCTACTGCAACATCGTGAACTACATCAGTAAGCGGCCCGACGCAGGGTGGTAACATGCCGCCCTGCTCGATAATTTTCTGATGAATAGGAGAAATGATGGACTTACTTCTGCTGAGTAACTCGACGCTGCCGGGTAAAGCCTGGCTGGAACACGCGCTGCCGCTGATTGCCGGGCAGTTGAACGGCCGCCGTCGCGCGGTGTTTCTGCCGTTTGCGGGCGTGACGCAGACCTGGGACGAGTACACGGCAAAAACCGCCGCCGTTCTGGCACCGTTAGGCGTGACGGTCACCGGTATCCATAGCGTGGCAGACCCTATCTCCGCGATTGAAAATGCCGAGGTGATTATCGTCGGCGGCGGCAACACCTTCCAGCTGCTGAAAGAGAGCCGCGAGCGCGGGCTGCTGGCACCGATTGTCGACGTAGTGAAGCGCGGCGCGCTGTACGTCGGCTGGAGCGCGGGCGCTAACCTTGCCTGCCAGACCATCCGCACCACTAACGACATGCCGATTGTCGATCCGAAAGGGTTTGATGCGCTGGGGCTGTTCCCGCTGCAGATTAACCCACACTTCACCAACGCGCTGCCGGAAGGCCATAAGGGCGAAACCCGCGAGCAGCGTATTCGCGAACTGCTGGTCGTGGCGCCGGAATTAACGGTGATTGGTCTGCCGGAAGGCAACTGGATTCAGGTGGCAAACGGGGAAGCGACGCTTGGCGGGCCGCGTACCACCTATGTGTTCAGAGCGGGAGAAGAGGCGGTCGCGCTGGAGGAAGGGCATCGCTTCTGAGCCGTAAACCCGGGGGCGGCGTAAACGCCTCGCCCGGGCTACGTATCATCAAGGTAGCCCGGCCGAGCGCAGCGACGCCGGGGTTGCACTAGTAATCGTCGCGATCGTCGTCTTCATCCGGCTGCTCCAGCACGCTGTAGGCAACGGAGCAGAACAGCGAGTTCAGGCGCAGCATGTCACCCAGCAGCGCCAGGTGCAGCGTACTGGTTTCAATACTCTGCACGTTCTGCTGGTGCAGACGGTCGACGTGCGCGTGGGCGTAGCGGCGGTTCAGAATGCGGAACCGGTGCTTGCTGCGACGCAGGCGACGGGCGCTGGTGACGTCACCGGCAAAGAAGACCGACATCGCCAGCTGCAGGTTGCTTAACAGCAGCTCATACAGCGCTTCCAGCTCTTTTAACCCCTCAACAGAGAAGGCACGACGCGCGGCCAGCGATTTGTCGGCGATCTCGCTGCCCATGCGCTCAATAATGTCCGAGGCCTGTTCAAGGTTAAGCGACATTTCGATAATCTCCGCCCAGCGGCGGGACTCCTCTTCCGCCAGCTCATCTTTCGGCATTCGCGCCAGATAGAGCTTGATGGCGGTGTAGAGCACGTTGATATCATCCGCCTGCTTACGCAGGTTTTTCTCTTCACGCGGCTCGCCGTGCATCACCTTCTTTAACCCATCCAGCATCTGCTCGGTGGCATCACCGATGCGCAGCGTTTCGCGGGCGGCATTGGCCAGCGCCAGCGTTGGAGTATCCAGCGCGGTCACGTCCAGGTGCTTCGGCTTGAGGTTGGCATCCAGCTCCGGCTCATCGCGGATCAAGCGCTTACAGAGTCGTGCCATCGGCTCGGCGAACGGCACCATCGCCACGCAGCGAATCAGGTTATAGAAGACGTGGAAGTAGATAACCAGTTCGGACTCCGGCAGCGGCAGCTTGTGCATCACGTCGGCCAGCATATGGACGAACGGCAGAATAATCAGGCTGCCCACCAGCTTGAACAGCAGGCTTCCCAGCGCTACGCGGCGGGCGGCGGCGTTCGCGGCGCTGTTGTTGAGCATCGCCAGCAGGCCAGAGCCCAGGTTGGCGCCAATCACCAGGCACAGCGCCACCGGGAAGGAGATAATCCCTGCGGTGGTCAGCGTCGCGGTCAGCAGTACTGCCGCCAGGCTGGAGTAACTGATGATGGCAAACACCGCACCAATCAGGGCATCCAGCAGAATATCGCCGGTCAGCGAGGCAAAAATCACCTGTACGCCGTTGGCTTCGGTAATCGGCCTGACCGCCTGAACAATTAATTCCAGCGCCAGCAGGATGAGCCCCAGGCCAATTCCGACGCGGCCAAGTTGCCCTTCGCGGGTCTGCTTGCGGCCAAGGAAAAAGGCCACGCCGATAAATATCAGCAGCGGCGACAGCCACGATAGATCGAAGGTCAGGATACGCGCCATCAGCGCGGTCCCCACGTCGGCGCCCAGCACAATCACCAGCGCGGGCGTCAGGGCGACCAGATCCTGCGCGACAAAGGAGGTCACCAGCATGGTGGTGGCGTTACTGCTCTGGACCAGCGCGGTAACACCAATACCCGCGCAGAAGGCGAGCGGTTTTTTCTCGACGCTGCGGCTGAGCACGGTACGCAGGCGCGCGCCGAAGACGCGCATCACGCCAGTACGCACGATATGGGTGCCCCACACCAACAGCGAGACGGCAGAAAGCAGGTGCAGCAAAGTTAACACGGAATCATTTTCTCCTTATTGTTATGGGTTCCTGGGGCTCATGATGTCGGCATAGTGCCTGATGACGCTGCGCTTATCAGGTCGACAAATCATCCCTGTGCTGGCCGAATAAGGTATGCAACGCGCGTGAGCTTTCTTTCAGTATAAGGGTTTACGCACAATAAAGAGACAGGGCGCCCTAAGAGCGCCCTGTTAGTTGTAAGGAAAGATGACGGTTTTGTGAATCAGTCGGCATCGTAGCCGAGGTTCGGCGCCAGCCAGCGCTCCACTTCCGCCACGCTCATCCCTTTACGGAAAGCGTAATCCTCAACCTGGTCGCGCTGAATCTGCGCCACCGCGTAGTACTTGCTGTCCGGGTGGCTAAAGTACCAGCCGGAAACCGACGCGCCAGGCCACATGGCGAAGGATTCAGTCAGCTTCATGCCGGTGTGGGTTTCCACATCCAGCAGCTCCCAGATGGTGCCCTTCTCGGTGTGTTCCGGGCAGGCCGGGTAGCCCGGTGCCGGGCGAATACCCTGATAGTTTTCGCGGATCAGCTCTTCATTGCTCAGGTTTTCATTCGGCGCATAGCCCCAGTAAACCTTACGCACGCGCTCGTGCAGATACTCGGCGAAGGCTTCCGCCAGACGGTCGGAAATCGCCTTCACCATGATCTTGTTGTAATCATCGTGCTGCGCTTCAAACGCATCGGCCAGAGCATCTTCTTCCAGACCACCGGTCACCGCGAAGGCACCAATGTAGTCCGCTTTGCCGGAGGTTTTCGGCGCGACAAAGTCAGACAGGCAGTAGTTCGCAAAGCCGACTTTCTCCGTCTGCTGGCGCAGATGGCGGCTGACGGTCAGCACGTGGGTGCGCGTTTCGTCGCGATAGATTTCCACATCGTCACCCACACGGTTGGCCGGGAACAGCCCGACGACGCCACGAGGGTTGAGGGATTTCTCCGCGCTCAGTTGATCGAGCATGTCGTTGGCATCTTTGAACAGGCGCTTCGCCTCTTCACCCACCACTTCATCTTCAAGAATGCGCGGGTACTTCCCGGCCAGCGACCAGGTCATAAAGAACGGCGTCCAGTCGATGTAGTTACGCAGCGTTTCGATGCTGGCTTCGACTTCCTGCACGCCCAGGCGATGCGCCACCGGTGGAGTGTAGTTTTCCCAGTCGAATGCCAGATCGTTTTCACGCGCCGCAGCCAGCGTTACCGGCGGCGTGCGTGGTTTCTTACGCCCGTGCTGAATACGCACGGTTTCGTACTCTTTACGCGTACGAGCAACAAAGTCGTCGTGCTGGGTATCCGAGAGCAGTGCCGCGACAACGCCAACGGTGCGCGAGGCGTTCTGTACATAAACCGTTGGGCCGCTGTAGTTCTGCTCGATTTTCACCGCGGTGTGCGCTTTGGAGGTGGTCGCGCCGCCAATCAGTAGCGGAATGGTAAAGCCCTGACGCTCCATTTCTTTTGCCACGTTGACCATTTCATCCAGCGACGGGGTAATCAGGCCAGAGAGACCAATCAGATCCGCATTCACCTCTTTGGCGGTTTTGAGGATTTTATCCGCCGGGACCATCACGCCGAGGTCGATGATTTCGTAGTTATTACACTGCAACACCACGCCAACGATGTTTTTGCCGATGTCGTGTACGTCGCCCTTCACGGTCGCGATGACCATCTTGCCGTTGCTGGAGCCTTTCTCTTTGCTGGCTTCAATGTACGGTTCAAGGTAGGCCACTGCCTGCTTCATCACGCGGGCCGATTTCACCACCTGCGGCAGGAACATTTTGCCCTCGCCGAACAGGTCACCGACCACGTTCATGCCGTCCATCAACGGCCCTTCGATAACCTCAATCGGGCGCGCGGCCTGCTGGCGGGCTTCTTCAGTATCGAGTTCGATAAATTCGGTAATGCCTTTCACCAGCGAGTATTCGAGACGCTTTTTCACGTCCCAGCTACGCCATTCCGCCTGTTGCGCGTTGGCGGTCTCGTCGGTTTTGCTGCCGCGATATTTCTCGGCCAGCTCCAGCAGACGCTCGGTGCCGTCGTCGCGACGATTGAGGATCACGTCCTCTACCGCATCGCGCAGTTCAGCTGGCAGGTCGTCATAAATCGCCAGCTGGCCGGCGTTGACGATCCCCATGTCCATGCCGTTACGGATAGCGTAGTAGAGGAACACCGCGTGAATCGCTTCTCGCACCGGGTCGTTGCCGCGGAACGAGAACGACACGTTAGAAACACCGCCGGAGATCAGCGCGTGTGGCAGTTCGCGTTTGATGTCTTCACAGGCGCCGATAAAGTCCTGCGCGTAGTTGTTGTGCTCTTCAATGCCGGTAGCCACGGCGAAGATATTCGGGTCAAAGATGATGTCTTCCGGCGGGAAGCCCACCTCTTGGGTCAGAATGTTATAGGCGCGGCGGCAAATCTCAATTTTGCGTTCGCGAGTGTCAGCCTGTCCCACTTCATCAAAGGCCATCACCACCATCGCCGCGCCGTAGCGACGCACCTTTTTCGCGTGTTCGATAAACGGCTCAACGCCCTCTTTCATCGAGATGGAGTTGACGATGCCTTTGCCCTGGATGCACTTCAGCCCTTTTTCGATAACCTCCCATTTGGAGGAGTCGATCATAATCGGTACGCGGGCAATATCCGGTTCACCGGCAATCAGGTTGAGGAAACGCACCATCGCCGCTTCGGCGTCGAGCATCCCCTCATCCATGTTGATGTCGATAATCTGTGCACCGCTTTCCACCTGCTGGCGGGCCACATCCAGCGCTTCGTTGTATTTTTCTTCTTTGATCAGGCGTTTAAATTTCGCCGAGCCGGTGACGTTGGTACGTTCGCCGACGTTCACAAACAGGCTGTCGTCGCCGATGTTCAGCGGCTCAAGGCCGGACAGACGACAAGCGACCGGCAGATCCGGCAGCTTGCGCGGCGGCAAGCCTTCAACCGCGCGGCTCATCGCCGCAATGTGTTCTGGGGTGGTGCCGCAGCAGCCGCCGACCATGTTGAGGAAGCCCGCCTGCGCCCATTCCTGAATCTGGGCCGCCATCGTGTCGGCATCGAGGTCGTACTCGCCGAAGGCGTTCGGCAGACCGGCGTTCGGGTGCGCGGTCACGTAGCATTCCGCAATACGCGACAGCTCCTGCACATACTGGCGCAGTTCATCCGGGCCTAACGCACAGTTGAGGCCGAAGGTCAGGGCGTCGGCGTGACGCAGGGAGTTATAGAACGCTTCGGTGGTCTGGCCGGAGAGCGTACGCCCGGAGGCGTCGGTGATGGTGCCGGAAATCATGATCGGCAGGTCAACGCCCAGCGCTTCAAACTCTTCCTTCACCGCAAAAATCGCCGCTTTGGCGTTCAGGGTATCGAAGACGGTCTCAATCAGGATCAGGTCGCTACCGCCCTCCACCAGCGCTTTGGTGGATTCACGGTAGGCCGCCACCAGTTGATCGAAGGTGACGTTACGGTAAGCCGGGTCGTTGACGTCCGGTGAGATAGACGCAGTACGGTTGGTTGGGCCAAGCACGCCTGCGACGTAGCGCGGTTTATTTGGCGTACGTGCCGTCCATTCGTCGGCACAGGCACGTGCCAGCTTCGCCGCAGCAAAGTTAATCTCCGCCGACAGGGATTCCATCTGGTAATCCGCCATGGCGATGATCGTGGAGTTAAAGGTGTTGGTTTCAATGATATCCGCGCCCGCTTCAAAGTAGGCGTTATGGATAGCGCTGATCACCTCCGGCTTGCTGAGCACCAGCAGGTCGTTGTTTCCCTTCAGGTCACAGGGCCAGTCGGCGAAACGCTCGCCGCGGAAGTCCTGCTCGCTCAGACGATAGCCCTGGATCATGGTGCCCATGCCCCCGTCCAGAACCAGAATACGTTCATTTAACTGCGCACGCAGTTGCTCCACTTTGCTGCTCACAAGCACTCCCGACACCGCTCAACGAAACCCAGACATAAAAAGGCAATAAAGCATACTGGCATAAACTGTGAGGGTGGAAAAGGAAACAACTTGCTACTTGAGACATGTTCAACATGACTCATCGGAGCAGTAATACGAACGGTTGTATTATAATCAATAAAAACGAAAACAATTTCCACGATACAGAAAGGAGTTGCGATGGTTGCCAACGTTCCTGCGAAACGCGGTAGAAAACCCGCCCCTGCCGCTGCCCCCGCAACTGGCCAGGTACAATCACTGACCCGCGGCCTGAAGCTGCTGGAGTGGATTGCCGAATCCCATAGCAGCGTCGCGCTGACCGAACTTGCGCAGCAGGCTGGGCTGCCGAACTCCACCACGCACCGCCTGCTCACCACCATGCAGCAGCTGGGATTTGTGCGTCAGGTGGGTGAACTGGGCCACTGGTCCGTGGGCGCGCACGCCTTTATCGTCGGCAGCAGCTTCCTGCAAAGCCGTAATCTGCTAGCAATTGTCCACCCGATTCTGCGCAAGCTGATGGAAGACTCCGGCGAAACGGTGAATCTGGCGGTGCTGGATAAGAGCGATCATCAGGCGATTATTATTGACCAGGTGCAGTGTACGCAGCTGATGCGTATGTCTGCCCCGATTGGCGGCAAGTTGCCGATGCACGCCTCCGGCGCGGGCAAGGCATTTTTATCTCAGCTGAGCGAAGAGGAAGTTACCAGCCTGCTGCACCGCAAGGGGCTGCACGCTTACACCCACGCGACGCTGGTATCGCCGGTGCACCTGAAGGACGATTTGGCCCAGACGCGCAAGCGCGGCTATTCGTTTGATGATGAAGAGCATGCGCTCGGCCTGCGCTGCGTGGCATCGTGTATTTACGATGAGCACCGCGAGCCGTTTGCGGCTATCTCCATCTCCGGGCCGATTTCCCGTATTACCGACGACCGGGTCACCGAGTTTGGTGCGATGGTGATTAAGGCGGCAAAAGAGGTAACGCTGGCGTACGGCGGGATCCGATAAGAAAGATTGAGTAGCCCGGCCGAGCAAAGCGACGCCGGGGAAGCTCGGAGCAAAACCCCGGCGTCGCTTTGCTCGGCCGGGCTACATCAGGTGTAGCGTACGCTGAAACGCTGGCGGCGACGGTAGGCATAAACGTCTTCTACATGCCCATTTTTGATACGCGTCTGCAGGCCGCGCCAGTAGTCGGCGCTGAGCAGGTCGGCGTGCATTTCCTCAAACAGCGGCCCGATACGCGGGTCGGCGCACAGCCAGTGGCGGAACTCCTCCGGGAAAACATCCCCCGGCGACACGCTGTACCAGGGCTCGCTGGCGAGCTCATCTTCCGGGTAGCGAGGCGGCGGAATGTCGCGGAAGTTTACCTCCGTCATATAGCAAATCTCATCGTAGTCGTAGAACACCACGCGGCCGTGGCGGGTGACACCGAAGTTTTTAAACAGCATATCGCCAGGGAAAATATTGGCGGCGGCAAGCTGGCGAATGGCGTTGCCGTACTCCTCCACCGCATCACGCAGCGGCTGGCCCTCCACCCGCTCTAGCCAGATATTCAGCGGCACCATTCGGCGTTCGATATAGAGATGGCTTATCGCAATTTTATCACCCATATCGACGATCTTACCCGGAACTTCTTGCAACAACAGCGCCATTAACGCGGGCGCAATCTGCTGCTTATCCAACACGAAGTTTTCAAATTCCTGGGTATCCGCCATGCGGCCCACGCGGTCATGCTCTTTTACCAGCTGATAGCAGGCGCGCACGTGAGCGGCAGACATCTCTTTTTGCGGTGCAAAGCGGTCTTTGATCACCTTAAACACCCGGTCAAAGCCCGGCAGCGTAAACACCAGCATCACCATCCCGCGAATGCCCGGTGCTTCGATAAACTGCTCGTCGGTGCTGGCGATATAGTTCAGGTACTCACGATAGCTTTCCGTTTTCGCATGCTTCTGGCAGCCAATCGCCATATACAGTTCGGCAGTGGTTTTACCCGGCAGGATCTCCCGCAGCCACTCCACCAGGGCGGCGGGCAACGGGGCATAAACCATAAAGTAGGAACGCGCGAAGCCAAAGACGATACTCGCCTCTTCGGTGGTGGTGAGGCAGGTATCGACGAAAAGCTCCCCTTCATCAGTGCGGTGAATTGGGATTAAAAACGGCAGAGTGCCGTTTGGCGTGATGAGTTTACCGATAAGCCAGGCCGCTTTATTACGGTAAAACAGTTCGTTAGCAATTTGCAGATGCGCACGCTGCAGCATCTCAGCGCCCAGCGTTTCGCTCAGGTGCGCCATAATGTAGCCGACATCGCGGAATTTATTTTGCCACGGCAGACGTAGCGGCAGGTCGCTGAGCATTTTGAAAATCACCGCTTCCCAGCCATATTCGGGGAAGAAGTCTTTCGCTAGCGGCCGGGGGATAGCGCGGAAGCGGCGTTCCGGCTGCGAGCTGAAAATAAATAACCGCTCGGGGCTAAGCGAGCGGTGATCGAATAATCGACAATAGACCGAGTTAAAAAAGCTCTCGGCAATTTCAAAGCGCGGGTAATCCGGCAGCAGTCGGGTGTACTGCGCCTTAACGCGCAGCAGAAAATCCGCATCGGTGCTTTTACCATCGGTAATGCAGCGCAGCTGTTCAACCACCAACCCCACGTGGTGGTCGTACAGATGGATACGGCTTTTCATCGCCTGCTGAACCGCATGCCAGTCGGCCTGTTCAAACCGTTGCTGTGCGCCGGAAGTGACTTCCAGAAAACGCCCATACTGGGCGTCAAATCCCTGCAAAATGGTCTGCGCAATCAGTAATTCCAGGCCTCGCGTCATCAATTCTCTCCATCCGGCACCGAGTCATGCCGGATGGCGCGTTCGCTTATCCGGCCTACATGTCGTTGTAGGCCCGGTAAGCGCTGCGCTACCGGGCAGTAATCAGAACTGCGACTCTTCGGTCGAGCCGGTCAGCGCGGTCACCGAGGAGGTGCCGCCCTGGATAATAGTGGTGACATTATCGAAATAGCCGGTGCCCACTTCCTGCTGGTGAGAAACGAAGGTGTAGCCATCTTTCGCCGCCGCGAACTCAGCCTGCTGAACCTTCTCAACGTAGTGCTTCATCCCTTCGCCCTGAGCGTAAGAGTGCGCCAGGTCGAACATGTTGAACCACATGCTGTGGATGCCCGCCAGGGTGATGAACTGGTACTTGTAGCCCATATCTGACAGCTGCTGCTGGAAGCTGGCGATGGTTTTATCATCCAGCTTTTTCTGCCAGTTGAACGACGGCGAGCAGTTGTAGGCCAGCAGCTTGCCAGGGTATTTCGCGTGGATCGCATCGGCAAAGCGCTTCGCCAATGCCAGATCCGGGGTAGAAGTTTCGCACCATACCAGGTCAGCATACGGCGCGTACGCCAGGCCGCGGCTGATCGCCTGCTCGATGCCCGCATGGGTGCGGTAGAAACCTTCGCTGGTGCGCTCACCGGTGATAAAGTCGCTATCGTACGGGTCGCAGTCAGAGGTGATGAGATCCGCCGCATCCGCATCAGTACGGGCGATCAGCAGGGTTGGAACACCCATCACATCGGCCGCCAGACGCGCGGCAACCAGTTTCTGAATCGCTTCCTGAGTCGGTACCAGCACCTTGCCGCCCATGTGACCGCATTTTTTCACTGAGGCCAGCTGATCTTCGAAGTGCACCGCCGCTGCACCGGCTGCAATCATCGACTTCATCAGTTCAAAGGCATTCAGCACACCACCGAAGCCAGCTTCGGCATCAGCAACGATCGGCAGGAAATAGTCCACATAGCGCGGGTCGTTTGGCTCAATACCGTTCGCCCACTGGATTTGATCCGCGCGGCGGAAGGTGTTGTTGATTCTGTCGACCACCGCCGGGACGGAGTTCGCTGGATAGAGCGACTGGTCCGGGTACATGCTGGAGGCCAGGTTCGCGTCTGCCGCCACCTGCCAGCCGGACAGGTACACCGCTTCAATACCCGCTTTCGCCTGCTGCAGCGCCTGACCGCCGGTCAGCGCGCCAAGGCTGTTGACGTAGCCCTTTTTCGATTCACCGTGCAGCAAACGCCACATTCTGGCAGCGCCGAGCTGGGCCAGCGTACATTCCGGGTTAACCGACCCGCGCAGTTTCACCACTTCTTCCGCGCTGTACGGGCGACGAATGCCCTCCCAGCGAGGCTGCGTCCACTCTTTTTGTAAATCTTCGATTTGTTGGGTACGAGTTTTCATGTGCAGATGCTCCATATTGTTATGTGGTGAATTACGCCAGCAGGCGGTAGCCAGGCAGGGTCAAGAAGTCGATAAGTTCGTCGGAGGTGGTGATCTGCTCCATCAGGCGTGCGGCATCATCGAAACGGCCGCCGCTGAAGCGCGCATCGCCCAGCTCGTCTTTGATAACCAGCAGCTCTTCGGCCAGCATCTGGCGGAACAGCGGTTTGGTAACCGGTTTGCCGTTGCTCAGCGTCTTCTGATGGTGGATCCACTGCCAGATGGAGGTGCGGGAGATCTCAGCGGTTGCCGCATCTTCCATCAGGCCATAAATCGGTACGCAGCCGTTGCCGGAGATCCAGGCTTCGATGTACTGCACCGCCACGCGAATGTTGGCGCGCATTCCCTCTTCCGTACGCTCACCGTCGCACGGTGACAGCAGTTCTTCAGCGGTAATCGGCGCGTCGTCAGCGCGGGAAACGGCTAACTGGTTTGGACGCTCGCCCAGCACCTCGTTAAACACCGCCATTGCGGTATCCGCCAGACCGGGGTGCGCCACCCAGGTGCCGTCGTGGCCGTTATTGGCTTCCAGCGATTTATCCGCCTTCACCTTGTTCAGCACCTGCGCGTTGCGCTCGGCATCTTTGCTTGGGATAAACGCCGCCATGCCGCCCATCGCGAAAGCGCCGCGTTTGTGGCAGGTTTTAATCAGCAGGCGCGAGTAGGCGCTGAGGAATGGTTTATCCATTGTCACTACCTGACGGTCCGGCAGTACGCGGTCCGGGTGGTTCTTCAGGGTTTTGATATAGCTGAAGATGTAGTCCCAACGGCCGCAGTTCAGGCCGACAATATGGTCACGCAGCGCGTGCAAAATTTCGTCCATCTGGAAAACTGCCGGCAGCGTTTCAATCAGCAGCGTGGCTTTGATGGTGCCGCGCGGCAGGTTGAAGCGATCTTCTGCGAAGCAGAACACCTCGTTCCACCAGGCCGCTTCCTGCCAGGCCTGCGTTTTCGGCAGATAGAAATAGGGGCCGCTGCCTTTTGCCAGCAACGCTTTGTAGTTGTGGAAGAAGTAGAGCGCGAAATCAAACAGGCTGCCCGGGATGGCTTCACCGCGCCATGTAACGTGTTTTTCCGGCAGATGCAGGCCACGCACACGGCAGATGAGCACCGCCGGGTCGGGCTTAAGCTGGTAAATTTTGCCCGCGTCGTTGATATAGCTGATGGTGCCATTGACGGCATCGCGCAGGTTGATCTGGCCTTCAATCACCTTGTTCCAGTCCGGCGCGAGGGAGTCTTCAAAATCGGCCATGAACACTTTGACGTTCGCGTTCATCGCGTTAATCACCATTTTGCGCTCAACCGGCCCGGTGATTTCTACGCGACGATCCTGCAAATCAGCCGGAATACCGCGAACCGTCCAGTTACCCTCTCTAATGGAAGCGGTTTCCGAAATAAAACCTGGGAGCTTACCGTCATCGATATCCTGCTGCTGCTGAATACGTGCAGCCAGCAACTTATTGCGTTTAGGCGTAAATCGGGTCACCAGTTCGGTCAGAAATTCCACCGCTTCCGCAGTCAGAACTTGCTGTTCCTGCGCGCCAGAAGGCTTCAGAAAAGCCAGTTCATCGGTTGTTGTGGCCTGTTGTGTCATGGTGCAGCTCCTCGTGAATGATCCGAATAGTTTCCCCGCCAGCTGAGCAGAAGATCGTTGTGTAGTTTTCGCTCAACGTTTTTAATCCTAATCAATAAAATTAAAAAAACAAAAACAATTTCCATTTTTAATTAAAAACAAATGCAACTTATTGATTAGTAATAAGATAAAAATTTATTTTGCACTGGGGGTGATTTCGGAAACAAAAAAGGCACCCGAAGGTGCCTGATTGAGAATGCTGAAACGCTTTAGGATCGTGGAAGGTAGAAGATCAATCCAGCGTAGGGTTCATATTCCGCAGATCATACGGAGTGATCTGGTAGACGTAGTAGTTGAGCCAGTTGGCAAACAGCAGATTTCCGTGGCTGCGCCAGGTCGCGTGCGGTTTGTTATTCGGGTCATCTTTCGGGAAGTAGTTATACGGCACTTCCGGGGTTAAACCGGCATCCACATCGCGGAAAAATTCGCTCGCCAGGGTATGCGCATCATATTCCGGGTGGCCGGTAACAAAGGCGATACGCTTATCTTTGCTGGCAAACAGATAGGCGTCACCGCCTTCCGTTTCGGCGAGAATTTCCAGGTCGGTATAGTCACGAATCAGCTGCGCCGGGAAGTCGGCATAGCGAGAGTGCGGGGCCAGGAAGCTATCATCAAAGCCGCGCGTCAGCAGGGCATGCGGGTGGAGAATGTGGTGTTCATAAACGCCGGAGAGCTTGTCGTTGCGGGTTTGCTTGGGAATGCCATAGAGAATATTGAGCGCGGCCTGTACCGCCCAACAGACAAACAGCGTCGACGTGACGTGATCTTTGGCCCACTCGAGCACCTGTTTGATCTGCGGCCAGTAGGCAACGTCGTTAAATTCTACCAGCCCAAGCGGCGCACCGGTGACGATCAGACCATCGAAGTTCTGGTCGCGAATGTCGTCGAAATTGCAGTAAAAGTTATTAAGATGCTCCGTTGGTGTATTACGCGACTCGCGCGCATCGATACGCAAGAGCTGGATATCCAGCTGCAGCGGAGAGTTTGACAGAAGACGTAAAAATTGGTTTTCTGTCTCAATCTTCTTCGGCATCAGGTTGAGGATCAGCACCTTCAAAGGACGAATTTCCTGACCCGTAGCACGCGACGTGGTCATCACAAAGACGTTCTCATCACGCAAGAAATTGACGGCTGGTAGCTCGTCCTGCACCCGAATCGGCATAACCTTATTACCTCACAGCATACGTATAAACGTTTAGACATCCAGACAGCTAACGATACCCAGATTTCCGTTAAATGTCGAGTCTGCAAGTTGAAGGTGAGAAAGTTTCAATTACTAATAAGGTAGAATGTTGAAACGATTCGAAAAGGAGAAAAACGATGATAATTCGACGTTCACAGCGCCATGAGGGCGAACGACTGATTGCGATTTGGTGTCGTTCGGTCGATGCGACGCATGATTTTCTTTCCGCGCAGGATAGGGCCGATATTGAGGTCCAGGTACGGGCATTTCTGCCGGAAGCCCCGCTCTGGGTGGCGGTAGATGATAATGATGTGCCGGTGGCGTTTATGCTGCTGTCTGAGCATCATCTGGAGGCGCTATTCGTCGATCCTGATGCACGAGGAACCGGCGTGGGGCGCAAGTTGGTTGAACATGCGCTGTCGCTGATTCCCGATCTGACCACGGATGTTAACGAGCAGAATGCGCAGGCGGTGGGGTTCTATCAGAAGATGGGGTTTGTCGTGACCGGCCGGTCGGAGACGGACGATCATGGGCGACCTTATCCGCTGCTGCATTTACGTTATTGCGGTGTATCCCCGGAGTCGGCGTAAACGCCTCGTCCGGGCTACCAGATCCGTTGTAGCCCGGGCGAACGCAGTGACCCCGGGAATATCACCGTTCTTTCACTTTCCGCAGACGCAAAAAAGCCCATCCGTCAGGATGGGCTTCTTCACTTAATTGATGCCTGGCAGTTCCCTACTCTCGCATGGGGAGACCCCACACTACCATCGGCGCTACGGCGTTTCACTTCTGAGTTCGGCATGGGGTCAG
>NZ_JABBJF010000011.1 GCF_014218705.1 Kluyvera sichuanensis | reverse complement strand
GCAGCGAAGTAGCTCATATCTGGGATTTGACCAGCTCCGGTACCAACATCTTTTGATGCTGCCGTTCCGAATGTTGGCAAACTTCCTAAACCAACGTTTAAGAAAATGCAGTTTTCCTGCCTGGCTGGCATCATTCGGGCTTTTGCGTGAGGGAAAGCAGATGCAAGTGGGCTATATACGCGTATCAACAAATGAACAAAACACTGCGCTGCAGCGTGATGCGCTTGAGCGGTCAGGATGTGAGCTGATATTTGAGGACAAAATGAGCGGTAAAACATCGGACCGCCCCGGATTAAAAAAGCTACTTAAAACCCTGTCGCCGGGAGACACGCTGGTTGTCTGGAAGCTTGATCGACTTGGGCGCAGTATGCGGCATCTGGTGGTTCTCGTGGAGGAGCTGCGGCAGCGGGCTGTTAATTTCCGCAGTCTGACGGATAGCATTGATACCTCGACACCCATGGGGCGCTTTTTCTTCCACATCATGGGCGCCCTGGCAGAAATGGAGCGTGAACTGATTGTGGAAAGAACCCGTGCGGGATTGGCTGCAGCAAGGGCGCAGGGGAGAATCGGCGGGCGCCGTCCAAAGTTGTCACCGGAACAATGGGCGCAGGCCGGGCGGTTACTGTCTGCAGGTGAAACACGTCAGCGCGTGGCGCTGCTTTTTGATGTGGGTATTTCCACGCTGTATAAGAAATTTCCCGCCAGCCAGCCAGGCTGAAAACCCCGCTATTGTGTCAGTGATGGCACAGGCAGAAACACGTGCGCCGCGTGCGTATCAACCAGAACATAAGGCATCCCTGTCAACCGGAGATAATGCCTTATGGCTCAGGATTACCACCACGGCGTGCGCGTTGAAGAAATCAACGAAGGCACCCGAACGATCACCACGGTGAGCACTGCCATCGTGGGCATGGTCTGCACTGGCGATGATGCCGATGCGTCCGTGTTCCCTCTCAATAAGCCGGTCCTTCTGACCGATGTGCTGACCGCCAGCGGAAAAGCAGGTGAGTCCGGCACGCTGGCCCGCTCGCTGGATGCCATTGCAGATCAGGCAAAGCCTGTCACCGTGGTTATCCGCGTGGCCCAGGGTGAAACCGAAGCTGAAACCACCGCCAATATTATCGGCGCCGTCACGGCAGACGGTAAAAAAACGGGCATCAAAGCGCTGCTGTCTGCGCAGTCGCAGCTGGGCGTTAAGCCGCGCATCCTCGGTGTGCCGGGCCATGATACGCAGGCGGTTTCCACTGAACTGCTTAGCGTGGCGCAGAGCCTGCGCGGGTTCGCTTACCTTTCCGCCTATGGCTGCAAAACGGTGGAGGAAGCGATCGCCTATCGTGAGAATTTCAGTCAGCGTGAAGGGATGTTGATTTGGCCTGACTTTATCAACTTTGACACCGTGCTGCAGGCGGATGCGACGGCTTTTGCCACCGCTCGCGCGCTGGGTATGCGCGCCAAAATTGACGAGCAGACCGGCTGGCACAAAACCCTGTCTAACGTGGGCGTGAATGGCGTCACCGGCCTGTCCGCTGATGTGTCCTGGGATCTGCAGGACCCGGCAACGGATGCGGGGCTGCTTAACCAGAACGATATCACCACTCTGATTCGTAAAGATGGTTTCCGCTTCTGGGGTTCCCGTTGCCTCAGTGATGATCCACTGTTCCAGTTTGAAAACTACACCCGCACGGCGCAGGTGCTGGCTGACACCATGGCGGAAGCGCATATGTGGGCAGTTGATATGCCGCTGAATCCGTCACTGGCCCGCGACATTATCGAAGGTATCCGCGCCAAAATGCGCAGCCTGGTTAACCAGGGCTATCTGATTGGTGGTGATTGCTGGCTGGATGAGTCGGTGAACGATAAGGACACCCTGAAAGCCGGGAAACTGGCGATCGACTACGACTATACGCCAGTGCCGCCACTTGAAAACCTGATGCTGCGCCAGCGCATCACCGATCGCTATCTGGTCGATTTTGCCAGCCGCGTCAGCGCATAAGGGGGATACATGGCATTACCACGCAAGTTAAAGCACCTGAACCTGTTTAACGACGGGAACAACTGGATGGGGATTGTTGAGTCAATCACCTTGCCAAAGTATTCACGTAAGTTTGAAAAGTATCGCGGCGGCGGGATGCCGGGATCTGCGGATGTGGATCTGGGGCTGGATGATGGCGCGCTGGACACCGAGTTCTCAATTGGTGGCATGGAGTCACTGCTGTACAAGCAGATGGGCAAAGCCACCATCGACGGTATCCAGCTGCGCTTCACGGGTTCAATTCAGCGTGATGATACCGGCGAAGTGCAGGCCGTTGAGCTGGTTGTACGTGGGCGCCATAAAGAGGTGGACGCTGGCGAACTGAAAACGGGCGAGAGCAATTCCACGAAGGTCAGCAGCACCAATACCTATGCGAAGCTGACCATTAACAACGAAGTGCTGTATGAGGTCGATGTGATCAACATGGTCGAAATTGTTGATGGCGTGGACCTGCTGGAAGAACACCGCAGCGCAATTGGCCTTTGATTAACCTGATGGCGCGGAACGTCGCGCCATAATCCGAATGGAAAAGAAAATGAGCGATAAACTGACTGAAAAAACTGTGCAGCTGGATACCCCAATCAAGCGCGGTAAAACTGAAATCACCGAAATTGTACTGCGCAAGCCGCAATCCGGCGCACTGCGCGGCACGCGCCTGCAGGCCATTATGGATATGGACGTGGGCGCCATGATGACGGTGATCCCCCGCATTTCCACCCCGACGCTGACGCCGCAGGAAATGGCAGAGCTGGACCCCGCCGATCTCACCTCGCTGTCTGTTGAGGTGGTTACTTTTTTGTTGAAGAAGTCGGTGCTTGCCGCTTTACCGACAGTCTGACGGTAGATGATCTGGTGGCAGATATTGCCACCATTTTTCACTGGCCGCCCTCCGTCACTGACGTTATGCCGCTGACCGAAGTGCTGGAATGGCGGTACAAAGCGATACAGAGAAGCGGAGCCAGCGATGAGCGATAACAACCTGCGCCTGCAGGTCATTCTGAACGCGGTGGATAAACTCACCCGCCCCTTCCGTTCTGCGCAGGCCAGCTCTAAGGAGCTGGCAGCCGCAATCCAGCAAAGCCGTGCCAGCCTTAAAGCGCTTGATTCTCAGGCCGCCCGTATTGATGGATTCCGCAAGGTCCGCACCCAGCTTGAGGGGGCAAAAAACGATCTTGCGGCTGCGCGCCAGAAAGTATCTGAACTGGCGAATGCATTTTCTGCAGCCAGCAATCCGACAAAAAAACAGGCGAAAGAACTGGAGCAGGCTAAACGCCGTGCCAGCCAACTAAAAGATACCTTTGACGGGCTGCGTCAATCTGCCCAGCGGCAGCGGGATGAATTAAGCGCTGCGGGTATTAGTACAAAAAATCTGAGTTCCGCCCAGCGCACGCTACGGCAGAATGCTGACGAAACGCGGCAATCGCTGGACCGTCAGCAGAAATCACTCAAACGCCTGGGGGAACAGCAGGCGCGGATGAATGCGGTCCGTGAGCAGTATTCCCGCCGTCTTGAGGTCCGTGATCGCATCGCTGGCGCCGGGGCGACAACGGCAGCCGCTGGCGCAGCGATGGGGGCGCCGGTTGTGGCTGCGGTCAGGAGCTATGCCAGCATGGAAGATGCCATGAAAGGCGTGGCAAAACAGGTTAACGGCCTGCGTGACGACAACGGCAACCGCACAAAGCAGTTTTATGAAATGCAGGACGCCATCAAAGCCGCCAGTGAGCAACTGCCGATGGAGAACGGCGCGATTGACTATGCGGCACTGGTTGAAGGTGGTGCCCGCATGGGCGTGACTAATCAGGATGATCCTTTTGAGGACCAGAAGCGCGATCTGCTGGCCTTTGCCTCAACGGCAGCGAAAGCGGCAACCGCTTTTGAACTGCCCGCCGATGAACTGGCGGAAGGGCTGGGGAAAATTGCGCAGTTGTATAAAGTGCCGACGCGCAATATTGAGCAGCTGGGCGATGCGCTGAACTACCTGGACGATAACGCCATGTCAAAGGGCGGCGATATTATCAACGTCCTGCAGCGTATGGGGGGCGTGGCTGACCGCCTCGACTTCCGCAAAGCGGCGGCGCTGGGTTCAACCTTCCTTTCTCTGGGCGCCGCGCCTGAAATTGCCGCCAGTGCTTCAAATGCCATGGTGCGTGAGCTTTCCATTGCCACCATGCAAAGCAAGCGCTTCTTTGAAGGTATGGACCTGCTGAAACTCAACCCGGCAGAGATTGAAAAGCAGATGACCACGGATGCCATGGGCACTATTCAGCGCGTACTGGAGAAGGTCAACAAGCTGCCGCAGGATAAGCGCCTGTCTGCAATGACGATGATTTTTGGTAAAGAGTTTGGCGATGATGCCGCGAAACTGGCGAACAACCTGCCGGAGCTGCAGCGCCAGTTGAAACTCACTGCCGGAGCCGATGCGAACGGCTCAATGCAGAAAGAATCCGACATCAACAAGGATTCATTGTCTGCGCAGTGGTTGCTGGTTAAGACGGGCGCGCAGAACGCTTTCAGTAGCCTGGGGGAAACGCTGCGCCAGCCGCTGATGGATATCATGAGCATGGTTAAAGGCGTGACAGGGGCGCTGCGGCGCTGGGTTGAGCAGAATCCCGTGCTGGCTGGCACGCTGATGAAAGTGGCAGCGGCGACGGCGGCGATCACTGTCGGGCTGGGTACGCTGGCGGTGGCGGTGGCTGCAGTGCTGGGGCCGATTGCGGTGATCCGGTTCGCGCTGTCGATGCTGGCGGTTAAGGCTTTACCTTCTACCGCAGCTGCAGTGACCCGCACGGGCGGGGTGCTGCGTTTGCTGGTTTCGGGCCCGCTGGCAGTGCTGCGCGTGGCGCTGTTTTCTGTGGGCGGTCTGCTGGGTGCGCTATTGAGTCCGATTGGTCTGGTGGTGGCTGCGCTGGCTGGGGTGGCGATGGTGGTCTGGAAATACTGGCAGCCTATCAGCGCCTTTCTGGGTGGCGTGGTGGAAGGATTCAAAGCGGCAGCTGCGCCAATTCTGTCAGCCTTTGCGCCATTGATGCCCATATTTCAATGGGTAGGGGATAAGGTCCGGGAGTTGTGGGGCTGGTTTACCGACTTGCTGACGCCAGTTAAATCGACGGCGGCAGAACTGCAGAGTGCGGCATCAATGGGGCGTTTGTTCGGGGAAATGCTGGCGGAAGGGCTGAACATGGCACTGCATCCGCTGGAGTCTCTGAAATCCGGTGTGGTCTGGTTGCTGGATAAACTTGGTCTGGTTAACAAAGAGGCCGCCAGCGCCAGGCTGCCAAATCAGACGCCTGCCACAGTGGGCGGTAACGGCAGCGTGATGTTACCGCCCGGCGGATTCCCGGCTTACGCGGGGATGTATGACACCGGCGGTAATATTCCGCGCGGGCAGTTTGGCATCGTGGGGGAGAACGGACCGGAGATTATCAACGGTCCGGTAAACGTAACCAGCAGGCGACGCACAGCGGCGCTGGCCTCGGTGGTTGCCGGGATGATGGGGGTGGCTGCGGCGCCGGTCGATGCGGCACCGCTTCATCCGTTTAGCCTGCCGGTAAAATCAGGCGCCGCAATGATGGGCCAGAGCGCCAGCGTACAGCCGGTTATCCGTGTGGACGCACCCACGCAGATTATTATCCAGGCGCAGCCAGGACAGAATGCGCAGGACATTGCGCGAGAGGTGGCGCGGCAGCTCGATGAGCGCGACCGCCGGATCAGGGCGAAGGCCCGGAGTAACTACAGCGATCAGGGGGGCTATGACTCATGATGATGGTGCTGGGATTATTTGTTTTCGAGCTGCGCACGGTCCCTTATCAGGAACTGCAGTATCAGCGCAGCTGGCGCCATGCGACAAACAGCCGCGTAAATCGTCGCGCCACCACGCAATTTCTGGGGCCGGATAATGACACGCTGACGCTATCCGGGGTGCTGTTGCCGGAAATTACCGGCGGCAGGCTGTCTATGCTGGCGCTGGAACAAATGGCGGAGCTGGGCAAGGCGTGGCCCCTGATCGAGGGCAGCGGCACGATTTATGGCATGTATGTGATCGAGGGGCTGAACCAGACGAAAGCAGAGTTTTTCCGGGACGGGATGCCGCGCCGCATTGAGTTTTCATTGTCACTGAAAAGGGTGGATGAGTCGCTGGCGGATATGTTCG
The DNA here is from genome assembly GCF_014218705.1 of Kluyvera sichuanensis. Lineage (GTDB taxonomy): Bacteria > Pseudomonadota > Gammaproteobacteria > Enterobacterales > Enterobacteriaceae > Kluyvera > Kluyvera sichuanensis. The sequence goes on along the minus strand of NZ_JABBJF010000011.1, from coordinate 119,372 downwards.
GCAGCCTTAGTGATCAGCTGGGCATTCTGCAGGACACGGCAACTTCTGCGATTGGAAGCATCAGCGGAACGGTGGGAGGGTTACTGTCATGAGTTTAGATTCAGGGCTGTTGAATACCGGCAGCAAAACGCCAGCATTCAGCGTCACGATTGAGGGTAAGGATATTACAACGGTGCTGGATAAGCGCCTGATGAGCCTGACCCTGACCGATAACCGGGGCTTTGAGGCTGACCAGCTTGATCTGGAGCTGGACGACGCAGACGGCATGATTGTGCTGCCGCGCCGTGGGGCGGTGATCACCGTGGCGCTGGGCTGGAAAGGTCAGCCGCTGTTCCCGAAGGGCGGCTATACGGTAGATGAAATTGAGCACAGCGGCGCGCCTGACCGTCTGACCATTCGCGCCCGCAGCGCTGACTTCCGGGAAACGCTGAATACCCGCCGCGAAAAGTCATGGCACCAGACAACCGTGGGGGAGGTGGTGAAAGATATTGCCGGTCGCCATAACCTGAAAATGGCGCTGGGCAAAGACCTGACCGACAAAGCGATCGATCACATCGACCAGACAAACGAGAGCGACGCCAGTTTTCTGATGCGGCTGGCGCGCCAGTATGGCGCCATTGCATCTGTGAAGGATGGCAATCTGCTGTTTCTACGGCAGGGCCAGGGCAAAACTGCCAGTGGCAAAGCGCTGCCGGTTATCACGATTACCCGTAAAGATGGCGATAGCCACCGCTTCACCCTGGCTGACCGTGGCGCCTATACCGGTGTTATTGCCAGCTGGCTGCATACGCGGGAACCGGTAAAAAAAGAAGCGGTAAAGGTAAAGCGTAAGCGTAAAACCACAACGACAAAAACGCCGGAGGAGAAACAGGGGGATTACCTGGTTGGTACGGATGAAAACGTGCTGGTACTCAGTCGGACCTATGCGAACCGCAGCAATGCGGAACGGGCAGCAAAAATGCAATGGGAGCGCCTGCAGCGTGGGGTGGCCTCATTCTCTATGCAGCTGGCAGAAGGGCGCGCTGATCTTTATACGGAAATGCCGGTAAAGGTGCAGGGGTTCAAAAAGCAGATTGATGATGCGGAATGGACCATTACCACGCTGACCCATACCGTTACGGCAGATAATGGATTTACGACCAGCCTGGATTTCGAAGTGAAAATAGATGATTTAGAAATGGAATGATTTAATTCACAAATTGGATGTGTCGTGTATCATTATGAGATTGTGCAGAGGCGGAGGGGATACACGGAAATGATGAATTGTCCAAAGTGCGGTCACTCCGCACATACGCGCAGTAGCTTTAGAGTCTCAGACCAGACTAAGGAGCGCTACTGTCAGTGCCAAAATATTAATTGTGGCGCTACATTTGTAACGCATGAGACTGTAGTGCGATTTATTATGACTCCAACGATGGTTGATCATGCCCCTCCGCATCCTAGCACTGGCGGGCAAGGCCATATGAGTTTCTGAAAAATGACCCGCTCCTGCGGGTTTTTTTATGCGCGCAGAAAAAATCCTGCTGCCATTTTGCTGCCAATGGTAAATCTTAAAACAAAAAAGCCACTCGATTGAGTGGCTTAATTATATGATTTTACTGGCAAAATTTGGTGGCCCCTGTTGGGTTTGAACCAACGACCAAGCGATTATGAGTCGCCTGCTCTAACCACTGAGCTAAGGGGCCAGGTAGCGGACGATTATAAAGTAACAACGGGCGCCAATCCAGCGTTAAGCGCGCACATGCTGTTTTTATAAACAATGCATTTTCAATTCGTTATACTGATCTCACGATGTATTGGTCGAGAAAATTATGGTTAAGGATATTATTGATTCGGGGCTGCGGGTGCTGTTCTGCGGCATCAACCCGGGGCTGTCATCTTCTTCTCTGGGCTATCCCTTTGCCCATCCGGCGAACCGCTTCTGGAAGGTGCTACATCTCGCCGGTTTCACCGAGCACCAACTCAAGCCGGAAGAGGCGGAGCAGATGCTGGCATTCCGCTGTGGCGTGACCAAGTTGGTTGAGCGCCCGACGGTACAGGCGAGCGAAGTTACCCTGCAGGAGTTGCGCAGCGGCGGGCAGGAGTTGATTGAGAAGGTTGAGCATTACAAACCTGCCGCATTAGCCGTTTTGGGCAAGCAGGCCTTTGAGCGCGGCTTAGGGCAGCGCGGGGCGACGTGGGGCAAGCAAACGTACATGATTGGTGATACCGAGGTGTGGGTGCTGCCAAACCCGAGCGGGCTGAGCCGAATTACGCTGGATAAGCTGGTAGAGGCGTATCAGGAACTGGACGTGGCGTTGAAGGCGCGCGGGTTATAGGCGTTGAGACGATCCCGGCGCCGCTGCGCTTGGCCGGGCTACAGGCCGGAGTAGCGCTCCGGATTAGCAGGCGAAAAAAAAGCTCCCATCAGGGAGCTTTTTTACGTTCTTACTGGGGCGATTAATCGTCCAGGAAGCTACGCAGCACTTCAGAACGGCTTGGGTGACGCAGTTTACGCAGCGCCTTCGCTTCGATCTGACGGATACGTTCGCGGGTAACGTCGAACTGTTTACCCACTTCTTCCAGCGTGTGGTCGGTGTTCATATCGATACCGAAACGCATACGCAGGACTTTTGCTTCACGGGCGGTCAGGCCAGCCAGAACGTCGTGGGTGGCAGCGCGCAGGCTCTCGGTGGTCGCAGAGTCCAGCGGCAGCTCGAGGGTGGTATCCTCGATGAAGTCACCCAGATGCGAATCTTCATCGTCGCCGATTGGCGTTTCCATGGAGATTGGCTCTTTGGCGATTTTCAGCACCTTACGAATCTTATCTTCTGGCATCAGCATGCGTTCGGCCAGCTCTTCCGGCGTCGGTTCACGACCCATCTCTTGCAGCATCTGGCGGGAGATACGGTTGAGCTTGTTGATGGTCTCAATCATATGCACCGGAATACGGATGGTGCGCGCCTGGTCTGCGATAGAACGGGTGATCGCCTGACGGATCCACCAGGTAGCGTAGGTGGAGAATTTGTAGCCGCGACGGTATTCAAACTTATCTACTGCTTTCATCAGGCCGATGTTGCCTTCCTGAATCAGGTCAAGGAACTGCAGACCACGGTTGGTGTATTTCTTAGCGATAGAAATAACCAGACGTAAGTTTGCTTCAACCATCTCTTTCTTCGCACGGCGGGCTTTCGCTTCACCGATGGACATACGACGGTTGATATCTTTAACCTGCTCGATGGTCAGGCCGGTTTCTTCTTCAATCTGCTGCAGTTTCTGCAGGCTACGCATAACGTCTTCTTTCACGTCGTGCAGCTTTTCAGACCACGGCTTGTTCATCGCGATAGCCGCGTTGAACCAGGTTTCGCTGGTTTCGTTGCCGGTGAAGAGGGTGATGAAGTTCTTCTTCGGCATTTTGCACTGTTCAACGCACATCTTCATGATGATACGTTCCTGGGTGCGCACGCGGTCCATCATGGTACGCATGCTGTTTACCAGGTAGTCGAACTGCTTCGGTACCAGACGGAACTGCTTGAACACTTCAGACAGCTTCAGGATCTCTTCCTGAGCGCTGGCGTGGCTACGGCCTTTTGCTTTGATCGTGTCGCGAGTGATTTCGTACTGAGTACGCAGCTCGCCAAATTTCTCACGTGCCAGCTCAGGGTCGATGCTGTTGTCATCGTCGCTGCTGTCGTCGCTGTCTTCGTCTTCGTCTTCATCGTCGTCGTCCATCTCTTCCTGAGACAGTTCGGAACCGACGTGAGTGGCGGTAGGCGCCATATCTTCTTCAGCGTTCGGGTCAACGAAACCGGTGATCAGGTCAGACAGACGCGCTTCTTCAGCTTCAACGCGATCGTACTGTTCCAGCAGATAGGTAATGGCTTCTGGGTATTCGGCAACGGAACACTGAACCTGGTTGATCCCGTCTTCGATGCGTTTAGCGATGTCGATTTCGCCTTCACGGGTCAGCAGTTCTACCGTACCCATTTCGCGCATGTACATGCGCACCGGGTCGGTGGTACGCCCGATTTCAGATTCCACGCTGGACAGAACCTGTGCAGCCGCTTCTTCTGCGTCTTCATCAGTGTTGTTGGAGGTTTCAGCCAGCAACAGATCATCGGCATCCGGCGCTTCTTCCATCACCTGAATGCCCATGTCGTTGATCATTTGGATGATGTCTTCGATCTGATCTGAATCGACGATATCTTCCGGCAGATGGTCATTGACCTCGGCATAGGTCAGATAGCCTTGCTCTTTACCACGTTGGACAAGAAGCTTGAGCTGTGACTGCGGGTTTTGCTCCATAAGACGGTATCCACACTTAATTCATTTGATTGGTGTCGGTCGGCGAACGAACCGCCAACATTTAAAGCGAGGGCGTACTTATATTAGTGCCGCTGCGCCTCGAGCGGCTGTCGGGGGCTTCCCGATCGGTATTCGGCACTTAAGCCGTTGAATTCATTTTTTTTCCAGGGCCTGTCTGATTTCCCAGAACTCCCTGCGTTCTTCACTGCTTAAACCGTGCGTGCGATCGCGAGCTATCAACTCTTCCTGTCGCTGTTCAAGCATTGAATCAAAAATTCGGTTGAGCGTGTCGGTGAACATTTTTTCAACGTTCTCATCCTTTATATCGTTCCAGGCTGAGAGTTTTTCAAGTGTTGAGTATTCACTTGTGCCACGATAATTCTCTAACAGTTGGCCCGTTGTCAGACCCGGTTGTGCAACGCATAGACTTACGAGCTCGGTGAACAGGTTGAGCCCTGGTAGCTTCGTTTGACTCACCCCATGCATTGGGGGGACAAGTGGTGCCAGATTTGGGTTTTGCACCAGCAGTCCTATCAGTATACGCATAGGCGTCTGTTTTATCTGCTGGGTCGGGCGTACAACACCACTTTCTGCCTGTTTTGGCATTAAACGATCAAGCTGTGCGTCATCAAAAATGCCGAGCTTCAGGCCCAACGTCTGACGCAACTGAATACGGTGCGCATCGCCAGGTACCTGGCTGATTAACGGTAGCGCCAGCGCTGCGAGCTGGGTGCTGCCGTCTGGCGTACTCAGGTCAACCTGCGGCAAGAGGCTGTTGAACAAGAACACGGAGAGCGGTTGTGCATGCTCCATCCGGGCTTCAAAAGCCTCTTTGCCTTCTTTACGTACCAGCGTATCCGGGTCTTCACCGTCTGGCAGGAACATAAAGCGTAGCTGACGACCGTCGGTCATGTAAGGCATGGCCGTTTCCAGCGCACGCCATGCGGCATCGCGACCGGCACGGTCGCCGTCGTAACAGCAAATCACGTTATTTGTCGCACGGAACAGCATATGGATGTGGTCGGCCGTAGTCGATGTACCCAGCGAAGCGACGGCGTAGTTAATACCGTATTGCGCCAGGGCGACGACATCCATATAACCTTCGACAACCAGCAGGCGCTGGGGTTCCGCGCTATGCTGCTGGGCTTCATAAAGGCCATAAAGCTGACGACCCTTATGGAAAATATCGGTTTCCGGGGAGTTGAGGTATTTCGGCGTATCGTTACCTAATACGCGGCCACCAAATCCAATCACCCGGCCTCGTTTGTCGCGAATCGGGAACATCACGCGATTGCGGAAACGGTCGTACGTTCTTCCCTGGTCGTTGTTGACCAGCATTCCGGCATCGAGCAGCAGCTTTCTGTTGTCGACATTACCGCCGAAACGTTTTAAGGCGTTATCCCAGCCTGGGGGTGCAAAACCAATAGCAAAACGCTGGACAATCTCGGCGCTAAGGCCACGTTGCTCCAGGTACTGGCGTGCAGGCTCGGCGATGGGTTGCGTGAAGGATTGCTGATAAAAATCATTTAATCCTTCCATGAGTTGATAGAGATTCTGTCGTTGATGACGTTCTATCTGGCTCAGGCCTGTTCCGGCTTCATACGGCACTTCAAGATTGTGCATGGCCGCCAGTTCTTCAACGGTTTCAACAAACTCGAGCTTGTCGTAGTTCATCAAAAAGTCGATGGCGTTACCGTGCGCACCGCAGCCGAAGCAGTGATAAAACTGCTTATCACCGTTCACGGTGAAAGAGGGGGTTTTCTCGTTATGGAACGGACAGCACGCATGGTAATTCTTGCCCTGCTTTTTCAGCTTCACTCGGGCATCAATCAGATCGATGATGTCGGTGCGTGCCAGCAGGTCATTGATGAATACGCGTGGGATTCGTCCAGCCATAAGCCCCGTTTATTTACACTTCATCCTTCAAACTGTCTCTGCGTTGGCTGCGTTCGTTCACCCCTGTCACTTACTGATGTAAGCTCCGGGGATTCACTCGCTTGCCGCCTTGATACAGCATGAATGATTTTGTGTAAATGCTGATTTATAAACGAAAACAAGCCGCGCATTCCTTTCGGAAGCACGGCCTTGCAACTACAACTCGGTCTGACAATTGAGAGCCGATGCTCTCAAGAGATTAGTACAGACGAGTACGGCGTGCGTTTTCGCGAGCCAGTTTCTTCGCGTGACGTTTCACTGCAGAAGCTTTAGCGCGCTTACGTTCGGTAGTCGGTTTTTCATAGAACTCACGACGACGAACTTCCGCCAGAACACCTGCTTTTTCGCAGGAACGCTTGAAGCGACGCAGAGCTACGTCGAACGGCTCGTTTTCACGTACTTTAATTACCGGCATGTGCCTCTCACCTTTGATTAATTCGGTTTGCTGCTGGCATCAGCGCCAGCTTATTTCAAAATGGTGCGGAATTTTACTGCAACTACTGCTGCTTTGTAAAGCACCGGAGCCTTTTTTGAAATGAACTTTTTAAGGGTGAGGAGTATACACGAGGCTGCTTCCTGGGGCGAACAATGTTTTACAAGCCGGGATAGAAAACCTAAACTGCGCGGTATTGAAACGAGGTAAATATAGCCATGCGTGTACTGGGTATTGAAACATCCTGCGATGAAACCGGCATCGCAATTTATGATGATGAAAAAGGTCTGTTAGCCAACCAACTGTATAGTCAGGTGAAATTACATGCTGACTACGGCGGCGTGGTGCCTGAACTGGCCTCGCGCGATCACGTGCGTAAAACGGTGCCCCTGATTCAGGAAGCCTTAAAAGAGGCCAATCTGACGGCGAAAGATATCGACGCCGTTGCCTATACCGCAGGGCCGGGTCTGGTCGGTGCGCTGCTGGTTGGCGCAACCGTGGGGCGCTCGCTGGCGTTTGCCTGGAACGTGCCGGCCATTCCGGTACACCATATGGAAGGTCACCTTCTGGCGCCAATGCTGGAAGATAATCCGCCTGAATACCCGTTTGTGGCGCTGCTGGTCTCCGGCGGCCACACGCAGTTGATTAGCGTCACCGGCATTGGTGAGTACACCCTGCTCGGCGAGTCGATTGACGATGCAGCCGGTGAAGCCTTTGATAAGACCGCGAAGCTGCTCGGACTGGATTACCCAGGTGGCCCAATGCTGTCGAAGCTGGCCTCGCAGGGCACGGAAGGGCGCTTCGTCTTCCCACGTCCAATGACCGACCGCCCAGGGCTGGACTTCAGCTTCTCCGGCCTGAAAACCTTTGCCGCCAATACTATCCGCAATAACGACGCTGACGATCAAACCCGTGCCGATATCGCCCGTGCATTTGAAGATGCGGTGGTGGATACGTTGATGATCAAGTGCAAACGCGCGCTGGATCAAACCGGTTTCAAACGTCTGGTGATGGCAGGTGGCGTGAGCGCCAACCGTACGCTGCGCGCGAAGCTGGCGGAGATGATGCAAAAACGTCGCGGTGAAGTGTTCTACGCGCGTCCGGAATTCTGTACCGATAATGGTGCGATGATTTCCTATGCGGGGATGGTGCGCCTGAAAACCGGCGTGAATGAGTCGCTGGGTGTGACCGTTCGTCCGCGCTGGCCGCTGGCTGAACTGCCTGCCGCGTAAGATATGGCCCCGGGCGAGGCGTTTACGCTGAACCCGGGAGTGCCCCGGCGTCGCTTCGCTCGGCCGGGCTACGTCAATTCCTTTGTTACTCTTCTTCTTTCTTCTGCTTACGCTTTTTCAAACGCGTCCAGATTTTTGTCTCCTGACGTCGCCATAGGCGCTGAATATTGTCATGATGACGCAACAGAATCAGACATGAGAGCATCGATACCGGGAAAGTGTACTGGGGTTTAAACCACCAGACGTAGAACGGTGCGACTAGCGCGCTGACGATGGCGCCGAGAGACGAATAGCCGCTGAGCAAAATGGTCAGCAGCCAGGTTCCGGCCATGACGCCGGTGAGATCCCAGCCGATAGGCGCAATGGCGCCAAACGCGGTGGCAACGCCTTTACCGCCCTGGAAATGGAAAAATACTGGCCAGATGTGGCCCAGACAGGCGGCGATCGCCACCAGGCCTAACCAGAATGGGGAGAGGCCAAGGGCGTAAGCGCCCCAAACGGGCAGCATCCCTTTCAGGACATCGAAAATCAGAACGGCTGCGGCTGCGCCTTTTCCGCCGATGCGTAACACATTCGTGGCACCGGGGTTACCGGAACCACTGTCGCGAGGATCGGGTAACCCCGCGATGCGGCAGACCAGAATGGCGCTGGAAATTGAGCCGCAAAGGTAGGCAAGAAGGATCATGCCAGGCTCGATTGCACTCATAACGCTGTTCCATTTTGAAAATGTCGAAGTATTCTCTGCATCTGTGGATAATACGCATAATTCGCCGGGAGTGGTATCCGGTTTAGCCTAAAAACCAAGCAGGTCGTGATGGATATTGTATTTATAGAGCAACTTTCGGTAATCACCACTATCGGTGTTTATGATTGGGAACAAACCATTGAACAGAAGCTGGTGTTCGATATCGAATTAGGCTGGGATAACCGCAAAGCCGCCGCCAGTGACAACGTAGATGACTGCCTGAGCTATGCTGATATCAGCGAAGCGGTAGTTAATCACGTTGAGGGTAGTCGTTTTGCGCTGGTTGAGCGCGTAGCGGAAGAGTTGGCTGAACTGTTGATGTCTCGCTTTAACTCCCCGTGGGTGCGTATCAAAGTCAGCAAACCGGGGGCGGTTGCCCGTGCGGCCAACGTTGGCGTTATCATTGAGCGTGGCCATAATCCGAAATAAAAGTATCACTCGTCATATTATTTAAACCAAAATGATTTATACCGGTCTTAGAGCCGGGTTTATTTTATTGTTTACTTTTTAAGGGTTTATTAATGAGCGATATACACTCGCTGCTGGTCGCGGCAATTTTGGGTGTGGTCGAAGGATTGACGGAGTTTCTGCCCGTATCCAGTACCGGTCATATGATTATCGTGGGCCACCTGCTGGGGTTTGAAGGTGAGACTGCGGACACTTTTGAAGTGGTTATCCAGTTGGGCTCGATTCTGGCCGTGGTGGTGATGTTCTGGCGTCGCCTGTTTGGGCTGATTGGCATCAACTTTGGGCGTCCACCGGTTCACGAAGGTGAAGGCTCCGGGCGTTTATCGCTAATTCATATTCTGCTTGGCATGATCCCCGCCGTGGTGCTGGGACTGGTGCTGCACGATAAAATCAAATCGCTGTTCAACCCGGTTAACGTGATGTACGCCCTGATTGTGGGCGGCCTGCTGTTAATTGCAGCCGAGTTGCTGAAGCCGAAAAAGCCTAGCGCGGTGGGCATTGATGATATGAGCTATCGTCAGGCCTTCGCGATTGGCTGCTTCCAGTGTCTGGCGCTGTGGCCGGGCTTCTCCCGCTCCGGGGCGACGATTTCTGGTGGTATGCTGATGGGCGTGAGCCGCTACGCGGCCTCTGAGTTCTCGTTCCTGCTGGCGGTGCCAATGATGATGGGCGCGACGGTGCTGGATCTCTATAAGAGCTGGCACTTCCTGACCGCTGCCGATATTCCGATGTTCGCGGTGGGCTTCGTGATGGCTTTCCTGGTCGCCCTGGTGGCTATCAAAACCTTCCTGCAGCTGGTGAAACGAATTTCGTTTATTCCGTTCGCTATCTACCGCTTCATCGTGGCCGCCGCTGTCTACGTGGTCTTCTTCTGATGAACTGCCCTCAGTCTTTGGGCTGAGGGCAACGTTTTTCCTTCCAGTTCGCAACCGCCTGAATTCGCCGACGCGTCAGCTCTTCACGAATCTCCGGCCCTTTAAAGCCATCGTCGATAACCTCTTTGTTGCCCACCGCTTTCGCCACCTGCCAGGCTTCACGCAGCAGACGGCCCTGCGGATAGTCGCAGGCTTCGAAGTGGGTGCGACCGCGCACATCCGCTTCGCTGGTTAGCGCAATCTGCTCTACCCGCTGCGGCTTGCGCCAGGCATCGATGGAGTCAAACAGCTTCACCAGGGTTTTGGGCTGCAGGATCGGCAGGGTATGGATGAGGTCGTGGAACTCGGCAACCAGCTTCGCCAGGTCGCGCATTTCATTTGGTACCTTCAGGCGCTGGCAAAGCTGTTCAACCAGCTTCACGCCCGCCGGGCCGTGGCCGTGATGGCGAGGCCAGAACTCCTTTGGCGTTAAGCCTTTACCTAAATCGTGGCACAGCGTTGCAAAGCGCACATCAATCTCCGGGCTCAGCATTGCCGCCATGGTCACCGTCATTAGCGTATGGACGCCGGTATCAATTTCCGGGTGCCACTTTTCCGGCGCCGGGACGCCGTACAGCGCATCAATTTCCGGGAACAGGACTTTCAGCGCGCCGCAGTCGCGCAGCGTCTGGAAGAAAACCTGAGGATTGCGGGTGCCGAGCGCGTTTTCCGTCTCTTTCCACACGCGCTCCGCCGTGAGATGCGCCAGTTCACCGGCGTTGGTCATCTCACGCATCAGCGCCATCGTTTCATCGGCAATACGGAAGCTCAGATGGGCATAGCGCGCGGCAAAGCGCGCCACGCGCAGCACGCGCAGCGGGTCTTCACCGAAAGCAGGGGAGACGTGGCGCAGAATGCGCTGTTGAAGGTCGGCCTGACCGCCGTAAGGGTCAATAATAGTACCGTCGGCATCCTGAGCCAGGGCGTTGACGGTTAAATCACGGCGCAGCAAATCCTGCTCCAGCGTGACGTCCGGGGCGGCATAGCAGGTAAAACCGGTATAGCCCGAGCCTGATTTGCGCTCGGTTCGGGCCAGCGCATACTCTTCGTGGCTTTCAGGGTGCAGGAAAACAGGAAAATCGCGGCCTACCTGCTGGTAGCCCGCGTCGAGCATTTGCTGCGGCGTGGCGCCGACCACCACCCAATCTTTATCTTTGACCGGTAGCCCTAACAACCCGTCCCGAACTGCACCACCGACCAGATAACTCTTCACGCCACGCTTCTCCTCGTCTCTTATCTTTGATGATGATACGAAAGAAGCACAGAGAACGCGAATCAGGGTTAGTTCATCCAGCGATCTTTACGCTTACGGCTTGGAATGATGTGTGGCAGCACCAGACCGAGGAGCAGGCCAACACCCAGCACGCCGCCGCCGTACATAAACCACTGCATAATGATGGTGCGCTGCTTGTCATCCAGCTGCAGGTTGGCGGCATTCACTTTTTTCTGCGCGACGATAAGCTCATTTTTCAGCTTCTGGTTTTCATTTTTTAAACCATTAATCACGCTATCGCTCTCAGCGACCTTTTTCTGCATTTCTGCGGTGCGCTGGTTCCAGGTGGTGTCGATATTATTGAGCTTGTCGGTCAGGGTTTTGACCTGATTTTCCAGATCCGGCACGCGAATACGCAGGCTTGGCGTGGCGGTCAGTTCTTTCAGCGGGATCCACGCGGTGCGGCCGTTGCTGTCGCGTACCTGGCCGTACTGGGTCGTGTCATTAGTCTGCAGCAGGGTGACTTCTTCGCCCGCGTTCAGGGAGCCTGCCAGACGGTAGTTATCGCCCGGGCCGCTGCGGACCCAGGTGTTCAATTCGTCGGAAACGTAGCGCTTTTCATCAGCATGAGCAATGGTTGAAGCGGTAAGTGTCAGTAAAGTAATGGCAATTAAGCGTAATTTTGGCATCAGATCATCGTTTTTGTCATAAAAGTGGAACGATAGTAGTGGCAACAGTCTGACGACGCAAAGCATTCTGCGGCAATCAGAATCCTCCAGGAGGAAAAAACGCCATCAGCGATTAGCCCGACAAATTGCGCATTGCATGGCAATTTGTCGCAAAATACTATCTACTGACAAAAAGAATACCTGTAAGTTCGCCGCAAAGGTATTTCCGGGCAACGAAACCACAAGAATTCAATCATGGCTCAAGAAATCGAATTAAAATTTATCGTCGATAACGCTGGCGTCGAGACGCTGCGTAACCACCTTCAGACCCTCAACGCCGAGCACACACCACCGGCTCAACTGCTGAATATCTATTATGAAACCGCCGATAACTGGCTGCGTCGCCACGATATGGGGCTGCGTATTCGGGGCGATAACGGTCGCTATGAGATGACGATGAAAATCGCCGGGCGCACCGTGGGCGGTTTGCATCAACGTCCTGAATACAATATTGATATCAGCACGCCTGAACTGGCGCTTGACAAACTGCCTGCGGAAGTCTGGCCGAACGGCGAGATGCCGCAAGGGCCGGCGGAGCAGGTTCAGCCGCTGTTCAGCACCGACTTCTTCCGCGAGAAGTGGGTGATAGCGCAGGGGAAAAGCCGCATTGAGGTCGCGCTGGATCTCGGCGACGTCAAGGCCGGTGAGCATCAGGAAGCCATCTGCGAGCTGGAGCTTGAACTGCTGAGCGGTGAAACCGCTGACGTGCTGACGCTGGCGAAACAGTTGGCGGAAACCGGCCTGCTGCGCCAGGGCAGCCTGAGCAAAGCTGCGCGCGGATATCATCTCGCGCAGGGCAATGAAGACCGCGTTATCAAACCGCTGACCATTCTCTCACTGCCGCCGAAAGCGACGGTAGGCCAGGCGCTGGAAGCGGCGCTGGAAGAAGCGCTTGCCCACTGGCAGTACCACGAGGAGCTGTGGCTGCGCGGCAACAAAAAGGCAAAAGTTGAAGTGCTAAATGCCCAAGGTCTGGTTCGCCATATCCTGACGCTGTTCGGCGGCATTGTGCCGCGTAAGGCGAGCGCCGCGCTGCGAGATGGCCTGACCCAGGTTGATGCGCTGATGGCGAGCGATGCGTCCGCACACGATGCGGTGTTCAGCCGTGAAACCGCGCTGACGAAGCTTGCCTATACCGAATGGCTGGTGCTGCGCGGCTGGGAGGCGTTCCTCGATGCCAAAGCAGAGGCCAAACTGGCGGACTCCTTTAAACGCTTTGCCGATATTCATCTGTCTCGTCAGGCCGCAGAACTGCGCACCGTCTTTGCCTACCCGCTGGGCGACGCCTACGCAGATCAACTGCCGCGCCTGAAGCGTGATATTAATACCGTTCAGCTGCTGGCCGGCTATTACGATACCGAGCAGGCCGATCGCTGGCTGGCGAATTGGCAGGGGCTGCGCCACGCTATCGAAACCCGCCAGCACATTGAAATTGAACATTTCCGCAATGAAGCTCTGTCGGTTGAGCCGTTCTGGCTACACAGCGGAAAACGTTAATTAACTTCAGGGAACCCGCGTATGACGCCGCTTTCTTCGCAGTTACAGCAGCACTGGCAAACGCTCGTTGAGCGTGCCCCGGAGGATTTTCCTCTCGAGGCGCTCGGTAGTGAAGCACAGGCTGTTTTCACCTTTAGTGATTTTGTTCAGCAAAGTTTAACGGCGCATCCTGAGTGGCTGGCGTCGCTGGAAAGCGACCCGCCGCAGGCGGATGAGTGGCGGCAATATGCGGGTTGGCTCCAGGCGGAGCTGGCAGAAGTCTATGATGAAACGGCGCTAATGCGCGCCCTGCGGCTATTCCGCCGCCGGGTGATGGTGCGGATTGCCTGGGCGCAGGCGCTGTCGCAGGTATCTGAAGAAGATACGCTACAGCAGCTAAGCCACCTGGCAGAAACGCTGATCGTCAACGCGCGCAACTGGCTCTACGAGGCCTGCTGCCGCGATTGGGGTACACCGTGCAGTGCCGAAGGCGTACCGCAGCCGCTGCTGATCCTCGGGATGGGCAAGCTGGGCGGCGGAGAGCTTAATTTCTCCTCCGATATCGACCTGATCTTTGCCTGGCCAGAACATGGCTGCACCCAGGGCGGCCGTCGTGAACTCGATAACGCGCAGTTCTTTACCCGTCTCGGTCAGCGTCTGATTAAGGTGCTGGACCAGCCGACGCAGGATGGCTTCGTCTACCGCGTTGATATGCGCTTACGGCCGTTTGGTGACAGCGGCCCATTGGTGCTGAGCTTTGCGGCGCTGGAAGATTATTACCAGGAACAGGGGCGCGACTGGGAGCGCTATGCGATGGTCAAAGCGCGGATCATGGGCGATGACGATGGCGTATACACCAGCGAGTTGCGGGCGATGCTGCGACCGTTCGTCTTCCGCCGCTATATCGACTTCAGCGTGATCCAGTCTCTGCGTAATATGAAAGGGATGATCACCCGCGAAGTGCGTCGCCGTGGCCTGAAGGACAACATCAAGCTCGGTGCGGGCGGGATTCGCGAAATCGAGTTTATCGTCCAGGTCTTTCAACTAATCCGCGGCGGGCGAGAGCCGATGCTGCAAAGCCGCTCACTGCTGCCAACCCTTAAAGCCATTGAAACCCTGAATCTGCTATCGGAAACCGACGCGCAGGCGCTGCGTGAAGCGTATCTGTTTTTACGTCGCCTCGAAAACCTGCTGCAAAGTATCAACGACGAACAGACGCAGACGCTGCCCGGCGACGACCTCAACCGCGCCCGTCTGGCGTGGGGGATGCATTTTGCCGACTGGGCCACGATGACCGCGCGTCTGGATGCGCTGATGGCCGAAGTCCGCCGCGTCTTTAACGAACTGATCGGCGACGATGAAGAGCCGTCGCAGGAAGAGCAACTTTCGGAATCCTGGCGCGAGCTGTGGCAGGACACCCTGCAGGAAGATGATTCTCCGTCGGGGCTGGTACACCTCAGCAGCGATGACCGCCATCGCGTGTTGTCGCAGATTGCCGATTTCCGCAAAGAGCTGGATAAACGCACCATTGGCCCGCGCGGGCGCCAGGTACTGGACTCGCTGATGCCGCATCTGCTGAGCGAAGTGTGCTCGCGTGAAGATGCCACGGTGCTGCTCACGCGCATTACCCCGTTGCTGAGCGGCATTGTCACGCGTACTACCTACCTCGAATTATTAAGCGAATATCCCGGCACCCTAAAGCATCTTATCCGCCTGTGCGCAGCTTCACCGATGGTGGCAAGCCAACTGGCGCGCTACCCGCTGCTGCTGGATGAGCTGCTCGACCCCAACACGCTTTACCAGCCGACGGCGACCGATGCCTATCGTGACGAGCTGCGTCAATATCTGCTGCGTGTGCCGGAAGAGGATGAGGAGCAGCAGTTGGAAGCCTTGCGCCAGTTTAAGCAGGCGCAACTGCTGCACATTGCTGCCGCTGATATTGCTGGTACGTTGCCGGTGATGAAGGTCAGTGACCACTTAACCTGGCTTGCAGAAGCGATGATCGATGCCGTTGTCCAGCAGGCGTGGGTGCAGATGGTGGCGCGCTATGGCCAGCCAACGCACCTGCGAGAGCGCCATGGTCGCGGTTTTGCGGTCATTGGCTACGGCAAGCTTGGCGGCTGGGAACTGGGCTACAGTTCGGATCTGGATCTGGTGTTCTTGCATGATTGCCCAATGGATGCGATGACCGACGGCGAACGAGAAATCGACGGCCGTCAGTTCTATCTGCGTCTGGCGCAGCGCATTATGCACCTGTTCAGCACCCGAACTTCGTCCGGGATTTTGTATGAAGTTGATGCGCGTCTGCGTCCGTCCGGTGCGGCGGGTATGCTGGTGACCACCGCCGAATCATTTGCTGATTATCAGCAAAACGAAGCGTGGACCTGGGAGCATCAGGCGCTGGTGCGCGCCCGCGTGGTTTACGGTGACCCGCAGCTGCAGCAGCAGTTTGACGACATTCGCCGACAGATCCTGACTACCGCGCGGGAAGGCAGCGCGCTGCAAACCGAAGTGCGTGAGATGCGTGAAAAAATGCGTGCTCATCTCGGCGGAAAACAGCGCGATCGTTTTGATATCAAAACCGACGCGGGTGGGATCACCGATATTGAGTTTATTACCCAGTATCTGGTGCTGCGCTACGCCCACGAGAAGCCGAAGCTGACCCGCTGGTCGGATAACGTGCGTATTCTCGAACTACTGGCGCAAAACGACATTATGGACGAGCACGAAGCACAGGCGCTCACCCGCGCCTACACCACGTTGCGCGATGCGTTACATCACCTGGCGCTTCAGGAGTTGCCGGGAAATGTCGATTTATCAAGCTTCGTTCGGGAACGTGAACTGGTCAGCGCCAGCTGGCAGAAGTGGCTGGTTCAACCGTGAAATGTGCTATTATCGCGCCAAAATTTTGATTCTCCCAGGAGACAAGAATGAAAGTAACGCTGCCGGAATTTGAACGCGCAGGAGTGATGGTGGTTGGCGACGTCATGCTGGATCGCTATTGGTATGGCCCAACCAGCCGTATTTCCCCGGAAGCCCCGGTTCCCGTGGTGAAGGTGGAAACTATCGAAGAACGTCCTGGCGGCGCGGCAAACGTGGCGATGAATATTGCGTCCCTGGGGGCGGGTTCGCGTCTTGTTGGTTTGACCGGCATTGATGATGCGGCGCGCGCGCTGAATAAAGCGCTGGCCGACGTTAACGTGAAGTGTGATTTCGTTTCGGTACCGACGCACCCAACCATCACCAAGCTGCGCGTGCTGTCGCGCAACCAGCAGCTGATCCGTTTGGACTTTGAAGAAGGCTTTGCCGGCGTGGATCCACAGCCGCTGCACGATCGTATTCAAAGCGGTCTGCCGAGCGTTGGCGCGCTGGTGCTCTCCGACTACGCCAAAGGGGCGCTGGAAAGCGTACAGCAGATGATCCAGCTCGCGCGCAAAGCGAACGTGCCGGTGCTGATCGACCCGAAAGGCACCAACTTCGAACGCTATCGCGGCGCAACGTTGCTGACGCCAAACCTTTCTGAATTTGAAGCCGTAGTCGGTAAGTGCAAAGACGAAACCGAAATCGTTGAACGTGGCATGAAGCTGATTGCTGATTACGATCTCTCCGCGCTGCTGGTGACACGCTCCGAGCAGGGCATGACGCTGCTGCAGCCGGGCAAAGCGCCGCTGCATCAGCCGACGCAGGCGCAGGAAGTGTACGATGTGACCGGTGCGGGCGATACCGTTATCGGCGTGCTGGCGGCGACGCTGGCTTCCGGCAAAACCCTGGAAGAGGCGTGCTTCTTTGCCAACGCCGCGGCGGGCGTGGTGGTGGGTAAACTGGGTACGTCTACCGTTTCACCTATCGAACTGGAAAACGCCGTGCGCGGTCGCGCGGATACCGGTTTTGGTGTGATGAGCGAAGAAGAGCTGAAGCAGGCGGTTGCCGCTGCCCGTCGTCGCGGTGAGAAAGTGGTGATGACCAACGGCGTGTTCGACATTCTGCACGCGGGGCACGTCTCCTATCTGGCGAATGCACGCAAGCTGGGGGATCGTCTGATCGTCGCGGTGAACAGCGATGCGTCAACCAAGCGCCTGAAAGGCGAAACCCGCCCGGTTAACCCGTTGGATCAGCGCATGATCGTGCTGGGCGCGCTGGAGTCCGTCGACTGGGTGGTGTCGTTTGAAGAAGATACACCACAGCGCCTGATTGCCGGGATCCTGCCGGATCGTCTGGTCAAAGGCGGTGACTATAAGCCAGAGCAAATTGCCGGTAGCGAAGAAGTGTGGGCGAACGGTGGTGAAGTGCTGGTGCTGAACTTTGAAGATGGTTGTTCTACCACCAATATTATCAAGAAGATTCAGCAGGACAGCGATAAATCGTGAATGCGGGAGGCGCATCGAACATTCCGTTTTTCCGCGCTCCTCGTGGTTGACGCTGCTGTTTTTTCGACCTAAAGTAAAGGAATAAGGGTGAGAGGGGATTTCTCCCCCCTCTGATTGACTGTTAGTAAGCTGGGAAACTTATCAGTAACAGCACAACCAGTATGATGACGAGCTTCATCATAACCCTTTCCTTATTAAAGCCCCTTCTTCGGGAGGGGCTTTCCCGTTTCAGCTCCTTGCTGACAGCGCGATTGTTCGCGAACGTCCTGACTGGTACAAGAGTTGCCCCTCTCTATTTTTTTATTACTGAAGCGTCCGCGCAAAAACAGCGAATCTGTGGCGCTGAAAGGGCGCGTCTGGGATAAAAAATCCCCGGCTTTTAGGGCCAGGGATGAGGTGTGTAACGGCTTTGCGAGGACGCGACTAGGCTTCTTTTTCGTGCGCAGTCGGTGAATTTAACGGTGTGGTCAGATTATTAAGCGAACCGCCGGACAGGCCGATCTCGTTTAACAGCGAATCGATCAGCGGTGCCTGGGTACGATAAGAGAGGGCGGCAGACAGCGCCTGCTCTGCCAGGTTGCCACCGCTTACGCCATTGCCTGCGGTGACTTCACCCACCGCGCCGCCGCGATTCAGGCCATCAACCTGAATGATCTTAATGCCGTCGATAGACTTCATTGGCTCAACGGACTTCTCAATGACGGCAGGCAGAGACTGCAATAACGCCAGCTTGAATTTGAGGCTGGTTTGTTCGTTGGAAAGTACGTTGATAGCGTCGTTCAGCGCGCGCTGTGCTTCGGCTTCCGCCAGCCCTTTTTTACGCGTCGCCTCCGCCAGTTCGACAATTGCCGCCGCCTGCAATTCCGCAGCTTCCTTCTCGGCTTTTGCTTGTACGGTCAGTTCAACTGCCTTTGTTTCAGCATCCTGTGCGGCGGCAATCAGCGCAACCTGTTTGGCGCGATCCGCTTCTGCCGTCTGACGGGTGGTTTCTACATTCTGCTGAGCGCGAACCGCCTCGGCTAGCGCATCGTTGGCGCGTGCTTCTGCCTGAGACTGCTGTTCGGATTTCGCGGCGATGGCGATGGATTTCGTCTGATTAGCAATTTCCGTTACCTGCTGCTGTTCGATCTCTTTAATCCGAACTTCACGCTCGGCCTCAACTTTTCTCGAACGAACGGCCTGCTCGCGCTCAATTTCCGTTTCCTGGATCTGGCGTTCGGCAAGAATACGCGTCTGTTCCGCTTCGCGATGGCGCTCAGCTTCAAAGGCGGCAATTTTGGCGTTCTGCTCGGCAGTGCGGGTTTTCACCTGCTGTTCCTGCTCAAGCGTCATAAAGGCTTCCTGTTGTTCGATTTCCAGCTTGCGCGATAGCGCATCGCGGTTTTTCTCTCTTACCGCAACTTCCACGTCCTGCTCGACTTCGTTACGTTCGCGACGACGACGCTCTGTTTCCTGAGTCAGCTTTGTCAGACCTTCGGCGTCAAAGGCGTTGTTCGGGTTGAAATGCACTTTTTCCGTCTGGTTAAAGTTGGTTAACGAGACGCTCTCCAGCTCCAGGCCATTTTTTGACAGATCTTCCGCGACGGTATTCTGCACACCCTGAACGAAGTTTTCACGGGTATCCTGCAGCTCATGCATTGTCATCTGCGAGGCCGTGGCGCGTAAGGCATCAACGAACTTATCTTCGATCAACACGCGTAAATCTTCCGGAGACAGCGTGCGCTGACCCAGCGTTTGTGCGGCAGTGGCAATGCCTTCAACCGACGGTTTAACGCGGACGAAAAAGGCAACAACCACATCAACTCGCATACGATCTTTGGTGATCAGACTGTCGACGGTAGAACGACTAACCTCAAGTTTGAGGGTATTCATGTTGATGGGAATAATTTCGTGGAAGATTGGCATAACAATTGCGCCGCCGCTCATCACCACTTTCTGTCCGCCAAGCCCGGTTCGCACAAATGCTTGCTCTGCGGAGGCGCGACGATAAAGACGGGCAAAAATAATCCCGATAATCAATAAGACGACAACCGCGACAACGGCGGTAAACATCCATGAAGGTAGCATGCCAAAAATATCATCCATTATGTCGGTCTCTTAAGGTCAAAATACAATTACAAAATATTCGGCCAGGGATTACGTTCGGCCAAATAACGCGTTGCGGAAAGTCGGTCGAGAATCAGTACCTTGTCTCCTTTTTTAAACGCGTATCCTTTTTCAGGTTCTAACAATAGGTAATGAGTTTGTCCGAATTTATCGGTAAATTTGCCCTCGCAGGGTGTGCCGGCAATCGCGGAATGCCCGGTAATTATCGCCATGTAGCCGATATAATCATCCTCAGCGAGGGCGGAGCTTTCATCGCGGGGGAGCCACGGAGCAATGATTTTTCCGCTGTAATGCACGGCGAAGAGTGAAATAATAAAACATGCTGGGGTGAGTAGTAGGTTGCTGAGGGGCGCTCCCAGGAGCATGACCCAGCCATGCTGGAAAAGGATGCCGAAGAGCCCGAAAAAACCGGCCAATAAACAGAGCACAACTAATAACGGAATACGCCCAATATTCAGAAAATGAATCACCTGTCCGATATTACCAGATGACAAAGCATCATAATTATCGAGATGGGCATCGAGTGCGCCAGAGAGATAATGGCCAAAGGCCAATGAGATTATTTCAAGTACGCCGATAAGAAGAACAAATGTTAGTGCAAACAGGTAGGGACTATTATATTCCGTTAATAAAATCATGCTTCATTCCCCCTGCAATAGATTTCCCTGGGCGATGGTTTTTCTCTTGTTCTTATAGCGTGTCACGATAGCATATTCTGGCCGGATCGTTTAATCCGGAAAGGGATTTTTCCCCCTCAGATTTCGTGGGGAAGTACGTGCGTGGTGAGAGGGGAATGTGCATTATACACAGCTCCATAGTGCTTTCCGGAGCATACTGAAATCAGGAAATGTGTAAACGGGCCGTACGGCCCGCTTTAGTTTTACTTTGGCTCTACCGGAGCGGGGCTGACATTTTCAACGGACTGGCGGTTTTCCAGCTCGCTAATCCGCTGTTCCAGCAGCGCCAGCTTCTCACGCGTACGCAGCAGAACCTGAGTCTGCACGTCAAACTCTTCACGGCTGACCACATCAAGGCGCGTCAGCTGCGACTGGATCACCTGGCGAACTTTCTTCTCAATATCATCACCGAACTCACGCAGACCTTTCGGCATAGACTCGTGGACCTGGCGGGCGATTTGTTCAATTTTTTTCGGGTCGATCATCTCTTGTTCCCTGATTCTGTCGGCATGAAGGCTATTGTAGTGTCTTATCCCGGTGCGATAAACCAGAATTGTTCGAAGCTTATGCATTGCCGAAGATAGTCATTGGCGTTATAGTAAGTACGCTTATTCTCAGGGCGGGGCGAAATTCCCCACCGGCGGTAAATCAGCTACGGCTGAAAGCCCGCGAGCGCTTCCTATGAACATGGGAAGGTCAGCAGATCCGGTGTAATTCCGGGGCCGACGGTTAGAGTCCGGATGGGAGAGAGTAACGATTCAGTTGGGTTAAGCACCCGCTCGCGTTATCTATTTGCCGTTATATCGGCACTCCTAAGACTGCCCTGATTCTGGTAACCATAATATTAATGAGGTTTTTTTACCATGAATCAGACGCTACTTTCCTCTTTTGGTACTCCGTTCGAACGCGTTGAAAACGCGCTTGTTGCTCTGCGCGAAGGTCGCGGTGCGATGGTGTTGGACGACGAAGATCGCGAGAACGAAGGCGACATGATCTTTGCCGCCGAAAACATGACCGTTGAACAAATGGCGCTGACTATCCGTCACGGTAGCGGCATCGTTTGTCTGTGTCTCACCGACGAACGTCGTAAACAGCTGGAACTGCCAATGATGGTAGAAAACAACACCAGCGCTTACGGCACCGGCTTTACCGTCACTATCGAAGCGGCTCATGGCGTGACCACCGGCGTTTCTGCCGCTGACCGTCTGACCACCGTTCGCGCGGCGATTGCCGACAACGCGAAACCTTCCGATCTGAACCGTCCTGGCCACGTTTTCCCACTGCGCGCGCAGGCGGGTGGCGTGCTGACCCGTGGCGGTCACACCGAAGCGACTATCGATCTGGTGACGCTGGCAGGCTTCAAACCAGCAGGCGTGCTGTGTGAACTGACCAACGACGACGGTACCATGGCGCGCGCGCCAGAGTGCATCGAGTTTGCGAAGAAACATAACATGGCGCTGGTGACCATCGAAGATCTGGTAGCCTACCGTCGTGAGCACGAGCGTAAAGCCAGCTAATCTAGCGGCCTACGTGATGAAGCCCGGTTTGCGATATGCACCGGGCTTTTTTATTGCCTGACGTTAGCCAATGCCCATCGACTGTAACACCACCAGGCTCATCCCCATGACCGACATGCCGCACAGCACGCCGTAGCTGGGGTTGTTGTTAGGGTCAATCTCTTTGGCCAGCGGCATCAGTTCATCGACGGAAAGGGCGACCATAATCCCGGCGACCGCTGCCATAATCGAGGCCATCAGCACCGGCGACACCATGCTGCCAAGAATTGCCCACGCCAGCACGCCGCCCAATATTTCCGCCATGCCCGAAATTCCCGCCCAGAACACCGCTTTGCGCTTTGAGCCCGTGGCGGCGTAGACCGGCCCGGCAACCGCCAGCCCTTCAGGAATATTGTGCAGCGCCACGGCGAGCGCAATGCCGAAGCCCAGCTCAAGGTTGTTGCTGGCGGTGACGAAGGTGGCAATACCTTCCGGGAAGTTGTGCAGGCTGATGCCAAGGGTTAACAGCACGGCGGTGCGGCGAATGTTGCGCGGCAGCGGCTGGGTGTTTTTCTGCATCAGATCCTGCGGATGCGCATGCGGCAGGATGTGATCGAGTGCAAAATAACCAATGAGGCCGACGACAAACATCCCGTAACCCAGCACTGGCGACATTCCCGGCGTGCCGAGCGCGGCGGGCAGCATCTCCATTAATGAGATCAGCAGCATAATGCCGGCGGCGAAGCCGAGCGAGAAGGCGAGTACACGGTTGGACGGCTTTTGCCCGATCACCCCGAGTATGGCGCCGATAAAGGTGGCAGCCCCTGCCAGTAATGTCAGAATCAGCGGTACCGACATCGCTTACTCCTTATGATAATGATTATCATTCATGATATTGAAAATCGTCAGCCGTGGCGAGAGGCGACGCTATTCTTTACTTCATCCTTACATTCAAATTTTCTGAAGATCATCATCACGCTTATCTGAGTTTATCCTCACTCAAAACGGGTTAATGTGGTGTTATTAAATTATGCCCTCTGGAAGGATAACATCATGTCTCGTAGCCGAATGCCAGCACTGTTTTTAGGTCACGGTAGCCCGATGAACGTACTGGAAGATAACCTCTATACCCGTACCTGGCGGCATCTGGGTGAAACGTTGCCACGCCCAAAAGCTATTGTGGTGGTGTCCGCGCACTGGTTCACTCGCGGCACGGGCGTGACGGCGATGGAAACCCCGAAAACGATCCATGATTTCGGCGGCTTCCCGCAGGCGCTGTACGATACCCATTACCCGGCTCCGGGCTCCCCGGCGCTGGCGCAACAGTTGGTTGAACTGCTGGCTCCGGTTCCGGTCACGCTTGATAAAGAAGCCTGGGGCTTTGACCATGGCTCCTGGGGCGTGCTGATTAAGATGTACCCGAATGCGGACATCCCGATGGTGCAGTTGAGCATCGACAGTACCAAGCCAGCGGCATGGCACTTTGAGATCGGTCGTAAGCTGGCAAGCCTGCGCGATGAAGGCATTATGCTGGTGGCGAGCGGTAACGTGGTGCACAACCTGCGTACGGCGAAATGGCACGGCGATTCAACGCCTTACCCGTGGGCCACGTCGTTTAACGATTATGTGAAGGCTAATCTAAGCTGGAAAGGGCCGGTTGAACAGCATCCGCTGGTGAACTATCTGGCGCATGAGGGCGGTTCGCTGTCGAACCCAACGGCGGATCACTTCCTGCCGCTGCTTTATGTGCTGGGTGCCTGGGATGGCGAAGAGCCCATCACGATCCCGGTAGACGGTATCGAAATGGGCTCCTTGAGTATGCTGTCGGTGCTAATCGGTTAACGATTATTCGACGAAAATGTGGGGATAGAAGCGTGACAGATCCTGAGTGATCAGCGCTCTGTCCTCACGAATGCCAATCCCGGCAGGCTCGTCGTTAATCAGCCAACTGCCAATCAACATGTAGCTATCACCAAACTTCGGCAGCGGATGGAACTGCTGCACGATCATCCCTTCTTCGCCGTACGGCCCTTCCACCTGCTCGATGGTTTTACCGTTCTCGACGATCGAAATGTTGGCACCTTCGCGGGAGAAGATCGGCTTCACCACGAATTTGTCCATCTCTGGGTGATCATCTTCGGCAAAGTAGGCTGGCAGCAGGTTCGGGTGATTCGGGAACATCTCCCACAGCAGCGGCAGCAGCGCTTTGTTAGAGATGATGCTCTTCCAGGCCGGTTCCAGCCAGCGCACGCCAGCATCTTCGAGCTTGGTGGAGAACATCTCGCGCAGCATGTATTCCCACGGATAGAGTTTGAACAGGTTGCTGATTACCTGATCCTGCAGATCGGTAAACTGGCCTTTCTCACCCAGACCGATCTCATCAATATAGAGGAACTCGGTCGCTACGCCAGCTTCAGCGGCGCAGTCCTGCAGATACTGCACGGTACCGCGATCTTCGACGGTGTCCTGGCAGCAGGTCAGATGCAACAACTGGAAGCCGTGTTGTTCGCGCAGCACGTTGAAGCGCTCGATGATCTTTTCCTGCAGGCTGTTGAACTGATCGCTGCCTTCCGGCAGGTTGCCTGCGTTGATCTGATCTTCGAGCCAGATCCACTGGAAGAACGCCGCTTCGAACAGTGACGTTGGGGTATCGGCGTTATTTTCCAGCAGCTTCGGTTCACCGGTGCCGTCCCACGCCAGATCGAGGCGCGAGTAGAGCGACGGCTGCTGCGTTTGCCATGACTGGCGCACAAAGGTCCAGGTGTGCTTTGGAATGCGGAACTTCGCCATCAGCTCATCGCTGGCGATGACACGTTCAACCACTTTCAGACACAGCTGATGCAGTTCAGCGGTAACCTCTTCCAGCTTTTCAACCTGCGCCAACGTCAGCTTGTAGTAGGCCTCTTCACTCCAGTACGGCTCGCCGTACATGGTGTGAAA
Organism: Kluyvera sichuanensis; assembly: GCF_014218705.1. Taxonomy (GTDB): domain Bacteria; phylum Pseudomonadota; class Gammaproteobacteria; order Enterobacterales; family Enterobacteriaceae; genus Kluyvera; species Kluyvera sichuanensis. Next base: position 94,358 of record NZ_JABBJF010000011.1, on the reverse strand, counting down.
GTTGAAGCCGTACTCCGTTGCCTTTTCACGCCAGTCCGGGCGCTCAGTAATGCTGATTCTTTCCATGGTCATCAGCCGCCCATTGAACGGGTGGTGGTGCCCGATGCGCTACGCTGCATGGTGGACTGTTTCGCCACGGACTCACCGAAGCCGCCGCGAGTCACGGTGCTGGTGGTTGCCGGTTTTGGTGCCATCGCGGTTTTCGGTACGTTCATCGAACGGCCCGGCTGCGCTGCGCCGTAGTTTTTACCGCCGGCATCGGTGTATTTACCGTAGGCCGGGCTGGATGGGTTCTTCGAGGTGAAGACCGGCTGCTGCTGGTAGCCACCCATGCCGCCGCTCATCATACGGCCCATCATGTAGCCCGCCATCAGCGGCATCCAGAAACTGCCGCTGCTTTGCGCTTGCGCCTGGTTTTCACCGCTGGCAGGTGCCATACCGGCCTGCGCCGGTGCCTGCTGGCACTGGCCTTCGCCAAATTCAGCTACGCAGTCTTCACGGCTGGCGTACTTCGGCGCGGTACGTTCGGCTTCTTTCAGCGCGTTATCGAAGGTGGTTTTACACTCGGCGCTTTTGCCCGGATTCGCTGCAGAGCAGTCGTCCGCGTTCTGATAGAGCGTGACGGTTTCGTCAGTTTTTTCACAGCCTGCCAGCATGAATACCGCAGTAACAGCTAATGCGACCGGCGTGAGGTGACGCGCGCCCCAGCTTTTACGAAAGGCGGCGTGTTGAATATTGTTCGTCCGTTTCATTGTGTTCTTCCTGGACCCAGTAGAGTGGTATTGCAATAACGCTCAGGATAGTGGATGAGTGGTTGAAAATGAAGCGAAGAAGGGCGTAAAGCGGCGGATCTTTACGTTGCCTTACGTTAGCGCAAGAGAATGAAAAAAGGGCCCGCATAAAGCGGACCCTTTTCAGTACGGCGAGAGGCCTTAGCGCAGACGCGCTTTGCTGGTCGCCGGAGAGGTGTAGCCGTCCGCTGAAGCGTCCTGCTGCGGGTTCTGCGGCGCAACGCTGTCGGTAGAGGTCGCGACGGTTTTACCCAGCGCATTGTTCAGCGCAATCAGATCCTGCTCGTTGAGCGTACCCAGCGCATTTTTAATATTCAGCTGGTTGATCAGGTAGTTATAACGCGCGCTGGAGAGCTGCTGCTTCGCGTTGTACAGCGTGGTGGTGGCATCCAACACGTCAACGATAGTACGCGTACCCACGGAGTAACCCGCTTCCATCGCGTCTAATGAACTCTGTGCAGAGACCACGGCCTGTTTGTAGGCGTTGATGCTGCTGATAGAGGCGTTGATGTTGTTGAAGGAAGAACGCACGGTCTGAACAACGGAGCGGTGCGCGCTCTCCAGCTGCTCGCTGGCGCCGACGAAGTTGTACTGCGCCTGTTTCACCTGCGAGTTAACCATCCCGCCCTGGTACAGCGGCAGGGAGAAGCTCAGGCCAATTTTGTTCTGGCCGGCGTCGTTGTCGTCGTACTGGGAACTGTGGGTTTTAGAGCCGCTGTAGGAGGTGTTTGACACCCCGGTAGAGGCGTTCAAATCCAGCGTCGGCAGATGGCCGTCCTGCGCCTGGCGAATCTGCTCACGCGCCAGGTCCTGGTTCAGGCGAGCCTGCAACAGGGAGAGGTTACGGTTTTCCGCTTCTTTCAGCAGCGAGTTAACGCCCTGCGGTTTGTCTGTTTTAAAGCTGTCGACGTTCAAAGACGCCAGCTCTGGGTAGTAGTTACCGGTCACCTGACGCAGCGCTTCAACGGCGTTGTCGAGGTTGTTACGCGCGGTCACTTCATTCGCCAGTACGGTATCGTACTGTGAACGGGCGTTCTGCACGTCGGTAATCGCCACGAGGCCCACGTTAAAGCGCTGAGTGGTTTGATCCAACTGGCGGTAAATCGCCTGTTTCTGCGCTTCGGTGTAGGAGAGTGAGTCAATCGCGCTCAGCACGTTAAAGTACGCCGTGGCGGTATTCAGGATCAGCGTCTGCTGATCGGTCTGATAGGTCACGTCCTGGATGCCTGCCGCTTTTTCCTGCAGGGTCAGAGCACGCCATTTGGACATATCAAACAGGCTTTGCGTTAACGTCAGCGAGCCGCTGGTCGCGTTGGAGTTCACGCCGTTATTGTCGCGGAAGCCATTGGTATAGGTATAATCGGCACCCAAACCTAACTGCGGTAACAGCGGGCTACGCGCTTCGTTGATCTTTTCGAATGCGGCATCGCGGTCTGCTGCGGATTTACGGAGATCTGGGTTACTGGTACGTGCCTGCTGATAGACCTGTAACAGGTTCTCTGCCTGGCTCATTGTACTGAAACCCGTAAGGCTCAGACCAATAAGGATGGGGAGCAATTTCTTCATTTGCATTTGCATTCCTTGTTGTGAAGCTTAGCGCTGATCTAATTCACAGAAAAAATATTCGCCGATTGTACCAGAGTCTGCCACGTTAAAAAGTTGTCGTAATGTGCCATCTGGCGTTAATTTGCACCAATCTACCACAGAGAGAGTGGATCCTAAGATAAACGGATTTTAAATCCACAATTTCATCATAATTACAGCATAGGCAAGGCCATGACAAAATCACGTAACCCAGTGGTTACCCTCTCGAAAAACGATGTAGAAATTATTGCACGAGAAACGGTATATCGCGGTTTTTTTTCGATTGATGTGTACCGTTTTCGCCATCGTCTGTTCAACGGCGAGATGAGCGGTGAAGTCCGGCGCGAAATTTTTGAGCGCGGTCACGCTGCAGTCTTGCTACCCTTTGACCCAGTGCGTGACGAAGTGGTGCTGATTGAGCAAATTCGCATTGCGGCCTATGACACCAGCGAAACCCCTTATCTGCTGGAGATGGTGGCCGGCATGATTGAAGAGGGTGAAAGCGTATAGGATGTGGCGCGTCGCGAATCGCAGGAAGAGGCCGGGCTTGAACTCGGCCGGGTAAAAGAGTGTCTGAGTTATCTGGCAAGCCCTGGCGGCACCAGCGAGCGCCTGACCATTATGGTGGGCGAAGTGGATGCAACAACGGCCAAAGGTATTCATGGCCTGGCGGATGAACACGAAGATATCCGGGTTCATGTGGTAAGCCGGGAGTACGCTTATCAATGTGTAGAAGAGGGAAAAATTGACAACGCAGCCTCTGTCATCGCTTTGCAATGGCTACAGCTGCATTATCAGGACTTACGAAAAGAGTGGACCAAATGAAGCGTTACACACCTGACTTCCCAGAAATGATGCGCCTGTGCGAGACCAATTTCGCACAATTACGTCGCTTACTGCCGCGCGTTGATGAAGCCGGCGAAACGGTGAACTATCAGGTGGCCAATGCGCAATATCGGTTAACGATAACAGAATCAACCCGCTACACTACGCTGGTAACGGTTGAGCAGACGCACCCGGCGGTGAGCTACTGGAGCCTGCCGTCGATGAGTGTGCGGCTGTATCATGATGCGATGGTGGCTGAAGTGTGTTCAAGTCAGCAGATCTTTCGCTTCAAAGCGCGATATGATTATCCAAATAAAAAGTTGCATCAACGCGACGAAAAGCATCAAATTAATCAGTTTTTAGCTGATTGGCTAAGATACTGTTTAGCACATGGAGCGATGGCGATTCCGGTTTGTACATAGCACCTTTCAGGCTGTATCTGGGACGCTGCCAGCGATGACGCAGCATGAAAGGATGATGTGTATGTTTGCATCGTGAAACCTAAGGACACCATTTGGAAAGCCTTTTAAACCTTCCTCTGGCTGGTGGGGCCAGTGTCAGGGTACTGCAAATCACTGATACTCACCTGTTTGCGGAAAAAGATGAAACGCTGTTAGGCGTGAACACCTGGGCAAGCTATCACGCCGTCTTGCAGGCTATTCATGCCTCGGCGCGTGAAGTTGACCTGGTGGTGGCGACGGGCGATTTAGCGCAGGATCATTCATCCGCGGCCTATCAGCACTTTGCTGACGGCATCGCGAGTTTCGCTGCACCCTGCGTTTGGTTGCCGGGGAATCATGACTTCCAGCCATCCATGTACAGCACGCTTCAGGACGCGGGGATCTCCCCGGCCAAGCGCGTACTGGTGGGCGAAAACTGGCAGATCCTCCTGCTGGATAGTCAGGTGTTCGGCGTGCCGCACGGCGAGCTGAGCGAGTTCCAGCTTGAGTGGCTGGAAAAACGGCTGGCGGAAGCGCCGGACCGACATACGCTGCTGCTGCTGCACCATCATCCGCTGCCAGCGGGATGCAGCTGGCTCGATCAGCACAGCCTGCGTAACGCAGGGGCGCTGGATAATGTGCTGGTGCGCTACCCGCGCGTAAAAAACCTGCTTTGTGGCCACATTCATCAGGAACTGGACGTCGACTGGAACGGCCGCCGCATCATGGCGACGCCGTCAACCTGCGTACAGTTTAAACCGCACTGTGCCAACTTCACGCTGGATACCGTTTCCCCTGGGTGGCGCTGGCTTGAGCTGCATGACGATGGTTCATTAACCACCGAAGTCTGCCGCCTTGCCGGGTGCGAATTCCATCCTGATACCGCATCTGAAGGTTATTGATGTCGACGCTTCTTTATCTGCATGGATTCAACAGCTCACCGCTGTCAGCAAAGGCTACGGCGCTGAAGCAGTGGCTGGCGGAGTACTATCCCGACGTGAATATGCTGATCCCGCAACTGCCGGCCTATCCGGCGGAAGCGGCGGAGATGCTGGAAGCGCTGGTGCTGAAACACGGCGGTGAACCACTGGGCATCGTGGGGTCATCGCTGGGCGGCTATTATGCAACCTGGTTATCCCAATGTTTCATGCTGCCAGCGGTGGTGGTGAACCCGGCGATACGCCCGTTTGAGCTGCTGGTGAATTTCCTTGGGCCGAATGAGAATCCCTACACCGGGCAGCAATATGTGCTAGAGTCACGCCATATTTACGATCTCAAAGTCATGCAAATTGACCCACTGGAGGCACCGGATCTTATCTGGCTGCTTCAGCAGACCGGCGACGAAGTGCTTGATTACCGCCAGGCCGTGAACTATTTCGCCTCCTGCCGACAAACGGTAGAGGAGGGCGGTAATCACGCATTTATCGGCTTTGAAGATCACTTCACACAGATTATCGATTTTCTGGGGTTGCATTAAGCAGCGCCAACTACCTACGAATAGATCATGACGCAATCTTCTTATAACGCTGATGCCATTGAGGTACTCACCGGGCTTGAGCCGGTTCGCCGCCGCCCGGGGATGTACACAGATACCACACGTCCGAACCACCTTGGTCAGGAAGTGATTGATAACAGTGTGGATGAAGCGCTTGCCGGACACGCGAAGCGTGTTGAGGTTATTCTTCATGCCGATCAATCACTGGAAGTGATCGACGATGGTCGCGGCATGCCCGTCGATATCCACCCGGAAGAGGGCGTACCGGCCGTTGAGCTGATCCTCTGTCGCCTGCACGCGGGCGGTAAGTTCTCCAACAAAAACTATCAGTTCTCCGGCGGCCTGCACGGCGTGGGGATCTCGGTAGTTAACGCCCTGTCGAAGCGCGTTGAGGTCAACGTTCGTCGCGATGGTCAGGTCTACACCATCGCGTTTGAAAACGGCGACAAGGTGGAAGATCTGCACGTCACCGGTACCTGCGGCAAACGCAATACCGGGACCAGCGTCCACTTCTGGCCGGACGAAAGCTTCTTCGACAGCCCGCGTTTTTCCGTTTCCCGCTTAAGCCACCTGCTGAAAGCGAAAGCGGTACTCTGCCCCGGCGTTGAAATTGTCTTTAAAGACAAAGTGAACGACACCGAACAGACCTGGTGCTACGCCGACGGTCTGAACGACTATCTTTGCGAAGCCGTGAACGGCTTGCCGCTGCTGCCGGAAAAACCGTTTGTCGGTAACTTCTCCGGCGAAACCGAAGCGGTGGACTGGGCGCTGCTATGGCTGCCGGAAGGCGGCGAGCTGCTGACCGAAAGCTACGTCAACCTGATCCCGACCATGCAGGGCGGAACGCACGTTAACGGTCTGCGCCAGGGCCTGCTTGACGCGATGCGCGAGTTCTGCGAATACCGCAACATTCTGCCGCGCGGCGTGAAGCTGTCGGCGGAAGATATCTGGGACCGCTGCGCCTACGTGCTGTCGGTGAAGATGCAGGATCCGCAGTTCGCCGGGCAGACGAAAGAGCGTCTCTCTTCCCGTCAGTGCGCGGCGTTTGTCTCTGGCGTGGTGAAAGATGCCTTCAGCCTGTGGCTGAACCAGAACGTCCAGGCGGCAGAGCTGCTGGCCGAAATGGCGATTTCCAGCGCCCAGCGTCGCCTACGCGCGGCGAAAAAAGTGGTGCGTAAAAAGCTCACCAGCGGCCCGGCGCTGCCGGGTAAACTGGCCGACTGTACCGCGCAGGATCTCGCTCGCACCGAACTGTTCCTCGTCGAAGGTGACTCCGCAGGCGGCTCTGCCAAACAGGCGCGCGATCGTGAATATCAGGCGATCATGCCGCTCAAAGGTAAGATCCTCAATACCTGGGAAGTCTCTTCTGACGAAGTGCTGGCCTCGCAGGAAGTCCACGATATTTCCGTGGCGATCGGTATCGATCCAGACAGTTCGGATCTGAGCCAGCTGCGCTACGGCAAGATCTGTATCCTCGCGGATGCGGACTCTGATGGTCTGCACATCGCAACGCTGCTGTGTGCACTGTTCGTGAAGCACTTCCGCGCGCTGGTGAAAGAAGGTCACGTTTATGTGGCGCTGCCGCCGCTGTACCGTATCGATCTGGGCAAAGAGGTTTACTATGCCCTGACCGAAGAGGAAAAAGCGGGCGTGCTGGAGCAGCTCAAGCGTAAAAAAGGCAAACCGAACGTACAGCGCTTTAAAGGTCTGGGTGAGATGAACCCGATGCAGCTGCGCGAAACCACGCTCGATCCGAACACCCGCCGCCTGGTGCAGCTGTACATCACCGATGAAGATGAACAGCAAACCGATGCCACCATGGATATGCTGCTGGCCAAGAAGCGTTCGGAAGATCGCCGTAACTGGCTGCAGGAGAAAGGCGATATGGCGGAGCTGGAAGCCTAACACCTTGCCGGATGGCGCTTCGCTTACCCGGCCTACAGACTCGCTTGTAGCCCGGACGAGGTGCGTTAGCACCGACTCCGGGATTTCCCCGGCGTCACACAGTGAAGCCGGCCTACGATTGAAAAGGAGACGCTTGCGTCTCCTTTTTTATTGCCACAACCGCCGCTTAATTAATCGATTCAATTCTAATTTCTACGCTTTCTGAAATGCCATTTTAAAATTTGGTATGACAGGTCACAGTTTAGTTGTATGACTTCTACCATATTCTTGCGCTGGATATAAAACATACTTCTGAACATGGACGTCAATCTGTGCTGGCAATTGATTCGCATGGTGAATTTTATCTTTAATCAAAAGAGAATCGTCTATGTTAAGAAGAAAACTGGCAGTAAGCGTTTTATCTTTCTCGTTACTGATGGGGTCTGCGGCGGCGATGGCAAAAACGGTGTTCATCGCTTCAGATGTACACCCGGCTGACTATCCGACCACGGCGGCGGTGATTCACATGGGTGAAAAACTCAGCCAACAAACCGACGGGCGACTGTCCATCCGCATGTTCCCAAGCGGGCAGATGGGCGATGAGAGCACCACGCTCGAGAAAACCCGTGCGGGCGCTATTGATATCCTGCGTGTTTCGATGGCCCCGGTCGGCGGTATCCTTCCTCAGGTGAGCGTCTTCAACATGCCGTTTGTGTTCCGCGATACCGACCATCAGCACAAGGTGCTGGATGGCGATATTGGTAACACGCTGGCCAAAGAGATCTCCGACAGCAACCTCGGCCTGGTCTTCCTTGGCTGGATGGATGCGGGCTCGCGTAGTCTGATCACTAAAAAACCGATCACCAGCCTCGACGATCTGAAAGGGGTGAAGATCCGTCTGCAAAATAACCCGATCGGCCTCGATACCTTTAAAGCACTGGGGGCGAACCCGATCGTCCTGCCGGTGGGCGATGTCTTTGCCAGCCTGCAAACCGGGGTGATCGATGCGGCGGAAAACAACGAGCCGACTTTTGATACTGAAAACTACGTGGTGGCCGGGACCAAATATTTCGATCTCACCGAACACTTTATGATCCCGGAAGTGCTCGCTTTCTCGAAGCGTAAATGGAGCAAGCTCTCGGCGGACGATCAGGCGCTGATCATGAAGCTGGCGAAAGAAGCACAGGCTGAAGAGCGCGTGCTGTGGGCGGACTACGTGGAGAAATCCAAGCAGCGCCTGCAAAGCCAGGGCGTCAAATTCCTTCCGGTCGACAAAAAGCCGTTTGTCGACGCCACTGCACCGGTTCGTGAGAAATACGGTAAGCAGTTCAGCGACTTAATGCAGCAAATTCAGGACACCAAATAATCCACTTCGCGGCAGGCCAGCGTGGGCTGGCCCGCCCGTTTTGATCTGGGGATAATAATGAAAAATTTCTATGTCCTGGTCATGGATGGCGTGTATCGGATCTGTATTTGGCTGTCAGGGATCAGCCTGTTATTTATGACGTTTATCTATCTGGTGGGGATCTACGCTCGCTTTCGTCCCGATCTTCCTGCCTGGCTGGACTTTCTGCCGCACGCGTCGACCAGTTGGCCGGAACCGCTGTCGCAGATCTGTATGATCACCTTCTCCTTTGTGGGGGCGGCGGCGGCCTATCGGGCAGGCAGCCATATTGCGATCACCATGCTGGTCGATCATATCAACCCGACAATGAAAAAGGGGCTGGCGGTGTTTGTCGATCTGGCGATGCTCGCCACCTGCCTGTTTATCATTCACTGGGGGATCATTGGCTGTATGGATGCCTGGGAGGACGTGGTGCCGTCGCTGCCGTTCCTGACCTCGGGGATCACCCACCTGCCGATTCCGCTGGGATCGTTCTTTACGCTGCTGTTCGTGGTCGAAAAAATGCTGTGCGGCCCACAAACGCACCGTGAACTGGTGCAGTTTGGCTCGCCGAAAGTCGGTCACTAAGGAGCGAACGCAATGGACTTAACGCTGATTATTTTTGTCGTCACTTTCGTGACGCTGATGGCGATTGGTATGCCAGTGGCCTATGCTGTCGGCCTGACCGCCGTGGTGGTCACCGCCTTCGCCGACTTCTCCCTCGACGGGCTTATTATCACCATTTTCCACAGTACCGATAACGTCAACCTGCTGACCATTCCGTTCTTTGTCTTTGCCGGGGCGATTATGGCGGAAGGGGGGATGGCGCGACGGCTGGTGGATTTCGCCGGGCTGTTTGTTGGCTGGATCCGTGGCGGCCTGTCGCTGGTGAACATTCTCGCTTCGACGCTGTTTGGTGCGATTTCTGGATCGTCGGTGGCGGATACTGCGTCGATCGGATCGGTGCTGATCCCGGAAATGGAGCGCAAAGGCTACCCGCGCTCATTCGGTGCGGTGCTGACCGCCAGCGCCTCGGTGCAGGCGATCCTCGTGCCGCCGAGCCATAACTCTGTGCTGTTTGCTATCGTGGCGAACACCGCGGCGGTGACTATTCCGGCGATGTTCCTCGCCGGGATCATCCCGACGCTGGTGCTGTGCGTGACGCTTATCGTGATGTGCCTGATTGCCGCGCGTAAAAACAACTACCCGAAAGAGGAACGCGTCGAACTTAAGCGCAAGATAAAGATTGCCTCAGACGCCATCTGGGGGCTGATTACTATTGTGATCATCTCCGGCGGTATTCTCTCCGGCTTCTTCACGCCAACGGAGTCCGGGGCAATTGCCTGCGTGTGGGCGATGTTTGTCACCTTCTTTGTCTACCGCGAATACAAGCTTAAGGACTTCCCGAAGCTGATTCACCGTACCATCAAAACCGTCACCATGGTGATGGTGCTGATTGCCTTCGCCGCCGCGTTTGGCTCGGTGATGACGCTGGTGGGACTACCGCAGGAGATCTCCGCCGCGTTGCTGTCGCTGTCGGATAACAAGTACGTTATCCTGTTGATTATCAACATTATGCTGCTGCTGTTGGGCTGTCTGATGGACATGGCACCGCTGATTCTGATCCTGACGCCGATTCTGCTGCCGGTGGTGGTTGAGCTAGGTATCGACCCGGTACACTTCGGTATCATCATGATGATGAACCTGGGGATTGGCCTTATCACGCCGCCGGTGGGTTCGGTGCTGTTCGTGGCGAGCGCCGTGAGTGGGCAGAAAATTGAGACGGTGGTGAAGGCCATGATCCCGTTCTACTGCGTGCTGTTCCTGGTGCTGATTATTATCACCTATGTTCCGATGATTTCTTTGTGGCTACCAGGGCGCTTCCATTAGGCCTGAACCACGTGATTTTTGCGATACCGTAAGGGGGTCTCACCGATCCCCTTTTTAAATGAGCTAATAAAGTAAGTCACCTCAGAAAACCCCACCTGGCTGGCAATCTCGCTTACCGGCAGCGCGCTATGCAGCAGCAGTTCGCAGGCGCGGCGTAGCCGAATAGTATTGAGATAATCGTGAATATTCTCGCCCGTCTCGGCGTGAAAGCGGCGCGACAGATAGCTACGTGATTTCCCTAATTCCCGCGCTAGCGCGTCGAGGCTGAATTTCTGCCGATAGTTCTCTTCAATCCAGAACATCACTGAACTGGCGATACCGCGCCCGGCTTCCGGCATCTTTTCCTGGGTGGGCGGCAGCATATTGAACAGCGTCATCAGCATGCAGGTTATCTGCTCGGTGCTGAGGCCGGAGGCGTTGGACATACGGGCATACAGGCCGAACAGGTGATCAATATGCGCGTGCTGGTCGGCTAAATCCGCCACAAATGCTGGGCGGCCACGGGCTGAAAGTGCCTGTAAGCGCTGATGATTTTCCGGGAAGTGGCGCAGCAACGTCGCGATGGCGTGCTGATCGACATGGATAATCGTCCGCCGATAACTATCCTGCGCTTTTTCATCGACCATGATTTTATGCAGCGTGAACGGGGGGAAGAAAAAGAGCCTGCCGGGGCGCATGGTGTACTGGCGATTATCGACGATCACTACGCCAAACCCCTCTTCGACATAGAGAATTTCCAGACACTGATGCCAGTGCTGGTAGCGCACGGTATTGGCAAAAAGGCGGCTAAACGACGCCACGGCGTCATTCAGGGTGATCAGCTCCAGATGCTCGGCATTCCAGGACGAAGTCATGTGCAATAAATTTAAATTTTTACCGGGTTAATCTTACTACTAAACCACTGTTTTAAATTTTATCAAGCGGCGGTTCATCGAATGATATCAGTTGTGACCGGGTTAACATTTCTCAGCCACCCCGATTCTCTATGCTTTAGCCACTTTCGAGGATGGGTAAATCAGGGGGCAGGACAGTGGCGGAAATATCAAAAATATTGTCATCACGACAGGACGTAGCGCAGACGCTGACGGCAATGCTGAGCGCTCTCGATAAACAGTTTCCCGACAACGTCGCGCAGTTCTCGCTGGGTAAAACCTGCGCCCACTACAGCACGGATATTGCGGAAATGGAGGGCTTATCGAGAGCGCTTTGGGGTCTGTTCCCGCTGCTGGCGGGTGGGGAAGCGGTGCCGTTTAGCGACAAATATCTCACCGCGATTAAGCTGGGTACTGACCCGCAAAGCCCATCCTATTGGGGCGAAACCGGGCCCTACGATCAGCGTCTGGTTGAGATGGCGGCTTATGGCCTCGGGTTTGCGCTGCTGCAGGACAAGCTGACCAATCATTTCAGCGCTGCCGAACAGGAAAACCTGCATCGCTGGCTGAATCAAATCACCGATGCCCAGATGCCGGACAGCAACTGGAATTACTTTGCGATTATCGTACAGCTGGGCTTTAAGCGCGCTGGGCTGCCGTATGACCAGGCCGCTATCGACCGCCGCTTCACGATGATGGAAGCCTACTATCTTGGCGGCGGCTGGTACTCCGATGGCCCGGGCCGCCCGAAAGATTACTACATCTCGATGGCGTTCCACTTTTACGGCCTGATTTACGCCACGCTGAACGCGGACGACGACCCAACGCGCGCCGCGACGCTGCGTGAACGTGCCTCCCTGTTTGCCAAAGACTTTATCTACCTTTCCGCCGCCGACGGGGCGTCGGTGCCGTTTGGCCGCAGCCTGACCTACCGCTTTGCGATGGTGGCATTCTGGAGCGGCGTGGCCTTCGCCGGGCTGGACGTCTTCTCGCCGGGCGTAGTGAAAGGCATTATCCTGCGCCACCTGCGCTGGTGGCTGGATCAGCCGATTTTCGATCGCGACGGTATTCTGACGTTGGGGTTCGCCTATCCGAACCTGGCGATGTGCGAAGACTACAACTCGCCGGGCTCACCGTACTGGGCGCTGAAGGTGTTTTTGATCATGGCGCTGCCGGAGACTCATGCCTTCTGGCAGGCGGAAGAGATGCCGCTGCCGAGCCTGGCACCGGTACATGCGATTGTTCCCGCTCAGCAGATCCTACAGCACAGCGAAAACTCGCAGCACGTGGTGATGCTCACCTCCGGCCAGCTCGAGCTGAACAACTACGTGAACACCGAGGCCAAGTACACCAAATTTGCCTACTCCACGCGCTTTGGTTTCACCATTGAGCGAGGGCGCTACGGCATTAAGCACGCGGCCTGTGACTCGATGCTGCTGCTGTCGGATAACGACAATTACTGGCGCGGCCGCCGTGAATGCGAGAGCGTTGAGATGCTGGACGGCGCTATCTACTCGCGCTGGCTGCCGTGGCACGACGTGCAGGTCGATACCTGGCTTATCCCATGCGGCGACTGGCACGTGCGCGTGCACCGGGTGAATACGGCGTGTCGCTTGCAGACGGTGGAGGGCGGCTTTGCGGTGATGAAAGCCGATGCGCAACTGACCGTGCGCCAGAGTCGGGTGAATGCTGCCAACGGGATGAGCGCGGTAGTGGATCTCTCGCCTCACGCCGTGCGTCTTGCCGACAGTGTGATTACCCCGCCGAACAGCAGCGTGATGTTTGCCGAGTGCGCGGCGATTCCGACGCTAGCGGGCGAGATAGCGCCTGGCGAACACTGGCTGTGCTGCGCGGTAGTGGCAAGCGGTCACCACAACGCAACCTTGCCAGCATTACCCACGCTGCACATTGAAAATAATACGCTGAACGTGACGGATAACGTCAGCGGGAAAATAACAACGCTGAATTTTTAACTATCCGGATATAACCATAAACCGGAATACCTCCTGACAGACTCTGCATCATTATGTTGCAGAGTCTGTACCCCTACATCGTTTTGTCGAGGACCGTATGGAAAAAATATCGTCTACAAACAGACTGGAATATTACAAAATAAGCTCGTTTATATTTTTGTATTTTTTTACCTGGTCAGCCAGTATTGGCTTATTTGCGATTTGGCTTGGGCAAAAAGCAGAACTCAGCGGCGCGGTGATTGGCACCGTGTTTGCCGTCAACGGCATATTCTCCGTTATTCTCAAGCCTATTTACGGTTATATTCTCGATAAAATTGGCATGAGTAAATATCTGCTCTATTTTGTGGTGGTGATGTCCGCTCTGATGGCGCCGTTCTTTATTTATGTTTACCAGCCGCTGCTGCTCTCCTACACCACCGTGGGGATTATTGTTGGTGCTATTTATCTGAGCTTCGCGTGGTATGCCGGCGTGGCGGCCTGTGAATCCTATGCCGATCGCTACAGTCGCCTGAACAGCATGGAGTTTGGTCAGATTCGTATGTGGGGCTCGCTCGGTTGGGCGGTGGCGTCGTCCTTCTCCGGCCTGCTGTTTAATATCTCTCCGGCCTACAACTTTATCCTCGGCAGCGTGGCATCGCTGGTCATGCTGGCGGTGTTAATCAGCCTGAAAGTAGATACTGCAACCAGCAACGCCAGCGCGGTTATTTCAAAGGATAAGATTGTACTGAAAGACGTTTTCGACCTGCTGAAAAGCAGCAAGTTCTGGGCATTCTGCCTGTATGTGGCTGGCGTGGCGTGGATGATGTTTGTCGCTGAGCAGCAGTTCTCGCGCTATTTCGTCACCTTCTTTAGCGATGTGCACGAAGGTAACACCCTCTTTGGCCTGCTGGGTACCGTGCAGTCCGGCACCGAGTTTGTGATGTATATCTTTATGCCGATGTTCGTCAACTATATCGGTGCGAAACGCGGTCTGATTATTGTGGGTGTATTGGTGGGCGCACGACTGGTTATTTCCGGCCTGTGCGAGTCGCATCTGCTGATTTCTGTGATTAAACCGCTGTACGGCCTGGAGATTTGTCTGCTGCTGGTCTCGGTCTTTAAATATATTGCTGAGCATTTCGATAAACGCGTCAACGCTACCATGTATTTATTGGGTTACCAGGCCATGTTGTATATCGGTAATGTCGTGGTCTCTTCACCAGCAGGTTTATTATATGACCGCATTGGATTCGAAAAGACCTATATCATTATGGGTGGAATTGCGCTGTTCTTTACGCTGATTTCAGCATTCACGTTATCCGCCTGTAAACGTCAGAATCATCGCCAGCCTGCACTTGATGTCGCTGAAAATGGTATTTCTAAATAAGCCTTACTGAATGAAGGAACCGAATATGTTAAACCCTATCGTTGAGGAAACCCTGCGCGAATTTCCGGGTGCTCCCGTTAATCTTCAGACGTTTAACGATGAGCTGTGCTCGGCGCGTAGCCATGTCCTTAAGCTGATTAGCCGTCATTTAACGGATTTCGGTGATAAATTTCCAGGCGAAGCCTGCGTGGACGGCTACTATCCGCTGACCGAAAACGTTGAATGGACGACCAGCTTCTGGACCGGGCAGCTGTGGCTGGCCTGGGAGATGACCGGCGAGGAGAAATACCGGGCGCTGGCAGAGCAGCACGTGCGCTCGTTCGGCCTGCGTATTGCCGGGCGCTGTGACACCAATACTCATGACCTGGGCTTCCTGTACACGCTCTCCTGCGTGTCGGCCTGGCGTTTGACCGGTAATCGCGATGCGCGCGGCTTCTCTTTGCAGGCGGCGGAAGCCCTGCTGGAACGCTTCCATCGTAAAGCGGAAATTATTCAGGCCTGGGGTGTGCTGACCGACCCGGAGCAAGCAGGGCGCATGATTATCGACTGCACCATGAACCTGCCGCTGCTCTATTGGGCGACGGAACAGACCGGCGATCCGCGATTTGCCGATGCCGCGCGCGCCCACGTGCGCCAGTCGGCGAAATATCTGGTGCGTGAAGACGCCTCGACCTACCACACCTATTACATGGACGTGCAGACCGGCGCGCCGCGCTTTGGTAAAACCCAGCAGGGCTATGCCGACGACTCCTGCTGGTCGCGCGGGCAGGCGTGGGGCATTTACGGCTTTATGCTGAGCTTCTTGTATACCGGCGACAAGGAGCTGATTAGCTTGTCGAAAAAGCTGGCGAACTACTTCCTCAACCGCCTGCCGGAAGACTATGTCTGTCATTGGGATCTGGCGCTGGTCGGCACCGATGCGCTGCGTGATTCATCCTCAGCGGCGATTGCGGTGTGCGGCCTGCTGGAACTGGTGAAGCATCTGCCGACCACCGATCCGGACCGTGAGCGCTATCAGCAGTGGGCGATGGGGATGATGTCGTCGCTGTCGAAGCACTATCTGATGGGCGTGGACGAACCGGGTACCGGCGTGCTGAAACATTCGGTGTATCACTTCGCGAGCGATAAGGGCGTGGATGAATGCTGTAGCTGGGGGGATTATTTCTATGTGGAAGCGCTGGTGCGCATGACGCAGAGCTGGAAGCTGTACTGGTAAATCGGTAACTACCTTTAACACGTAGCCTGGACGAGGTGCGTAAACACCGACGCCGGGGATTCCCCGGCGTCACTGCGTTCGGCCGGGCTACGTTCATGCGTCAGTCTTAAACGCCTGACTCCAGAATACGAATGGTCGTATCCAGCACATCGGCTTTCACCGCTTCGCTCCAGGCTTTCATGTGCGGCGTCTGCAGGTGCGCTTCAAGGTGCGCCACGCTTTCCCACACTTCAACCATCACGATAGAGTCCGGTGCGGTGGTCTGGAAGCTCACGTTTGCAGCGTGATCAACCATCGGCGCGTAGCCGTGGCAGCCGTCTTCTTTCAGCACGGTTGGGATAATTTTGGTGAACTGATCCAGCACCGCCTGACGGTGATGTTGTCCTGGACGAGTACGGATTTCAGCAATAATGGTCAACATGATTAACTCCTTCTAATTCCAGGCTAACAGTTAAGCAAAAATCTTCCCAAGATGCTCGCGGTATTCTGCAACATAACGTGGAACGTCAGGCATTTTAATCACGTCATTGGTGATAAAGGTCGGCAGCGCTTCCATTCCCAGGAACTGGTTGGCTTTGTGGAACGGCAGGTAAACGCCGTCAACGCCCACGCCGTGGAAGAACTGATCTTTATCGGTAAAGGCTTCCATTGGGGCATTCCAGGTCAGGGACAGCATATAGGTTTTACCCTGAATCAGGCCGCCGGAACCATATTTTTTGCTGGCGTCGGAGCGGGTACGACCATCGCTGGCGTACAGAGAACCGTGACCTTCGGTGAATACGTCATCGATATATTTTTTCACGGTCCATGGTGCCCCCATCCACCAACCTGGCATCTGCCAGATAACGGTGTCGGCCCACAGGAAGTTTTGTACTTCGGCTTTGACGTCATAGTCGCCGTCCGCGCGAACCACTTTAACATCATGCCCGAGGTCGCGCAGGTAGGTCTCCGCGACTTCAGTCAGGGTGTTGTTCAGCTGGCCGTTAGAATGGCCGAATTTTTTCGCACCGTTAACAATCAGAATGTTGCTCATTATAAATCCTCAAAAGTTGGCTTTTGAGGGGCATGATACTCGCCTTGCTGTAACGATTAAATGTGCAAAATGTGCAAAGTCTTTTGCTGAATTAGCAATAATCAGCTACCCACGAAGGGTCACTTCAAAGCCGCCGTCGGGGGCGTTAGCAAACGTCGCCGTCATGCCGTGCAGCGTCGCAATGCGCTGCACGATCGACAACCCAAGACCGCTGCCGGTTTCATCCTGCCCCGGCGGGCGATAGAAGCGCTCGCCGATGCGCGCCAGCGCTTCCGGGCTGATGCCCGGCCCGTTATCGCGGACGTTGAAACCGTGGTTGTCGAGCGTCACGTCCACCACGCTGCCCGAAGGGCTGTAGCGCACGGCGTTATCCAGCAGATTACGCACCAGCAGGCTCATCAGCAGCGGCTGGGCGGTGCGGGTGACCTGCTGAGCGTTCAGGTGCAGGCGAATCTCTATGCCGGCTTTTTGCGCGGTGTGGTAGATATCCATCACCGAGGATTGCAGCAGATCGCCGAGATTCACCGGCTGCACGTCAGCTAACTGTTCCAGCGAATCGAGGCGGGAGAGGGTCAGCAGTTGCTCAACCAGGCGCGTGGCGCGGTCGATGCCCGCATGCAGCTGCATCAGCGCCTTTTGCTGGCTTTCCGGATCGTCCTGCGACAGCTGTGCCACTTCGGCCTGCACCCGCAGTGCGGTGAGCGGGCTGCGCAGCTCATGGGCGGCATCGGAGGTGAAGCGGCGCTCGCGAGTCAGCATATCGTGGATGCGGCGGAACAGCAGGTTGAGCGCGTCCAGCATCGGGCGTACTTCGTTTGGCACGCCGTGCGTATCCAGCGGCTCGCCGGAGTCTGGGTGGCGCTGGCGCAGGGTGCGGGTTATTTTTTTCAGCGGCGCCAGCTCGCGGCTAATCAACAGAATCAACAGCAAAAAGGTGACCGGCAGGGCAATCAGCCACGGCGTCAGCTGACTGGTGATGATATCCAGCGCCATCTCCTTGCGGTAATCCCACTCCTGGCCGACCACGATGCGGTATTTTTTATCGGCGGTGGTCAGCCATAAAAAGCGCCAGCTATCGTCATCGTTGCTCAGCGGGCCATCGTCAAAACCTTCGCGGCGATAGTTATAGGGGATGTACGGCCCGTTCTCACCGTCGTGCAGCACCATCTTGCCGTCGACGGTGTAGATGGCGAACGCCAGCGCGTCATCATCAAGATGCCCGTGTTTGACCTTCTTCGGCGCGCGAATCCACTGGCGTGAGGCGGGCAGGTCGGCGAAGTCCATCGCGCTGATGCGTTTGGCAAACAGCATTTGCTGAGTGTCGAACAGCTTATCCAGCTTGTCGGTGGTCTGCTTCCAGGCGATGACGCTGGCAAAACACCAGGCCACGGCGGAGAGCAGCATAAACAGCAGCGTCAGGCGAACGCGCAGGCTCAGGCGGCGGAACAGGTTCATTGGTCACCCAACGTGTAGCCGATACCGTGGACGGTACGGATAAAGTGGCTGCCGAGCTTGCGGCGCAGATGGTGGACGTGCACTTCAATGGCGTTGCTGGTGACCTCTTCATCCCAGCTATAGAGCTTCTCTTCAATCAGCTTGCGCGGCAACACGCGCCCGGCGTTGCGCAGCAACAGCTCCAGCAGGGCAAACTCTTTCGGCTTCAGTATGAGCGGTTCGTTGTTCAAGGTGGCGGTCAGGCGATTGGGATCCAGTTCCACCTCGCCGTGGCGCAGTACGCTGCTCGGCTGGCCGTGGGCGCGGCGAATCAGCGCCTCCAGCCGGGCGGCGACTTCAATCAGTGCGAACGGTTTGCAGAGATAGTCGTCAGCGCCTAAGCGCAGCCCTTCGACGCGCTGGCTCAGCGCATCACGGGCGGTCAGGATGAGCACCGGTTCGCGGCGGGACTTTTCGCGCCACTCGCGCAGAATATCCAGCCCGTCGATGCCGGGCAGCGTCAGGTCAAGGATCACCGCGTCGTAGGGGGCGCTGTAAAGCGCGATTTTGCCCTCTTCACCGCGGGTAAACCAGTCGATGCTGAAGCCCATTTTGCCGAGCCCGGTTTTGATGCCGTCGCCGATAAGCTTGTCATCTTCCACTAATAAAATTCGCATCTGCTGCTCCTTGCCTGCTGCTCTGTCTACCAAGTAAAGCGCGCCTGTACTGCCTATGTACAGCAATAATAAATCTTTTTTTGCCTTAAGAAGTTGTTAAGAAATGGCGGGTGTAATAGTGCTCATACACCACAAAAGGGAGAACAAATCATGAAGAAACTTGCTGCTATCGCCGCTATCCTGGCTCTGGCTTCTGCACCAGCATTTGCCGCCACTCAGGGCGGATTTTCCGGCCCGTCTACCACCACGACGACGCAAACCGGCGGCTTCGTTGGCCCTAACGGCACCGTGACTACCGCGGCGAACGCCAAAACCATGCGTGATGACACCTGGGTAACACTGCGTGGCAACATCATTGAGCGCGTATCCGACGATCTGTATATTTTTAAAGATGCCAGCGGCACCGTGAATGTGGATATTGATCACAAGCGCTGGAACGGCCAGACCATCACCCCGCAGGATGTGGTTGAAATCCAGGGCGAAGTGGATAAAGACTGGAACTCCGTTGAAATCGACGTGAAGCAGATCCGCAAAGTGAATCCATAATCCCTTAAGACTGCGCAAGATCGGTCAGGATTCACTGCGGCCAGGTGGGCAGAATGTCCCGCAAGGAGGCAGTGATGAGTGACTTATTAAGCGCGGCTTATTCCGAACGCCTGCGGCGCGTTTGCGACCACATTGAGCGTCATCTGGATGAGCCTCTCTCGCTCGAGGCGTTAAGCCGGATGGCGCACAGTTCGCCCTTTCATTTCCATCGGCAATTTACCGCCTGGAGCGGCCTGCCGCTGTATCGCTATATCCAGTGGTTACGCCTGCGCCGCGCCTCGTGGCGGCTGGCGTTTAACCCGCAGGATAAGGTTATCGATATTGCGCTGGATGCCGGGTTTCAGAACCCGGAGTCGTTCACTCGTGCCTTTAAAACCGCGTTTGGCCAAAGCCCACGCCAGTTCCGACAAACCCCGGACTGGGCGGCCTGGCACCAGCGCGTTCCTAAACTGGCTTTACAGGAGCAGCACGTAATGGACGTGAAAATCGTTGAATTTCCGCAAACCAACGTCGCCATGTTGACCCATCAAGGGCATCCGGATCGGGTGAACGACAGCGCGGCAACCTTTATTGAGTGGCGACGCAGCACCGGGCTT
This sequence comes from Kluyvera sichuanensis, assembly GCF_014218705.1. Lineage (GTDB taxonomy): Bacteria > Pseudomonadota > Gammaproteobacteria > Enterobacterales > Enterobacteriaceae > Kluyvera > Kluyvera sichuanensis. Next base: position 74,352 of record NZ_JABBJF010000011.1, on the reverse strand, counting down.
TCGCCGGTGGCGAGCAGCCAGACCTACGGCATTGCCTGGCATGACCCGCAGACCACGCCACCGGAGCAGTTTCGCTTTGATATCTGCGGCAGCGTGTCTGGACCGATACCGGAGAACGCGTTTGGCGTGGTCAACGCTGAGATTCCCGGCGGGCGCTGCGCGGTCTTACGTCATCAGGGCTCGCTGGATTCGCTGTCTGATAGCGTCTGGGCTCTGTTTCGCGAGTGGCTGCCGGGCAGCGGCGAGACGCCACGCGACTTCCCGGTCTTTTTCCAGTACCTCAACTTTGTCCATGAGGTGCCGGAACATGCGCTGCTGACGGATATTTATTTACCGCTTCGTTAACCCGCTCCCAACCTATCTCACGGTTTGTGACTCAGACCGTGAGATAGGGTATTATCTGCGGCAATATTGCCGTCCGAACGGTCAGCATGCAGATTGAGGATCCACTGTTAATGAGCGATATGGCAGAGCGCCTTGCGCTACATGAATTTACGGAAAACGCCTACTTAAACTACTCCATGTACGTCATCATGGATCGCGCGTTGCCGTTTATTGGCGATGGCCTGAAACCGGTGCAGCGCCGCATTGTTTACGCAATGTCGGAACTGGGGTTGAACGCCACCGCAAAATTTAAAAAATCCGCCCGTACCGTCGGTGACGTACTGGGTAAGTACCATCCGCACGGCGATATCGCCTGTTACGAAGCGATGGTGCTGATGGCGCAGCCGTTCTCCTATCGTTACCCGCTGGTCGATGGCCAGGGGAACTGGGGGGCACCGGACGATCCGAAATCGTTCGCAGCGATGCGTTATACTGAATCCCGCCTGTCGAAATATTCCGAGCTGCTATTAAGCGAGCTGGGGCAGGGCACGGCTGATTGGGTGCCGAACTTTGACGGCACCATGCAGGAGCCGAAAATGCTGCCTGCGCGCCTGCCTAACATCCTGCTGAACGGCACCACCGGCATTGCCGTCGGTATGGCGACGGACATTCCGCCGCACAACCTGCGCGAAGTGGCAAAAGCTGCGATTACCCTGATTGAAAAACCGCAGACCACGCTCGACGAGGTGCTGGATATCGTTCAGGGCCCGGACTACCCGACCGAGGCGGAAATCATCACCTCGCGCGCGGAAATCCGCAAAATTTACCAGAACGGCCGTGGTTCCGTGCGCATGCGCGCGGTGTGGAATAAAGAAGACGGTGCGGTAGTGATTACCGCGCTGCCGCATCAGGTTTCCGGCGCCAAAGTACTGGAACAGATCGCGGCCCAGATGCGTAACAAAAAGCTGCCGATGGTCGATGACCTGCGCGACGAATCCGACCACGAGAACCCGACCCGTCTGGTTATCGTGCCGCGTTCCAACCGCGTGGATATGGATCAGGTGATGAACCACCTGTTCGCCACCACCGATCTGGAAAAGAGCTACCGCATCAACCTGAACATGATCGGGCTGGATGGTCGTCCGGCGGTGAAAAACCTGCTGGAGATCCTCACCGAATGGCTGGCGTTCCGCCGCGACACCGTCCGTCGTCGCCTGAACTACCGCCTCGAGAAAGTGCTTAAACGCCTGCATATCCTCGAAGGTTTGCTGGTGGCGTTCCTCAACATCGATGAAGTGATCGAGATAATCCGTCACGAAGATGAGCCGAAGCCGGCGCTGATGTCGCGCTTTGGCATTAGCGAAACCCAGGCGGAAGCGATCCTCGAGCTGAAATTGCGCCACCTGGCGAAGCTCGAAGAGATGAAGATCCGCGGCGAGCAGGATGATTTAGCTAAAGAGCGCGATCATCTGCAGGCGATCCTGGCGTCCGAACGCAAGATGAGTAACCTGCTGAAGAAAGAGCTGCAGGCCGATGCCGAAGCCTTTGGCGACGATCGTCGTTCTCCGCTGCGCGAGCGCGAAGAAGCGAAAGCGATGAGCGACCATGACATGCTGCCGTCCGAACCGGTGACCATCGTGCTGTCGCAGATGGGCTGGGTACGTAGCGCGAAAGGCCATGACATTGACGCTCAGGGGCTGAACTATAAGTCCGGCGATAGCTGGAAATCGTCGGTGAAAGGCAAGAGCAACCAACCGGTGGTGTTTGTCGATACCACCGGCCGCAGCTACGCCATCGACCCGATTACGCTGCCGTCTGCCCGTGGGCAGGGCGAGCCGCTGACCGGCAAGCTGACGCTGCCGCCGGGTGCGACCGTCGAGCACATGCTGATGGAAGGCGACGATACCAAGCTGCTGATGGCTTCCGACGCGGGCTACGGTTTCCTGTGTACCTTCAACGACCTGGTCGCACGTAACCGTGCCGGTAAGGCGCTGATTTCACTGCCGGATAACGCACACGTGATGCCGCCTGTGGTGATTGAAGACGAGAGCGACATGCTGCTGGCGATCACCTCCGCAGGCCGCATGCTGATGTTCCCGCTGAGCGATCTACCGCAGCTGTCGAAAGGTAAGGGCAACAAGATTATCAACATCCCGGCAGCGGAAGCCGCCAGCGGTGTCGATAGCCTGGCGCACCTTTACGTACTGCCACCGCAGAGCACGCTGACCTTCCACGTGGGCAAACGTAAGATCAAACTGCGCCCGGAAGAGCTGCAAAAAGTGACGGGTGAACGCGGTCGTCGCGGCACCCTGATGCGCGGCCTGCAAAAAATCGATCGCGTTGAGATTGATTCACCGCAGCGCGCCTCGGCGGGTGACAGCGAAGAGTAATATATTTCCCCCGTCGTCAGGCGGGGGAAAAATTACCGTGAAACCGTTGTTAATTCAGCCGTTGCGATTAACAATACCCCTTTGCAGGGGTCTGCAAGTAACAAAGCCCTGTCCGGTCTATATATCCTGTCAGCACCCGTCTGATCGGTATCATTCTAAGTGGTTCAGGGTTCAGAGGACGCTATGCTATTTATTTTACGTGTCATTATTGTCGTCATTTATTGCATCCTGGTATGCATCTTTGGCTGCATCTATTGCCTGTTCAGTCCGCGTAACCCAAAACACGTCGCCACCTTTGGCCATATGTTTGGCCGTATGGCGCCGGTGTTCGGTTTAAAGGTTGAAACCCGCAAACCGGCTGACGCGGAGCGCTATGGCAACGCGATTTATATCGCCAACCACCAGAACAACTACGATATGGTGACAGCGGCGAATATCGTTCAGCCGCCAACCGTGACGGTCGGTAAAAAGAGCCTGGTGTGGGTGCCGTTCTTTGGTCTGCTGTACTGGCTGACCGGCAACCTGCTGATCGACCGTAACAACCGAGCGAAAGCGCACAGTACCATTGCCGAAGTGGCAGATGCCTTTAAGAAACGCAGAATTTCCATCTGGATGTTCCCGGAAGGTACCCGCAGCCGCGGCCGTGGCCTGCTGCCGTTTAAAACCGGTGCGTTTCACGCGGCTATCGCCGCCGGTGTGCCAATTATCCCGGTGTGTGTGTCGAATACTTCCAATAAGATTAAACTCAACCGCTGGAATAATGGTCTGGTGATTGTGGAAATGCTGGAGCCTATCGACACCAGCGCGTGGGGTAAAGATCAGGTTCGCGACCTGGCAAAACACTGCCGTGAAGTCATGAAGGCCAAAATAGACGAACTGGACCAGGAAGTGGCCCAGCGTGAGTCTGCGGGTAAAGCGTAATTTCTGCTGACGGCGTGGGTGAATGCCCGCGTCGCGGCTGTATTGCTGTTGGGAAAATGATTTCCCGCGTTTGATTTGTCAGTTTTGATGGAGCTTATATGTCACTCAGTCGGCGTCAGTTTATTCAGGCTTCGGGCGTTGCGCTTTGTGCCGGCACCGTGCCGCTGAGGGCACAGGCCGCAGGGAAGCAACCCGCATTGCCGGTGCCTCCTCTGCTGGAGTCTCGCCGTGGGCAACCGCTATTCTTAACGCTGCAGCGTGCGCACTGGTCGTTTACCCAGGGCACGCGCGCCTCCGTCTGGGGCGTCAACGGCCGCTATCTTGGGCCGACGATCCGCGTCTGGAAGGGTGACGATGTCAAACTCATCTACAGCAACCGTCTGACGGAAAACGTCGCCATGACCGTGCGCGGTTTGCAGGTGCCGGGGCCGTTGATTGGCGGCGCGGCGCGCATGATGACGCCAAACGCCGACTGGGCGCCGGTGCTGCCTATTCGCCAGAACGCGTCAACGCTGTGGTATCAGGCCAATACGCCAAACCACATGGCCCAGCAGGTATATAACGGCCTGGCGGGAATGTGGCTGGTTGAGGATGAAGTTAGTAAGTCCTTACCATTCCCTAACCACTACGGCGTCGACGACTTCCCGGTCATTATCCAGGATAAGCGTCTGGATAACTTTGGCGCGCCGGTATACGACGAACCGGGCAGCGGTGGCTTTGTTGGCGATACGCTGCTGGTCAACGGTGTCCAGGGGCCCTATGTTGAAGTATCGCGCGGCTGGGTGCGTCTGCGCCTGCTGAACGCCTCTAACTCTCGCCGTTACTCGCTGCGGATGAGCGATGGCCGCGCGCTGCACGTGATTTCCAGCGATCAGGGCTTCCTGCCTGCGCCGGTCTCCACCACGCAAATCTCGCTGGCGCCGGGTGAGCGTCGCGAAGTGCTGGTGGATATGACCAACGGCGATGAAGTGTCGATGACCTGCGGTGAGTCCGCCAGCATCATGGAGCGTATTCGCGGCTTCTTCGAACCATCGAGCATTTTGATCTCCACGCTGGTGCTGACCCTGCGCCCAACGGGGCTGCTGCCGTTAGTGACCGATAACTTACCGATGCGCATACTGCCAACGGAAGTGCTGAGCGGCACGCCGATTCGCAGCCGCGACATTCTGCTCGGCGACGATCCGGGTATCAACGGCCAGCTGTGGGACCCGCAGCGCATTGATATCACCGCGCAACAGGGCACCTGGGAGCGCTGGACGGTTCGTGCCGATGCGCCGCAGTCGTTCCATATTGAAGGGGTGATGTTCCAGGTTCGCAACGTCAACGGTGCGACGCCGCTGCCGGAAGATCGGGGCTGGAAAGATACGGTCTGGATTGACGGTCAGGTTGAGCTGCTGGTCTATTACTCACAGCCGTCATGGCCGCACTTCCCGTTCCAGTTCTCCAGCCAAACGCTGGAGCTTGCCGACCGTGGTTCTATCGGACAGATTCTGGTGAACCCGGCGCCGTAATCAAGAACCCCCGGCCGAGCACAGCGACGCCGGGGCACAAACCGCGCTAAAAATTCCCACTTCATTAGTAAGGCGAACGGGCTTATAATCCCCGGCCTTTGTCTATTTTTTTGCCAATTTTTTTCGGAAGCAATATGAGCGCTATCTCCCTGATCCAACCGGATCGCGACCTTTTCTCCTGGCCGCAGTACTGGGCCGCCTGCTTTGGGCCGGCTCCGTTTTTGCCAATGTCACGTGAAGAGATGGATCAACTTGGCTGGGATAGCTGCGACATCATTCTGGTCACCGGCGACGCCTATGTTGACCACCCGAGCTTCGGGATGGCGATTTGTGGTCGTATGCTGGAAGCACAGGGCTTCCGCGTGGGGATCATTGCCCAGCCTGACTGGAACAGCAAAGACGACTTTATGCGTCTGGGAAAACCGAACCTGTTCTTCGGCGTCACCGCCGGTAACATGGACTCGATGATCAACCGTTATACCGCAGACCGCAAGCTGCGCCATGACGATGCCTATACCCCAGACAACGTCGCGGGCAAACGCCCTGACCGCGCGACGCTGGTTTATACCCAGCGCTGTAAAGAAGCGTGGAAAGATGTGCCGGTTATCCTCGGTGGCATCGAAGCCAGCCTGCGTCGTACCGCGCACTATGACTATTGGTCCGATACCGTGCGCCGCTCGGTGCTGATTGACGCCAAGGCCGACATGCTGATGTTCGGTAACGGCGAGCGTCCGCTGGTTGAAGTGGCGCACCGTTTGGCGGCAGGCGAGCCAATCGCGCAGATCCGCGACGTGCGTAACACCGCCATCATCGTCAAAGAAGCGCTGCCGGGCTGGTCTGGCGTCGACTCAACCCGCATCGACACCCCGGGGAAAATCGACCCGATTCCGCATCCGTATGGTGAAGACTTGCCGTGTGCCGATAACAAACCGGTGGCACCGAAAAAGCAGGAAGCCAAAGTCGTTACCGTACAGCCGCCGCGCCCTAAGCCGTGGGATAAAACCTACGTCTTGCTGCCGTCCTTTGAAAAGGTCAAAGGCGACAAGGTGCTGTATGCCCACGCTTCCCGTATTCTGCACCATGAAACCAACCCGGGCAGCGCCCGTGCGCTGATGCAGAAGCAGGGCGACCGCTATATCTGGATTAACCCGCCAGCGATCCCGCTCTCCACCGAAGAGATGGACAGCGTGTTCGCGCTGCCGTACCAGCGTATCCCGCACCCGTCATACGGCAAGGCGCGTATCCCGGCGTATGAGATGATTCGTTTCTCTATCAATATCATGCGCGGCTGCTTCGGCGGCTGTTCCTTCTGCTCTATCACCGAGCACGAAGGTCGTATTATTCAAAGCCGCTCCGAAGACTCGATCATCAACGAAATCGAAGCCATTCGTGACACGGTACCGGGCTTTACCGGCATTATCTCTGACCTGGGTGGCCCTACGGCCAACATGTACATGCTGCGCTGTAAGTCGCCGCGTGCCGAGCAGACCTGCCGTCGTCTCTCCTGCGTGTACCCGGAAATCTGCCCGCATATGGATACCGACCACACGCCGACGATTAACCTCTATCGCCGCGCCCGCGACCTGAAAGGTATCAAGAAGATCCTGATTGCCTCCGGCGTCCGTTACGACCTGGCGGTGGAAGACCCGCGCTATATCAAAGAGCTGGCAACCCACCACGTGGGCGGCTATCTGAAGATTGCGCCTGAACACACTGAAGAAGGGCCGCTGTCGAAGATGATGAAGCCGGGGATGGGCAGCTATCACCGCTTTAAAGAGCTGTTCGACACCTATTCGAAGCAGGCCGGTAAAGAGCAGTATCTGATTCCGTACTTTATCTCCGCCCACCCAGGCACGCGCGATGAAGATATGGTGAACCTGGCGCTGTGGCTGAAACAGCACCGTTTCCGTCTGGACCAGGTGCAGAACTTCTATCCGTCGCCGCTGGCGAACTCGACCACCATGTATTACACCGGCAAGAACCCGCTGGGTAAAATTGGCTATAAGAGTGAAGATGTGGTGATCCCGAAAGGCGATAAGCAGCGTCGTCTGCACAAAGCGCTGCTGCGCTATCACGATCCGGCTAACTGGCCGCTGATCCGTACGGCGCTGGAGACGATGGGTAAAAAACATCTGATCGGCAGCCGTCGTGACTGCCTGGTGCCTGCACCAACGCTGGATGAGATGCGCGAAGCGCGTCGTCAGAACCGCAACACCCGCCCGGCGCTGACCAAGCACACGCCGGTGGCGCACCAGCGTCAGACGCCAAACGGCATCAAAAAGCGTCCTAAACCCGCGTCCCGCTGAATTTAACAGGGCTACATTGGGTGGTAGCCCGGCCGAGCGCAGCGACGCCGGGACAGCACTTAAGCCATAAAAAAGCCCGGCGATTCGCCGGGCTTTTGACATTCATACTGCTTCACTTAACCGCCAAACTGGTCCGGATCCGGGCCTAAACGCTTACCCTGATCCAGCTTCGCAATCTCGCTCAGCTCATCTTTATCCAGGCGGAAGTCCCAGACGGCAAAGTTTTCGGCAATGCGCGACGGCGTGACCGATTTCGGGATCACCACCAGGCCGCTGTCGAGGTGCCAGCGAATCACGATTTGCGCTGGCGTCTTACCGTATTTATCCGCCAGAGCACGGATAATTTTCTGGTCAAACACCCCTTCACCACCCTGTGCCAGCGGGCTCCAGGACTCGGTCTGGATTTTATGTGTGGCGTTCCAGGCGTTCAGCTGACGCTGCTGCATCAGCGGATGCAGCTCAATCTGGTTGATGACCGGTGCGACGCCGGTTTCATCAATCAGTCGCTGCAGGTGAGGCACCTGGAAGTTACACACGCCGATGCTCTTAATCAGCCCCTGTTTTTGCAGTTCAATCAGGCTCTTCCACGCATCGATATAGTGATCGGTTGCGGGAACCGGCCAGTGAATCAGATACAGGTCGAGATAGTCTAGCTGCAGGTGCTCCAGGCTCTCCTGTAGGGCATCCGCCGCGCGGAGATGGGAGTCATTCCACAGCTTGGTGGTGATGAACAGATCCTCACGAGCAACGCCCGCGCTCTTAATCGCTTTACCGACTCCCGACTCATTTTTATAAGCGGCGGCGGTATCAATGGAACGGTAGCCCACCTCGAGCGCTTTATGAATCGCGGTGACGACTTCCTCATTCGTGGCCTGCCATACCCCGAGGCCGAGCTGCGGCATTACATTGCCATCGTGCAGTTTAATCACGGTTGGATGTGTCATGCATTTCTCCTTTTTACGAGCTTATCGGGGCAATGCCCCGATAAGGTTTGTAGGATTAAGTCTGGTCGAAATATGCAAAAACGAAAGCTTGCTCGTCGTCTTTCAAGCCGCAGATGCGTTGTCTGCGCCAGCTCACCCCAGTCACTTACTGATGTAAGCTCCTGGGGATTCGCTGTCTTGACGCCTTTCTGCAGCTCGAAATCCTTAGCGCAAGAAACGGAGGGCTCTTAGCGTGCCGCTTCGTAAATACGGCGGCTCACGTCCAGGGTAATATCCTGATTTTCACCCAGTTTGGTCATACCGTGTTCTTCGAGTTTTTTCAGCAGCGCAGGGATAGAGCTGCCGTCCAGACCGTAGTCGGACAGGCGAGTTGGCACGCCCATTTGTTCGAAGAAGCTGCGGGTCGCGGCGATAGCGGCATCGATGCGCGCATCGTCAGAACCTTCGGTAATGTTCCAGACGCGTTCTGCGTACTGCAGCAGTTTGGCGCGTTTGGTATCACGTTTTTCATTCCACAGAGCAGGCAGCACGATAGCCAGCGTTTGTGCGTGATCCAAACCGTGCATTGCGGTCAGTTCGTGGCCCAGCATATGAGTTGCCCAGTCCTGCGGCACGCCCGCACCAATCAGGCCGTTCAGCGCCTGAGTTGCTGCCCACATGATGTTGGCACGAACGGCGTAGTTTTCCGGCTCCTGCAGCGCTTTCGGGCCATCTTCAACCAGCGTCAGCAGAATGCCTTCCGCGAAGCGGTCCTGAATTTTGCCGTCAACCGGGTAGGTGACGTACTGCTCTACGGTGTGAACGAATGCATCCACAACGCCGTTAGCAACCTGACGCGGCGGCAGGGTGTAGGTGTAAACCGGATCCAGAATTGCAAACAGCGGCTGAACGTGTGGGGACATAAAGGCGCGTTTGTCACCGGTGGTTTTACGGGAGATAACGGCACCTTTGTTGGACTCGGAACCGGTCGCAGGCAGCGTCAGTACGGAACCCATTGGGATAGCGCTGGTGACGTTACTGCCGTAGGTTTCCAGAATTTCCCACGGGTCGATGCTGGTATCGTAGTGTGCGGCGGCAGCGATAAACTTGGTGCCGTCCAGTACGGAACCGCCGCCAACGGCCAGCAGGAAGGTGACTTTCTCTTCGTGGGCGATTTTCACCGCGTTCATCAGCGTTTCATAAGATGGGTTTGGCTCAATACCGCCGAACTCCAGCACGTCCAGACCTTGCAGTGCGCTCAGCACCTGGTCCAGCACGCCGGTTTTTTTCACGCTGCCGCCGCCGTAGGTAATCAGTACGCGAGCGTCAGCGGGGATCTGAGCGCGCAGGTTTTCGATAGCACCTTTACCGAACAGAATGCGGGTTGGGGTATGAAGATCAAAATTAAACATTGCTCGTTCCCTATAGTGTGGGTGGAAAAAAAGGGCGGTGAGGGGTCATCGCCGAATGACATCATTGTGGTCTTCGTCGTCGTACCTCTCAATGCACATTTCTGCGATTGTCTTGCCCATTTCTCCATAGCTCTGGAGAAATACGTTAAACAAAGCCACAATGACAGCGTTGGAAAAGGTACCTGGAGCCCTTGTTGATGAACCGTGAAGAGATCTGTGCGCTGCTGACAGAAAAGATTAAGCAGCTGAAAAATAACGAACAAAACCTGAGAACCTTGCTGCCGGATATTCAGCTTATCTATGGTACTCAGCCAAACGGGCGCACGCCGGTGATGTATCGCCCGGGCATCGTGTTTCTCTTTTCCGGCTATAAGATTGGCTATATCAACGAGCGCACCTTCCGTTACGATGCCAACGAATATCTGCTGCTGACAGTACCTTTACCCTTCGAATGTGAAACTTTTGCGACCGAGGACGCGCCGCTGGCCGGATTACGCCTGGATGTTGATATTCTGCAGCTACAGGAGCTGCTGATGGATATCGGCGAAGACCCTCTGTTCCACCCATCGTCGATGGCGGAAAGCGGGATTAACTCGGCCACGCTCTCCGAAGAGATTCTCTGCGCCTCGGAACGCCTTCTGGACGTGATGGAGCGCCCGCTGGACGCCCGCATTCTGGGGAAACAGATTATCCGTGAGATGCTCTACCACGTGCTGACCGGGCCGCGAGGCGGTGCATTAATGGCGCTGGTTAGCCGCCAGACTCATTTCAGCCAGATTAGTCGGGTGCTCAAGCGTATCGAGAGTCAGTACACCGAAACGCTCAGCGTGGATCAGCTCGCTGCCGAGGCCAATATGAGTCTGTCGGCGTTTCACCACAACTTTAAGTCGGTGACCAGCACCTCGCCGCTACAGTATCTGAAGACCTACCGTTTGCATAAAGCGCGGATGATGATGGTGCACGATGGGCTGAAGGCCAGCGCCGCGGCGATGCAGGTGGGATACGAAAGCGCGTCGCAGTTTAGCCGGGAGTTTAAGCGCTATTTCGGCATGACGCCGGGAGAGGATGCGGCAAGGCTGCGGGGAATGTAATTTGTAGCTCGGGCGAGGCGTTTACGCCGACCCCGGGGTAGCCTGGAGGCCATTCCCGGCGTCGCGTTGCTCGGCCGGGCTACGAAATATTATGCGTCGCAATACTTCTTCTTAATCACCACTATCACCGTGCCCAGAAGCCCGGCAACCAGCAGGAAGATTGGCAGGATCATCAGGAAAGTCATTACCTGATCTTCATGACGTTTTACAAACGGGATCATGCTAATGGCATAGCCTAAGCTCGTCACCACGCCTACCCACAGCAGCGCGCTCAGCCAGTTAAACACCTGGAAACGGCGATTCGACAGGCCGGAGATACCCGCCATCGTTGGCAGCAGGGTACGCACAAACGCCAGGAAACGCCCCGCCAGCAGCGCTAGCAGACCGTGGCGGTCAAACATACAGGTTGCGCGCTGGTGGTACTTATCCGGCAACTGCGCCAGCCAACCTTTCACCACGCGGGTATTACCCAACCAACGACCCTGAATATAGCTCAGCCAGCAGCCGAGGCTGGCGGCCGCGGTCAGAATGGCAATGGTAGGGACGTAGCCCATCACGCCCTTTGCAATGAGCGCGCCCGCCAATAGCAGAAGGCTATCGCCGGGTAAGAATGAAGCGGGGAGCAGGCCATTTTCCAGAAACAGTGTGGCAAACATGACCAGATAAACGACCCCCACGACGTGCGGATTCGCCAGAGCAGCAAAATCGTGCTGCCAAAGCGCGGCGACAATATCTTGAATAACGACCATGAACATTCCTGTGGAACAGCGTTTTCGCTTATTGTACGCCCGAAAGATTAAGAACACCTTGATCGCGTGCGCAACAAATGAAGCCGCGCTGTCCTGATTTACTGACAACAACGCGGAAACGGTTTACGCCGACGGTGGTAAATCACTTCGGGGACCGACTGTTCTCAACATCGATGACGCGCCTGACCGACGCATCAAAAACAGTACTAACCCACCCGATAGCCTGGGCTACCGGGCTGAGGCCATGTTACACGATGCGGGCAAATCCTGCCGCTAAATCCGCAATCAGATCGTCAACGTTTTCTAAACCGATGTGGACGCGTACCAGCGTACCGGTGAAATCGATTTTTCCTTCCGGACGAATGCTGGCGAGTTCGGACGGCTGATTCGCCAGAATCAGCGACTCAAATCCACCCCAGGAGTAGGCCATGCTGAACAGCGAGAAGTTATCGAGATAGTTTGCCAGCTCTTCATCATTGAGGTGTTTTTTGAGCACAAACGAGAACAGGCCACTGCTGCCGGTAAAATCACGCTTCCAGAATTCATGCCCTTTACTGCCCGGCAGTGCAGGGTGGTTAACGCGCTCAACCTGCGGTTGCTGTGCCAACCATTTGGCAACCTTCAGGCTGCTTTCATGATGCTGACGTAAACGCACGCCCAGCGTACGCAGGCCACGGCTGGTCATATAAGCGGTATCGGCGTCGAGCATCTGGCCCATCAGGTAGGCGTTTTCGCGCAGTTGCGCCCAGCAGCGTTCGTTAGATACCGCAGTACCGACCATCGCATCCGAATGGCCAATCAGGTATTTGGTGCCAGCCTGAATAGAAATATCGATACCGAAATCGAGCGCTTTAAACAGAACCCCCGCCGCCCAGGTATTGTCGATCATGATGATCGCTTCAGGCGCAACGCGGCGCACGGCGGCAACGATGGCAGGAATATCATGCACTTCCATGGTGATAGAACCAGGGGATTCCAGGAACACAATTTTGGTGTTGGGCTTGATCAACGCGGCAATCCCTTCGCCGATCATCGGGTCGAACCAACTGGTGGTGACGCCCAGCTTACCGAGAATTTTGGTGCAGAAGTCCTGGCTTGGCTCATAGGCGGTGTTGGTCATCAGCACGTTATCGCCCTGTTCCACAAACGCCAGAATGGTGTTGGCGACCGCTGCCGCGCCGCATGGGAAAAGCGCGCAGCCAGCGCCGCCTTCCAGCTCACACATCGCTTCCTGCAATGAGAAGTGGGTGAGGGTGCCGCGACGGCCGTAGAACAGTTCGCCGTTAGCGCGGTTGTGGGTCGCATGTTTTTTGGCGGCGACGGTGTCGAACACCAGCGAGGAGGCGCGCTGAATGACGCTGTTCACCGATCCCTGAGTGTATTTTTTGCTGCGTCCGGCGTTAACCAGCGCGGTATCGAGGTGCTTGTCTGCCATTTTTTATCTGCCTATTTTTATACGTCTGGATGGCTAAATTAACACGATTGCGCGTGGGATCTACCGTTACCTGCGCGAACAGCAGAAAATTTTGCCAAAAAACCGGCTGAAAACTTTTTTACTGCGTAAGCGCAAGGAAAATAAGTGTGATTTGGGTCAATATGTAAATACTAATGAGAACTACTATCAATTCGACGATGTTTTGATATTATTGTGCTCAGAATTTGTGATTTATGTCCTGGAGATACACAGTGGGTAATAATTTGATGCAGGCGGATCTCTCCGTTTGGGGTATGTATCATCATGCCGACATCGTGGTTAAAGTGGTCATGATTGGCTTGATACTGGCATCCGTCGTCACCTGGGCTATTTTCTTCAGCAAGGGGGCTGAGCTTCTTTCCCATAAGCGCCGCCTCAAGCGCGAACAGAAACTGTTAGGCGAAGCGCGTTCCCTGAATCAGGCGAATGAAATTGCGGCTGCATTCGATGCCCGCAGCCTGAGCACGCAGTTAATCAACGAAGCTGAGAACGAGCTGGAGCTCTCTGCGGGTTCGGAAGATAACGAAGGCATTAAAGAACGTACCGGCTTCCGCCTGGAACGTCGTGTGGCGGCCGTGGGTCGTCATATGGGTCGTGGTAACGGCTTCCTGGCAACCATCGGTGCTATCTCCCCGTTCGTCGGTCTGTTTGGTACCGTATGGGGTATCATGAACAGCTTCATCGGCATCGCCCAGACCCAGACCACTAACCTGGCGGTTGTGGCGCCGGGTATCGCAGAAGCGCTGTTGGCGACCGCGATTGGCCTGTTCGCCGCGATTCCTGCGGTGGTCATCTATAACATCTTTGCGCGTCTGATTGGCGGCTTTAAAGCCAACCTGAGCGACGTTGCGGCGCAGGTTCTGCTGCTGCAAAGCCGTGACCTGGACCTCAGCGCCAGCGGCGTTCATCCGGTGCGTACCGCCCAGAAATTACGAGTAGGTTAATGCCCCATGGCAATGCGTCTTAATGAAAATCTGGACGATAATGGCGAAATGCATGATATCAACGTGACGCCGTTTATCGATGTCATGTTGGTACTGCTGATTATCTTTATGGTTGCCGCGCCGCTGGCGACCGTCGATGTCAAAGTGAATCTGCCAGCTTCGTCCAGCCAACCGCAGCCTCGCCCGGATAAACCGGTCTATCTGTCGGTGAAAGCGGACAAATCGATGTTCCTCGGCAATGACCCGGTCACCGACGATAATATGGTGACGGCGATTGATACGCTTACGGAAGGCAAGAAAGATACCACCATCTTCTTCCGCGCGGATAAAACCGTCGACTACGAAACGATGATGAAGGTCATGGATACCCTGCACCAGGCGGGCTATCTGAAGATTGGCCTCGTTGGCGAAGAAACCGTCGCGAAAAAATAAGCATCCCGGATGGCGCGTTCTGCGCCATTCGTTATTATTCCCCCAGTAATATAATATTTCCCTTAAGTCTTATATATTCCAACTCGCTGTTAAATAAAATTAAGTACAACTTAATCCTAGCGATATATTTTTAACAATATAGTGGCTAGCAAGAAATAACCCCTCTACGCTTAATCCTGAACGCTAACAATAATATGACGTGAAATGACACCTGCGCGGGCGGAATATATCATGGCAATAATGACGTTTTGGCAGCCCAACGGGCTGTCTCAGGATCTGTTCTCTTTATCCTCAATTCGCCGCAGAGCTGACCGCCTGCTGATGGCGCTGGCCTGGGTGATGTGGGGCGTTTCATTAGGAGTCGGGGCGATGAACGATAACCTCAGCCTGGCGCTGCTGGCGGCTACGCTGCTTTCGGTGCTGGGCACATTGATGACGCTCCTTTTTCCCGGCAGATTAATTACCCGACTGGTCTACGCCTTTATTATGATGGCCTATTCCGCGTTGCTTATTCAGCTGGGCGGCGGCGAAACTGAATACCACTTCTCGGTGTTTGTACTGCTTTCCGCATTGCTGGCATGGCGAGACTGGCGGCCATTAATTATGGGCGCGGCCGTTATTGCCGTACATCATCTGGTGTTTAATTATTTACAGGAATATGGCCTGTTTAATATTACCGTATTCATGCATACCGGGCTGGAAATGGTGGTGATGCACGGGCTGTATGTGGTCGCGCAGACGATATTTCTGGTGCTGCTGGCGGTGCGGATGGAGCAGGATGCCCGCTCGGCCAGCGAAGTGGCGAAACTGGCCTCGGTGATTAACCGCGAGTCGGGCTTCCTGACGCTTGAGCGTGATAGCAAAACTAGTCGCTCTCCGTTTGCCCGTACCTTTAGCCTGACGTTGGATGCGATGCGAAATACCCTTGAGCAGGTTAGCGGCAACGTATCTGAACTGCTGGAGGCCTCCCAAACGCTACTCCAGCGCAACACTGCGCTCTCTGAGCGTACGGACAACCAGGCGCGTTCGCTAGCGGTCACCGCCTGCGCCATGGAACAACTCGCCGGGGCGGCGTCGCTCACCAGCGAGAAGGCCAGCGAAGCGCGGACGCTGGCGGAGCAGGCAAGCGGCGTAGCGCAGGAGGGCGGGGAGAATATTCGCTCGGCGATGGCGTCAATGGCGCATATCCGCGACGAATCGCTGAAAATCAACGGCATTCTTGAGCTTATCGACGGTATTGCCTTCCAGACCAATATTCTCTCGCTGAACGCCTCCGTTGAGGCGGCGCGGGCGGGGGCGCACGGCAAAGGCTTTGCGGTAGTTGCTGCCGAAGTGCGTACGCTGGCGCTGCGATGCGAAGAGGCGGCCCGCGATATCCGCCAGATGATTGCCACCTCCGTCGAGCGCACCCATCAGGGGGCGGAGCAGGTTGAACGGGCGGGGAAAACGATGGCGTCGATTATCAGCAATATCGACAGCCTGCAGTCCTGCGTCGATGTGCTGTTCTCAATGAGCGACCAGCAGAAAACCAGCGTGCTACAGATGAAAGGCAGTATTGCCACCATCGATGCCAGCGTGCAGGAAAATATCCAGCACGTGGCCCAGACTATTCAGGTGGCGCATCAGCAGCAGCGTCATACCGGCGAATTGAAGTCGGCAATTTCCGTTTTCCGCCTGGTGTAAGGTCACAAAAATGAAAGTGGTATGATAAATCATCCAGTTATGTGACAACTTCCGCAGTTGCCAGAAAACGTAATACCAGTACGAAAAATGACAATATGATTGTCTTAGGCATCCTCCTACATTGAAGCCTCTTCAATTCCGGAGGATATTCTCGTGGCAAATGACAGCAAATTGTCTATCGCAGAAAAGCTGGGATATGGCATGGGCGACGCCGCTTGCGGCATCGTCTACTCTTCTGTAACGATGTTTTTGACCTGGTTTTACACGGATATTTACGGCCTCTCCGCTGCGGCGGTAGGGGTGATGTTCCTGGTGACCCGCGTGCTGGACGCCATCACCGACCCGCTGACCGGCATCGTCGCCGACCGGGTTAAAACCCGCTGGGGCCACTTCCGCCCGTGGCTTATCTGGTTTGCTATTCCCTACGCGGTGCTGGCGGTGATGACCTTCACCACGCCCGCTTTTGGCGCTTCGGGTAAGCTGGTTTACGCCTACCTGACCTACACCTTATTGATGCTGTGCTACACCTTTATCAATATTCCTTACTGCGCGCTGGGCGGGGTGATCACCCGCGATGAAAAAGATCGTCTGTCGGCGCAGTCTTACCGCTTCACTATCTCTTCAATTGCCGGGCTGATGGTCTCGGTGGCAACGTTGTTCCTGGTCGATTATCTGGGCAAAGAGGACAAGCAGTTCGGCTTCCAGGCCACTATGGGGATTATGGGATTGATTGCCATCGTGATGCTGGCATTCTGCTTCTTCTCCACCAAAGAGCGCGTGGCGCCTGCGGTTGAGCAGCAGGGGAGCATTCGTGAAGATCTGCGTTCGCTGCTGGCCAACGATCAGTGGCGGATCGTGGCGATCATTACCTTCTTCTCCAGTATGGCGGGCGTGATGCGCAGCGCCGCCACGCTCTACTACGCTACCTACCTGATGATGGGCGGCGTGGAGTCCGCGGCAGGTACGGCGATGAAGTCGGCCTTTGTCTCAACAAGCGTCGTCGGCACCATTATCGGCAGCATTGCCGCCGGTTGGCTGGCGAAGCGGTATCGTGCGGTTTCGCTGTTCAAAAATATCAACCTGCTGCTGGTGGCGGTGGGCGTGGTGATGTTCTTTGTGCCGCCAACCTGGCTGCCGGTGGTGTTCCCGCTCTATTTCCTCGTCGGCTTCTTCCACCAGATGTATCAACCGTTTAAGTGGAACATGATGGCCAACGCCGCCGACTACGGCGAGTGGAAATTTGGTCGCCGCATTACCGGTCTTTCCTATTCCGGCAATCTGTTTGCGTTGAAAATGGGCATGGCGGTAGCCGGTGCGGTAGTGGGTTTCTCGCTGGGGCTGTTTGGCTATCAGGCGGGCGTCAGCGAACAAACGCCGATGGCGACGATGGGCATCGTTGGATTGCTGACGCTCGGGCCATCGCTCTCTTACCTGGTGCTGTGGTGGCTGTCCCGCTTCTATAAGCTCGACGACCAGAAAATGGCGATGATTCAACGTGACCTCTCCGCTCGCCAGCAGGCAGGTTCCCCGGCGACAGTCGCAGAGCCGCAAGCGGTTGACGGCGAATTGAGTAAAGCCTGAGGAGGGTGAGATGACGCAATCTGAATATCAGAACCCGATTCTGTGCGCAGATTATTCGGACCCGGATATCGTCCGGGTCGGGGATGACTTCTTTATGGTCTCCTCCAGTTTTAACCATATGCCCGCGTTGCCAATTCTGCATTCGACGGATCTGGTCAACTGGCAGATTATCAACCACGTTTTCGACGCGCTGCCGCTGCCCGGCTACGACGAGTATCAGCCGGGAAAAGGCGTATGGGCTCCGTCAATTCGTTGGCATGACGATAAGCTGTGGGTGTTCTTCAGCACGCCGGATGAAGGCATTTTCATGTGCCAGACCGACGATCCCTGGGGTCAATGGAGCGCGCCGCACTGCGTGCAGCCTGCGAAAGGCTGGATTGACCCCTGCCCGTTCTGGGATGACAACGGCGACGCCTGGCTGGTGCATGCTTTTGCCCATAGCCGCAGCGGCATCAAGCATAAGCTGCAGCTGTTTGCCATGTCGCCTGACGGTACTTCTCTTCTGGGCGAAGGGCGCATCATCTATGACGGCAGCTGCGATCAGCCGACGCTGGAGGGGCCGAAAGTCTATAAGCGCGGCGGCTGGTACTACATTTTCGCTCCAGCGGGCAGCGTGGAGACGGGCTGGGAAACCGTGCTGCGCGCCAGCAGTATGACCGGCCCGTGGGAGGCCAGAAACGTCTTGTTCCAGGGCGATACACCGGTGAACGGCCCGCATCAGGGCGGCTGGGTGGAACTGGACGACGGTGAATGCTGGTTTGTGCACTTCCAGGATGCTCACCTCTATGGGCGGATTGTTCACCTGCAACCGATGCGTTGGGAGCAGGATGGCTGGCCGCGTATCGGTGAGCCGATGGGCGATGAAGGGGAAGGGCAGCCGGTGATGCGCTGGGCGCGTCCGACAAGCCTGCCGCCGTCGCCGCGTTGCTTGCCGCAAACTGACGATAGCTTCGCGCACGGTGTACCGGGCCTGCAGTGGCAATGGCAGGCTAACCCGCATGCAGACTGGCTGCTGCCGGGCAATGACCGCCTCAATTTACGCTGCTGTCCGTTGCCGCAGGGTGAGGATAAAGGCAACTTTTACTGGCTACCCAACCTGCTGCTGCAAAAATTCCCCGCCTGGCAGTTTATCGCCCGGACGTCGCTGACGTTGAACGCGGCGAAAAACGGTGATGCGGGCGGTCTGGTTATCTACGGCGAGCGCTACGCGGCGCTGTTGCTGGAGAAACGGGACGGGCAGCATCAGCTGCTCTGGGTGACGGGATGGATGAGCGATGCCGGTATTGTGCGGGAAAGCCGTCAGGTTATCGCGCCGCTGAACGTTGGGACCTGCGAGCTAAGGGTTAGCGTGACCCGAGGCGGTATCTGCCGCTTCGCCTGGCGTGAACCTGAGGAAAACTGGCAGTCGGTGACACCCCCGTTTGCGGCGGGCAAAGGTAAATGGGTGGGGGCCAAAGTAGGTCTTGTCGCGCTGACGCTGGAAGCCGCGGCATCGCAGGGAATTTGTGGGTTTGACTACTTTGCGACGGATATTACCGGCTGATCCGGGCGTTTCTCGTCATCTTTATCGAGTTTAAGGATGACGTTGGAAGTCCGGTAGTCGCCATCGGCGAGGCCGCGGCTGATTTCAAGGGTCGCGGTTTCGCGGTGCAGCACATGCTGGTAACTGGCTTCGGTGTGGGCGAGGATTTTATCGCGCAGGTGCGGGTAACGCTCCATCACCTCACACAGCGCGGCACCGAAGATCTCTTCTTTGACCTGATAGGCGTAGATGTCGCGGCGATTCTTCCACTTCATTTTGACCAGCGCGGCGGTGAGCGGCACGGAAGGGTTGGAGATGCGGCGACCCTCGGCGTTTTTGTCATCGCGCAGGGCCTGAAGGTTACGCTGCAGGAGCGTTTCGTCGCTTACCGGTTGGCTTAACGATATATTAGCCTGATTAACATCGACAAGTTTCATACTTACTTATCCGTTAAATTATAAAACAGCGGTGTGACTTTTTCCTGCGTCATTAAATTAAGCCAAATTTCATTGCCATTATCATTTATCTCCTGGGTTTTTAACTCAATAATTTGACTTAACTCCAGTGAGGAGATCTCCCCCTGAACAACCAGGTTATTTAGCATAAGGGCAAAGGCTTCAATTTTTGCAACGCGATATAATCTGTCCTTAATATGACGATCGCGCTCTTCCAGCAATGGGTTACGTGATTGACCACCGCTTATCAATATCTCATCCTGCCAGTCTGCCAGCGAAGCCTTTTCCGGCTCTGCCTGCGTGCTGGCCTTTACCTCCTGAGGCTCGCCGTCTACGGCAGAGATACAGAAGCGGGCTGGGATAAGGGTTTCAGCGATCATATACCTGTCATCTTTCGAATGGCTGGAAAGTGTTTTTTATTATAGTGAGGTTCGTTGACATTATCATGGTGCACTTTTAAAATCAAAAAAAGTGGAGAAAACCATGAGCGGTATTATTTATTTTGTGATGGTGTTGCTACTACTCACCGCCGTTATTTTAATTTTTCTGTATGGTCAAAATAACGAATCGTCTGATACCAATAATGAAACCGTTACGCCTTTGGCCCCTGCGCCACTCAGCAAAGATGAAGGTGAAAATCATTTCGCCAGCCTGATGAGCAGTATCACCCCGGTGTGGTACTGGCGTATTAATCATGAGTATATCGACTTCCTGCAATCCACCATCAAGCGCATGTCGATAGACGAGCTAAAAGAGACGCCTGGGCTGTTCGAAGCGCAGGATCGCTGCCGCAACCTCAACGGCGCGGTGTATGAGTATTATGATGAAATCAAACGTCGCTGCCTCAAAGGCGAGCGCGTTGCGCCGGTCGATCCAGTGGTGGAGAGCTTAAAGCAGTGTTACCAGGAGTTTGCTCACGAAGCTTATCCGGAACTGGTAGGGCTGGTGTGGCCTGACTATCGGCGTCCGTTTATTCGTCCCCATGATGTGTGATTACATCTGTTGTTATGATGTTGCATAGTTGCGATATACTAGGCCGAATTTGACTGACGAACAGGACATTATGGAACGTTTTCTGGAAAATGCGATGTACGCATCGCGATGGATTCTGGCCCCGGTCTACTTTGGTCTTTCGCTGGCGCTGCTGGCGTTATCCCTGAAGTTCTTTCAGGAGATCCTTCACGTTCTGCCGAATATCTTCAGTATGGCGGAAGCGGATCTTATCCTGACGTTGCTGTCGCTGGTGGATATGACGCTGGTGGGCGGACTGCTGGTGATGGTGATGTTTTCCGGCTATGAGAACTTTGTGTCGCAGCTGGATATCAGCGAGCACAAAGAGAAGCTCAACTGGCTGGGTAAGATGGATGCCACCTCGCTGAAGAACAAGGTTGCCGCGTCGATTGTGGCTATCTCTTCTATTCACCTGCTGCGGGTGTTTATGGATGCTAAGAACGTGCCGGACAACAAGCTGATGTGGTACGTGATTATCCACCTGACGTTTGTGCTGTCGGCGTTTGTGATGGGCTATCTGGATAGCCTGACTCGCGGGAAAAAATAGCCTGCAAAAACCCCGGCGGCGCTTCGCTTGGCCGGGCTACGAGAGATGCATGTAGCCCGGGCGAGGCGTTAACGCCGACCTCGGGGTCTTCCATTACTTATCTGACGACGCCTGCCACAAATTCAACTGCCCATCGGCGACATGCTTGTCAATCTGCGCCATTTCCTCTGCCGAGAAGCTCAGGTTTTCCAGCGCCTTCACGTTCTCCTCAATTTGCTCCGGGCGGCTTGCGCCAAGCAACACCGAGGTCACGCGGTTGTCTTTCAACAGCCAGCTTAGCGCCATCTGCGCCATCGACTGACCGCGTTGCTGCGCCATCTCGTTGAGCAAACGCAGGCTGTTGAGATTGCTCTCGCTCAGCATATTCTCCGTCAGGCCGCGCGCCTTTTTCCCTTCCGTCTGCATACGGGAACCTTCCGGAATACCGTTCAGGTATTTACCGGTCAGCAGCCCCTGCGCCAGCGGGGTAAAGGCAATGCAGCCAACGCCGTTGTGCTCAAGGGTATCCAGCAGGCCGCTCTTATCCACCCAGCGGTTAAGCAGGTTATAGGAAGGCTGATGGATCAGCAGCGGGATCTTCCACTCGCGCAATAGCTCAACCATCGCCTGGGTGCGTTCGGAAGAGTAGGAAGAGATGCCCACGTAGAGCGCTTTCCCGCTCTGCACCGCCTGCGCTAAGGCCGCGGCGGTCTCTTCCATTGGCGTTTTCTCATCCACTCGGTGGGAATAGAAGATATCCACGTACTCCAGCCCCATGCGCTGCAGGCTCTGGTCGAGGCTCGCCAGCAGATATTTACGAGAGCCGCCGGAGCCATAAGGCCCTGGCCACATGTCGTAACCGGCCTTGGTGGAGATAATCAACTCATCGCGATACCCGGCAAAGTCTTCCCGCAGCAGGCGACCAAAGTTCTCCTCGGCGCTGCCCGGCGGCGGCCCGTAGTTATTCGCCAGATCGAAATGGGTGATGCCGCAGTCAAAGGCTTTGCGCAGCAGCGCGCGCTGGCCGTCGAGGGCGCTGATATGGCCGAAACTGTGCCATAGGCCGAGGGACAGTGCCGGAAGCTGTAAACCGCTGCGGCCGCAGTAGCGATACTGCATCTGTTGGTATCGGGCTGGGTTTGCATGCCAGGCCATAAGGTCTCCTTCTCTTTTTATTTTGAAACACTGTTCCCAGCGTACTTTTTTTTGTGATGCACGCCCGTTGTGCCGATCACACTGTCATAGATGAGGATGAAAAATACGCGCTTTATTCCTCTTTAGGGGTAGCCCTTAAATAGCGCTAGCCACCGCTCAAAAAATCGCTATATAATTTTATATATAACGATTGAGGGCGTAGAGATGGACAACCATTTTGGCAAAGGGTTAATCGCGGGACTGAAGGCGCCTTATGCCGACAGCGCGCAGAAAGTGGTCGGCTTTTGCACCGACTATAAGCGTGGTTTTGTGCTGGGCTTTTCGCACCGTATGTTTGAGAAAACCGGTGACCGTCAGCTGAGCGCCTGGGAGGCGGGGGTGTTGACGCGCCGCTACGGGCTGGATAAAGAGATGGTGATGGATTTCTTCAAAGAGCATGATTCCAGCACTACCGTTCGCTACTTTATGGCGGGCTATCGGCTGGAAGGTCAATAAAACCGGGTGCCAGGCACCCGGCTTTTCATCATGATTGCTGACGCTTGTCTTCGGTATGGGTATCGAAGTCACTGGCGTCATGACGCTCGTGCAGCTGTTCGTTCAGCGGGCCATTCGTACGGTTGACGATACGACCGCGCTTCACGCCCGGACGGCTGGCGATGTCCTGCGCCCAGCGCATCACGTTTTTGTAGCTCTGCGCATCCAGGAACTCATCCGCGCCGTACACATTCCCCAGCACCACGTTGCCGTACCACGGCCAGATAGCGATATCAGCGATGGTGTACTCTTCACCCGCCACGTAGCGCCCGCGCGCCAGTTGCTTATCCAGCACGTCTAACTGACGTTTTGCCTCCATGGTGAAGCGGTTGATGGCGTACTCAATCTTCACCGGCGCGTAGTTATAGAAGTGGCCAAAGCCGCCGCCGAGGAACGGGGCTGAGCCCTGTAGCCAGAACAGCCAGTTCAGGGTTTCGGTACGCCCGGCCGGATCTTTTGGCAGGAAGTGACCAAATTTCTCTGCCAGATAGAGCAGGATATTGCCGGACTCAAACACGCGGGTTGGCGGCGTGGTGGAGTGGTCGCTAAGGGCCGGGATCTTCGAGTTCGGGTTCACTTCCACAAAGCCGCTGGAGAACTGATCGCCCTCGCCAATGCGAATCAGCCACGCGTCGTATTCCGCTTCCGTTACGCCCGCCGCCAGCAGCTCTTCCAGCATAATCGTCACTTTCTGGCCGTTTGGCGTGCCCAGAGAGTAAAGCTGGAGCGGATGATGGCCTACCGGCAGCGCTTGTTCATGGGTGGCGCCGGAAATGGGGCGGTTGATGTTGGCAAATGCGCCGCCGTTGCTTTGATTCCATTCCCAGACTTTGGGTGGCTGATAGGTGTTCTCTGACATAATCGCTCGCCTTATTTTGATGATGTGTTGAGGTAGTGAAGTTTAGCAGCTTCAGGCAAAAATCCGTGCCGCCCAGACGCTGACATCGTCGCCGCTGCCCAGGTCTGGCTGGACCAGCCCATTAACCATAAAGGTTGGGGAGACGTGAATGCCGTTCTGGCGGGCATAACGTGCATGCCACTTAATCTCTTTTTGCAACTCCGGCTCGGCAAAGGCGTCGGCGAGCAGCACACCGCTATAGCGTTCAATGCGGGTAATAATTTCCCGCGGCGTGGTGTCCATATTCGGCCCGCTGCAGTGGTCGGTAAACTCAAATTCTTCGCGATGGTCGGCGACCGCTTTCATCACCTTGTGTGCTGCGCTTTTGCCCTCAGGCAGCGTGGAAGCGGCCAGAATGCAGCGCACAATCACCCCGGAGAAAAGATGCCACGGCTGTGACTGTAAGCGAATTTTGACGCTGACGTTTTCTTCACCGACGAGCTCCAGCAGCGCGTCCAGCTTGTTGAAAGTCTTAACGGAAAACGGGCAGGTTGGCTCCAGGAACACCTCAAACGTGCGTGCGCCGTGGCCCCAGACCAGCGGTTGTGCCTGTAAACTCATGTGGACTCCTGATGGTTAAGTGTGCATTTTTCGGATGAATATTTTTGCCCCCGATGGGTCATCCTCGCATACACGGGTGTATGATTAATCCACTTTTGTTGGATTAATTTCAACGTGCGGGCGAGAAAATCGCACGGTATGTTTGAGGAAGGTTCATGAGCAAGGGAAGTACCAATAGTGACGCCCCATTTGGCACGTTGTTGGGGTATGCGCCGGGTGGCGTAGCGATTTACTCTTCAAATTACAGCAGCTTAAAACCGGGCGACATGCCTGATGACGCATCGTTTCGTAGCTACATCGACAACGAATACATGGGCCACAAGTGGCAGTGCGTCGAGTTCGCCCGCCGTTTCCTGTTTATCAACTACGGATTTGTCTTCACCGATGTGGGCATGGCCTACGAGATCTTTTCGCTGCGCTATCTGCGCCAGGTGGTGAACGACGCGATTCTCCCGCTTCAGGCGTTTGCCAACGGCTCCCGCCGTGCGCCGCTCGTCGGCTCTTTGCTGATCTGGCAAAAGGGCGGTGAGTTTAATGAGACCGGCCACGTGGCGGTGGTGACGCAACTGCTGGGCAACAAGGTGCGCATTGCGGAGCAGAACGTACTGCACTCGCCGCTGCCTGCAGGTCAGCAGTGGACCCGTGAGCTGACGCTTGAGGTCAAAGATGGTCACTACACGCTGCAGGACACCTTTGACGACACCACCATTCTTGGCTGGATGATTCAGACCGACGACGCACGCTACGGCCTGCCGCAACCGGCAATTGCCGGTGAAGCGCTGAAGCTTGGCGGAGCGCGACTGGAGAACAACGGTCAGTTTGAGGGCAAATGGCTGGATGAAAAAGATTCGCTCCAGCAGGCCTATATCGCCGCCAACGGTCACGTGATTAACGCCGATCCGTATCAGTACTTCACCATGACCGAAAGCGCTGAGCAGGAGCTGATCAAAGCAACCAACGAGATGCACCTGATGTATCTCCACGCCACCGACAAAGTGATGCGTGACGACAACCTGCTGGCGCTGTTCGACATCCCGAAAATCCTCTGGCCGCGCCTGCGCCTCTCCTGGCAGCGCCGTCGCCACGACATGATCACCGGGCGCATGGACTTCTGCATGGACGAACGTGGGCTGAAGGTTTACGAGTACAACGCCGACTCTGCCTCCTGCCACACCGAAGGCGGCCTGATCCTCGAACAGTGGCTGAAAACCGGCTATCGCGGTAATGGCCACAACCCAGCGGAAGATCTGCTGGGCGAGCTGGTGGGGGCGTGGAAACACAGCCAGGCGCGACCGTTCGTGCACATCATGCAGGACAACGATCTGGAAGAGAATTATCACGCTCAGTTTATGCAGCGCGCCCTTGAACAGGCAGGCTTTGAGAGCAAAATTCTCTATGGTCTGGACGAGCTGTGTTGGGATGCCGCCGGTCAACTGATTGACGGTGATGGTCGTCTGGTGAACTGCGTGTGGAAAACCTGGGCGTGGGAAACCGCCATCGAACAGGTGCGCGAGGTCGACGAAGACGAATATGCCGCCGTGCCGATTCGCACCGGTAATCCGGACAATGAAGTGCGTTTGATTGACGTGCTGCTGCGCCCGGAAGTGATGGTCTTTGAACCGCTGTGGACCGTTATCCCGGGCAATAAGGCGATTCTGCCGGTGTTGTGGTCGCTGTTCCCGAATCATCCTTATCTGCTGGATACCGATTTCGAAGTCAGCGAACACCTGGCAAAAACGGGTTATGCGATTAAGCCTATTTCCGGTCGCTGCGGCAGTAATATCGACCTGGTCAGCGGGAACGATCGGTTACTGGATCAAACCAGCGGTAAATTTGTCGATAGAAAAAATATTTACCAGCAACTTTGGTGCTTGCCAAACGTCGCAGGAAAATATATTCAGGTATGTACCTTTACCGTCGGCGGTAATTATGGCGGCACCTGTTTACGCGGTGACGAATCTCTGGTGATTAAAAAAGAGAGCGATATTGAACCGCTGGTGGTAATAAAAGATAAAGAATAAAGGCGAGTAGCCCGGACGAGGCGTTAAACACGCCGACTCCGGGGATGTTCCCGGCGTCGGGTTGCTCGGCCGGGCTACGGTAAAAGAAAGCCTGCAATAAACACAACAACAAGACAGAAAAGGAAATGAATATGCACGATCGGCGACTCGCCGTGCGCGCGGGTGAACTCAAGCCCTCCGCCGTCCGCGAACTCTTAAAACATAGTAAACTGCCCGGCGTGATTTCTCTCGGTGGCGGTATTCCAGCCCCGGAGCTTTTTGATACCGAAGGGCTGGAGCTGGCGGTGCAGAAGGTGATGAGCGAGCGATTTAACGACGCATTCCAGTACGGTTTGACTGAAGGCTACCCGCCGCTGCGTCAGGCCGTCAGCGAACTGTGTCAGGCGCGCGGTGTGGCCTGTCAGGCAAGCCATGTGTATATCACCTCTGGCTCGCAGCAGTCGCTGGATATCGTGGCCCGCACGCTGCTCGACCCGGGCGATGCGATTGTCGTCGAACGCCCAACCTACCTGGCGGCGCTGCAGGTCTTCCAGTTGGCGCAGGCCAATATTCTGAGCGTCGATACCGATGACAACGGCATGCTGATAGAGCAGCTTGCCGAACTGCTTTCCACCACCCGCGTGAAGGCCGTTTATCTGGTGCCAACCTTTGGTAATCCAGGTGGTAAAACCCTGAGTGATGACCGTCGCCGTCGCCTGGTGGAACTGGCGAAGCAGCATGATTTCGTCATCATCGAAGACGACCCGTACGGTGAAATCAGCTTTACCGATGAAGTGCAGCGCCCGCTGTACCAGCACGCGGTGGAGTTAGGCTGCGAAGATCAGGTGGTCTACACCTCAACCTTCTCCAAAATTCTGGCGCCGGGCATGCGCATTGGCTGGATTGTGATGCCGGACTGGCTGGCGCAGCAGACGGTGATCGTCAAGCAGGCCGCTGATTTGCACACCAATATGCTGTCGCAGGTGATAACCGCTGAATACCTGAGTCTGGGCCGCCTGGAAAACCAGATTGCGCTTATCCGCGAAGACTACCGTAAGAAGTGTGATGCGCTGGCCGATGCGCTGGAAAGCCGTCTGGGCGAGCATATCGAGTTCAGCCGTCCGAAGGGCGGGATGTTCCTGTGGGCGCGCTTCCGCTACCCGTTCGACACCATGAAGTGGCTGGAAAAAACGCTGGAAAACGGCGTGGTGTATGTGCCGGGTGAAGCGTTCTACAACGATAATCCGGATACCCGTACCCTGCGTCTGTCGTACTCGACGGTATCGCAGGAAGGGCTGATGACCGCCGTGGAACGCCTGGCGAAATCACTGTAATCTGCTCTTACTCCGCGCTGAACATTAGCGCGGAGTCACTTCTCTTATTCCTGGTCAGCCATCCGGTCATCAACCCAGATAAGCATTAGCGAGGCCAGAAAGGCCGCCGCCGCGGTACCCATAAATAACAACATACCCATATCCCGAATTATTCTTCTTATTATTCTGCTAATTCCGCAGCGTGATTATTTCTATCCGTGAGAGTTATTTTAATATCATGCGGGGCGCTGGCGAGGGTAAAGAAACTGTCGGCATCAATATCGAAATTAAGAATAATTTCCTTATATTTCCCACAGGTAATTAATTCTTTCGCTTCACTAATACTGTTGGCTGTAATGGTAGACATCGTAGGACCCTATTAGAAAACTCAGAAGAAAATAAGAGCAAGCGCTTATCAGATCAACTACTTTTTCCTGGGGTCTTTATCAGATGAAATCCTGATGATGTTAACGGGCAAAAGATAATGTCTGATTTAACTTAAGCTACAGATTTTCGTTTTAACGTGGCGCATTTCTCCGCTGCAATCCACCCGGATAAGAGCGCTATCTGCTACCAGAAGGGAACCACCATCTAACCCGTTCATTGTAGGGCGGGCGTACCTCGTGAAGAGGAAATCTTTACGCCAGTGAACTTGCTACCGTATTCCCCATTGAAATTGGGTACAAAATAAGCGGTAAAAATGAGCAATGTCGTTCCAGGTGTAAGCGGCTATCAAGGGCCAGCGGGTGGATGGGGTGCGGTTAAAGCGGTGACTGCCTCGGTGTTTTCACAAAAGGCCGTCGCGCGCGATATCATCGCGATGTTCCGCATGAACCAGGTCAAAGGTTTTGATTGCCCCGGTTGCGCCTGGCCTGACCCTGGCCACCGTTCACCGATGGAGCTTTGCGAAAACGGCGTGAAGGCCGTTTCCTGGGAAACGACCAGCAAGAAAGCTTCCCCGGAATTTTTCCGCCAGCATACGGTAGCTGAACTGTGGCATTACAGTGACTATGCGCTGGAAAACATTGGCCGCCTGACTCACCCAATGAAGTATGACGCCGCAACTGACACCTGGCAGGCGGTGGAGTGGCAGACAGCTTTCGCGGAAATCGGTGAGCAGCTGCGCGGCCTGGCCTCCCCGGAACAGGTAGAGTTTTATACCTCCGGGCGTACCTCCAACGAAGCGGCGTTCCTCTACCAGCTGTTTGCCCGCGAATACGGCAGCAGCAACTTCCCGGATTGTTCCAACATGTGCCACGGGCCGACCAGTGCGGGCCTGACGCCCTCTATTGGCCTGGGGAAAGGCACCGTCGAACTCGACGATTTTGAACACTGTGACCTGGTTATTTGCATCGGCCACAACCCTGGTACCAACCATCCACGTATGCTCACCACGCTGCGTGAAGTGGCGCAGCGTGGCGCTCGCATCATCTCTATCAACCCGCTGGCGGAAAGGGGGCTTGAACGCTTTAGCTTCCCACAAAGCCCAACGGATATGCTCAAAGGCCACGCCACCACTCTCAGCAACGAATACTACCAGGTGAAAATGGGCGGCGATGCCTCGCTGCTCAAAGGGATCATGAAAGCGCTGATCGAGATGGATGAAGCCCGTATTTTGCTTGGCCAGGAACCGTGCCTCGACCGCGCGTTTCTGGTTGAGCATACCCACGGCTATCAGGAGCTGTATGACGACCTGCACCGTTGTCGCTGGGCGGAGCTGGAACAGGACTCCGGACTGACTCGCAGCCAGATGGAAGACCTCGCCGACCGTTACGACAAATCGAACGCCACCATCATCTGTTACGGGCTGGGTATCACCCAGCATAAGAACGGCACGGAGAACGTGCAGCAGCTGGTGAACCTGCTGTTGCTGAAGGGCAATATGGGCAAGAAAGGGGCGGGGATCTGCCCGCTGCGCGGTCACTCTAACGTGCAGGGCGACCGCTCGGTAGGAATTAATGAAGCGGCGTCAGAGGAATTTCTGCTGCGGCTCGAAGGGCGCTTTAACATCAGCGTCTCTCGCAAACACGGTCGCTCCAGCGTGGAGAGCATTCGCGCCATCGAACGTGGCGACGCCAAAGCGCTTATCTGCATGGGCGGTAACCTGGCAGTGGCGATGCCGCAGCCGCAGCGCACCTTTGAGGCGATGAAAAAGCTCGATCTACAGGTGCACGTGGCGACAAAGTTAAATCGTTCGCATCTGCTGATGGCGAAACACAACTACCTGCTGCCAGCGCTGGGTCGAACCGAGCGCGATATGCAGGCTAGCGGGATTCAGTCGGTAACCGTGGAAGATTCAATGTCGATGGTGCATGCCTCCTGCGGCGCGCTGAAACCCGCTTCGCGTTGGTTGAAGTCAGAGCCAGCGATTGTGGCGGAGATGGCGCGCGCCACCTTGCCGAACTCCCCGGTGAACTGGGAAGCGATGATGGGCGACTATGCGCTGATCCGCGACGCGATTGCCGACGTGATCCCGGCGTTTGCCCACTATAACGCCCGCATTGCCGAGCCGGGCGGTTTCCGCATGGATACGCCAGCCTCGCGCCGTGAGTGGAATACCCCCACCGGCAAGGCTAACTTTGTGGTGAGCCGCCAGCGCGCCGTGGAGCGCGAGCTGCAGCCCGCCGATGCGCTGGTGCTGGCAACATTGCGCAGCCACGATCAGTACAACACCACCATTTATGGCATGAACGACCGCTATCGTGGGATCACTGGGCGTCGCGACGTGGCCTTCTTAAGCCAGGCAGAAGCCGATTCGCGCGGACTGGTAGAAGGCGATGTGATTAATATTCAGGCGCTGGACGATAACGGCAAGCCGAGCGAAGGCCGCGCGATGCTCGGCCTGACGGTGGTGGTTTACAGCATGGCGAGCGGTTCGATTGGAGCCTATCTGCCGGAAGCGAATGTGCTGCTCTCATTGGATGCGGTGGACACGAAAAGTCTGACACCCGCTTATAAGAGCGTGCCGGTACTGATAACCAAAGCATAGGTCGCGCAGACCGTCCTCTCAAAACCAGCCGTCAGGCTGGTTTTGTCGTTTGTAACGATAGCATCGCTTCATGGTAATGAGATTTATTCGCAATAATGCCTTTACAGTGAAATCTTAAAGATGTATTTTAAATGCATCTTATGAAGCGGAGGTCATTATGAGCCATCTCAGAATTCCAAAAAACTGGACCATCAAACGTTCCACCCCATTCTTTACGAAAGACAACGTGCCTGCTGCGCTGCTCAGCCACCACAACACCGCCGCCGGTATTTTTGGTCAGCTCTGCGTGATGGAAGGGACGGTGACCTACTACGGTTTCGCCAATGGCGAGGCCACCGAGCCGGAGGTTAAAGTGGTGATTAATGCCGGTAGCTTCGCGACCAGCCCGCCACAGTACTGGCACCGTATCGAGATGACCGACGATGCGCAGTTCAACATCAACTTCTGGGCCGAACCTGAATTCTCCGGTGACGAAGTCTACAGCGCGAAAAAATCCTAACCCTGCCGCTTCCCCATCAGCGTTGATGGGGAAGCCCTCCCGATAGTGTAAAACGCCATGCTGACATTCTTCACAAACGCGTCGACGCGAGTCGATTACGGCGAGCAGGAGTGCTGCCGCGAACAGCCTTTACTCCACGTTGCCGAATATCAGGAATATCTATACTGCGAAGGACCAGACTGCCCCGCAAGTCACACGGAGCGTCATGCTGACGCTGCATCAATTCGTTAAATCATTAGGGTGCTGACATGAAGATTGTCGCTATTGAGGCCAATATTGCCGCAGGAAAAACCACGCTGCTTGACCCCCTGGCTCAGGCGCTATCCGAGAAAACGGGCGTCAGCTGGAAAGTCATTCGAGAGCCGGTGGATGAAGACCCTGTGTTTCTCGAGCTGCTGCAGGTCTTCGTCGAAAACCCCCGCGATGCGGATGCGAGGGTGGCTTTCCAGCTTTATATTACCCGCAGCCGACAGGCGCTTTTACAGGATATTCCAGACGGCAATTACGTAATTGAGCGTTCGCTGTTTAGCGATATCGTGTTCTGCCACGTTAACTTCCTGATGACCGAACAGCCATCGGCCCGCTATATGTCCTATTTCTATCAAATAAAGCATTACCTGAAGTGCTACCCGCAGATTGACCTGGTGGTTTACGTCGACCGGGACGTGGAGTCGTGCTTTAACGCCTGCATGGCGCGTGGCCGGGCGGGGGAGAGCGAATATACGCTGGACTATTTTGCCGATCTTAAAGCGTTTCACGATGCCTGCCTGCCGCAGATTACCCGCCAGTACGGATCTAAACTGCTGACGCATCGCGTGGAGTCAGGGTTTGCCTGCCCGGAAACACTCGCGGATTCCATTGTTGAAAGCCTGAAATAGCATGTTGAATCTATGCCATGGCGCAGCGCCTCCTATGAGATGCTGCGCCTGAGGTCGTTGTTCATTCCCACCGTCTTCCATTCCTCCCTGTCGAAAAGCAGCGCCTATACTCTCATTGGGGCGTTTTATTACCGTAATGACTCCCCAAAATGGATTAAATTGAGCGGTTTAAATTGCTGTGAATCAATAATTGTATTTTTGTTTATTTGTCGTTAATTGATTTAGATCAATTTATTTGAATGTGAAAAATAAGTTAAATTATGAATCTGAACACGCTCTTTACATAAAATTACAAATTGAGTCGCGGACGTATCAGTACGAGCAAAATCTTATTAATGGAAAAATCCTAAAACACGATTATCTATTTCATTGATCTACTTGTTTTTATTAAATAATTGATCGATTAAGACGATCTATATTCCTTTAATCAATTGATTATATCTATCAATAATAATTAATTGATCGTTTTTGACGATATATATTCACTGTGTATATAATTAAACCGAAATTTAGCAAACAGATTTATAGAATCAGGAACTACGGATATTAGATAAAAACTCAGACCAGGACGTTGGGGTAATATATGAGGCAATGTATTATCTCGGATAACAGTTTTTTTCTTTTGGCATTACAGGATGATGATGTTATCCAGGATGGCAACGTTTCAACGATCCACTCTCGGCAATTGAGGTCGAAGTGCTACTTAAGCACATCGGTTCGAGATATCTTCGTTGTTTATATTTCTGATGTTGTAGAGCGACATCGGATACTTAGTTTATTGGCTTCACCGACTTCTCGTTGTCGAATTGTACTGCTATACAAGATGGAAGCGTCTTCCGGGGGCGATTTTCAGGGGCCTTTTCCTTGGCTAGTCTCTGAAAAAATAGGCTTTTCCGATCTTTACTCATGCCTGTATAAGGCGGGTAAATCTATTTACGATCGGAGAGATTTCTCTGAGAAAGAGCTGACTGTTTTTCGCTATCTATGCGAAGGATATTCAGTATCCCAAATAAATAAGCTAGCAGGGTTCAGTGAGAAACATATTTATTATGTGAGGCAGAAAACTAAAAGGATGTTTGGCCTGCGCGGAAATAATGCTGCGGCGCTCTCTTTTTATCTCGATATTTCTAAGCTCAATCGACGGTGGTAGTGCCATTGCTGGTGGTCAGCAATGGCACTATTGCCATGAGCAGGGAAATTTCACTTAAGTAATAAAAAACGTGTCTGGTGATGCTTCCGCTATCACCTCTTATCGCTGTTTTTAACAAAATGAGAATAAGATTCTCTATTAATAAGGAGTAGGTTTTATGGAAATTAATAAAGTCGCGCTGGTTATTATCTCTGCGCTGTCTATGGCTTCAACCGCTGCATTAGCGGCGGATACCACGACCGTAAATGGCGGTACCGTTCATTTTAAAGGTGAAGTCGTTAACGCTGCCTGCGCCGTTGATGCCGGTTCTATCGACCAGACCGTGCAGATGGGCCAGGTTCGTTCCGCAAAACTGGCGA
This sequence comes from Kluyvera sichuanensis, assembly GCF_014218705.1. GTDB lineage: Bacteria > Pseudomonadota > Gammaproteobacteria > Enterobacterales > Enterobacteriaceae > Kluyvera > Kluyvera sichuanensis. The sequence goes on along the minus strand of NZ_JABBJF010000011.1, from coordinate 40,761 downwards.
CGGCGGGCAGCACCAGCTCCGCAGTGGGCTTTAACATTCAGTTGAACGACTGCGATACCACCGTCTCTACCAAAGCGTCAGTGGCCTTCTCCGGCACGGCGATTGATACCACCAATACCACCGTTCTGGCGCTGCAAGGTTCAGCTTCCGGCGGCGCGTCTAACGTCGGTATTCAGATCCTCGACAACAAAGGCAAACCGCTGGCATTAGACGGCGCCACCTTCAGCAGCGCGACCACGCTGAACGATGGTACCAACGTGATTCCGTTCCAGGCGCGTTACTACGCCACCGGTGCGGCAACCGCGGGTGCGGCGAACGCTGACGCCACCTTCAAAGTGCAGTACGAGTAACCCATTCGGCAGGGACGACGTTCGGGGCCAGGGGGGCCCAGTTATCCGTGAAGGAACGGAGATGATAACGATGCAATGGATGAAATGGGGCCTGCTGGTTGCCATGTCGCCAGCCGTGGCGCTGGCTGGAAATCACTGGAACGTGACGGTCCCCGGCGGAAATATGCGCTTTCAGGGCGTCGTCGTCGCTGAAGCCTGTAGCGTCGCGGCGGGGGATCGCCTGATGACGGTAAAAATGGGCCAGGTCAGCAGCCATCGTTTTCATGCGGTAGGCGAAGAGTCCAACCCGATTGCTTTTGATATCCATCTTGAAGATTGCAGCACCGAGGTCAGTCAACACGTCGGCGTGTCATTTCAGGGCGTGGCTGATGGCAAAGACCCGAACGTGCTCTCGGTGGGCGAAGGCGCGGGGATTGCTACCGGTATTGGTATCGCGCTGTTTGATGACCAGGGCGGGCGAATTGCGCTGAACGACGATCCCGTGCGCTGGGTGCGGCTCCACGACGGGCCGACCACGTTGCACTTTGTGGCGAAGTACCGATCGACCGCTCGGCAGGTCGTCGGCGGTACGGCCAATGCGCAGGCCTGGTTTGCATTGACCTACCAGTAATGAACCGAACGCAGGATATGACGGTAAGTACAACAAGGGTAAACATGAAAAGAACGTTGATGATGGTGTTCGGGCTGCTGATGGTGGCAACCGGGCTGGTTTCGCGCGCGGAAGCGGGCGTGGCGTTGGGGGCGACCCGCGTGATTTACCCGGCAGGGCAAAAGCAGGTTCCGCTGGCGGTCACCAACACCGATGAAAACGGCACCTACCTGATCCAGTCATGGGTGGAAAACGCTGCGGGAACGAAAGACGGACGCTTTGTGGTGACGCCGCCGCTGTTTGCGATGCAGGGAAAAAAAGAGAACACCTTACGTATTCTCGACGCCTCCAATAACCAGCTGCCACAGGACAGAGAAAGCCTGTTCTGGATGAACGTCAAAGCCATTCCGGCGATGGACAAATCTAAGCTTAACGACAACACCCTGCAACTGGCGATTATCAGCCGCATCAAGCTCTACTACCGCCCGGCTAAGCTTGCCATGCCGCCGGAAGAGGCTGCTCAGAAACTGACGTTTCGTCGCAACGCCGGCAAGCTCACGCTTATCAACCCTTCGCCCTATTACCTGACGGTTACCGAACTTAGCGTGGGCACGCGTGGGCTGGAAAACGCGCTGGTGCCACCGCTGGGCGAAACCAGCGTGAAAATTCCGGATGAGGCGAGCGGCGAGATTACCTACAGAACTATTAATGACTACGGTGCACTGACGCCGCGCGTCATCGGCGTGATGCGTTAAACAACGGGAATTTCCCGTATCCCTTGAACAGAATAAGAACAGACTGCCGGGCGATGTCGAACCGGAGGGACTATGTCATATCTGAAATTTGGCCTCGACCATTTGCAGGCCCGACGTATACGGCTGACGCAACTCTCCGTTGCGACGTTGCTCGCTTCACCGGCCTTTCTCGCTCAGGCGGAGCTCTACTTTAACCCGCGTTTTCTGGCCGACGACCCGGCTGCCGTCGCGGATCTTTCTAGCTTTGAGAAGGGGCAGGAGCTACCGCCGGGCACCTATCGTATGGATATCTATCTGAACGATGGCTTTATGACCACTCGTGATGTCACCTTCAGCGCCGGTGAAAACGGCCACGGTTTGATGCCGTGCCTGACGCGCGGCCAGCTTGCCAGCATGGGGCTTAATACGGCTGTGATTAAGGGAATGGAAGCGCTAGAGCCTGATGCTTGTGTACCGTTTACGGAGATGATCAAGGATGCGACCATCCGCCTGGACGTCGGCCAGCAGCGTCTGTACCTGACCATTCCTCAGGCCTATATGGGAAACCAAGCGCGCGGCTATATTTCGCCTGAGCTGTGGGATAACGGGATCACCGCCGGGCTGCTGAACTACAACTTCACCGGTAATAACGTACAAAACCGCGTTGGTGGCAGCAGCCAGTACGCCTATTTAAACCTGCAAAGCGGGCTCAACGTTGGCGCGTGGCGGCTGCGTGATAACAGCACCTGGAGCTACAGCAGCGGTTCAACCAGCCAGAATCAATGGCAGCACGTCAACACCTGGCTGGAACGTGATATCACGCCGTTTCGCTCGCGCCTGACGCTAGGCGACAGCTACACCAACGGCGACGTCTTTGACGGCATTAACTTTCGCGGAGCGCAGCTGGCATCCGATGACAATATGCTGCCGGATAGCCAGAAAGGCTTTGCGCCGGTGATCCACTGTATTGCGCGTGGTACGGCCCAGGTCTCTATCAAACAGAACGGCTATGAGATTTACCACAGTACGGTGCCGCCGGGTCCCTTCACCATTAACGATCTCTATGCGGCGGGCAACGGCGGCGATCTTCAGGTCGCCATCAAAGAGGCGGACGGCAGCGTTCAGAGCTTCACCGTGCCGTACTCTTCGGTTCCGGTCCTGCAGCGTGAAGGCCACACCCGCTACGCGCTGACTGCCGGGAAATACCGCAGCGGCAACGATCTCCAGGAAGATCCTACCTTCTTTCAAAGCACGCTGATGCACGGGCTACCGGCAGGATGGACGCTCTATGGTGGCACCCAACTGGCAGACCGCTATCGCGCCTTTAACCTGGGCGTCGGGAAAAATATGGGCGATCTGGGCGCGCTGTCGGTGGATATCACCCAGGCCAACGCCACGCTGCCCGATGACAGTGAACAGCAGGGCCAGTCGGTACGATTTCTCTATAACAAATCGCTCAGCGAACTGGGTACCAATATTCAACTGGTGGGCTATCGCTACTCCACGCAGGGCTACTACAGCTTTGCCGATACTACCTACCAGCGCATGAGCGGCCATAGCGTAGTGACCGAGGACGGGCCGGTTTACGTGAAGCCGAAATTCACCGACTACTACAACCTGGCCTATAGCAAACGGGGCAAGGTGCAGGTGAGCGTGACCCAGCAGCTAGGCCGTACCGCCACCCTTTACGTAAGCGGTAGCCGCCAAAGCTACTGGGGAACCGACAGCGCGGATGAACAGTTCCAGGTCGGGCTGAATACCGCCGTCAGTGACATCAACTGGACGCTGAGCTACAGCCTGACCAAAAACGCCTGGCAGGATGGGCGTGACCAGATGCTGGCCGTGAACGTCAACATTCCATTCAGCCACTGGCTGCGCTCAGACAACCAATCCGTCTGGCGACACGCCAGCGCCAGCTACAGCATGTCTGACGATCTTAACGGTCGCATGAGCAACCTGGCCGGGCTGTACGGCACGCTGCTGGAAGATAACAACCTGAGCTACAGCGTGCAGACCGGCTACGCCAGCGGCGGGGAAGGCTCTAGCGGCAGCACCGGCTATGCGGCACTGAACTATCGCGGCGGTTATGGTAACGCCAACGTCGGTTACAGCCACAGCGACAGCCTGAAGCAGCTCTATTACGGCATGAGCGGCGGCGTGCTGGCGCATGCCAATGGCGTGACGCTAAGCCAACCGCTGAACGACACGGTTGTGCTGGTGAGCGCGCCGGGTGCGGAAGGCACAAGGGTGGAAAACCAGACCGGGGTGCGCACCGACTGGCGCGGCTACGCCGTCCTGCCGTACGCCACCGAGTATCGTGAAAACCGCGTGGCGCTCGACACCAACTCGCTGGCAGATAACGTCGATTTAGACGACGCGGTGGTCAACGTGGTGCCCACTCACGGGGCGATTGTGCGGGCGAAGTTTAAAACGCGGGTAGGGATGAAGCTGCTAATGACGCTCACACATCGCGGCAAGCTGGTGCCTTTCGGTGCGGTGGTGACTTCAGCAGACAATCAGAACAGCAGCATCGTGGCGGATAACGGCCTCGTTTACCTGAGCGGTATGCCGCTTGCCGGGAAGGTTCAGGTGGTATGGGGCGAAGGCGACGATGCCCGCTGCGTGGCGGACTACCGCATCCCAAATGAGAGCCTGGAACAGACGCTGATTCAGCTATCGGCCGTGTGCCGCTAAGGACAGAATAATGAGAACTCCCTTTTATCTGCTCAGCGTGTGCTTGGCGCTGACGGCTACCTGCGCGCTAGCGGCAGATAGCACGATAACCATTACCGGCAACGTCAGGGATAACGGCTGCGCCGTGGCGGGAGAGTCGAAGGATTTTACCGTCGACCTGATGAACAACGCCGCTAAACAGTTCGACGCCGTTGGCGCAACTACGCCCGCCGTCCCGTTTCGCATCGTGCTCTCGCCGTGCGGCGGGGCGGTCAGCGCAGTGAAGGTGGGATTTACCGGCGTGGCGGATAACGGCAATACCAGCCTGTTAAAGCTGGGCAGTGGCGCGTCTGCCGCGGCAGGAATGGGGGTGCAGATCCTCAACGGGCAGCAGACCACGCTGCCGATTAACGCTGCATCGTCGACCATTCCATGGACGACGCTCACCCCCGGCCAGACTAACACGCTGAACTTTTACGCCCGCCTGATGGCGACGCAGGTGCCGGTCACCCCGGGCCACGTTAACGCCACGGCGACGTTCACTCTTGAATTTCAGTAAGCGGAGGCGCAGATGAAACGGGTTTATTACGGCTGGCTGTGGGCGTTAGCCCTGATGGCGGTCTCTCCGGCGCTGTGGGCTGCCGATGTCACCATCACCGTCAACGGTAAAGTGGTGGCAAAGCCGTGCACGGTATCGACCACCAACGCCAGCGTCGAGCTTGGTGACCTCTATACCTTTAGCCTGCTTTCCGCGGGCTCAGCTTCCGCGTGGCACAGCGTGGCGCTTGAACTCAGCAACTGCCCTGTCGGCACATCAAGGGTGATCGCCAGCTTTAGCGGCACGGCGGACGCCACTGGCTACTACCAGAATCAGGGCACCGCCAAAAACATCCAGCTTGAGCTCCAGGACAACGGCGGAAACACGCTGAACACCGGCGCTACCACGACGGTGACGGTGGACGAAGCATCGCAGTCTGCGCATTTCCCGCTGCAGGTGAGGGCGCTGTCGGTGAACGGCGGTGCGACCCAGGGCACCATTAAGACGGTCATCAACGTCACCTATACCTACGCCTGACCAGGAGAAGAGAGTAATGAAAAACGTGATAGCCCTACTGACAACGCTGCTGCTGGCTGGTTGGTCGTTTAACGCCTGGTCGTTTGCCTGTAAGACGGCGAACGGTACGACCATCCCCATCGGCGGCGGCAGCGCTAACGTTTATGTGGATCTTGCGCCTGCGGTAAACGTGGGGCAAAACCTGGTGGTCGATCTCTCGACGCAGATTTTTTGTCATAACGACTACCCGGAGACCATCACCGACTATGTGACGCTGCAGCGCGGCTCGGCCTACGGCGGGGTGCTGTCGAGCTTTTCCGGCACCGTGAAATATAACGGTACCAGCTACCCGTTTCCCACCACTACCGAAACATCGCGCCTGATCTATAACTCAAAGACCGACAAGCCCTGGCCTACGGTGCTCTATTTGACGCCAATTAGCTCCGCCGGTGGTGTGGCAATTAGCTCCGGCACGCTGATTGCGAGGATGATCTTGCGCCAGACCAACAACAAGAACAGCGATGATTTTCAGTTTATCTGGAATATCTACGCCAACAATAACGTGGTGGTACCGACCGGCGGCTGCGATGTTTCCTCGCGCAACATAACGGTGACGCTACCGGATTACCCCGGCTCCACGGCCATTCCACTGACGGTTTACTGTGCGCAGAGTCAGAAGTTGGGTTACTACCTTTCAGGCACCACGGCGGATGCGGCGAACTCCATCTTCACCAACACCGCCTCGGCCTCACCGGCACAGGGGATTGGCGTGCAGCTTACGCGCAACGGCAGCGTACTTCCTGCTAATAGCACGGTGTCGCTTGGCACGGTGACGACGTCTGCCGTCAGCCTGGGGTTAACGGCCAACTACGCGCGAACCAGCGGTCAGGTGACGGCGGGGAACGTGCAGTCGATTATTGGGGTGACGTTTGTGTATCAATGAGGGCGCAGTGTCGGCACGTTTTGCGAGGCGAATTCCAGATTAACGTGATGATTTGATTAGCGTATGAAAACCGCTTGCGGCCTGTAAGTGATAGCAGTACCTTTGCCTGGCATCTGCAAAATCAGGTGCCGGGATTAGCCTCTTCGATGGCGGCATTATTGACTGCTTGTTGAAGGTTGCCCCTTATGGCTACGATCCCTACCCAGACTCACCCATCATCCGCCACACCGATAAAAACCGAGCGCCGCTACACCGTCAGCTATGTCCTTCAGCAAGGCAATACCAGCCGCCCTCCCTGAATCTCAGCGGAAAATGGCTAAAAGAGGTCGGTTTCGACACGGGAACAGGCGTCACGGTGAAGATTGCCGGAGGCTGCATTGTGCTGATCCCGGACAACGATGAAATGAAAGCACTGCGCGAAGAGATTAAGCAAGCGGTAAAGGCGGTGAAGGAGGGGGATTGAACGCGTTGTGATATCCCTGAAAAGCAAAAACCCAGCCATAGGCTGGGTTCTTTAAATAGTGGTGCCCGGACTCGGAATCGAACCAAGGACACGGGGATTTTCAATCCCCTGCTCTACCGACTGAGCTATCCGGGCAACGGGGCGCATTAAACCGTAATCGCCTCGACTCGTCAACGAAATTTATAAAATTTGCGGCGAGTTGCACAATCTATCACCACTTTGCCCGTTTTACACACTGCGTCAGGCAAAAAACGCCGTCCAGGCCGCAGAAATCGGCATCGCCAGCAGCAGCGCAGGCAGCATATTCACCACCGCAAACATCTTAATCCCGCAGATGCGCAGCCCGGTAGCCAGCAGCAACAGGCCGCCGACGGCGGTGAAGTCGGCCATCATGGCGGGGGTGGTCAGCGGCAGGATCAGGAAGGCGCAGAACGCCAGCGAGAGCTGGATGATAAGCATCGGCACGCTGATGGCGCAGACGGCAAAACCGAGCGAGCAGGCAAAGATCATCGCGGTGAAGAAATCGAGAAACGACTTGGCGATAAGAATGGTCGGGTCGCCGGTCATGCCTTCATGCATCGACCCGAAAATCCCCGTCCCGCTGGCGCAGAACAGTACGATAATCGCCACGAAGCTTTGAATAAAGTTCTCGTGCTGGCTGCTTTTTCCCGGCTTGAGCATCCGCTTTTGTACGCTGGAAACGGCTTTATTGATGCCTTTTTCCAGAAAGCAAAACTCACCAATCAGCGCGCCGACCAGCGTTGCGAGCACCATCACCGGCATATTGGCGCATTTGATAACGAGCAGAAGGCCAATCCCCAGCGAGGCAAGGCCAAAAATCGAGGTCATTGAAATGCGAATACGCTCGGGTAAACGCTGGCTGAGCAGCGCACCGATCAAGCCGCCGACCAGCACCGCGCCGGCATTAATAAATGGGCCTATTACCACGTTAACTCCTGTTACTTATCGATAAGTCCTGCATTATTATGGACTGATTAATCGGTTCAGTGCTTGTTTCTCCGTGGTATAAGTGCATAAAAATTTCGTCTTGCACCCCCTGGGGAATGGTGCCATGATTGCGCGAATTTTCTCCTTTCCTGAATCGGGGCCGCCTGCAATGACATCTTTGCCATTACATCGCCAATGCCACTTCGCCTGCTCGCGAAGGTCTGCCCCTTTCTCATTGCTCACCATGCGGTGAAGCCAACGCACGCTCACTGCAGGACAACAGTAAGATTAGACCATGTCTGCTTTTACTGATGTCTGGCGGTCGGAGCTGTAACCCAGTTGCACCCAGACGCTTTATGGGGCAAAGCCAGAGGCTTTGTCCGGGGCTTTTACTCTCCCTGAGTGGGTCGTTGCGCTTATGAAATCAATGCACATTGCTGCCAGTCGCGAACTGGTCTCCCGTCTCTCCACCCATCGCAGCGTGGTAGCGCTGGACGGCACCGACTTTACCGATGTGGCAGCAGTCGTCATTACGGTGGCGGATAGCCACAGCGGCATCCTGGCATTACTCAAACGTACTGGCTTTAACCTGCCGATCTTCGTGCTGACGGCGGACGCGATCGGCGTGCCGGAAGGCGTGAATGCGGTGATTAGCGGAAAAGAGCAGGAGTGGCTGGAGCTGGAAACGGCAGCCTGTCGCTACGAAGAAGATCTTCTGCCGCCGTTCTTCGACACCCTGACCCAGTACGTTGAAATGGGCAATAGCACCTTTGCCTGTCCGGGTCATCAGCACGGCGCGTTCTTTAAAAAGCACCCGGCGGGCCGCCAGTTCTATGACTTTTTCGGTGAGAACGTGTTTCGTGCTGACATGTGCAATGCCGACGTGAAACTCGGCGATCTGCTGATCCACGAAGGCTCAGCCAAGCACGCGCAGAAGTTCGCGGCGAAGGTCTTTAACGCCGATAAAACCTACTTTGTGCTGAACGGCACTTCGGCGGCTAACAAGGTCGTGACCAACGCGCTGCTCACTCGCGGCGATCTGGTGTTGTTCGACCGCAACAACCACAAATCCAACCACCACGGCGCGTTGATTCAGGCTGGGGCAACCCCGGTCTACCTGGAAGCGGCGCGCAACCCGTTCGGCTTTATCGGCGGCATTGACGACCACTGCTTTGACGATAGCTATCTGCGCGAGCAGATCCGCGACGTGGCGCCAGAGAAAGCCGATGACGCGCGTCCGTTCCGCCTGGCGATCATTCAGCTTGGTACCTATGACGGTACGATTTACAACGCCCGTCAGGTGGTGGATAAAATCGGCCACCTCTGCGACTACATCCTGTTCGATTCCGCGTGGGTGGGCTACGAGCAGTTTATCGACATGATGGCGGACACTTCGCCGCTGCTGCTGGATCTTAACGAAAACGATCCGGGGATTTTTGTCACTCAGTCGGTGCACAAACAGCAGGCCGGGTTCTCGCAGACCTCGCAGATCCACAAGAAAGACAATCACATTCGCGGCCAGGCACGTTTCTGCCCGCACAAGCGGCTGAACAACGCCTTTATGCTGCACGCTTCAACCAGCCCGTTCTACCCGCTGTTTGCGGCGCTGGACGTGAACGCCAAAATCCATGAAGGGGAGAGCGGCCGCCGCCTGTGGGCGGAGTGCGTTGAGCTGGGCATTGAAGCGCGTAAAGCGATTGTGGCGAACTGCAAGATGATCCAGCCGTTTATCCCGCCGATCGTCGACGGCCGCCCGTGGCAGGATCATCCGACCAAAACTATCGCCAGCGAACGTCGTTTCTTCAGCTTTGCGCCGGGTGCGCGCTGGCATGGTTTTGACGGTTACGCGCAGGATCAGTACTTCGTCGATCCGTGCAAGCTGCTGCTGACTACGCCGGGCATTGATGCACAAACCGGCGAGTACACCGAGTTTGGCATCCCGGCGACGATCCTCGCGCACTACCTGCGTGAAAACGGCATTGTGCCGGAGAAGTGCGATCTCAACTCGATCCTCTTCCTGCTGACGCCAGCGGAATCCGCTGAGAAAATGGCGCAGCTGGTGGCGATGCTCGGTCAGTTCGAACAGCATATTGAAGACGATACGCCGCTGGCCGACGTGCTGCCGACCATCTACAACAAATACCCGGTGCGCTATCGCGACTACACCCTGCGTGAACTGTGTCAGGAGATGCACGACCTGTACGTCAGCTTCGACGTGAAGGATCTGCAAAAGGCAATGTTCCGCAAAGCCAGCCTGCCGGCGGTAGTGATGAACCCGCAGGATGCCAACAGTGAGTTTATTCGCGGCAACGTTGAGCTGGTGCGTATCAGCGAAGCGGAAGGGCGCATTGCTGCCGAAGGGGCACTGCCGTACCCGCCGGGCGTGCTATGCGTGGTGCCGGGCGAGGTGTGGGGCGGTGCGGTACAGCGCTACTTCCTGGCGCTGGAAGAGGGCGTGAACCTGCTGCCGGGCTTTTCGCCGGAGCTTCAGGGGGTTTACAGCGAGAAGGATGCTGACGGGATTAGTCGGTTGTATGGGTATGTTTTGAAGTAGGGAGTGGGATTTCCCCCTCACCCTAACCCTCTCCCCGTGGGGGAGAGGGGACTGTTAGGTGCAGTGATTAATAACAGAATCCGGGACGTTTTTCTCCCTCTCCCCCGTGGGGAGAGGGCCGGGGTGAGGGGGCCGTGCCTTAGTGGGCAACCGTCTGCACACCGGCAGGCGTACGCTCATGTTTGTATTTAAACAGCCCAACAAACGCCACCGCCAGAACCAGAGAGTAGGCAGCGAAAATCAGCCATACGCTCTGCCAGTCGGTGATGCCGTCTACGGTATACATCTCAACCACTTTACCGCTCGCCATACCGCCGAGGATACAGCCGAAGCCGTTGGTCATCATCAGGAACATGCCCTGCGCACTAGCGCGAATTTCCGGGCGAACCTCTTTCTCAACGAACACCGAACCGGAGATGTTGAAGAAGTCGAAGGCGCAGCCGTAAACAATCATCGACAGGACCAGCAGCACGGTGCCGAATGGCGTTGGGTCGCCGTAGGCGAACAGGCCGAAGCGCAGCATCCATGCGAAGATACTAATCAGCATCACGTTCTTGATGCCGTAGCGGCTTAAGAAGAACGGAATGGTGAGGATGAACAGGGTTTCAGAGATCTGCGAAATCGACATCATCACCGACGCGTGCTGCACGATAAAGCTGGTCGCAAACAGCGGATCTTTATCGAAGCTGTGCAGGAAGGTGTTGCCGAACATGTTGGTGATCTGCAGCTCTGCGCCCAGCATCATGGAGAAGATAAAGAAGATTGCCATGCGCTTGTTTTTAAACAGCGCAAACGCATCCAGCCCCAGCATGCTGGTCCAGCTCTGTTTCTGCTGCTGGTTAGAGACCGGAATATGCGGCAGGGTCAGGGTAAACAGCACCAGCACGACCGACAGCGCGGCACCGATATACAGCTGCATATGGCTCAGCTCGAAGCCGGAGAAGCTCACCGCCCACATCGCCAGAATAAAGCCGATAGTGCCCCAGATACGAATTGGTGGGAAATCGTTAACGATATCCAGACCGGCCGTTTTCAGGCGGTAGTAAGAGATGGTGTTAATCAGGCCCAGCGTTGGCATATAGGCTAGCGAGTTGAGCAGGATAACGAAGAACATTGCGCTCGGTGTGGTGACTTCGGCCGCCATAAACAGCGTACCGGCCCCGACCAGGTGACAGAAGGCGTAAACCCATTTGGCGCTGATCCACTTATCCGCCACGATGCCGAGAAGCGTTGGCATAAAGACGGCAGCGATACCGAGGGAGCTATAAACCGCGCCGATAGATGCGCCGTCGAATTTAAGCGTAACAAACATGTATGAGCCGAGCGTGGTGAGCCAGCTCCCCCAAAGACAGAACTGCAGGAACGACAGTATCTTAAGCTGCAGCTTTAAATTCATGTTACTTTCCTCACAAAATTTGGCTGGGTGTGTTGCTTAGATAACATTCAGAGGCGTTATTTGCGCTGATTCTATCAACGTGGATAGCGAGACATTGTTAAGCACCGCAAAATTTTGCAATTATTCTTACTTTGCAAAACGATTTAGTGACAAAAGTAACATTTTTATAGCGGGAGTTGGTGGGAAGGCCGCTCTCATCCCGGTGAGTTAGAGATGAGAGCGCCTGATAGTGTGAGAATTATTACTTGCGACGATAGCTCTTCTGCGCGGTATTCACCTTATACAGATAGCGACGTGATTCCGCAGACGGATGGCGCGTGGTCAGGGTCTGATAAACGTCGCCCGGGGCCATGCTGTTGATAATATTCGCCGCCTGAACTTTATCGTTGGAGAAGACGCGCAGCACGCTGCCCGCGCCACCGTTATAGGCGGTGATCACCGCATAGCGACGTGACGTTGGGTTATCGATACCGCCCAGATAGACGTTGCTCAGCATCGTCAGATAGGCGGTACCGGTGTCGATGTTACTGGCCGGGTCGAACAGGTAGCTACGGCTTGGCGTGCCGGATTTCCCCTGCGAACGGAACACGTCTTTCCCGGCGGTATGCTGCACAACCTGCATCAGCCCCATCGCATCAGAACGGCTGACCGCATACGGGTTGAAGGAGGATTCGGTCTGCATAATCGCCAGAATCAATGACTCGTCGACGCCGTATTTACGGGATGCCTGACGCACCATGCCCAGATATTTATGCGCACGTTTATCCAGGTGGTTTGGCACCAGATTAATGGTCACGCTGTAGATAATATGCAGGCCGCTGGTGCGTTTTTTCATCCGCGTTTGCAACAGGTAGTCGGCAAAGCGCTCGGCGCGCCACTGCCAGCGAATGGCTTCGCCGGTATTGTCGACCACCTGGCCGTAGAGGAACGGCTCTTTGGAAATCTGGATATCGTCGGCGTCGGAATAAAGGTCAACCGAGCCGGGGTCATCGCCCATTAACAGGGTGGTGACGATGGCCTGGCGCAGACGCGCGGCGGGATCGGTGCCAGCGATGGTTTCAACGGTGATGGTACCGTCGTCGAAGTTGATGTGGCTACGGGTCTGGTAGCCGTCGGAATACTTAACGTAGTCTTTTGGGCCCGCTATCAGAACTTCGTTAAAGCCCCAGATGTTTTCAATGTTATGGGCGAACTGCCCCATCAGAATGTCAAAACCGTTGGTGTCTTTGACCCACGCCTCGTTATAGGTATCGCCTTTATTTTTTGAGGAACAGGAGACCAGCAGCGGCGCAATGAGTGCCAGAGCGAGTAATTTTTTCATTATTCCGGGAGCGCGTGTTGTTGATGTCTTAAAGGCCCGTCGGGCCCTTACTGTTTTTCAGGCGGCGTGTAGCCTTCAATGTGCACATCTTTGCCTTCAAACAGGAAATTGATCATTTCCTCTTCCAGCAGCTTACGGTGCTCCAGGTTCATCATGTTCAGTTTCTTTTCATTGATGAGCATGGTCTGCTTCTGCTGCCACTGCTTCCAGGCCTCTTTCGAGATCTCGTTATAGATACGCTTTCCCAGATCGCCTGGATAGAGCTGGAAATCCTGTCCTTCGGCTTCGCGCTGCAGGAAAGTACAAAAAATGGTTCTGCTCATAATCAATCCTCTTATGTCGCCGCTCGCTAAACGAGTGAATCGGCGCGTAACTGCTGCAACAGGCGCTCAACCGGTGCGGCCAGCCCAACGACGGGCGGCTGCGCTAAGTTATACCAGAGAGCGTTGCCTTCATCCATGCATGGCGTGAATGAGGACACAGTAAGCCACATTGGCACAATGTCCAGATGGAAATGGCTGAAAGTGTGGCGGAACGCGGTTAGCTGAGTCAGCGTATCAGCAGGGATGTGCCGTGCCTCGAGCCAGTCTCGCAGCGCTTCTTCGGTCTCAAACTGCGGGAAACAGTATAGACCGCCCCACAGTCCGCTAGGCGGACGCTGCTGGAGAAAGACGTCGCGGCCGTTCTGCATCATCAGAAAATAGCCGGTACGTTCCGGGATGGTCTGCTTGGGTTTTTTGCCCGGATACTGCGCCCAGCTGCTATTCGCTGTGGCGATGCAGCCGTTCTCCAGCGGGCAGAGCGAACACTTCGGCTTAGAGCGGGTGCAGACCATCGCGCCGAGATCCATCATTGCCTGGTTAAAGCGCGATACGCCAACCGCAGGGGTGACCTGCTCGCTGATATCCCACAGTTTTTTCTCAACGTCCTTTTTCCCCGGCCAGCCGCCCACGGCGTAGCAGCGTGCCAGCACGCGCTTGACGTTGCCGTCGAGAATCGGGAAATGCTTGCCGAGCGACAGTGACAAAATCGCCCCGGCGGTGGAACGCCCTACGCCAGGCAGCGCGGCCACTTCATCGAAGGTTTCCGGGAAGCGTCCCTGGTGGAGCGTAGCGACCTGCTGCGCGGCCTTATGCAGGTTACGCGCGCGGGCGTAGTAGCCGAGCCCGGTCCACAGATGCAACACGTCATCGAGCGGCGCGTTGGCGAGATCGGTTACGGTCGGAAAACGTGCCATAAACCGTTCAAAGTAAGGGATGACGGTGGTAACCTGCGTTTGTTGCAGCATTACCTCGGACAGCCATACTTTGTAAGGCGTCTTTTCAATTTGCCAGGGCAGGGTTTTACGCCCGTATTTGTCGTACCACTCCAGCACCTGGGCTGAAAATTGAGACGCTTGCATGGTCAAAGCTATGTTTCCAGTATCGTACTATTCAGGGGCCAGATTGCAGCACAGCGGTACTATGCTGTAAACAGGAACTTTCCGGTGCTTGCATCCGGCAACTAACTTTGGATAATGCCCGTTTCCCGAACACTCTCACAAGCAGACTTAATTTTTATGAAGAACGACGTCATTTCACCGGAATTTGATGAAAACGGCCGCCCACTGCGCCGCATTCGTAGTTTTGTTCGTCGCCAGGGGCGACTGACAAAAGGGCAGGAACACGCGCTGGAAAACTACTGGCCGGTGATGGGCGTTGAATTCAGCGAAGAGCCTGTCGACCTCGCCGCCCTGTTTGGCCGCGAAGCACCGGTCACGCTGGAGATTGGTTTCGGGATGGGCGCTTCGCTGGTGGCGATGGCCAAAGCGCGCCCGGAGCAGAACTTCCTCGGCATTGAAGTGCACTCACCGGGCGTGGGCGCGTGCCTGGCATCCGCACACGAAGAAGGTGTCGATAACCTGCGCGTGATGTGCCACGATGCGGTCGAAGTGCTGCACAAGATGATCCCGGACAACTCCCTGAACATGGTTCAGCTCTTTTTCCCTGACCCATGGCACAAAGCGCGTCATAATAAACGCCGTATCGTTCAGGTACCGTTTGCCGAGCTGGTAAAAAGCAAACTGAAGCTGGGCGGCGTGTTCCACATGGCGACCGACTGGGAAGCCTATGCCGAACATATGCTGGAAGTGATGTCCTCCATTGACGGATATCAGAACCTGTCTGAAAGTAAAGACTATGTACCGCGCCCACAATCGCGCCCGGTAACCAAATTTGAACAGCGTGGTCATCGTCTTGGCCACGGCGTATGGGACTTAATGTTCGAGAGGGTGAAATAAAATGGCAAAGAATCGTAGCCGTCGTTTGCGTAAAAAGATGCACATCGAAGAGTTTCAGGAAATTGGTTTCTCCGTTGCATGGCGCTTCCCGGAAGGCACCAGCGCAGAGCAGATTGATCAGCAAGTCGACCAGTTTATCGATGAAGTGATCGAGCCGAACAAACTGGCCTTTGACGGCAGCGGCTATCTGGCCTGGGAAGGTCTGATTTGCACCCAGGAAATTGGTAAATGCACCGAAGAACACCAGGCGCTGGTCCGTAAGTGGCTGGAAGACCGCAAGTACGAAGAGGTCCGCACCAGCGAACTTTTCGACGTTTGGTGGGACTAATAGTCTATATACACGAAATCATTCAAGCTGCATCAAGGCGGCAAGAGAGCGAATCCCCAGGAGCGTACATAAGTACGTGACTGGGGGGAGTGAACGCAGCCAACGCAGAGGCAACTTGAAGGATGAAGTGTATAAGGGGCCGGCATTTGCTGGCCCGATTTATATTAAGGGAAAGTGATGATGCGTAAAACGCTGCTGACGGCAGTTTTAACCTTCACGGCGATGTCCGCCCATGCTGACTACCAGTGCAGCGTAACCCCCCGCGATGATGTCGTTCTTAGCCCGAAAACCGTGCAGGTGAAAGGTGAAAACGGCAACCTGGTGATCGCCCCAACCGGCGATGTGACCTACAACGGCAAGGTCTACACGCTGAGTGCCGCCCAGCGCGAGCAGGCGAAAGACTACCAGACCGAACTGCGCAGCGCGCTGCCGTGGATTGACGATGGCGCACGTAGCCGCGTTGAAAAAGGTCGCGTAGCGCTGGATAAAATCATCGCTAAAGAAGTGGGCGAGAGCAGCAACATGCGCGGGCGTCTGACCAAGCTCGATGCGCAGCTCAAAGCACAGATGAACCGCATTATTGAACACCGCACCGACGGCCTGACCTTCCACTACAAAGCTATCGACGAAGTTCGCGCCGATGGGCAGCAGCTGGTGAACCAGGCGATGGGCGGTATTCTCCAGGACAGCATCAACGAAATGGGCGCCAAGGCCGTGCTGAAAGGCGGCGGTAACCCGCTTCAGGGCGTGCTGGGGAGCTTAGGCGGTCTACAAACGGCCATTCAGAACGAATGGAAAAACCAGGAGGCGGATTTCCAGGCTTTCGGTAAAGACGTGTGTGGTCGCGTGGTGTCGCTGGAAGAGAGCCGCAAAGCGCTGGTTGGCACCCTGAAGTAACCCCTTCTTAACTGGCTACCTGCTTTTCGCCGGTAGTCAGAATCAGATTTCGTTTATCCTTCTTCCCTTCGCAGATTCCGTATGATGCACCCTCACTCATAAAAAGGAATTTGCCGATGACACTCGCCTGGAAATGCGGGCTGCTCCTGCTAAGTAGTATCTCCCTTCACGCTTTTGCCGATGACAACACGCCAACTGATGATGTTATTAAGCAGCAGTTCGCCGAACACTCTGATGGCTTGATGCATCTTGGGGCACTGAAGCTTAGTCCGCTAGAATCGGTAGGCAATCGCGCGACCTACATGGTCGAGGGCGATATTGCGTCTAACGACGATCTCTACGGTATTCTTGGCGCAGCTGGCGACTACCTTTTCTACGAACGTACCTGGAAAAAAGACCAGCCGGTAAAATTTTCGGCGATGATGACTGCCGTTGGAACCAGGGCTTCAGGCTGGAAAACCGAATTTTTCTCAATGCAAATGGCCGCCAAAAGCGTGGGACGCCCCTTTAGCCACGAGAAAGATCTCTCCAGGGCGCTGGTGGTTAACGACAGCGGCTATATGGCGCAGTTTGCCAGAATAGACGCGCAGTTCGCCGCCAGTAAGACGCTTATCCAGAAACAGCAGGCAGAGTATGAAGCGCTAAAGAAAAAGCTCGATGCTCAGGATGAAAAGATCAAACGTTCATGGGGAACAGATGAAAACGGTAAGCAGCTCGATCGTGGCGCGCTTCAACGAGCGCAAGTCCAACAGTTGAATGAACTCGATCGTAAAAATAGCTTTGCCAAATTTGAGTCTCAGTACTATCTCAACGTTTATGAACCAGCGCTGGCGGCCTGCCAGAAAAAAGCGGGTTGCGATAGCGCTCCCATTCACGCAGCCCGTGACGTGGTGCTAGAGAAAACAAAAGAGGAGTACTACCGCCAGCATATCCAGTTGCGGGACAAACTGACTGCTGAGATGGCGGAAAAAGATAAACAACTGGCACCGCTGCAGAAAGAGCGCCAGGCGCTGTATGAACAGATGATGGGAGTGTCGTTCAGTATTGATGACCTTGAGCGTGACGCTAAGGTCTGGCAGGAAGGGACGGCGAAGCTGCGTAAAGAGGGCGTGATTCCGTAATGCAAGATACAAGGGAGGCGAGCCTCCCTTTTACGAGCGTGAAACCTTACATCAGCCCCAGAACCTGCGGAATAAACAGGGAAATCTGCGGGATATAGGTAATCATCATCAGCGCAACCAGCAGGGCGAAATAGAAGGGAAGCAGCGGCTTGATGAGCTGCTGAATTTTCACTCCTGAGATTGAGCAGCCGACAAACAGAGCGCTGCCTACCGGCGGCGTCAGCAACCCGATGCACAGGTTCGCCACCATCATGATCCCGAAATGTACCGGGTCCATCCCCAGATCCTGAGCGATCGGCAGGAAGATTGGTGTGAAGATCAGCACCGCAGGCGTCATGTCCATAAAGATACCGACGATCAGCAGCACGATGTTAATCAGCAGCAGAATGACCAGCGGGTTGTCTGAGATCCCCATCAGCGTGTCACTGATCATATAAGGGATATCGGCGTTGGTCATTGCCCATGACATGCCCACAGAAAAACCGATCAGCAGCAGAACGATGGAGGTGGTCACCACCGACTCAAGGATAAGCTTAGGCAGGTCGCGCCACTTCACCTCGCGGTAGATAAGCACCGACAGGATAAAGGTATAAACTACCGCAATGGCAGAGGCTTCGGTGGCGGTGAAAATCCCGCCGAGGATACCGCCCATCACGATAAAGACCAGCAGCAGGCTTGGCAGCGCGTCGAGGAAGGCTTTTGCTGCTTGCGCACAGGTTGGGCGCTCAGAAACCGGATAGCCGCGTCGTTTGGCAATAATCGCGCAGACGATCATGATAGCCAGGCCCATCAAAATGCCGGGCAGGTAGCCCGCCATAAACAGCGAAGCGACAGAAACGCCGCCTGCGGTAAGGGAGAAGACAATAAGCACGTTCGACGGCGGGATCAGCAAGCCGGTGATGCAGGAAGAGACGTTAACCGCCGTAGAGAATGCCGGATCGTAACCTTTTTTGGTCTGGATCGGATGCAGCGTCCCACCGACGGCTGCCGCCGCTGCAACCGCTGAACCTGAAATGGATCCAAACATCATATTGGCGAGTACGTTGACGTGGCCCAGCGAGCCGGGCACGCGGCCAACCATCACCTGTGCGAGGTTGATCAACCGTATCGCAATGCCGCCGCTGTTCATCAGCGTACCGGCAAAAATAAAGAACGGGATCGCCAGCAGGGCGAAGTTATCGAGTCCGTTCGCCAGGCGTTGGGAAACGGTAATCACCGCGATATCCCATGGGAACATCAATAGCATGGAGGCGACGGTGGCAATACCGATGGAAAACGAAATCGGCACGCCGATAAACACCAGCACGAAGAACGCACCAAACAGCGTTAAGGCAATATACCCGTCCATTAGCACGCTCCTTGCGCGGAATTTTTCAGGCTCAGTAAGCCGTTAACGATGAACCATAAGGCGTAAAACATCATGATGAGACCGGTTAATGGCAGGATCAGATAGACGTAGCCCATCGGGATCTGCATCGCAGCGGACACCTGCGAGGTGGCGAGCGTTTTATCGATAAGCTTCAGGCCGCCGGTGACGATCACCGAACCGGCAAAGAGAAAAATCAGCAAGTTAATCACGATGCTGAGTAGCTTCTGTTTTTGCGGTTTCAGCGTCATCGCCAGTAAATCAATCGCCAGATGGCGCTGCGCGCCGACGGTATAGGCGGCCCCGAGCAGACCAACCCAAATCATCAGAAAGCGTGCCAGTTCGTCGGTAAGCGTGCTGGGCTGGCTTAACACATAGCGGCTAAAAACCTGCCAGACGACGCATATAACCAGCGCGATCATGACCGCGACGGAGAACGCGGCGATCGTGCGGTCCACCGCCTGTTTAGTGCGGGTGAAAATCATCGTTTATTATCCTGGTGAAGGCGGGCCAAGGGCTGGCCCGCAAGGGATTATTCTGCGGCGGCTTCAAATTTGGCCAGCAGCGCGGCCTGTTTTGGATCTTTGCTGAAATCATCGAACAGCGGCTGAACGGCGGCACGGAACGGCGCTTTGTCGACTTTGACGATCTCCCCGCCCATCGCTTTAGCCTGTGCGCGGGTGTCGGCATCGACCTGATCCCACAACTTCTGCTGATAGGCTTCTGAGGCTTTGGCCGCTTTAGCGAGAATCTGCTGCTGCTCTGGGGTCAGCTTGTCCCAGGTTTTTGTTGAAATCACCAGGAAGTCTGGAATGGAGGCATGCTCATCTTCAGAGAAGACTTTCGCAATTTCGATATGGCGCGTTTGTACCCACGACGGCACGTTATTTTCTGCACCATCGACGACGCCTTGCTGCATGGCGGTATAGACTTCGCCGAACGAAATAGGCGTTGGTGACCCCCCCATTAATTCCACCATTTTAATCGTCGTTGGGCTGGCCTGAACGCGAATTTTCAGCCCTTTTAAATCTTCAGGTTTAGTAATAGGCTGTTTGGCGTAAAAACTACGGGTACCAGCAACATAAGCCGAAAGTGCGAAGAATCCTTTCTCTTTGGTGGATTCCATAATTTCTTTACCGACTTCGCCAAAGACGACCTTATTAAAATGGTTCTGGTCTTTAAACAGGAATGGCAGATTATAAATGGCGTACACGTTATCAAATGATTCCAGATCGCTGGCAGAGCCTTTAGTTAAATCCAGCGCCCCGTTTTGCAACAGCTCCATGGTTTCACGCGCACTGCCCATCTGGCTGCTAGGGTAGATGCGGAGCGTCATTTTGCCGTCAGACAGCTGCTTAACTTCTTTCGCCATTTCCTCGAAGGCCTGGTGAACAACGTGGCTGCGCTCGAGATTATGCGCGAGCTTAAGCGTCACTTTTTCTGCGGCGGTTGCCCCGGTGGAAAGTAACGCGAGCAGAGAAGCGCACATCAGCGTTTTGCTAAAAGAGAGAGGTTTCATTAATAGGCTCCATGCACATTAATTATCGTGGTTTATATCTGTCGGGATAGTCTGTGTTTCTGTATGACATATTATCCTGGTTGTCAGACAACTTCACGCTAACGCTCTCACATTTTTAACCTGGCTATACGTTAAATGCGATTTTTGTGTGCTGGGTTATATTTATTTAATATCCATCACTGGTTATTAATATTTTATTGAAATATTTATGTGGGTATTATTCGTTAAAATTAATTTAGATAGATCGGAATAAATGAGGTATATATTTGCCGTTATTAATAACGGCAAATATATAAGTTGCATTATTCGCTAAGGAATAATTCCAGCAGCGAATTCAAAAATAGCTTGCCGTGCTCGGTGATCTGCCAGTACGCCTCGCACTCGGTCAGGTAGTTCTGTGCCAGTGCTTCATCAAGCTGCGGGCGGATCACGCTTTCATCGAGGCCGGTGTAGGCGCTGAATTCCGCGCGTGGCGCTGGCTCCAGCAGGCGAAAACGGTTCATAAAGAACTCGAACGGTTTGTCTGCGTTTTCGACGTCATGCTGACGTTCCAGATAGCGTCCTTCCATATAGCCGCGCGGGTGGCGAGTCTTGGCCGTACGCAGAATGCGCCCGTCCGGGAAGGTCACCTTACCGTGTGCACCGCAGCCGATGCCGAGATAGTCACCAAAGCGCCAGTAGTTGAGGTTGTGCTGGCACTGGTAGCCCGGTTTGGCGTAAGCCGAGGTTTCATACTGCTGATAGCCCGCGGCGGTCAGCAGCTGATGGCCTTGCTCGAAGATATCCCACAGCGAGTCGTCGTCCGGCAGCACCGGTGGGCGAGAGCCGAACAGGGTATTAGGCTCAATCGTTAGCTGGTACCAGGAGAGGTGCGGTGGCGACAGCTCAATCGCCTGACGCAGGTCGCTCAGCGCCTCTTCCAGCGATTGATCCGGCAGCCCGTGCATCAGGTCGAGGTTGAAGCTGCGTAGCCCCAGCCCGCTCGCCAGACGCGCGGCGCGCTTAGCCTCTTCCGGCCCGTGAATACGCCCCAACCGCTGCAATTTGCTGTCGCTAAAGCTCTGCACGCCGATGGAGATGCGGTTCACCCCTGCGCGCTGATACTCCACAAAGCGGTCAGCTTCGACGGTGCCAGGGTTGGCTTCCATGGTGATTTCCGCGTCGCTTGCCAGCTTCAGTCGCGCACGCACGCCGTCGAGCAAGGTCTGCATCGCCGGGCCTGAAAGCAGGCTCGGCGTACCGCCGCCAATAAAGATGGTCTTTACTTCACGTCCCTGCGCCCAGGCGACATCCGCATCTAAATCGCTCAGCAGATGCTGTACGTAGTCGTCGTGAGGCACTTCGCCCTTAAGCGCGTGCGAGTTAAAGTCGCAGTACGGGCATTTCTGCACGCACCACGGGATATGAATGTAGAGACTCAGCGGAGGCAGATTAACCATTGCGCATCGCTTCCAGTAACTGCTTCAGCGCCTGACCACGGTGAGAGATGGCAATCTTCTCTTCGCGCGTGAGTTCGGCAGCAGTTTTGCCTTCCGACGGTACGAAGAAAATAGGATCGTAGCCAAAGCCACCTTCACCCGCTGGTGCACGGGTAATCACGCCAGGCCAGCGGCCGTGGCACACCAGCGGCGTGGGATCTTCGGCGTGACGCAGATACACCAGCACGCAGTGGAACTGCGCCTGACGCTGGTCGTCTGGAACGTCTTTCAGCGTCACCAGCAGCTTTTCGAGGTTCTGCTGGTCGGTGGCGTCCACGCCGGAATAGCGGGCGGAGTAGATACCTGGCGCGCCGCCGAGTACATCAACGGCAAGGCCGGAGTCGTCGGCAATCGCCGGTAAGCCGGTCACCTGGGCGGCATGACGCGCTTTGAGGATCGCGTTCTCAATAAAGGTCAGCCCGGTTTCCTCAGCGGATTCCACGCCAAGCTCGGTCTGGGCGACGATATCAAGACCAAAATCAGCGAGCAGCGAGGCGAGCTCGCGCACTTTACCGGCGTTACCGGTAGCGAGGACAACTTTTTGCATGGGATATCCTAATTTGTCAGGGCTGCAATGCCCGCAGGAATATGTTGCGGATGAATAATTTTAACCTGTTTATGCCGCCCCAGTTCGCCTTTCTCGACGATGACCTGGCTTTTGGCGACCTTAAACTGTTTGGCGAGATACTTCACCAGATGGGCATTGGCCTGCCCATCAACGGGTGGGGCGGTGATGGCGACTTTTAATTCGTCGCCATGCTCCCCGACAATCGCGTCACGGCTGGCCTTTGGCTGAATGTACAACCGCAGAACCAGCCCGTCATCGCAGGGCGTGACGGCACTCATAGCGCCATCCACAGCCCTGGCAGCAGCATATTGCCGGTGGCCTGCAGGACTTCTGCGATGCCCATATTAATCACGTACAGCAGCAGAACCAGCACCATTGGAGAGAAATCGATGCCCCCCATGGACGGCAGCAGTCGGCGGATTGGGCGCAGCAGCGGCTCGGCCAGCTGCATCAGCACAATTTCAACCGGGCTGCGGCCCTGGCTGACCCAGCTCATGATAGCCATCAGCAGCAGTACCCAGAAGATCAGCAGGCCGATGGTCTTGAGCAGAATCAGCACCGCCGAGATCCAGATAATCGGCTGGAAGGTCACCACCATAAACAGCACGATGGCCTTGATAAAGCACAGGATAAACGCCAGCAGCAACGAGGAGCTGTCCAGCGGCCCCATTGGCGGAATAATACGGCGCAGCGGCCCAACGATAGGTTGGGTTATTTTCACCACGAACTGAGAGAACGGGTTGTAGAAATCACAGCGCGCCCACTGCATCCAGACGCGCAGCAGTAGCACCATTGTGTACAGTTCGAGAACTGTAGCGAGCAGGAAGGTCAACGTCTTCATGGCGTTCCTTGAGGTTCCTTATTTTTTTGTGTAATCACGCGCACCGAAAATCGCGGTGCCAATGCGTACCATTGTACTACCCGCCGCGATGGCGGCTTCCATATCGTCAGACATACCCAGAGATAATGTGTCGACGGTTGGGTAGTCTGCTTTCAACCGCGCAAACGCGGCTGCCATCTGTTGAGCGACGGCAAGTTGTCGCTCGTACTCGGTTTCCGGAGCCGGAATGGCCATCAGGCCGCGCAGGCGGACGTTTGGCAACGCGGCAATGTCGGCGGCCAGGGCATCCATCTCGTCCAGCGGAATGCCGGACTTGCTCTGTTCATCGCTGATATTGATTTGAATCAGCACGTTAAGCGGCGGCATCTCTGCCGGGCGCTGCTCGCTTAGCCTTGTGGCTATCTTCAGGCGGTCGACGGTATGACACCAGTCGAAATGCTCGGCGACCAGACGACTTTTGTTGGACTGCAACGGGCCAATAAAGTGCCATTGCAGCGAGGTGATACCTTTTTCCCGAAAGTGGAGGATCTTTTCCACCCCTTCCTGAACATAGTTTTCGCCAAATGCCCGCTGCCCGGCAGCGATCGCTTCTTCGACGGCGCTCGCAGGTTTGGTTTTACTGACTGCAAGCAGCGTAACTTCTTCTGAATCACGGCCGCAACGTACTGCTGCCGCTGAGATTTTCTCCCTGACCTGTGCCAGGTTATGCGCAATATCGTTCATATGTGCTGGTGGGTCTATGGATATACAAGAAATGGTGTCGCTTAGTGTAAAGCATAACGTATCGGATCTACACCTATGTAGCAGCAGGACGGCACGCTGGCGCCAGGCCGGAAAGCTTTTGATCGCGCCGTTTTCCTCGCCGGACCCGCAAATGCTGCTGGCGAGCTGGCTCAATGAAGCGCAAAAGCGCGAATGGCAGCAGCGCCATCAGCTGGATTTTGCGCTCTCGCTGCCTGGCTGTCCGCGCCTGCGTGCCAGCGCCTTTACGCACAGCGAGGGCATCTCTCTGGTGCTGCGACTGCTGCCTGTGGCGTGTCCAACGCTTGCGGCGCTGCATACGCCGGTGGCGCTGGCGGAGCTGCTACGGGAAGAGAGCGGGCTTATCCTGGTGACAGGAGCGACGGGGAGCGGTAAATCGACGACCCTTGCCGCAATGGTTGATCACCTCAACCATCAACTGGCGGGGCATATTGTGACGCTCGAAGACCCGGTGGAGTTTGTGCACGAAAGCGACAGTTGTTTAATTCATCAGCGCGAAGTCGGGGCTCACACGGCGTCATTTTCCGCAGCACTGCGGGCCGCTCTGCGTCAGGACCCTGACGTTATCCTGCTGGGGGAATTGCGTGATAGCGACACCATTCGTCTTGCGCTAACGGCAGCAGAAACCGGGCACCTGGTACTGGCAACGCTGCATACGCGGGGGGCAGCGCAGGCCATTGAGCGGCTTATTGACGTTTTTCCCGCACAGGAAAAAGATCCGGTGCGTCATCAGCTGGCAAGCAGCCTGTGCGCGGTACTGTCGCAAAAGCTACAGCCGGATAAGCACGGCGGGCGGGTGGCGTTGTTTGAAATGCTGATCAACACCCCTGCCGTGGGTAACCTGATCCGCGAAGGGAAGACGCACCAGCTGGCAGGGGTGATGCAGACCGGCCTGCAGAGCGGGATGCAGACCTTCAGCCAGAGCTATCAGCAGCGGGTGAAAGCCGGGATGCTATAACTTTGCGAAGGGAGTATACTTTTCACGCTGGCAACCAACAGATAAATCAGCCCCGGCGCTGAAAAATTTTCCCTACCATAATGTATACATTAATAATGTGATGTAATTCCTGTTTTTTAATAAGCGCATCTTAAGTGATTATATTTTAAATGGCGTTTGTAAATATAATTATTTATCCTGTTGCGTGAATGTATTATTTTGTAGTTTCTACGTGATAATGCGCAAAACATTTTTATAACTTACTACGATTTTTATTCTAATAGAGTAATAATCTCTAAGCCATTAGGATGAGTTATTTGCAATGGTTCAATTACATTATGTTGCGTAGGCTTACAAAAAAAGGTTGATATTCTTTTGACACTTCTTAGCTCTTCGTTCTATTCTATTTATGTAATTAGGACTAATCTTATGAAATATTATTTCACTTCTTGATGCGTCCTTATTATTAATGGTATTAGGTTTACCTTTGCTTTGACTTATAAAACACCATGATGGTGGAAATAGACTATGGAGAGTTTCAAAATGTTTGAAGTAACAGAGAGTGCATCTAATTCCCGCAAGATTATTCTTATCACCCATCCGTCAGTACAAGCCAACGCATTTGCCAACTACCTTGCTGAATTACTGTCAGTTTCTGTCGATGTGCATAACATCAACAAACCGCTGATGCAGCGGCTGAGCAAAGGCACCGTGGTGTTGTTCGACATCGCTGTTTCCAACAAGAAACTGAACGGTATCTGGCGCGATATTATTCGTACCCAGTTCGATTCTCCGCGCCTGCTTATTATTAATAGCGCACAGAAGTACGAATTATACGAAATGGCACAATGGCCAGCATTGTACGGCGTTTTCCGTCATGACGACGAGGAATCGCGCTTAATTGAGGGCGTCAAAGCGGTCTTAAACGGCGAGCAGACGGCTGAATTGAGCGTGATGCACCCGGCAATGTATGCTGTTGAACATACAGAAGAAACTCATGATAGTGTTCCACTGACTGAACGTGAATGCGAAATTCTGAATGAATTACGCCACGGTGCGACCAATATGGATATTGCTCGCGCATTGTTCATCAGTGAAAATACCGTGCGTACGCACCTGTATAATGTTTTCCGCAAACTCAGCGTGAAAAACAGAACTCAGGCGGTAAGCTGGGCAAACGAAAATCTGCGTCACTAATATCCTGACATCAGATGGCCAATGCGTGGGCTGTGCGATGAGCCTCAGCCGCGTATCACAGGTCTGTTCCCGGGAATTGATTTCCCGGGGGCGGCCGCGCTAGAAACCCTGGTCGAAATAACTTTCCAGAATCACCACCGCAGACGCTGAGTCGACGCTACCTTTGTCCAGCGCGCGAAATCCCCCGTGTTCAAACAGCCCTGCGCGAGCCTCAACGGTGCTTAATCGTTCGTCATGCAGCGTGATCGCGACGCCAAAGCGGCCGTGGATCTTGTTGGCAAAATTGCGCGCGCGGGCGGTCAGCGGTTGCTCGGTGCCGTCCATATTGAGCGGTAAACCAACGATCACCGTTTCCGGCTGCCACTCTTTCAGCAGGCGAGCGATCAGATTCCAGTCCGGCGTGCCGTCCTGTGCTTTCAGCGCGGCCAGCGGACGTGCCGTTCCGGTGATACGTTGACCAATGGCCACGCCGATGCTGCGCGTGCCGAAATCAAAAGCCAGCAGTGTTCCACTACTCATTATGCGTGCCCCGCAGCGCCAGACATGGTCAGAATATTGATACCAATAAGCTTAGCCGCTTCTTTCCAGCGCTCGCCAATCGGCGTTTTAAACAGAATATTGAGATCCGCAGGCGCGGTCAGCCAGGCGTTATCGAGGATCTCTTGCTCCAGCTGTCCTTTCTCCCAGGAGGCATAGCCCAGCGCAACCAGCACGTCATTTGGCTGACGCGCGGTACCCAGCGTCTCCAGTACGTCGCGAGAGGTGGTGACGATGGTGTTATCGGAGATACGGATGCTTGAGGAGAACGACGCCGGCGGCGTGTGCAGAATAAAGCCACGATCTTCGGCCAGCGGGCCACCCAGCATCACGGGTTTATCCAGTCGAATAGCGGGATCGCGCGGTTCGGCGGTGATCTTCAGCTTCTCGAGGATGCCCTCGATCTGCAAATTTTCCAGTGGTTTATTAATGATGATGCCCATCGCGCCATCGTCGTTGTATTCGCAGATGTAAACCACGGAACGGCGGAAGATAGGATCCTGAAGGGATGGCATAGCAATAAGGAAATGATGCTGTAAATTCATTATCAGAGGTTCTTGTCCTGTTTCAATACGCAGCGATGCCCAGTATGCGGGGAAAGTACACGGCTGTCACCAGGCTTGCCCGTTTACGGTGGGGGCGAAAGGCCTGATTGGCGGCGGGTTCCCTCCCGCCGTTTAAAGGCAATAGCTTATTTTTGCAGGCGTTTTTCAATTGCGTCCATCAGCATACCGGTGATAGAAATCGGATATTCCGCTTCGATTTCGCGCACGCAGGTCGGGCTGGTGACGTTAATTTCCGTCAGACGATCGCCGATGATGTCGAGGCCAACGAAGATCAGACCTTTGGCTTTCAGCGTCGGGCCGACTTTACGGGCGATGGCCCAGTCGCTTTCGCTCAGCGGACGCGGCTCGCCACGACCACCGGCAGCCAGGTTACCACGGGTTTCGCCGCCCTGCGGGATACGCGCCAGGCAGTAAGGCACCGGCTCACCGTCGATCACCAGTACGCGCTTATCGCCGTCTTTGATGGCGGGCAGATAGTTCTGCGCCATGCAGTAGCGGCTGCCCAGTTCGGTCAAGGTCTCGGCAATCACGCCAATGTTCGGATCCCCTTCCTTCACGCGGAAGATAGAGGCGCCGCCCATGCCGTCCAGCGGCTTCATGATGATGTCGCCGTGCTTTTCCCAGAACGCTTTCAGCTGGGCTTTGTTGCGGGTGACCAGCGTTTCTGGCGTCAGGTCGGAGAACCAGGCGGTAAACAGCTTCTCGTTACAGTCGCGCAGGCTCTGCGGCTTGTTGACGATCAGCGTCCCTTTTTCTTCCGCGCGCTCCAGAATATAGGTTGCGTAGATAAATTCGGTGTCGAACGGCGGATCTTTACGCATCAGGATAACGTCGAGGTCGGCGAGTTTAATATCCTGCTCGCTGCCGAACTCGTACCATTTATCGTAGTTCTGCTCAACGCTCAGAAGACGCGTACGGGCGTGGGATTCGCCGTTGATCAGATAAAGATCGTTCATCTCCATATAGTGGAGTTCATAGCCGCGACGCTGTGCTTCCAGCAGCATAGCGAAGCTGGTGTCTTTCTTGATGTTGATGCTTGCGATGGGATCCATCACGATGCCGAGCTTGATCATTATTGTTCTCCTTTAACCCAAATCACCAAAGCGCACCTGCAGTGCGGTGATGGCGGTGAGTGCGGTAGTCTCTGTGCGCAAAACGCGAGGCCCCAACAGAATATCAGTAAACTGGTAGCGTGCGGTCATGGCAATTTCATCCGCTGACAGGCCGCCTTCCGGGCCAATCAGCAGGCGTACGCGCTCCACCGGCAGCGGCAGCGTGTTGATGCTGGCGCTGGCGCGCGGATGCAGATTGAGCTTCAGTGCATCATCCTGCTCGGCGCACCATGCCTCAACGTCCATCGCCGGTCGAATCTCCGGAACCTGGTTGCGACCGCACTGCTCACAGGCGGCAATCGCGATTTTTTGCCACTGCTGAATCTTCTTATTCAGACGCTCGGCATCCAGTTTAACGCCGCAGCGCTCGGAAAAAAGTGGCGTAATGAGGCTTACACCCAGTTCAATCGATTTCTGGATGGTGAATTCCATTTTATCGCCGCGCGACATCACCTGGCCTAAGTGAATATGGATAGGGGATTCGCGGTCGTCGAGGGTGCTGCTCTGGATTTCAACCGTCACGTTCTTTTTACCGGCATCGGTGATAACGGCCTCAAAGACGTGATTGCTGCCGTCAAACAGCTGAATGGCCTGGCCTTTGCCCATGCGCAAAACGCGCCCGACGTGGTTCGCCGCATCTTCGCATAGGGCAACCTGCGTGCCGACGGTGAGTGATTCTGGGTGATAGATGCGAGGGATGCGCATAGTCTGAATTCCATCTGTGGCTACGCCCTCTCCGCCGGGGAGAGGGCAGGGCAAAATTACAATTGCCGCTAGTGTAGGTTAGCTCTTTTGCGCCTGGCAAGCCTGCAGCACATATGGATTATGGTTGCCCTGAATTTTAGCGATGCGCTGGTCGCGTTCGCACTCCCATTGGCTGACGGGATACATTTTGTCCCAGGCGTTGAATAGCTGGGTTTGCTGGCGGGAGAGTGTTAGCTGATAACGGTCGCGCATATAGAAGTAGATACGGGCGATGGCGCCGCGTGAACGCTCCGGCGGCTCGGCGACTTTCTCTTTAAAGTCGACCTTCATCGCGCACTGGCCGTACTGGCCTTCACCGCCGTTCCACTGCCCGTACATGAAGTTGCCGCGATCGCCGTTCACCTCACCGACGGCGGGCTGCAGGTTATGCATATCGCTCTCCATCTTGCGGTATTCCGGGTCTTTGGCGCAGTTCTTCCGCCCGCCATCCTGCCAGCACTGACGCTGATGGCCGAACTGCCACGCCGGCACAACGTGCT
Organism: Kluyvera sichuanensis; assembly: GCF_014218705.1. Taxonomy (GTDB): domain Bacteria; phylum Pseudomonadota; class Gammaproteobacteria; order Enterobacterales; family Enterobacteriaceae; genus Kluyvera; species Kluyvera sichuanensis. The sequence goes on along the minus strand of NZ_JABBJF010000011.1, from coordinate 10,985 downwards.
CCCACTCGACGCGGCTGGCGCGGTTCTCATTTTTACGCACTTTATAGCCGCAGGATTCCAGATCGATAACGCCTTTCTTACCCTGCCAGTTAATTTTACAGCCGCAGTAGAAATCGCCGGGAACGTCGCTATTCACTTTTACGCCCGCGCTTTTGGCCTGGGAAAAGCTGTTAATACCCTCGGCGAGCGCCTGCCCAGAGAGTGCCGCCGCGACAAACGCCACGGCAAAAGACAAATTACGGTACATCACGAACTCCATCTCAAAACGAGCCCGCAACGTAACCAATGTGGTTGTCAGATGCAATCAGTCAGGTCAGAAAACTTCCAGATATTTCCGTTAGTTACATTTCGGCAACTAATGGTTCGCCGCAGTGGACGCAGCGATAGGTGGCCTCACCGCGCACCACGCGATTATGGCGGCGAACGGTAAGCTGGTGCTGCTGGCAACGGCAGCGATAGGGGAAGGTATTTTTGCGCACGGACTCCAGTTCGAACTGATGAGTACGCCGCGCCGGAACGCCAAGCACGCTCTCCATCATCCACTTCCACTCTTTGCCGTGCGGCGCGACCCGGCCAAAGTGTTTCCAGACCAGCAGGTGCGCCAGCTCGTGCGGCACCACTTCATCAATAAACGCCTGCTGATTTTCCTGTAACAACACGGGATTGAGGCGAATTTCATATTGCTGAAGCCAGGCGGTACCGGCAGAGGTGCCGCGCTGCTGATAGACCAGCTTTGGTTCAGGGTAGTTACGCCCCAGCGCCAGGTTGGCCCGAGCGAGTTTTTCCCGCAGGCTGCGCATGACGTTTTGCTGGACGGCGATAGGAATTCGAGGGGTTTTCATAACGGCTGAGGATAGAGCGTGAAGCGAGGTGGTGCAAGAGGAAGCTTCCTCCCAGGCGGGAGGAAGCGGGATGACGGTTAGTCGCGAGCGCCAATTTCGCGCAGCGGACGGCCCTGCATCAGGTTACGTTCAATGTGTTCCAGAGAGACGTTTTTGGTTTCCGGAATCAGCCACAAGGTCAGGAAGATAAACAGCACGTTCAGGCCACCGTATACCCAGAAGGTATTGGCGCTGCCGAGCGAGTTCAGCATGGTCAGGAAGGTTGCCCCGACGATCATGTTCGCAATCCAGTTGGTGGCGGTAGAGCAGGTGATCCCGAAGTCGCGGCCTTTCAGCGGCTGGATTTCAGAGCACAGTACCCAAATCAGCGGACCGGCGCTCATGGCGAAGCCAACGATAAACATCAGCAGCATCAGTACGGCGAAGTACTGGGCAACGGCGGAGTGGATACCGATGTGCATCATTGAACCCAGCACGCCCATGCCGACGGCCATGACGATAAAACCGAGAATAAGGGTAGGTTTACGGCCCCAGCGGTCAACCAGACCAATCGCGATAAAGGTTGCCAGCACGTTGGTCAGGCCAACGATAACGGTCCCCCACATCTGTTCGGTGGTGTTGGTGTAGCCCGCCAGCTCAAAGATTTTCGGTGCGTAATACATGATGACGTTCATACCGGTGAACTGTTGCATCACCTGCAGCAGCACGCCGAGGAACACCGCGCGACGGAAGTTGCTGTTCTCTTTGAACAGCGCCCAGCCGCTCTGTTTCACCTTCAGGCTTTCACGGATTTCATCCAGTTCACGTTTGGCTTCTGCACTGGTATCACGCAGACGCATCAGCACGCGCTCAGCATCGTTAAAGCGACGTTTCGCGGCAAACCAGCGCGGGCTGTCCGGCAGGAAGAATACGCCAATCAGCAGCAGAACCGCTGGAATGATGATCACGCCCAGCATCCAGCGCCATGCGCCGCTATAGCTGAAGGCGGTATCGGACAGGTACGCACCGAGAATACCGATGGTAATCATCAACTGGTACATGGAAATCATACTGCCGCGGATTTTCTCCGGCGCGATTTCAGACAGGTACAGCGGGGCGGTGTAGGAGGCTACGCCGACAGCCAGGCCAAGCAGTACGCGGGAAAGCAGCAGTATTTCTACGTTTGGCGCGGCGGCAGAGAACAGGGAACCGGCAACGAACAGGATCGCACCGATCATCAGGCTTTTCTTACGGCCCAGCTTGAAGGAGAGCCAGCCGCTGCCGACTGCCCCGACTGCGGCGCCAAACATCATGGAACTGACCACCCACTCCTGCGTATGCGGGCTGAGCTGGAAATCGGTTGTAATAAAGGGCAATGCACCGGCAATAACGCCGATATCAAGGCCAAACAGCAGTCCGGCCAGCGCCGCTAAGAAGCAGACAAAGAAGGTCATTGTCTTGTTCGAGCGACCCTGTTTTTTATTGTTAGGCATGATGCTCTCCAATTGAGTCATTGATTCTATCGATGCTTAGGGTAGGAGAGTATGTCGCAAAAAAATGTGATTATAATCACGACTGTGTAATCGGTTACACTGATGTGTAAGTTACGTATCAGTTAAATATCAATTTAATCATGGCGTTAATGCTGTTTCAGATAAAGTAAAAAGATCGATAATGAGACTTTATTGAAACACAAAGCATTATTATGAAAAGCTGTTTCATGGCGTTAAGGCGGGGCTTGTGCCGCAAGGCACTATTAATGTAATCGCTTTCACTAAATTGTGTGGAACTGTAAATTGTTACGTAAAAGAGATGAATGCTGTTGTGCGGGGAACAATTCCCAAAGCAACAGGTATAAAAAAAGCCAGCACAAGGCTGGCTTTCAACAAAACGGCTAAACCTTATTTCAGGCCAGCCGCTTCGCACAGCTGAGCTGCTTTGTCGGTTTTTTCCCATGGGAAGGTTTCGCGACCGAAGTGACCGTAAGCTGCCGTCTCTTTGTAGATCGGGTGCAGCAGGTCCAGCATCTGGATCAGGCCGTATGGACGCAGGTCGAAGAACTCGCGAACCAGACCAATCAGCTGCTCAGCAGGCACTTTCTCGGTACCGAAGGTTTCCACCATGATGGAAGTCGGTTCAGCCACGCCGATAGCGTAGGAAACCTGGATTTCACAGCGGTCAGCCAGGCCTGCGGCAACGATGTTTTTCGCCACATAGCGTGCTGCGTAGGCTGCAGAACGGTCAACTTTAGAAGGATCTTTACCGGAGAACGCGCCGCCACCGTGACGGGCCATGCCGCCGTAGGTATCCACGATGATTTTACGACCGGTCAGGCCACAGTCACCCATTGGGCCGCCGATAACGAAACGACCGGTTGGGTTGATAAAGAATTTGGTCGACGCGTTCAGCCACTCGGTAGGCAGAACCGGCTTGATGATCTCTTCCATCACGGCTTCTTGCAGTGATTTCTGGTCGATGCTGTCGGCGTGCTGAGTAGACAGAACGACGGCATCGATACCCACCACTTTACCGTCGTCGTACTGGAAGGTGACCTGGCTTTTCGCGTCAGGACGCAGCCAAGGCAGGGTGCCGTTTTTACGCACTTCAGCCTGACGCTGCACCAGACGGTGTGCGTAGGTGATTGGCGCTGGCATCAGCACGTCGGTTTCGTTGGTGGCATAACCAAACATCAGGCCCTGGTCGCCCGCGCCCTGTTCCAGCGGATCGGCGCGGTCAACGCCCTGGTTAATGTCCGGAGACTGCTTACCGATAGCGCTCAGTACGGCACAAGAATTGGCATCAAAGCCCATATCAGAATGCACATAGCCAATTTCGCGAACGGTATTACGGGTGATCTCTTCGATATCAACCCATGCGCTGGTGGTGATCTCACCACCGACCAGCACCATACCGGTTTTGACGTAGGTTTCACACGCTACGCGCGCTTTCGGATCCTGTTCAAGGATGGCGTCCAGCACGGCGTCGGAAATTTGGTCAGCGATTTTGTCAGGATGCCCTTCAGATACAGACTCGGACGTAAAAAGGTGTTTTGCCATATTTAATATCACCCAATGAGAATTTGGTTAGCTCAAACTGTTGTTTTGAATAATCACGATGGAAGATTATACCACGGACTTAATGGTTGCCGTCACTGGCAGTCTGAGTGTTAATCGGTATAGATGGATTAACATCTGGACGGCTATTTTAGGTCACATCTTCACCTCATTGCCAGTTTTTTTTGAGATAGCTCGCATTCTGCTGCAACTGAGATTGGAAATTTTTCCTGACACCGGCGGCAAGCTGCACATTTATATTTTGCATTTTAGGTGGGTTATCGGTATAAAACGCCGCGCGCGGCTCATACAAAAAAGCACACATCATTTTTCGTGTTGCCACTTCCAGCCGGGCTAAGACTTTTGCTTTGGCTTGAGGTTCGTCTTTCGGGGCGGCCGTGGAGGTGATACGAGATAATGAACCGTTGTATTCTGCTGATTCTACCGTGCCGTCCTGGCGCGACGATGTTCCCCGCAACCCCCCATTCTGCTTTGCATACCAGCCGATGTTATACCCATTTCGGCGCTACTCAGGACTCCCGAGCCGGTAGGTAACGGAACACTGAACAAGGGCGCTCTTGTCACAACAAGAGTTTTCTCGTGGTTTCTCTGAACCGTCATAATGTGTTCAGGTGCTTGTTTTATAATGATATGAATAAGAAACCGGTCGCACAGTCGGAGCGTCAGCAGGTTCTGCTGCCTATTCAGGCTGTATATGGGTTGTTATCGCAACGTCACGCTGCGATAGTAGTTAACTGTTTTACACTTGTTATAAATAATTGAGGTTCGCTATGTCTGACGACATTTCATTCGATTCGCATTCGTCAGCAGGCGAACGCGGTGTACTACGTTCCATGCAGGAGGTTGCGATGAGCTCCCAGGAAGCCAGCAAAATGCTACGCACATACAACATTGCCTGGTGGGGCAATAACTACTACGACGTCAACGAGCTTGGCCACATCAGCGTCTGCCCAGACCCGGATGTACCGGAAGCGCGCGTTGACCTCGCCGAGTTGGTAAAAGCCCGTGAAGCGCAGGGGCAACGTCTGCCTGCGCTGTTCTGCTTCCCGCAGATCCTGCAGCATCGTCTGCGTTCGATTAACGCGGCGTTCAAACGTGCGCGTGAATCTTACGGCTATAACGGCGACTACTTCCTGGTTTACCCAATTAAGGTTAACCAGCATCGCCGCGTGATTGAATCGTTGATCCACTCCGGGGAACCGCTGGGGCTGGAAGCCGGTTCTAAAGCTGAATTGATGGCCGTGCTGGCGCACGCGGGCATGACCCGTAGCGTGATCGTCTGTAACGGCTATAAAGACCGCGAATACATTCGTCTGGCGCTGGTCGGCGAGAAGATGGGCCACAAGGTCTATCTGGTCATCGAAAAGATGTCTGAAATTGCCATCGTGCTGGAAGAAGCCGAGCGCCTGAACGTGGTGCCACGCCTTGGCGTGCGTGCGCGTCTGGCTTCTCAGGGTTCCGGTAAGTGGCAGTCCTCCGGCGGTGAAAAATCCAAGTTCGGCCTGGCGGCAAACCAGGTTCTGCAACTGGTGGAAATCCTGCGTGAACGCGGTCGTCTGGACAGCATCCAGCTGCTGCACTTCCACCTCGGTTCGCAGATGGCGAACATTCGCGATATCGCGACCGGCGTGCGTGAATCCGCCCGTTTCTACGTTGAGCTGCACAAGCTTGGCGTCAACATTCAGTGCTTCGACGTGGGCGGTGGCCTGGGCGTGGACTACGAAGGTACCCGCTCGCAGTCCGACTGCTCCGTGAACTACGGCCTGAACGAATACGCCAACAACATCATCTGGGCGATTGGCGATGCGTGTGAAGAACACGGCCTGCCGCACCCGACGGTGATTACCGAGTCCGGTCGTGCGGTGACCGCGCACCACACGGTGCTGGTGTCTAACATTATCGGCGTTGAGCGTAGCGAACACACTGAAGCGACACCGCCTGCTGACGATGCGCCACGCGCGCTGCAAAGCATGTGGGAAACCTGGCAGGAGATGCACGAGCCGGGCAACCGCCGCTCGCTGCGCGAATGGCTGCACGACAGCCAGATGGACCTGCACGATATTCACGTCGGCTACTCCTCAGGCTCCTTTAGCCTGCACGAGCGCGCGTGGGCCGAGCAGCTCTACCTGAACATGTGTCACGAAGTGCAGAAGCAGCTCGACCCGAGCAACCGCGCACACCGTCCAATTATCGACGAACTGCAGGAGCGAATGGCGGATAAGATTTACGTCAACTTCTCGCTGTTCCAGTCGATGCCGGATGCGTGGGGTATCGATCAGCTGTTCCCGGTGATGCCGCTGGAAGGGCTGAACCAGGTGCCAGAGCGCCGCGCGGTGCTGCTGGATATTACCTGCGACTCCGACGGTGCTATCGACCACTACGTCGACGGCGACGGGATCGCGACCACCATGCCAATGCCGGAATACGACCCGGAGAACCCGCCGATGCTGGGCTTCTTTATGGTAGGGGCGTATCAGGAGATCCTCGGCAATATGCACAACCTGTTCGGCGATACCGAAGCGGTTGACGTGTTTGTCTTCCCTGACGGCAGCGTGGAAGTTGAGCTGTCTGATGAAGGCGATACGGTGGCGGACATGCTGCAATACGTGCAGCTGGATCCGAACACCCTGCTGACGCAGTTCCGTGACCAGGTGAAAAACACCGATCTCGACGCCGAGCTGCAGCAGCAGTTCCTGGAAGAGTTTGAAGCCGGTCTGTACGGCTATACTTATCTGGAAGACGAGTAAGTTTACGGGGCCCCTCACCCTAACCCTCTCCCCAAAGAGGCGAGGGGACCGCTCCCTCAGGGAGAGGACCGGGGTGAGGGCACCAGGCGCACGGTCTCCGCTGCGCTTGAATCCGTACAAATTAACGGCGATAATCCGCCGCAAATATGCAGTTACCAAATCAATCCCTTCCTCGTCGGGCCTAACGACGCGGAGGGGATTTTTTTTACAGTGATTTTAAAAGAGGTCAGCACATGAGCACCTTAGGTCATCAATACGATAACTCCCTGGTTTCCAACGCGTTTGGTTTTCTTCGTCTGCCGATGAACTTCATGCCGTACGACAGCGACGCGGATTGGGTCATTACTGGCGTACCGTTTGATATGGCGACCTCAGGTCGTGCCGGTGGCCGTCACGGCCCGGCGGCTATTCGCCAGGTTTCCACTAACCTGGCCTGGGAGCACAACCGCTTCCCGTGGAACTTCGACATGCGTGAACGCCTGAACGTCGTGGATTGCGGTGACCTGGTTTACGCTTTCGGCGACGCCCGTGAGATGAGTGAAAAACTGCAGGCGCACGCGGAAAAACTGCTGGCGGCCGGTAAACGCATGCTCTCCTTTGGCGGCGACCACTTCGTCACGCTGCCGCTGCTGCGCGCGCACGCGAAGCACTTTGGCAAAATGGCGCTGGTGCACTTCGATGCCCACACCGATACCTACGCTAACGGCTGCGAGTTCGACCATGGCACCATGTTCTTCACCGCGCCTAACGAAGGTCTGATCGACCCGAACCACTCCGTGCAGATTGGTATCCGTACCGAGTTCGACAAAGACAACGGCTTCACCGTACTGGACGCAGGCCAGGTGAACGATCGCACCGTGGACGATATCATCGCGCAGGTTAAGCAGATCGTTGGCGATATGCCGGTCTACCTGACCTTTGACATCGACTGTCTGGATCCGGCGTTTGCACCGGGTACCGGTACACCGGTAATCGGCGGCCTGACCTCCGATCGCGCCATTAAACTGGTGCGCGGCCTGAAGGATCTGAACATCGTTGGTATGGACGTGGTAGAAGTCGCACCGGCGTACGATCAGTCTGAGATCACCGCTCTGGCGGCGGCGACGCTGGCGCTGGAAATGCTGTACATCCAGGCGGCGAAGAAGGGCGAGTAAGACCTTCGCGGAGGTTCCCCGGCGTCGGCGTAAACGCCTCGGCCGGGCTACGATTAACGTGTAGCCCGGCCGAGCGCAGCGACGCCGGGAACCACTCAACGATTAAAACGCGTTAAACGGATACTCGACGTAAACGCGCACTTCATTACCGCTGACGTTATAGTCGCTGGCGTTGCTGGAAACGCGCAGCACCGAGTAGCGAACTTTAAACTTCAGATCTTTCGCCGGGCCGTTCTGGACCTGGTACTGCACCTGGTTAAACCACTCGTGCTCTTTACCGTTATTGGTTTCCGCCGTCTTGATGTTATCGCCGCGAACGTACGCCGTGGTCCAGCTCAGACCCGGTAAACCCAGCCCGCCAAAGTCCAGCGCGTAGGACGCCTGCCATGAACGCTCATCTTCACCGTTGAAATCAGACCAGTAAGAGTTCGCCAGCCAGATGGTATTGCCGCCGTCACCGACGCCGCCTTGATCCTGGTAGCTGCCGTAGTGATAGCCGGTGCTGCCGCTGCTCTGCTGGTAGGCAATTTTGAAGGTGTGAATATCCCAGATGTAGCTGGTGGCGAGGCTCCAGATGCTGTTGCTGCGGCCGGTATCCAGCGAGTCGGCGTATTCCTGCTCCAGGCGAGAGTTATAGCCGTTGAAGTCTAAGACCAGCTTCTGGTCTGCCGCCAGCGGCTGAGCATAGTTCAGGCCGAGGTACTGCTTGTTCAGCACGTCTTCGACGTGGGAGGCGTACAGTGCGCCGCTCAACTGGTCGTTAAACTGATAGCTCGCGCCGCCGAAGGTAATGCTCTGCAGGCCGCTGTTGTGGCTATCGTCGCTTTTACGCTGCTCGTCGGTGAAGTAACCGGCGTTCACTTCCAGACCGGCGATCTCTTTAGAGGTCAGCATGGTCCCGGTGAAGGTTTCATACAGCAGGCGAGAATCGTCGGCGTAGAGAATTGGCAGCGTTGGGCGCTGGTTGCCGTAGCTCAGCACGGTATTGGAGAAGCGCATTTTAGCGGTCGCGCCGAATTTGGCTAAATCAGATTTCGCACGGCCGTCGTTATCCTGAGCGAAAAAGTCGATGCCGCCAGCGCCGCTGTTACCGCGGCCGCCGTCCAGGCGCACGCCGTACTGAGCGATACCGTCTACGCCGAAACCGATAGGGCCCTGGGTGAAGCCGGATTCAAAGGTCGCGATAAAGCCCTGGCCCCATTCGCTCTTATCATGCAGCCCATCGCGATAGTCGCGTTTGATATAGGCGTTACGTAAAAAGAGATCCAGATGGCTGTCATCAATAAAACCCTGGCTGTCGGATTGTTGGCTTGCGAAAGCTGGCGCAGAGGCAATAATACTTAAAGCAATTAACGTTAATTTATTTTTCACGGAGGGAACTTCTCTGTTTATCTGACGGTCGAATTGTGTTTTTACAATTCGGATAGTCGCCTGAAAAAGTGTCGAAAGCAATCATTGTATGAATGGATGTGTCGCGAGGTATCGTGCTACAGGGTGCGTAGCGCCTGGATCTCGTGAATAGCTATGGACTATTTAAAAATAAGGTAAAAGAACTTCCTGAAAGGTAAATAGTATATTTTTTATTTAATATTCAGAATAAATGTTCGAGCGCTGCGGTGTTGGCTTATATATTTGACCGGGGCGACATCTACGTATATTTAACGGTTTGTGCGCTTAAATTATCAATTAATGCCGTTTAGCCATTATTAATATTTTTTGCTTATCAAAGCAAGGGGGACAATATTGCCCCCCTAAATAATTATTTAATGCCGTCCGCCTGCAGGCGGTCGCGAATGTGCTGGGCGCGCTCCAGCGAGGCCGGGTGATCGTCAAACATGGAGCTTTGACGGCCATCTTCAAGCTTAGAGAGTTTCTCAAAGCTGGTGGCAAGCCCGGTCGGGTTGATCCCGCGTTTGCGCAGCAGGTCATAAGAGTAGTCGTCCGCCTCCGACTCCTGACGCTGGGAGAACTGCGAGTTCACTAGCTTCTCGCCAAGATCGCCAAGCTGGGACTGCGACAGGCTGCCGACGATGCCGCCAGCAGAAGCCGCCGCTGCGCGCAGGGCGTTAGTGCCAATCGCCACCTGCATCCCTTTCTTCACGTGGCCGAGCGCAACGTGGCCCATTTCGTGGCCGACAACCGCTTCGACTTCATTATCGTTCATCAGATCCATCAGGCCGCTATATACGCGGATGCAGCCGTTGGCCATGGCGAAGGCGTTGACGTCTTTCGCCACGTAGACTTTGTAGTTCACCGGCTGGCCGTTAATGTTATCGCCGAGCGCCGCCGCTATCTTATTGAGTCGCTGTACATAAGCGCTGTTTGCTGGCGCAATGGTAGCCTTACTGTCCATATCTTTACAGGCCTGGTCGCTCAGCGCCTGAACCTGCTGATCGCTCAACGAAAATGCCTGCAAGGCACCGGTACTCGAGCTTAATAAACCATTTGAATCCATATTCTGGCAGCCGCTCAGCAGTAAAGTTGCGCCAAACGCCAGAACCATCGCCCGTTTTTTCATGAGATTGCTTCCAAAGTCGTTTATCTGAAAATGCCCTGGAACTGCGCCGCCAGAGTTAGGCTAAGTATAAAGAATATCGCGGCTTACGGGCGAGGGGATTACATCTTGTTAACCTCTGTTCCAGAGATTTCTGAAGTAGCAAAAGGATGCTCCATGTACATGCTTTGTCGCATAGGTTACATTGTTGACACTTTTTTCTGGCAAAGCCCGTAACGTGCGCCTCTCGTGACGTTAGGGTTGCCTTCAACAGTCCGAACTGGAGTCAAAATGTCCTCACGTAAAGAGCTTGCTAATGCTATTCGTGCGCTGAGCATGGACGCAGTACAGAAAGCCAATTCCGGTCACCCGGGTGCCCCAATGGGTATGGCTGACATTGCCGAAGTCCTGTGGCGTGATTTTCTGAACCATAACCCGCAGAATCCGTCCTGGGCTGACCGTGACCGCTTTGTGCTGTCTAACGGCCACGGCTCCATGCTGATTTACAGCCTGCTGCACCTCACCGGTTACGATCTGCCGATCGAAGAGCTGAAAAACTTCCGTCAGCTGCACTCCAAAACCCCAGGTCACCCGGAAGTGGGTTACACCGCTGGTGTTGAAACCACTACCGGCCCGCTGGGCCAGGGCATCGCGAACGCCGTAGGTATGGCGATTGCAGAAAAAACGCTGGCGGC
>NZ_JABBJF010000010.1 GCF_014218705.1 Kluyvera sichuanensis | reverse complement strand
CTGCTGATGCACGCCATGGGGCCGAACGTGGCCGGGGTGATTGGCTCGGCGATAGCCGCAGGCGTGATGCTGAAGTACGTGATGGCGATGTAATTTACGTTGGGATACGCGTGGCGTATCCCATTTTCATGCCAATGTTTTCTGAAAAAAAAGTAAGTATGAACTGGCTCAGGAACCGATCGTCCCAAATATCGGAATATCTCTTTTTTAAATATATCCACTTACCTATGTCTATCCGAAAAATCGCCCTGTGGTTTTCTCGTCGTTCCTTCCAGAATCGCATCTTTCTGCTGATCTTATTTACCTCAACGGTGGTGATGCTGGCGATGTCCTGGTACCTCACCAACATCACTAAAGACCGATTGCACTATCAGGTAGGCCAGCGTGCGCTGATTCAGGCGATGCAGATCTCGGCAATGCCCGAACTGGTTGAAGCCGTGCAGCACAACGATCTTGCGCGCATCAAGGCGCTCATCGACCCAATGCGATCGTTCTCCGACGCCACTTACATCACGGTTGGAGACGAAAAAGGGCAGCGCTTGTACCACGTGAATCCCGATGAGATTGGTAAATATATGGAAGGGGGAGACAGCGATGAGGCGCTGTTTAATGCCAAAAGCTATGTCTCTGTTCGTGAAGGATCGTTAGGGTCATCGCTGCGCGGCAAGTCGCCTATTCAGGATCAAACCGGCAAGGTCATTGGCATCGTGTCCGTCGGCTATACCATCGACCAGTTGGAAAACTGGCTCAACCTCCAGATTGGATCGTTTATGTTTCCCATGGCCGTCTTACTGCTGCTGCTCCTCTACTGCGCCAGACGGTTTTCCCTGCACATTAAAAAACAGATGTTGAATATGGAGCCGCAGCAGCTTTCGCAGTTGCTCATCCAGCAAAGCGTATTATTTGAGTCGGTTTTTGAGGGGCTTATCGCCATCGACTCGTTTCACCGCATTACCGCCATTAACCAGACGGCACGGCGAATGCTGAACCTTAGCCAGCCGGAGGCCGAGCTGATTGGGCAAGCAATAGATAGCGTGGTGACGCCTGAAACCTTTTTCTATGATGCCCAACAGAAGAACAAAAAAGATGAGATTGTGACGTTCAATGACGTCAAAGTGATTGCCAGCCGCATGGCCGTTATCTTAGACAGCCAGCCGCAGGGATGGGTGATTAGCTTTCGCAGCAAGGATGATATTAACACCCTCAGCCTGCAGTTAAGCCAGATTCAGCAGTACGCCGACAACCTGCGCGCAGTCCAGCACGAGCACCGCAACCTGATTTCCACCATCGCCGGGCTGCTTTTCCTCAAGCGCTACGATAACGCGCTGGCGCTGATTCAGCAGCAGTCTGAGAGCCACCAGAAAGTGCTCGATTTTATTGCCCACAGCTTTAAAGACCACCACCTTGCCGGTTTGCTGATTGGCAAATATTACCGCGCGAAGGAGCTGGGTCTGGAACTGGTTTTCGACCCCGCCTGCTACGTCGAGCAGCTACCGCTATCACTCTCTCATAACGAATGGATCTCTATTGTCGGCAACTTACTGGATAATGCCTACAACGCCACCCTGCTTAACCACGCGGGCTCACGCCAGATCGAATGTCTGATCAACAGCGAAGGCAACGAGGTGATCATCGAAGTCGCCGATCAGGGCATCGGCATTGATGAAGATATCCGCCAGCATATTTTTGAACGCGGCGTGACCAGCCGTGACAGCGGCGATCACGGCATCGGTTTATGGTTAGTTCGCAGCTACGTCGAGCAGGCTAACGGCAACATTATTATTGATAACAATAGCCCTTACGGCACCATTTTTACCCTCTACCTACCCTTTACCAGAGATGAACATCATGGATAGCATTACGACGCTGATTATTGAAGATGAGCCGATGCTGGCGGAAATACTGGTGGATACCATCAAGCAGTCACCGCAATTTCAGGTCATCGGCGTGGCCGATAAAGTGGAAAGCGCCAAAAAGCAGATTCGCCTGTATCAACCCGATCTGATCCTACTGGATAACTTCCTTCCCGATGGTAAAGGCATTGATTTAATTCGCCATACAATCAACACGCAGTACGCTGGCCGGATTATATTTCTCACCGCCGATAACCATATGGATACCATCAGCGAAGCATTGCGACTGGGGGTATTTGATTATCTGATTAAGCCAGTGCACTACCAGCGATTACAGCATACGCTGGAACGCTTTGCCCGCTATCGCGGCTCATTGCGTTCCAGCGAGCAGGCGAACCAAACCCACGTTGATGCGCTCTTTAATATTCAGGCCAAAGAGCAAATAGCGGAGCCTGCTTCAGGTCTACGCGGTATTGATGAAAACACCTTCAACCGCGTACTGCAGATATTTACCGACCCGCAGACGGTGCACACCGCCGACTCGTTAGCGCGGATCCTCGGTAGCAGTAAGACCACCGCCAGACGCTATCTGGAGCAAGGCGTGAAGAACGATCAGCTGGAGGCGGAGATCAGCTATGGCAAAGTCGGCAGACCTGAACGCATCTATCGCGGCAAGATTCCAGAACTATGATCCCAGCGTGTAGTTGACGATCATCTGCCCTTTTTTCATCTTCACCTGAACGATCGTCACCGGCCCAATCTCTGAAAGTTGGGCAACGTGCGTTCCTCCGCACGGGTAAGCCGGGAGATGGCCAAAACCCACCTGCCGCAGTCCGTCGGCGAATGTCACCTGTCGGGCGAGATTTTCCGCCTGCCAGGCGCTGATTTTCGTTAACAACGACGGCGCATCCGGCAACGTGGCGTTTTCCCCAGTGGCGAAAGTAATACGCCCCTCATGGGGCCAATGGTGCGCTTTTACCGGATGCCAGCCGAATTCCGTCCCCGCCAGGCCAATCAGATGCCCGGCTGAATGCAGCCGAGCGTGCAGCTTGCGCTGCGCGGCATCCACACGTAGATCCACTCCCCCGGGGGATAACGGTTTTGCCACGATATGCAGCACTTCGTCACCGCGCGCAATCACCGCTTCAACCGGCTCATTGTCAATCCAGCCCACATCCGCAGGCTGCCCGCCGCCCTGCGGGTGAAACAGGGTGCTATCCAGCACTACCGCATAGCGCCCGTCCGGCTCAGGTGTACAGCTCAGTACGTTAGCCCGACCTTCAGCATCATCGCAGGTGTAATAAAGACGTTCAGTCATGATTGTTCTCCTCTTAATGAGAAGAGTATATTCACTTTATCTGCGGCGATAATCCTGCGCCCACTCAATGCATCTTTGCCTGGAACGCACAAATGAACCCTAACCTTCTGCCCGACCTTGCCACCTTTGTGTTGATTATTGACCAGGGCAGCTTTACCGCGGCGGCAAAAGCCGCTGGAGCCACGCCTTCCGCCATTAGCCGCAGCGTGTCGCGCCTGGAGCAAGCGCTGGGCAGTAAGTTGCTGCATCGCACCACCCGCAAGCTGGCGTTGAGCGAAACAGGGAAAATGGTGTACGAACACGCGCAGGAGATGCTGAATGCCGCGCAGATGGCGCTGGATTCCGGCAGTAGCCGCCAGCAGGTGGCCCAAGGCAAGCTGACCGTTAGCGTACCGAAAGCGGTGGGACGTTTTGTGATTCACCCGCTGATGGCCGAATTCCTTGAGCGCTACCCGGACGTCGACGTGTGCCTGCGCCTGGAAGACCGCTATATGGATCTGATTGACGACGGCGTCGACCTGGCGCTGCGCATCAGCCAGTCCCCCTCCCCCGGCTTGTACGGCAAAGCGCTAATGCCGGTCAGCCATGTCATTTGCGCTACCCCGGCGTATTTACGTCAGCACGGCACGCCAGACACACCGCATGCGTTGCGCCACCATAGCTGTATCAGCCTCGGTGAAACGCCCGCCGACGCGCGCTGGAAATTCCGGCTTGGGGAGAAGAGCGAGACGATTCAGACTCACGGACGCTACGCCGCCAACCATACCGGCGTGCGGCTGGACGCGGTGAAAAACCATCTTGGTATTGGCAGCCTGCCGCTGTTTACCGCGCAGGAAGCACTGGCTAACGGTGAGATTGTGCAGGTACTGCCGGAGTGGGAGTTTATCAGCGACTACAGCGGCGATCTGTGGCTGTTATGGACGCGTAACCAGCATATGCCCGCCAGAATGCGGGCGATGATTGATTATCTGAGCGAGAAGCTGCCGCAGCAAAGCCGCTAATGATAATTACGACGCCAGTGCAAAAACCTCCGCCACCCATTGGCGGAAGCCTTCGACGTCCAGCCCCAGCGCCACCTGCGCGTTAGCCGGCTGGCCGAGCTTCCCTTCAATATCCACAACCGTTGTTCCAGCGGTAAATTGCCCCTGTGTTTCAACGGCGACGTAGCAGCTTTGCAGAGTAAACAGCGCCGGGCGTGCCAGCCAGGCAATCGCGCACAGGTCGTGCATGCGCAGGCCACTCTGCATACTGCCGCTGCGGTAGTGGCTGAACAATGCATGGAGCATACCGCCGGTTTTATTCAGCGCGGGCAGCGAGGCCAGATATTCCGGCGAGAGCGTCGCCTGGTTAGTCACGTCCAGACCGCACATCACAATCTCCAGGCCGCTGCGGAACACCAGCGCCGCCGCTTCCGGGTCGATAGCGATATTAAACTCGGCGTTCGGCGTAAAGTTACCGCGCCCGGCGGAACCGCCCATAATCACCAGGCGGCGAATATTGAAGCGGCACTCAGGATACTGCGTCAGCAGCAGTGCGATATTGGTCAGCGGGCCAATGGCGACCAGCGTGACCGGCTCAGATGCCAGCATCAGCGCATCGCGGATCGCCTGAAACGCCGGTTTTGCCAGCGGCTGGCGGTTATGCTCGACAAAATCATAGCCCTCCATGCCGGATTCGCCGTGTACCGACGCCGCGTCGCGCAGCGGGCGAACCAGCGGTGCGGCCGCGCCCTGCGCCAGCGGCACATCCGCCTCCCAGAAATGGAGCAGCTGCAGGCCATTACGGGTGGTTTTCTCGACGGAGACGTTGCCGGCGACGGTGGTCATGAGCTGGAGATCCAGCTCGGGAGCAAACAGCGCGGCGGCAATCGCCGCGGCATCGTCGATACCTGGATCGGTATCCAGGAAGATAGGCAGTCGCATGATTTCTCCATAAAAAATGCCAGACGTTAAGCCTGGCATTTTTTCACATCTGCGGGAGAATTAATTTATTCGACTTCACGAACATCCACACGCAGCTCGCGCGGCACCTCAAAGACGATGTTCTCTTCACGACCTTCAAGGGTAATCGCCTCGCCGCCACCTAACGATTGCAGGCGAGCAATGACGTTCTGCACCAGAATATCCGGCGCGGATGCCCCGGCGGTGACGCCAACGCAGGTTGCCTCTTTCACCCAGGCTTCCTGGATATCAGATGCATCGTCAATCAGATAGGCCGCTTTACCCATCCGCTGCGCCAGCTCGGCCAGACGGTTGGAGTTGGAAGAGTTCTTCGACCCAACGACCAGCACCACGTCCGCCTGCTGGGCGAGCGATCGCACGGCTTCCTGACGGTTGGTGGTGGCGTAGCAGATATCATCTTTACGCGGGCCGACGATTTTTGGGAAACGGCTGCGCAACGCGTCAATAACATCAGAAGTGTCGTCCACCGAGAGCGTAGTCTGGGTCATAAACGACAGCTTGCTTTCGTCTTTCACCGCCAGCTTCAGTACGTCTTCCGGCGACTCGACGAGGTACATCCCCCCTTTCGGGTTGCTGTACTGGCCCATTGTGCCTTCAACTTCCGGGTGACCGGCGTGGCCGATAAGAATCGACTCTTCGCCGCGACGGCTAGCGCGCGCCACTTCCATATGCACTTTGGTAACCAGCGGGCAGGTCGCGTCAAAGACCGTCAGGTCTCGGCTTTTCGCTTCGTTACGCACGGTCTGAGAAACGCCGTGGGCGGAGAAGATCAGGATAGCGCCGTCCGGCACTTCGCTAATCTGCTCGATAAAGATAGCGCCACGTGCGCGCAGGCTGTCCACCACGTAGCGGTTATGCACCACTTCATGACGAACGTAGATTGGCGCGCCATAGATGGCGAGCGCATTTTCAACAATGCTGATAGCGCGGTCAACGCCTGCACAAAAGCCGCGTGGGTTGGCCAACAGGATCTGCATGTTACGCCTCCAGTACCGGATCGACTTCCAGTACTTCAATATCAAAATGAACGGTATGGCCCGCCAGCGGGTGGTTGAAATCAACCGTGATGGAGTCACCGTTAATCTCGCGGATCACGCCTGGCATCTCGCTGCCGTCCATTGCGGTGAACAGCATGATAGCGCCGATTTCCGGTTCGCCCGCATCCATAAATTCGCGGCGGGAGAAATACTGGATAAGATCGGGCGTGGAAATCCCAAACGCCGCGTCAGGCTCCAGAGAGAATGCTTTTTTGTCCCCGGCCTTCAGGCCGAGAAGATGCTGCTCCAGCCCTTCAGACAGGGAGGCATCGCCCAGACGAAACAGCGCCGGTTTGCCGTTGTTACGGGTCGACTCTGCGGTAGAGCCATCGTCCAGTTTCAGCGTGAAGTGCACCAGCACCGCACTATTGCTTTGAATCGAGTTAGACATGCAGGGACAGCCTTTTATCTTACGACATTGGAATGACGATTATTGTTATTAGATAGCGTAGCCTGCAGTTCCCCGGCGTCGCTACGCTCGGCCGGGCTACAGACTGCGCTTATTTGATTACGCCTGCTTTTTCGGCAGGAAACCTTCCAGCACGATCAGCGCAGCACCGATACAGATTGCCGTATCAGCCAGGTTGAAGGTAGCAAAATGCCAGTCGCCGACGTAGAAATCGATCATGTCGACAACGAAGCCATGCCACAGACGGTCGAACAGGTTACCCAACGCGCCGCCAATAATCAGCGCGTAGGCAATGTTGTTCAGCTTTTGCGAGGCCTTAGCGCGATACATCAGCACCGCCAGCGCCACACAGATACCGATAGCGATACCCGCAAAGAACCAGCGCTGCCAGCCGCCGCTGTCGGCCAGGAAGCTAAACGCCGCGCCATAGTTACGCGCATAATGCAGATTAAGCGACGGGAACAGCGAAACCGTTTCCCCCAGAGCAAAGTTCTGGAGGATCAGGTATTTGCTGCCCAGATCGATAATCAGCACGACGACAACCAGCCACAGCCAGCGTAGCCCTGTTGAACAAATCGATTTACTCATCAGGCAAACTTACGTTTTTCGCCGTCACCGGCCACGTTGCTCACACAGCGTCCGCAGATTTCTGCGTGTTCCGCCACCTTACCGACGTCCTGAGTGTAGTGCCAGCAACGCGGGCACTTCTCGCCTTCGGCTTTATTCAGCGCCACTTTCAGCCCTTTCAGCAGTTCGCTCTGCTGGGCATCAGCGGTTGCCGCTTCATAATCGGCAACGGTTGCCCCGGAGGTCAACAGGACAAATCGTAATTCGTCGCCCAATGCATTCAGCTTAGCCGCCAGTTCCGGCTGGGCGTACAGGGTGACTGCCGCTTCCAGAGAACCACCAACTTTCTTATCAGCACGCGCCTGCTCGATGACCTTGTTCACTTCGCCACGAACCTGCAGCAGCTCTTCCCAGAACGCATCGTTCATCGCTTCGCTGTCGGCCAGGCCAAACAGACCTTCGTACCATTCGCCGGTGAAGACGTACTTCTCGCGGTTACCCGGCAGGTAGCCCCAGATTTCGTCGGCGGTGAAGGACATGATAGGTGCCATCCAGCGAACCAGCGCTTCTGCGATATGGTACAGCGCAGTCTGGCAGCTACGACGCGCCACGCTGTCCGCTTTCGCGGTGTACTGGCGGTCTTTGATGATGTCGAGGTAGAACGAACCCATTTCTACGGAGCAGAAGCGCATCAGACGCTGTACCACTTCGTGGAAATCATAGGATTCGTAGGCTTTCATGATGTCAGCCTGCGCTTCTTGCGCACAGCCTACGGCCCAACGATCCAGCACCACCATCTCTTCCGGTTTCACCATGTCTTTTACCGGATCGAAACCGTTCAGGTTCGCCAGCAGGAAGCGCGCGGTGTTACGGATACGACGATAGCTGTCGGCAGCACGTTTCAGGATTTCATCCGATACCGCCATTTCGCCGGTGTAGTCGGTAGATGCTACCCACAGACGCAGGATATCCGCGCCCAGTTTGTTCATCACGTCCTGCGGAGAAACGGTGTTACCGATAGATTTAGACATCTTACGGCCCTGACCATCCACGGTGAAGCCGTGGGTCAGTACCTGGCGATACGGCGCTTTGCCTTTCATGGCGACGCTAATCATCAGGGAGGACATGAACCAGCCGCGGTGCTGGTCAGAACCTTCCAGATACATGTCAGCCGCGTGGCCGCCGAATTCAGGGCGCGCATCGACGACGGAGTAGCTGGTTGAACCGGAGTCGAACCATACGTCCAGGGTATCTGGCACTTTGACGTAGTTGTCCGCGTCATCACCGAGGATTTCACGCGGGTCGAGATCCCACCACGCCTGAATACCGTCTTTCTCTACGTATTTGGCAACCGCTTCCATCAGTTCAGTGGTGCGCGGGTGCAGCTCTTCGGTGTCTTTATGCACGAACAGCGCCATTGGCACGCCCCAGGTACGCTGACGGGAGATACACCAGTCAGGACGGTTCGCTACCATGGATTCGATACGTGCTTTACCCCAGGCCGGGATCCAGCCACTCAGATCTTCTTTCGCCAGGCCTTCCTGCTCGATGCGGTCGATCTCTTTCAGAGATTGAATACGCAGGCCTTTTTTATCCATGCTGACGAACCACTGCGGGGTCGCACGGAAGATAATCGGTGACTTGTGACGCCAGCAGCATGGGTAGCTGTGCTGCATTTTTTCTACGTGCAGCAGTGCGCCTTTTTCCGTCAGCAGCGCCACGATTTTGTCGTTGGCTTTGAAGACGTTCACGCCGTCCAGTTCTGGGTAAGTGCCTGCCAGGTAAGCGCCATCAGGGCCAACTGGGTTAGCGATTTCCAGACCGTACTTCTGGCTGATCACATAGTCGTCAGGGCCGTGGCCACCGGCGGTATGCACCGCACCGGTACCGGCATCCAGCGTCACGTGGTCGCCCAGAATAGCCGGAACGTCGAAGCCCATGAACGGGTGGGTGAAGCGCAGCAGTTCCAGCTCGGCGCCTTTGACGGTGCCCAGAATGGTGTAGTCGCTCACGCCGATGCGCTTCATCACGCTCTCAACGAGGTCGCTTGCCAGAATCAGCGCCTGGCCGTCAATTTGCACCAGCGCGTAATCGAAATCAGGCGCCAGAGAGATAGCGCGGTTCGCTGGCAGGGTCCACGGGGTGGTGGTCCAGATAACCAGGGAGACAGGGCCAGTCACGTTCGCGGCACCAAATTTCGCTTTTACCGCATCCGGGTCAGCGGCGTGGAACGCCACGTCGATGGACGGAGAGGTTTTGTCGTAATACTCAACTTCCGCTTCCGCCAGCGCAGAACGGCAGTCAACGCACCAGTGCACCGGCTTCGCGCCTTTGTGCAGGTGGCCGTTAGCAACGATTTTGCCCAGCGCACGAATGATGTTGGCTTCGGTTTTGAAGTCCATGGTCAGGTATGGCTTCTGCCAGTCGCCCAGCACGCCCAAACGGATGAAGTCGGTACGCTGACCGTCAACCTGGGTTGCGGCATATTCGCGGCACTTGGCGCGGAACTCGGCGGCGGTAAATTTCTCACCCGGCTTGCCAAATTCTTGCTCAACTTTCAGCTCGATAGGCAGGCCGTGGCAGTCCCAGCCAGGCACGTACGGAGAGTCATAACCGGAAAGCCCTTTGGACTTCACGATAATGTCTTTCAGAATCTTGTTAACCGAGTGACCAATATGAATGTTGCCGTTCGCATATGGAGGGCCATCATGCAGAATGAACGTTTTTTTGCCTTTTTTGGCTGCACGAATGATGCCGTACAGGTCATCATCAGTCCAACGCGCCAGCATTCCCGGTTCGCGCTTGGCGAGATCGCCGCGCATCGGGAACCCTGTTTCCGGCAAATTCAGGGTTGATTTATAGTCACTCATCAGATTCTCGGTTCCGTATATTTACGTAGGCATTTAAGCCGGGTTTGAAAGCCCAAAAAACTCGCGGGCCGTTAATTCATCACGCGCAATCTGCGCTTTTAGTTCATCCAGCGACGCAAATCGCTGCTCGTTGCGTATTTTTTTACGCAGCACTACATCTATATGGCGACCGTAAAGGTCCATTACAACGTCGAGCAAATGCACTTCCAACTGCTGGCGAACGCCAGCAACGGTCGGGCGCGTACCAATATTTGCCACGCCCGGCAGAGGCTTATCACCCAGCCCCGTGACTTCTACCGCATAGACCCCTTTTACCGGGGACACCTGACGACGCAGCGGTAAGTTCGCCGTCGGGAAACCGATGGTGCGACCCAGTTCATCGCCGTGCACCACGCGCCCGGAGATGATAAATGGGTGGCCCAGAAGGCTTTCGGCCTGTTCGAGGTTATCCTCAGCCAGCGCCTGACGGACGGCGGTGCTACTGATGCGCACGCCACCGTGACAGAAGGTTTCGGTACTGGTGATATCGAAACCAAAATCTTCACCAGCCTTCTGTAATAACAAGAAATCGCCCTGACGACCAGCGCCGAAGCGGAAATCATCGCCAACGGCGAGGAACTGCACCCCCAGACGCTTCACCAGCAGTTCGCTGATAAAGTCCTGTGCGGTCAGCGCCGCAAAGCGACGGTCAAAGCGCAGGCAGAGGACGTAGTCCACTCCACTCTCGGCCAGATAGCGCAGCTTTTCACGCAGGCGCGTCAAGCGAGCCGGGGCCTTGTCAGCCGCGAAAAGCTCCAGCGGCTGCGGTTCAAAAATCATCACCACCACAGGCAAACCGCGCGCTCTGCCCTCGGCACGTAAGCCTTGCAGTAACGCCTGATGCCCGCGATGCACACCGTCGAAATTACCAATGGTCAGCACGCACCCATGCGGGGCCTGACTGAGATTATGTATGCCGCGTATCAGCTTCATGTCTGGCTCAAAAGAGTGAAAATCGTCAGAGTATACCTTGTACAACCCGTCACGTTAACCCGCGATTACGCCTCACGGCGGAAAGAAGGAATGTTTTCATCAGCATCCGCTGGAAAGGTAAGAAAATATGGCCGACGCGCATGATTTTTGTGCCGGAAGGACTGTATTCGTTGCCCACAAGCTGGTAGAATCCTGCGCCATCAATACGTAATGCAGCGTTGTCAAATTAACGGCGCTTATTTGCACAAATCCATTGACAAAAGAAGGCTAAACGGGCATATTCCTCGGCCTTTGAATTGTCCATATAGAACACATTTGGGAGTTGGCCTTGGCTAATATCAAATCAGCTAAGAAGCGCGCCGTTCAGTCTGAAAAGGCTCGCAAACACAACGCTAGCCGTCGCTCTATGATGCGTACTTTCATCAAGAAAGTATACGCAGCTATCGAAGCTGGCGACAAAGCTACTGCACTGAAAGCATTTAACGAAATGCAACCAATCGTGGACCGTCAGGCTGCTAAAGGTCTGATCCACAAAAACAAAGCTGCACGTCATAAAGCAAACCTGACTGCACAGATCAACAAACTGGCTTAATCGCCCGCTTGTTATCAGCTTTGAAAAAGACCCGCTTAATGCGGGTTTTTTTATGCCTGTAATTTGGGTGTTTCCCCGGCGGCGCTTCGCTTGGCCGGGCTACAAACGCTTGCAGCACCGGCCCTGAAGCACAACGGATTATTTAAATGGTTCGGCAAACAGCGCCGAATAATCGCGATGGCAAATACGCTGCACCGCCGGATGCTGAATCATCCGTTCGGCGAATATCGCGTGATACTCTTCCATCACGTTGTCCATCCGGCCAATCTCGACGATATTGTCATCGGCATAGAAGTCATGCGCGTATAGCGTTGGTGCGACAAATATCGCGTTATGCGCCGCGCCAAACGCCTTCATCAGCGCCGCATCGTCAAACTCACCCAGAATCTCAACCTTCAGCCCCTGCACGTTAAACCAGTTCAGCAGCTTACGGCCCAGCATCGAGCGACGACCCGGGATCAGCAACCGACGCTCCTCCAGGCAGGCCGGGAACGGTTTTTCCGGCGGCGGATTCATACACCAGAAGCTGACGCTGCATTCACCGATTTTCACCGAAAACAGCCCTTCCTGCTGCGTCGAGTCGATCGGGCAGTCGGAGATAATCATATCGAGCTTATGCTGGCTCAACTGCTCCAGTAGCATCTCATGCGTCGATTCAAAGCAGCGTAGGTGGATCTGCTCATCTTCCACCACCGCGGCATCCAGCACGCCGCTGACCAGTCGTTTGGATAGCGCATCCGCCACGCCGACGTCGAACAGCAGGTTCGACTCTTTGCGGTAGTTAACGATATCCAGCATCTCCTGGCTTAGGGTGAACATTTTGTCCGCGTAGCGGAAGACCAACTCACCCAGCTCGCTCGGCTCAATCCCGCGCCCTTTACGTTTAAACAGCTTGCCCTGCAACCGTTCTTCCAGTGCCTTGATCTGCCCGGTGATGGTTTGCGGCGTCAGGAACAGCGCCTCCGCCGCCCCCACCACCGAGCCTTCCTTGTAGACATGCCAGAAGTAGTAAAGGTGGTTGTAATTAATGTGCGACATGCCCTGTGCTCCCCTCTCCTTTGATTCTCATCTTGCGCTTAAGCCATCTGCGGCTTTAAATGCGTGCGTAATAAACCGTACCCCACCACCGCCGACATCACCGAGCCAATCAGGATGCCAAGCTTCGCCCAGTTAATCAGCGACGGGTCGACGCTGCCGAAGGCCAGGCTGGCGATAAAGATAGACATGGTGAAGCCAATCCCGCACAGCAGGCCAACGGCCATAATCTGTGAAAAGTCGGCCCCTTCTGGCAACTTCGCCAGCTTGAGCTTCAGCGCCAGCCAGCAAAACAGACTAATGCCCAACGGCTTACCGATAAACAGACCCGCAATAATGCCCAGCGGCAGCAGCGAGGTCAGCCCAGCGAGCGTGACGCCCTGCAGGGAGACACCGGCGTTGGCAAAGGCAAACAGCGGCAGGATCATAAAGGCCACCCATGGGTGCAGCACATGCTCAAGCTGCTTCGCCGGCGACTTACCGTTCTGCTCGCGCAGCGGGATAAAGAAACCAACAATCACTCCGGCCAGAGTAGCGTGTACGCCGGACTTCAGCACCGCCGTCCACAGGATCACGCCCACCAGAATATAGATACCGGTACGGCGTACGCCGCTCATATTCAGAATCGCGAGCACCACAATGGCGGCCGCCGCGACAGCCAGCGACAGCAGCGACAAATCGTTAGTGTAAAACAGCGCGATAATGACGATGGCACCCAAATCGTCGATGATGGCTAACGCCATCAGGAAGATCTTGAGTGAGGCTGGTACGCGACTGCCCAGCAGTGCCAGCACGCCAAGCGCAAAGGCGATATCCGTCGCCGCAGGAATAGCCCAACCGCCGCTCGCCACCGGATCCTGAGCGTTAAACGCCAGGTAGACCAGCGCAGGCACCACCATGCCTCCCAGCGCGGCAATGACCGGGAAAATAGCCTGACGACGCGTAGCCAGCGAGCCCTGCATCATCTCGCGTTTGACCTCAAGACCAATCAGCAGGAAAAACACCGCCATCAGGGCGTCGTTAATCCACAGCAGCATGTTCTTGTTAATTTCTAATGCGCCCACGCGCAGCTGCACCGGCGTTTCCAGGAAGGCATGATACAGGCCGCTGGTCGCGCCCATGTTGGCCATCAGCATGGCCAGAACGGCAGCAATAATCAGGATGATGCCACCAGAGGCATCGTTGCTAAAAAAGCGCTGAAGATGCTTCACTTTTACTCTCTCTATAAGCACATATTCATCGATAAAACCATGTTATCGCGTCTAACAGATCGGTAAAATCAGATTATAACTGGATGATAATTCAGTTTAGCCGAACAATAAAAAACCCGAAGCGGAAGGCTTCGGGTTTTTGTCTGGTCCGCACTCGCCCGAGGGGCGAAGGGTTAACGGGTCAAATCGTCAAAGAACTTCTTCACGCCGTCGAAAAAGCTTTTCGAACGCGGACTGTTGTTCTCGCCGGTTGGGCCGCCGAAGCTTTCCTGCAGGTCTTTCAACAGCTGTTTCTGCTTCTCGTTCAGGCCGACCGGGGTTTCCACCACCACGCGACACAGCAGGTCGCCCTGCACGCCGCCGCGGACAGATTTCACGCCCTTGCCGCGCATACGGAACAGTTTGCCGGTTTGCGTTTCGCCTGGAATTTTTAGCTTCACGCGACCGTCGAGCGTCGGGACTTCAATCTCGCCGCCCAGGGCAGCCATAGAGAAGTTAATTGGCACTTCACAGTACAGGTTGTTGCCTTCACGCTCAAAGATAGCGTGCTGCTTCACCTGGACCTGAACGTACAGGTCGCCCGCTGGTGCGCCGTGTTCACCCGCTTCGCCTTCGCCGGTCAGACGAATACGATCGCCGGTATCCACGCCTGCCGGAATTTTAACGGACAGGGTTTTGGTCTTCTCAACGCGACCGTGGCCGTGACATTTGTTGCACGGATCTTTAATCAGCGTACCGCGGCCCTGACAATGTGGGCAGGTCTGCTGTACAGCGAAGAAGCCCTGACGCATCTGCACCTGGCCGGAACCATGACAGGTTGGACAGGTCTGCGGCTGCGAGCCCGCTTTGGCGCCGCTGCCGTGGCAGATGTCGCACTCTTCCAGCGTCGGGATGCGGATCTCTTTGGTCACACCACGAACCGCTTCTTCCAGCGTCAGATCCATGTTGTAGCGCAGATCCGCGCCACGGGATGCACGCTGGCGGCCGCGACCACCACCGAAGATATCGCCGAATACGTCACCAAAGATATCGCTGAAGTCCGCGCCGCCGCCGAAACCACCGGCACCGCCGCCGCCCATACCGCCCTGTTCAAAGGCTGCATGTCCGTACTGATCGTAGGCCGCACGCTTCTGCGCGTCGGTCAGGATCTCGTACGCTTCTTTGATCTCTTTAAACTTGGCTTCGGCCTCTTTATCACCCTGGTTGCGGTCCGGGTGGAATTTCATGGCCAGGCGCTTGTACGCCTTTTTGATTTCACGCTCTTCCGCTGTTTTGGAAACGCCCAAAATCTCGTAATAGTCTTGCTTTGCCATTGGTTTTTTTCAGCCCCTTAACATGCGAGCACGGGCGGAGAGGAAACCCTCTTCGCCCGTGCTGATTAATTACCCTGCATCAGGGCGATTATTTTTTGTCTTTCACTTCTTCGAACTCAGCGTCAACAACGTCGTCGTCTTTCGCATTGTTCGCGGAAGCGTCAGCGCCTGCGGCACCCGCCTGCTGCTGTGCGTGCTGCTGCTGAGCGATTTCCATCAGTTTCTGGGAAACCTGCGCCAGCGCCTGCATTTTCGCTTCGATGTCCGCTTTGTCTTCGCCTTTCAGAGACGCTTCCAGCGCGGTCAGCGCAGACTCGATGGCAGTTTTGTCGTCAGCCGGCAGTTGTTCGCCTGCTTCTTCAACCTGCTTACGCGTGCTGTGCAGCAGATGGTCGCCCTGGTTACGGGTCTGGACCAGCTCTTCAAACTTACGGTCAGCTTCGGCGTTCGCTTCAGCTTCACGAACCATTTTCTGAATTTCTTCTTCGTTCAGACCGGAAGAAGCCTTAATGGTGATCTTCTGCTCTTTACCGCTGTTTTTGTCTTTCGCGGAAACGTGCAGGATACCATCAGCATCGATATCGAAGGTCACTTCGATCTGCGGCATGCCGCGCGGTGCTGGGCTGATACCGTCCAGGTTGAACTGACCCAGTGATTTGTTATCGGATGCACGTTTACGCTCACCCTGAATCACGTGGATGGTTACCGCAGACTGGTTGTCTTCAGCGGTAGAGAACACCTGGCTGTGCTTAGTTGGAATGGTGGTGTTTTTGTTGATGAGCGCAGTCATCACACCGCCCATGGTTTCGATACCCAGAGACAGCGGGGTAACGTCCAGCAGCAGCACGTCTTTTACTTCACCGGTCAGAACGCCGCCCTGAACCGCTGCACCGATAGCAACAGCTTCGTCCGGGTTAACGTCTTTACGCGGTTCTTTACCGAAGAACTCAGCAACTTTCTTCTGCACCATTGGCATACGAGTCTGACCACCGACCAGGATAACGTCCTGAATGTCGGATACGGACAGGCCAGCATCCTGCAGCGCAACTTTCAGCGGCTCGATAGAACGGTTAACCAGGTCTTCTACCAGGCTTTCCAGTTTCGCACGGGTCACTTTGATGTTCATGTGTTTAGGACCGGTCGCGTCTGCAGTGATATACGGCAGGTTCACGTCGGTCTGCTGAGCGGAAGACAGTTCAATCTTCGCTTTCTCAGCGGCTTCTTTCAGGCGCTGCATCGCCAGCGGGTCGTTACGCAGGTCGATGCCCTGATCTTTCTTAAACTCGTCAACGAGGTAGTTGATCAGACGAGTATCGAAGTCTTCGCCACCCAGGTGGGTATCACCGTTGGTCGCCAGTACTTCAAAGGTTTTTTCGCCATCAACTTCGTCGATTTCGATAACGGAAATATCGAAGGTACCACCACCGAGGTCGTATACCGCGATAGTACGGTTGCCGACTTCTTTATCCAGACCGTAAGCCAGTGCAGCTGCGGTTGGTTCGTTGATGATACGTTTGACTTCCAGACCTGCGATACGGCCAGCATCTTTGGTTGCCTGACGCTGAGCATCGTTGAAGTATGCAGGTACGGTGATAACAGCTTCAGTTACCGGCTCACCCAGGTAATCTTCAGCGGTTTTCTTCATTTTCTTCAGCACTTCAGCAGAGATCTGCGGTGGTGCAGTTTTGGTGCCTTTCACATCAAGCCATGCATCGCCATTGTCTGCGGCAACAATTTTGTAAGGCATGATAGAAACGTCACGCTGAACTTCTTCGTCCTGGAAGCGGCGGCCAATCAGGCGTTTAATCGCAAACAGGGTGTTTTGCGGGTTTGTCACTGCCTGACGTTTAGCCGGCTGACCAACCAGAGTTTCACCATCCTGGGTATAAGCAATGATAGAAGGCGTGGTGCGGTCGCCTTCGGCGTTCTCCAGAACGCGAGCGGTAGTGCCATCCATAATCGCTACACAAGAGTTGGTAGTACCCAGGTCGATACCAATAATTTTACCCATCTAAACGTCTCCACTAAAAATTCAGTCAACATGTGGTTGTGAATCTGTAATAAGGGCGAAACCTGCGGTTTCAACTGCCCTGAATCGTTTTTTTTCAGACTCACTCACTGCGGTTGACTACAAGATGGGGTCGCAACGTCATCCATCAAGGGGCAGCCGTAAAATTTTTTCATTCAGTGCGGTTTTATTGCGATAACAGCAAGGCTAATCCGGCAACATTCATTCACATCAAACATATTAAAACACCAATATATTCAGTTAATTACTGTCATAAGTTGAAATGATTGAACGCTGAAAGCCATATCGGAGAGGGATAAAATCCGCCCCTGTATTTGATGTTGTTAAAGGGTCTCTCCGGTAAGGAATAAAATGAAAACAGTATTAAACGTCTCTGCAAGCCTGGCTTTCGGCCTGATGCTGGCCTCCTCCGCCTACGCAAACGATCATAAAACCCTGGGCGTTATTGCTTTACCTCGTAATGAAACCAGCGATCTGACGCTGAAGCTGCCGGTTTGTCGCGTCGTCAAACGTATCCAACTGACCGTCGATCGCGGTGACGCTGAACTTAGCGGCGCCTCCGTCTATTTCAAAGCCGCGCGCAGCAGCAGCCAGAGCCTGAACGTGCCATCGTCGCTGAAAGAGGGCGTAACCACCGATTGGATCAATATCAACAGCGATAACGATAACAAACGCTGCGTCTCCAAAATCACCTTCTCCGGGCATACCGTGAACTCTTCCGATATGGCCTCTTTAAAAATCATCGGCGACGACTAAACGAATCTTTGAGAAGCGATATCCCGAATGAAAGTTACCTATCTGAATGATGAAGACCTCGTTTTCTTTCAGCACTGTAGCGAAGAACAGCTGGCCAAAATTGCACAACTGCTGACGCATAACGAAAAGGGTAAGCGCCGTCTTTCCAGCACTCTGTTGCATAACGAGCTCTACATGTCGATGGATGGACACCCGGAGCAGCACCGCCGTAACTGGCAGCTGATTGCCGGCGAGTTCCAGCACTTTGGCGGCGACAGCATTGCCAATCAGATTCGCGGTCACGGCAAACTGTATCGCGAAATTCTGCGCGATGTGGCAAAGCGCCTGGGCCTTAAGACCGACAAGGCGATGCCAACGCCAGCCATCGAGAAATTGCTGCTGGAGCATTTTGTTCGTAGTGCCTGGAAGCGTATGACCGATGAACAAAAAGTTCGTTTTCGTACTTTTGTGGAGCTGAAAGTGATGGAGTTGGAAACCATGCTGCCGCACTTAATTGATCACCATCGACTGGATCACGGCATTGAACATCTGCTTGGTTTTCAGCTAAGCCATATCCTGCACAAACATGCTGCCGTTAGCATCATTGGCCACGGCATGGTGCGCGGTGCGGGGCTTGGCGGCCCGGTGGGTGCCGCAGTAAACGGGGTGAAGGCCGTTAGCGGTAGTGCCTATCGCGTGACGATTCCGGCAGTGCTGCGCATTGCCTGCTTGCGTCGAATTATTGCAAGATCCGCGCTGCAACACGCCGATTAGCAGCCCTCCTGGAGAGTAAATATTTCATTTTCCCCTCGTTCAGATCATAGACAGCGGGTTTGCCCATGATTATGATGCCGCGCCCCCGAATTTGGGGAGATAACTTTAACATTCAATGATGACTTTGAGGGATTATGGAAAATACTAAGTTGGCTAACCCCGCACCGCTGGGCCTGATGGGCTTCGGTATGACCACCATTCTGCTGAACCTGCATAATGCGGGTTTCTTTGCTTTAGACGGTATTATTCTCGCAATGGGTATTTTTTACGGTGGTATCGCGCAGATTTTCGCGGGCCTGCTTGAATACAAAAAAGGGAATACTTTCGGCCTGACTGCATTCACTTCTTATGGTTCTTTCTGGCTGACGCTGGTCGCTATTCTGCTGATGCCGAAGATGGGTCTGACCGAGGCACCTAATGCACGGTTCCTCGGCGCCTACCTGGGTGTGTGGGGTGTGTTCACGCTGTTCATGTTCTTCGGTACGCTGAAAGCTGCACGTATGCTGCAGTTCGTGTTCCTGAGCCTGACCGTGCTGTTCGCACTGCTGGCGATTGGCAACATCAACGGCAACGAAGCGATTATCCACGTCGCGGGCTGGGTTGGTCTGATCTGTGGCGCGAGCGCTATTTATCTGGCAATGGGTGAAGTGCTGAACGAGCAGTTCGGTTGCACCGTACTGCCAATTGGTGAAAAGCACTAATCCTCGCCTCATGTTGAAAAACGCCGGCCTGTCCGGCGTTTTTTTTGCCTGCAAACTACCGTTCCTGGGATTATTGATTCCTCGCCATCTGCGTGATTCCCCGGCGTCGGATTACGCCTCGGCCGGGCTACGGTTGGCTGCGGGTATCTCTTTACGCAGCCAGATGCCAAGCCCAAGGCCAATCAACGACAGCGCCAGGACGTACCAGGCTGGCGCCATCGGCGAAACGCCCATCAGCATGGTGACAGCAATTGGCGTCAGGCCACCGAAGATGGCGTAAGAGACGTTGTAAGAGAAGGAAATCCCGGTAAAACGCACTTCCGCCGGGAAGGCGCGCACCATGACGTACGGTACTGCACCCACCACGCCAACGCACAGCCCCACTAACCCGTAGAGCAAGAATAGCTGTTCAGGATGCGTTTCTGCGAGATGGTAAAAGAACCAGCTTGAGCAGGCGAGCAGGACGCTGCCAACCATAAAGGTTTTGCTGGCGCCAACGCGATCGACAATCAACCCTGCCAGCAGGCAACCGACGCAGAGCATCACCGTTGCCACGCTATTGGCCTGTAAGGTCAGCGCGGGGGCAAAGCCGTACTGCTTTTGCAGCCAGACCGGCGACATCAGGATAACCACCACAATGCCCGCAGACAGCAGCCAGGTCAGCAGCATTGAGACCACTACCGCCTGCTTGTGTTTGAGGACAACGGATTTAATCGGTAACTCCTGCGCCAGCGCTTTGCGCTGCTGCATTTCCAGGAAGATAGGCGTTTCCTGCAGCCAGCGGCGCAGATACATCGCCACCAGGCCGAAGATACCGCCCAGCAGGAACGGAATACGCCAGCCGCCGTCATGAATCGCCTGCGCGGAGAGTTGGGTATTAATCAGCGTTGCCACCACCGAGCCCAGCAGGATCCCCACCGTCAGCCCAGCCGTCAGCGTACCGCAGGCAATGCCGATACGGCGCGCGGGCACATGCTCAGCCACAAACACCCAGGCCCCCGGCACTTCCCCGCCGATGGCCGCCCCCTGCAGAATACGCATCAACAGCAACAACAGCGGCGCAACCAGACCTGCGGTGGCAAAGGTCGGCAGCAGGCCAATCGCCAGCGTCGGCACCGCCATCAGCAGAATGCTAAGGGTGAACATCTTTTTGCGCCCGACCAGATCGCCGAAATGCGCCATGATGATGCCGCCCAGCGGACGGGCAAGGTAGCCCGCGGCAAAGATGCCAAAGGTCTGCACCTGACGCAACCACTCGGGGATATCAGCCGGGAAGAAGAGTTCTCCGACGACAGCGGCGAAGAAGACGAAAATTATGAAGTCATAAAACTCCAGCGCGCCGCCTAATGCCGCCAGCGTCAGAGTTTTATAATCTTGTCGATTCAGAGGTCGGGTGTAATGTGACATAACAAACCATTCGCAAAGTCGAGCTGTTGATATAAGTTTACGATTTGTGTAAAGCAAAAATGACTATACCGTAAACCCTATCGCACTCCAGAGGAATGATAGGTTATGTCAGAAAAGCATCACATTCAGGATAAAGTCTCGCGGCGAGCGCTCTTAGGGCGGAATGCTGCTACCACATCGCTGTTCGTCTCAATATAAGGCCCCTCCAGCAACTGTACACAATACGGTACACTTGCAAAGATACCGTTCACCAGCACCTTACCGTCCGCGTCTTTCACCCCTTCCAGCGTCTCCTGAATGGCTTTCGGCTGGCCCGGCAGGTTGAGGATCAGCGCCTGCTTACGGATAACGCCCACCTGACGGGAAAGAATGGCCGTTGGGACAAAGTGCAGGCTCACCTGACGCATCTGTTCGCCAAAGCCCGGCATCACGCGGTCGGCAATCGCCAGCGTCGCATCCGGAGTCACATCACGCCGGGCTGGGCCGGTGCCGCCGGTGGTCAGCACCAGGTGGCAGCTCATCTCATCCACCAGCTCACACAGCGTTTGCTCAATAATGGTTTGTTCATCAGGAATCAGACGAGTTTCCACCTTAAAAGGGGTTGTCAGTGCCGATGCCAGCCACTCTTCCAGTGCCGGAATGCCTTTGTCCTGATAAACGCCGCTGGAGGCGCGATCAGAGATAGAAACTAAGCCAATGCGTAAAGTGTTCATGATTATTCCGTTAAAACCGTAGCGTTAAGCAGAATAATACACGCGAATGGGCGGCAATACTAAGACCCCGAACGGGTTATCCACCGGGTTTCCCGAGGCGCGCCGCAAAATGAAAACGCCAAATAACGATTAGCTATCGTATCAAGAGTGAGGGTGGCAGACTCCGGCCAAATGTTTCCACGGAGGGTTGGTTGGATATGCGAAAAAACAGGACACCTACGCCGCACGATCTCGTGTTTAAAACGTTTCTTTCCACCATGGAAACCGCACGGGATTTTATTGCCATTCACCTTCCTCCCGCGCTGCTGCGGCTCTGCGATTTGCAAACGCTGAAGCTCGAGTCCGGCAGCTTTATCGAAGAGGATTTACACCCCTACTACAGCGATATGCTCTACTCGCTAAAAACCGCCTGCGGTGACGGCTATATCCATGTACTAATAGAACATCAAAGCTCGCCGGATAAACATATGGCTTTTCGCCTGATGCGCTACGCCATTGCCGCCATGCAGCGCCATCTGGAAGCAGGCCATAAAACGCTACCGCTGGTGATTCCCATTCTGTTTTACCATGGACGAGAAAGCCCCTATCCCTACTCCATGAACTGGTTGGATAACTTTACCGATCCGGTGCTGGCGACGCGTATTTATAGCCAGGATTTTCCGTTGGTCGACATCACGGTTATCCCCGATGATGAAATTATGCGCCACCGTAGCATGGCTGCGCTAACGCTGATTCAGAAGCATATCCGCCAACGCGATCTCACGCGGTTTCTCGACAAACTCGCTGGGTTATTAACTCGAAACCACATCAGCGGACAACAGGTCATTGCGCTGGTAAACTACATGCTTCAGGCGGGAGAAGCACAGGATGCCCGCACATTGCTGTACGAAATGGCGCAGCGCGCACCACAGTATGGAGACGAACTCATGACGTTAGCAGAACAGCTAAAGCAGGAAGGACGCATCGAAGGAATACAACAAGGTATGCAACAAGGTCTACAGCAGGGTATCCAAACCGGGGAACGCGAAACATCGCGTAAAATTGCGCGGGCAATGCTCGAAAAAGGAATCCCGGCGGCCGATATCATCGAAATGACCGGCGTGAGCGCAGAAGAACTTCCCTCCCTCCAGCATTAATAAAAAAATAGCCCGCTCTCTTTAGAGAAGCGGGCTGTTGTCATGCAACCAAGCTGAATTACAGCAGGTCGCCGATCATTTTTTCCAGTTTTTCCTGGTCGATGGCAAACTTACGGATACCTTCCGCCAGTTTATCAACTGCCATTGGATCCTGGTTGTGCTGCCACAGGAACTCGGACTCGGTGATGCGGTCTGGACGCGCTTTCACTTCGCCGGTATAGGTCAGTTTACGTTCCAGAGCGCCTTCGCTTTCTGCCAACTCTTTGAGCAGCGCAGGGGCGATGGTCAGGCGGTCACAGCCAGCCAGTTCCAGGATTTCACCGATGTTACGGAAGCTTGCGCCCATAACGACGGTTTCGTAACCGTGCTGTTTGTAGTACTGGTAGATTTCGCTAACAGAAACCACGCCTGGATCTTCCGCTGGTGCGTACTCTTTCTTATCGGTATTGGCTTTGTACCAATCCAGAATACGGCCCACGAACGGGGAGATCAGGAACACGCCAGCTTCAGCACAAGCACGCGCCTGAGCGAAGGAGAACAGCAGCGTCAGGTTACAGTTGATGCCTTCTTTTTCCAGCTGCTCCGCTGCGCGGATACCCTGCCAGGTAGAAGCCAGTTTGATCAGGATACGATCGTTGCTGATGCCAGCATCGTTGTACATTTTGATCAGACGTTTCGCTTTAGCGATAGACGCATTGGTGTCGTAGGACAGACGCGCATCGACTTCGGTAGAGATACGGCCAGGGACCAGCTTCAGAATTTCCAGGCCGATATTGACGGCCAGTTTGTCAGTAGCATCCACAACCTGCTGAGCACGGTCGCTGCTCTGGCTACGCGCCCACTCAATCGCATTATCAATCAGTTTGCGATATTCAGGGATCTGCGCGGCGCCCAGAATCAGGGAAGGGTTGGTTGTCGCATCCTGAGGCTGATACAGCTTCATTGCTGCGATGTCTCCGGTGTCAGCCACTACGGTTGTGTACTGACGCAGAGATGTCAATTTATCCGTCATGATAGTGTTTCTCTTTAAACAGCTGTTAGGGGGATGTAACCGGTCTGCCCCGATAATATCACGCCCCTTCCTCAGCGCAACCGCCGACATCGCCAGACCGCAGAGTATGATAAACTGAAGCATCAAACTTTGAGGGGTGAGATTCTCTGCCCTTATTGTGGTAACGCTTATATTGGCTGAATCGAATCGTGCGAAGGAACGTGACCTTCCCGGAAGCAGCCACCAGTTTCGGCATAGACAAGAGGACGTTTAATGCCTGATTTCCTGTCTTTTATCAGCGAGATACTGTGGGGTTCGGTAATGATTTACCTGCTCCTCGGGTGCGGCATCTGGTTCACCTGGAGAACCGGCTACATCCAGTTTCGCTACATTCGTCAGTTTAGCAAAAGTCTGAAAAGAAGCCTGGCACCACGTGAAGGTGGGCTGACCTCATTTCAGGTTCTGTGTATCAGTCTCGCCGCGCGCGTTGGCAGCGGCAATCTAGCCGGGGTAGCGCTGGCTATTACCATCGGTGGCCCTGGCGCCGTGTTCTGGATGTGGGTCGCGGCGATCATCGGCATGGCCAGCAGCTTCGCAGAGTGCTCGCTTGCCCAGCTCTACAAAGAGCGCGACGCCAAAGGACAGTTTCGCGGCGGCCCGGCGTGGTATATGTCTCGCGGACTGGGAATGCGCTGGATGGGTGTGCTCTTCTCACTGTTCCTGCTCGTGGCCTACGGGTTAATCTTTAATACCGTGCAGGCCAACTCCACGGCGCACGCGCTGAAATATGCCTTTAACGTCCCTGGTGAGGTAACTGGCGTAGTTATGGCGTTCGTCGCTCTGCTGGTCATTATGCGCGGGCTGAAAGGGGCCGCACGGCTTAGCCAGTGGCTGGTACCATGCATGGCGCTGCTGTGGGTAGTGGCATGTTTACTGATTACGCTGTGGCACATTGTCGAACTCCCTTCCATCGTCAATCTGATTATCCGCAGCGCCTTTGGCTGGCAGGAAGCGGCAGCCGGGGCGGCGGGCTATACCGTGAGCCAGGCGATCACCAGCGGTTTTCAACGCAGCATGTTCTCCAACGAAGCCGGTATGGGCTCAACGCCAAATGCCGCCGCTGCTGCCGCATCGTTCCCTCCGCATCCGGCGGCACAAGGGATTGTGCAGATGATTGGCGTGCTGATTGATACCGTCGTTATCTGTAGCGCCAGTGCGATGGTGGTTCTGCTGGCCGGCCACGGCACAAAAACCACCAGCTATGATGGCATTCAGCTCATCCAGCACGCTATGAGCGTATTGGTCGGGGAATGGGGCGCCAGCTTTGTCGCCATCGTAATGATACTGTTCGCCTTCACCTCCGTTGTGGCGAACTATATCTACGCTGAGAATAACCTGATCTTTTTACGTTGGGATAAGCCGTGGGCAATCTGGCTGCTGCGCATCGCGACGCTGTCGATGGTGGTCCTGGGGAGTCTGTTGAGTCTGCCGGTGGTCTGGCAAATGGCAGATGTGATTATGGCGCTGATGGCCATCACCAACCTGACGGCCATTCTGCTGCTCTCGCCGGTGGTGCGCATTATCGCGCTGGACTATCTGCGCCAGCGTAAGCTCGGCGTAACGCCAGTGTTTGACCCTGATTATTATCCGGAAATCGCCCAGCAACTGGCACCGGAGAGTTGGGATCAACCGCCGCGCCAATAACAGCAATCGATCACTTTGCGCCGTTTTTTTGTTAAAGTTGCGTGAAATTTTCTGCAAGGACTGGATATGCTGATTCTGATCTCCCCGGCCAAAACGCTCGATTACCAAAGCGAGCTCGCCACCACGCGCTTTACCCAGCCCGCGCTGCTAGAGCACTCCCAGCAGCTGATCCGCGAGGCGCGCAAGCTCTCCGCACCGC
This sequence comes from Kluyvera sichuanensis, assembly GCF_014218705.1. Lineage (GTDB taxonomy): Bacteria > Pseudomonadota > Gammaproteobacteria > Enterobacterales > Enterobacteriaceae > Kluyvera > Kluyvera sichuanensis. The sequence continues at coordinate 119,452 of NZ_JABBJF010000010.1, read as the reverse complement.
AGATAAAAGCGCTGATGGGCATTAGCGACAAGCTGGCCGACCTCAACGCCACCCGCTTCCACGACTGGCACCCGGACTTCACGCCCGATAACGCACGTCAGGCGATTCTGGCGTTTAAAGGCGATGTCTATACCGGGCTGCAGGCGGAGACCTTCAGCGAGGCGGACTTCGATTTCGCCCAGCAGCATCTGCGGATGCTCTCAGGCCTGTACGGCGTGCTGCGCCCGCTGGATCTGATGCAGCCTTATCGTCTGGAAATGGGCATTCGTTTTGAGAACCCGCGCGGGAAAGATCTCTACCAGTTCTGGGGCGATGAGATAACCAAAACGCTAAACGCGGCGCTAGAAGCACAGGGGGACGATGTGGTGATTAACCTGGCCTCGGACGAGTATTTCCGCTCGGTGAAACCGAAGGCGCTTGAAGGCCGCATCATCAAGCCGGTGTTCCTCGACGAGAAGAACGGCAAGTTTAAGGTGATCAGCTTCTACGCCAAAAAGGCGCGCGGCCTGATGAGCCGGTACATCATTGAAAATCGCCTGAGCAAGCCGGAGCAGTTGACCGGGTTTGATAGCGAAGGGTATTTCTTTGATGCGGAAAGCTCGAGCGCTGAAGAACTGGTCTTCAAACGCCACGAACAGTAACTAAGTCGCCCGGCCGAGCAAAGCGACGCCGGGGCTGCTGCGGTATAAAAAACCCGGCGTCGCTTTGATCGGCCGGGCTACAGGTTAATGATGGTCATTTGGCGGCGGGCGATGATCGTTGCCATGGCCGTGATTGTCGCCATGTCCACGATCGTTGTGATCCCAACCGTCATGGCGATCGCCATGATGATCGTCGTGCCCGCGGTTATCATAGTGCGGCGGCGGTGGCGTATGAGCATGCCAGCGGTTGTCGCGCCATTCATAGTGATCCTTCCACCAGCTATGGTCACGCCAGTGTCCACCATCCCAATAGTTGCCGTTATTGTCCTGGTCGCCAATTTGCAGCTTCACTGCCGGCAGCAGAGTAATCTCTGCGGCCTGTGTCGTAACCGGAGCCGCCAATAGCATTGCCAGTGCTAACATCGCAGGTTTTAACATAGGTAACTCCTTTGTTCATCATTCGCCAATGTGGCCGATGAACAAAGCTTACTGCGGCAAAACCCAGCTTGTTATTGTCCGCAATCCTATATTCTGAGGCCCCGCATTTATTGGGAATTCCTCCTTTTTCCCTGCCAAATCCCTGCATAATTTCTCCCTATTTCCCCCTTCGCTGAGAAAGGGGGAAACGGAGAAATTACGCTTTGCTCATCATCAGCTTACGCAGCTCGGCATAATCAGCCGGCAGGTTGTGTGATAACAGCGGCAGGTCGGCGCGGTCCGCCAGCGCTTTTGGCAACGGCAGCGTTTCGCCCAGAATCTCTTCGACGCTCTCTTTAAACTTCGCCGGGTGCGCGGTGCCGAGGAACAGGCCGTACTCGCCTGGCTGCAGCTGGTCACGCAGCGCACGGTAGGCAATCGCCGCGTGCGGTTCAGAGGTGTAGCCGAGCCCTTGCAGTTCGCGCATGGTCGCTTTGGTGGTCTCATCATCCACCGCCGCGTAGCCCAGCTCGTTCAGACGCCAGATTTTGCGACGGAACAGCTCTTCAACGCGCGGCCAGTTGTTAGGCTGGCTGACGTCCATGGCGTTCGATAACGTGGCCTGAGTCGCCTTTGGTGCCCATTTGCCGTCCTGCAGGAAGCGTGGCACGGTGTCGTTGGCGTTGGTGGCCGCGATAAAGCGTTTCACCGGCAGACCCAGCGATTTCGCCAGCAGACCTGCAGTCAGGTCACCAAAGTTGCCGCTTGGTACGGAAACCACCAGCTGATTGCGCGCTTCCTGCGGCAGCTGCGCCACCGCTTCGAAGTAGTAGCAAATCTGCGCCAACAGTCGGCTGATGTTGATGGAGTTAGCGGAGTTCAGGCCCAGCGCGACCTTCAGCTCTTCGTCGTCGAAGGCCTGTTTGACCAGTGCCTGGCAGGCATCAAAGTCACCGTCAATGGCCACGGTTTCAATATTGCCGCCCAGAGTACAGAACAGCTTTTCCTGCAGCGGGCTGATTTTGCCGCGCGGATACAGGATAACCACTTTGACGTTTGGCAGGCCGTAGAAGGCATGCGCCACGGCCGCACCGGTATCGCCCGAAGTCGCGGTAAGAATCGTCACCGGCTTGTCGCCCGCAATAAGGGTCAGCATCTGCGCCATAAAGCGGCCGCCGAAGTCTTTAAACGCCAGGGTTGGGCCGTGGAACAGCTCCAGACAGCCGACATCTTCCTGCACCTTGTTAACCGGCGCCGGGAAAGTAAATGCCTTGCCGATACGCGCGGCTAGCTCAGCCTGCGGGATTTCATCACCGATAAACGCAGAGAGGATCTTCGCGCTGCGGGTGACGAAGTCCTGGGTCAACAGGTCATCAATGTCGGTCAGGTTGAATTCCGGCAGGTCGTGCGGGAAGAACAGCCCCTGGTGTTTGCCAAGCCCTTGAGTCACAGCCTGCGCAAAGCTGACCTGCTCATTGTGATCTTTTAAGTTATAGAGTTTCATCGGTTATCCCACTACTCGTGCGCCCGCTGTGTCCAGCCGGCAAATATGAACGAAGCCTTCTTGATTCTGCAGATAATGCTGGCCGAGCCAATCCGCCACGCGCTGCGCCGTTTCCGTTTTATCGCACAGGGCAAACAGCGTTGGCCCGGAACCGGAGATACCGCAGGCGACGGCGCCAATACCGGCTACTGCCTGACGCGCTTCATTAAAGCCCGGCAGCAGTTTGGTACGGTAAGGCTCAGCAATCACGTCTTTCATCAGTTTCGCCGCCAACTGAGGCTGACGGGAGTAGCAGGCGTGAATAAAGCCTGCCAGGTGGCGGCCGTGAGCGATACAGTCCTGACGGCGATACTGCGCAGGCAAAATGGCCCGCGCTTCCGCCGTCGAGACTTTAATGCCCGGATAAGCCAGCACCCAAAGCCAATCGTCGAAGCACGGTACCTGCTGGCTGATGATATCGTTCTCTTCAATCATCAGTTGCATGCCGCCCAGATAGCACGGTGCGACGTTATCGTAATGCACGCTGCCGGAGATACGCCCTTCCAGCTCGCCCATCAGCGCCAGCATACGGGTTTCATCCAGCGGCTTACCGCAGAATTCGTTCATCGCCACCAGCGCGGCGACCACGGAACAGGCGCTGGAACCCAGGCCAGAACCGATCGGCATATTTTTTTCCAGCGTCATCGCCACTGGAACATTTTTGCCAATTTCCTGGCAATAGCGCTCCCAGCATTGATAGACGATGTTTTCATGCGGGTCGCTCGGCAGCTTGTCCGCAAAGCGCCCCAGATTTTGCAGGCTGAAGCGGTCAGCCGCCTCAACCGATACGTTATCACCCAGCAGACTGCCGTCGATCGGCGTCACGGCGGCACCCAGTACATCAAACCCGACGCTCATATTGGCACTGGAAGCCGGGGCATAAACCTTAACCATGTTAAACTCCTAACTTCCATGACAGCGTACGCAGAAGGTCGGCAAATACCCCTGCCGCCGTCACATCGTTACCGGCGCCATAGCCGCGCAGTACCAGCGGAAGCGGTTGATAATAGCGGCTGTAGAACGCCAGCGCGTTCTCGCCATTTTTGATTTTATACAGCGGGTCGTTGCCGTCGACGGCGGCCACTTTCACCCGGCACACGCCGTCTTCTTCGATGTTGCCAACATAGCGCAGCACTTTGCCCTCATCACGCGCTTTCGCCACGCGAGCGGAAAATTCATCGTCCAGTTGCGGCAGACGCGACATAAAGCTCTCGGTATCACCCGAGTCATCGAAGCTTTCCGGCAGCACGGACTCAACCACAATATCACTCAGCTCGAGGTTACGCCCGGTTTCACGTGCCAGAATCAGCAGCTTACGCGCGACGTCCATCCCGGAAAGGTCATCACGCGGGTCCGGCTCGGTATAGCCCATTCCACGTGCCATCGCCGTAGCTTCGGAGAGGCTCATCCCCTCATCCAGCTTGCCGAAAATAAACGACAGCGAGCCGGAGAGAATCCCGGAGAAGTGCTGCAGTTCATCGCCCGCGTTGAGCAGGTTTTGCAGGTTTTCAATCACCGGCAGCCCCGCGCCGACGTTGGTGTCGTAGAGGAACTTACGGCGCGACAGCCCGGCGGCATGACGCAGTTGATGGTAGTAATCCATCGACGAGGTGTTGGCCTTTTTGTTCGGCGTCACCACGTGGAAGCCTTCACGCAGGAAGTCAGCGTACTGATCGGCCACCGCCTGGCTTGAAGTGCAGTCAACAATCACCGGGTTAAGCAGGTGATACTCTTTCACCAGGCGAATCAGGCGGCCCAGGTTGAACGGCTCTTTAGCTTCCGCCAGCTCGGCTTCCCAGTTTTCAAGATTCAGGCCATGTACGCTGGTCAGCAGCGCACGGGAGTTCGCCACGCCGCACACGCGCAGGTCGATATGCTTTTTCTTCAGCCACGCCTGCTGGCGTTTGATCTGCTCCAGCAGCGCGCCGCCGACGCCACCCACGCCCACCAGGAACACTTCAATTACCTGGTCGGTGTTAAACAGCATCTGGTGGGTCACACGCACGCCGGTCGTCGCGTCGTCGTTGTTCACCACCACGGAGATAGAGCGCTCGGAAGAGCCCTGAGCAATCGCCACGATATTGATATTGGCACGGGCCAGCGCGGCAAAGAACTTCGCCGAGATGCCGCGCAGCGTACGCATACCGTCGCCAACCACGGAGATAATCGCCAGACGCTCCATGATAGCCAACGGCTCCAGCAACTCTTCTTTCAGCTCCAGATAAAACTCATCTTCCATCGCCTTCTTCGCCCGCGCGCAGTCGCTCTGCGGCACGCAGAAGCTGATGCTGTATTCAGAGGACGATTGGGTAATCAGCACTACCGAGATACCGGCGCGAGACATGGTCGCAAACACGCGTGCCGCCATGCCAACCATCCCCTTCATGCCGGGGCCAGAGACGTTAAACATCGCCATGTTGTTGAGGTTAGAGATCCCCTTCACTGGCAATGAATCATCATCGCTGCTGGCACCGATAAGTGTGCCGGGGGCTTGAGGATTACCGGTGTTTTTAATCAGGCAAGGGATCTGGAACTGGGCGATGGGGGCAATCGTGCGAGGGTGGAGAACTTTGGCGCCGAAGTAGGAGAGCTCCATCGCTTCCTGATACGACATGCTCTTCAGCAGGCGCGCATCCGGTACCTGGCGCGGGTCACAGGTGTAGACCCCGTCAACGTCGGTCCAGATTTCACAACAGTCGGCGCGTAAACAGGCGGCCAGTACGGCAGCGGAGTAGTCGGAGCCATTACGCCCCAGCACCACCAACTCGCCCTTCTCGTTACCGGCGGTAAAGCCCGCCATCAGCACCATGTGGTCTGATGGGATCTGGCTTGCCACGATGCGGCGGGTAGATTCAGCAATATCGACAGTAGATTCAAGGTAGTGGCCAACGGCCAGCAGTTTTTCAACCGGGTTAATCACGGTCACTTTGTGGCCACGGGCGCTCAACAGACCAGCCATGATGGCAATCGACAACTTCTCGCCGCGGCAGATAAGCCCTGCGTTGACGCTGTCCGGGCACTGACCCAACAGGCTGATGCCGTGCAGGATGTGCTTAATCTGGGAGAATTCCAGCTCAACGGCGGCTTTCAGGTCGGCGAGCGGAAAACCTGGCTGGGCGTTAGCGAGTCCCTGAAGCAGTTCAGCAAAGATTCGTTCGGCATCGGCGATATTGGTCAGCGCATCCTGGCCACCAATGGTTTTTTCAATCATCGCCACGAGGTGGTTAGTGATTTTTGCCGGGGCAGAGAGCACGGTTGCTACCTGCCCCTGCCTGGCGTTGCTTTCCAGGATATCGGCAACACGCAGAAACCGTTCCGCATTTGCCACTGATGTACCGCCGAACTTCAAGACTCGCATGGTTTTTACCCCTTGATCACTAGTCGAAAAAAAAGCCCGCACTGTTTAGGTGCGGGCTTTTTTTTGTGTTTCCTGTACGCGTCAGCCCGCACCGTTACCTGTGGTAATAGTGGTGGTGGTAATGGTCATAATGCTGCTGATGCGAATCATGGATGTTGTGTGCTCTGTTATTTCTCTGTCTGTATGCCTATATTGGTTAAAGTATCTGCCCATCTAAGTCAATGAATTTTTAACTTCGTCACGTTCCGCAATCAGTTCACATCAGCCCAAAAAACCACCGATAAACCACCACAACAGCCATAAGTTAAGCAAAATGTTGGGGCATAACACCATACGTAAACACGATGACAGAATTTTACTCTGGCATATTTTTTTCAATATCATGCAGCAAACGATGCAACATTGCCGTATCGCGATGCGTTAGTAAGCCAATACGTTGTTGCAGCCAGTCAGCCATTTTTACATCTCCGGCGACATCCAGGCGTGCCAGCAAAGCAGTGATACGTGCCCTTAACGCAATCAGCTGATTCTCGTCACCTTCCGTTGCCGTCGGGTTCGCGGTTTGTAACAGCGAGGAGAGCTGATAACAATAAACCATCACCGCCTGCCCCAGGTTCAGCGAGGGATAATCAGCGACCATTGGCACGCCGGTCAGCACATCGGCCAGCGCCAGTTCGTCGTTGGTTAACCCCGAGTCTTCACGGCCAAAGACCAGCGCGGCGTGCCCCATCCACTGCGCTTTTTCCTCCAGCATCGGCAGCAGCTCCTGCGGCGTGGCGTAGTAGTGAAAACGGGCGCGGCTGCGAGCGGTGGTGGCGACGGTGAAATCCACGTCGTGCAGCGCTTCCGCAAGCGTTGGGTAGCAGGTGATGTCATCAATGATATCGGTCGAACCGTGAGCCACCCAGCGGGTCGCTGGCTCAAGGTGCGCAACGCTATCCACGATACGCAAATCGTGGAATCCCATGGTCTTCATTGCTCGGGCGGCAGCGCCGATATTTTCGGCTCTTGCTGGAGAAACCAGTACAATAGATAAGCGCATTTAAAGTTCTCTTAATTTCCTGTCAGCGGCAATAATGTGATGTACTTCAACATATTGCGCAGCGCGAATTTACAAAAATGCAACAAAAATCAATGAAATGATGTTTCATAACATATAAAAGAAGCTAAACTATTCAGGGCGAAATTATCAATTAGTTATGTTAACAGAAGTGATATATCTCTATGTTTATACGAACTATTTCCATTACCATAGAACAATAACAATTGGATTCACCACATTTATCAGTTAACCTGTGCAACTACTTGAGTTGTGGAAAAAATGTGATAGGCGTTATCATTCCAGAGTGATGATTTCACCAAACTGTTAACGTGCTACAATTGAACTTGATATATGTCAACGAAGCGTAGGTTTATTGGCGGTCTGGTGCCTCTTTACCTGTTATGTTGCTGTTAAAATGGTTAGGATGACAACCGTTTTTGACACTGTCGGGTCCAGAGGGAAGAGTACCCACGACCAAGCTAATGATGTTGTTGACGTTGATGGAAAGTGCATCAAGAACGCAATTACGTACTTTAGTCATGTTACGCCGATCATGTTAATTTTCGACATGCATCAGGCAGGTCAGGGACTATTGGTACTTCCTGTTTCGATTTAGTTGGCAATTTAGGTAGCAAACATGCAGACCCCGCACATTCTTATCGTTGAAGACGAGTTGGTAACACGCAACACGTTAAAAAGTATTTTCGAAGCAGAAGGCTACGATGTGTTCGAAGCGACCGATGGCGCGGAAATGCATCAGATCCTGTCTGAAAATGACATCAACCTGGTGATCATGGATATCAACCTGCCAGGTAAAAACGGCCTTCTGCTGGCGCGCGAACTGCGTGAACAGGCGAACGTCGCTCTGATGTTCCTGACCGGTCGCGACAATGAAGTCGACAAGATCCTCGGTCTGGAAATTGGTGCAGATGATTACATCACCAAACCGTTTAACCCACGCGAACTGACTATCCGTGCGCGTAACCTGCTGTCCCGTACCATGAATCTGGGTACCGTCAGCGAAGAACGTCGTAGCGTAGAAAGCTACAAGTTCAACGGTTGGGAACTGGACATCAACAGCCGCTCTCTGGTGAGCCCGAACGGTGAGCAGTACAAGCTGCCGCGTAGCGAATTCCGCGCGATGCTGCACTTCTGCGAAAACCCAGGCAAAATTCAGTCTCGTGCTGAACTGCTGAAGAAAATGACCGGCCGTGAGCTTAAGCCACACGACCGTACGGTTGACGTGACCATTCGTCGCATCCGTAAACATTTCGAGTCTACGCCGGATACTCCGGAAATCATCGCCACTATCCACGGCGAAGGTTACCGCTTCTGCGGCGAGCTGCAGGAATAAGACTACAAAACGGCGCAATCAGCGCCGTTTTTTTATGTCTTTGTTTTACTTCCAGATACGAAGCTCATCGTCCTTCGGTTGAGCTTTCTCGGGCGCGTCAGGTGGAGTGGGTTTAGCGACAGAAAGCGCATACCAATCCAGATGACGCGTCAGGAACATCACCGCGCAGAGTGCCAGCAGTAAAATACCCGATCCCATCAGCAGCGAGCTCTCCTCGGAGCGTAACAGCCCCCACATCACGCCATCCAGCGCCAGCAGTGCCAGGGTAAACGGTACCGCGCGCCGCCACCCTTTAAGTACCGCCTGCAAATATACGCCGTTCATCAGCGCCCCAACCAGGCTTGCCGTAATCCAGGCTGGCGTAAAGCCAATATGCTCGGACAGCGCCAGCAGCAGCAGGTAAAACATCACCAACGAAAGCCCCACCAGCAGATACTGCATAGCGTGCAGACGCAGCCCCGTCAGCGTCTCAAAGACGAAGAAGGAGACGAACGTAAGCAGAATCAGCAGGACAGCATACTTTGTTGCCCGGTCGGTCAGTTGATACTGGTCGGCCTGAGTGGCGACGGCCACGCTGAATGAAGGCAGCGTACGCCAGGATCTCCCCTGCTCTAAACTGTCGCCCAGGTTATTGGCAAACCAGCTGCTTTGCCACTGCGCCTGGTATCCCGTTTCGCTAATTTCACGCTTGCCGGGCAGGAAGTCACCCAGGAAGTTCGGATGCGGCCAGTTGCTGGTCAGCCGCATTTCGCTACTGCGGCCAACGGGGACTACCGAGAAGCTGCCGGTGCCGCTTAAATTAAGCGACATGTTCAAATCAAGATTCTGCCGCCAGTTATCCGGCAGCGGGATATGCATCCCCTCTTTGTTTTGTGCCAGCCCCGTTCCCGGTTCAGCAACCAGCGTCGTCCCATTCATCTGCGGCGCCTTCACTACGCCAATGCCTCGCGCATCACCAACGCCCACCACAATAAACGGCTTACCCAGCGTGACGCCGGGCTTATCCAGCTCGCTCAGGCGGGATACGTCAAATTTGGCGTTGATGACCGTATCGGTATGCCACACCTGACCTTGATAAATACCAATCTGCCGCGCTTCTACGTTCTGGTTACCCTCCACCATCAGCGACTCCGGCAGCCAGAAGTGGATGAAGTTACGCTGCCGCGTCACCTCTTTATCATCTTCCATTCGGGTGTATAGCTCGGTGGCAGGAATCGCAATCAGCGGCCCCACCACTTTTTGCGGCCCGCTGGTGCTTTGGCGGATCGAGTCCTCCACTTCACCTCGGTAATCAGCCCGTTCGACGATAACCTGTCGAACCATCATCAACGGAATTAACAACAGCACCATCGCGCCACCCAGGGTGACAATTTTCCAGAACAGGGGGGATTTCAACATAGCGTTCTCCTTTGCAATAACCGCAAAGTACGCCTGCTATGTGGGGAGAATTTGAAGCTATGTGAAGTGACGGTGAAGTCTTAAAACGGCTTCAGTGCCCCCTTCCGGGCGGTTACGCAGGGTGATTTCACCTTTGAAGAGCCGGGCAACTTCACGGACGAACGCCAGGCCAAGACCACTGCTCTTGAGGCCATTTTCACGCGGCAGCGAATAGAATCGCTCAAAAATACGCGGCAACGCGTAGTCGGGAATACCGCTGCCGCTGTCGGCCACGAGAAGTAGTACTTGCTCACCCTGCTGCTGTACGCTCAGGGTGATAGCCCCCTTTTCCGGGGTAAAATCGATGGCATTATCCAGTAAGTTGCCCAGCGCTTGCTCCAGTAAGGCGGCATCCGCTGCCACATGCAGCGGCTGGGCATCAATGGTCACGGCAATGTGTTTATCCGCAAGCTGCACGCTGCGCGCTTCAACAATTTGCGCCAGCAGCGCCTCTACGGCTACCGGCACCAACGCGACCTCCTGGCGATTCTCCAGTCGCGCCTGGCGCAGCAGCGTTTCCACCAAAAGCTGCATACGGGCATTCTGACGCAGAATATTATCGGTAAAACGGGCCACCACGCTGGGCGGTGGGCCTTCTCGCAGAATCTCCGCCGCGCCGCGAATCGCCGCCAGCGGGCTTTTCAGCTCATGGGTCAACGCATAGACGTACTGCTCAATATAGTTCTTCCCCTCCAGCTTCAGGCGCATGCTTTCCAGCGCCTGCGCCAGCCGACGCAGCTCGCTGCTGCCAAGCGACGGCAGCGCCACCGGCTGGTCTTCGGTGATGGCGTCAGCGTAGCGGGTGAGTTTGGCAATCGAGCGGTTAATCCACCAGACCATACCAGCCCCAATCACCAGCGCGATCCCTAATAATACTGCGCTCGCCCACAGGATCCGCCGCTCGCTGCGTTTGATCACCGGCGCCATCGCGGCGTTCGGTTTCCCGACGCTCAGTACGCCGATAGTCTTCCCGCCGTCGATAATCGGTGCGGCGACATACATCACCGAACTTTCAGGATCGGCAGGATCCCGCAGCGTGCTACGCGCACCGTATTGCCCACGCAGCGTAAGCCAGACGTCGTTCCAGCGAGAATAGTCCTGCCCTACGGCTTGCCCCGTAGAATCAAACAGCACCTTCCCCTGCGCATCCGTCATATAGACATGGTATTCGTTACGCACTTTGCTAATACCGCCGATATTGGCGCGAAACGGAGAGTTATGCAGACGCTCAAACGCCCTGGCCAGCTGGCCATGAACCGGATCGCCAGAGAGCAGATCATCACGCGCTACCGAGGCCAGCAGCGTAGCGGTATCGATAAGCGTCCCTTCCGTGGCACGACGAACTCCCGGCTTAATTTCCTGGACAAAGATCGACAGCACAAACCAGGCGGCCACGGCAACAATCAGAAAGTAGCCCAGCAGCAGCCGCATGCCTATGCGCATCAGAGGATCCTCAGACTGTATCCCATGCCGCGATGGGTATTGATCGGCGAAAGATCGGGGTTCACGGCGCGTAACTTAGCGCGCAGCGTTTTGATATGGGTATCCACCGTTCGGTCGAAGCTCTCTTGCGCGTCGGCCCAGACGATGTCCATCAGCTGCTGGCGGGAATAGACACGCCCTGGAGAGGCCAGCAGCGTTTTCAGCAGCAGGAATTCGTAGCGCGTCAGCGGTAGCGGCGTATCAAACCAGCTCACCAATGCCGCCGGTTCGTTAAGCTCAAAATGACCGGCGCGCACCACCGGCGAGGGGGTAGAAAACTTGGTCACGCGTCTGAGCAGCGTGCGGACTCTGGCGCACACTTCGCGGGGAGAAAACGGTTTAGCCACATAATCGTCCGCGCCAATCTCCAGCCCCAGCAGGCGATCGACCTCATCGCTGCGAGCGGTAAGGAACAGAACAGGCAGCGCCGGAAACCGTGCCAACAGCTGTCGGCACAGTTCAAAGCCGCTGATATCCGGCAGCCCAACGTCGAGAATCACCACGTCAGGCTGGCAGCGGTGCGCTTTTTCCAGCGCGGGCAGGCCGCGCTCAAATGCTTCAACGCTAAATCCTTCCTGCTGAAGCATGTAGATAAGCGTATCTGCAATTCCCTGTTCATCTTCAACTAACCAGACCACTGCCTGTTGCATAAAGCGTCCCTGTTATTCGCGCCACGGCATAATAGGCACTGCGCTAATGGCATTTTTCGGCGAACCGTCCACCACCTTATCGGAATAGGCAAGGTAGGCCAGCGTGTTACGTTTTGCATCGTAGAAACGAACGACCTGCAGTGACTTAAACACCAACGACGTGCGTTTCTTAAAGACCACGTCCCCTTCCGCTTTGCCGTTCTTAATTTTATCGCTCAGCTCCACCGGCCCAACCTGCTGGCAGGAGATAGCAGCATCGGAAGTATCTTCCGCCAGCCCCAAACCACCTTTGATGCCACCGGTCTTAGCGCGACTGACGTAGCAGGTCACGTTTTTGACATCCGGATCGTCAAAAGCTTCCACTACGATTTTATGATCGGGACCAAACATTTTGAAAACCGTATCAACAGAACCAATCTGCTCAGCGTGAGCGCCCAGGCTAGAGAGACTTAATAACAGACCAGCCATTAATTTCTTGTATTTCATATTGTTACCATTTTCGTCGATTGCATTGAAGAATTATTCAACATCAGCCAGGAAAGTATTTAAAGATCACAGCTTTACAAAAATCAGCCTTATTTCTAATGTAAAATCGCACTTATGCACAAAAAAAACACTGAATGCTAAAACAGCAAAAGATGCTATTATCCGCTACTTTGGTAACAGGCACCTACGAAATTAAGGATGAGGGCATTTTATGGATCAGGCTGGAATTATTCGCGATCTCCTCGTTTGGCTGGAAGGGCATTTAGATCAGCCTTTATCGCTGGATAATGTGGCGGCAAAAGCGGGTTATTCCAAGTGGCACCTGCAACGTATGTTCAAGGACGTTACCGGCCATGCTATCGGCGCTTATATCCGCGCTCGCCGTCTGTCTAAATCTGCCGTTGCGCTGCGTTTAACCGCGCGCCCAATCCTGGATATTGCCCTGCAATATCGTTTTGACTCCCAGCAAACCTTTACCCGCGCGTTTAAGAAGCAGTTTGCGTTAACGCCCGCGCTATACCGCCGTTCTCCGGACTGGAGTTCGTTCGGTATGCGTCCGCCGCTGCGCCTGGGTGAGTTTGCGATGCCGCAGTACGAGTTCATCACCCTACCGACCCCCCATCTGGTGGGGGTAACCCAGAGCTACACCTGTAAACTGGAAGAGATTTCCGATTTCCGCCAGCAGATGCGCGTTCAGTTCTGGACCGACTTCCTCGGCAACTCGCCGTCAATTCCGCCAATGCTCTACGGCCTGCATGAGCCGCGCCCAAGCCTGGAAAAAGACGATGAGCAAGAGGTGTTCTACACCACGGCGCTGACGCCGGAGCTGGCAAACGGCCATATCAACAATGCGCATCCGGTGACCCTTGAGGGCGGCGAATACGTCATGTTTACCTATGAAGGGCTGGGAACAGGCCTGCAGGAGTTTATCCTGACCCTGTACGGCACCTGCATGCCGATGCTGAATCTGACGCGCCGTAAGGGCCAGGATATCGAGCGCTTCTTCCCGCAGGATGAAGCCCGGAATCAGGAACCGCCTATTCAACTGCGCTGCGAGTACCTGATCCCGATTCGTCGTTAACGCTGCAGCTCATCCAACGCAGGGGTGTCCAGATGCGAGACATCCCCTGCCGTTTCTACCACCCATCCCGGCGCCAGCCACAGGCTTTCCTGATAATCCACCCTTGAGATAGAGCAGTTACGCAGGCGTAAGCGGCGTTCCGCATGGGCTGGCAGCCCCAGGATCGTACCGACCAGGCAGCCAAGTGCAATACCGTGGCTCACCAGCAGCGGCCGACTGCCAGCAGGCAGATCGAGACAAGCGTTCAACGCGGCGCGCATGCGCACGCTCAGCTCCTGCATCGACTCACCTTCAGGAATACGTCCGTCCGGCGTACCATTGACCACCAGCCGACGCCACGCCTCTTCTTCCGCGCTTAGCGAATCGAGATGGCGTTGCTCCAGCACGCCCATATCAAGCTCGCGCAGACGCGCATCGAACGTCACGCCACAGCCGCAAGCATCCGCAATGATCTCGGCGGTACGGCGCGTACGGCCCAGATCGCTGGCAATGACGTGCGTAATGCCGTAGGTGCGAACGCGGTCGCCGACCTGTACAGCTTGCTGTTCTCCTTTAGCCGTCAGTGGGCTATCGGACTGGCCTTGAATACGCCGTTCGGCGTTCCACTGCGTTTCGCCATGGCGAACAAGATATACCTGTAACATGTTTTTTATCCGTTATACTGCGATGACATTTTATTAGCTGAGTTGTGTAGATTATGCATCAAGTTGTCGCTGCTACCACCAATCCTGCCAAAATTCAGGCGATTCTTGCCGCATTTGACCAGATTTTTGGTGAAGGATCCTGCCAAATCACTCCTGTTTCCGTCGATACCGGTGTACCTGAGCAGCCGTTCGGTAGCAGTGAGACGCGTGCCGGCGCACGTAACCGCGTCGCCAACGCACGCGAGGCTCATCCGAACGCGGATTTTTGGGTCGCCATTGAGGCAGGGATCGATGAAGGCGCCACCTTCAGCTGGGTAGTCATTGAGAGAGGCGTACAGCGCGGAGAAGCCCGCTCCGCCACTCTACCGCTGCCAGAAGCTATTCTTGAGCAGGTTCGCGCCGGGGAAGCGCTGGGGCCAGTGATGTCGAAGTACACCGGCATTGATAAGATTGGCAATAAAGAAGGCGCTATCGGCGTATTCACCGCGGGCGTACTCACCCGCAGCAGCGTCTATCATCAGGCAGTGGTGCTGGCGCTTAGCCCCTTCCATAACGACCTGTATCGTCGGTAACCTGCCGGATAGCTGATTAGGTTTTTGGCAGGGTTTGTTCCAGCCACTGGCGCAATTCTACCGGCGCCGATTTCAGGCTGTTCGATCCGCGGGTGATCGTCGCGATCCCCGCGCCCAGCTCATTTTTCAGCTCACGCTGGCTCATCTCACCGCGCAGCAGCTCTTCAATAATGCGCACGCGGGTTCCCAGCGCTTCACGCTCGTCCGGGGTCATCATCAGATTGAGTAACGGCAGCGCAAGCTCATCGGTATACGCCAGACGCAGAAGCTCCACAAAGCGAAGCCACTCCTGGTTGCGCTGCTCCGCCACCGTGGCGGAATAAGGGGATTGTTGGGTCATGTCGGGCCACCATGTTATGCTTGTACTCTTAAACGAGTACAAGCATAACACAGGTCTTACGCATCAGTAACGTCGTTGCCACTCATTGCTGCTAAGCACATCCTCTTTCTGCCCCATAAAGTGACGATAGTAAGCGTCATAGGCCAGCACGTTCTTCACGTAGCCGCGAGTCTCAGAGAACGGGATACTTTCGATAAACGCCACCGCATCGATACGCCCGGCGCTGTTACCAAGCCAGGTGCGCACGCGCCCAGGCCCGGCGTTATAGGCCGCGGAGGCGAAGATACGGTTGTTTTCGAACTGCTGGTAGACGTACTGCAGATAGCTAGTCCCAATATTGATATTGGTTTCCGGGTCCAGCAGTTGCACAGGATTACTGTAGCCCGGCAGATTAAACATCTTCACCGTATGAGTCGCGGTACCCGGCATAATCTGCATCAGGCCGCTTGCCCCAACCGGTGACTTCACCTTCGGATTCCACGCACTCTCCTGACGAGCTATCGCCATTGCATAGCTTTGAGGCACGTCTTTCCCCGTGGTGTAGCGAACAAACAGGTCGTTATAAGCCAGCGGGAAACGCTCCTGCAGGTTATCCCACAGTTTGCCGGCAATGGTGGCCTGCACGCTGAGATCCCACCAGCGCTGATCGAACGCATAGCGCGCCAGCTGGGCCTGCTCCGTCTGGCTACGGCTGCTCACCAGGTTGGCCCATTCGCTACGGGCGGTGTTGTCCTGATTCCAGTACATCAGCTCACGCACCCGCGCCATTTCCGCACCGCCGGTCAGCGTCGACGAGATGGTGCCCGGCGCTTTCTCAACTCGCAACGGATAAGGTTCGCCCAGACGCTGCGCGGCAACCATCGGATAAAAACCGCGCTGCTGCATTAAAGCCAGCAGGATAGACCGCGCTTCATCATCACGCCCGCGCTCCATCAGCAGGTCGGCCTGCCAGTAGCGCCACTCATCTTTGTCTTTGGCCTCCATCGGCAACCGTGCCAGCCAGGTGTTGAGCCCAGCGCGGTCGCCCGTGCCTAACGCCATGCGCACACGACGCTCAATCAGCGACGTTGACTGCGAACGCATGATGGCGTCATCACGCCAGCGCGCCTGCTCATCGGTCACGTCGTTGCCCATCAAGCGCCAGGCGACGATATCACGCAGCTCCTGGGTCTGATCGTCATTCAACTGCTGCGCCTGCACCAATGTAGGGATCATCAGGCGCGCATTTTCAACATCCTGACGTGCCACGCTGCTGAAGGCGACCGCCGCCAGCTGGCGGGTAAAATCGGTCGCGCCGGTGGTGCGAGCAAAGGTCAGTACGTTGTTCGGGTTATTGGCGAGATCGGTAATCGCCGTAGCAATAGTTTGATACTGCGATGGCATCTGTGACGCCAGCGCTTTCACCAGACCGGTATTGCCCGCTTTCATCGCCAGTCGAATACGTTCAAGGTAAGCCAGAGGATCCTGAGTACCAGAAGCACGCCAGGCGCCAAACAGCTTATCGCAGGCGTTCGGCCGGTTTTGCCCCGTCAACCACAGCGTTTTTGCGCCATCCCAGGCACCCTGAGTATCGCCCACGGCGTATTGGGCATAGTAGTAATTACACTGCGCTTCTACCGTTCCTGGCTTCTCAGGGCTGAACGCCAGCAGCCCGCGCCAGTCTTCCCGGCGGGCCAGTTCATTCACAAAGCGGTTTCTTAAGGTGCGCGCAGGCGGAAGCGTAGGGTTGGCCTGCACGAAGTTGGTCACCGCCAGCGCTGGCGTATTCATCAGGTCGCTCGACAGCTGCCGATACTCCAGGTAGGGGTACAGCGGGTAATCACGCAGGGTCGGCATCAGCTGATCGACCACATCCATCTGGTTGTTATCCCAGGCCTGTTTGATTTGCGCATAGCGGCTTCGCTGCTGATCCAAGGTATCTGCGCGGGCTACGCTGCTCACCGTCAGCAAGCAGACCCCTGCCGCCAGCAGACGCCACGTCATTTGTTTGGCTTTTTGCACAAGCTCTTCCTCGTTGTCACGTTACGTCAGTACAGCATCATGCCGCGTAATAAATTGATGCTAACGACTGATCGGCTAATACGCCACGCCATGAACACTTTTTTACGTTTTATATGCGACGTAGCACACCTGAATTTGCCTGCTGGGATTGAACGTTGAAAACAGCTACACTTCGCCTTTGAAAAACTCTATTCACTATAAAAGAGGCGAAGTCCAACGTGGCTCAATTCGTTTATACCATGCATCGTGTCGGCAAAGTGGTTCCGCCGAAACGTCATATTCTTAAAAACATCTCGCTGAGCTTCTTCCCTGGCGCAAAAATCGGTGTTCTGGGCCTGAACGGTGCCGGTAAATCCACCCTGCTGCGCATCATGGCCGGTATCGATACCGATATCGAAGGCGAAGCTCGCCCACAGCCGGGTCTCAAGATTGGTTACCTGCCGCAGGAACCCAAGCTGAACCCTGAACATACCGTTCGTGAATCGGTTGAAGAAGCCGTTGCCGAAGTGGTTAACGCGCTGAAAGGCC
This sequence comes from Kluyvera sichuanensis, assembly GCF_014218705.1. Taxonomy (GTDB): domain Bacteria; phylum Pseudomonadota; class Gammaproteobacteria; order Enterobacterales; family Enterobacteriaceae; genus Kluyvera; species Kluyvera sichuanensis. The sequence continues at coordinate 101,876 of NZ_JABBJF010000010.1, read as the reverse complement.
TGGACGAAGTGTACGCGAAGTATGCTGAACCAGACGCCGACTTCGACAAGCTGGCCGCCCAGCAGGGTAAGTTCGAAGAAATTATCCAGGCGCACGACGGTCACAACCTGAACGTGCAGCTGGAGCGCGCCGCTGATGCGCTGCGTCTGCCGGACTGGGACGCGAAAATCGAAAAACTCTCCGGTGGTGAACGCCGCCGCGTCGCGCTGTGCCGCCTGCTGCTCGAAAAGCCAGATATGCTGCTGCTCGACGAACCAACTAACCACCTGGATGCAGAATCTGTGGCCTGGCTGGAACGCTTCCTGCACGACTTCGAAGGCACCGTTGTGGCGATTACCCACGACCGTTACTTCCTCGATAACGTTGCCGGTTGGATCCTCGAGCTTGACCGCGGTGAAGGTATTCCGTGGGAAGGTAACTACTCCTCCTGGCTGGAGCAGAAAGATCAGCGTCTGGCTCAGGAAGCTTCTCAGGAAGCGGCTCGCCGTAAATCCATTGAGAAGGAGCTGGAGTGGGTACGTCAGGGCGCTAAAGGCCGTCAGTCTAAGGGCAAGGCCCGTCTGGCACGCTTTGAAGAGCTGAACAATACCGAATACCAGAAGCGTAACGAAACCAACGAACTGTTTATTCCACCTGGCGCACGCCTGGGCGATAAAGTCGTTGAAGTGAGCAATCTGCGTAAATCCTACGGCGATCGCGTACTGATCGACGACCTGAGCTTCTCAGTGCCGAAAGGCGCTATCGTCGGCATCATCGGCCCGAACGGCGCGGGTAAATCCACCCTGTTCCGCATGATGTCCGGTCAGGAACAGCCTGATAGCGGTACCATCACCCTGGGTGAAACCGTGAAGCTGGCGTCCGTTGACCAGTTCCGTGACGCGATGGATAACAGCAAAACCGTGTGGGAAGAAGTGTCCGGCGGGCTGGATATCATGAAGGTTGGCAACATCGAAATGCCAAGCCGTGCGTACGTTGGCCGCTTTAACTTCAAAGGCGTCGACCAGGGCAAACGCGTAGGCGAACTGTCCGGCGGTGAGCGCGGTCGTCTGCATCTGGCGAAGCTGCTGCAGGTTGGCGGCAACATGCTGCTACTCGATGAACCCACAAACGACCTGGATATCGAAACCCTGCGCGCGCTGGAAAACGCCCTGCTGGAGTTCCCAGGCTGCGCAATGGTTATCTCGCACGACCGTTGGTTCCTCGACCGTATTGCCACCCACATTCTGGACTACCAGGATGAAGGTAAGGTTGAGTTCTTCGAAGGTAACTTCACCGAATACGAAGAGTATAAGAAACGCACGCTGGGCGCTGATGCGCTGGAGCCGAAACGTATCAAGTACAAACGTATCGCCAAGTAATCTTCATCAGGCGAATAACTTCGGTTATTCGCCTTTTATTTAGTACAAAAATAAATTCTCCATTTATATTTCAAAACCATTCAATAACATATTCAAATATGATTATTATCATTCACCGCATTTCTTTTCCATCAGGATTGAGATAGTTCAATAGCTGTGTTAAAAATACCTCTTCGAATAAAACAGACTACTTCACCTTTAATTTATTCACGAAGCAAATCCGCAATAACAGTGCCATTTAAATAATAAATCAATGACATTCATAAGGAATTGACATGTCTTATTTTTCTATCTTTATCGCTACGCATGACGGTAAACCTATTATTCATAATAACTATTTTATATCTATTAAAAAGGTTTAAATCAGCGAAGCTATGAAAATAATTTCTCCGCGCATATCGGCGATATTACTGGCAACAGCAAAAAACTATCGCAAGATAGCCAACGAACTGCAGCACGTTGAAATACAACGCCACCTGTGGCGAATGATGATCGCCGCCCCCATGCTACTGCTGCTCATTTATCTATTTATCTTCAGCGAACCGCGGTTTGTCAGCGAATCAAAAGTGGCCGTTAAACGCCCTGCGGATATTGATAGTGCCAGCCTGAACGTCGGCCTGTTATTAGGGGGTTCAACCTCTTCATCGGCCGAAGACTCACTGTATCTTAAAGAATATATAAATTCTCCGGATATGATGCATATTCTCGATAAGCAGCTGAATTTCCATCAGGCGTTTGGCGAGAGCGGCTTAGATATTTTTTATCACTTATCAGCGAAGACCACGAATGAACGACTGCTGGACTATTATCGCCAGCGTATTTCGGTGAACTATGATGAAAAAAATGGCCTGCTGACCATCCAGACGCAGGGATTTACTCCTGAATTTGCCCTTCAATTTAACCGCGCCGTACTCAAAGAATCGGAGCGCTTTATCAATGAACTGTCTCACCAGATATCCCGTGAACAGATGACGTTTGCGGAAGAGCAACTACAGCAGGCCAGATCCCGATTAAACACCAGCAAACAAGCGTTAATCACCTATCAGAACAACCACAATATTCTGGATCCGCTGGCCTCTGCGGAGGCGGCTACCACGCTGGTGAATACGCTACTGGCGAAAAAAATTGAGATGGAGGCAGATCTCCGCAACCTACTGACCTACCTGCGTAGCGATGCGCCTCAGGTGGTCAGCGCCAGGAACGCCATTACCTCTTTGCAATCTCAAATCGATCAAGAACAAAGCAAGATCACCGCCCCCGAAGGCAAAAAGCTCAACAGCATGGCGGCCGATTTTGAAGAGATAAAGTCGCAGGCCGTTTTTGAAGGCGATCTGTACGCGCTCGCGCTCAAAGCCTTTGAAAAAACGCGAGTAGAAAGCGCCAGAAAGTTAAAAACGCTCGCCACCATCAGCACCCCGCAACTGGCACAAGAGTCGACGTTTCCCAACGTCCCTTACCTGCTGATGAGCTGGCTGCTGGTCTGCTGCCTGCTGTACGGGGTAGCCCGATTACTGCTGACCATTATTGAAGATCATCGCGACTGACGCTAACGCCAACACTGAAACGGATTCTCTATGAAACGAGCCACACTCATTTTCTTATTTCTGTTACTGCAATCGAGCACCTCTTTTGCCGTTGGCGTAACGGCAGACCCTGAATTGACCGGCGCGGCCCCGCTCCCTTCTGTGCTAACGCCGCAAAACGGTAGCGCCGCCGACGCCAGCGGTTTTGATAACACACCGCCTCCGCCGCTGTTCCCCTCCAATAGCCGGATGTTCGGCGCCCAACTCTTTACCGGCACGTCTGCGGATAGCGGTGCCAGTATCGGCTTTAACCCGAACTATGTAATTGGGCTCGGCGATACCGTACAGGTTCGCCTCTGGGGGGCATTTGCCTTCGACGGCGCGCTGACGGTCGATCCTAAAGGTAATATTTTTGTGCCGAATATTGGTCCGCTAAAAGTCACCGGCGTCGCCAACAGCCAACTCAATAGACTGGTCACCACCAAGGTAAAAGAGGTGTACCAATCTAACGTCAACGTATATGCCTCATTGCTGCAGGCTCAGCCGGTGAAAGTCTTTGTCACCGGGTATGTCAAAAATCCTGGGCTGTACGGCGGCGTGGCGTCGGATTCATTGCTCTCTTATCTGAGCAAAGCCGGAGGCGTGGACAGCGAACGTGGCAGCTACGTTGATATCGCGATAAAACGCGGGAAATCAACGCGTACCCGCGTCAATTTGTACGATTTTCTGCTTAACGGCACGCTGGCGCTCTCGCAGTTTGCCGATGGCGATACCATTGTGGTTGGCGCCAGAAAACAGACTTTTAGCGTTGAGGGCGACGTTTATAACGGTTACGACTTCGAGTTTTCTGAAGGTTCCATTCCCGTTCAGGAGGCCCTGAACTGGGCGCGACCTAAGCCAGGCTCAACTCACTTCACCATCGTACGCCAGCAGGGTACGGTCAAGCGGACAGAATACTACCCGCTGGGTAGCGCGGCCGGGAGAAGCCTGCAGGATGGCGACAAGCTGATTATCAGTTCCGACCGCTACGCGGGCACAATCCAGGTGCGCATTGAAGGCGCGCATTCCGGCGAGCACGCGCTGGTTCTGCCTTACGGCAGCACGATGAAGCAGGTGCTCTCGCAGATCAGAACTAATAGCATGTCGCGGATGGACAGCATTCAGCTGTATCGCCAGTCCGTCGCCCTGCGACAAAAAGAGATGCTCGATCTCTCCTTACAGAAACTGGAAGAAGCTTCCCTCTCCTCTCAGTCCGCCACCCAGGAAGAAGCGCGTCTGCGCGTTCAGGAAGCACAGCTGGTGAGCCGATTTGTGGCTAAAGCCCGCAGCGTCGTCCCCAAAGGCCAGGTCGTTCTCAATGAAAGTAATCTCGATTCGGTACTGCTGGAGGATGGCGACGTCGTCACCATCCCAGAGAAAACGTCGCTGGTGATGGTGCACGGTTCGGTGCTGTTTCCCAACGCAGTCAGCTGGCAGGAGAAGCTTGATGTTGATGATTATATTAAAAAATGTGGCGGCCTGACGCAAAAGTCCGGGCAGTCGAAAATCATCGTGATTCGCCAGGATGGCGAAGCGCTAAACGCCGACGATGTTAATACCATCAAAGCGGGCGATGAAATTATGGTTCTGCCGAAATATGAATCAAAGAACATCGAGGTCACGCGCGGCATTTCTACCATTCTTTACCAGTTGGCCGTTGCGGCAAAAGTGATTTTGGATCTGTAAAACCCGATAAGAGCGGCGGGTTATTCCGCCGCTACCTCATCATAGCGATAGAGAATGTAATCAGGATGATTGGCATTTATTCATCAGGCCTCTGGAAGACGCCGCACCTTGAGGCGTTTCTCGGTGAACCCGGCATCAAGCTGACGCCCCACAGCAACCTCGCGTCAATCCGCCTTCGCGCCGTCGCGGTATGGGGAGAGCGCCCTTCGGCGCAGCGCCCCATCAAACTGGCCCGACAGGCCGGTATTCCCATCCTACGACTGGAAGATGGTTTTACCCGTTCGCTAGGGCTAGGCGTAAATGGCGCACCGCCGCTGGCGATGGTGGTAGATGACTTGGGCATTTACTACGATGCCCGCACGCCCAGTCGGCTGGAAAAACTGATTCAGATAGCCGCCGCCGACCCCTATCAGGAAGGCGACGCGCTGCGCGCTATCGCCATGATGGTTAACTACGATCTCTCAAAATATAACCATGCCCCGCCCTTTTCAGAGCGCTCAACGGGCAAAGAGATCGTATTGGTTATCGACCAGACCTTTGGTGATATCTCCGTGAAACTAGGCGGAGCAAACGAACACCAATTTGCCGCCATGCTTTCCAGCGCCTGTCGCGAGCATCCACAGGCCGAAATCTGGGTTAAAACGCATCCTGACGTGCTGAGTGGTAAAAAACGCGGCTATTTCAACGCCCTGCCAGCCAACCCACGAATCCGGCTGTTCATCGAAGACGTTAGCCCGCAGTCTTTGCTGCAACACGTCAGCACGGTCTACACCGCAACGTCGCAGTACGGTATCGAAGCGCTGATGGCCGGTAAACGTGTTGTCTGTTTCGGGCTGCCCTGGTATGCCGGATGGGGGCTAACGGACGATCGGCACCCTGATGCGCCAGCGCTTGCCGCACGGCGTGGTTCTGCACCGCTAACGGCGCTGGTCAGCGCCGCCTGGCTCCGCTACACCCGCTATATTGACCCCTACGCCGGCGAACGGGCCACGCTTTTCGACGTGCTGGACTATCTGCATCTGAATCGAACCCACCAACTCGCCCGGCGAGGGTATTTATGGGCGCCGGGTATGACGCTCTGGAAAAGCAGCGTTGTGAAGCCCTTTTTACGCACGACGGATAATCAGGTGAGTTTCTCCCGCCGCAGCAAAGAGGCGACAGCGTGCATCGTCTGGGGAATTCAAGGCGAGGCGCGTTGGAAAGATAAGGCGGCAGAAGGCAACCTCCCTATCTGGAGAATGGAAGATGGCTTTCTACGTTCATCAGGCCTTGGTTCAGATCTGTTACCTCCGCTTTCGCTGGTGCTCGACAAGACAGGGATTTACTACGATGCCACTCGCCCCAGCGATCTGGAGACGCTGCTCAGCCACTCTCTCCTGACCGTCGAACAGCAGCAGCGAGCTTCGCAACTCCATCAGCATCTGGTGAAGAATAAGCTCAGTAAGTATAACCTCGGTAAACGCTGGCAGCGTCCGGCGACCGGGGATAAGCGGGTGCTGCTGGTTCCAGGGCAGGTGGAGAACGATGCCTCCATCGCGACGGGAACACTCAGCATCAATACCAACCTGACACTCCTGCGTACCGTACGCGAGCGTCATCCAGATGCATTTATTATTTATAAACCGCACCCCGACGTGCTCACCGGTAACCGTCCCGGCCACATTACTGAAGAAGAGATGACGAGCCTTGCCGACTGCGTGGCGCTTGATGCCGATATTATCGAGTGCATTCAGCAGGCCGATGAACTCCACACCATGACCTCACTGTCCGGGTTTGAAGCGCTGCTGCACGGTAAGCTGGTGTACTGCTACGGCCAACCGTTCTACGCCGGATGGGGGCTTACCGTGGATGAACACCCCAATGCTCGTCGCCAGCGGTCGTTAACGCTGCAGGATCTCATCTACCAGACTCTCATTGCCTACCCAACCTATATCCACCCGCATGACCAGCGCGTCATCACGGCCGAAGCAGCTGCGGCGTGGCTGATGACGCAAACCCGCCCCGATATGGCGGCAAAGAAAAAAGCCAATCGACTGGTACGTCTGAGTCGCAAGGCCATCAATTTTTACCGCGTAAAATTCAAATAAAATCAGGAGGGTGCATGGAAAGCACCGCAATGAACAACCTGCTGGCAGGTAAGCGCTATTTGCTTTTACAAGGCCCAATGGGCCCCTTCTTTTCTGATCTAGCCGGTTGGCTGGAGAGTAAAGGGCGAGAGGCCGTCAACGTTGTGTTTAACGGCGGTGACCATTTTTATTGCCGCCAGCGCTCCGTGCTGTACTACACCCAAACCCCCGCGCAGTTTGCCCGCTGGCTTAAAGAAGTCTGGCAAACCTATCCCTTTGACACGCTGGTCTGTTTTGGCGATTGCCGCCCTTTGCACCAGGCGGCGCGCCAGTGGGCTAACGCAAAGGGACTGCGGTTTCTGGCGTTCGAAGAAGGCTACTTGCGTCCTCATTTCATTACGCTTGAGGTAGGCGGCGTTAACGCCTACTCTTCCCTCCCTCAGGAACCCGACTTTTATCGCCAGTTGCCGGAGATGCCGCCACGCGTTATTCAATCACTGAAACCCTCCACGCGCCTGCGCTACTGGCATGCAACCTGGTATTATCTGATTGGCTGGTTTCACCAAAAGCAGTACCCACACTATCGGCACCACAAGTCGTTCTCTCCGTGGTATGAGATGCGATGCTGGATCCGAGCGTGGAGGCGTAAACACTGGTATGCCTTCAGCGAACGGCATATGCTCCCGCGCTTGCAAAACCAGCTGGATAATCGTTTTTACCTGGCCATTTTACAGGTCTACAACGACAGCCAGATTCGGCAGCACAGCCCATATAACGACGTTCGCGAGTATATTAATGATGTGATTTACTCTTTCGCGACCAAAGCCCCAGCGACAAAGTTTCTCGTGTTTAAACACCATCCAATGGATCGCGGCCACCGTTTGTATGCTCCCTTGATTAAGCGCCTCAGTAAAAAATATGGGGTCCGGAATCGCGTGCTCTATGTGCACGACCTACCGATGCCGGAAATGCTGAAGCACGCAAAAGCGGTGGTGACGATTAACAGTACGGCGGGGCTGTCTGCGCTGATACACAATAAATCGCTGAAGGTGATGGGTGATGCCCTGTACGACATGAAAGGGTTGACCTATCAGGGGCATCTGCACCAGTTCTGGACGGCGGGCTTTCGCCCGGATATGAAGTTGTTGGGCAAGTTTCGAGGATATTTGTTGGAAACGACACAGATAAATGAAGTATTTTACGGAAAACATAATGCCAGTGTGGAGCAACCTAATCGGGTAAATGCTCATGCCTTTATCGCTGATAAGGCTGTCTCCACACATAGGAACATCACTAAACAAAGCTAGCCTGAAGAAGGTAACATTAGTACCGATTAACGTTTACCAACTCACTTAACTTTTTCAAATCCTGAAGTTTTGTCATAGCCTCAGTTGTCACCTGTAACGGGGCTAATGATAAATAACGACGCCAGCTTTGATAAGCATCCTCCCAGTCATCATTCAGCTGTGCAAGCTCAGCCCTTAAGGCCCAACCTGAAGGCTCCAGAGTCTCTTCTTTTGTTTTTAAATTCAACAATGCTGGCATCAACTGCCCGCTGAATCTTAATGCATTTGACAGATCCTCGACGGCTTGCGAGTTAGCCAAGTTGTTTTTCGACAGATAACTCACCGCTAAATCCCATTTATCCAGCAGCATACATATTTTTGAATAAAAGTATTCATTACTCTCATCATAATGATCAGGTTTCAATCGTTCGAACTGTTCTCGAGCCACATCCTTTTGGTCAAGCTGACAGAGTGCCGCCACATAATAGAACACGTAAACAATGGGTAGGGATGCTATATCATGAGCAATAGTCGAGAATTGCTCGCACACTGTTTCCCACTCTTGTAGCTCATAGAGCAAGCCTATTTTCTTATAGATAACAAAAATATCAACACCACGCAGACACTCAGCTTTATTAATACAGCCCATGGCCTCTTGATAATTTTTCAGCCCTGCATAAGCATCGGATAAAACCAATAACCGATAATATTCATCACTCTCATCAACCGGTTCCGAGTTAAGTAATTCAATAGCTTCCCTATATTGGTAATGTGATAAAAGTGAAAATGCGCTCAATAAAAGACCATTACCAGGCGTCAGCATTGATTCAGTCGGCAACGCTTTATACTCACTGGAGTGTAAAAAACAGAAGAGATAATGGTAGTAATTATCCGAGACAGATTTAACGCCAGAAATTCTAAAGAAATTAATTGCGGAACTCCATTCCTGCATTGCCAACATCAGCAACGCTCTTGATAAGTACAATGAAGAATCAACATTATCGCCACAAGAAGAAAATAACATTTCGAGATATTTAGCTGCCGCATTTAACTTACCAGACTCCCGCAACACCGTTACATATAAAAGGTTATCGCTTAAGGAAACATTCGAATTTCGAGAAATATACTGTTCCCACCAACGCTCAGACAGAGTGATCTGATGCGCATTTAATGACTGAATGGCATAGTCTCGCAAAATATTATCATCAACATAATCATCGGGCATAGGCGCATCAAGTTTGATAATTTCGTCATAAACTCTCTGGCAGCAGTGTCCGTCACGATAGGGGAACGTAGCGTCGATACGTGACTGGATAATCGCATCGGGTTTCGCATCATTCTTTAACAGCACCTCAAGGCTTGATAACAACGCCTCTTCAGTGGTGGCGACATCGCCAAAGCCGTGCTCCCGATAATCAAAATACCCTTTCGTGTAGGCATGACCACCGGAGAAGAAATCAGCTTCATCGAATTGATAGTACAATGTAGGTTTGTTGATAACCGCCATTTCGAATGCGACCGATGAATAGTCGGTTATCATCATTGCCGCTTTACCAAACAGGTTCTGGATACTGCCGTCCTGGTGTGTAATTTTCTTAATATATTCCGGGACTGAAAACTCTTTAATATATGGTTGAATGTTGGCATGAGGAAAAAATACAACCTGAAAATTATATCTGAGGGATAACTCTTTTAATTTATTAGAGTGAATAAAATTGTACCATCGCATAGCAAATTCAGATTGCATAAAACTAGGGTTTTTCGCTCTATTATTACCCATAGCGATGGTATTATCAACAATATCTTTTCGCCAGGTTGGCATAACAAGAATTATTCGTTCACCACGGCCAGAATTAATTAGAAGATCATGCCGAGGGAAACCAGTCAGAACGACTTCTTTATTACTATAAATATACTTTGATTCATACCTAACGATAGAGTTATACTCATAAGGAGAGGCAGTAACAAAACAATCAATGTTATCCTTGTGATTTAACCACGTTGAAAGGTCATCTTTGGTTACTCCATGCTGCAGAAAGATAAAATGCCTTCCTTTCAGCATATTATCACCTAAATAGTTAACAACATAATGGTCGACATGAGAACTAATCACTTTACTACAAGACTTTAATATCGCTGTATGTTCTTCTGAACCATAAGAAATAAGATTAAAACCTTCTTCTCTCAACCTATTCCAATCATGAGAGTCAGAACTTAGGATAAAGAATATTGCTCGTTCAGGATACTCATTCATAACATAACGATATAAATGCTCTGCGTTATCATCAGCCTGAGTATCTCGATCCATAAATACCCAAGAATTTATATAGCAACTTTTCTTATCATAAAACTGATTATTTGATAAAAAATAATCAATAACATCTCTTACATTAATAGATGATAAATATTGCTTTCCAGCAAAATGAATCTTTGTAGGTAAATTGGATATCTGCAAGTCTATTTCCCGTGCATTTCCGACATCAACCCATATCCTTCGTTCATAAATAAAATCTAAATCAAGAAAATCATGTCGTGTTTTTTTTACATAAGCTGGAATAACACTAACGCCATCAACAATTATATTTTCAAACTTATCATTATAGGTGAAGTATCTTAAAAGAACCTGATTTTTATATTTATCATAACGTTCAACATAAGCAATCTGTAATTTTGGACTTTCTCCTTTAAAACAAGATATCATGCCAAGTTTATGATAAAACCAACAACCGGCCAGATCAAAATCATTGATAACATCAGAATCGATATATTTGAACACATCAATTAATAATTGAGTATACTCCTTCCTCTCCTCATCAGACAAAAATGAAATTCTTTCAGAGTGGTTCACAATCTGTTTTAGTTGCCAGACAACCTCATACAATACAGTATTCTGAACAAAACGAGGAATAACCCCATATTTCACAGCGTAATCATGCAACATTGATAAGTAACCATATCTTGTTACTTTAGTATATCTTTCGACTTTTCCCCATGCAGTGTCTAACGTAGATGAACCATCATCTCTTTTTCTATACAAATATTTAGCATCCCTAAGAAATGCTACTTGTTCAGTATGAATGTTGCACATCAAATAATCAGCAATAAATTTTCCGTCTTCAAAATTTGGCTTTATTTGAGAGTTAAACTGAAGGTTGAAATTAGAGATAATTCTAGTACAAAAGAAAGCCGTACTGCTGGAAAGTTGAATATGTTTGTTTAGCTTACTTATACTTAAAGCTATATTTCCTTTAGCATATTTAAATCTTAGAGGATGTGAATCCTTAAATGACTTATTATTCTCATAATAAAATATAATATTACATGAAACCATGCAGTATTGATCATTTCCTGCACTGACAAAAGAGTCAACCTCATAGAAATAATTAACATCAACAAAATCATCAGGATCGATAAACGTCACCCACTCTGTTTTTACATGCTCAAGGCCCAGATTTCGCGCCGAAGCTTGCCCGCCATTCTCCTTTCGGAGATAGAGTATGTTGTCAGGGTATTTGCTCTGCCATTTTTTAATAATTGCCGCTGAATCATCGACAGAGCCGTCATCAACCATAATTAAATAGATATTTTTCTTGAAGTTCAGTTTCTGATTAACAAGACTTTTAAAGTAATCATCAAGATATCTCCCGACATTATAAACGGCAGAGACAACCGTATACTCATAGTTACCATCTACCTTCTTAGAATAGAGGCCACTTACCTTTTTTCTCTTTTTTGCGAGCATATCGCTAAAAAACAAACCTGGATTTCGCATTAATTTTTTTAACTTTTTATTTAACATCCATATTACCCTTTCTAAAATACTTTATTAACATATTCATTAGTGAACCTTGATAATTTTCTACATTTTTTCTCGTTGATGTGAAATCATTAGCGCAAAAAGAATGAGGAGCGCTTAATATTTTGTATCTAAGCAACGCCAAATAGCACCCCCTGGCAACAGGTGAGCGAATATTAAAGTAATAGCAGATATCCCTGGCAGGAATTGACTGCTGTTTAAAATACGAAAACCACGGCACTAAAAATGTTGCTAAATTTAGGTCAAAATCTGATCTGAATCTATTACATAAAAAAATATCAATTTCATTATAATATTTACCCCAGACTTCTTCGAACATACTTTTCTTTAGTGGCACATAAGTATGGACCAATGGCGTCAACACTTCATAACCAAAGGCACCTTTTAATAACTCACTGGCATGTATAGATGCACTTAACGTTGGGGTAGTCACTCCTCTATTTTTCATCTCTACAAGATTTTTCCGTGATAAGAAAATAGAAGCTATACCGTTACTTTTAAAAAAATGGCCTTGTGGCAATTCACGGGCAACAAAAACGTCATCATTAAAATAGATGAAATGCTCTGAAAGTTCTTTTATTTTATGAAGATGCGCTTCAATAACATGAGAATTAAACGTCGGCAGATATTTTTCTGGTATAATATCTTTATGATCGACAACGATAACATTCTCATATTTATCAACCCATTCAGGATATTGCTCATCGGTGACGATATAAATATTATTAATCCAGGGGAGATAAGTCAGCACACTTTTTACAGAGAAATAGAGTTCATTGTGATTGCTAAAACGAGCTGTATCTGTCGCATATTGACCATGAGAATCAATATTAACCATTTTGAAGCGTTTATATTTCTCTTGCCATTTAGGGTCTTTGTCATTAACCCATGTAAACACAACATCAATAGGAAAATCAGCATGCAGGATATTTTCCAATTGAAGATCGTGCCTGATTAAAATTGACTCTTCAACTTCCGGACATAATATTTCATTACGAATCACTGGGTATTTCTTGTTAAAATAATCCCGAAAAAATATGCCTGGAGAATGAATGAGCTTTGTCATTCTTTTTATTAATGATGGTTGCTTCCTCATTCTTTAATCCTTTTAACTATCTGAATATTTTCTGCTATGCTGATAAACCCTCGTCATCTCTATATCGGTTAATAACATCATCGATGCTATTGCAATATTCAATCTCATTATCACGACCAACAAAAATTGCCGCATCACAATACTCTTTCAAACTATTCAAACTATGCGATACCATTAAAAAACTCGACTCTTTATGCCGCGCATTGAACATATCCGCGCACTTCTGCTTAAATCTGGCATCACCCACTGCGGTAACCTCATCAACCAAATAATAATCAAACTTAAACGCCATACTTAAACCAAAACCCAATCGCGAGCGCATCCCTGACGAGTAGGTTCTAATCGGCATATCGAAGTATTTCCCCAGTTCGGCAAACGCTTCGACAAATGCGACCTTCTCTTTCAGTTCACCTTTTTGTGCATACAGTCGGGCGACAAACTTCACGTTTTCACGTCCAGTCAGGCTTCCCTGGAAGCCGCCGGAAAGGCCCACGGGCCACGAGATGGTACTGTTGGTGACGATCCTGCCGCTATCTGGTCGGTCTATACCGCCAATCATACGCAGTAACGTCGATTTCCCAGCGCCATTGCGGCCAATAAGCGCCACGCTTTTTCCACTCGGCAGTTCAATATTGAGATTTTTAAAGACATAGTGCCGCCCCTGGGGCGTACGATAGGATTTGGTGAGATTCTCGATGCGGATCATGATGTTAACATTGCCTCTTCGCGCAGGCGATACAGCGCAAGCCCGACAAACAGCATGAGTAGGGTACAAAAGGCCAGATAAGGCAAACTCACCCCCTGGCTTTCATAGCCCGCCACCACGCATTCGCGGCTCAGTTCAACGATATGCACGATAGGGTTCCAGAGGAGATAGGGCCAATAGTCACGCGGTACGGCATGCAGCGGGAACATGATGCAGGAGACGAAATAGAGCGGCTTTATCAGGATAGGCAGAAACTTCTCCATTTCAGGAAACGTCTTCCCTACCACCATAAACACCATTCCTAGCCCACAGGAAAAGAGAATCAATAGCAACCACGTCACTACTAAGGTAATGAGTTGCGTGACGCTAAACACCTCACCGGCAATACCGACCACGCACATCAGGACAATATAGACGCAGCTGTAGATAAGGCTTTCGAGCAATGCCCTTGCCAGGATCGTGTCGATCGGTTTTACCGGCCGATAATTAAATAACCCCTGGTTCGCATCGATTGCGCTGATAGAGCGGGTGGCAATATGGCTAAAAAGGAAATAGGGGATAATGCCGTTTATCAAAAAAACGGGAAATGAAATATCTGGCATCGTGCGGTGCATAACAAAACCAAACACCGCAAGCATAACCAGCATATGCGCGGCAGGCTCAAGAATGGCCCAGCAGTAGCCTAGCCGGTACTTGCCGAAACGCGTTTTGATCTCACGTAGAAATAGCGCGCAAACCGCTGCACGCTGGACATCGATACCGCTTCTGGCCATAAGATGTTGCTTCCATTCAGGCATGCTACCGCCCTGGCCTTATGCGACCATAGCGATAAGCAAAAAATCACAGGGGATGAACATCTTCAGGGAGTGAATAATAGAGGGTGAAACACTAATTAAAGTGAATTATAAAAACCATAAATAAATACAACTACATCATTCCCTTGATGTATCCCAATGAAATAAATTGGAGAGTGGAATTTATCTTTTAATTGTCATCATGACCAGTAGTATCTTATTTAATTAAACTTAAATTATCATTAAGCTCACATTAAATAAAATATTTTATCTATAAATCAAGAGGTTGTTAAAAATAGATGGTGATGAGAAATACGGATTTATAAAGTTATTATTCAATAATAACAACGCCAAAATAAAAATAAAGCCACTTATTATATTTCTAGCTTAATAATATCCACGATAAAATATTAACAGTGAATATAAAAATCGGCACGGTACCACGATGACGCCGTGCCGGAAGGTTAATCGCCCATCAATCCTTTCACCAGTTCCACACAGCGCAGGAACCGAGAGTCATAGTCCGACTCTTCTACATGCACAAATTCGATGTTGTTCTTTTCGAGCATCGAGACCAGCAAGGTCTGGAATTCTTTGCGGTCAACCGAACTGCCAAGGCTGCGCAAACCATCGGCAACCCACGGCGTGTTGTTTTCCAGCAGGATAACCAGGTCGAAGCGATATTCATCGATCAGCGCCTGCACGAACGGATGTTCACGGCCTTCATACTTCTTACAGAATGCCTGGGTGCTGACAAAATCGGTATCGATAAACGCGACCTTGTTGGCGTACTTCACCGCAAAGTCGATGTACTGAGCGTGCCCCAGGGCGATTTTGTCATAGTCGGAATACTGTAGCGCCATCTCGTCACCGCCCAGATGCGAGAAGACGTAGTCTCGCCCATATTCCCAGGCACTGGTGGTGTTGAAGATGTTCGCCAGCTTGTTCACCAGCGTCGACTTTCCGCTGGACTCACCGCCGAGAATTGCCACCGTACGTACGAAGAACGGCTTCACTTCGGTTGGGATGTAATCCCAGTAGCGGAACGGATTCTCACGAATCTGCGCCCCACTGATGCTCATGAAAGTCCGTTTCGGGTCAATCAGCACCGTTTCAATCCCAAGATGCTCGAGGTACTGCGGCGCATCGGCCTCTTCAGAGGAGTAAATCCAGTTGGGTTCGATGCCCTTCTCTTCCATAAAAGTCTTTATGCCCGCACTCCATACATCCCAACCGTGCGGGTACGGCTCCATGCCCTCTTCATTAAAGGCGTGAATGCGGATGTTCTTCTGGTATTTAAAGGTTTGCAGTAGCCAGCGCAGGCGGTCCGGTACGGTAGGCTGCTGCGACATAGCGCTATCTTCAAACAGCGCGCGGTCGCGCGTGTCGTCATAACCCATGATGATGTGCAGCTCGTCAACCTGGCTACAGGCGCGCTGGATCAAATAAATATGGCCGGTATGCAGCGGGTAAAACTTACCGAACACCACGCCGATATTTTTCTGCTGGCGCGGAAATTCGAGCCCGAGAAAGCGGTGTAACGCTTCGAGCTTTTGCGCACTGGGGCTCTTAATTTTGGCGTTGAGAAGCTGGCTTAAATAGCCCTTGGTCATGCCGCTGGCGTCTGCGACCTGCTGCAACGTACAGCCTTTCTGACGAATTGCGGTTTTGAGATAGTCGAACGACGACACAAGAGCCTCCTGCTGAATTGGGGTAAACCATCTACCCATTATACAAAAAACCCGGATGTACTCACGGTACTATCCGGGGAAAGAGACCGGCGACGCAATATGCCGCCAGAATTGAACATTATAGTTCGTCAAAAACGTCCAGCGCGTCGGCGAGTTTCTTCACGCCAAAGACCTTCATGCCTTCCGGAATTTTCTTTGGCACGTTTGCCGCCGGCACGATAGCGCGGCGGAAACCATGCTTAGCGGCTTCTGAAATACGCTCCTGTCCGCTAGGTACAGGACGAATTTCCCCGGCCAGCCCCACTTCACCAAAGACCACCAGATCCTGCGGCAGCGGCCTGTCGCGCAGGCTAGAAACCATCGCCATCAGCAGGGCTAAGTCAGCGCTGGTTTCGGTAACCTTCACACCACCCACGACGTTTACAAACACATCCTGATCCGCCATCTGCAGACCGCCGTGACGGTGCAGCACCGCCAGCAGAATCGCTAAGCGGTTCTGCTCAAGGCCAACGGCTACGCGGCGTGGGTTGCCCATCATGGAGTGATCCACCAGCGCCTGAATCTCTACCAGCAGCGGACGCGTGCCTTCCCATACCACCATCACCGAACTGCCGGAGGTGACTTCATCACCGCGGCTCAGGAAGATGGCAGAAGGGTTGCTTACCTCGCGCAGGCCCTGTTCAGTCATCGCGAATACGCCCAGTTCGTTCACCGCACCGAAACGGTTCTTATGGCTGCGCAGTGTACGGAAGCGCGAATCAGCGTCACCATCGAGCAGCACCGAGCAGTCGATACAGTGCTCAAGAACCTTTGGCCCCGCCAGAGAACCGTCTTTGGTCACGTGGCCGACCATCACAATCGCCACGCCGCGCGTTTTTGCAAAGCGAGTCAGATAGGCCGCGGTTTCACGCACCTGCGCCACGCTGCCTGGTGAGGACTGAATATCCGCCATGTGCATCACCTGGATGGAGTCGATAACCATCAGCTTCGGCTGCTCTTCTTCCGCTATCTGGCAAATCTGCTCGATGCTGGTTTCGGAGAGCATATTCAGGTTGGCGGTTGGCAAGCCGAGACGATGCGCGCGCATGGCAACCTGCTGTAACGACTCTTCCCCCGTGACGTACAAGGTTTTCATCTGCTCCGCCAGCTTGCACAGCGTTTGCAGCAGCAAGGTTGATTTCCCGGCCCCAGGGTTACCACCAATCAGGATGGCGCTGCCGGGCACCACGCCGCCGCCCAGTACGCGGTCAAACTCTTTAAAGCCGGTGGAAAAACGCGGCAGCTCTTCCAGGCTGATATCCGACAGTTTTTGCACCTTCGCGACACCAGCATTGCCCGCATAGCCGCTCAGGCGCTCGTTACGTGCGACCGTAGGGGAAGCCGCAACGCGCACTTCGGTGATGGTATTCCAGGCATGGCAGGCGCTACATTGCCCCTGCCAGCGCGGGTAATCCGCACCGCACTCATTACACACAAATGCGCGTTTAGGAGCTTTCGCCACGTTAACCTCTTTATTTCTGATTCATGCTGCCGGAGAGAATGCAGAACACCCCCATCAAATCGGCATGACGGATAGTGACTTCCGTCTGTTCGTTCACTTTTGGTTTGGCATGATACGCAATCCCCAGCCCGGCTTTTTTGATCATCGGCAGGTCGTTAGCACCGTCGCCAATCGCCACCGTCTGGGCATGGGGAATTTCATGTTTCTCAGCCAGTTGCAGCAGGGTTTTCGCTTTATACTGCGCATCGACGATGTCACCAACCACTTCGCCGGTCAGCTTGCCGTCGCGAATACCCAGTTCGTTGGCAACCGCAGCGGTTAAGCGCAGCTTATCGCGCAGGTGATCGGCGAAGAAGGTAAAGCCGCCGGAGGCAATCGCCACCTTCCAGCCCAGCGTTTCAAGCTTGAGCACCAGCTGAGTCAGCCCCGGCATCAACGGCAGCGTTTCGCGTACCTGACGCAGAATATCGGCATCGGCATCTTTCAGCGTGGCGACGCGCTGACGCAGGCTGGCGCTGAAATCGAGCTCGCCGCGCATCGCGCGTTCGGTCACTTCCGACACCAGTTCACCGGTGCCGGCCAGTTTGGCGATTTCGTCGATGCACTCAATCTGGATCGCCGTGGAGTCCATATCCATCACCAGCAGACCCGGTGTGCGTAAATGCGGGATTTTACCCAGCGGGGCAACGTCCAGACCCGCATCGTGCGCCAGGCGCGTAGCGCGTGGCGTTAATGACCCCGCCAGGCGAATAACCTGATAGTCTTCCACGCACCAGGCCGCGACAATCACCATCGCCGCCCCCAGCTTGCGCTGATAGGTGGTGAGGCTCGCTTTATTCAACCCGCGGCCGTACAGCAGCCAACCGCTGCGACCGGCGTGGTAATCCAGCGGCATCACTTCATCGCCACTCAGGGAAAGCGGCAATCCAGGCCACAGGGAGACATCTTCTGACAGATCGCACCAGGTCAAACTGTTTGGCATTACAGCTCCAATCTTCACTATATTAAGCCCAGGAAAATAACGCATGAGGCTACCTTGTAACCAGCGCTTCTGGCAACATTAAGCTGTAAATTTTCAAAGGTGGAATATGGTTCGCGCAAAACTGAAATTTCGACTGCATCGCACCGCGATTGTCCTGATCTGTCTCGCTCTGTTGGTGGCATTGATGCAGGGCGCCTCCTGGTTCAGTCAACAAAGCCAGAAACAACGAAATCCGCAGCTGGAAGAACTGGCCAGAACCCTGGCATTTCAGGTCTCGCTGAACCTCGCGCCGCTGATGAAAAGCGAAACGCCGGACGAGAAAAAGATCGGTCAGTTGCTGAAACAGCTAACCGACAAAAGCCGTATTCTGGACGCTGGGGTCTATGATGAGCAGGGTGACCTGATCGCCCGCGCCGGGGAACAGGTCGATCTCCGCGACCGTCTGGCGCTGGATGGCAAAAAAGCGGGCAGCTATTTTAATCAGCAAATCGTTGAGCCTATTCAGGGGAAAAACGGCCCCCTCGGTTACCTGCGTCTGACGCTGGATACCCACACCATCGCCACCGAATCCCGTCAGGTGGATAACACCACCAACATTCTTCGTCTGATGCTGCTGCTGTCGCTGGCTATCGGCGTAGTGCTCGCCCGCACGCTGCTGCGCGGCAAACGCACCCGCTGGCAGCAGTCGCCGTTCCTGCTCACTGCCAACAAGCCAGTGCAGGACGAAGATAAAGATTAATCAGAAAAGGAAATCGCTATGTCAACGCTGCGCCTGCTGCTTTCAGACTCCCACGACCCGTGGTTTAACCTCGCCGTGGAGGAGTGTATTTTTCGCCAGATGCCCGCCACGCAGCGGGTGCTGTTCCTGTGGCGTAACGCCGATACGGTCGTCATTGGCCGTGCGCAGAATCCGTGGAAAGAGTGCAACACCCGGCGTATGGAAGAGGATAACGTCCGTCTGGCTCGCCGCAGCAGCGGCGGCGGCGCGGTGTTCCACGACCTCGGCAACACCTGCTTTACCTTTATGGCTGGTAAGCCGGAGTACGATAAAACCATCTCTACGGCCATCGTGCTCGAGGCGCTAAATTCGCTGGGTATTACGGCGGAAGCCTCCGGGCGTAACGACCTGATCGTGAAAACCGAAGAAGGCGACCGTAAAGTCTCCGGCTCCGCCTACCGGGAGACCATCGACCGTGGCTTCCACCACGGCACGCTGCTGCTCAATGCCGATCTTAGCCGTCTGGCTAACTACCTGAACCCTGATAAGAAAAAGCTTCAGGCTAAGGGTATTACTTCGGTGCGTGGGCGCGTGGCGAATCTGGTTGAGCTGCTGCCCGATATCACCCATGAGCAAATCTGCGAAGCCGTCACTGAGGCGTTTTTCCGCCACTACGGCGAGCGAGTCGAAGCCGAAATAATCTCCCCGGATAAAGCACCGGACCTGCCAAATTTTGCCGAGACATTTGCCCGTCAAAGCAGCTGGGAGTGGAATTTCGGCCAGGCCCCAGCGTTCAGTCATCTGCTGGACGAGCGTTTCACCTGGGGCGGTGTAGAGCTGCATTTCGACGTCGAGAAAGGCGTCATCACCCGCGCGCAGGTGTTTACCGACAGCCTGAACCCCGCGCCGCTGGAGGCGTTGGCGGCGCGCTTACAGGGCTGTCAGTATCGTGCTGACGTGCTGCAGCAAGCCTGCGAAGGGCTGAGAGAAGCGTTCCCGGAGCAGCGTAATGAACTGCGAGAGCTATCGGGCTGGCTGGCGGGTGCGGTGCGCTAACACCGCCAGGCGAGCCGCCCGATAATCACGGCGGCTGACGTTAATTTTTCCAGCATAGCACGAGCAATATCATGGAAACCCGCGCTAATGCGCGGGTCGTCCTGAACCCGCTGCCAGAACTGTTCCGCAAGCGGTAAAGCAAACTCCCATGCAGCTTTGCTGACGGTAGGATCCACTTTAATATCGACAGCCTCACTCCGCATCGCGCCAGAACTAGACGGGGCAAACGACATTGGCAGCATGTCATACACCGGGGCAATAACCATTGGCGTGGCAGATAAATAGAACGAGAGATTACCTGCGTGCATATCACTGTTGGCAATTAAGCGCCCAAATGCCCAGATTTTCGCGGTTTGCTGATGGGAATATTCAGCAATAATGCCCTTTGCGGAAAGTTGGCTTGTTACGGTAGGCCAGGCCCCCGGAGAGGAAACGAATTCACTTTGTAGGGCTTCCAGAGAGACGATTGGCCGTCTGCCGTGAACGCCCACACAATCAAAACGGAGACTTTCGAGAAACACCTGCCCCGTATCACTGCAGCAGAACGCCGTGGCATGGCTCGCATCAATGTCCGTAGCGGACAATACCGATAACGCAATAGACTCAGCAATCAGCAGGTCACCCCAGCGCTCGGAAACCGTATTCTGTTCTCGGGCACTAAATTTGACCAATACGTTTTGATTGCCTTGCGCTGTTTGCACATAACAGCCAAATTTAGGCTGCTCCCCTCCTGCAGAGGACCCGACAATATCACCCGCGATGGCTTCTTCTGCGAGCCTGGCGTAGTAGCTGGTTTTATCACATTGTGCGACGGCAACTCGCTCTGGCGCGATAAGCCATCGTTGATAGTTCTCTTCACCAATAAGCCATCCACCTGCATTTTCACCCATATACACACGCAGTCCGTATAGCACTTCATCTTCCTGCCATAAGCGGATATCGTCTGGCAAATGAGTCTGAGTAGCAACCGCCCTCCCCCAGGCTCGCCCTAAAAATCCCTGAGGCCGAAGATCGGTCAAATACCACGGAAGGCCATCAAACCACTGCCATTCCCCTGACGACAATGCAACCAGACAACTGCCCTGCGGCCAGCATGGATACAACACGCCAAATTGGCGAGCGTTCCCCTGCTCATCCACCTGCCAAAGCGGAAACGTTGATACACCGCGAATCGGTTTAATGAGGGCATAGCGAGTGGCGCGCGCCTTACCAAACTGCAGCACCTCATCATGAGCTGACACAAGTCGCGAGAAGGTCGCCTGGCTTATCGCCAGTACCTGTCTCAGTTCAGGGGCGGAACGTGGCCCTTGCAGAAGCAAATCGGTTAATGCGCTCATGAGTGAATAGATTTATGAATAGATATATGGATACATTTAATAGCATATTTGCTTGAATTGTACACATAAAATGGAATTGAAGAATGGGAGTGTGAATAGATTATCAGTATTAAGAAGGTATCCCAGTCGACCAACGCAGCGCTGGGATTCAGCGCCGCGCGGCCCCGGAGTCGGCGCTGACGCACCTCGTCCGGGCTACGGTATATCGAACGCTACGCCGGGAATCGGCTTACGCTTTATCGCCCAGCAGAACAGATTCCAGCGCGATTTTGATCATGTCGTTGAAGGTCGTCTGACGTTCAGCGGCAGTGGTCTGCTCGTGGGTACGGATATGGTCGGATACGGTGCAGATGGTCAGCGCTTTCGCACCGAATTCTGCAGCTACGCCGTAGATACCCGCCGCTTCCATTTCCACGCCCAGGATGCCGTATTTTTCCATCACGTCGAACATGGTTGGATCTGGGGTGTAGAACAGGTCAGCGGAGAAGATGTTACCTACGCGAGCATCAACGCCCAGCGCTTTAGCTGCATCAACCGCGTCACGCACCATGCCGAAGTCGGCGATCGCCGCGAAGTCATGATCTTTGAAGCGCAGGCGGTTCACTTTGGAGTCGGTGCATGCGCCCATGCCGATAACCACGTCACGCAGTTTCACATCAGCACGTACCGCGCCGCAGGAACCCACGCGAATGATTTTCTTCACGCCGAAGTCGGTGATCAGCTCTTTGGTGTAGATGGAGCAGGATGGGATACCCATGCCGTGGCCCATGACGGAGATCTTACGGCCTTTGTAAGTCCCGGTGAAACCTAACATGCCGCGAACGTTGTTCACTTCGCGCACATCTTCGAGGAAAGTCTCAGCAATGTGCTTTGCACGCAGCGGGTCGCCCGGCATCAGCACAACATCAGCGAAATCGCCCATTTCAGCGTTAATATGTGGGGTAGCCATCGTAATTTCCTTTATTTTTCAAATAGACGAAGGGCGGGAATCCTCCCGCCCAAAGAATCACAGCATGTTTTTACCGTACGCCATTGGGGACGTACCGAAGTAGGTCGCCAGCGTCTGGCCGATATCCGCGAAGGTTTCACGGTGACCCAGCGAACCCGGTTTAACTTTCGGGCCGTAGATTAGCACCGGAATGTGCTCACGGGTGTGGTCAGTACCGGTCCAGCTTGGGTCACAGCCATGGTCAGCGGTGAGGATCAGAATGTCATCCTCACCCACCAGCTCCATCAGCTCTGGCAGACGGCGGTCGAACAGTTCCAGACCCGCAGCGTAGCCTGCGATATCGCGACGGTGGCCCCAGGAAGAGTCGAAGTCAACGAAGTTGGTGAAGACGATAGTCTCATCACCCGCTTCCTTCATCTCTTTGATGGTGGCATCGAACAGTGCGTCCAGACCGGTGGCTTTCACTTTTTTAGTGATACCGCAGTTGGCATAGATGTCTGCAATCTTACCGACGGAAACCACGTGACCGTGTTTTTCATCAACCAGTTTCTGCAGAACGGTCGCCGCCGGTGGCTCAACGGCCAGATCGTGACGGTTACCGGTACGCTGGAAGTTACCCGCTTTGTCGCCCACAAACGGACGCGCGATAACGCGGCCAATGTTGTAGCCGCCTTCGGTCAGCTCTTCACGGGCGATTTCACACAGCTCGTAGAGCTTATCCAGGCCATAGGTCTCTTCGTGACAGGCGATCTGGAACACCGAGTCAGCAGAGGTATAGAAAATCGGCTTGCCGGTTTTCATATGCTCTTCGCCCAGTTGGTCGAGGATCACGGTACCGGAAGAGTGGCAGTTGCCGAGGTAGCCCGGCAGATTGGCACGCTTAACCAGTTTATCCAGCAGTTCCTGCGGGAAGCTGTTTTCGTGGTCGCTGAAGTAGCCCCAGTCGAACAGAACCGGCACACCAGCGATTTCCCAGTGACCAGACGGCGTATCTTTACCGGAAGAGAGCTCATGCGCCCAGGCGTATGCACCCACTACTTCCGCGTTGCCGTCCATGCCAGCAGCAATTTTGCCGGTTGAACCTTCATGTGCTTTCACCAGACCCAGACGAGTCAGGTTAGGCAAATTCAGCGGGCCCTTACGGCCATTGTCAGCTTCGCCTTTGGCACAGGCTTCTGCAATGTGGCCCATCGTATCTGCGCCGACATCGCCAAAGCGGTCCGCGTCTTCCGTTGCACCAATCCCAAAGGAGTCCAGCACCATAATAAATGCACGTTTCATCTTGTTCTCCATACATCTTGCGCTGCAAAAAAGCGATCAGATCAGTATATAACTATTCGGTGATGCGACGATAGACGGTTGGCGTAATTTCAGGCGCTTTATCGTCCAGTTTAATTGCCGCTTTCACGGCCTTCGCCGCATCCTGCCAGCTTGCTTCATCTTTCGCGTGGATCACCGCCAGCGGACGCTGTCCGTCAACGCTGTCGCCCAGACGGGCCATGTCGGTGAAGCCGACGCTGTAATCGATGGTGTCAGAAGCCTGGCGACGACCGCCGCCCATAGAAACCACCGCCATGCCCAGCGCGCGGGTGTCCATCGCGCTGACAAAACCTTCGGTATCAGCATAGACGGCTTTGCTCAGCATCGCTGTCGGCAGATATTTCGCGTAGTTTTCAACGAAATCGGTTGGGCCTTTCTGTGCCGCCACCATGCGACCAAAGATCTCAGCCGCTTTGCCATTGTCGAGCACGGCCTGCAGTTTGGCGCGCGCTTCGGCGTCGTCTTTGGCCAGCTTGCCAGAGATAAGCATCTCAACGCACAGCGCCATGGTGACGTCGAACAGACGCGGATTGCGGTATTCACCGGTCAGGAACTGCACCGCTTCGCGCACTTCCACGGCGTTACCGGCGCTGGAGGCCAGCACCTGGTTCATGTCGGTCAGCAGGGCCGTGGTTTTCACGCCTGCGCCGTTAGAAACGCCCACAATGGCTTCCGCCAGCGCCGCAGAGAGTTCGTAGGTCGGCATAAACGCGCCGCTGCCTACTTTCACGTCCATCACCAGCGCGTCGAGGCCTTCCGCCAGCTTTTTGGCGAGAATGGACGCAGTGATCAGCGGAATGGAGTCCACCGTCGCGGTAATGTCGCGGGTGGCATAAAAACGTTTGTCCGCCGGAGCGAGCGAGCTGGTCTGCCCAATAATCGCCACACCCACGTCTTTAATAATTTCACGGAAACGGTTGTCGCCCGGGAAGATGTCGAAGCCTGGAATGGCTTCCAGTTTGTCGAGCGTACCGCCGGTATGGCCGAGGCCGCGACCGGAGATCATCGGAATATAGCCGCCGCAGGCCGCCACCATTGGGCCCAGCATCAGCGAGGTCACGTCACCTACGCCGCCGGTAGAGTGTTTGTCGACAATTGGGCCGTTGAGGTTGAGGCTCTTCCAGTCCAGAACGGTGCCTGAATCTCGCATCGCCATGGTCAGCGAGACACGCTCCGGCATGCTCATATCATGGAAGAAAATGGTCATCGCCAGCGCGGCAATCTGCCCTTCAGAGATGGTGTTGTCACGAATCCCGTTGATAAAGAAACGAATTTCTTCATCACTCAGCGCGTGGCCATCACGTTTTTTGCGAATAATTTCTTGAGCGAGAAACAAGGTACCCTCCTGATTAATCAGGTTAAATGCAGCGGGCTCGCGCCCGCGCTACGTTCCTGTAGCCCGGCCAAGCGTAGCGCCGCCGGGGAGATCCCGGAGTCGGCGCGCATGCGCCTCGTCCGGGCTACGATAATGCATTAATAGCTGCTAGCGCTCTTACCGTCGCCGTGGCCCAGCGCCTTCAGCAGGCTAGCCAGCAGAGAGGAAGCACCGAAGCGGTAGTGACGGGAGTCAGCCCAGTCCGCACCGAACAGTTCGTCAGCGATAGACAGGAACAGCTGTGCGTCTTCTGCGGTGCGAACGCCGCCCGCTGGCTTGAAGCCCACGGTTTTCTGTACGCCCATATCACGGATCACTTCCATCATGATGCGCGCGCTTTCTGGGGTCGCGTTCACCGGCACTTTACCGGTAGACGTTTTGATGAAATCAGCGCCGGCTTTGATCGAGATTTCAGACGCTTTACGAATAAGCCACTCTTCTTTCAGCTCGCCGGTTTCGATGATCACTTTCAGCAGCACGTTTGCCGCCGCACAGGCATCTTTACAGGCTTTCACCAGGTCGAAACCAACCTGCTCGTTACCCGCAATCAGTGCGCGGTATGGGAAGACCACGTCAACTTCGTCAGCACCGTAGGCGATGGCCGCGCGGGTTTCCGCCAGCGCAATCTCGATGTCGTCGTTACCGTGCGGGAAGTTGGTGACGGTGGCGATGCGGATGTCCGGGGTTCCCTGCTCTTTCAGCGTTTTACGCGCAATCGGAATGAAACGCGGATAGATGCAGACAGCGGCGGTGTTGCCCACCGGCGTTTTCGCCTGATGACACAGCGCGATCACTTTCGCGTCGGTATCGTCTTCGTTCAGGGTAGTGAGGTCCATCAACTGCAGCGCACGCAGGCTGCTTGCCTTTAAATCAGTCATTTTTCTCTCCGACGGCATACTGCCGTGTAAATCGTTACCTTGCGGGTCTGTGACTATTGTAACACTGCCCCGCGTTCACACTTCGACTTTCATCACACTTAGTGAAAACTTCGTACAAAATTGCATAACAATAACGAGACATACATCAAATTTTGGAATCAGAAACGGTAATTAAAGCACCCGTTCGGCCGCTGGGATCAAAGGACAGCCTCATCGTTTTTCATACACTCCGCCTATCGCTCGTCTGAGGAACTGAACATGCCAACATCGAATGATTCATCACTGCTGCAACACTGCCAGCAAATTGTGACAAGCTCCGTGTTAACCCCAGAACAGAAACGTCATTTTCTGGCGCTGGAGGCCGAAAACGCCCTGCCCTATCCAGAACTCTCTGAGGACGCGCAAGCGGCGCTGGCCGACGGCGTCATTTGCGATATGTATGAAGGGCATGCGCCGTATAAGCCGCGTTACGTCCTGCCGGACTACGCGCGTTTTCTGGCTAACGGTTCTGAATGGCTGGAGCTGGAGGGAGCCAAAGATCTGGACGATGCCCTTTCGCTGCTGACCATTTTGTACCACCATGTTCCTTCCGTGACGGCGATGCCGGTTTACCTCGGTCATCTTGATGCGCTGTTATCGCCTTATGTTAGAATTCTAACACAAGATGAAATTGATATTCGAATAAAACGTTTCTGGCGCTATCTCGATCGCACGCTCCCTGATGCGTTCACGCACGTCAATATTGGCCCGCTTGATACGCCAGTCACCCGCGCAATACTACGGGCAGACGCAGAGTTAAAGCAGGTCGCGCCAAATCTAACCTTTATCTACGACCCGGAGATGACCTCCGATGATTTACTGCTGCAGGTAGCACAAAATATCTGCGAGTGCAGTAAGCCGCACATCGCCAACGGGCCGTTAAATGATAAAATATTCACAAATAGTCAATATGGCATCGTAAGCTGTTACAACTCGCTGCCGCTTGCCGGCGGCGGCAGTACGCTGGTACGTCTGAATCTCCAGCAGGTGGCGCAACGCAGTGAATCGATCGATGATTTCTTTGCCAACGTGTTACCGCGTTTCTGCCAGCTGCAAATCGAGATCATCGATGCGCGCTGCCGCTTCCTCTACGAGCAGTCGCACTTCTTTGAGAATAGCTTCCTGGTGAGTGAAGGGTTGATCGACCCGGACCGTTTTGTGCCGATGTTCGGCATCTACTCGCTCGCCGAGGCGGTTAACATCCTGTGCGAGCGCGAAGGGCTTAGCGGGCGCTACGGTAAAGACGAGCAGGCGAATCAGCTGGCCTACCGCATCAGCGCCGAGCTTGCCGCCTTCGTCGCCCGTGCACCGGTACAGTACGGCTGGCAGCAGCGCGCACTGCTCCACGCACAGTCCGGCATCAGCTCAGACATTGGCACCACACCAGGCGCACGTCTGCCATACGGCGACGAGCCGGACCCGATTAACCACCTGCTCACCGTCGCCCCGCATCACGCCCACTACACCGCAGGGATCAGCGATATTCTGACCCTGGATGAAACCGTGAAACGTAACCCGCAGGCGGTCATGCAGCTCTGCCTCGGCGCGTTTAAAGTCGGTATGCGTGAGTTCAGCGCCAACGTCAGCGGTAACGATCTGGTGCGCGTCACGGGCTATATGGTGCGCCTGTCCGACCTGCAAAAATACCGTGATGAAGGCTCCCGCACCAACACCACGTGGCTGGGCGAAGAAGCCGCACGCAACACGCGTATCCTGGAACGTCAACCTCGTGTCGTGAGCCATGAACAGCAGATGCGCTTTAGTCAGTAAAATTATCCCCTTCTCCTGCGTCGACGGGCCCGGCAGCCGCCTGGCCCTGTTTCTGCAGGGCTGCAACCTGCGCTGCAAAAACTGCCATAACCCATGGACGATGGGGCGTTGCAACGACTGCGGTGAGTGCGTGCCGCAGTGTCCGCACCAGGCGTTAAGCGTGCACGACGGGAAAGTCAGCTGGCAGGCGGAGGTTTGCCAGCAGTGCGATACCTGTCTGCATATGTGCCCGCAGCAGGCCACGCCAATGGCGCAAACCATGAGCGTGGAGCAAGTGATTCAGCAGATAGCGCAGGTCGCGCCGTTTATCGAGGGTATTACCGTCAGCGGCGGCGAAGCCACCACGCAGTTACCGTTCATCATCGCCCTCTTCCAGACGCTGAAATCTACGCCTTCACTGGCGCACCTGACCTGCCTCGTCGACAGTAACGGCGAGCTGCCGATAAGCGGTTGGCAGAAGCTGCAAGCGGTGTGTGACGGGGTGATGGTCGATTTAAAATCCTGGGATAGCGCCCGACATCTGGCCCTGACCGGGCGTGGCAACGCGCGGATCAAACAGAGCATTCAGTGGCTTGCCCAGCACGGCATGCTGACGGAGCTACGACTGCTGGTCATTCCAGGGCACAGTGATTATCTGGAGGAAGCGGAGTCGCTGGGCGCATTTATCGCCGAATTGGGGGATATTCCCGTGCGTCTGAACGCCTTTCACGCACACGGCGTTTACGGTGAGGCAAAAGCGTGGGGTAGCGCCGGACCAACGGATATTGATGCCGTCAGCCAGGCGCTACAGGCCAGAGGAATAACGAGGCTTATCCCTCCGGCGCTGTACTTATAGGGCGAGGAACAGGCCCGCGATGGTGGCGCTCATCAGGTTGGAGAGCGTCCCGGCGGCAACGGCTTTCAGACCGAGCTGCGCAATATCCTGACGACGGTTTGGCGCCATGCTGCCCAGGCCGCCAATCAGAATGGCGATCGAGGAGAGGTTCGCGAAGCCGCACAGAGCAAAGGAGATGATCGCTTTAGTGTGGTTGGAGATCACCTGCAGGCCAGCCGCAGCCACTTCAGCATCCGCCTTCAGGTATTCACCGAAGTTCATGTAAGCCACGAATTCGTTGATCACCAGCTTCTGGCCGATAAACGAGCCCGCCACCGTCGCTTCGCCCCACGGCACGCCAATCACCCACGCCAGCGGCGCAAACAGCCAGCCGAGGATCAGTTGCAGCGACAGCTCCGGATGGTTGAACCAACCGCCAATACCAGAGAGCATCCCGTTCAGCAATGCAATCAGCGCGATAAACGCCAGCAGCATCGCGCCCACGTTCAATGCCAACTGCATACCGGATGCCGCGCCCGATGCCGCAGCATCCAGCACGTTTGCCGGTGCGTCCGGGTTCTTGGTATCTTTCTCAAGCGTTGGGGAGTCGTGCGGCGTTTCCGTTTCCGGCACGATGATTTTGGCAAACAGCAGGCCGCCAGGCGCCGCCATAAACGAGGCCGCAATCAGGTATTCCAGCGGTACGCCCATCTGTGCATAGCCTGCCAGAACGGAACCCGCCACCGAGGCTAGCCCGCCGCACATCACGGCAAACAGTTCGGAACGGGTCATGGTGGCGATATACGGACGAACCACCAGCGGCGCTTCGGTCTGGCCGACAAAGATATTTGCCGTGGCAGAGAGCGATTCCGTGCGTGAAGTTTTCAGCACCTTACGCAGCGCGCCGCCCAGAATACGAATCACGAACTGCATGATGCCGATGTAGTACAGTACCGCAATCAGTGAGGAGAAGAAGACGATAACCGGCAGTACGCGCAGCGCAAACACGAAGCCACCGCCGCCAAAGACTTCAAACATCTTGTCGGAGACCAGGCCGCCGAACAGGAAGCCGATCCCTTCGTTGCCGTAGGCAATCACGTTAGCCACGCCTTCGGACATCGCCAGCAGGACTTTACGCCCGGCAGGTACATAGAGGATGAGCGCACCGATACCTATCTGCAAAAGCCAGGCACCCAGTACGGTTCGGTAGTTAATCGCTTTACGATTGCTGGAAAGAAGTAAGGCAATGGCGAGCAACACCACCATGCCGATAAGTCCCATGAGGATTTGCATACAGAGTCCCTGTGTATTGAAAAATATAGTAATTACGGCATACCAATCGCGGCGATTATAACGCTACGTAATTATCTTTTTTGCAAAACGTCACAGGTTTTACGCAACAGCAACAGATGAATAGCCAGTAATGAGATCTACGTCACTTCAGGAGAGTGAAAAAAGGGCGTGCGTATTTGCCAGCAGCGCTGAAGCTATCTCTTCCGGAGGCTCGCCTCGCAACGAACAGAGGTGCGTGAATACATCAGCAATCCGCTCCGGGCGGTTCGGTTGCCCCTGATAGCCGTTGAGCGGCATATCCGGCGCATCGGTCTCCAGAATCAGCGATGAAAGCGGTAACTGCGCCATCACGTCGCGGGTTTTACTGGCGCGAGGATAGGAGATCGTTCCCCCCACGCCGATTTTATAGCCCAACTGGACGAAGCGTTCCGCCTGCTGGAGGCTACCGGCAAAACCATGTACCACACCGGTTCGCGGCAGGTTATGTCGTTTCAGGTGCAGCGCCAGCTTGTCGTGGGTGCGTCGCGAATGGAGGATCACCGGCAGATCGTAACGCTTTGCCAACCGCAGCTGTTCATCCAGCAGGTACTGCTGGCGTTCAAATTGCGGGTTCTCCCGGTAAAGATCGAGGCCCATTTCCCCCACCGCCACCAATTTTTCTGGCTTCAGGGCGAGTGCTGCTTCCAGTTGCGCCAGGCTCTCATCGCCATGACGCTCGACCACGATCGGGTGCAGCCCAATGGCGGCATACAGCTGAGAAAACCGTTCGGCCAGCGCCAATACGCGAGGGAAATTGTCGGCTTCGGTGGCCGGCATGATTATCTTGCTAACGCCAGCGGCGGCCGCACGCTGGATACTCGCCTCTTCGTCGCCGGTAAATGGAGGGAAATCGAAGTGGCAATGGGTATCAATAAAACGGCCGTTCACGCCAGATCCTTATCATCAAAGAGTGTATCGTTTATTGGTGGTCCATCGTTCATCGCAACATCAGACATATCTTCCACCACAGGAACCACGGGAGTCGGTCGGCCTCGTTTGAGGTGGCGTACTAACGGCGGAGTCGAAGCCAACAGTTTACCAATGGTCGCCAGAAAGTAACGGCCGCATAAGCGCCCTGTTTTGTAGTCCTGACGCAGTGCGGGGATGCGGCTACCTAACGCCATACTCAGTAACGGTTTCGGCGGGTAGATTTCAATAATACGCAGCTTACCCGGCGGGTTCTCAATAAATTGCTGGGTTTCACTGTAGGTCGTTTCATGGTGCTGCACCAGGTTCATCAGCGGCTGTAGGCTACTTTCGCCCAGCCAGCGCTCCATACGTTTAAACCACTGCGGCGTGTAATACATCTGAGATGGCACGGTACGGATCACCACCAGCGTTTTAGCCCCCTGCTTTGCCGCCTCGCGCACCGGGATCGCATCGCTCACGCCACCATCCAGGTAACTGACGCCATCCAGCGCGACGCCGGGGCGATAGAAGCCAGGAATTGCGCTGGACGCCCGAATAATATCGAGCCAGTTCTGCCTGGTGGGTGAAAAATAGCTGGGCGTATAGTCATCGCTTCGGCAGGCGCAGATATAGAAAGATTTTCCCGACTCAAACAGGCGTTCGGCGTTTTCCATCGCCAGCGGCATCTGCCCTGCGGTAGAGCCGACCAGCCAATCGAGGTCGATAAGATTACCACCGCGAACAAAACGTACTGGGTCGAAAAACTCCCGCCGGGTGGTGTAGCGCATGATGACTTTGCGCCCGTAGCCCGGTTGGTTACACAGATAGGCGGAAAGGTTTTGCGCGCCCGCAGAGGTGCCATAGTAGAGATCAAAGGGGTTGAACTGTGCCCGCATAAACTCATCAAGCACCCCAGCGGTGAAAATTCCTCGCTGCCCTCCCCCTTCACAAACCAGTGCCGTGCGGCCAGGTTTGAAACGACTCAGCGATAATGGCGCAATATTGCCAAGCGTGACGGGTATACGCTGCCCCACCTCTGCCTACCTGTTTTTTATTCACCAGACTGACAAAG
This sequence comes from Kluyvera sichuanensis, assembly GCF_014218705.1. GTDB lineage: Bacteria > Pseudomonadota > Gammaproteobacteria > Enterobacterales > Enterobacteriaceae > Kluyvera > Kluyvera sichuanensis. The sequence continues at coordinate 69,762 of NZ_JABBJF010000010.1, read as the reverse complement.
TAGCCTAATTTCCGCTGGGCTAAAACTAATAAAGCCAGTCCGCTGGACTGGCTTTGGTGTCATGCTCGTTAACGCGTGGCGTTCTAGGGCCGTTTACGCCCGGTAAACAGGCTCACCAGGAAGATAATAATCCCGACAACGAACACAACTTTTGCTGCCCACGCTGCCGTACCTGCCAGTCCACCAAATCCTAATGCGGCGGCAATTAACGCGATAACCAGAAATATAATGCCCCAACGAAACATAAGCTTCTCCTTTACCATAGTTAATGTCGACCGCTTGCTATGAGCCTTCAACCGCTTTCGCCGCCGCAACGACCTGAGTTAGTGATTAATATTGCGACAAAAACAAATGTTAGCTTTAAGCGCTTAATGCATACGCATTATCAGCATTTAAAGCCAACGAAAATGTCATAGCTTTGTTAAATATAGATCACAATTTTGAAATCGCCCGCTCCGCTGGTCAAAAAACAGACAGCTAGCGAAAAAAGAGGAGGAATTAAGAACTTTCCGCAAACGGCTAATCAGGAAGGAAAAGCGTCAGGGCGCAGCGGATGCCGCACCCTGAAGGGGTTTTTAGTGCTCGCGAGTTTTGCGGAACTCAACTTCAGGATAACGTTCCTGAGTCAGATTCAGGTTCACCATGGTTGGGGCGATATAGGTCAGGTTATCACCGCCATCCAGCGCCAGCTGAACTTCGTTTTTACGTTTGAACTCTTCGAATTTCTTCACGTCTTTGCTCTCAACCCAACGGGCCGTCGCGACGTTCACCGATTCGTAGATAGCTTCCACGTTGTATTCGCTTTTCAGACGCGCAACCACCACGTCAAACTGCAGCACGCCCACCGCGCCGACGATCAAATCGTTGTTGGCGATCGGACGGAACACCTGTACCGCGCCCTCTTCAGACAGCTGAACCAGCCCTTTCAGCAGCTGTTTCTGCTTCAGCGGATCCTTCAGGCGAATGCGACGGAACAGCTCCGGCGCGAAGTTCGGAATACCGGTGAACTTCATCATTTCGCCCTGGGTGAAGGTATCACCAATCTGGATGGTACCGTGGTTGTGCAGACCGATGATGTCGCCTGGATAGGCTTCTTCAACGTGAGAACGGTCGCCCGCCATAAAGGTCAGCGCGTCAGAAATCACCACGTCTTTACCAATACGTACCTGACGCAGCTTCATGCCCTTCTCATATTTCCCGGACACCACGCGCATAAACGCGACGCGGTCGCGGTGTTTCGGGTCCATGTTGGCCTGAATTTTGAAAACAAAGCCGGTGAATTTCTCGTCCTGCGCTTCCACCAGACGGGTGTCGGTTTTACGCGGCATTGGCGCCGGCGCCCACTCCACCAGACCGTCCAGCATATGGTCAACGCCGAAGTTACCCAACGCGGTACCGAAGAATACCGGGGTAATTTCGCCTGCCAGGAACAGCTCTTTATCAAACTCGTTGGACGCGCCCTGCACCAGCTCAAGCTCATCGCGCAGCTGCTGAGCCAGGTCGTCACCCACAGCGGCATCCAGTTCCGGGTTGTTTAAGCCCTTAACGATGCGCACTTCCTGAATGGTGTGGCCTTTACCGGTCTGATACAGATAGGTTTCATCTTTATAGAGATGGTAAACGCCTTTGAACAGCTTGCCGCAGCCAATTGGCCAGGTGATTGGCGCACAGCCAATTTTCAGCTCGCGCTCAACTTCATCCAGCACTTCCATCGGATCGCGGATGTCACGGTCGAGTTTGTTCATAAAGGTCAGGATCGGCGTATCGCGCAGACGGGTAACTTCCATCAGCTTACGGGTACGATCCTCAACGCCTTTCGCGGCATCAATAACCATCAGACAGCAGTCCACCGCCGTCAGCGTACGGTAGGTATCTTCGGAGAAGTCTTCGTGCCCCGGGGTGTCCAGCAGGTTTACCAGACAGTCGTGGTACGGGAACTGCATCACGGAGGTGGTAATAGAGATACCACGCTGCTTTTCCATCTCCATCCAGTCAGATTTAGCATGCTGGCTGGAGCCACGGCCTTTTACCGTACCGGCGGTCTGAATAGCCTGTCCGAATAACAGCACTTTTTCAGTGATTGTCGTTTTACCGGCATCCGGGTGGGAAATAATGGCAAAAGTGCGGCGTTTGGCCACCTCTTGCAAATAAGGAGACAACGTCATAATTCAATCTTCTTGAGTAAGCACGGCTTCACACCGCGCAGGTTGAATACGAAAAAATTGCGGCTATTTTACCCATCAAAGGGGGGCTGGCAATCACTGTTTACACAGGAGTAACTCCAGTTCAGGCAATGAGGTCACCGTCCAGTCAGGCGTAATGCCTTCCGGCAGCGGACGCTGATGCGCGTTCAGCCAGCAGGTTGCCCACTCGGCGTTCATCCCACCGCGAATATCAGACTCGGCGGTATCGCCGACCATCAGCACGCGGGAACGGTCCGGATTACCGGCCTGTTCCAGGGCATAGTCAAAGATCCGACGATCCGGTTTTGCCACACCCACTTCTTCAGAAATAATCAGCAGATCAAAGTGTTCGCGAAGCCCGGTGCGCTCCAGACGAATTTGCTGTAGCGATGTAAAGCCGTTGGTGATGATGCCCATCTTCACCTTGCCCTTCAGGGTATTCAGCAGCGATACCGCACCCGGCAGCGGGGCGCAGATTTCCGCCATCGCGTTCATAAAGGCATCGTTCAGGTCGCCTGGCTTCACATTTAGACGCTCCGCCCAGCTGGTAAAACGCTGGTGCTGAAGCTGCAGCGAGGTGATCGCGCCATTCTGGTAGTCGACCCACAGCGGCTGGTTGACCGCCTGGTAGTCCTGGAAATCTTCCGCGGTAAAGGTCACGCTATAGTCGAGAAACATCCGCTGTAAGCCGCTAAACGAGTCAAACGTAAACAGCGTTTCATCGGCATCGAAGAAAATCCAGTCCCACTTCTTCATCTTTTCACCTTGTCTTACATACTGAGGGGCAGCGCCATAATAATGGCGTCCTCACGGCCGTCCGCCGTGGGGTAATAGTTGCGACGGATCGTCGCTTCATTGAAGCCTAAGCTTTCATACAGCGCGATGGCCGCGTGGTTTGAGGCTCGCACTTCCAGCCATAGCGTCACCACGCCCTGCGCGTCTAGTGCATCAATGAGATGTTCCAGCAGTTCACGTCCCAGACCACGGCGCTGATACGCAGGATCGACGGCAATGTTGAACAGCGTGGCTTCGTCCAGCACGACCTGAGTAATAGCAAACGCGGCCATTTCACCGTCGACGGACAGCTGGAGGTTCAGATAGCGCTCGCCCTGGTTGCTGGCGAAGGTTTTTTCACTCCAGGGAAACGCATGCGCGCGCGTTTCGATTTGAAAGGCGCGGGGTAAATCAGTCGTGCTGAGGGTAGAAATCGTGTTCATGGGCGCAAATTTGTTGCCACAGCGCGGCGCGAGCTTGCGCGCTGGCCTGTAGTTCATTAAACGGAGGCGTCGAAATCATCGCCCCTTCCAGCGTCACCGGCGTATCGTTGCCAAGACGCCAGCAGTGACATCGACTGTCCTGCGGCAGCATCGCCACCCGGTCAGGCGTCAGCGGTAAAACCTGGTCCGGCGTCAGGCACAGCGCGCGGAGAATATCGCTAATCAGCGGCTCGGTGAGGGGCGGTAACGCCTCGGCAACCATCACCAGCTTGACGTGCGGCGGAAGCGTAATCGCAATTTCACCCTGCAGTGTCCCAGGGCGACGTAATGCCCACTGGGTGATACCCAACTGTTGTAATTGCCAGTCTCGCCGGGATGTCATGTGAAACGCTCCTGTCTATCAAGGGCGCAAATATAGCAAATTCATCGAAACTGCGCCAATTACACACTATATACACAAAATCATTCGAGTTGCGTCAAGGCGGCAAGCGAATGACAAATTCGTCAGGAACGAATTTGACCAGCCAAAGGCTGGCCTCTGGTGAGGGACATGGATGTCCCTCATTAATCCCCAGAAACGTACATAAGTACGTGACTGGGGTGAAAGAGTGCAGCCAACGTAGAGGCAACTTGAAGGATGACGTGTATAATCGTCGCCTAAGTTTATTGAGGAATAATTCATGTCTGCTTTTACCCCGGCAAGTGAAGTCTTGCTGCGTCACAGTGATGATTTCGAACAGAGCCGTATTTTCTTTGCCGGCGATCTGCAGGATGACCTGCCCGCACGTCTGGACACTGCGGCAAGTCGCGCGCATACCCAGCAGTATCACCACTGGCAGGTGCTGAGCCGCCAGATGGAAGACAACGTTCGCTTTAGCCTGGTGGCTCAGGCAGAAGACGTCGCGGATTGCGATACCCTGATCTACTACTGGCCGAAGAACAAGCCGGAAGCCCAGTTCCAGCTGATGAATATTCTTTCTCTGCTGCCGGTTGGTACCGATATTTTTGTCGTCGGTGAAAACCGCAGCGGCGTACGTAGCGCCGAGCAGATGCTGGCTGAATATGCGCCGCTGAATAAAATCGACAGCGCGCGTCGCTGCGGCCTGTACCATGGCCGTCTGGAAAAACAGCCCACCTTCGATGCGGAGAGTTTCTGGGGCGAGTACCAGCTGGATAATCTGACCATCAAAACCCTGCCTGGCGTATTCAGCCGCGACGGTCTGGATGTTGGTAGCCAGCTGCTGCTTTCTACCCTTACCCCGCATACCAAAGGCAAAGTGCTGGATGTCGGCTGCGGCGCTGGCGTACTGGCAGCCACCCTTGCCAGCCATTCACCAAAGGTACGTCTGACCCTGTCTGACGTGAGCGCTCCGGCGGTCGAAGCCAGCCGCGCCACGCTGGCGGCGAACGGTGTTGAGGGTGAAGTCATTGGCAGTAACGTCTTCTCTGAGATTAACGGTCGCTTTGACATGATTATCTCCAACCCACCGTTCCACGATGGGATGCAGACCAGCCTGGACGCTGCCCAGACCTTAATCCGCGGCGCGGTTCGTCATCTGAACAGCGGCGGCGAGCTTCGCATCGTGGCGAACGCCTTCCTGCCGTATCCGGCAGTGCTGGATGAAACCTTCGGTTTCCACGAAGTCATCGCCCAGACTGGCCGTTTTAAAGTGTACCGCACCGTTTTGACCCGTCAGGCGAAAAAAGCCTAATCAGATCGCCTGTAGCCCGGCCGAGCGTAGCGACGCCGGGGCTTACAACGAGGCATTGCCCGGCGTCGCTACGCTCGGCCGGGCTACATAAACTCCCCATAACCGAAGAAACGCCTTTTTTTTCGGCAATCGCGCCGAGTTCGATAATTAACTGTTGACGCCCAGCGTAAAATCTCTAGAATTCGGCCCCGTGGTAATGATTCTTTCATAAAGAGTCAATGGTATGCGAAGGTGGCGGAATTGGTAGACGCGCTAGCTTCAGGTGTTAGTGTCCTTTGGATGTGGGGGTTCGAGTCCCCCCCCTCGCACCATAAACCACGTTATATCGTTCGCAGAGTGCGAAGGTGGCGGAATTGGTAGACGCGCTAGCTTCAGGTGTTAGTGTCCTTAGGATGTGGGGGTTCGAGTCCCCCCCCTCGCACCAACGAAGCGATATAACAAAAGTAACGAGATATCTGTGCGAAGGTGGCGGAATTGGTAGACGCGCTAGCTTCAGGTGTTAGTGTCCTTAGGATGTGGGGGTTCGAGTCCCCCCCCTCGCACCAGACTCCTCGTTCTCTCCCGGTAGTTCCCCCCCCATTTTTGATAGTCATCCCATTAGCTTTACATTCATTGTTATCAGCACAAGACCGCCAACAAACGCAATGCATGACGGTAACAGCACAAAGTGACGTAACCGACGATGCCATATCATCGCGCCGCTCAGCAGCAACCCGCACACGATAACGCCGCGCCAGACGTCAAGCGACAGCCCCATCGTGCTCAATATGGCGATTGCACTTCCCGAAATCAGTACACCCCAGCCGCTACCTATCGTTCGTTGCAACATGAATCAGCCCATCTAAATGATAATGATTACCAATATCATATATTGTATTTTGTCAATTGTCTGCTCATGCGCTAAGGTTTCATAATCATTAATGACATGTATATTGTATGGTGATAACTTGTACAAAAAATAGCATGTCTAAATAAATAGAATTTGCGCTTTGCATTCATGAATTATTCTTGTTTTTGATGCATTTACTTATATTAAAGGCTGACTACAACATCCAACAATGACAGTACAATCCTGGCGCACCCTGCGTGCGCAAAAATATCAGCTAACGTTCCGGCTATTTTTGTTTCTGAATCTGGTCTCATCGACGCTGTCCGTCTTCAGCCCGATATATAACGTTAATATTTTTCCACTACCCGCAATGCTGATAGCGGTGGGCAGCAGCGTGCTGCTAGTATGGAACTGGCGATATACCAGCATAAAACTGAATATACTAATAGTTTCGGTTATATTCGGCTGCTTATGGGGCTGGCATATTTTAAGTAAAACTTTGGTGCTTGCTTTACCTAATGACAATTTCCAGATGGTAGCGCTTTTCAGCGTACTATTTGTCGGTACCATTGCCTTTTCCAATAATATTGTCGCCTTTTCCCTCCATTCAATGCCGACCTTTATTGTGTGCCTGATAACCAGTCCTTCCGGAGAATGGTGGAGAATGGCCTACTGTATGGCGCTGCCGTTAGTTGGCATCGCTATTCAGCATGTGATCCAGCGGCGTAACGATAAGTTCGCGCAGGGGCTGATGTATAAACTACTGGAAGAGCGCGAAACGCTGAACGGTCTGAGCATGCTCGACCCGCTGACCGGGCTCTACAACCGCCGCGGGTTCCAGTTCCGCCTGGATTCATTAATGTCGATAGGCAAGGCGCAGCACTCCGTCCTGCTGCTGGATATTGACCACTTCAAGGCCTACAACGACCACTACGGCCATATGATGGGCGATCAGGCTCTGATGCGCGTTTCGGCAGCGATTAGAAACGCCGTACGTTCCAGGGATATTGTGACGCGCTTTGGCGGTGAGGAGTTTATGGTGGTGCTACCGCACTGCAGCATTGAGGCCGCGATGCAGACCGCCGAGCGTATTCGCCAACACGTATACGATCTCAAAATTCCGCATATGTTCAACTCCAGCGTGGCAACCCACGTGACCATCAGCATCGGCGTAGCCCCGTTGGAGGATAACAACATTGATCAGGCCATGCAGCGCGCGGATAAGGCCCTGTATGAAGCGAAAAACATGGGGCGCAATAACATCCTGACCTACGAGCAGGCTCCCGCCGTCTAGGTTCACAAAACGCGAGTGCAGGAGACAAACTTCTTGCGCTCGCTTTTATCTATAGCTAGTATTGCTAATCATTATCATTTAGATTTGAATCCAGCAACGCTATGGCTTACCGTTCCGCTCCGATCGCCGATGACCTTATCTGGCGCACGCCGATTCCCTCAAAGGAACAGGCGTTCGCAGAGTCAGTGCGCGCCAAAATAGCCGAACTGCGTCCGCACCTGCTGGACATGTTTCGTCTGGGCGAAGCGGCCCCGGATTGTGCCAGAACCCTCAGCGAATGGGCAAAACCGACGGAGCTAAGCTCCTTGCTGGCCGTCTATTCCGATCATATCTACCGCAATCAACCAACCCTGGCGCGAGAAAATAAACCGCTGCTTTCCCTTTGGGCGCAATGGTACATCGGCCTGCTGGTGCCACCGTTGATGCTCGCGCTGCTGACTGAAGAATCCGCTATCTCACTTAGCCCTGACCATTTCCGCGTAGAATTCCACGAAACCGGCCGTGCGGCCTGCTTCTGGATCGACGTACACGCTGACGTTCGCGCCAGCCAGAAGCCGGCCATCGAACGCATGGACGATCTGGTGAGTCAGGCGCTTATGCCGGTTGTGCAGGCGCTGGAAGCAACAGGAGAGATTAACGGCAAGCTCATCTGGAGTAATACCGGCTATCTGATTAACTGGTATCTCGGCGAAATGAAAACGCTACTCGGTGAAGAGCAAGTCAACCTTCTGCGTCAGCGCTGTTTCTTTACTAGCACGCTGGCCGATGGCCAGGATAATCCGTTATGGCGAACGGTAGTATTACGTGATGGTCTGCTGGTGCGTCGCACCTGCTGCCAGCGTTACCGCTTGCCCGACGTTAAACAGTGTGGCGACTGTACGCTGAAATAAACAACGGGGCTTTCGCCCCGTTATTTTTTGCTGCTTTCTTTTACGCTGCCTGCTGACTCTCTTCAGCCGCACGCTGCGCTTCTTCGTTTTCCTGCTCTAACAACTGTTTTTCATACACTTTGAAGAACGGATAGTAGATAACTGCGGAAACGCAGGCCAACAGCACCACCAGAATCGCCGCACGGAAGTCCCAGCCTAAAGCCCATGCGCCGCCAATAGGTGCCGGTGCCGTCCACGGTACCACTGAAATCACGCGACCAATCAGATCCAGCTTCATCGCCGCCCACGCCAGAATCGCGTTGACCATCGGTGCCAGCAGGAATGGAATGAAGAACACTGGGTTCATCACGATTGGGGTACCGAAGATAACCGGTTCGTTGATGTTGAACAGGCTAGGCACCACGCTCAGACGGCCGATAGAACGCAGGTGGGCTGAACGGCTACGCAGGTAGCAGAACACCAGCCCCATCGTTGCACCGGAACCCCCGACCACGATGAAGAAGGTCCAGAACGCTTCCATAAAGATGTGCGGCAGCGGCGCGCCCTGCGCCAGAGCAGTCTGGTTCAGGCCAAGGTTAGTCAGCCAGAACATCTGCAGCATACCGGAGACAATCGCCGCCCCGTGGATCCCTGCAAACCACAGCAGGTGACCAATCAGTACAGCCAGCAGAATCGCCGGTAAGGAGTCAGCGGCGGAAACCAGCGGTTTGAACACGGACATGATGGCTTGCGGGATCAGCATGTCGAACTGGCTTTGAATAAACAGGCTCAGCGGATAGAGCGTCAACACCACCACCAGCACTGGAATCAGCAGGTCGAAGGAGTTTTTGATCATCGGCGGCACCTGATCCGGCAGGCGGATCCCGATGTTACGGACTTTCAGAAAACGCATCATCTCCACGCAGTAGACAGCAACGAGGATCGCGGTGAAGATCCCAGTTCCCCCCAGGCTATCAACCGGCAGATGGCCGCTGGTTTTTGGTGCAGCCACCAGCAGAAACGCCATGATGGAGAGCATCGAACACATGAACGGATCGAGCTGGTTGCTCTTTTCGTAGTGTTTACCGAGGTTATAGGAGATAGCCGCGCAGATATAGATAGACATAATGCCCATCGTCATATCAAACGGCGTCAGAATGCGGCCTTCAAACTGCTTAGCGAGATCTAACCACGCACGGGCAAAGCCCCAGGTGGTATCGGGAGAAAACGGTGGGTAGGCGAAAACCAGTAAAAACGATCCTACAATCATAAAAGGCATGGCAGAGATAAAACCATCACGAATCGCCATAACGTGACGCTGAGAGGAAATTCGTCCCGCGACCGGACTAACGTAGTTTTCTACAAAACGGAATATCAGATTAAATGCAGCGTGATTAGCAGACATAACAGCCCTCCTGACAGGCTTTAGACGTCAACACAGCAACAACGATTTTGCCGACATGCAACTGGGCGTACATTGAAGCATCAGGTGTTACGGGTCTGCGACCTGCAATGATGTTCATACCGATACAGTTCATACACGGCTCTTATTATAGATACAAAGGAAGTTACCCCCGCAGTATCAATCGCCTGATGAATAACCGCAACCGGTTACAGTAACCGGTTGCACTGATTGTGAAGGAGATCCAAAAAACAAACAATTTTTGCACAACTTAGCCGCTTTATTTACAACCCAGGTAACTCTATGACAGAGTGACTCGCCGAATTATCAGGAGAGAAGCATGAGCCTACAGTCCGTAAAGACATTCTTTGCCGAGCACGCGCCCGACATCAGCATCATCGAGCTTGAGCAAAGTACCGCAACCGTTGCGCTTGCCGCTGCCGCGCACCGCGTTGAGCCCGGACAAATCGCCAAAACGCTCTCGCTGAAGGTTAAAGACCGCGTCATTCTGGTAGTTGCGAAAGGAGATGCCCGTCTGGACAATAAGAAGTTGAAAGAGACTTTTGGTGCGAAGGCTCGCATGCTAAGCAGTGATGAAGTGGTGATTCTCACCGGTCACCCGGTCGGTGGGGTCTGTCCATTTGGGCTGGAGAATCCGCTGGCGGTGTACTGTGATGTCTCGCTGCAGCAATACGAAGAAGTTCTTCCTGCCGCAGGAGCCATACACAGTGCGGTACGCATTTCGCCGGAGCGAATGGCTAGCCTTACCGCTGCTACTTGGGTGGATGTCTGCCTCTAGCAAACAGGCGAGGTGCTGGCATCATTTATATCGTGTAACGACACCAGCAGGTCGGCGGCGCTCAGTAGCTCAATATCGGAATTCACTCTCAGCTTCGTCATCGCATTAAATTTGTGCGCGCGAATGGTTTTGATATTCCGCCCCAGTTGCTGAGAAATATCCATCAACGAATAGCCGTAGGTCATGTAACGCAGGATCAGGTTCTCGGTCGGGCTGAGAAAACGATTTTCACGCTGGGCAGCGGAATCCTCCATTGCTTCACGAACCTCTATCGCCTCTTCCAGCAGCTCGAATACGCTATGCCGTAGGTCACTCAACGTTTCGGATTTACTGAGCACACCGTGAATATAGGTTGGCGACAGGTGCCGAATCAGCGCCGCTTCATCTTTATCGTTAGCCAGAATGATGCGCATCACCTCAGGATGATGATTGGCAATCTCGCCCATCAATAACAGGCATTCAATACGAAGTTCACGCGTGCCGGAGAGACAATACATGACGCCATCAAACGGCCCTTGTTTGACCGCCAGCTTAAATTCAGCAATGCTGCGAAAAAAATGGAAAGTAAAATGCCTACCACGAGCGCTCATCAGTAGATGGCGTAGCCCTACCGCCGTCACATTACAATGCTCTATGATAGCGATGCGCTGCTTCCTGCTGCATTTTTCCATTCGACTTGCTCCCCGTAGGCTGAATAGAGATTGAGTTCCTTCATTCCCTGATTGCTGTTGAGCCAGGCATACATTTCCGCATTACTGCGCAGAGACAGGCGGCGCATCGCACTATTTTTTTGCGCGCTAATGGTTTTATTACTCTTTTTCAGCAACGCGGCGATTTGGTTAATCCCCCATCCTTTCGCCAGCAGTCGCAGTACTTTCCGCTCGGACAGTGTCAACATAATGAGTCGTTGATTATCATCATCACCGTCCGCATCATGCTGCAGCGAAAGCAGCATTTCACTCACGTTATCCGTGCTAACATTCTCCTGTTGAATGGCTTTTACCACCCGCTCAACGGAGTCTGATTCGGAAAGCAGCGTACTTTCCGGACGCATTAAAAATTCAACGGCTAATGCGTAGTACTGGCGGCTAATCATAAATATCCAGTGAATATCACGATATTGCGATAGCAGCGTATAGTATTGCTCGCAGAGCGCACGCGGGTTGCCAATATCGCCAGAGAAATCAACGATAACCACATCAGTACGGCGAAGTTGAAGCAGCGTTAACTGCTCGAGAGACTGGCAAAAATTGAGCTCATAATTCGGGAAGTGCATTCGCATGATGGAATTCAGCCCAGACTGCATAACCGGTATTTTGCTGATAATCACTGCGAACTTGCAGTACTCTGGCGTCATATAACCTCCGTATCCTTTCGAAGATTCGTTTCCTGAATATGTTTTTATTTAATCAAATAAGCGTATTCGCAGGAAATGAATCCATCCATTTCTATTTCCCTTTAATAGCGGCATAATACTCGTCGGTTAATTATCAAATAAACCTGACCGCTGTATGACTTTACCTGTGAGATGATTTCATCTGGTTAGCAGGACTAACTACGACAGTATGGCATATCAATGTAAAAGAGGTTGCTTAGAAAATATTAAAGTCTCAATAAGTAGAATTAAACATTCAAAAAAACAGCCTACTCAGATAGTTCCATTTTCATTTTGAATTCTTTGGGCGTCACCCCTTCCCGCTTGCGGAAGAAACGCGAAAAATAGGTCACATCACTAAACCCCAGATAATCAGAAACCTGCGTGATGGTCATGCTGGTGTACTGCAGGCTGCGCTTTGCTTCGAGCAGCAGTCGCTGATGTAAAACGTTCAATGCGCTGGTACCGTGATATTCACGGCACAGGCAGTTCAGATGGGTGGTGGAAACCCGGAGCTTTTGCGCATAGTCGGCCAACGATAAATGCTCACGGTAGTGGCTCTCAATCAGCCGGCTAAACTGGCGTAGCACGCTGCGTTTCCGCTCGCTGTTATCCTTCACCACGCCTCCCGCCTTGCCCTGACGATTGAGCCAGACCAGCAGCGCGCTGAGTAACGAATAGAGCATCATCTCCCGCGCGTCGTGATCCTGGGTGTACTCTTCCAGCAGCGTAGCAAATAGAGTACGGATATGGTGGCCGGAACGTTTGACCGGAATACAGCCGGGCTGGTTCAGCATATCCAGCGGTTGCCCAAACTGCGTCTCCAGACGGCTTAACAACGGCAGCGCAAGCGAGAGCACGTAGCCTTGCGTCCCCGGCGAAAAATGAAAGCCATGAACGCAGAGCGCGGGAACGACCTGAATAGAAGATTCGTTCACCACCAGGCGTTGTCCCTCTATTTCTATTTCAGCCTGCCCTTTGTGCAAATAAAGCAGTTGCACCAGTTCGGCATGCTGATGAACCCGAATATGCCATTCATAGAGGCTGCTCCGTTTATGGATCGATTCACAGTGCAGCAGGTCGGGTGTCGGCCAACCCATATGCTCGCCATAGAGCTTAAATACCGGCACCATCTCCGTCATATTCGCTTCGACACCCGCTCTTTTCATTCTCTACTCCACCGTTTCATAAGGCAGCCCCACGTAGTTTTCAGCAATCGTTGTCAGTCCCGCCTGCGAGCTGAGATAGTACTGGCGATCGGCCTCCTGCATCTTTCTGGCAAACGGGCTCTGGTCCTGAAAATCATGCAGCAGATGGGTCATAAACCAGCTAAAACGTTCACCTTTCCAGACCCGGTTCAGCGCCAGCTGCGAATAACGGCTCAGCAGGTCGGCGCGTCCATTCTGGTAATACTGCCGCAGGATACGCCACAAATAGTTCACATCCGAAACGGCCAGGTTCAGCCCTTTGGCCCCGGTTGGCGGCACAATGTGTGCGGCATCGCCAACCAGGAACATCCGCCCGTACTGCATCGGCTCCACCACATAGCTACGCAACGGTGCGATGCTCTTCTCAAGTGAGTGACCAGTCACTAACTTTTGACTCAGCTCGTCCGGCAGACGGCGCTTCAGCTCACCCCAGAAGCGTTCGTCAGACCATTGTTCAACGCTGTCGGTCAACGGAACCTGCAGATAGTAGCGGCTTCTAGTTAGTGAGCGCTGACTACACAATACAAACCCACGCTCATGATGCGCGTAAATCAGTTCCGGGTTGACCGGCGGCGTGTCAGAGAGCAGCCCCAGCCAGCCGAACGGCCAGATGCTTTCATATTCACGCAGAATATCGCGAGGAATGCTCTGACGAGAAACGCCGTGGAAGCCATCACAGCCGGCGACAAACTCACATTCCAGGCGGCAACGTTCACCGTTTTTCATAAAGGTGACGGAAGGCTTATCACTTTTCAGGTCGTGCAGCTCAACCTGCTCAACACCATAAATGGTCTGCGCGCCGCTGGCCTGCCGTGCTTCCATCAAATCACGTGTCACCTCGGTCTGGCCATAAACCATCACGCTCTTCCCGCCGGTCAATTCACTCAGCGGCACGGGAATACGCCGGTCGGCAAACAGGAACTCCACGCCGTGGTGAACCAGCCCTTCCGCCTCCATACGGCGAGCGACGCCCGCTTCACGCAGCAGTTCGACGGTACCGTTTTCGAGGATCCCGGCGCGAATACGCCCCAGTACATACTCGGGAGTCTGACGTTCCAGGATCACGGTTTTAATGCCCGCATTATGCAACAACTGGCCTAACAGCAGCCCGGAAGGCCCGGCACCGATAATGGCAACTTGCGTGTTCATGGGTGACCTCGCACTCTGGTTAATTATTTGTTTATTTCATGTATCAATAAAGTTTCAGAATGCATTTTTGATAAGTCAGAGGGGAAAAAGAAGGTCAGAATCCGTTCAAAAATTGCACTTTCGAACAGTTTTGCAAAAGTGTGGGCAACATCAACTCTTCAACAAAAGCGACTGGCCGCCGAATTTTTGCACATTGTTTGATCCTGGCCGGATTGCTCCCCCATGCTCTTCGGGTAAAAGTAGGTCATTACATCGGCGTTCTCGATACCAGGATCATTATGGAAGTAGATCAGTCAGAACAACGCATCGTCACACGGCTTTGTATTCAGTGCGGTCTTTTTTTACTCCAGCATGGGGCGGAGAGCGCCCTGGTTGAGGAGCTATCAACGCGTCTGGGACGCGCGCTGGGGATGGACAGCGTCGAAAGCGCGATCTCATCAAACGCGATTGTGCTAACCACCATTAAAGACGGGCAGTGCCTGACTTCGACGCGTAAAAATAGCGATCGCGGTATTAACATGCACGTGGTCACAGAGGTGCAGCACATCGTCATTATGGCCGAGCACAAGTTGCTGGACTATAAAGACGTCGGCAAGCGCTTTACGCAGATTAAACCGCTGCGCTACCCACGCTGGCTGGTTGTGCTGATGGTAGGCCTCTCCTGCGCCTGCTTCTGCAAGCTCAACAACGGCGGCTGGGACGGTGCGCTCATCACCTTCTGTGCCAGCGCTATCGCCATGTACATCCGCCAGGTGCTGACCCACCGCTCAATGCACCCTCAGATTAACTTTGGCCTGACCGCCTTTGTCGCCACTACCGTTTCCGGCCTGATGCTGCAACTGCCCGCCTTTCATCAGACCTCAACGGTGGCGATGGCGGCCAGCGTGCTGTTGCTGGTGCCCGGCTTCCCGTTGATTAACGCGGTTGCCGACATGTTCAAAGGCCATATCAACACCGGCCTGGCGCGCTGGGCAATTGCCAGCCTGTTGACGCTGGCGACCTGCGTCGGCGTGGTGATGGCGATGACGTTATGGGGGCTACGCGGATGGGTGTGATGCATTTTCTGTTTTTACTGGCGCAGGACGCCGTACTATCGGCGATTCCCGCCGTTGGGTTCGCCATGGTCTTTAACGTCCCGCAGCGTGCACTGCCCTGGTGTGCACTGCTGGGGGCGATCGGCCATACCTCGCGATTCGCCATGATGACCGCCGGGTTCAATATCGAGTGGGCCACCTTCCTCGCGGCGCTGCTGGTCGGCAGTATCGGCATCCAGTGGTCGCGCTGGTATCTGGCGCACCCTAAGATCTTCACCGTAGCCGCCGTCATTCCCATGTTCCCCGGTATTTCGGCGTACACGGCGATGATTTCTGCGGTCAAAATCAGCCACTTCGGCTATTCCGAAGAGCTGATGATCATGCTGCTGAGCAATTTCCTGAAGGCGTCGTCTATCGTCGGCGCGCTCTCTATCGGGCTGTCGATTCCGGGCCTGTGGCTCTATCGCAAACGCCCAAGAGTGTGAGGCATCGGCGGTACGGGGAGTGCCGCCCGCCCCATAGCTTGTGCTACTATGTGCACTATATACGGCGGTGCTTCCGCCCCCTTCCCGTTGTTTTTTCAGTATTGAGATAGTGTTATGTCTTCTCGTATTTTAACGCCTAACGTGATCGGTATTGACGCTTTTGTCGCCGATCCTGCTGCGATTCTTGCGCAAACTCAGGGCGGCGCGCTCGCCGTGTTTGCCAATAATCAGCCCGCGTTCTATGCCATTACGCAGGAACGTCTGGCGCAACTCCTGGCGCTGGAAGAAAAGCTGTCCCGACCGGGCAGCGACGTGACGCTGGATGCTCAATTTTTTGAGGATCCAACCCCGGCACCTATCGCCATCCCCATGGGCAAATTTGCCATGTACGCGGGCTGGCAGCCTGACGCCGAGTTCCTGCGCCTTTCCGCGCTGTGGGGTATCGCTTTAAGCGAGCCCGTTACGCCGGAAGAGCTGGCCGCTTTCGTCGCTTACTGGCAGGCGGAGGGGAAAGTGTTCCATCATGTACAGTGGCAGCAAAAGCTGGCGCGCAGCGTACAGATGGGCCGGGCCAACAATAACGGCCAGACGCGTCGCGATATCAACACCGTCAGCGAGCCTGACAGTCATATTCCACCTGGTTTCAGAGGTTGAGCATGAAAGACGTTGGTGAATTAATGAAGCGCCTGCAGAAAATGATGCCGGCGCATATCGAACCGGCATTTAAAACCGGCGAAGAGCTATTGGCCTGGCAGAAGGAACAGGGCGAGATCCGCGCCGCCGCGCTGGCGCGTGAGAACCGCGCCATGAAAATGCAGCGCACCTTTAACCGCTCCGGTATTCGCCCGCTGCATCAAAACTGTTCGTTTGAAAACTACCGCGTTGAAAACGAAGGCCAGATGAACGCGCTGGCGAAAGCGAGGCAGTACGTGGAGGAGTTCGATGGCAACATCGCGAGCTTTATCTTCTCCGGCAAGCCGGGCACCGGGAAAAACCATCTCGCCGCCGCCATCTGCAACGAGTTGCTGCTGCGGGGCAAATCGGTGCTGATCATTACCGTGGCCGATATTATGTCCGCCATGAAAGAGACCTTCGGTAATCGGGAAACCAGTGAAGAGCAGCTGTTGAGCGATCTCAGCAATGTCGATCTGTTGGTGATCGATGAGATCGGCATGCAGACCGAATCACGCTATGAAAAAGTGATCATCAATCAGATTGTCGATCGCCGTTCTTCGTCTAAACGCCCGACCGGCATGCTCACCAACAGCAATCTTGATGAAATGAATAAGATGCTGGGCGAGCGCGTGATGGATCGTATGCGCCTCGGTAATAGCCTATGGGTGATCTTCAACTGGGATAGTTATCGCAGCCGCGTCACCGGTAAAGAGTATTAAGATAAATCCGGTGAATGATAAGCGTATACTCATCACGCCAACTTTTAATAGCACACACGAGTACACCCATGAAATCAGTAAAATCGATGCTTTGCCGAGTTATTATTGCCAGCGCGTTTGTGTCTACCGCTGCGGGCGCCGTATCGTTAAATGATCTGAGCAGCGCGGCTACCCAGCTTACCGGCGGTAGCAGCTCGTCGCAGTCTGGCGGCACGTCGCTCTCTTCGCTCACCAGCCTGCTTAACGGCGGCAGCCAGTCTCTGAGCTCCAGCAGCATGAACAATGCGGCGGGGATCCTGGGCTACTGCGCGAAAGAGAAGCTGGCCTCCGTCACCAACGTCGACAACGTGAAAAACCAGGTGCTGGATAAACTGGGTCTCAACACGCAGGCAGAACAGAAACAGGATACCGGCTATATGGAAGGTATTCAGGGTCTGCTGAACGCGAAAGATGGCCAAAAACTCGATCTCGATAGCCTGGGCAATACTGAACTGGGCAAGAAAGTGAAAGCAAAAGCCTGTGATTTCGTATTAAAACAAGGCGTTAACTACATTTCCTGATGTTTTTCCTGCGGCGAGCGCCCTGCTCGCCGCAGATTTACCGCTCAAAAAATATCCATTTCTAAACCAATTCCGAATAACAGCACACTTTCGCTACGATAGAATTGCAGACAGATGATGACACAATTACATTGTGAAGTTAACTTCTGTTCAGCCAGAGACCCTGGCGCTGTTGAGGATGTGTAGTGTCAGAGTTGTTATCCCTCGTGCTTTTTCTCGCTTCCATCGCCATCTATGCCTGGAAAGCGGGGCGTAACAAATGGTGGTTTGCTGCCACCCTAACGGTACTGGGCCTGTTTGTGGTCCTGAATATCACTCTGTACGCAAGCGACTACTTTACCGGTGATGGAATCAACGACGCCGTGCTCTACACGCTGACCAACAGCCTGACGGGTGCCGGCGTGGGCAAATATATTCTGCCGGGCATCGGCCTCATCGCCGGGCTGATAGCCGTCTTTGGCGCGCTGGGCTGGGTGCTGCGCCGCCGCCGTCACCATCCTCATCACTTCGGCTACAGCCTGGTGGCGCTAGCGCTGGCCGTGGGCTCCGTGGACGCCAGCCCGGCGTTTCGCCAGATTAGCGAGCTGGTAAAATCGCAGTCCCGCGATGGCGATCCCGACTTCGCGGCCTACTACAAAGAGCCGTCGAAGACGATCCCGAACCCGAAAATGAACCTCGTTTATATCTATGGCGAAAGCCTGGAACGCACCTATTTTGACGATCAGGCCTTCCCGGACCTGACGCCAGAGCTGGGTTCGCTGAAAAACGAGGGGATCGATTTTAGCCACACCATGCAGCTGCCCGGTACCGACTACACTATCGCCGGTATGGTCGCTTCGCAGTGCGGTATTCCGCTCTTTGCGCCGTTTGAAGGTAACGCTTCCGCCTCGCTGTCGAGCTTTTTCCCGCAGAACATCTGCCTCGGCGATATCCTGAAAAACTCAGGCTATGAAAACTACTTCGTACAGGGCGCCAACCTGCGCTTTGCCGGGAAAGACGTGTTCCTGAAATCGCACGGCTTCGACTATCTCTACGGTGCTGAAGAGCTGAAAACCACCGTCGCAGACCCGAACTACAAGAACGATTGGGGCTACTACGACGACACCGTGCTGGATGAAGCGTGGAAGAAATTCGAGTCGCTGTCCCAGGAAGGCAAACGCTTCTCGCTGTTTACTCTGACCGTAGATACTCACCACCCGGACGGTTTTATCTCGCGCTCCTGCAACCGCAAAAAGTATGAGATCGGCGGGAAAACGAACCAGTCGTTTAGCGCCGTGACCTGTAGCCAGGAAAATATCGCTGAATTTATCAATAAAATCAAAGCATCGCCGTATTTTAAGAACACCATTATCGTGGTCTCTTCTGACCATCTGGCAATGAAAAACACCGCCTGGGACTACCTCAACAAACAGGATCGCAGCAACCTGTTCTTTGTGATCCGCGGTGACCAGCCGGACGAGCAGGACGTGGTGGCGGTAAAACGTAACACGATGGATAACGGCGCGACGGTGCTGGATCTGCTCGGCGGCGATAACTTTATCGGCCTTGGCCGTAGCAGCTTATCTGGCCAGTCACTCTCGGAAGTGTTCCTCAATATGAAGGAGAAGGTGCTGGCCTGGAAGCCAGACGTTATTCGCCTGTGGAACTTCCCGAAAGAGATCAAAAGTTTCTCTATCGATACCCAGAAAAACATGATCGCCTTCTCCGGTAGTCACTTCCGCCTGCCGCTGCTGCTGCGCGTCTCCGATAACCGTGTTGAACCGCTGCCGGAAAGCGAATACTCCGCGCCGCTGCGCTATCAGCTGGCGGATTTCGCCCCGCGCGATAACTTCGTCTGGGTCGACCGCTGCTACAAGATGGGCCAGCTATGGTCGCAAAATCTGTCACTCTCCACCGACTGGTGCGTGTCTCAGGGGCAGCTTGGCGGTGAGCAAAAAGTGCAGCACGTCGATAAAACCCAATGGAGCGGCAAAACCGAGTTTAAAGATACGGTGATCGACATGGTGCGCTACAACGGTAACGTGGATTCGCTCAAAACCGTCGACAACGATATTCGCTATAAGGCAGACAGCTTTATCTTCAACGTCGCAGGCGCGCCGGAAGAGGTGAAATCCTTCAGCGGCATCTCCCGTCCGGAGTCATGGGGACGCTGGTCCAACGCCCAGCTCGGCCAGGAAGTGAAGATTGAGTATCAGCACCCGCTGCCGAAGCGCTTTGATTTGGTCATTACCGCCAAAGCTTTTGGCCCGAACGCCGATAAGCCCATTCCCGTTCGCGTCGGCAACAGCGAGCAAACGCTGACGCTGGGCCACGAGGTCACCACCACGACGCTGCACTTCGATAATCCCTCCAGCGCCAGTACGCTGGTCATTGTGCCGCCGGACCCGCAGTCAACCAATGAAGGGAATATCCTCGGCCATTCGCCTCGTCAACTCGGGGTTGGCATGGTCGAAATCAAGGTCATCGATGCCGAGGGGTAACAGCGGCGCGCTTTCATAGGGGGTATACCACCCCTTATGAAAGCATATAAAGCTTTATAATCATTAAAAACCAGCTCAAATAACCATATAAATACTATTTGTATTTATAAATATACCGCAAAAATGAGTTTAGCTAGCATTTGCCAACACAAAAACTATTGGTAAATATTGCTGCGTAATCATGCTCACAGGGTATAAATTCGAATCCATTCGCTTCTTAGATGATGAAAATATTGTCGCCTGGGAAGTTCTCTCCACCGCACCAGCGCAAATTAACCTTGAGCTTTTTTTCAGTAATATGGCGCTGGAAGCCAGATTGTCTCTTTTCTTTGCTCAGCTATCACATGTGCTGAGCACGCCTCCCTGCGGCAAGTATTACCTCAATGCCAATGCGGAGGTCCTGCTCACAGCTGATTTTTTGCAGCGCCTGTGCAGTGAGTTCGGCACGATTGAAAACATCGCCATTGAACTTACTGACCTGGAGCAGCTTCCGCTGCTCTCAGCCGACGATAGCCAGCGGCTGCGTGCGCGTATTGCCGCGCTGCGGGAAATGGGTATCGCGGTCTGGGCCGATGACGTCCATGACGACATTCTGCCTTGCCTCGTAGAGCAGGATTACCGTTTCTCTGGCGCAAAAATTGATAAGCATGCGTTCTGGACCGGTCGTGAATGCAAAGATGCCTTTCTCAAGCTTGCCCATCTGTGCAAAAAGATTGCCGATGAGGTTCTCGTGGAAGGTATTGAAACGCTTGCTGACTTCCAATTAGCCCGTGATTCACACGCTAATTATGGTCAGGGCTTTTTGTGGAATAAATAGCCATGATCTATCCGCCTTATCAGGTCGCTATCCTGAGCACAAACTATTTCCTATGGTTGGGGCTAAAGCACGCGCTTCCCTATATGGTGTGCCCAAACCCTGCTATTCAATGGCTGAATAAAGATAACGATGAGAGCGTATTTCAATTACGCGAAATAATTCTCCACGACGATAAAGAAGCAAAGTGGCTGGTCATTACTGAGCATAACCGGGTACAGGAAGTACAGCAATTTCTGCCGCCGGAACGCGCCTGCGTTTTCAGCGATAAACTCTCGCTCAGAGCGCTGGGCCAGCAGCTTAATAAGCCTGAGTTCCGCCGGACCCTACGCAAAGAATCACCGCTAACGCAGTCAGAGATCCATGTTTGTCTATTGATAATATTGGGTTTTTCACCAAAGACCATTGCCGATATGCTGCATAAGTCACCGAAGACTATTTATACCCATCGTCGCAATGCCATGGCGAAGTTTCACTGCAATACGCTGGCGGAATTACACCGAAAAATTCGCACTGTAAATAACAGTTCACTTTATCACTAATAACCAAAAGAAATCATAAGCATTGCCTCTTAAATATTACCTCCGCGCTGCCTGATAGAAATAGTCCAGAAACGCGGAGTGAACATTTTAATTACATTGTTAGGAATAGGCTGAGATTTGGCGAATAAAAGTATCCTTTAAGAGGTAGCCAAATCTACTATTTGCGCAAATACCGTCCAGGAACACGTTTAATCCAAGACTGCGTCAATTTATCTACCGGAGCTTATCTATGAAAAGGATGTCTATCGTCATTTTCAGCCTGTTTTACTTGATGTCCCACTCTGCCCTGGCGGACAGTTCTGCCACGGCAACCATGCACGTTTCGCTGGAAGTGCTGAAGTCCTGCACGCTTCAGACCAACGATCTGAACTTCGCCAGCCACGGCTCTGACGAATCCCGTGAAATTAATACCACCACTCAGCTTAACGTGCTGTGTACCAACGGTACGCCGTTTAACCTCTCAGCGGCCAGCAGCGATAGCGAAAGTGACGGCACGTTTTGGCTCAAACCAGAGGACAGCAGCCTCGGGGCACAGAACATTGCCTATAAGCTGTATGCCGATGAAAGCAAGAAAACGCCGGTCAACGCCAGCGGTGGGATTGAAGGGACCGGTACCGGGCAGACTCAATCGGAAACCATCGTTGGTGTTATCGAAGCAGGTGCTTTAACCAATGCCAAAGCCGGTTTGTACAGCGATGACGTCACCCTGAATCTGGTGTACTAAGCATGCGTCGTTTCTCTCTCTTTGCCCTTTGCTGGCTGGCCATTTTGTTCGCGTTTACCCACTACGCGCACTGTGCCACCCTGCAGGTAGCACCGGTGATGCTGAATCTTTCAACCGCCCAGCGCGCCGGTGCGCTGTACCTCACCAATACCGGAGACCAGCCCATTCACGCACAGATCCGCGTTTATGACTGGACGCAATCCTCGGGTAAAGATGTCCTGACACAGACGAACGAGGTTGTCAGCAGCCCGGCGGTAACGTCTCTGGCGCCCGGCCAGCGCCAGCTGGTACGCATTGTGGTGCTCAACCCCGCTCCCCATTCACAAGAGCAGAGCTTCCGGCTGCTGGTTGATGAACTGCCCCGTGCCCATCTCGGCACCGACGGACAGAATGGCGTCCATTTCCTGCTGCGCTACTCCATTCCGCTGTTTATCGCACCTGAAGATGTGGCGCAAAAAGATGAAACCACGCCGCTCTCCTGCCAACAGGAAAATGGGGAAGTCTGGTGCCAGAACCACGGTAGTACACATATCCGCTTGAGCGACGTTCAGGCTATTGCTCGTAATGGGCAGGTGGTCGATTCGCTCTCAGGTCTGGCTGGCTATGTGCTTGCGGGGAAGCAATTTTCGCTGCCGTTTAAACGCCCTCACCGCGATTTACTCTTCTCCTTACGCGCTTATCTGAATGAACACACCCAAGCCAGTCAGCTCAGCGTGTATCCTGCTGCTGTGGTTAATAGCCATGCCCCTTCACGCTGAGCCGCCCGCTGAAACAACGCAGTATCTCTCCCTCACCGTTAACCGTTCTCTTCACGACGGGCTTTGGCCCGTTCGCGTCGACAACGGCGAGCTATGGATCAACGTGGAAGATGCGGCGCGGCTGGGTATCGCCATGCCAGAAGCATCCGCTCCGTGGGTTAACCTTGCGACGGTACAGGGCATTCAGGCCAGCTATGACGGCCTGCAGCAACAGCTCGCCCTTACGCTGCCTGAAGGGAAACTGGCCAGCGTGCAACATCTGGAAACTGCACCTCACCCTGCGTCCGATGCCCTGCCTCAGGCCGATGAAATGGGCAATCTCACGCTAGATTACTCGCTCTACTCCAGCGAAACGCCAACGCTCAAACAGACGAGCTTACAAAGCCAGCTGCAAACCTCCGGCTGGTTGCCGGGTCAGCTTAGCAACAGCATGAACAGCCGTTTTCAGCGCGGAGATAACGCCACGCCAGAAGCCAACACGCGTCTGATGACCACCTGGCAGCTGGATTTCCCCGCCTCGCTCACCAGCATTTCACTGGGTGATAACGTGACGATGGGCGTGAACTGGAGCCGCCAGGTGCGTTTTGGCGGCCTGCATCTGGCGCGGAATTTTCAGCTCGACCCGCAGCTCAATACCGCCCCCCGCACGGCCTACAGCGACAGCGTGGTGTTACCGTCAACGGTCGATTTATATATCGACGGGCTTCAACAGAGCCACCAGCAGGTCACCCCGGGCAACTACGTGCTCAACACCCTTACAACGTTCTCCGGCAGCGGTCAGGCGCAAGTGGTGATCACCGATATCAACGGTCAGCGCCGTGAAGTGACGCTCGATTTATACGGCGCCCCCAATATGCTGGCGCAGGGCGTCAGCAGCGGCTCGCTGGATATAGGCTGGCTGCGACAGCGCTATGCCGAGCGCTCCAACGACTACGCCGCCTCGCCGATGCTGGATGCCGGCTGGCGCTATGGCCTCAACAACAGCCTGACCCTCAGCACCCACACCGAGCAGCACCGGGATGCGCATAACCTCGGCGTATCGGGCGACTGGCTGGTTTCACCACTTTTGGGTATCGCCAGCAGCCATATCGCCGGTAGCCAAAGCCCGGTGGGGGATGGCGTGAAGTGGGGATTTGGCTATCAGTGGAACGGACAGGGTCTGGGCGTCGCCGCCAGTACCAGCCGCAGCAGCGATGCCTGGACGGATATCGCACGGCTTTCCGGCAGCCTGCCGGTCAGGCGCACCGACAACCTGTGGGTCAGCCAGACGCTATCGGGCTGGGGAACCCTCGGCGCGGGATGGGTACGCCAGGACAGCGCCCGCTACCTTAATGCCAGTTGGTCAAAATCGTTCAGCAACCGCATCTCAACCACCTTCGCGTTTACCCATGCGCTCAACACGGGTGATAAGACCGTTCAGCTGATGCTGTCCGTTCCGCTAGGCCATAACGACACAGTGTCGCTGCAAACGGGTAATCAATCCACGCGCGCAGACTATCGCCATCAGCCGGATTATCAGCTCGGCGGCTGGTCATGGCAGCTCAGCCAGAATAGCGGCAATACCCGGCAACAACATGCCGATCTGGGGTATCTGAGCCAGTACGGCGAATGGCATACGGGGATAGACCGCGACAACCAAAGCAACAGCCACTATCTCAGCGGAGAAGGATCTTTCATTCTGCTGGACTCGCACCCCTACGCGCTGCGCTACAACCGCCAGGGCATTGCGCTGGTCACTACCGACGGCATTAGCGGCGTTCCGATTGCGGTGGAAAACCGCCCCGCGGGTACAACCGATGCTAACGGCTTTCTGCTGCTGACGGATCTGCCCCGCTACCAGAACAGCAAAGTTTCACTCGACCCGCTGAATTTGCCGCCAGAGGTGGTCACACCGCTCACGGAAATGCACGCCACTCCTGGGCGGAGCGAAGCCGTCAAAGTTGATTTCCAGGTACACCGTTCACACTTAGTCAGCGCACAGCTTATCGATCGGCAGAACAGACCGTTGCCTATCGGCAGCCTTATCACCTTTGGCGATAAGCAGTCTATCGTTGGCCGCGAAGGCTTCATCTGGCTGGAAAACCCGCCGATGCCCGGCACGCTTGCAATACAGAGCCGCTCAGGACGCTGCGAAGTCAGTCTGCCAGCTTCCAGGGGCGAAACGACCATCAATCTGGGAGTCTTGCCGTGTCATTAAAAATCCCCCTCGTTCTGCTCCTGCTGCTGTGCGCGGGCCTCCTGTGCCGTCCGGCTCACGCCTCAAACTGCTGGATAACCCAGGGGGAAACCTCTGCCTTTGGTACGCTGGTCACCGGCAGCGGCAGTTCGACGCACGCGAGCGTAAAATTCAGCTGCTACGCCGACTACGGCGAGACCCGTTACTTCAAAGTCTGCCTGAGCAGCCTGGATACCTCACCGTTTAAAATGACCTCAAACGGCGATGAAGAAGGTAAGCAATACACCATGCTGTTTCGCCTCTATAACGCCCTCGATACCAGCCAGGAACTGACCTCACAAGCATCGGGACGCGCACTGCAAACGTCACTCACTGCGGGGGGAAATCAGGTTGTTGGCGGGACATTTCCCCTTCTGGCCTCCATACCGGCCGGGCAGAGTAACCTGCCGGTACGCAGCTATTTTAACTACACCATGGGGCTAAGGCTGACCTGGAATAGCGCGACGTCCACGGCATCCCTGCACGACTGTCAGGATGGTGAGAACGAAGGGGAAGCCATCGACAACTCCTCCAGCGCCAGCGCTACGCTATCCGACAGTTGTTTTATCCAGAGCGTCACGCCGCTGGATTTTGGTACGGTCAACAGCACATCGCTGATGTCGCGGGTCGCTTCGACCGCCACCATTCGTTCTCGTTGCCCGGTGGGGACGCATTACTCCTTGGGCATCAGCACCGGTGAAAACGCATCAGGAAGCCAGCGACAGCTGTGTAACGATAAGCATCAGTGTCTGCAATACGCGCTGTGGCAGGATGCGGCGGCAACCACTCCCTGGGGAGAACAGATCGGCAGCAATACGCTGGAGGTCACGCACGAAGACGGAAATGTACAGAACTTCACCGTTTACGGCACCGTACCTCCGCAGACGCTCACCGGTACCGGCTTGTTTAGTGACGACGTGGTGATTACGCTTACTTATTAATCAGATTTGGGCGCGCCGGATCAATGTTACCGATAACAACTCGAGTTAACATGGTCATCTACACGCGAAAACCACCTTGCTTCCCCGATCCGGATCGCTGAAAAACATGAAATATCTGCTCGCGAACGTGCTTGTTTATGACAACGAGGACGGTTCACTGACACTACAAAACGATCCCGACTCGGACAGTCAGGTGCTCACCTGCACGGCGCAACATATCCTCAACCTGCTGATTGCCCATCACGGCATGGTGGTCGAGCGAGAAACGTTCTTTGAACAGGTGTGGGATGAGCGCGGCCTGCGCGGCTCCAGTAACTCACTGAATCAGTACATCAGCATTCTGCGGAAAATTTTCGCCACGCTGGTGCCTGACAGCCCGTTTATTGTCACCGTGCCAAAAGTCGGGTTTATGTTCAGCGCAGAGACCTCCATCGTGCCGCTTTCTGCCCCACGTGTCCCGACGGTGGCTAAACCCGAAAAAATCTCCCGCGCCAGAAATTTTACCGCCCTCTACGCACTGGTCACGGTTATCGTGCTCACGCTCTGCGGCACAGCAATCGCCTGGAAAAACCAGCAGCAGCAGGCTGAGATCTATTTACTGGATCATATCGACACCTGCCCGGTCTACACCCTCGCTCCGCTGGCAGATGTCTTCCGGGAACGGGCTAAAACGCTGATAAAACAGATTAAAAACGACGGGGCATTCTCCTGCCTGAACCATTCGGTGTTCTACGCGCACATTCAGGATCCCCTGCTGTACGGCGATGACGGCCGACTGGTACTCTCGCAATGCTCTCAGTTTCTTGGCAAAGCCAGCGCCTGCCAGACGCTCTATTACTACGAGTGGCAAAAGTGAAAAAGCATAAACGGCTGATTGTCGTCCTTCTTGTTAACCTGCTGATTATCCTCGGCACCTCGCTCTGGATACACAACACCACGCGCCTCTCCATGACCTGTCAGGGCAGCCTGACCTATAAGGACAGCCATCAGGACAACCGCTTCTCATTTGAAGGAATGGTGGTGATGCACTTTGCGCCTGACGGTACCGGCTATTTCAATATGAACGGCGAGGTGCTTAACGATGGGCAACATACTAAAGTGTCTCGCCAGGAGAGCTTTGACTGGCACTACGTGCATGAAACGTTTTACGAGCTACGCATCAAACAGGTCGAGAAGTTTGGTCACGATAACGTGCCCGCAGGGGTATTTGAAAAATATGCGCTGGGTATTACCCCTGGTCAGAAACGGCTGTTGAGCATTCGCAAAACGCCGGATAATGCGATGATTATCAGTAACTTTTATTCGCCAATTTTGGTTTGCGCCGGTTAACGACAGGCTATACTTGCCCCATGATAACTCTCGTTCGTCCGACCACTGCTGCGGATATCGCCGCACTTCCAGACATTGAACGCGCCGCCGGGCAATGCTTTCGGCAGATACCCGAATTGAGCTGGCTCGCTCAAGGCCCCGTCATCTCTGCCCGTTGCCATCAGCATTATCTGCAGCAGGAAATGAGTTGGGTGGTAGAACACGGCGGTCAACCGCGTGGTTTTCTGTTAGCAGAAGCACAGGATTCGACGCTGTTTATTGTCGAGCTCTCCGTGCATCAGGCGAGTCAGGGAATAGGGTTAGGTCGACGCCTTCTTAGCGATGTCGCGGTAGAGGCCAAAGCAAGGAGCTTCACGTCGCTCACGCTCACCACCTTTCGGGATGTACCCTGGAACGCGCCGTGGTATGCCCGAATGGGATTCGAAATGCTACCGGAAACATCATTGAACGCTGCGCTACGGCAAAAGCTGGCACAAGAAGTGGCGCACGGCATGGCGTATGAATCACGCTGCGCCATGCGCCTGATGCTGAGCTAATGCGCCCTGACAGGGGCGCATGTCATATCAGAAGGTTTCCCAGTTTTCCCCGGTGTCGGTTGCCGCCGCTTTACGCAGCGTACCCGGCGCTGGCGCAGCGGCCACGCTGACCGGTTCGCGCGCGGTACTTGCCTGGCCCTGCTGGATGCGGAACACGGCCACCGCCTGCGTCAGTCGGCTAGCCTGCTCTTCCAGCGCCGCGGCGGCTGCCGCGGACTCTTCCACCAGCGAGGCGTTCTGTTGGGTGACACGGTCCATCTCCGATACCGCCAGGCCAACCTGGTCGATACCCCGGCTCTGCTCGTCAGATGCGGAAGCAATTTCGCCCATGATATCGGTTACGCGGGTCACCGCATTCACGATTTCATCCATGGTTTCGCCCGCGCTTTCTACCAGCGTGGAACCGAGGTCGACACGGTTTACCGAATCTTCAATCAGGCTCTTAATTTCCCGTGCCGCCTGGGCGCTGCGCTGCGCCAGGTTGCGAACTTCACCGGCGACCACCGCAAAACCACGCCCCTGTTCACCGGCACGTGCGGCTTCCACCGCGGCGTTCAGCGCCAGAATGTTGGTCTGGAAGGCAATACCGTCAATCACGCTGATAATGTCGGCAATTTTCTGCGAACTGGCGGTGATATCACGCATGGTCTGCACCACGTTATCCACGACTTTACCGCCCTTCTGCGCGGTTTCCGATGCGCTCAGCGCCAGATGGCTCGCTTGACGGGCGTTTTCGGCGTTCTGTTTCACGGTCGCCGTCAGCTCTTCCATACTCGCCGCCGTCTCTTCCAGAGAAGCCGCCTGCTGCTCGGTACGTGAAGAGAGGTCGTTGTTGCCCATCGCAATTTCACTCGCGCCGCTGTAAATCGCGTGAGCCCCCTGACGAACTTCGCCCACGGTGCGCGCCAGTTCACCCTGCATATGGCGCAGAGAGTGTGCCAGCTCGCCCATTTCGTTGTCGCTTTCCACGTCGATGCGTTTGACCAGGTCACCGCCCGCAATGTGGCGAATGCTGTCGATTAAACGATTCAGTGGTTCGATAAGCGTCTTGCGCACGCCCAGCCAGACGGAGATGATCACGGCCAGTACGGCGATCATCACGCTAAACAGGATCCACATGGCCTGCGTGTAGGAGGCATTGCTGTCGTTGACCGCCAGGTCGTACAGGCTGTCGTTCTGTTGCAGATAGTTGACGTACGCCTTCTCAAAGCCGTCCTGATAACCCTGAGTCGGTTGGTCGAAGAAGTCGTTGATTTTGCCTGCGCCCAGCAGTTGGATAAGTTCGGACAGCGCGCCGTGGTAGATATCGTAGTTACGTTTGATTTCCAGCGCCGCCGCTTCGCTCTGACGCGGGTCACGCGGCATCGCTTCGTACTCGGTCCAGCGTTTTTCCGCATCTGACAGTGATTTGGTGGCAATCTGCATCAACTCGGCAACGGTAGCGCCGCTGCCGATATTGTTCTGATCCATCATGTAACGGATCCCTGCACGGTTGAGAGTATTGCGGGTTTGCAGCAGAGCAACCCAGCTCCCGTTCAGCCCGGACTGCTGCTGACGCACAGTTTGCAGAATGGTGAAGTTCTCTTTGTCATGCTTCAAAGAGTTAAAGAACAGTCCCCCTGACGCCAGCTGTAACAGGCCAAACAACACCAAAACCAGCACGAGGCTGGTGACGATCTTTATACGTTTTAACATGTTTCTCTTTCCTCCGGACGAATAACGAGTTTTCGGCGGGAAAAGACAAAACTTTATAGAAATTGTGACTATTAATACGGGTAGCGGCGCGATTTTGCATCACCGAGCGTGCCTGTTCCCCTCACCCTAGCCCTCTCCCCATAGGGGAGAGGGAACCGATGAGTGCAGATTGACGGATCGCGTAGCCCGGCCAAGCGGAGCGCCGCCGGGGATGCTCGTTACCCGCGCAGCGCACAAATCTCGTCGTACAGGCCACGAGAAACATCCAGCCCCTGTTTCTCACTTCGCTCGCGCGCCAGATGCGTCCCGGCCTCTGCTCCCAGGAAACGCTGAGGGTCGAGCGCCAGAATCAGCTCGCCGCCGTACGGCAGGCCACCCGCGCCGTTATCCCACGCCAGCGATTCGGCGCTGGTCATATCGCCAATCAGCGGGCCGGCGAACAGCTCCACCATCGCCGCCAGCGCCGAGCCTTTATGGCCGCCGAAGGTCAGCATCGCCCCGTCCAGCACCGCCTGCGGGTCGGTGGTTGGCTGGCCATCGCTATCAATCCCCCAGCCTTCTGGAATTGGCTTACCCGCTCGCTGATGCAGCTGAATTTCACCGCGCGCTGCGGCGCTGGTCGCCATATCAAAAATAAACGGCGGCTTCGCACCGCGTGGCCAGCCGAACGCAATCGGGTTGGTGCCGAACAGCGGCTGGGTGCCGCCCGCCGGGGCCACCCACGCGTGGCTTGGCGTACAGGCGTAACCCACCAACCCCACGTCGGTCAGCGGTTCCACGTCGGCAAACAGCGCCGAGAAGTGCACGCAACGGTTGATCGCCAGCGCCGCAATGCCACAATGGCGAGTTTTTTCAATCAGCAGCGGCAGCGCCTTTTCATAGGCACACAGCGAATACGCCCCGTTGGCATCCGCTTTAACGATAGCGGGCGCCTGATCGACAATCGTCGGTTCCGCATCCGGCGACACCTTGCCTTTGCGCAGAGTTTCTACAATCCCCAGCAGGCGCCACAGGCCGTGTGAAGCACAGCCGTCGCGTTCACCCGCGGTGACGTTGCGGGCGATAGCGTCGGCGTGTGCGGCTGAAAATCCGTTTGAGCTGAGGACGTCGAAGGCCAGTTGATAGGCTTCCTTAAGCGCGATGTTTACCGTTGTCATGTTTTTCTCCATATTGTCGGACAGGCTTTAGCGTAGACGGAGGCGCAGGTTTTACTTAGTTAACATAGTGATTTACATCACATTTATTTTATTAAGCGCCAGCAATGTTCTCGCTAAACTCTATCACGCCTTTAATCAGCCGTGGATTATTGATGACATCTCGTTCATAGGTGCTACCCAACTCATCAAAGTGCAACCGGTGAGTCAGCAGCATGTCGGCGCGCAGCAGCCCGCGCTGCATCAGCTCCCCCACCCGCGCAAAGTCCGCTTTTGTGGCGTTTCGGCTGCCCAGCAGCGTGGTCTCTTTTTTATGGAACTCCGGATCAGAGAACTGCAGGTCGCCTTTAAACAGGCCGACAAATACAATGCTGCCGCCGTGGCGAATCAACTCCACCGCGCGATTCATCGACTGCGCGCTGCCGGTGGCATCAATCACCGTCTGTGCAAGGTCGCCGCCAAAGCTATCGCGCAACTGAGTGAGGAAGTCATCGGCCAGCGGATCGAGAGCCGGTAACGCCAGCTGGAGCGCCACGTGCGCGCGGCGCTCCGGGCTAGTATCCACCATCACCACCTGCGCGCCTTCCGCCGCCGCAATGGCTGCCGTCCCCAGCCCAATTGGCCCAGCGCCCACCACCAGGACCGCGTCACCGGGCTTCACCGCCGCACGGCGAACCGCATGCGCGCTGATGGCAAACGGCTCGATCAGCGCAACCGCTTCGGGTGCAATGCCTTCCGCCAGCAGGATGTTTTGCTCAGGTACGCATAAATATTCGCTGAACCCACCATCACGATGGACGCCAATCACCGCAATATTTTCACAGCAGTTCTCTCGCCCGCTCCGGCACGCAGAGCATTCATGGCAGGAGACATAAGGGATCACCGCGATCTGCTGACCAACGTGCCAATGGTCAGTCTGGCTGCCGAGCGCGACGATCGTCCCGCAAATTTCATGTCCTAATACGCGAGGGTAGCTGAAAAAAGGTTGTTTCCCTCGCCATGCATGAATATCTGTTCCGCAGATACCAACCGTTTTTACCTTTATTAAGACCTCATGTTGTTGTGGTTTTGGAATATTTCTTGATTGCCACGTTAATTCACCCGGTTGCTGACAAACCCATGTTTTCATCATTGCCATTACGACGTCTCCTGTTTTCGTTATGGTTGTTATTGTGGATTTCAGAGCGTTTCAGCATCAGCGGAATAAATTCTTGTGAATATCAGCGCAGAAATATGTTTTAAATTCGTCTTTAATAAACCACAGGGGGAGATAACCATGAGCCGTTCGCAAAATTTACGCCGCAGCGTCGTCAACCAAATTATTGATGGCATCGCCCAGGGCCATATTCCGTCGCCGCTACCGGCGCAGTCCTCACTGGGCGACATGTACAGCATCAGCCGCACCACCGTTCGCCACATTCTTTCGCATCTACAGCAGCGCGGCGTACTGGAAAAAATCAATAATGATTACATCGTGATACGCAAGCCTGATGCTCTGGATGGCTTTGAGTGCACCCAGGCACCGCTTGAGGAGCAGACGCAGATTTTTGAGCAGGCGTTTTTCTCCATGATCAACCAGCGGCAGTTAAAGGCCGGGGAAGTGATGAGTGAAATTCAGTTGGCCAAAATGGCGGGAGTGAGTCCGGTTGCCGCGCGGGAATATTTACTGAAGTTTGGCCGCTATAATCTTATCGTGAGCGAAAAACGTGGTCTGTGGCGAATGAAAGAGTTCGATCGCGCTTACGCCGAGCAGCTATTTGAATTACGTGAAATGTTAGAGTTACATGCTTTACAGCGTTTTTTAAGCCTGCCCGATAATGACCCACACTGGCTACGGGCAAAAACCCTTCTGGAATATCATCGCCAGCTGCGCGACAATATTGGCGATAATGTCAAAACATTCTCGCAGCTCGATCGTGATTTTCATTCACTGCTGCTCTCCGCAGCCGATAATATATTTTTCAATCAGTCATTAGAAATTATCTCGGTTATTTTTCACTTCCACTACCAGTGGGATGAAAGCGATCTGAAACAGCGCAATATTATCGCCATTGATGAACATATGATGATCCTGATCGCCCTGATCTGCCGGAACGATCTCGACGCCACTCTGGCGTTACGTAACCATTTAATGACGGCGAAGCAGTCGATGATCCGTTCGATCGATCAAACCGCTCGCCGTTAACCCCGCTACGGCAGCATCTGTACCTGCCGCTGAGGCCGGTCCTGATCGCCGATAAAGTGGCTCATCGCCAGCAGCATTTCCAGCGCTTCATGGCGGCGCAGATAGCGCCGAGGGTGAAAGCGCCCTTCGTGATTACAGCGCAGAAAACCAAAAGCCACGGCGCGCTGGGCGTTGGTGAGGTAAATATCCCGCAGAAGGCGGCCATCGGTGAAGGTCGATTGCAGCATCGTTGAGGCGTTGCGATACGACACCCCGCAGCTCATCATGGCAACCGTGGCGGCCTCTTCGCGGCGAATCGGTTTATCCGGGTTAAACTTCCCTTTATCAAGCGCCATCATGCCGCGCTGAATCAGCGCTTCGATGCCCGGATACCAGACGGAATCCGCTGCCAGATCGTCAATCACCAGGCCGCAGGATGGCTGATACTGCAGCCCCCATAGCCGGATCACCATTTGCGCCAGCTCAAACCGGGTGATGCACTCCGCGCCGCTGTCGTTATCGAGAATGCCCCGCGCCCGCAGAATGCCCGCATTGACCGACTCGCCGCTTGCCAATTGAATGCTGCCCTCCGGCCCAATCAACCAGGGCTTGCCGAGCAGACTCATCTGCCCATGGTGTACCTGGCAGCGAACAAAACGCCCGCTCATGGTCGGCGTTAGCGCCAGAATGTCCCCTTCACCGAGCGGCGTCATTGGCCCGTCCGCCGTTTTACCCAGCCACCAGTCGTAGCGCAGCACCGCGTCATCGTTCCCCGGTAGCGTCGCCACCGCGCGCAGATAATCCCCGACCTGCGGCAATCCGCGGACAAAAAGCTGCACCGGGCGCGGATAATCGAGCCCGTTGATCACCACGTTTTCCATTTTAACGCCGCGTCCCCAGTGGGCGGCATGCAGCGGGTTCTCGACATCGTGAAGGCGGATATCTTTCAGCACCAGCCCGTCAATCGGCGACTGCGGCAACCCTTCAATAAACAGGCCGTACTCTCCGCCGCTCGCTTCCAGATCTTCAATCACGATATTGCGAAAGCGCGGTAAGTGGCTCCCGTAGACCCCTTCGGCATAGTTCATGGTGGCGTGGACCACGGCATCGCGCACCCGCTTCACCTTAGAGTGACGCAGCCAGACATTTTCAATCACCCCGCCGCGCAGCGCGTTGGCCTTCAGGCGCAGAGGATAGGTTAACGCCGGGCTGTCAAATTCGTTACCCGCGGCAAAAACGTTGCGGATGCCGCCGCTCATTTCACTGCCCAGCGCAATGCCGCCGTGGCCATCGGCGAAACGGTTATTACGGATGATGATATTTTCGCAGGGAATATTGGCTTCACGCCCGTCGCGATCGCGCCCGGATTTAATGGCAATACAGTCATCACCGGAATCAAACAGATTGTCTTCAATCAGCACATCGCAGCAGCTTTCCGGATCCACACCGTCGTTGTTGTGGCCGTGCGAGCGTAGCGTCATGCCGCGCACCGTCACGTTGCGGCACATAACCGGGTTGACCTGCCACATCGGCGAGTTGCGTAGCGTGACTCCCGCCAGCAGCACGTTCTGGCAGTGCAGCGTCTGGATAAACATCGGGCGTAAATAGTGGCCGTCGCCAAAGCGGCGCTCCGCCACCGGTACCCCGTTGAGGTTCATTTCGCGCAGCCGCAGGCTTGCGGGACGCTGCAAATTTTGCGCGTGAGTCGACCAGGCGTGTTCAATCTGATGGGTCCAGTGCCACCACACGCTTTCGCTGGCCTGCCCGTCCAGAGTACCGCTGCCGGTCAACGCGATGTTGTGCGCATGACGCGCGTAGATCAGCGC
Source organism: Kluyvera sichuanensis (assembly GCF_014218705.1). Lineage (GTDB taxonomy): Bacteria > Pseudomonadota > Gammaproteobacteria > Enterobacterales > Enterobacteriaceae > Kluyvera > Kluyvera sichuanensis. The sequence continues at coordinate 35,074 of NZ_JABBJF010000010.1, read as the reverse complement.
CCGGTAGTTCCACAGGGGCGAGCACTCCCAGTGACCATAGGCCAGCGGATAGTGCGCTTCGGTGGTGTCGGTGGTGAACAGCAGCACGCTTTGGCGGCTTTCCAGATGCAGATCAATGTTGCTCAACAGCTCTAGCGAACCGGTGAGGTAGCGCCCGGCAGGCACCACCACGCGGCCGCCGCCCAGCGCGTGCAGTTGGGAAATCGCCCGCTGAAGGGCATCGGTATCCAGCGTCGCCCCGTCGCCGACCGCACCACAGTCGCGTACGTTTATCTCTCTGGCGGGAAACTGCGGATCGCGGATCCGTGCCAGAATCTTTCTCTCTTCCTCCACGCTCAGCACTACGCTGGGGTTTATGGTCATCACCTTGTCCTTAAGTTCAGATTATAAATGGGCGAGCGCTTCCCCTAATGCCAGCATCGCCAGCGACTGCCCGTAGGCGCGCTGACGTACGCGAATATCCAGATAATGCTGCAAATCGCGCCCGACTGACGTTCCGGCTGACACATCCGCCACTTCACCGTGTTCATTAATCCGTGCCATCAACGCCTGCACACCCGCCCAGCCCGCATCGCGGCAGCGGTTATCCAGCAGGCCAAGCCGCGCGCCTTTCAGCAAGGCATAGGTCAGCCCAGCGGTGCCCGATGCTTCCTCGTAGCTTTCGGGGTGATCGATAAGCGTCGACCACATGCCGTTGCTGTGCTGATAGTGCACCGCCGCCAGCATCTGTCGAACAAATGCTTCGCGGATAAAACGGGTATTCGCCGTCTCTTCCGTCACCATCTCCAGAAAATCCACGCTGCCCGCAGCGGCCCAGCCGTTGCCACGCCCCCACAGCGCCGCACCGTAGTTGTTGCGGTCGATAAAGCTCCAGCCGTGCATCCACAACCCGCTACGGCGGTCGATCAGGTACTTGATGTGCAGTAAAAACTGGTACGCCACATCGTCCATATAGCGCGGCTTATCCAGCAGCAGCGACGCTTTTGCATGGAATAAGCCGCTCATAAACAGCGTATCCACCCACAGCTGCTCTTCGTTCAGGTGGTCGCTGGTACAGTGGGTAAAGCCATTTTCCTGGGTGCGCAGCAGGCGCGTATCAATCCAGTCGGCATACTCGGCAATGTCTGCCTGCCAGGCCGTTTCGCCTGATTCCATCGCCATACAGGTGGCCGTCAACATCGGCGCCATGCGGTTGATGTTCTTTTCCGGCAGACCTTCCGCCATGCGACGCGAGAACCAGCCGTTGAGGTAGGCCAGGTAGCGCGGCTCGCGGGTGATGCGGTACAGCCGCCAGATGCCGTAAATCCCAACGCCCTGCGACCAGTCCCAGTTTTCAATCGACAAGTCGGAGGCGATAACCTTCTGTTTTTTAAGCTCGGCATCGTTGGTGCGTACCACAATCAGCTCATTAAACAGCGTATCCAGTTTGCTTAGAATGGACTCTTTCAATAATTGCGACATAACCACCTCATTTACATGATTTTTTTCAGCACACGCTGCGCGCGTTGCGGGAATTCATCGGCCAGCTGTTCAACCGTGAGCTGCCCGTAATCAAAGCGCTGCACCGCGTCGAGGAAGTAGGCCAGCAGTTGCGGGTTTTCAAACCATGGCGACGGTTCGATTTTGCCCATTAACTTATCGACCTGCGCCAGCCCCTGAACCTGAATCTGGCTGCTATCCAGCACGCCGTCCTGTTGCAGCACTTTCACCGCTTCAGCGCTCAGCGGGACGCCACGCTGTAGCCCCATCGCCTTGATGCCCTGCGGGTCGTTCAGCAGGAAATTGATAAGCTTGGCCGCCAGCTCGGGATGACGGCTGTTTTTGCCGATGGAGAACATCATTGCTGGCTTGAAGAAGATCCCCGCATCGGTGGCACCGGGCAGCATAGGGTAAGGGCCCACTTCCAGATGTGCGGGCGCGCGCAGGCTTCCTGCAAAGGTGCCATCGGTGCTCCAGGTGTGTACGCCGCCAATTTTGCCCTCCAGCCACGGTTTAATTTCCCAGGCGTTGGCCTTGCCGAACGACGACAGATATTTCATGGACGGGATAACGTGATTATCCACCAGCTTTTTATACAGCCCGAAATAGTCCAGCCACTGTTCACGGCTGTAGTTAAAGGCTTTGGTCTGCGGGTTAATCATCGAAATATTGTATTTCTGCACCATATACGAGTTCAGGAACGTCATGATGGTGGTGTCGTGATTAGCGAGAATAAACGGGTAGTAATCGTCCCCCAGTTTGCTTTTAAACACCGGGCCCGCCGCAATCATCTGCTCCCAGGTTTGTGGATACGCCACGCCCGCTTTTTTCCACAGATCGGGGTTGTAGTACATCGAGCGCCCGGTCATGGCCACCGGTACACCGTTGAGTTTGCCGTTCACCGTCACCAGCTGTTTGCCCTGGCTCGAGAACTGCGTCAGGTCGATAAGCGATGCCTGGCGGTTAATGTCATAAAAACCGTCACCGTTTTTGGAAAACATCACCAGCCAGTTCCAGTTTATTTGCATCACGTCCGGCTCGGTATTTCCCGCCAGTTGCGTGCTCAGGCGTGATAAGTAGCCATCCCAGCCGCTGGGTTCGGTATTGATTTTGACGTCAGGGTTTTGTGCTTCGAAGGCTTTAATCGCTTCCGTCGTGGCCTGGTGCCGCTGGTTACCACCCCACCACGACATGCGTAACTCGGTGGCGGACTGACCCATCATCGGCCACAACATTCCCGCCCCCAGCACGCAACACATCACTTTTAGCCGCATATTTTTCATTGTTTTCGTCCTTTTTAAGGATACAGGCCGATGAGCGACGTGGCTCACCGTCCGAAGATGAGTCAAATAGTCGGAAAAAATGGACGATGTGGAGCAGACCAGGACCCGGAGTTGTGATCAATAAGTGACAATAGTGTTTTTAATTGGTTTTTAATCATACGAAGTCCGTCGTAGGGAAACGACGCCGAGGAAAAAACTTGAGATCTCAATCACATATTTAGCTACCGTTCAGCATGTAGCCAACCGCTTACCCCCTCACATAACCGCTTAGCCATCGCTTTCAACCGCTCACCGATTTACCCAACTTTACGCGCGCGTATCTCTGGCAAGCTTGTCATCAGCATAATGATCAATACCTCCTCAAACCCAAACTCAAAACAACGGCAGCTTCGGCTGATTATTCATCCTATTAGAACCAGGTTTTACTATGGATACGAAAAAGCTATTCAAGCACATACCCTGGGTGATTCTCGGAATCATCGGTGCATTTTGCCTCTCGGTCGTCGCACTGCGCCGCGGTGAGCACGTCAGTGCCCTGTGGATCGTCGTCGCGTCGGTTTCTGTGTATCTGGTGGCGTATCGCTACTACAGCCTATACATCGCCCAGAAGGTGATGAAGCTCGACCCTACGCGTGCAACGCCGGCGGTCATCAACAACGATGGCCTGAACTACGTGCCGACCAACCGCTACGTGCTGTTCGGCCACCACTTCGCCGCTATCGCCGGTGCGGGCCCGCTGGTAGGGCCGGTACTGGCCGCGCAGATGGGCTACCTGCCGGGTACGCTCTGGCTGCTGGCGGGCGTGGTGCTGGCAGGTGCGGTGCAGGACTTTATGGTGCTGTTTATCTCCACGCGCCGTAACGGTTCGTCGCTGGGTGAAATGGTCAAAGAAGAGATGGGCCGCGTGCCGGGCTCCATTGCCCTGTTCGGCTGCTTCCTGATTATGATCATCATCCTGGCGGTGCTGGCGCTGATCGTGGTGAAAGCCCTGGCAGAAAGCCCGTGGGGCGTGTTCACCGTCTGCTCGACCGTGCCGATTGCGCTGTTTATGGGTATCTACATGCGCTTTATCCGTCCGGGCCGCGTAGGCGAAGTGTCGGTGATTGGTATCGTGCTGCTGGTTGCCTCTATCTACTTCGGCGGCGTGATTGCCCACGACCCGTACTGGGGCCCGGCGCTGACCTTTAAAGACACCACCATCACCTTCGCGCTGATTGGTTACGCCTTTATCTCTGCCCTGCTGCCGGTATGGCTGATTCTGGCACCGCGCGACTACCTCGCCACCTTCCTGAAAATCGGCGTTATCGTTGGCCTGGCGCTCGGCATCGTGATCCTCAACCCGGATCTGAAAATTCCAGCCGTGACCCAGTACATCGACGGCACCGGCCCACTGTGGAAAGGCGCGCTGTTCCCATTCCTGTTTATCACCATCGCCTGTGGCGCCGTTTCTGGCTTCCACGCGCTGATCTCCTCCGGCACCACGCCGAAGCTGCTGGCGAACGAAAACGATGCCCGTCTGATTGGTTATGGCGCCATGCTGATGGAGTCCTTCGTAGCGATTATGGCGCTGGTTGCAGCCTCCATCATCGAACCGGGCCTCTACTTCGCGATGAACACCCCTCCGGCAGGCCTTGGCATCACCATGCCAAACCTGCATGAGATGGGCGGCGAGAACGCGGCGCTGATTGCGGCACAGCTGAAAGATGTGACCGTCCACGCGGCGGCAACCGTCAGCTCCTGGGGCTTCGTCATCACTCCTGAGCAGATCCTGCAAACGGCGAAAGATATCGGCGAACCGTCGGTACTGAACCGCGCAGGCGGCGCGCCAACCCTGGCGGTCGGTATTGCTCACGTGTTCCACAAAGTGCTGCCGATGGCCGATATGGGCTTCTGGTACCACTTCGGTATTCTGTTCGAAGCGCTGTTCATCCTCACCGCGCTGGACGCTGGTACCCGTGCGGGCCGCTTTATGCTGCAGGATTTGCTCGGTAACTTCGTACCGTTCCTGAAGAAAACTGACTCTCTGGTCGCTGGCGTGGTCGCCACTGCGGGCTGTGTAGGCCTGTGGGGTTACCTGCTGTATCAAGGCGTGGTTGACCCACTGGGCGGCGTGAAGAGCCTGTGGCCGCTGTTCGGTATCTCTAACCAGATGCTGGCCGCCGTGGCGCTGGTACTGGGTACCGTTATCCTGATTAAGATGAAGCGCACCAAATACATCTGGGTGACCACCATCCCGGCGGTCTGGCTGCTTATCTGCACCACCTGGGCGCTGGGCCTGAAACTGTTCAGCACCAACCCGCAGATGGAAGGCTTCTTCTTCATGGCGAACCAGTACAAAGAGAAGATTGCTGCCGGTGGTGAACTGACCGCCCAGCAGATTGCCAACATGAACCACATCGTTATCAACAACTACACCAACGCAGGCCTGAGTATTCTGTTCCTGGTGGTGGTGTACAGCATCATCTTCTACGGTTTCAAAACCTGGATGCAGGTGCGCAATAGCGATAAACGTACCGACAAAGAAACCCCATATGTGCCGGTACCGGAAGGCGGCGTGAAGACCTCTTCACACCACTAATCCACCGAACCCTCCCTCTCCCACTGGGAGAGGGTCGGGGTGAGGGAAAACGAGTTCCCCAGCCCGATAGAGATAACCTCGTCGGGCTTTGTCTTATCAGGATGGTCTATGTTTGGTAACTTAGGGCAAGCTAAAAAATATCTCGGTCAGGCGGCAAAAATGCTGATTGGCATTCCGGATTACGACAACTACGTCGAACATATGCAGACCAACCATCCGGATAAACCGTACATGACCTACGAAGAGTTCTTCCGCGAGCGCCAGCAGGCACGCTACGGCGGCGATGGAAAAGGCGGCATACGCTGCTGTTAAAGGAGACATCATGGCACCGATTGCAGTAACCCTACTTACCGGTTTCCTCGGCGCGGGCAAAACAACCCTGCTGCGCCACATCCTCAACGAACAGCACGGCTTTAAAATTGCCGTGATTGAAAACGAGTTCGGCGAAGTCTCCGTCGACGACCAACTGATTGGCGACCGCGCCACCCAGATCAAAACCCTGACCAACGGCTGTATCTGCTGCACCCGCTCTAACGAGCTGGAAGACGCGCTGTTAGATCTGCTCGATAACCTCGACCAGGGCAACATCAGTTTCGACCGCCTGGTGATTGAATGCACCGGCATGGCCGACCCCGGCCCCATTATTCAAACCTTTTTCTCCCACGAGGTGCTGTGCGAGCGCTACCTGCTGGACGGCGTGATTGCGCTGGTTGACGCGGTCCACGCCAACGAGCAGATGAACCAGTTCACCATCGCCCAGTCGCAGGTGGGCTACGCCGACCGCATCCTGCTGACCAAAACCGACGTCGCTGGCGAGGCTGAAAAACTGCGTGAACGCCTGACCCGCATCAACGCCCGCGCGCCGATTTACACCGTCACCCACGGCGATATCGACCTGGGCCTGCTGTTCAACACCAATGGCTTTATGCTGGAAGAGAACGTCACCTCGAAGCCGCGCTTCCACTTTATGGCCGACCAGCAAAACGACGTGTCGTCTATCGTGGTCGAACTGGACTACCCGGTGGATATCAGCGACGTCTCCCGCGTGATGGAGAACCTGCTGCTGGACTTCGCCGACAAGCTGCTGCGCTACAAAGGGATGCTGTGGATTGACGGCGAACCGAATCGCCTGCTGTTCCAGGGCGTGCAGCGCCTCTACAGCGCCGATTGGGACAGGCCGTGGGGCGACGAAGCGCCGCACAGCACGCTGGTGTTTATCGGTATTCAGCTGCCGGAAGCAGAAATCCGCGCAGCATTCGCCAGCCTGAAAAAATAACCCGTAGCCCGTACCCCGTAGCCCGGCCAAGCGAAGCGCCGCCGGGATGAGTACCGAGCTGCTCCCGGCGGCGCTTCGCTTGGCCGGGCTACAACAGCAGCTTAAATCACGCCCTCCCTCCGCCTGGAGGGGGTAATTAAATGCGTAGAAATGTAAATTCTCATTTTTATTCATGACAGTTGGAGCATTTTCGGAAATTATTAGAAAGACAATTAATTCACTACCAACCAATATCCCCCGCTCTGTTCAAGGTACGTTTAGCCAAAAACTAAACGGGCGCTAAACATCAAAACGCTAATCATTGACGCCGGTAAAAACAAACACTCAAGCAACAAAAAAAGACCGTGGTGATTACAATTCCAGCATTAAAAATCGACATGAGTCACATTTGCAGAAGTAAAACCCACTTGTTAAGGTGTCCTCAGATTAATTTTATGACGAGGAATAAACCATGAAAAAGCTTAATATCCTGCTCCTTTCCGCTCTGACTGCTGTATCCGGTTCCGCGCTGGCAATGGGCGGCAGCATTGAGCAAGGTAAGAACTTCACCAACCTTAATCTGGAAATGGGCAAATCTTCTTCCGGCCTGTATGCAGAAAGCAACTGGCTGAAAAATACCGATGACGGTACGCAGACCGGCGGCGTGGGTGCAGGCTATAACGTTGAAGTTGGCCCGGTCATGCTGAACGCTGGCGCGAAAGCCATCTACCTCGGGCCGAAAAAAGGCGATAACGGCGTGGCCTTCCCTATCGGCGGCGGCGTGAACGTGGCGCTGACCGACAGCATTAACGTATTTGGTGAAGGCTATGTCGCACCAGAAGGGCTGAACAACAGCGTGAAAAACTACGTTGAAGCCAACGGCGGCGTGAGCTGGACCCCTATCAAACCGGTAACGCTGAAAGTGGGCTACCGCCACGTGAGCGTTGACGGTAAAGACGGTCGCCCAGGGCACACGCTGATTGATGGCGCCTACGTGGGCGGCGGCGTGACTTTCTAATAAAACGGAAAACGCGCGCTATACCGACAAAAAAACCTGCCAGATGGCAGGTTTTTTTATGAGTGCCGTTATCGACGGACCACCACCAGCTTCTGGTTCACAAACTCTTTAATCCCCAGATCCGACAGCTCGCGGCCATAGCCGGAACGTTTAACGCCGCCAAACGGCAGTTCCGCCGCGGTATCAGTCAGCCAGTTGATGTATACCATCCCGGTCTCAATGCACGAGGCCATTTTCTTCGCCCGCTCAATATCCTGGCTAAATACCGCGCCCCCCAGCCCATAGTGGGAATCATTGGCGAGGGCGACCGCTTCATCATCGTTTTTAACGACGTAAATCTGCGCGACCGGGCCGAAGAACTCTTCAAAATACGCCGGGTTATCGCGAGAAATATGGGTCAGGATAGTGGGTTCGAAGAAGCTGCCATCACGCTGCACCGGCTTGCCGCCGAGATGCAGCTTCGCACCGTTTTTCACCGCCTCGTTGACCTGTTTGGTCAGCGTCTCCAGCGCGTCTTTTGACGACAGCGGCCCCAGCGTGGTGCTTTCATCCAGCGGGTCGCCGATTTTTGCCTGCTTAAAGGCTTCGGTAAATTTATTCAGGAAGGCGTCGGCAATTTTCTCATGCAGCACAAAGCGTTTTGCCGCAGTACAGACCTGCCCGGCGTTGTTCAAACGCGCATTGACGCCAATTTTCACCGCTTTATCGAGGTTGGCATCATCCAGCACCACGAAGACGTCGTTACCGCCCAGTTCAAGGGTCGATTTCTTGATGTGCTTCGCCGCCTGCGCCGCGACCACGCTCCCCGCTTTTTCGGAACCGGTTAGCGCCGCGCCCTGCACCCGGTCGTCGGCGATAATATTCGCCACCTGCTCCTGCGAGATATACAGGTTCGCCCACGCCCCTTCCGGCGCGCCCGCTTCACGTACCAGCTGCGCAAAGGCCTCCGCGCAGTGCGGTACAATGCTGGCGTGCTTCGCCAGCACCGGGTTACCCGCCGCCAGGTTCGGAGCCAGCACGCGCATCAGCTGGTAATAAGGGAAATTCCATGGCTCCACGGCCATCAGCACACCGATAGGGTGATGCTCAACCCACGCCTCGCCCAGCTCAGATTTGTACTTCACCGGCGCAAGAAACTGCTTTGCATTGTCGGCATAGTAGCGAGCGATTTGCGCGCACAGTTTCACTTCGCCGCGGCTCTGGGCAATGAGTTTACCCATCTCCTGACTGGCAATTTTTGCCAGTTCCTCAGCGCGGGCATCAATCAAATCAGCCAGTTTGTGCAGCACCGGCAGACGCTGGTCGATATCCCCTTTTGCCCAGTCGGAATGGTAGAGCGCATCGGCCGCCTTCAGCGCCGCTTCAACGTCTGCATCTGTATGAGAAGGGTATGCTTTGATAAGCTGGTTAGTGGCAGGATTTACTGTCTGGTAAGCCATCATGAATCTCCTTGTTTTTACCGCTTAGGGTATTAAGGGTAGTCATTCTGGCTGGTTGCGGGCGTAAAGTTGGGTATAAACGGAGCTTTCCGAATAGACATCCCCCGCCGGATAAGACGGGGGATGGCAGATGGAAGATTACCGTTTCACCTGCAGAACCTCCTGTGATTCCTTATGCGCATCCACTTCCTGCGGCGTTAACCACAGCGATTTTCGCCCAAAGGTTTCATACATCTTCAGCTGATCGTCATAGTGTTTATCCGCCTTACCGTCCGGGGCAATAAACCCGCTTTGACCCGGCGCGACCACATCCCAGGCAAGCACCGGGCTTTTGCTGGCCGACGGTGAGAACACAATCATGTCGTTTTCCGTACCTCGGTTCTGGTACTCCGCCTGATGACGCGCTTCTTCCGCTGCCGCCTGCGGCACGCCGAAGAAGTTATTGGCCCGGAAGGTCAGCGCCATCGCCGGGGTTTTCCAGCCGTTCAGGTCATTACCGTAGCGCGTTGACAGCGTCTGCCAGGCATCGTCCAGTGCCGCCAGCACCACCTCTTGCTGCGGTTTTCCGCCAAACAGATCGACCGCCTGCGGAATCGGCGACTTCTCGCCCTGCAGCGCTTCATAGAGGATCTTCGCCCCCACGCTGATGTTCAGCGAGCCGGTTGGCCCATCCTGCGTCGTCTCATAGCCGCTGGCGCTGTACCAATCGCCAAACGGCTTCGGCACCGCCGCGACAACCGTTCGCTTGAGCATGCTGGTCAGCCAGGCGTTGAGAATCGCCGACCCCGGCTGCTGATAGGTTTTACCGCCTTCACTCAGCAGATTGGTGCCATCCCAGCCCACCAGCTTATCCACCAGCTGACGACGCGGGTCGCTCACCGGCAGGTGCGCCGTCGCCTCTTTCAGCGCAGGCAGGAACAGCCGCAGGTTCAGATCCTGACGACTGGTTTTGCGGATCACGTCCCAGGCCTGGTCAGCGGTAAAGCGCGGCTGCTTATCAAGAATGCGGTCAATCTCGGTCACGCGGTCCGCACCGCCCCACAGGAAGGCAAACAGATCGGACGCCGGGTAATCTTTTTGCGGCGAGTTGTTCCAGTTGGCGATATAGCCCGACTGCGGGTTATACACCTTCGGGTTCAAATCGAAGGAGAGCAGCCCTTTCCAGTCCCACTTCCCGGTGCCAGGTACCGGCAGACGCGGGTCGTGGCCCGGTTGGCGGTCGGGATACGCGCCGGTGTGCACATAGCCGATATTGCCGTTCACATCGGCGTAGTACCAGTTGATGGTCAGCGCCTGTTTCGCCGCCTGTTGCGTCCACTCCTGCCAGTTTTTCGCCTTCATCTGGTGGGTCCACGCCAGCAGCGATGCCACCTCTTTGCCGTCCCACGCGCGCGCTTTGGCATAGGCCGTTTCGGTCGCGGGATCGGTTTGAATCACGTTGCCGTGCAGGGTACGCCAGACGGTAAAGGTCTCCGGCTGGCCGTCTTTGACCTTAATGGTCTCTTCGCGGCTCAGCATTTTCACCCACTGCCCGTTATGCTGGTAATAGCCGGGTTTATCCTTCGACAATTTTTCGGCAAAGATGTCGACATCATCGCCGAAACCAGCGGTAGAACCCCATGAAATAGTGCCGTTATGACCAAACACCAGGCCAGGGTAGGCGAACGGCGTATTCCCGGTGACGTCATAGCCCGCGCCATGTAGGCCAATGCCGTAGGTATAGGCCGGCGCGTACCAACCAAACTGCGGGCCGTTGACCATAATGGCCTTCGCATCCTGCGCTTTGCTTTTGCCAATCACCCACATGTTGCTGGTCGTTGGGTAGCCCGCCAGCCCGTTGGCCCCGCTCTGCGCAAACTGCGCGGCGATGGTTTCGCGGTTTTGCCCCGCCGTCAGCGCCAGCAGCGCACCGTCGGCACCTTTTGCTGGCCGGTCGAGCATCGGTGCCGGGCGATCGTAGCGCGGCAGGAGCGCTGCCGTTTGTGCGCTCTTAAGGTCGAAGGTGAGCGGGTAGTGGCTCTCCTTAGGGGAAATGGTGGTGGGTGCAGACGGGTTCACCAGCCATTTCAACTGGTCAAAGACCGCCATACCCTGCTGTTTACCGTACTTATCTTTGAGCGCCGTCAACAGCGCCAGGTTATCAATTTCGCTGGTGCTGTCAGAGAAACGGTTCGCCATGGTGCCGACAAAAACCATCGCCACATCAAAAGGCTGCCAGTGCTGTGGGGCAAAGCCGAAGGTCGAAAACTGTTTTGGCTGCAGTTTGTCTGGGTTGGCGTTAACCTTATCAATCCAGGCGTTCATGCCGTCGGCATAGCCTTGCAGGATAGACTTATCCTCCGGCGAGAGCGCCGCGATTTGCGCCCGAATCGAGTCCGGCCAGTAGTTCTGGCGAATGTCCTTATCAAAGCGCACAAACGACTTGCCGAGCACTTCAGAGACCGTGCCCTGAGTACTGCGTCGCGCCATCTCCATCTGGAACAGACGATCCTGCGCCACCACGTAGCCATAGCCGTAAAACAGTCGATAGGTATCATCGGCGTAAATATGCGGCATGCCGTATTCATCGCGAACAATCTTGACCTCGGTCTGGGTGCCTGCCGCCAGCGCGGAAAGGCTCCAGGAACACATCAGGGAAGCAGCAACACAGTTCACGATCATACGATTTGTATTTTTCATTGTATCCTCTTGCAGGTGTATGATTAGCGAATTGATACTAGCTGTGGAGCAGCATTTATCTATACGTTGCGAATGATTTCAGCATGAACTGTGAATCTTATATCAGTTATTTGATACATTAAATTGCTTAATGTGATCTAAAGCGAATCGTTTAATTTTCATTCATCCCTGACCGTTTTCCCCTGATGTGATATAAAAATAAAAAACCGCCGGGACGAACGAATGACCACACCACGCGATATTCATCAGACCTTCACCCGACAGCCCGGACTGGAACGGCGCAGCACCTGGCAGAGCACGCAGGCCTATAAGCGTCACAGCCACCCGCAGCTTTCAATCGGGGCGATTGTGGAAGGTGGAACGCGCTGCGTCTGCAATGGGCAGGAGTACCTTTTATCCCCCGGTGACCTCATCGTGATCCCCGCTAACGCGCCGCACAGCTGCAACCCGATACAGGGGAAGCCGCGCAGCTACCATATGCTCTATATCGATACCCCACAGCCATTAGCCCAGCAGGTTATCCGCAATGACGCGCTGTTCCGTCTGTATCTCAACGTTGTCGAGCAGATGTCCGCCGGCGCGCTGACCGCTCTGTTATCTGCCCTCTCACTGAGCGCTAAAGGTGAAGAAACGCTGCGCGCCACCAGCCAACAATTACTGCAGGCGCTGCTGGCTGACCCCGTCTCTCCGCCCTCCCTTGATGAGTTCGCCGCGCGCTTCTCGCTGCGCAAAGAGACCTTAATCCGAACGTTCAAGCAGGATACGGGCCTGACCCCCGGCAGCTTTCTCAACAATTCCCGGGTGGAGTTAGCGAAAGCACACCTGCGGGCCGGGGACGAGATTGCCGACGTGGCCTACCAGACCGGCTTCGCCGACCAGAGTCATTTCCACAAAACCTTCGTCAGCTACACGGCCGCCACGCCGCGACAATACGCGTTGGGTCAGTCAATATCTGACAATAATTAACGCGTTCACCGGCATACGCTGACCTCACGTTTTTCATTGAGGTCGCTATGGAACAGGTCACATCGTTATTTCCTCCGGCGTTTCCCGCACTGGCGCTGGCGCACTTTATGGCGCTGCTCAGCCCGGGGCCGGACTTCTTTTTACTGATTGGCTACGCCATCCGTTATCGGCTGCGCGGCAGCATCGGGCTGTGCTTTGGTATTGCGGCAGGGAACGGGCTGTATATTTTACTGGTGGTGATTGGCTCGGGGCTGCTGCGCCAGGCGCCGCTGCTTTTCACCCTTATCGAACTGTTGGGTGCGGGCTATCTGCTCTGGGTCGGCAGCCAGCTGCTGAAAAGTCGCGCCGGGAAGCTGGAGTGGCAGCACGCCTCACTCTCAGCACGACCGTCGCTCACGAAACAGCTGCTATTAGGCTTAGCTTCTTCGCTACTCAATCCAAAGAATGCGCTGTTTTATCTGGCGCTGATGACGGCGCTGCTGGGCCCGGACGTGACCGTGGCGCAACAGGCGATATGCGGCGTCTGGATGACCAGCGTTGTGCTGCTATGGGATCTGCTGTTGATCGTGCTGATCGCGCTGCCTCAGGTTCAGCGCCGTTTGGGCAATCTTGTCTGGAAAATTGAACGGGCCGCCGGTGGCATACTGATCGGTTTTGGCGGCTGGATCCTGTGGCAATTTGTCGCCAGTTAAAACGATGGCGGGCGACGTGTCTTAACACGCCGCCCGTATTTTAACGCAGCTCATCACGTCGCAGCCCAATATCCTTGAGCTGTTCATCGCTCATTTTCTGCAATATGCGGCGCGTTTGCTGCTGTACCCACCATTTTTTAATAAAATGCCCTACCTGCACAAAACCGATAAACGGCTGTTTCGCCCTGTTCTCGTGAAATTCCATACTCCACCTCCTCACCTTGTCAGAGGCTTTATCTTCACGGATTTCGGGCCCCGCAATACAGATTCAAAAAACACTTTTATTTAACATACAGATTCGCTAAAACGGTATCTGCGTGCGGTTTTTCTCGCCTGACTGTACTGGTTTTTTCATCTGTATGGCGAAAACTGAGGATACAGCGATGACGCGTTACCAACATCTGGCCAACCTGCTGGCCGAGCGGATTGAACAAGGGCTGTATCGTCATGGCGAGAAGTTGCCTTCCGTGCGCAGCCTGAGTCAGGAGCACGGCGTCAGCATCAGCACCGTACAGCAGGCGTATCAGACGCTGGAGCAGCGCCAGCTGATTACCCCGCAGCCGCGTTCCGGTTACTTCGTCGCCCCACAAAAAGCCCAGCCGCCGGTACCGCCGATGTCGCGCCCGGTACAGCGCCCGGTGGAGATCACCCAGTGGGATCAGGTACTGGATATGCTGGAAGCCCGCGGCGATAAATCGATTATCCCTTTCGGCGGCGGCTCGCCGGACGTCACCCAGCCCAGCCTGAAGCCGCTCTGGCGCGAGATGAGCCGGGTGGTGCAGCACAACATCGTTGATGTGCTGAGCTACGACGAACTGGCCGGTCGCCGTGAACTGCGCGAGCAGATCGCCCGTCTGATGCTTGACGGCGGTTCGGTGGTAACCGCTGACGATCTGATCATCACCAGCGGCTGCCACAGCGCGCTGTCGCTGGCGCTGCTGTCGGTATGCCAGCCCGGCGACATTATTGCCGTTGAATCGCCCACCTATTACGGCACCATGCAGCTACTGCGCGGTTTGGGGCTGAAGGCCATTGAGATCCCGACCGATCCCAATACCGGGATCAGCATCGAAGCGCTGGAGATGGCGCTGGATCAGTGGCCGATCAAAGGGGTGATCCTCGTCCCCAACTGCAACAACCCGCAGGGTTTTATCATGCCCGACGCCCGCAAGCGCGCGGTGCTAAGCCTTGCCCAGCGCTACGACATTGTGATTTTTGAAGATGATATTTACGGCGAACTGGCGACCGAGTACCCGCGCCCGCGCACTATCCACTCATGGGATATCGACGGCCGGGTAATGCTGTGCAGCTCATTTACCAAAACCATCGCCCCCGGCCTGCGCATTGGCTGGATTGCACCGGGCCGCTATTACGACAAGCTGTTGCAGATGAAATACGCCGCCAGCGGCACCAACGTACCCTCGACCCAGCTTGCCGCCTCTAACTTTATCCGCGAAGGCCACTACCACCGCCACGTGCGGCGGATGCGGCAGATCTACCAGCGCAACATGGAGATCTACACCTGCTGGCTGCGCGAGTTCTTCCCCTGCGGGATCTGCGTCACCCGCCCAACCGGCGGTTTTATGCTGTGGGTGGAGCTGCCCGAGCAGGTGGATATGGTCTGCGTCGCCCAGCAGCTATGCCGGATGAAGATCCAGGTGGCACCAGGATCGCTGTTTTCGGCATCCGGGAAGTATCGGAACTGCTTGAGGATCAACTGCGCGCTGCCGCCGATCGACAAGCATCGGGAGGTGATGGTGCAGTTGGGGATGGCGGTGAAGGTGGCGATGGAGTGGGATGAAACCACCGCCCATCGTTGATGTCAGGAGACAGCGCTAACCGCACCTTCCCCATTCGCCGCATCCTGCGGCCGTGAAACCGTGTGACTTTTGCTGCCATCCACCCCTACCGCAATCTCCCCTTCCACCGTCACCCGACGCACCACGCGCGGCTGGGTGCCGTAGTCGTTGACCGCGTAGTGCTGGGTGCTGCGGTTGTCCCAAATCACCACATCGTCCTGCTGCCACTGCCAGCGCACGGTGTTGTCGAGGCGGGTGATGCGGTTTTGCAGCAGTTCGAACAGCTGCGCGGATTCCCGCGAGCTAAAACCCACCAGCCGTTTGACAAAATGCCCCAGCAGCAGCGCGCGTTCACCGCTGACCGGGTGGACGTGCACCACCGGGTGCTCGGCTTCCCACAGGGATGAGACGAACACTTTCTGGTGATGCGCCAGGCGGTGCGTTTCGACGACGACGCGCTCGGCACCGTAGTCATAATCGTTGCTGTGCACCGCGTGCAGGGTGTCGACGAAGCGCTTGAGCGTCTCCGGCAACTGCTCGTAGGCACGGGCGGTGTTGGCCCAAACGGTGTCGCCGCCGTATTCCGGGATGGTGACGCCGCGCAGGATGGAGATTTTCGGGAAGGCGTCAACGAAGGTGACGTCGGTGTGCCACGAGTCGGCGCGGCCGCCGCCTTTGGAGGCGTCGAGCTCAAACAGTTTGGTGCCTTCCGGGGACGGTACCGTAGGGTGGGGAACAATCTTGCCGAAGCGCGCGCCGAAAGCCTGATGTTCGGCATCGGTCAGGTGACCTTGCTGGCGGAAGAACAGCACTTTGTATTTGACCAGCGCCGCGTCGAGCTGGGCGAAGGTGTCGGCATCAAGACTTGCGGAAAGGCGAATATCGCGGATCTCCGCGCCGATATTGCCCGCCACGCGGCGTACGTTCAGTAAAGGAAAATCGGTATCAGCAGTGTTCACAGCAGTCATGATTGCGCCCCTTTAAAATCGTCAGAAACCCGAATATAGAAATATTCCGCCGGGTCACAAAGTCGACTTTGTGATATTGATAGCTGCCACTTGGGATTGCATTATTCGGCATCGAGCCGCCCCGGGGTCGGCGTAAACGCTTCGCCCGGGCTACCAACTTGTAGCCCGGCCAAGCGCAGCGCCGCCGGGAATGACACAGGAGTCTTTATGAGCACGGAAATCAACCTCACCCCCGCCGAGCGCGAGAAGCTGCGCGATCAGCTAACGGATTACTGCGCTAAACAGTTCGACCTCGAGCTGGAGCAGTTCGACGCAGAGTTCTTTATCGATTTTATTATCGAGAAACTGGGGCCAGCCTTTTATAACGCCGGGATTGATGAAGCGATTCGCACCCACTTTGCGTGGAGCGAGCGCATTCAGGAAGAGATGGATCTGAAGAAAATTCTATGAGTTCACAGTACGTTATTCGTTCTTTACGCGACCATCCCGAGCAGATGGAGGCGGTTATCGCCTATTTCCAGCAACAGTGGGCATCGGAAGCGTCGATGATGGTTTACGACGACGCGCTGCGCCGCACGCCGGGGGCGAAAAACCCGCTGCCGCAGTGGTACTGGCTGCAGGATGGCGAACATATCATCGGCTGTGCGGGGTTGATTACCAACGATTTTATTAGCCGCGGCGAGCTGTATCCGTGGCTGTGTGCGCTCTATATTGAGCCGGAATACCGTCAGCAGGGGTTGGCGCGGCGGTTGATTGAGCATATCGCGCGGCACGCCCACACGCTGGGGTTTAGCCAGCTGCATCTGTGCACCGACATCGACGGGTTTTACGAGAAATCAGGGTTCATATTTAACGGGTTAGGCTACCATCCTTGGGGAGAATCTTCGCGGGTCTACAGCCGAGAGCTGGGGGTATGATCAACAAAACCCTATTTTAAATAGGGGTATAATGGCGACTTATTTTATCGTCTCCCGTGTTACGGGGAAGGAAAATCATGTCGCTTATCACCGATCTACCCGCCATTTTCGATCAGTTCTCCGAAGCCCGGCAGAAAGGCTTTCTTACCGTCATGGATCTCAAAGAGCAAGGCACGCCGCTGGTCGGCACCTACTGCACCTTTATGCCGCAGGAGATCCCGATGGCGGCGGGCGCGGTCGTTGTGTCGCTCTGCTCTACGTCGGATGAAACCATCGAAGAAGCGGAGAAAGACCTCCCACGCAATCTGTGCCCGCTAATTAAAAGCAGCTACGGCTTTGGCAAAACTGACAAATGCCCCTACTTTTATTTCTCCGATCTGGTGGTCGGTGAAACCACCTGCGACGGCAAAAAGAAGATGTACGAGTACATGGCCGAGTTTAAGCCAGTGCACGTCATGCAGTTGCCGAACAGCGCCGCCGACGCGGCTTCCCGCGCGCTGTGGAAGGCGGAAATCCTGCGTCTTCAGCAGGCGGTTGAAGCTCGTTTTGGCACGCAAATTTCCGAAGCATCGCTGCGCGAGGCGATCGCCCTCAAGAACCGCGAGCGCCGGGCGCTGGCCAACTTCTACCGCGTCGGGCAGCTCAATCCACCGGCATTAAGCGGCAGCGACATTCTGAAAGTGGTGTATGGCGCAACCTTCCGCTTCGATAAAGAGGCGCTGATTAATGAGCTGAACGGCATGGCCGAGCGCGTGCGTCAGGAGTGGGAAAGCGGCAAGCGGCTGGACGCGCGCCCGCGCATTCTGATCACCGGCTGCCCGATCGGCGGTGCGGCGGAGAAAGTGGTCAAAGCCATTGAGGACAACGGCGGCTGGGTAGTGGGCTATGAAAACTGCACCGGCGCGAAGGCGACCGAGCGCTGCGTCGACGAGGACGGCGACGTGTACGACGCGCTCACCGACAAGTACCTCGCCATCGGCTGCTCGTGCATCTCGCCGAACGACCAGCGCTTAACGTTGCTCAGCCAGATGGTCGACGAGTATCAGGCCGACGGCGTGGTGGACGTGATTTTGCAAGCCTGCCATACCTATGCCGTTGAATCGATGGCGATTAAACGCCACGTGCGCCAGCAACATAATATTCCCTATATCGCCATTGAGACCGATTACTCCACCGCCGATATCGGCCAGCTCAGCACCCGCGTAGCGGCCTTTATTGAAATGCTGTAGGAGCGCGCGTGACGTTATCAATAGGCATTGATTCAGGGTCGACCGCCACCAAAGGCATCCTGCTGGAAGACGGCGTGATTCGCCGTCGTTTCCTCACCCCTACGCCGTTTCGCCCCGCTGACGCCATCGTTGAGGCGTGGGAGACGCTGCGCGCCGGGCTCGAAGTGCGGCCATTTTTGACGCTTACCGGTTACGGCCGCCAGTTGGTTGATTTTGCCGACAAGCAGGTGACGGAAATCTCCTGTCACGGGCGCGGCGCGCGGCTGCTGCTGCCGGAAACCCGTACGGTGATTGATATCGGCGGTCAGGACAGCAAGGTGATCCAGTTGGATGAGGACGGCAACCTCACCGATTTCCTGATGAACGACAAATGCGCGGCGGGTACCGGGCGCTTTCTGGAGGTAATTTCCCGCACGTTGGGGGCCAGCGTCGAGCAGTTGGATGCGCTGACGGAAGGGGTTGAGCCGCACGCCATTACCAGTATGTGCACGGTGTTTGCCGAATCCGAAGTGATTAGCCTGCGCTCCGCGGGCGTACCGCCGGAGGCGATTCTGGCGGGGGTGGTTAACGCGATGGCGCGACGTAGCGCCAACTTTATTAGCCGACTGTCGGCGCAAGGGCCGCTGCTGTTTACCGGCGGCGTTAGCCACTGCGCGGCGTTTGGGCGGAGGCTTTCAGAGCACGTGAACATGCCGGTGCACACGCATCCCGACGCGCAGTTTGCCGGGGCGATTGGCGCGGCGATGATTGGGCAACGGATGAGAAAATGACGGAGTATCTGTTTTTGTTCCACTCGACGCTGGGCGTGGTGCAAACCCGCAAAGCGCTCCAGGCCGAAGAGATATCCTTCCGGGTGGCGGATATTCCGCGCCAGCTTCGCGGCGGCTGCGGGCTGTGTATTTATCTGCATTGCGAGGAAGGCAGCGAGTTACGCTGGGTGATGCCCGGCGCAACGGAGAGTATTTATCGCTGCGGCGAAGGGTTTGTGTTGTTGCATACGTTCCCGGGGTAGTTTGGTGTTTTGCCGGGTGGCGGCTACGCCTTACCCGGCCTACAGGACTTTTTAAGGAAGGGGGTTAATTCACGGTAGCTGACAGAATTTAGGCATCCAACCAGCCCCCTCACCCTAGCCCTCTCCCCGCAGGGGAGAGGGGATACATTGTGCCAGGCAATTAGCAGCACCATTTCTCCTGCTGTAACTCCAGTAATAACAGCATCATCAGCGCCTGCGCATACGGCACCGGAGCCATGGCGATATCGCAGTAATATTGCAGATCCGGCCCGACCATCGTCCCTTTCGATGCTTCCAGTAAGATCCCATCGTCGATCCTGTCGCGCAGCGCATGCCAAGCGCGCATCGCATTATCGGACACCTTCTCGTCGAGGATCCCCATCCGCACGCCACGCAGCATGCCGTAGGCGATCCCCGCCGTAGCGGAAGATTCCTGCGGCGATAACGGATCGTCGAGCAGCGTGTGCCACATGCCGTTGTCGGCCTGTAGCTCGCAGAGCGTGTTCACCTGACGCGCCACCACCACCGAGAGGTAGCGCTTCACGCTGGCATCCAGGCTGTCGCCGAGCAGGGCGATAAATTCCGGGATCGCCACGGTGATCCACGCGTTGCCGCGCCCCCAGAACGCTGCCGAAAAATGGTGTTTGCCGACGAACGTCCAGCCGTGATACCACAGGCCGCTCGCCGGTTCGCACAGGTAGCGGGTGTGCAGCAGGAACTGGTACGCAGTTTCGTCGATCAGGTCTTTGCGCTTGAGCACCACGCCCGCCGTGCCGAGAAACAAGCAGGTCATAAACAACGTGTCGTCCCACAGATGCCCGGTGTTCGGCTGTTCTTTCACCACGTGCTGGAAGCCGCCCTCTTCGGTTTTCGGCAGAGTACGCAACAGCGCATCGGCCCAGTCGTTCACCACCTTCAGCAGATCCTGACGCCCGGTGTGCCCGGCCACCAGCGCGAGCGTGATCATCGGCGCAGTGGTGTTGATCTGAATTTCCGGCAGCCCTTTCGTCAGCTGATCTTCATACCAGGTGAGGATCGACTGCTGGAGGCGGGCATCATTTTGCTGGCG
Source organism: Kluyvera sichuanensis (assembly GCF_014218705.1). GTDB lineage: Bacteria > Pseudomonadota > Gammaproteobacteria > Enterobacterales > Enterobacteriaceae > Kluyvera > Kluyvera sichuanensis. Next base: position 14,691 of record NZ_JABBJF010000010.1, on the reverse strand, counting down.
CGCATACTGCCAGAAGCCGTACAGGCCGACGCCGACTTCCCATTCCCACTCTTCGAAGTGGATGGCAAAGCCTTCGCCGCCGCGGGTACCTACTTCACCCATATTTTTCAGGCGGCAGAAACCCTGAACCACCTGCTCCAGCAGGCCGTTTAATGCTGCGTTGTTCATTGCGCGTCTCCTGACAGCGTGACCTGAATTTCATTGCCCACCAGCGTCGGGAACGCGGCGGCCTTGCCGTGGTGCTGGCAGTTACCCTGCCCGTCGAGCTGCATCTGCGTGTGCTGGCTATCTATCACCCGCGCGATGTCGCCTTGATGTTCAATGCGCAGCGCCTGAACGCGCTGGCAGAAGGCATTAAAATCACCCTCACCCACCTCCAGCCACCACGCCACGCGGCGGCCTTCGGCGCATACTTCATCACCGTTGACGGTGAGCGGCTGCGAGCACAGTACGGCGGCAAAGGCGTTACCCGCCCGCACGGCAAAGCCCTGCGCCAGCGGAAGCACTTCCTCAAAAGCTTCGGCGTGAAGATGCAGATGCGTCCAGCCCAGCGCATCACGCTCGTCCAGTTGCCACAGCAGCATGGTCTGATTCTCCACCTGCATCACGCACGGCAGTACGCCGTTGCCCGCCCAGAAAGAGGGACGCGCTCCGCTGCCCGGCGCCACGTCGCCCGGATGGTTTACCCACAGCCGCGCCTCGGGACGTTCGGCAAACTGCACATCCACCAGGTGCTGCTGATGCCCGCGCTCGCCGCTGTGGTGATCCACGCAACTGGAGAGACTGACTGCTGGCTGCTTCCACGCCACAATGTTGCCGCCGCCGCACTGGTAGTGGGCGCTGAGCATGCCGTGGGTTAAGCGCGCATAGCGTGCCGACTCCATTGGCGGCACGTAGTCGCTCAGGCAGAAAAACGGCAGCGAGGCGCACTTGCGGTTGACGTGCCCGCCGCCCCAGGCCACGTGACCAAAAGCGGAAAGCTCGGTCATCTGGCCTGCCAGCAGCTCTTTTTCATACACCCGGCCCATGGTGCCCGCAGCAATGCCGGACTGGTAATGCAGCGCGCTGGTCTGCATCAGGCGGTCGATTAAACGCTGAGCGCGCTGGCGCAGCGCGGCATCGTCGGCCAGTTGATAGAGCGCGAACAGGCCGATGTAGTCTACCGGGTAGTACGGCGCAGAGTTCCACTCGACAAAGCCCTGCTGCTCGACGGCATCAAACCAGGCGTTCAGGCGCTGGGCGGCCACCGCCTGCTGCTCGCGGCCCGTGCGGCCAGAGGCAATAAAACGTTCCTCCGGGAAAAGCTGCCCGGCGAGGTACTGCGCGGTGTGGAAGCAGAGCGCATGGTTTTCGCTCCAGTACCACATCACGTCGTTGCCCAGTTCGTCGTACCAGTAGCGATAGCCGACAATGGCGGAGCGTACGCGCTTCCACAGCACCGCCGGGAAGTGTTCGCCGTGGAAGTCATGCCAGATCCACAGCAGCGGCACCATCGAGAAATCCGAACAGTCCTGACGGGCGCTGATACGTTGCAGGGTGCGAATCAGCAGGTTCTGCGCCAGCGAGCCGGTATCGCCCACATGCAGCATGGCGAGCAAACGCCCGGTGCGCGGCACACCGTGTTCGGCGATGTAGCTCAGGGCCACGCGTTTGCGGGTCTCCAGCACACCTTCACCACCGGGCAGCGCCTCCTGGGGCAGCACGGTGACGCTAAGCGCGCGGCTCATGGTGACATCCCCCAGCGAGGCGGTCAGCGTCAGACGGTAGTGGCCCATGCCGATAGAGGCTGGAAGCGGGAGCGTGAGCTCGCCGTTACCGGTGGCGACCAGGCCGAAATCCAGCGGGATCGTTGGAATGCAGTCGTTGCCGAGGCTGTGCACCGCACCGCGCAGCGTCAGGGTCATATTGGCCGGGCAGGTCAGCGTCAGACGCTGGTCGCGTACGGTGATGGTGGCGGGCAGCGCGTCCATAAACTGCTCCAGCGCTTCCACATACGCTGTATCCACCGTCGGCAGCCCTGCCTCAAGCGGACGCTCGCCAAGATAGATCATGCGGAAGGCAAAAATGGTGTCGCGTTCAAACAGCTCGTCGAGGTGGATAAGCAGCGCGTTCTCCCCCTGCTGCAGAGGGATATCCACGGCCTGCGTTTGCAGCGTATTGCGGGTAAACGGCGTGAAGCAGACGGCCTGCTCGTCGCCGCTCCAGATACGCACGCCGCCGCAGGTGGCAATGTCGAAAGGATAGTGACCGGTTTGCGGCGCATGCAGGGTGACGCGCAGCCAGCGCTGGCTGTGGGTGGCGACGGGCTGCACGCCCGAAAAGGTCACGGTATCGCTGTGCCCGGTCCAGGTGACCTCGCTTGCCGGTAACACCTTCTCTGGCGACACGGCGCGCTGCGCAAAATCACGGCGGAAAATACGTCGACAAAATGACTCCTCCGCCGGGCCTTTGCCGTTGGCGAACCGATAGTCCATCGGCGCATCGACCGCTTCGCCCGTGAAAAACTCCGCAAACCGCTCATTGTGCGGCAGTGACACCGTAAAACGCGTCAGCGCTTCGCCCGCAACCAGCCTCATTATGCTTTCCTCAATAACCGCTAAGTAATTGCTCGTTATTCTCTGGAAACGGTATGCCGCAGGCTACGCGGATAAGGGCGGGGTTTTGCGGAACTGCCCGGTCATTCACAATCCTGACCGGGCGCGGGGATAAAACGTGATGAATATCACATGAGGAGAGTCAGTCACCTGCAATGAAACGGGGAATTTCACGTTTCCCGGTCGCGGCGGTTGAAAGCATGGTGATCGTCATCACACTTTACCCTTTCAGCTGCGTCAGCTCGTGGCTCAGGCTGTCGGCCAGCATGCGCACGCGGGTCGGGTCGAACATCACGTGCAGCCCCGGCGACGCGTCGGTGTGCTGGGCGCAGAAGCTATCCATTTCCGCCGCGCAGCGGTACAGCTCCTGGATATTGACCTGGCAAATCTCGCGCATGCTCCAGCTGTTTTCCACCAGCCGCGCAAAGTGGAGGGTGAAAAAGGCTTTCTGGGCGTGGCGGAACAGCAGGCAGTAGAGGTCGAAGCCCTGCCACTCCTCCTGCCAGCGTTTTTGCAGTGAATACGGGAACGCCGCGCGGTCGGCAAAGGCCAGCGCCTGTTCGCGCAGCGTCACCGCCGCCTGCCAGGCACCGTCTTTCTCTTCGGCAATCAGCGACAGGTTGCGCCCGGAGGTCTCAACGTCGCTGGCGCTGAAGAAGATATCGCGCTCAGAGCCCGGCAGCCAATGGTTGCGGTTGAGCTGGCCGTACAGGCTCCAGACCGCCTGGCCGTAGCTTGCCGGTACCTGGCTGTGGCGATGGAAGACGTGATCGCGCACGTAGATAGCCTGATACAGCACCTGCCCGGCCTGCGCCATCAGCGACTGAAATTCCTCAAACGTCGCCTCATCGGGCCGCCAGCCGTAGCATTCATCCAGCCAGTGGGTCAGCAGTGCCGCGCGGGTCAGATGTTCATTTTCCCGCGAGAGGATCTGGCTACAGGCCACCAGGTTGCACTCGCTCAGCGTGCCGATCACCCAGTGGTTATCAACCCCTTCCCAGCTGGTTTTGCACACCGCGCCGTTAATGCTGGTATTGCCCCGGCACCACAGCAAGCGCCCCTGTAGCTCGTCGATGCGCGGGAACGGAAACACGCCCCAGCCCACCTCTTCGCCCACCAGATCCAGCTCCACCCAGACGTCACGATTTTCCACGTCGAGCAGCGCCGGGTTATTGGGGAACGTCGGCCAGAAACGCTCCGGCGTGAGTTTTATCGACACCGACACGCATTCCGGCAGGGTGCGAATCGCCTCCATCACGTTGGCGATGTCGTGGTTGCCCGCCGGGAAGGCGCGCAGCACCAGATGTTTGTTCTCACGCATCATCGCCCGCGCCATGGCGCTAAAACACTGGGTATAGCGCGACAGGCTGCGCGGGTCGATGTGCGGCGAGGGGTCGTCCTGCCCGGTCAACTCCCAGTTGGGGCGAGAGACCGGCAGCAGGCCGTCGGTATTGGAGAGCGCCACCAGCAGCCCGCTCATGGCGGGGATTTGCTGGCACAGCAGCGTGAGTTTATCCGCCAGATACTGACACCAGAATTCCACATCAAAGCGGATGCTGCCGTCTTTATCAATCAGCTGCGGATGCGCCGCCAGCAGGTCGGCGGGGAAACTGAGCTCTTTGGCCTGGAGGTAAAAACGCAGCCCCTGTTTGTGGCAATAACCGGCAAGACGGTTGAGGTAGACGCAGCGGGCGCGCTGCTGGCTGGAGAGACGATCGTTGTACTGATGCGGCGTGTAGCCCTTCGGCGAGACCAGCTTGTCGAACAGGTCGACCTGGCCGACAATCACGGTATTAAAATCATGGCGAGCGGCCCACTGCACCAGCTCGCAGGCTTTCTCCCAGTTCCAGAACTCTTGATTATTCAGTTCCAGCGCACGCGTTTTCCACATCGTCTTCTCCCTCACGCCACCGCGGCGAGCGGCTATTGTTAGCACAAATGGGGGAGAAGAATCAGCGTCCTGAAGTGCGCTACTTCACAATAAAGCGCGTTGGGGCGAAACAGTTGAGCAGGCGATGCAGGATAAATACCATTGTCAGGGTCGCCAGCAGCGAAATGGTCACCGAGGTGGCGCGATACAAGTCGCTGAACACCAGATCGCCGTCCGGCTGCAGGTTCTGACCAAACATAATGCCGATGGTGGTGATACTGGCAAAACCGACGCCCGCCCCCACTTTCTCCATCACGTGCAGCCGTGCGCTGAACGCCAGCCCTAAGCCAATAAGCGGCATCATCAACAACATATGGCTGCTGTGATCGTAGAGGATCAGCTGTATCACCAGAATGTACAGGCAGGCCAGCACCACACCCGCCACGCGCCAGATGGAGCTGATCACCGCGCCGCGATAGTGCATCGGGAAGAGGATCAGGATCCCCGCCATCAGCGCCGACAGCGAATCGCTCAGGTCACTCACCTGGAAGACGATAAAGATAATCGTCGCCACCGTGCCCGAGAGCAGCGATTCATGGCGCACCCGTGCCGCATCTTTTTCAATCAGCGGTGGCGGCTTACGCGGTTCGGCATCCGGGATCAGATAATGCATCAGCGCGCTCAATGCTACCGCCATCACGCTGGCCTCAATATTGGAAAACAGCAGCGTGTGCCAGTTGGCGGAAGGGTAGCTCATAAAGTTGAGCATCACGCTCTGGCAGACCACGCCCATCGAGCCAAACAGGAACAGCGGCCCCTGGCTCATAAAACGAAAACGCACCACGTACAGCGCAAACACTACCGCCGTCATGATAACCGGCCATTGGCTGAGATAGCCGATGATCAGTACCATTTCGAGGCAGTTCAACGACGCACTGAAGATAAACTGCTTGGCGACGTGGCGGTTAAATACCGGTACTAAAGACATTAACAGCAGCGGGTAAACGACGAAGAACACGCCGTAGTGAGTATCGTAAAACGTCGAGATACTCAGCGCCACCATACCGGCAAAGGCAATGCGCAAGGTCTGACGGAAATCATTCGCCGTGTAGACGATGTTGCCGTGAGGGGTAAAGACCTGCGCGAGGGTTTTAATAGACATAGTGCAACCAGCTAATCAGGTGAATTTGCAGCCCTGAGAAGAAGCGGGCAAAGCCGCCTTCGCTGTTATACAACTGCACCGTGGCGCGCGCGCCGGTTGGCAGGGTTTTATCCAGTGGTTCGTTCAGCGCCACGTGAATGCGCATACGCTGCGCGTCACGCACCCAGCGGGTGGACTGCTCCGGCTGCGACAGCTCGCCGTTTACCGCTTCCTGACCGGCGAGGATCCCCGCATCGCTGCTGGTCACCTTCGCGGCAAACACCTGACCCGGTAGCGCATCAAACACCACCGCGGCATCGGTCCCCTGTTTGGTATGACGCAGGCTCTTTTCGCGGAAGTCGGCCACGATATCGGTTTTCTGATTCACCACCGCCATCACCGCGCTGCCCGCCGAGGCATACAGGCCGGGGCTAAGCTGGAGGTTACTGACGGTGCCGTCCGCTTCGGCGCGGATTTTGGTCCAATCGAGATTGAGCTGCGCTTCCCGCAGCGCCGTCTGATACTGCTGGAGCGTGACGTTGTGGCTGTCGTCACGCTCGCCGCGCTGAATTTGCAGGTTGTGGATGGAGGCGTGCAGCGCGCTGACCGACTGCTCGCTGGTCTGCCAGGTGGTGCGAACTTTGTCGAGATCTGACTGCGAGACGTTCTGCATCCGGCTCAGGCTCTGGTAGCGATCGTAGGTCACGCGGTCGTTGCGGGCCGTGAGCTGCGCGGTCTTGAGGTTCGCTTCGGCGGCAGTAATCTGGGCATCAAGCTGTTGATTGCTCAGCCTGGCCTGCGCCAGCGCTAACGCGGCGGAATCGACCTTATTCTGAAACGGGGTTGGGTCCAGTTCATACAGCAGGTCGCCCTTTTTCACCGTGCTGTTGTTGTGCACGTAGACCTGTGAAACGTAGCCGGAGACGCGCGAAGAGATAGGCGTCACGACGCGCATCACCGTGGAGTCCGGCGTCAGCGGGATCCAAATATCGGCAACGATAAAGTAGAGAAACATCAGCAGGAAAGAGGCAATACTGACCCTTACCCAGCGGGCAAACTTCTGTTCTGGCGTCATCATGGTGTTTAGTCGGTTTTATTATTTTCTTCGCGGATATTCCGCAGATTGCAGGCTATTTGATTCAGGGTGTCGCTAAACTTCGCGATGTCGGCGGCGGGAATGCCGTTAGCGACGCGAGTCTGGAAGGCTTCAATCACCTGGTTGAGCGTCTGGAGCACGGCCCGACCTTCGTCGGTGAGCGTCAGCAGGCGGATGCGTTTGTCGTACGGTGAGACGGTGCGCTGCAGGTAGCCCTGCTGTTCCAGTAACGTGAGCGTGCGCATCAGCGGCGGCAGTTCAATGCCCTGCGTCTCCGCAAGCTCACTGACCGAAACGTTGTCACCCAGCTGATGAAGCTGCATCAGCACCGTCCAACTAGACTGCGTCAGGCCGGTATCGGTAATCGCGTGATCGATGATTGAACGCCATTGACGTACCACCATCGCCATGCGCATGCCCATTGGGCGGCGGGCAAACAGCTCTTCTTCGGTCATCACACTCTCCGATCGTTTCGTACCACTACGATAATACTTACCATGATAAGTATCAAGGAACGGAGAGGCTATACCGCATGGATTGTAAAACGGGCCTACCTGGCGGCGATGTACTCCACGTCCATGGACACGCAGTTAACAAGGCCGATGCGCGCCAGCGAGGTGATGGGCCCCCGCGCGGTGAAAGGGACATGGTACTCTTCATCTTCAATGGTCACCTCGCCGAAACGAAGTTCGGGGGTCATCGTACCGAGCTGACTTTTTTCCTGATACCAGTGCGGGAAGCGGCCGCGTAAATAGTCCTCTTTCACCCGCAGCAGCGCTTTACGGGAGAAATCCGGACGACAGGCCGATGTCGTATCGTGGAAGGTTTCATGAACAACGCAAATCGTCGAAACGCCTGCAGTCAGCAGGCCACAAAATAGTGCAGTCACTAATAATGTCTTTTTCATGCTGAAGGTAGGTTAGGTTGAGTTAACGTATTATCACATCGGGGTATTCTAGAAACATCAGGGGGTATGTAAACCCACCCGTTGGTATTGTTGCGTAAATATCGAATAAATAACTCAGTAAAAAAGATGAGTTACCATAATATATGCATACTGATTGTTGTTAATCTCCTTTAATTGTTTTACACCGTTACCTTAATTACTCTTCCTATTTATTTTTACACCATCAAAATAACTAAGTCTAATAATACAAAACGCCTATTTTTATATATTTCTGGAGACCCATTTCCAGAAATAAAATCGTTTTATGGTGAAAGGGTAGACAGCGCAGGCAGTTTGGTGGCAGGATAAAAAGATGAACACAAACGTGACCGTTACTCGCTCCAACCGTTGGTGGCTGCCTTCATAACAGGCGGCTCGGGTTACGTTATCTTTTTTCAAAGCCGCCGAAAGGCGGCTTTGTTGTTTCTCAGTCTCGTCTTTCGGCTTTATATCTCATAAGGAACGACTGATGAACACCACCCATACTATCCTGACCGGCGACCGTCCTACCGGCCAACTGCATCTTGGCCACTACGTCGGTTCGCTGCGCCAGCGCGTGCAATTACAGCATGAACATCAGCAGTTTATTCTGATTGCCGACCTGCAGGGTCTGACCGACAACGGCAGCAACCCGCAAAAAATCAGCCACAATATTCTGGAAGTGATGGCCGACTACCTGGCGGTGGGCATTGACCCGAGCCGCACCACCCTCTGTCTGCAATCCGCCCTGCCCGCGCTGGCGGAGTTAACCGCGCTGTATATGAATATCGTTACCGTAGCCCGCGTGGAGCGTAATCCGACGGTGAAAAACGAGATTGCGCAGAAAGGCTTCTCCCGTTCACTGCCGGTCGGCTTTATGGCCTATCCGATTAGCCAGGCCGCCGACATTACCGCCTTTCACGCCGATCTCGTACCGGTGGGCGACGATCAGCTGCCAATGATCGAACAAACCAACGAGATCGTGCACAAGATGAATAGCCTGACCACCGAACCGGTGCTGCGCCACTGCAAAGCGTTGCTGAGCGACGTGAGCCGTCTGCCAGGCATTGATGGCGGTGCGAAGATGTCGAAATCGCTGGGCAATACGCTGACCCTTAGTGCCAGCGAGACAGAAATTCACCAGGCTGTCAGTGCCATGTACACCGACCCTAACCACCTGCGCGTAGCCGACCCGGGGCAAGTCGACGGCAACGTGGTCTTCACCTACCTCGATGCATTCCATCCCGATAAAGCGCTGGTTGCAGAGATGAAGGCGCACTACCAGCAGGGCGGACTGGGCGACCGGCAGTGTAAAAACGTGCTGGAAGCGTGCCTACAGGAACTGCTGGCCCCTATCCGTGAACGCCGTGCAACCGTGATTCAGGATAAAGGTATGCTGCTGGAACTGCTGCGTCAGGGCAGCGAACGGGCGCATGAGGTGACTCAGAAGACGCTACATGCGGTCAAACGCGGGCTTGGGCTGCCGGTGCTGTTCTGAACGCCATGAGGGCTCAGGCGTTGCCGAGTCCTCATCCACTTTGATTAATTGTGTTAATGCTTTCTCAAACCCATGTTAACAGCATGGACATCACAAATGTCGGTGTTAGTATGACATTGACAGTAGCTATATTTATGCGTGTTTCATTTACGGCCAGGATTGCTGACGATGACCACATGAGTAGCACTCTTCACAGCATCCTTTCCTTTCGTTCAAGACGAAACGCGCGCACTCAGCAACAGGGAACAGAGCGGGTAGCGTATGGACAAATTCAAGCAACATTGGGCCTGGTATATCGTCGGTATCGCGGTGGTGATTGCCGCCGTGGCGTGGTGGATGCTTCGTCCGCCGGGGCTACCGGCAGGGTTCGCCAGCAGTAACGGCAGAATTGAAGCCACGGAAGTGGATATCGCCACCAAAACCGCCGGACGTATCGAATCGATTGTCGTCAAAGAGGGGCAGTTTGTCCGCCAGGGTGAAGTGCTGGCCCGCATGGACACCCGGGTGCTGAACGAGCAGCGCCTGGAAGCTGCCGCACAAATCAAAGAGGCGCAAAGCGCCGTTGCCGCCGCTAAAGCCTTGCTGGATCAGCGTCAGAGTGAAATGCGCGCCAGCGAAGCCATCGTTAAACAGCGCCAGGCAGAGCTGGACTCCACTTCCAAACGTCACGCCCGTTCCAGCACGCTGTCGCAGCGCGGTGCCGTTTCTGCCCAGCAGCTTGACGATGACCGTGCCGCCGCCGAAAGCGGCAGGGCTGCACTCGAGTCCGCGCGTGCGCAGGTCTCTGCTGCCCGTGCCGCGATAGAAGCCGCCCGCACCAGCATCATTCAGGCACAAACCCGCGTCGAAGCTGCTCAGGCAACCGAACGCCGTATCATGGCCGATATCGACGATAGCGAACTGAAAGCCCCGCGCGATGGACGCATTCAGTACCGCGTGGCCGAGCCGGGTGAAGTGCTGGCTGCCGGTGGGCGAGTGCTGAATATGGTCGACCTCGCCGACGTCTACATGACCTTCTTCCTGCCCACCGAGCAGGCCGGGCTGTTAGCCATCGGCAGCGAGGTGCGCATCATTCTGGATGCCGCGCCGGATCTGGTGATCCCTGCCAATATCAGCTTTGTGGCAAGCGTCGCCCAGTTCACGCCGAAAACTGTCGAAACCAGCGATGAACGGCTTAAGCTGATGTTCCGCGTTAAAGCGCGCATTCCGCCGGAACTGTTGGCTGAACACCTTGAGTATGTGAAAACCGGCCTGCCGGGAATGGCCTATGTACGCCTGGATAACCAGCAGCCGTGGCCTGCCACGCTGATGGTGAGGTTTCCGCAATGAAACAGGATATCCACCCCGCCGTCGCCCGGCTGGAGCACGTCGGCCAGCATTTCGGTGCCACCGTCGCGCTGCGCGATATCACGCTGACCCTCCCCTCACGACGGATGGTGGGGCTGATTGGCCCGGACGGCGTGGGGAAATCGAGCCTGCTGTCGCTGATTGCCGGCGCGCGGGTAATTGAGCAAGGTAACGTGATGGTGCTCGGCGGCGATATGCGCGATGCCCGGCACCGCCGCGATGTCTGCCCGAAAATCGCCTGGATGCCGCAGGGGCTGGGCAAAAACCTCTATCACACCCTGTCGGTCTACGAGAACGTCGACTTCTTCGCGCGGCTGTTTGGTCACGATAAAAGCGAGCGTGAAGCCCGTATTGACGAGCTGCTGCAAAGCACCGGGCTGGCGCCGTTCCGCGACCGCCCGGCGGGGAAACTCTCCGGTGGGATGAAGCAGAAGCTCGGCCTGTGCTGTGCGCTGATCCACGATCCAGAGTTACTGATCCTTGATGAACCCACCACCGGTGTGGACCCGCTCTCACGCGCGCAGTTCTGGGAGCTTATCGACAGCATCCGCGAGCGCCAACCGGAGATGAGCGTGCTGGTCGCCACCGCCTATATGGAAGAGGCCGAGCGCTTCGACTGGCTGGTGGCCATGAACGCCGGGGAGGTGCTGGCCACCGGCAGCGCGGAAGAACTGCGTCACCACACCCATAGCCAGACGCTGGAGCAGGCGTTTATCGCCCTACTGCCAGAGTCGCAGCGCAACGCGCACCAGCAGGTTATCATCCCGCCGCGCGATACCTCTGAAGAGGAGATCGCCATTGAAGCGCGCGGGCTGACTATGCGCTTTGGCAACTTTGTCGCGGTGGATCACGTGAACTTTCGTATCGCCCGCGGCGAGATTTTCGGCTTCCTCGGCTCTAACGGCTGCGGTAAGTCCACCACCATGAAGATGCTGACCGGGCTGCTGCCTGCCAGCGAAGGGGAAGCCTGGCTGTTTGGTCAGCCGGTCGATCCAAAAGATATCGAGACCCGCCGCCGGGTAGGCTACATGTCGCAGGCTTTCTCGCTCTACAGCGAGCTGAGCGTACGGCAGAACCTGGAGCTACACGCCAAGCTGTTCCATATCCCGGATGACGAAATTCCTGCACGGGTTGCCGAGATGAGCCGGCGCTTTATGCTCACCGAGGTAGAGAATGCCCTGCCTACCGCGCTGCCGCTCGGTATTCGCCAGCGTCTGTCGCTGGCGGTGGCGGTTATCCATCGCCCGGAGATGCTGATCCTCGACGAACCGACCTCCGGCGTAGACCCGGTGGCCCGCGATATGTTCTGGCAGTTGATGGTCGACCTGGCACGCCAGGATAAGGTCACCATTTTTATCTCCACCCACTTTATGAACGAGGCGGAGCGCTGCGACCGTATTTCGCTGATGCACGCGGGCAAGGTGCTGGCCAGCGATACCCCACAGGCGCTGGTCGAAAAGCGCGGCGCAGCCACGCTGGAAGAGGCGTTTATTGCTTACCTGAAGGAGGCCTCCGATCCCATTCCTGTTGCAGAGATGGCGGAAGCGCCCGTGAAAACCGAGAGCGAACCACCGCGTCAGGCCTTTAGCCTGCGCCGTCTGTTCAGCTATAGCCGCCGTGAAGCGCTGGAGCTGCGCCGCGATCCGGTGCGATCGACACTGGCGCTGCTGGGAACGGTGATCCTGATGTTTATCATGGGCTATGGGATCAGCATGGACGTGGAGGATCTGCGCTTTGCGGTGCTCGACCGCGATCAAACCGTCAGCAGTCAGGGCTGGTCGCAGAACATTGCCGGTTCGCGCTATTTTATCGAGCAGCCGCCGTTACATAGCTACGACGAACTGGACCGCCGAATGCGCGATGGCGAATTGGCGGTCGCCATCGAAATTCCGCCAAACTTTGGCCGTGATATTGCCCGCGGCACGCCGGTGCAGATAGGCGTGTGGGTCGATGGCGCGATGCCAAACCGCGCGGAAACGGTGCGCGGCTACGTGCAGGCGATGCACCTTTCGTGGTTACAGGAGATGGCTGGGCGGCAGCCTTCCGCCAACCGGGATACCTCGTTGATTTCTATTGAAACACGTTATCGCTATAACCCGGATGTGAAAAGCCTGCCGGCAATCGTTCCGGCGGTGATCCCCCTGCTGCTGATGATGATCCCGGCGATGCTCAGCGCGCTGAGCGTGGTGCGGGAGAAAGAGCTGGGTTCGATCATCAACCTGTACGTAACGCCCACCACCCGCACCGAGTTTTTACTCGGTAAGCAGATGCCTTACATCGTGCTCGGGATGTTCAACTTTCTGCTGCTCTGCGCGCTGTCGGTATTCGTTTTTGGCGTGCAGCATAAGGGGAGTTTCCTGACGCTGACGCTGGCGGCACTGCTGTATGTCACCATCGCCACCGGGCTGGGGCTGTTGATCTCCACCTTTATGAAGAGCCAGATCGCGGCGATCTTCGGGACGGCGATCATTACGCTGATTCCCGCCACCCAGTTCTCCGGGATGATCGATCCGGTCGCGTCGCTTGAAGGGCCAGGCCGCTGGATTGGCCAGATCTACCCAACCAGCCACTTCCTGACCATCGCCCGCGGCACTTTCTCAAAAGCGCTGGGGCTAGGTGATCTGTGGGCGTCGTTTATTCCGCTGCTGATTGCCGTACCGCTGGTGCTGGGATTAAGCGTGTGGCTGCTGAAAAAACAGGAGGGATGATGCGCGGATTACGCAATATTTATAACCTTGGCGTGAAGGAACTGCGCAGCCTGCTGGGCGATAAGGCGATGCTGACGCTGATTGTGTTTGCCTTCACCGTGTCGGTCTACTCTTCGGCAACGGTGATGCCAGGCTCTCTGCACCTGGCGCCGATTGCTATTGCCGATATGGATAAATCACAGCTCTCATCGCGGATTATCAACGGCTTCTATCGGCCGTGGTTCCTTGAACCCGAGCTGATTACCGCCGACGAGATGGACGCAGGGCTGGATGCCGGGCGCTATACCTTCGCCATCAATATTCCACCTAATTTTCAACGGGATGTGCTGGCAGGAAGGCAGCCGGATTTGCAGGTTAACGTCGATGCCACCCGTATGAGCCAGGCATTTACCGGCAACAGCTATATCCAGAATATCGTAACCGGCGAGGTGAACAGTTTTGTCGCGCGGTATCGGGATAACAGTGCGTTGCCGGTGGAGCTGGCAGTGAGGATGCGCTTTAACCCGAACCTCGAGCAGGCGCGTTTTGGCGCGGTGATGGCGATCATCAACAACATTACGATGCTGGCGATCGTGCTTACCGGATCGGCGTTGATCCGCGAGCGTGAGCACGGTACGGTTGAGCACCTGCTGGTGATGCCGGTAACGCCGTTTGAGATTATGCTCGCTAAGATCTGGTCGATGGGACTGGTGGTTCTGGTGGTGTCGGGGCTGTCGCTGATGTTGATGGTGCAGGGGATCCTGCAGGTGCCGATAGAGGGGTCAATCCCGCTATTTATGTTGGGGGTCGCGCTGAGCCTGTTTGCGACCACGTCGATCGGCATTTTTATGGGCACCATCGCCCGATCTATGCCACAGCTGGGTCTATTGATGATCCTTGTGCTGCTGCCGTTGCAGATGCTGTCCGGCGGTTCAACGCCGAGAGAGAGCATGCCGCAGCTGGTGCAAGACATCATGCTTACCATGCCCACCACGCATTTCGTGAGCCTGGCGCAGGCTATTCTTTATCGCGGTGCCGATTTTGCTATCGTCTGGCCGCAGTTTCTGACGCTGCTGGCCATTGGCGGAGCGTTCTTTGGTATTGCACTGGTGCGTTTTCGTAAGACGATTGGGGAGATGGCGTAAGATTTGTAGCCTGGGCGAACGCAGTGACCCCGGGATGTTCACCGTTCTTTCACTTTCCGCAGACGCAAAAAAGCCCATCCGTCAGGATGGGCTTTTTCACTAAATTGATGCCTGGCAGTTCCCTACTCTCGCATGGGGAGACCCCACACTACCATCGGCGCTACGGCGTTTCACTTCTGAGTTCGGCATGGGGTCAGGTGGGACCACCGCGCTACAGCCGCCAGGCAAATTCTGTTATCAGACCGCTTTTGCGTTCTGATGTAATCTGTAATCAAGCTGAATATCGATGTCTTTCTTTCGCCAAAACATCTTCGGCGTTGTAAGGTTAAGCCTCACGGTTCATTAGTACTGGTTAGCTCAACGTATCGCTACGCTTACACACCCAGCC
>NZ_JABBJF010000009.1 GCF_014218705.1 Kluyvera sichuanensis | reverse complement strand
AGAGACTTGGTATTCATTTATCGTCTTGCGACGTTAAGAATCCGTATCTTCGAGTGCCCACACAGATTGTCTGATAAATTGTTAAAGAGCAGTGCAACACGGCTTTCGCTCACTGTTGCGAGGTGGCGTATATTACGCTTTCCTCTTTCAGAGTCAAGCGTTTAATTTCGCCTTTCTCTGCCGAGTTTCTCAGGAGAAACTCGCTGACCCGGCGGCTTGTTTGCCGTTGTTCCGTCTCAGTGGGGCCGCATTATAGGGAGTAATTGAGATCCCGCAAGCATAAATTTAAAATAATTTATCGCCCGCTCTCTTTTTCAACAAATCGTGCAGCAATGCACCGTTAAAGGCCCGAACTGCTGTTTTTAACACCGATTCAGCACATCAAATGGCATACTAAAGAAAGATAAATAATAGGAATGGCATTTATGTCTCTAAGCGCACAGCAACTGGCAGCTCAAAAGAACATCTCCTGGGTCCTGGCTGAGAAAATAGCCCAGAAGATATTAACCGGTGAATACCCGCCGGAAAGCATCCTCCCCGGCGAGATGGAACTGGGCGAGATTTTCGGCGTCAGTCGAACCGCCGTTCGTGAAGCGGTAAAAACCCTTTCAGCAAAAGGCATGCTGCTCCCGCGCCCGCGTATCGGTACGCGCGTCATGCCTCAGGCGCACTGGAACTTCCTCGACACCGAGCTTATCTCCTGGTGGCTGACCGCAGATAACTTCCAGTCGGTGATGAAACACTTCCTGGTACTGCGCCGCAGCCTCGAGCCTCAGGCCTGCATGCTAGCCGCGACGTTAGGCACGGCGGAACAGAAAGCGCACCTCAATACATTGATGGAAGAGATGGCGACGCTAGAGAAAGCGTTCGACCGTACTCGCTGGATTGATATCGACACCTCCTGGCACGAGCACATCTATGAAATGAGCGCGAACCCGTTTCTGACCTCCTTCGCCAAGCTCTTCCATTCGGTATACCACATCTATTTCACCTCTATTACTGAAGATGAAGTAATCGAGTTGGATAGCCACCAGGCCATTGTTGATGCTATCCAGGATGGCGACGGTCAGCAGGCGTTTCTGGCATGTCAGGCGTTATTAAACGCGCCGCATATCCGGGAAGCCGTCTAGAGGACATCGCATGACTGAAAAGAAAGCGCGGAGTATGGCTGGTCTGCCGTGGATAGCGGCAATGGCCTTCTTTATGCAGGCGCTGGACGCCACCATCCTCAATACCGCCCTTCCGGCCATCGCCCACAGCCTGAACCGTTCGCCGCTGGCCATGCAGTCGGCGATTATCAGCTATACGCTGACCGTCGCGATGCTGATCCCGGTGAGCGGTTGGCTGGCCGACCGTTTCGGTACCCGCCGCGTCTTTATGTTAGCGGTGAGCCTGTTCACTCTGGGCTCTCTGGCCTGTGCGCTCTCTTCTTCATTAACTGAGCTGGTTATCTTCCGGGTGATTCAAGGGATTGGCGGCGCCATGATGATGCCCGTCGCGCGCCTGGCGTTACTGCGCGCCTATCCGCGCAGCGAACTGCTGCCGGTACTTAACTTTGTCACCATGCCGGGCCTGATTGGGCCGATTCTTGGCCCAGTGCTCGGCGGCGTATTCGTTACCTGGGCCACCTGGCACTGGATTTTCCTCATTAACATACCGATTGGCGTTGTCGGGATGCTGTACGCCCGAAAATATATGCCGAACTTCACCACGCCGCGGCGGCGCTTCGACTTCTCCGGTTTCCTGCTCTTCGGGCTAAGCCTGGTGCTATTCTCCATCGGTATGGAACTGCTCGGGGAGCAGATCGTGTCGGGCTGGGTGGCATTAATGATAGTCCTGCTCAGCATCCTGCTGCTGCTCGCCTATATCCGCCACGCGCGTAAGCACCCTACGCCGCTGATTTCACTGTCGCTGTTCAAGACCCGTACCTTTTCCGTCGGTATCGCCGGAAACCTGGCAACACGCCTGGGCACCGGCTGCGTACCGTTCCTGATGCCCTTGATGCTCCAGGTGGGCTTTGGTTATCCGGCGCTGATCGCGGGCTGCATGATGGCGCCGACGGCTATCGGTTCGATTATTGCGAAATCGACCGTCACTGCCGTATTGCGCCGTTTGGGCTATCGGAAAACACTGGTGGGAGTCACGCTGTTCATTGGCCTGATGATCGCGCAGTTCTCACTGCAATCGCCGTCGATGCCGATATGGATGCTGATTCTGCCGCTGCTGGTGCTGGGGATGGCGATGTCGACGCAGTTCACCTCGATGAACACCATTACGCTTGCCGACCTGACGGACGATAACGCCAGCGGCGGCAATAGTCTGCTGGCGGTGACCCAACAGTTGTCGATTAGTCTGGGGGTCGCCATCAGTGCCGCGGTGCTACGTTCCTACCAGAGTATCGTGGGCTCAACCATCGATCAGTTCCACTATACCTTTATTACCATGGGTGTGATTACGGCGATATCCGCGCTGATGTTCCTGCTGCTGCGGCCGAAAGATGGCCGCAACCTAATAAAAGAAAAGCACTAGCCTCACACCGAGCCGCGAACCACCAGCTCGGGCGTCAGCTGCATACGCTGCTGTTTCTGCCCGGGCTGGGCGATACGATGAATCAGCACATCAATCGCCAGCTCGCCAAGTTCATCTTTCGGTTGGTGAATGGTGGTCAGCGGCGGTGTCATATAGCGCGCCAGCTCGATGTCATCATAGCCAATCACCGCCATGTCCTGTGGAATACGTAAACCGGCCTGATACAGCGCCTGATAGGCGCCGACCGCCATGGCATCATTGCCGACAAAGACCGCATCCGGGCGCTCGGGATGCTTCAGCAACTGCTGCATCGCCTCCAGACCACCGCCGAATTCGAAGTCGCTGGTAATCTCATAGCCGTCCAGGATGGGCAGCTTCGCGTTATGCATCGCTTCCCGGTATCCCTCCAGACGCAAACGCGCCGGGGTTTTATCCAGCGGGCCAGCAATACAGGCAATACGCGTATGGCCGCGTTCAATCAGGTAACGGGTCGCCATATCGCCGCCAAACAGCGAATTATCCTGAATCAGGTCGCTGTCACCGTCAAACGGTGCCCAGTCCATCATCACGGAAGGAATAGAAGGGTAGCGCTGCATGATCTCCAGCGACGGCTGGTGCGTTTCGGTGCACAGCAGCAGCAGCCCATCGACACGCTTTTGCATCAGCGTCTCAAGATTGCGGTTCATTCGCTGCTCATCGCCTTCAGTGTTACACAGCACCAGGCTATAGCCGCGCTCAAAGCAGCTGCGCTCGACGCCGCGCACCAGTTCAGAGTAGAACGGGTTGGTACTGGCGGTGATCAGCATGCCAATAGTATGGGTCTGATTCAGTTTGAGGCTACGCGCCAGCGCCGACGGCGCGTAGTTCAGCGTTTTGATGGCCGCATCAACTTTCTCGGTAATCGCCTCGCTGACGAAGCGATCTTTATTGATGACGTGCGATACGGTTGAGGTGGAAACGCCCGCCAGGCGAGCAACATCCTTCATCGTGGCCAAGCATTACCCCTGTTGACGTAAGAATTCGTCGATCTCTTCACGCCATGGAACCGATGGCTGAGCGCCTTTACGCGTCACGGCGATCGCCGCGGCTGCATGAGCAAAGCGCAGCGCATCCGCCAGCGGCGTGTTTTCCAGCAGCGCGGTCATCAGTGCACCGTTAAAGGTGTCGCCCGCCGCGATGGTATCGATGGCCTGGACTTTAAAACCAGGAACGCGACGCCCTTCGCCCTTCACGCTGGCCCATACACCACGGCTACCGAGAGTGATGATCACCGTATCGATACCTTTGGCATGCAGGACCTTCGCAGCTTGCGCGGCGTCTTCATCGTTTTCTACCCGCACGCCGGTCAGCTTCTCGGCTTCGGTTTCATTCGGGGTAATGATATCCACCAGCGACAGGAGTTCATCCGACAGCTCGCGCGCCGGGGCCGGGTTTAATACCACGGTGGTCTGGTTCTGGTGGGCAATCTGCGCGGCCAACAGTACGCTGCCCAGCGGTGATTCAAGCTGCATCAGCAGCGCATCGGCCTGAGCAATGCGTTCACGCTGAGCGTCGACTAATGAAGTTGATAATGCGGCGTTGGCTCCGGCATGGATACCAATAACGTTTTCGCCTTCGCCGTTCACGAAGATCAGCGCCACACCGGTCGACTCGCCCGCCACGGCGCTTACCGGCGCAACGTCAATGCGGTCAACCTGTAACTGTTTGCGGATGCGCTCACCAATATCGTCGTCGCCCGTGCAGGCAATAAACGCGATATCCGCACCGCTGCGCCCGGCGGCAACCGCCTGGTTTGCGCCTTTACCGCCAAAAGCGACCTGATAATGGCTACCGGTGACGGTTTCGCCAGGCGTCGGGAAAGATTCAAGATTGAGAATGTGATCGGCATTGATGCTGCCAAGGACGACGAGTTTGCCTGCGGTTTTCATTTTCAGAGTGTCCGGTAAGATGCGCCACCGGCTGACTTACCGGTGGCGCGTGCCCTGCTTTTATTTTTGATGTTGTCCCTCAGGCTGCGAGAGCCTGAATCGCATTCGCGTTATTACTGCTTAATTACCAGCTTCAGGTCAACAGGATATTTCGCCTGGACCTTTTCGCCTTTCAGCACTTTGTCAGCGGTTTCCACGCCGGTAGCACCGATCTGGTCAGGTAACTGCGCGATAGTCGCCGCCAGTTTGCCATCTTTTACCGCTTTCTCGCCATCAGGCGTACCGTCAAACCCAACCACCATCACATCGGATTTACCGGCAGTCTGCAGCGCACGCAGTGCACCCAGCGCCATTTCGTCGTTCTGTGCGAAGACCGCTTTCACGTCTGGGTGCGCAGTCAGCAGGTTCTGCATCACGTTCAGGCCTTTAGTACGGTCAAAATCAGCAGGCTGGCTCGCCAGGACGTTAAATTTGTGAGCGGCAACGGCCTGCTGGAAGCCTTCGCCACGCTCGCGCGCTGCGGAAGTCCCGGCAATCCCCTGCAGTTCGATAACCTTCGCACCTTCACCGGCTTTCTTCGCGATGTAATCACCCGCGATTTTGCCGCCCAGCACGTTATCGGAAGCAATGTGGCTCACGACCTCACCTTTAGAGGCGACGCGGTCCAGGGTGATAACCGGGATTTTTGCCTGGTTAGCCATCTTGATGGCGTTACCTACGGCATCGGAGTCAGTTGGGTTGATCAGCAGAATTTTGGTGCCACGAACCGTTAAATCCTGAACGTTAGCCAGCTCTTTCGCCGGGTTATTCTGTGAGTCCAGAACCACCAGGTTGTAACCCAGTTTATCGGCTTCTTTCTGCGCGCCATCCTTCAGGGAGACGAAGAACGGGTTATTCAGGGTAGAGATAACCAGCGCAATGGTGTCTTTCGCCATTGCGTTCGCGCTCACGGTGGCGCTCAGCGCAACCGCAGAAACCAGGGTAGCCAGTTTTTTCATGTTCATATCTAAGATGTCCTGTAGTGTCGTGAATTACTGCTTTTTGTTGTCCACCAGCACCGCCAGCAAAATGACGACTGCTTTAACGATCATCTGGTAATAAGAAGAAACGCCTAACAAGTTCAAACCGTTGTTCAAGAACCCAAGAATCAGCGCACCGATAAGCGTGCCGACGATACGACCTTTACCGCCTGCCAGGCTGGTACCGCCCAGCACCACCGCCGCGATAGCATCCAGCTCATAGCCGGTACCCGCCGTCGGTTGCGCAGAGGAGAGACGCGCCACTTCGATAATCCCCGCCAGCGCCGACAGCAGCCCGCACAGAGAGTAGACGATAATTTTGACTTTATTAACGCTGATACCGGAAAGACGCGTTGCCGCTTCGTTACCGCCCAGCGCATAGATATAACGACCCAGACGGGTATGGTGCAGCATGTACCACGCGGCCAGGAAGACAATCCCCATGATCCATACCGGAGTAGGGATGCCCAGCGGACGACCAATCCCGAACCAGCCGAAGACATCGGCGTTATCGGTAAACCCGGTATTCACCGGACTGCCGTTGGTGTACACCATGGTCACACCGCGCAGCAACAGCATCATCACCAGCGTGGCGATAAACGCCTGAACGCGCCCTTTGGCGACAATAACGCCGGTAACGGCCCCGATTGCGGCACCTAATGCGAGTGCGGCAGCAACCGCCACCAGCGCATTAACTTCGATGCCCACAATCGACGCGGCGACCGCGCCGGTCAACGCCAGCAGAGAACCGACGGACAGGTCGATCCCCGACGTTAAAATGACCAGCGTCATCCCAACCGCCATGATCGCATTCACGGAGGTTTGCTGCAGGATGTTGAACAGGTTATTGACGGTAAAAAAGTTCGGGCTCATGGTCGATACAATCGCTATCAGCACCAGCAGGGCTATCAGCGATTTTTGCTCCAGCAGCCATGCTTTAGTGAAATAGCGGCGACCCGCCACAGACTGGGTTGTCATCTTTTTTACTCCTGGTTCACGCGGTTAAGCTTGCCCACTGCGGCAGCCATTAATACTTCCTGGGTGGCCTGCTCGCGTGAAAACTCACCGCCGAGATGCCCTTCATGCATCACAATAATGCGATCGCTCATCCCCAGGACTTCTGGCATCTCGGAAGAGACCAGAATGATGCTCAGGCCGTCGGCCTTGAACTGGTTGATAAGCTGGTAAATCTCTTTCTTCGCCCCGACGTCGACGCCACGCGTCGGTTCATCGAGGATCAGCACCTTCGGGCGGGTCATCAGGCCGCGGGCAATCGCCACTTTCTGCTGGTTACCGCCGGAGAGCAGGCCGATAGCCTGTTCCATGGAAGGGGTTTTGACGTTAAACAGACGGATAAAGTCGCCAACCGCCTGCTGTTCGTCTTTATGCTTCAGGCCACCGCCGGCACGGCTGAAATAACGCAGCGCGGTCAGCGACATGTTCTCTTTCACCGACATGCCCAGCACCAGGCCATCGCGCTTACGGTCTTCGGAGATATACACGATGCCGTTTGCCAGGCCATCCTGCGGTGAACGGGTTACCACTTCATGACCGTCGAGGGTTACATAGCCGCTGGTGCGCGGCAGCGCGCCGTATAGCACCTTCATTAGTTCGGTACGACCTGCGCCCATCAACCCGGCAACGCCCAGGATTTCGCCTTTACGCAACGTGAAGGAGACGTTTTCTACGCCAGGCCCACACAGTGCGTCCACCTTCAGGCGGATTTCACCCGGCGCTTTATCGAGATGCGGGTACTGATCTTCGAGCTTACGTCCGACCATCATTTCAATCAGGCGGTCTTCATCGAGGCTCGCCACTTCACGCTCGGCAATAAACTGCCCGTCGCGGAAGACGGTGACGTCGTCGCAGATCTCGAAAATCTCTTTCATACGGTGGGAGATATAAACAATGCCGCGCCCCTGCGATTTCAGCTCGCGGATAACGCGGAACAGGGACTCGGTTTCGGTATCGGTCAGTGCATCAGTCGGTTCATCCATTACGATGACCTTCGACTCAAAGCTCAGCACCTTGGCAATTTCCACCATCTGCTGATCGCCGATAGAGAGGTCGCCCACCAGGCGGTCGCTCTTAAAGCGCAGATTGAGTTTTGCCAGCAGGATATCGGCCTCGGCGTACATCTTTTTCCAGTCGATTTTGCCAAAGCGATTCACGAACTCACGGCCGAGGAAAATGTTCTCGGCAATCGTCAGTTGCGGGATCAGGTTCAGCTCCTGGTGGATGATGCCGATACCGGCTTCCTGGGAAGATTTAGGACCATTAAAGGTGGTCTCTTTGCCCAGCCATAATAATGAACCGGCATCACGGGCATAAATCCCGGTCAGCACTTTCATCATGGTGGATTTGCCCGCGCCGTTCTCGCCGACCAGCGCCATCACGCGCCCGGCATAGACATTTAGCGCAGCACCGGAAAGGGCCTTCACGCCTGGGAACGATTTATCGATCCCTTTGAGTTGTAAGAGTGCGTCCATGATGGCCTCAGAAGGTGACGCCAGCACAGAGAATGATATTCGCATACGGGGAACACTCCCCGCTGCGAATCACCGCCTGACTGTCTGCGGTTTGTTGTTTGAACTGTTCATGTGAGACGTAACGAACATCAATGGTGTTTCCCTGGTGTTGCTGCAGCTGCTCAATATGTTTGAGCAACGCTTCGTGGAGCTGCGGATTATGTTGCTGAATTTCCGCGGCGAGAATGGCGGCCTCGATCTGCATCTCCTGCGTCACCACACCCAGCACCTGCATAAAGGTGGGAACGCCCTGGGTCAGCGCCATATCAATGCGCGCCGTGCTGCGGGGAATAGGTAAACCCGCATCGCACACCACCAGCGTATCGGTATGCCCCAAACGGGAGATAACCGACGAGATTTCAGAGTTGAGTACCGTGCCTTTCTTCATTTTGTTTTCTTGCTCCACTAGCGAAACGTTTCGCTAGCATCAGTTTAGTCTGAAGAGCGAACAGAAAACCACCATCAGGTTATAGAAATGTGATCGCCATCGAAACGTTTCGCGAACAAAGGGGAGGGGATAAAAAAACGCCCTCCGTCAAAATGAGGGAGGGCGTTGATAGCATTAGATTTCGACCTGGGTACCCAGTTCGATAACGCGGTTTGGCGGGATCTCGAACTGATCCGGCGCGCGAAGCGCGTTGCGCTGCAGCAGCAGGTAAAGCTTGCCGCGCAGGCGTAGGTACCACGGACGCTTGCCGACAATCAGCGACTCATGCGACATAAAGAACGAGGTTTCCATCATTCGGCAGCTTAAGCCTTCCAGACCGCAGCGGTGGAACACCTCTTCCACGTTTGGCGTTTCACGCCAGCCGTAGCTGGCCACGACGCGCCAGAAGGTAGGCGAGAGCTGCTCAATCTGCACGCGGCGAACGTTATGTACGTACGGCGCATCTTCGGTACGCAGCGTCAGCAGGATAACCCGCTCGTGCAGCACCTTGTTGTGCTTGAGGTTATGCAGCATGGCAAACGGAATCACGTTCAGCGCACGAGACATATACACCGCCGTGCCCGGTACACGTACCGGCGGCGATTTCTCCAGTGAAGCAATCATCGCTTCCAGGGAATTACCGTGTTCATGCATACGACGCAGCAGGCGGAAACGCTCGCTTTTCCAGGTAGTCATGATGGTGAACATAATCAGCGCCAGCGTCAGCGGCAGCCAACCGCCGGAGACGATTTTATCGAGGTTCGCCGAGAACAGCGGAATGTCGATGCACATAAACGCCACGAACAGCAGCGCCACAAAGAACTTGTTCCAGCGCCAGTTCTTGCGTGCCACCGTAGTGAACAGAATCGTCGTCAGCACCATGGTCCCGGTCACGGCAATACCGTACGCCGCCGCCAGGTTTGAGGAGTGCTCAAAGCTGACGATAACCACCACCACCGAGATATAAAGCAGCCAGTTGATAAACGGGATATAGATCTGGCCGGACTCCATTTCCGAGGTATGAATAATGCGCATCGGTGACAGATACCCCAGGCGCACCGCCTGGCGAGTCAACGAGAAGACCCCGGAGATAACCGCCTGAGAGGCGATAACCGTCGCCAATGCCGCAATCACCAGCATCGGAATCAGCGCCCAATCAGGGGCCAACAGGAAGAACGGGTTCTTAATCGCTTCCGGGTGCTTTAACAACAGTGCGCCCTGACCAAAGTAGTTCAGCACCAGTGATGGCAGAACCACCGAGAACCAGGCCAGACGAATCGGTAATTTCCCGAAGTGCCCCATATCGGCATACAGCGCTTCCACGCCGGTAATCGACAGCACCACCGCGCCCAATGCAACGAAAGAGACGGTTTTATATTGCAGGAAGAAGTTCACCGCCCAGTAAGGGTTCAGGGCATGCAGGACTTCCGGGTTAGCAATAATACTCCGCGCGCCCAGTACCGCCAGCAGCAGGAACCAGATAAGCATAATCGGCGCGAACAGTTTGCCGACCATGCTGGTACCGTGCTTCTGGATAGCAAAAAGCAGCGTCAGGACGATGATTGAAATGGGGACAATCCAGGTATCAAGCGTAGGCGCGATGATCTCCAGACCTTCGATCGCCGACATCACCGAGATAGCCGGGGTAATGACCACTTCACCATAGAAGAAGCTTCCCCCAATAAGCCCAAGGATCACCAGTATTGATGTCGTCTTTGCGGAGGTATTACGCCCAGCAAGTGACATCAGCGTAAGGATCCCGCCTTCACCGGCGTTATCCGCCCGCATCACGAAGGTAATGTATTTAAGTGATACTGTAAAAATCAGCAGCCAGAAAATTAATGACAGGAAGCCAAAAACCGCGTCACGTTCAACGCCAAAACCAAACTGCCCAGACAAACATTCACGAAGCGTATAAAGAGGGCTGGTACCGATATCGCCGTATACCACGCCAATTGCAGCGAGTGTAATCGCTGATAAAGATTGTTTCTTATCAGTGCTCATAGACTAGTCTTTCGTTTACGAAACAAATGTGTGCCTAGTCCCTTGGCCCACCAAAAGCGCACAGTATGCACGATTAACATCAAAATCGTACCCCTTAATTGCGTCATCTTAACCTGCCTCAATAAATAGCGAGGTACTATTCAGGCTATTCACCTAAAGAGTTATACGTCTATACTCAGCCAGTTAGCAGAATAAACGGTGAAAGGACGCAACTTAATTATGGCGCAACCACATTTATTAGCAGAAAGAATTTCGCGCCTGAGCAGCGCGCTGGAGAAGGGCCTTTTTGAGCGTAGCCACGCCATGCGGCTCTGTCTGTTGGCGGCCCTCAGCGGTGAGAGCGTGTTTTTACTCGGCCCTCCCGGCATCGCCAAAAGCCTGATCGCCCGCCGCCTGAAGTTTGCCTTCCAGCACGCCCGCGCCTTTGAATACCTGATGACACGTTTCTCTACGCCCGAAGAGGTATTCGGCCCGCTCTCTATTCAGGCCTTAAAAGATGAAGGGCGCTATGAGCGTCTGACCGCTGGCTACTTGCCAGAAGCGGAAATCGTCTTCCTTGATGAGATCTGGAAAGCCGGCCCGGCGATTCTGAACACCTTGCTGACCGCCATTAACGAACGCCACTTCCGTAACGGCGCCAGCGTCGAAAAAATCCCGATGCGCCTGCTGGTGACGGCCTCCAACGAACTGCCGGAAGCGGAAAGCAGCCTCGAAGCGCTGTATGACCGTATGCTGATTCGCCTGTGGCTCGACAAAGTACAGGACAAAGGCAATTTCCGCTCGATGCTGATTAGCCAGCAGGACGAGAACGACAACCCGATTCCCGCCAACCTTCAGGTCACCGATGAAGAGTACTTCCAGTGGCAGAAGGATATCGGCAACGTGAAGCTGCCGGATGCCGTGTTTGAGCTGATCTTCACCCTGCGTCAGCAGCTCGATAATCTGCCGAATGCGCCTTACGTCTCCGATCGTCGCTGGAAAAAAGCGATACGTCTGCTTCAGGCCTGCGCCTTCTTCAGCGGCCGCGATACGATCGCACCCATCGATTTGATCCTCTTAAAAGAGTGCCTATGGCATGACGCAGAAAGCCGAAATCTGCTTCAACAACAAATAGATATTTTGATGACCGGGCATGCATGGCAGCAGCAGGCGATGCTCAATAAGCTAGGCGCTATTACCCAGCAGCGTCTGCAAATTCAGCAGCAGCAAAGCGACAAAACGGCGCTGAAGGTCACCCGACTTGGCGGCATGTTCAGCCGCAAGCCCCACTATGAGCTGCCGTCAGAGGTGCAGTCGCCAACGGTGACGCTGCTGCTGCAAAAACCGCTCAAACTGCACGATATCGACGTTATTCACATCGCTTTTGACCGTCAGGCACTGGCAAACTGGCTGGAGAAGAGCGGCGAAATCCGCGGCAAGCTCAACGGCATCGGCTTTGCGCTGGCGCTGAATATGGAAGTCGACGCCAGCCAGCACCTGGTAGTGCGGGATGTCAGTCTTCAGGGGACGCGCCTTTCATTACCCGGAACGGGGACAACGGAGAATATGCCGGCGGAAATCCGCCAGCAGCTGCTCGCGCTGGATGAAGAGTGGCACCAGCAGCACAACCGCTTTAGCGAACAGCAAAAATGCCTCTTTATTAATGAAGAGTGGCTCGGCCGAATTGAAGCCAGCCTGCAGGATGTGGCCGCTCAAATTAAGCAGGCGCAGCTTTAATGCTGACTATCGATACGCTCAACGTCATGCTGGCGGTCAGCGAAGAGGGGATGATCGAAGAGATGATCATCGCCCTGCTGGCCTCGCCGCAGTTGGCTATCTTTTTTGAAAAGTTTCCTCGTTTAAAAACTGCGATTACCGACGATCTCCCCCGCTGGCGAGACACCTTTAAGGGCCGCCTGAAAGGGGCGCCGGTTCCGCCGGAGCTGGAAGAAGAGGTCATTTGCTACCAGCAGAGTCAGCTGCTTTCCACCGCGCAGTTTATCGTTCAACTACCGCAGATTCTGGCGCTACTAACGCGGCTACATTCGCCGTTTGCAACACAGGCGCAGCAGCTTGTCGCCAACAATGCGACCTTTACCCCCGCGCTACATACCCTGTTCCTGCAACGCTGGCGGCTGAGCCTGGTCGTTCAGGTAACGTCGCTTAACCAGCAGATGCTGGAAGAAGAGCGCGAACAACTGTTGAGCGAAGTGCAGGAGCGTATGACCTTGAGTGGCCAGCTGGAGCCGGTGCTGGTGGAGAACGACAGTGCCGGTGGGCGGCTGTGGGATATGAGCGCCGGGCAGCTCAAGCGCGGCGACTATCAGCTGATCGTCAAATACGGCGAGTTTCTCAGCCAGCAGCCGGAGCTGATGCGTCTGGCTGAACAGCTCGGGCGCTCCCGAGAAGCGAAATCCGTACCGAAGAAAGATGCGCCGATGGAGACCTTCCGCACCATGGTGCGCGAACCCTCCACCGTGCCAGAGCAGGTCGATGGCATTCAGCAAAGCGACGATATTCTGCGTCTTCTGCCACCGGAGCTGGCAACGCTAGGGATGACCGAGCTGGAGTATGAATTTTACCGCCGGCTGGTGGAGAAGCAACTGCTGACCTACCGCCTGCATGGCGATGCCTGGCGTGAGAAGGTCACCGAGCGCCCGGTGGTTCGTCAGGATGAAGATGAACAGCCGCGCGGCCCGTTTGTGGTCTGCGTGGATACTTCCGGCTCGATGGGCGGCTTCAACGAGCAGTGCGCCAAAGCCTTCTGCCTTGCACTGATGCGCGTAGCGCTGGCGGATAACCGTCGCTGCTACATTATGCTGTTCTCCACGGAAGTGGTGCGCTATGAGCTTACCGATCGTCAGGGGCTGGAGCAGGCAATCCGCTTTTTAAGCCAGCGCTTTCGCGGCGGTACCGATATGGCAAGCTGTCTGCGTGCGGTGATTGAGCAGCTGCAAAACCCGCAGTGGCAGGATGCGGACGCAGTGGTCATTTCCGATTTTATCGCCCAGCGGCTGCCGGATGAAGTGGTGAAGAAGGTAGGGGATTTGCAGCATAAATATCAGCATCGATTTCATGCGGTGGCGATGTCTGCACATGGAAAACCCGGGATCATGCGCATCTTCGATCATATCTGGCGCTTTGATACCGGGTTGAGAAGCCGCCTGCTAAGACGCTGGCAGCGTTGATGTAAGCATTACAGCAGGGCGGAGACGCTCTCACGAACCTGCGCTGGCCATACGCCGCACTGTACCTGCCCGATATGGGAGAGTTGCAGCAGCAGCATCGTCAAACGAGACTGACCAATCCCACCGCCAATCGTCTGCGGCATTTCACCGCGCAGCAGCGCCTGGTGCCATTCAAGCTGCAGACGATCTTCATCGCCGGTTAACGCCAACTGGTGCTTCAGTGCTTTAGCGTCAACGCGGATCCCCATAGAGGAAAGCTCGAAAGCGTCTTCCAGCACCGGGTTCCACACCAGAATATCACCGTTCAGGCCAGAGAGGCCGGAAGCACTCTGGGTACTCCAGTCGTCATAGTCCGGCGCACGGACATCGTGACGCTGGCCGTCAGACAGTTTACCGCCGATCCCGATCAGGAAGACCGCGCCCAGCTCTTTGGCAATCGCGCGCTCACGCCCTTTTGCATCGAGGCCAGGGTAGCGGCTCAGCAGCGTTTCGCTATGAACGAAGTGGATCTGTTCTGGCAGGAACGGTGTCAGACCAAATTCTTTGCTCACGGCAGCTTCGGTTTCTTTAATACCCGCCCAGATTGCCTTCACGGTGCTTTCCAGCGTACCGATATGGCGCTCTTCATCACCCATTACGCGCTCCCAGTCCCACTGGTCAACGTAAACGGAGTGAATAGCGGTGAGTCGGTCTTCATCGGGGCGAAGGGCCTTCATGTGCGTGTACAGCCCTTCGCCCGCGCTGAAGTCGTGTTGTCCCAGGGTTTGACGTTTCCACTTCGCAAGGGAATGAACCACTTCGAACTGGGCATCTGGCAGTGTTTTCACTTTCACCTGAACCGCCTTCTCGCAACCAGACAGGTTGTCCTGTGTCCCATCTCCCACGCGGCTTAAGATCGGCGCCTGGACTTCTACGAGCCCTAGCTTCTCTTCCAGCTGACGGGAAAAATAGGATTTAACGAAACTAATCTGGCGTTGTTTTGCGATGTATGCGGTTTTCATTATTTTTACTCCTGCGTCCTGTTGGTATTGATTAAGCAACAAAACAGGACACCAATTCAATAATCAAACAATAAAAAGCCTTACTCACTTTTGATTCAATAAAATAACAGGCTAAAATAGAGTGAATCATTAATCTTCATAAGAAAAAGCTATGGAAAATTATCAAATCGACAATCTGGATCGCGGCATCCTTGAGGCGTTAATGGCCAATGCCCGTACCGCCTATGCCGAACTGGCCAAACAGTTCGCCGTGAGCCCGGGCACGATTCACGTTCGTGTAGAGAAGATGAAGCAGGCGGGCATCATTACCGGTGCGCACGTCGACGTCAGTCCTAAGCAGCTGGGTTATGACGTAGGCTGCTTTATCGGCATCATCCTGAAGAGCGCCAAGGACTATCCTTCGGCGCTGGCAAGGCTGGAAAGCCTGGACGAGGTCACCGAGGCGTACTACACCACCGGGCACTACAGCATCTTTATTAAGGTGATGTGCAAATCCATCGATGCCCTACAGCAGGTACTTATCAACAAGATCCAAACAATTGATGAAATTCAGTCCACCGAAACCCTGATCGTCCTGCAGAACCCGATCATGCGTACCATCAAGCCATGATCGGCTTTTTTAATCCCACATTTTTCCACAGGTAGATCCCAGCTCACACACAGCGTACAATGCCCTCCTCTATATATAGGTGGGCGATCATGGCAGATATCACTCTTATCAGCGGCAGTACTCTCGGCAGTGCGGAATATGTAGCAGAGCATTTGGCTGAAAAACTGGAAGATGCCGGTTTTACCAGCGAAATGCTGCACGGGCCGATGCTGGATGATGTGCCGATGGAAGGGATCTGGCTGGTTATCAGCTCCACGCACGGTGCAGGAGACATTCCTGACAACCTGCTGCCTTTATATGAAGCATTACGTGAGCAAAAACCGGATCTCTCTCAGGTTCGCTTCGGCGCAATTGGGATTGGTAGCCGCGAATATGACACGTTTTGCGGCGCGATCGACAAGCTGGATGCCGAACTGAAAGCCTGCGGGGCCAAACAGATTGGTGAAACGCTGAAGATCAACGTGCTCGAACATGAGATTCCTGAAGATCCGGCCGAAATCTGGTTGGGATCGTGGCATCTTTTGCTCAGAGATTTGTAAAGATCGGAATTTATTGTGTGGATAACTCTGGTTAAAAGCTTGGATCAACCGGTAGTTATCCAAAGAATAACTCGTGTCTGGTTTTTGACCTGTGCATAACCCTTCGTTTTGATCCCAGCTTATACTGAACAGGATCACCGATCATTCACAGCTAACGATCCTTCTTAAACGGTTGATCTTAAAATACGGATCGGACTTATCCACAAAGGTTGGCGATCCTAATAAGAGATCACAATAGAACAGATCTCTAAATAAAAAGATCTTCTTTTTAATACCCAAGATCCGAACCCTTTCTCCATCGACTAAAGTTGAGTAGAATCCACGGCCCGGGCTTCAATCCATTTTCACACCGCTTTACGCGAGGCAAACCACCATGTTTTATCAGGATCCTTTTGACGTCATCATCATTGGCGGGGGTCATGCAGGCACTGAGGCCGCGATGGCCGCAGCGCGTATGGGTCAACAGACTCTGCTTTTGACACACAATATCGACACGTTGGGGCAGATGAGCTGCAACCCGGCGATTGGCGGCATTGGGAAAGGACACCTGGTAAAAGAAGTGGATGCCCTTGGCGGCCTGATGGCGACGGCGATCGACCAGGCAGGCATTCAGTTTAGGATACTAAACGCCAGCAAAGGCCCGGCCGTTCGCGCCACCCGTGCACAGGCGGATCGCGTGCTCTATCGTCAGGCGGTACGCACTGCGCTGGAGAACCAACCGAACCTGATGATCTTCCAGCAGGCGGTTGAAGATCTGATTGTTGAAAACGATCGCGTCGTTGGTGCCGTAACCCAGATGGGTCTCAAATTCCGCGCCAAAGCCGTGGTACTGACCGTGGGTACCTTCCTCGACGGCAAGATTCACATTGGCCTGGATAACTACAGCGGTGGCCGCGCAGGCGATCCGCCGTCTATCCCGCTGTCTCGCCGTCTGCGCGAACTGCCGCTGCGCGTCAGTCGCCTCAAGACCGGTACGCCACCGCGTATCGATGCGCGTACCATCGACTTTAGCGTCCTGGGCCAGCAAAACAGCGATAATCCGCTGCCGGTCTTCTCCTTCCTGGGGAACGCCGCTCAGCATCCTCGCCAGATGCCGTGCTACGTCACGCATACCAACGAAAAAACGCATGAGGTGATCCGCAATAACCTCGATCGCAGCCCAATGTACGCTGGCGTGATCGAAGGGATCGGCCCGCGCTATTGCCCATCGATCGAAGATAAAGTGATGCGCTTTGCCGATCGTAACCAGCATCAGGTATTCCTGGAGCCGGAAGGACTCACCTCCAACGAAATTTATCCAAACGGTATCTCCACCAGCCTGCCGTTTGATGTGCAGATGCAAATTGTCCGTTCCATGCAGGGGATGGAAAACGCGCGAATCGTTCGTCCTGGCTACGCCATTGAGTACGATTTCTTCGATCCACGCGACCTGAAACTCACGCTGGAAAGCAAATTTATCCACGGTCTGTTCTTTGCGGGACAAATCAACGGCACTACCGGCTATGAAGAAGCTGCCGCCCAGGGCATGCTGGCTGGGCTTAACGCAGCCCGTTTGTCTGCCGACAAAGAGGGCTGGGCGCCACGTCGCGATCAGGCTTACCTCGGGGTGCTGGTGGACGATCTTTGCACGCTCGGTACCAAAGAACCGTACCGCATGTTCACTTCCCGCGCTGAATACCGCCTGATGCTGCGTGAAGACAACGCCGACCTGCGTCTGACCGAAATCGGTCGTGAGCTGGGAATGGTGGACGACGTTCGTTGGGCACGCTTTAACGAGAAGCTGGAGAACATCGAACGTGAACGCCAGCGTCTGAAGTCTACCTGGATTACACCATCATCGGAGTCTGCGGCCGAAGTGAATGCTCACCTGAGTGCGCCACTCACGCGCGAAGCCAGCGGTGAAGATCTGCTGCGTCGCCCGGAAATGACCTACGAACAACTGACCGCGTTGACGCCATTTGTTCCTATGCTGGAAGATGAACAGGCAGCAGAGCAGGTAGAAATTCAGGTTAAATACGAAGGCTATATCGCCCGTCAGCAGGATGAAATCGAGAAACAGCAGCGCAACGAAAACACCCTGCTGCCTGCAACGCTGGACTACCGCCAGGTTAACGGCCTGTCCAACGAAGTGATCGCTAAACTCAACGATCACAAACCGGTTTCGATAGGCCAGGCGTCCCGTATCTCCGGGATCACGCCTGCAGCAATCTCTATTCTGCTGGTATGGCTGAAAAAACAGGGGCTGCTGCGCCGCAGCGCTTAATGCACCGAACATGCCCGGTAGCGCTACGCTTGCCGGGCCTATAACCTAGGCCGGATAGGGCGAAGCCGTCTTCCGGCAGATTATCGCTAACAGGTATTCTCCGTGCTCAACAAACTCTCCCGACTGCTGAATGAAGCAGGAATTTCCCTCTCCGATCACCAGAAAAACCAGCTTGTGGCATACGTGGATATGCTGCACAAGTGGAACAAAGCCTACAACCTGACTTCGGTTCGCGATCCTAACGAGATGCTGGTCCGCCATATTCTCGACAGCATCGTGGTAGCGCCGTCGCTCAAAGGTGAACGCTTTATCGACGTCGGTACCGGTCCTGGCCTGCCGGGTATTCCGCTGTCCATCGTGCGTCCTGATGCTCACTTCACGCTGCTGGATAGCCTGGGCAAACGTGTCCGCTTCCTGCGCCAGGTACAGCACGAGTTAGCGCTGACTAACATCACGCCGGTGCAGAGCCGTGTTGAAGACTTTCCGGCTGAACCGCCGTTTGACGGCGTGATTAGCCGTGCATTTGCTTCGCTGACTGACATGGTGACCTGGTGCCATCACCTTCCAGGTGACGCTGGGCGCTTTTACGCATTGAAGGGACAGCTTCCGGAAGAGGAAATCGCTCAGCTTCCTGCGCCGTTTAGCGTCGAGAGCGTGGTGCCGTTGAACGTTCCTCAGCTGGAAGGGGAGCGTCATTTGGTTATTATTAAAGCAAATAAAATTTAATTTTTATCAAAAAAAGTAGAGAAAAAGTGGGGGCTCTGGTGTTAACAAATGCACGACAATTAGCGCCAGCGACCTGCTATATTTAACCAGCGATTAACTTAAGTTTATCTTCATTGTAACGCGGCTTTTTTTGTTAAGACTTAAAATAGTCAACATGGAAAATATCAGTCTGCTAAAAGTCAGCCCATTCGTCATTTTGTCATGTTAATAAATTATTATAAATGTCAATGAATGGTTTTTGTTCTGTATCGCGGTGTTTTTAAAAGAGTGGGCGGATTAAGTCTTATATATCAGAATGATGAGAACTTCCGTTTTGCTACAATGATTTATGCGGTTCGCTCGAAAATGTTTAATATGTGATCTCGTGCACGCTTTGTAATCACTATTTTCGGTGTATTTGCAGTTTTGTACGATCGTTCACACTTTGGCGAAAAGTAGAAAAACAGCGCGAATGAAAAATAATTAAATATTTATTCACGTTTTGGCTACTTATTGTTTGAAATCACGGGGTGTCACCGTATAATTTGACCGCTTTTTGATGCTTGACTCAGAGCATTAAAGAACGTTTTATACGACACGCGGCATACCTCAAAGGGAGCAGGAGTACAAACGTGATGTCTATGTCGCTCGTGAGTCGAAACGTTGCACGAAAGCTTCTGTTCATTCAGCTTCTGGCAGTGATAGCAAGTGGATTGCTGTTCAGCCTAAAAGACCCCTTCTGGGGCATCTCCGCCGCGTGCGGAGGCCTGGCAGTGTTACTGCCTAATATGTTGTTTATGATTTTTGCCTGGCGTCACCAGGTACATACACCCGCTAAAGGCCGAGTGGCCTGGACGTTCGCCTTCGGGGAAGCGTTCAAAGTGCTTGCGATGCTGGTGTTACTGGTCGTGGCGCTGGCGGTTTTAAAGGCGGTGTTCTTGCCGCTGATCGTGACATGGATTTTGGTGCTAGTGGTTCAGATACTGGCGCCCGCTGTAATTAACAACAAAGGGTAAAAGGCATCATGGCTTCTGAAAATATGACGCCGCAGGAATACATAGGACACCATCTGAATAACCTTCAGCTGGACCTGCGTACTTTCTCGCTGGTAGATCCGCATAACCCCCCAGCCACCTTCTGGACGCTCAATATTGACTCCATGTTCTTCTCGGTGGTGCTGGGTCTGTTGTTCCTGCTTACGTTCCGTAGCGTTGCCAAAAAAGCAACCAGCGGCGTACCAGGTAAATTTCAGACCGCGATTGAGCTGGTAATCGGCTTTGTTCATGGCAGTGTCAAAGACATGTACCATGGCAAAAGCAAGGTTATCGCACCGCTAGCCCTGACGATCTTCGTCTGGGTCTTCCTGATGAACCTGATGGACTTACTGCCTATCGACCTGCTGCCGTATGTTGCTGAGCACATACTGGGCCTGCCGGCGCTGCGCGTGGTTCCGTCTGCGGACGTAAACATTACCCTGTCTATGGCACTGGGCGTGTTTATCCTGATTCTGTTCTACAGCATCAAAATGAAAGGCATCGGTGGCTTCACGAAAGAGCTGACACTGCAGCCGTTCAATCACTGGGCATTTATTCCTGTCAACTTAATCCTTGAAGGGGTAAGCCTGCTGTCCAAACCGGTATCTCTGGGTCTGCGACTGTTCGGCAACATGTATGCCGGTGAGCTGATTTTCATTCTGATTGCTGGTCTGTTGCCGTGGTGGTCACAGTGGATTCTGAATGTGCCGTGGGCCATTTTCCACATCCTGATCATTACGCTGCAAGCCTTCATCTTCATGGTTCTGACGATTGTCTATCTGTCGATGGCGTCTGAAGAGCATTAATTTACCAACACTACTACGTTTTAACTGAAACAAACTGGAGACTGTCATGGAAAACCTGAATATGGATCTGCTGTACATGGCTGCCGCTGTGATGATGGGTCTGGCGGCAATCGGTGCTGCGATCGGTATCGGCATCCTCGGGGGCAAATTCCTGGAAGGCGCAGCGCGTCAACCGGATCTGATTCCTCTGCTGCGTACTCAGTTCTTTATCGTTATGGGTCTGGTGGATGCTATCCCAATGATCGCTGTAGGTCTGGGTCTGTACGTGATGTTCGCTGTCGCGTAGTAAGCGTTGCTTTGAATTAAGTAAGAGCAATATCAGAACGTTAACTAGATAAAGAGGCATTGTGCTGTGAATCTTAACGCAACAATCCTCGGCCAGGCCATCGCGTTTGTCCTCTTCGTTCTGTTCTGCATGAAGTACGTATGGCCGCCTTTAATGGCAGCCATCGAAAAGCGTCAAAAAGAAATTGCTGACGGCCTTTCTTCTGCAGAACGAGCTAAAAAGGATCTGGACCTTGCACAGGCCAATGCGACCGACCAGCTGAAAAAAGCGAAAGCGGAAGCCCAGGTAATCATCGAGCAGGCGAACAAACGTCGCTCTCAGATCCTGGACGAAGCCAAAACTGAAGCAGAGCAGGAACGTAACAAAATCGTGGCACAGGCTCAGGCAGAAATTGATGCTGAGCGTAAACGTGCCCGCGAAGAGCTGCGTAAGCAAGTCGCTATCCTGGCTGTTGCTGGCGCCGAGAAGATCATCGAACGTTCCGTGGATGAAGCTGCTAACAGCGACATCGTGGACAAACTTGTCGCTGAACTGTAAGGAGGGAGGGGCTGATGTCTGAATTTGTTACGGTAGCTCGCCCCTACGCCAAAGCAGCTTTTGACTTTGCCGTCGAACACAAAAGCGTAGATCGCTGGCAGGACATGCTGGCGTTTGCCGCCGAAGTGACGAAGAACGAACAAATGGCAGAGCTTCTGTCTGGTGCGCTGGCACCGGAAACGCTCTCTAAGTCGTTTATCGCAGTATGCGGTGAGCAACTGGACGAAAATGGCCAGAACCTGATTATGGTGATGGCTGAAAATGGTCGTCTTAAAGTGCTCCCGGATGTTCTCGAGCAGTTCATTCATCTGCGCGCCGCGAGTGAAGCTACCTCTGAGGTAGAAGTCATCTCCGCTAATGCGCTCAATGAAGAACAGCTTGCGAAAATCAGCGCCGCGATGGAAAAGCGTCTGTCACGCAAAGTTAAGCTGAATTGCAAAATCGATAAGTCTGTAATGGCGGGCGTTATCATCCGTGCGGGTGATATGGTCATTGATGGCAGCGTACGCGGCCGTCTTGAGCGCCTTGCAGACGTCTTGCAGTCTTAAGGGGACTGGAGCATGCAACTGAATTCCACCGAAATCAGCGAACTGATCAAGCAGCGCATTGCTCAGTTCAGTGTTGTGAGTGAAGCTCACAACGAAGGTACTATTGTTTCTGTAAGTGACGGTGTTATCCGCATCCACGGCCTGGCCGATTGTATGCAGGGTGAAATGATCTCCCTGCCGGGTAACCGTTACGCTATCGCACTGAACCTGGAGCGCGACTCCGTAGGTGCTGTAGTAATGGGTCCGTACGCTGACCTTGCCGAAGGCATGACCGTCAAGTGTACTGGTCGTATCCTGGAAGTTCCGGTTGGCCGTGGCCTGCTGGGCCGTGTGGTTAACACCCTGGGTGCACCAATCGATGGTAAAGGCGCGCTGGACAACGACGGCTTCTCCGCCGTTGAAGCTATCGCACCAGGCGTAATCGAACGTCAGTCCGTTGATCAGCCAGTTCAGACTGGTTATAAATCCGTTGATGCCATGATCCCAATCGGTCGTGGTCAGCGTGAACTGATCATCGGCGACCGTCAGACCGGTAAAACCGCTCTGGCAATCGACGCCATCATCAACCAACGTGATTCCGGCATCAAGTGCGTATACGTTGCTATCGGCCAGAAAGCGTCCACCATTTCTAACGTGGTACGTAAACTGGAAGAACACGGCGCGCTGGCTAACACCATCGTTGTTGTAGCAACCGCGTCTGAATCCGCTGCACTGCAGTACCTGGCACCATATGCCGGTTGCGCAATGGGCGAATACTTCCGCGACCGTGGCGAAGATGCGCTGATCATTTATGATGACCTGTCTAAACAGGCTGTCGCTTACCGTCAGATCTCCCTGCTGCTCCGTCGTCCACCAGGACGTGAAGCATTCCCAGGCGACGTATTCTATCTGCACTCCCGTCTGCTGGAGCGTGCTGCGCGTGTTAACGCTGAATACGTTGAGACCTTCACCAAAGGTGAAGTGAAAGGGAAAACGGGTTCTCTGACCGCTCTGCCGATTATCGAAACGCAGGCTGGTGACGTTTCCGCATTCGTTCCGACCAACGTAATTTCCATTACCGATGGTCAGATCTTCCTGGAAACCAACCTGTTCAACGCCGGTATTCGTCCTGCGGTTAACCCGGGTATCTCCGTATCCCGTGTTGGTGGTGCA
The DNA here is from genome assembly GCF_014218705.1 of Kluyvera sichuanensis. Taxonomy (GTDB): domain Bacteria; phylum Pseudomonadota; class Gammaproteobacteria; order Enterobacterales; family Enterobacteriaceae; genus Kluyvera; species Kluyvera sichuanensis. The sequence goes on along the minus strand of NZ_JABBJF010000009.1, from coordinate 127,298 downwards.
GCTCAGACCAAGATCATGAAGAAACTGTCCGGTGGTATCCGTACCGCTCTGGCACAGTATCGTGAACTGGCAGCGTTCTCCCAGTTCGCATCTGACCTTGACGATGCAACCCGTAAGCAGCTGGACCATGGTCAGAAAGTGACTGAACTGCTGAAACAGAAACAGTATGCGCCGATGTCAGTCGCGCAGCAGTCTCTGGTTCTGTTCGCGGCAGAACGTGGTTATCTGGCTGATGTAGAGCTGGCGAAAATCGGTAGCTTCGAAGCCGCTCTGCTGGCTTACGTTGACCGTGATCACGCTCCGTTGATGCAAGAGATCAACCAGTCCGGTGGCTATAACGACGAAATCGAAGGCAAGCTGAAAGGCATCCTCGATTCCTTCAAAGCAACCCAATCCTGGTAAAGTCTGACGGCCTGTCTTAGGGCAGGCCGTAGGCATTGAGGAGAAGCTCATGGCCGGCGCAAAAGAGATACGTAGTAAGATCGCAAGCGTCCAGAACACGCAAAAGATCACTAAAGCGATGGAGATGGTCGCCGCTTCCAAAATGCGTAAATCGCAGGATCGCATGGCGGCCAGCCGTCCTTATGCAGATACCATGCGCAAAGTGATTGGTCACCTTGCGAACGGTAATCTGGAATATAAGCACCCGTACCTGGAAGAACGCGACGTTAAGCGCGTGGGCTACCTGGTGGTGTCTACCGACCGTGGTCTGTGCGGTGGCTTGAACATTAACCTGTTCAAGAAACTGCTGGCGGATATGAAGGCATGGACCGAAAAAGGCGTTCAGTGCGACCTCGCAATGATCGGCTCTAAAGGTGTGTCCTTCTTTAATTCCGTAGGTGGCAACATTGTCGCTCAGGTAACCGGTATGGGCGATAAACCTGCCCTGTCCGAACTTATCGGTCCGGTAAAAGTGATGTTGCAAGCCTACGACGAAGGTCGTCTGGACAAGCTTTATATTGTCAGCAACAAATTTATTAACACCATGTCTCAGGTGCCGACGATCGTCCAACTGCTGCCGTTACCGGCTTCAGAAGATGATGATCTGAAACGTAAAACCTGGGATTACCTGTACGAACCCGATCCGAAAGCGCTGCTGGATACCCTCCTGCGTCGCTATGTCGAATCTCAGGTCTATCAGGGCGTGGTAGAAAACCTGGCCAGCGAGCAGGCCGCACGTATGGTGGCGATGAAAGCCGCGACCGACAATGGCGGCAGCCTGATTAAAGAGCTGCAGTTGGTATACAACAAAGCTCGACAGGCCAGCATTACTCAGGAACTCACCGAGATCGTCGGTGGTGCATCCGCGGTATAACCAGGTTAATTCGTAGAGGATTCAAGATGGCTACTGGAAAAATTGTCCAGGTAATCGGCGCCGTAGTTGACGTCGAATTCCCTCAGGATGCCGTACCGCGCGTGTACGAAGCTCTTGAGGTGCAGAATGGTAATGAAGTTCTGGTGCTGGAAGTTCAGCAGCAGCTCGGCGGCGGTATCGTACGTACCATCGCTATGGGTTCTTCCGACGGTCTGCGTCGCGGTCTGGATGTTAAAGACCTTGAGCACCCAATCGAAGTTCCGGTAGGTAAAGCTACGCTGGGTCGTATCATGAACGTACTGGGTCAGCCAGTAGACATGAAAGGCGACATCGGTGAAGAAGAGCGTTGGGCTATCCACCGCGCTGCACCTTCCTACGAAGAGCTGTCTAGCTCTCAGGAACTGCTGGAAACCGGTATCAAAGTTATCGACCTGATGTGTCCGTTCGCGAAGGGCGGTAAAGTCGGTCTGTTCGGTGGTGCGGGTGTTGGTAAAACCGTAAACATGATGGAGCTGATCCGTAACATCGCGATCGAGCACTCCGGTTACTCCGTGTTTGCGGGCGTAGGTGAACGTACTCGTGAGGGTAACGACTTCTACCACGAAATGACCGACTCCAACGTTATCGATAAAGTATCCCTGGTATATGGCCAGATGAACGAGCCACCGGGAAACCGTCTGCGCGTTGCTCTGACCGGTCTGACCATGGCTGAGAAATTCCGTGACGAAGGTCGTGACGTACTGCTGTTCGTCGATAACATCTATCGTTACACCCTGGCCGGTACAGAAGTATCTGCACTGCTGGGTCGTATGCCTTCAGCGGTAGGTTACCAGCCGACTCTGGCGGAAGAGATGGGCGTTCTGCAGGAACGTATCACCTCCACCAAGACCGGTTCTATCACCTCCGTACAGGCGGTATACGTACCTGCGGATGACTTAACTGACCCATCCCCAGCAACTACCTTTGCTCACTTAGATGCAACCGTAGTACTGAGCCGTCAGATCGCTTCCCTGGGTATCTACCCTGCGGTTGACCCGCTGGACTCCACCAGCCGTCAGCTGGATCCGCTGGTTGTTGGTCAGGAACACTACGACACCGCTCGTGGCGTTCAGTCCATCCTGCAGCGTTATCAGGAACTGAAAGACATCATCGCCATCCTGGGTATGGATGAGCTGTCTGAAGAAGACAAACTGGTGGTAGCACGCGCACGTAAAATTCAGCGCTTCCTGTCCCAGCCATTCTTCGTAGCAGAAGTATTCACCGGTTCTCCAGGTAAATACGTTTCGCTGAAAGACACCATCCGTGGCTTTAAAGGCATCATGGACGGCGAATACGATCACCTGCCGGAGCAGGCGTTCTACATGGTCGGTTCCATTGACGAAGCAGTGGAAAAAGCCAAAAAACTTTAACGCCTTAATCGGAGGGTGATATGGCAATGACTTACCACCTGGACGTCGTCAGCGCAGAGCAACAAATGTTCTCTGGTCTGGTCGAGAAAATCCAGGTAACGGGTAGCGAAGGTGAACTGGGTATTTTCCCGGGGCACGCACCGCTGCTCACCGCCATTAAGCCTGGTATGATTCGCATCGTTAAACAGTTCGGTCATGAAGAGTTTATCTATCTGTCCGGCGGCATTCTTGAAGTGCAGCCTGGTAGCGTGACCGTTCTGGCTGATACCGCTATTCGCGGCCAGGACCTCGACGAAGCGCGAGCACTGGAAGCGAAACGTAAGGCCGAAGAGCACATTAAGAGCTCTCATGGTGACGTGGATTACGCTCAGGCGTCCGCGGAGCTGGCCAAAGCGATCGCTAAACTGCGCGTTATCGAGTTGACCAAAAAAGCGATGTAACACCGGCTTGAAAGTCAAAAAGCCAGTCTGGTTTCCAGGCTGGCTTTTTTTATGGTTTGTTTTAATTTAAATGAAACTGAAAAGGTATTTTAAATATTTTGTGATTTGAGTCACAAAACTATTGATCGATAAATGTCCGAGGAGTAGACTTCTTTTTGTGACATGAGTCACAGAAAATATCACTACTATCGCAGGATAAAAATCATGAAACTGATCAACAAAATCGTCGCCCTTTTCAGCGCTATGAACATCTCTTTCGGTACTTTCAACCTGTAAGGTTGATGACCGCACTGGCCGCCTCACCTGTAGGTCAGATGCCGTTCTGTTAAGCGCTGTACCGCTAACGAAAACCACAACACACGCGGTGTAAACAGAACCAAAAACGAAAAAGGTCGCCTTATGGCGACCTTTGTATTTTGTAGGCCGGAGCATTTCCCGGAGTCGGTGCTGGTGCACCTCGTCCGGGCTACCTGATGATGTAGCCCGTCCAGGCGAAGCGGCTTCTTAATCCTTGGTCAGGAAATTCCCGGTATTAAAACTCCCGTCCGCATTACGGGTGAGCGGCTGCGGTAACTCCAGCGACTGGAAATCTTCCGCGCGCAACTCCTTGCCTTCCGTATTAATGCTTTTTCCCTTCTCGATGAAGTAGTTGGTGGCATCAACGTTCCCGACCACCGCATCGTCATATTTCCCCGGCTGACTGCGCAGCGAAATATTGTCGCTGAACACGCCTTGAGTAGCGGCGTCACCGTATGGGCTTGGGCGGAAGATAAAGTTAAAGCGCTGGTTATCAACGGCAACGTTGTTCACCACCACCAGCTTGCCAGGGTTGAAGTTGTCGGTGAAACCATCGAGATGGTTGCCAATGGCGATACTGTTGCGAATTTCGTGGGCCACAGGCTGGCCTTCACCGCCGAGTTTAAAGCCGTTGCTGGTATTGTTGCGGGCAATGGAGTTCTCAATCACCACCACGCCGTTCGCACCATCCTCAATCTTGTTGAACAGATCGAAACCGTCGTCGATGTTGTCATGGGAGTAGCACCCTTCCAGGCGGTTACCTTCACCCACGCGCATCTTCACCGCAAAACCGTCGGCGTTGATCTTACCCGGATCTTCGTTGCTGTAAGATTCGGCGTTCACCACACGGTTATGGCTTGCCCACAATGGGCGACCGATCTTATCGACGGAAGAGATCTGAATGCCGGTGTCGTCATTGTGATAGGCAGTGACGTTCTCGATAAGGTTGTGGCTTCCCTGAATACGCAGGCTCTTGTCGGTAATATCCACACCGCGAATCGTCCAGTAGTGGCCGTCCAGCAGCATGCCGTGGATAACCGCTTTACCCGCCGCTTCCAGCGTTTTACGACCCTTTTCAAGGCCGCTTGCGGAGAGTGGGATATCGGTCTTCGCGTAGTCACCTGCCGCCAGTACCACTTTACCGCCAGGTGGTACAAGCGCGATGGCGGTGGCCAGATCCATTGGCGCTTCTGCCGTGCCTTTGGCATCGGCTTTACCGTCGGCGGCGGCGTACAGCGTACTGCTTACCGTGGCTTTGTGCTGGCTAACGGAAAGCTGCTGTTCAACCGGCGAACGATCGCGACCGCTGGTGGGGGTAAAGGTAATCTGGAAGTTGTTGCTCTCGGCGAGCTTCGTTGGCAGGGTAAACATCTCACCGGCTTTCACCGGTTTATTCTCCCCGATCACCACTTCGTTCTGGCGCACCGAGAACTGACCATCGTAGTTGGCCCGCGCCTGTAAGGTATAGTTCTGGCCTGCACTCTGGCTGCCTGATGCCACCTGCATCACCACCGGCCAGGATTTTGCCACAAACGGCTTCGAGGCCACGGTCTGCGCAGCCGACGTCGTCAGAGAGGCGTCGCTGACGGTGATTTTCGCATTACGGGAAGCAAAGAAGCCCACGTAGTACTGCTTTTTATCCTGCACCGAAATCAGATCGGCATTCGGCACCTGCTGGATGACCCACTCTTCGCTGCCGACCGGCGCCCAGGCGGTGATAAAGCCTTCATTCGTTCGCTCGAGCTTAAGGCGGAAAGCCGGCGACTCTCGCAGGTCAACGCCTTCCTTATAGCTCACCTTTTTAATCTCAGAGCCCGCATTACCCCAAGGTTGGGTGATGCCGTTGCGTGAGATAGCCTGTAGCTTAACGCGATAATCGTCTTTTTTATCCTGGGTCATGATGGCGTTCATCACCATATTTGAAGCCGCAGGAAACTCTTCATAGCCCTCTTTCAACGGCTCCTGACGAGGCGTGCCGATAATATCGCGTACCAGCAGTCCAGCCCCTTCCTGAGCGGCCGGTTTGGCGCCATTTTCCGGGCCAAACTGATCGACGGTAACCGTAGCAGAGAGAACAAAATTCTCATCGCTCGGCAGCGTGGTGTAGAAAAAAGTCAGGCCGTCGTGCGAGTTGGCAATCTTACCGCCGCGGCTTTCAATGGTGATAGGTTTACTGAGTGAGGCAATTTGCTGCGGGGTCAGCGTCTTACCATCAATCGTCACGTTGTTAACGCCAACCTTCTCCGGCAACACGTTAGAGGAGAAGTTAACGTCAGTGGATTGCCCAAAAGCGATCGCCTTCCATTGCTGGGGCGCCTGGGCCTGGGCCTGTGCCGAGAGGGAGAGTGCTGCGCTACAAAGAGTCAGAGCCAGAGGTATTTTCTTTTTCATATCATCTTCCTGAATGGTTGAGCGCCGTAATTATCAACAAATCAAAACGCTGTTTCTTTTTCGCTCGTCACAATATCGAGTAAATAAAACAGTGTTTTAAATATGATGTAGCCTTTATTCAGGTGTCAAAAAAACAATATAAGCAGAGAGATAGCGCGCTAACCCGCGATTGGGCTGATTTCTTACGAGACAAATGCGTTTGATATGGACGAAAATAAGGGAAGAAAAACAGGGCGAAAGGTAATGTTGAGCGTTTTATCAGCAGGCCATTTCATGGCGAAAAATATGTAGAATTTTCAACGTTAACCCGCTTTACTTCATACTTAATCTACAGACAGGATACCTATGTCTAACCGTACCATGAGCGTTGTGATCCTTGCCGCTGGCAAAGGCACGCGTATGTATTCCGATCTTCCAAAAGTGTTGCATACCCTGGCCGGCAAGCCGATGGTGCAGCATGTCATTGATGCCGCGAATCATGTTGGCGCGAACCAGGTCCACCTGGTGTACGGTCACGGCGGTGATTTACTGAAGCAAGCTTTATCCGATGACAACCTGAACTGGGTGCTGCAGGCTGAACAGCTGGGCACCGGTCATGCGATGCAGCAGGCTGCGCCGTTCTTCGCGGATGACGAAGATATTCTGATGCTCTACGGCGACGTGCCGCTGATCTCCGTTGAAACGCTGCAGCGCCTGCGTGAAGCCAAGCCGCAGGGCGGAATTGGCCTGCTGACGGTGGTGCTGGACGATCCAAGCGGTTATGGCCGTATTACCCGTGAGAACGGCAAAGTGACCGGCATCGTTGAGCACAAAGATGCCACCGAAGCACAGCGTCAGATTCAGGAAATCAATACCGGTATCCTGATTGCTAACGGCGCGGACCTGAAGCGCTGGCTGGCGAAGCTCGACAATAACAATGCGCAGGGTGAGTTCTATATCACCGATATCATCGCCATGGCATACCGCGAAGGCCGTGAGATTGCCGCCGTTCACCCGGCGCGTATCAGTGAAACTGACGGCGTGAATAACCGCCTGCAGCTTTCTCGCCTTGAGCGCATTTACCAGTCCGAGCAGGCAGAAAAACTGCTGCTGGCAGGCGTAATGCTGCGTGACCCGGCGCGTTTTGACCTGCGCGGCACCTTGTCTCATGGGCGCGATGTTGAAATTGATACTAACGTTATCCTTGAAGGCAACGTCGTGCTGGGCCATCGCGTCAAAATCGGCGCAGGCTGCGTGATTAAAAACGCGACCATCGGCGACGACTGCGAAATCAGCCCGTACAGCGTGGTGGAAGATGCCCATCTGGAAGCAGCCTGCACCATCGGCCCGTTCGCCCGTCTGCGTCCTGGCGCTGAGCTGCTGGAAGGCGCACACGTGGGTAACTTCGTCGAAATGAAAAAAGCGCGTCTGGGTAAAGGCTCAAAAGCCGGTCATCTGACCTACCTCGGCGATGCGGAAATTGGCGATAACGTTAACATCGGCGCGGGTACCATTACCTGCAACTACGATGGCGCCAACAAGTTTAAAACGATTATTGGCGACGACGTCTTTGTCGGTTCCGACAGCCAGCTGGTGGCGCCGGTAACGATTGGCAAAGGCGTGACCATCGCGGCCGGTACCACCGTGACCCGCGACGTTGCTGATAACGAACTGGTGCTGAGCCGCGTACCACAGGTACACAAGCAAGGCTGGCAGCGTCCGGTGAAGAAAAAGTAATTTCTGTAGACCTGATACAGGCCTACATGGGTGAGGAGATAACATAATCTCCCGCCCAAAAAGCAGTACCTATAAAAATAACCCCACTCTCTACAAGGCTCGGGGCGCCCGGAATACGGGCAACAGGTTGACCGACAACGCATGGCATAATGCCAAAATCGGAATAGAAAACTATGTGTGGAATTGTTGGCGCAGTCGCGCAACGTGATGTAGCTGAAATCCTTCTCGAAGGTCTCCGTCGCCTGGAATACCGTGGCTATGACTCTGCTGGTCTGGCCGTAGTAGACGCTGAAGGTCATATGACCCGCCTGCGTCGTCTGGGGAAAGTCCAGATGCTGTCACAAGCCGCGGAAGAACATCCGCTGGTGGGCGGTACCGGTATTGCTCACACCCGCTGGGCAACCCACGGCGAACCGTCGGAAGGTAACGCGCATCCGCATGTGTCTGACCACATTGCGGTGGTGCATAACGGCATCATCGAAAACCATGAACCGCTGCGTGAAATGCTGCAGGCGCGTGGCTATGTTTTTGTTTCAGCGACCGACACCGAGGTGATCGCTCACCTGGTGCACTGGGAGATGGAACAGGGCGGTACCCTGCGTGAAGCCGTGCTGCGCGCTATTCCGCAGCTGCGCGGTGCCTACGGCACGGTGATTATGGACTCCCGCGACCCAAGCACGCTGCTGGCCGCGCGTTCCGGTAGCCCGCTGGTTATCGGCCTCGGCATGGGCGAGAACTTTATCGCTTCAGACCAACTGGCGCTGCTGCCGGTGACCCGTCGCTTTATCTTCCTCGAAGAGGGCGATATTGCCGAAGTGACGCGCCGTTCGGTCGCGGTATTCGATAAGTCCGGTGCCAGCGTGAAGCGTCAGGAGATCGAATCTAATCTGCAATATGATGCGGGTGATAAAGGTATCTATCGCCACTACATGCAGAAAGAGATCTACGAGCAGCCGAACGCCATCAAAAACACCTTAACCGGGCGTATCAGCCACGGCGAAGTGGATCTCAGCGAGCTGGGTCCACAGGCCGACGCGCTGCTTTCTCGCGTTGAGCATATCCAGATTATCGCCTGCGGCACCTCCTATAACTCAGGGATGGTCGCGCGCTACTGGTTTGAATCGCTGGCTGGCATGCCGTGTGATGTCGAAATTGCCTCTGAATTCCGCTATCGCAAATCAGCCGTTCGCCCGAACAGCCTGGTGATTACCCTGTCGCAGTCTGGCGAAACCGCCGACACGCTGGCAGGCCTGCGTTTGACCAAAGAGCTGGGTTACCTGGGCTCGCTGGCGGTTTGTAACGTCGCGGGCTCCTCACTGGTGCGTGAGTCCGATCTGGCGATTATGACCAACGCCGGGGCTGAAATTGGCGTGGCATCCACTAAAGCATTCACCACCCAGCTGACGGTTCTGCTGATGCTGGTGGCGAAGATGGCGCGCCTGAAAGGGGCGGATGCGTCCGTAGAGCATGAGATTGTTCATGCGCTGCAGGCGCTGCCAAGCCGCATCGAGCAGATGCTGTCTCAGGACAAACGTATTGAAGCGCTTGCAGAAGATTTCTCCGACAAGCATCACGCGCTGTTCCTGGGCCGTGGCGATCAGTACCCGATTGCCCTTGAAGGTGCGCTGAAGCTCAAAGAGATCTCCTACATTCACGCGGAAGCGTATGCCGCAGGCGAGCTGAAACACGGCCCGCTGGCGCTTATCGACGCGGACATGCCGGTTATCGTCGTCGCACCGAATAACGAACTGCTGGAAAAACTGAAGTCCAACATTGAAGAGGTGCGCGCGCGCGGCGGTGAGCTGTACGTGTTTGCCGACCGTGATGCGGCGTTCAGCAACAGCGACAATATGCACATCATCGAGATGCCGCACGTGGAAGAGGTGATTGCACCTATTTTCTACACCGTGCCGCTGCAACTGCTGGCTTACCACGTGGCGCTGATCAAAGGCACCGATGTGGACCAGCCGCGTAACCTGGCGAAGTCGGTTACCGTCGAATAAGTTCGGTTAGTCAAAACGATCCGGCTCTGCCTCAGGCACAGCCGGATTTTTTTTATCATCAGAAACTGTCATAAAGCATGATTTTTTTGCTGTCATAAAAAGAAAATCTTGCCGTAATTTCATTGTAAATTATTTTTATAACATACTGATTTATATTGGTTTAATAATATTATTTTTCGCGTGGTTTTCGTTGTCATTAAACTGTAATAAACCTTACATATAACTGTCACCTGATTGTCCTATTTTGCTCCTCGTAGCCACTAAACAATCATTTACGGATTCTTGCAGGAGACATTATGAAAGTTATGCGTACCACTGTCGCAACTGTTGTCGCCGCGACCTTATCGATGAGCGCTTTCTCTGCTTTTGCAGCAGCAAGCCTGACGGGTGCTGGTGCAACCTTCCCGGCGCCAGTGTATGCCAAATGGGCAGATACCTATCAGAAAGAGACCGGTAGCAAAGTAAACTACCAGGGTATCGGCTCCTCCGGTGGCGTAAAACAAATTACCGCTAACACCGTTGATTTCGGCGCATCTGATGCTCCGCTGTCTGACGACAAACTGGCTCAGGAAGGCCTGTTCCAGTTCCCGACCGTTATCGGCGGTGTGGTTCTGGCTGTTAACATCCCTGGTCTGAAATCCGGCGAGCTGGTGCTTGACGGTAAAACCCTGGGCGACATCTACCTGGGTAAAATCAAGAAGTGGGATGACGCTGCCATCACTAAACTGAACCCGGGCGTTAAGCTGCCTTCTCAGAACATCGCCGTTGTGCGTCGTGCTGATGGTTCCGGTACCTCCTTCGTGTTCACCAGCTACCTGTCTAAAGTGAACGAAGAGTGGAAATCCAAAATTGGCGCGGGCTCTACCGTAAACTGGCCAACCGGTCTGGGCGGTAAAGGTAACGACGGTATCGCGGCATTCGTACAGCGCCTGCCAGGCTCCATCGGCTACGTTGAATATGCTTACGCTAAGCAAAACAACCTGGCTTACACCAAACTGGTTTCTGCCGATGGCAAGCCGGTTAGCCCGACTGAAGACAACTTTGCTAACGCCGCTAAGGGCGTTGACTGGAGCAAATCCTTCGCGCAGGACCTGACTAACCAGAAAGGGGACAACGCGTGGCCGATTACCTCCACCACTTTCATCCTGGTACACAAAGAGCAGAAGAAACCTGAGCAAGGTGCTGAAGTGCTGAAGTTCTTTGACTGGGCGTATAAAAACGGCGGCAAACAGGCGAATGAGCTTGATTACGCCACTCTGCCAGAGAGCGTGGTTGAGCAGGTTCGTGCTGCATGGAAAACCAACGTGAAAGACAGCAGCGGTAAAGCGCTGTACTGATTACTGTCGCCCGGCGGAAACGCCGGGCAACGTGTAAGCGTCGTGGCGGATTTTAAACTGGAAAGAGTGATTTATGGCTGCAACTAAGCCTGCTTTTAACCCACCGGGTAAAAAGGGTGACATGATATTCAGCGCGCTGGTAAGACTGGCTGCGCTGATTGTGCTATTGATGTTGGGCGGGATTATCGTCTCTCTGATCATCTCTTCTTGGCCAAGTATGGAGAAGTTCGGCTTCGCCTTCCTGTGGACCAAAGAGTGGGATGCGCCTAACGACGTCTACGGTGCGCTGGTACCGATTTACGGTACGCTCGTGACCTCCTTTATCGCGCTGCTGATCGCCGTTCCGGTGAGCTTCGGTATCGCACTCTTCCTGACTGAACTGGCACCCAACTGGCTGAAACGCCCGTTAGGTATCGCGATTGAACTGCTGGCGGCCATTCCCAGCATCGTTTACGGCATGTGGGGTCTGTTTATCTTTGCTCCGCTGTTCGCGACCTACTTCCAGGAGCCCGTCGGCAATATCCTTTCTAACATCCCGTTTGTCGGTGCACTGTTCTCCGGCCCGGCGTTTGGTATCGGTATCCTGGCGGCTGGGGTTATCCTCGCCATCATGATCATCCCGTATATCTCCGCCGTTATGCGCGATGTGTTCGAACAAACCCCGGTGATGATGAAAGAGTCGGCCTACGGTATCGGCTGCACCACCTGGGAAGTTATCTGGCGTATCGTTCTGCCGTTCACCAAAAACGGGGTCATAGGCGGCGTGATGCTCGGCCTGGGCCGCGCGCTGGGTGAAACGATGGCGGTGACCTTTATTATCGGTAACACCTACCAGCTCGACAGCGCATCGCTGTATATGCCGGGCAACAGCATTACCTCCGCACTGGCGAACGAATTCGCCGAAGCGGAATCTGGCCTGCACGTCTCCGCGCTGATGGAACTGGGTCTTATCCTGTTTGCGATTACCTTTATCGTGCTGGCGGCATCGAAGTTCATGATTATGCGCCTGGCGAAGAATGAGGGGGCACGCTAATGACGACGCTGGAAATGCAAAGCACCGCCGCGTTGGCGGAGTCTCGCCGCAAGATGCAGGCGCGTCGCCGCATGAAGAACCGCATTGCGCTGACGCTGTCGATGGCCACCATGATCTTCGGCCTGTTCTGGCTGGTGTGGATCCTGATGGCGACCATTACCCGCGGCATCGACGGTATGTCGCTGGCGCTGTTTACCGAAATGACGCCGCCGCCAAACACGGCGGGCGGTGGTCTGGCTAACGCCCTGGCGGGCAGCGGCCTGTTGATCCTGTGGTCGACCGTTATCGGTACCCCATTGGGCATTATGGCAGGCATCTATCTGGCGGAGTACGGGCGTAAATCCTGGCTTGCTGAAGTGATTCGCTTTATTAACGATATTCTGCTCTCCGCACCCTCCATCGTGGTCGGCCTGTTCGTCTACACCATCGTGGTGGCGCAGATGCAGCACTTCTCCGGCTGGGCGGGCGTGATTGCGCTGGCGCTGCTGCAGGTGCCTATCGTTATTCGTACCACCGAGAACATGCTGAAACTGGTGCCGGATAGCCTGCGTGAAGCGGCCTACGCGCTGGGCACGCCGAAGTGGAAGATGATCTCTGCGATTACGCTGAAAGCGTCTATCTCCGGGATTATGACCGGTATCCTGCTGGCTATTGCGCGTATCGCCGGTGAAACGGCCCCGCTGCTGTTTACCGCGCTCTCCAACCAGTTCTGGAGCACCGACATGATGCAGCCCATCGCCAACCTGCCGGTGACCATCTTTAAATTTGCGATGAGCCCGTTTGCTGAGTGGCAGCAACTGGCCTGGGCCGGGGTGCTGATTATCACTCTGTGCGTACTGCTGCTGAACATTCTGGCGCGCGTTATTTTCGCGAAGAAGAAACACGGTTAATTTTTTACGGCGCGGCCAACGACGGCGGCGCTGGATGAGGAAGAGATTGAGATGAGTATGGTGAACACAACTCCGGGTAAAATTTCAGTACGTGACCTGAACTTCTACTACGGCAAATTCCATGCCCTGAAGAACATCAACCTGGATATCGCCAAAAACCAGGTAACGGCGTTTATCGGCCCGTCAGGCTGCGGTAAATCGACGCTGCTGCGTACCTTCAACAAGATGTTTGAACTGTACCCGGAGCAGCGCGCAGAAGGCGAAATTCTGCTGGATGGCGATAATATTCTCACCAATACCCAGGATATCGCCCTGCTGCGTGCCAAAGTGGGTATGGTGTTCCAGAAGCCAACGCCGTTCCCGATGTCGATTTACGACAACATCGCCTTCGGCGTGCGCCTGTTTGAAAAGCTCTCCCGCACCGATATGGACGAACGCGTGCAGTGGGCTTTGACCAAGGCCGCATTATGGAACGAAACCAAGGATAAACTGCATCAGAGCGGGTACTCTCTCTCCGGTGGTCAGCAGCAGCGTCTGTGCATCGCGCGCGGTATCGCGATTCGCCCAGAAGTTCTGCTGCTGGATGAGCCGTGTTCAGCCCTTGACCCGATCTCCACCGGGCGTATCGAAGAGCTGATTACCGAGCTGAAAGAGGACTACACCGTGGTGATCGTGACCCACAACATGCAGCAGGCTGCACGTTGCTCCGACCACACGGCATTTATGTACCTGGGCGAGTTGATTGAGTTCAGTAACACGGACGATCTGTTCACCAAGCCTGCGAAGAAACAAACTGAAGATTACATTACTGGCCGCTACGGTTGATGCCCTTCAGCTTTCAAGCGATAACCGCGTTGGCTGCCTTTGCTCACCCCGGTCACGTAGTAGACTACGCTCCCGGGGATTCGCGCAGTTGCCGCCTTGTTCTCGCTCGAAATCTTTTGGGCATTTGGAGAAATGATGGATAATTTAAACCTTAATAAACATATTTCCGGCCAGTTCAACGCAGAACTGGAAAGCATCCGCACCCAGGTGATGACCATGGGCGGCATGGTAGAGCAGCAGTTGTCTGATGCGATTACCGCCATGCACAACCAGGATAGTGAACTGGCAAAGCGCGTTATCGACGGCGATAAGCACGTCAATATGATGGAAGTGGCGATTGATGAAGCCTGCGTGCGCATCATCGCCAAGCGCCAGCCAACCGCGAGCGACCTGCGTCTGGTGATGGCGATTATTAAAACCATCGCCGAGCTGGAACGTATTGGTGACGTGGCGGATAAAATCTGTCGCACCGCGCTGGAGAAATTCTCCCAGCAGCACCAGCCGCTGCTGGTCAGCCTGGAATCGCTGGGCCGCCACACCGTGCAGATGCTGCATGACGTGCTGGACGCGTTCGCGCGTATGGACCTCGACGAAGCGGTACGTATCTATCGTGAAGATAAGAAAGTTGACCAGGAATATGAAGGCATCGTGCGCCAGCTGATGACCTATATGATGGAAGACTCGCGCACCATTCCAAGCGTGCTGACCGCGCTGTTCTGTGCGCGCTCTATCGAGCGTATCGGTGACCGCTGCCAGAATATCTGCGAATACATCTTCTACTTCGTGAAGGGGCAAGACTTCCGTCACGTGGGCGGCGATGAGCTGGATAAGCTACTGGCGGGGAAAGACCCGAAAGAGTGATTGCTTCAATAGCGTAAAAAAACCTGCCGCGGCAGGTTTTTTGTTTTCTATCGCGTAATGTCCCAGCCGCGTGCTTTCCACAGCGCCGGGAGCTCCGCCAGATCGGTAAACGTTGTCACCTTCGGGTGAACGATTGGTTTGTTGTGCGGGTCAGCGCAGAAGTAGAACACCTCCATGCCCGCATCAATCCCCGACTGCGCGCCAGCGGAAGAGTCATCCACCAGAATGCACTTCTCCACGTCCACGTTCATTGCTTTCGCCGCATGGTGCATCAGCGCCGGGTCTGGCTTCCAGCGTTGGATATCGTAGCCGCTGAACAGCTTATCCGGGAAATGGTGCAACATCTCCAGCTTGCCGAGCGAATGCTGCATTTTGCTGACCGGGCCGTTCGACACGACGCACATTGGTACGCTAACCGCGTCGAGCAACGCATTCGCCCCGGCAATCACCTCCAGCTCGGTGTCGAACAGGCGTGCGACCTCGGCGCGGTAAACCGGTTCTAACTCAGCTTTCTCCAACTGAGTGCCGTGCTCATCGTTGATGATGTCGATAATCTCGTAGAGCTTTACGCCCTTGAAACGTTTAAAAATCTCTTCCAGATCGAGCGTGATGCCAAATGTTTTAAACATATGGACGTAGGCCCGTGAACAGATCACTTCGCTGTCTACCAGCGTACCGTCACAGTCGAAAAAAACCGCTTCAACTCCGGACATGTCATTTCCTTTTTAACAAGTTTAACGTTTACGTAATGCCGAATTGGGAGACGCAATCGTTGCCGTATAAGCAAAATCAATGAAAAAAAGTATCTCGCAACCGCGCCTATTGTCGCATTTTGGTATAGGATAGCGACGAATTTTCCTTCCATGTCTGCGGAAATTAATAATGAGTCAACAACACACCACCCCGGCTTCCGGTCAGGGGATTCTGGAGCGCGTGTTTAAACTGCGCGAGCACGGCACGACGGCACGTACCGAAGTGATCGCCGGTTTCACGACCTTCCTGACGATGGTCTACATCGTTTTCGTTAACCCGCAAATTCTTGGCGTAGCTGGCATGGACACCAGCGCAGTGTTTGTAACTACCTGCCTGATCGCGGCGCTGGGCAGTATTCTGATGGGCATCTTTGCCAACCTGCCGGTCGCACTGGCACCGGCAATGGGCCTGAACGCGTTCTTCGCGTTCGTCGTCGTGCAGGCGATGGGCCTGCCGTGGCAGGTCGGTATGGGCGCTATCTTCTGGGGCGCTATCGGTCTGCTGCTGTTGACGATTTTCCGCGTGCGTTACTGGATGATTGCCAATATCCCGGTGAGCCTGCGCGTAGGTATCACCAGCGGTATCGGTCTGTTCATCGGCATGATGGGTCTGAAAAATGCTGGCGTTATCGTGGCAAACCAGGACACGCTGGTCTCTATCGGTAACCTGACCTCTCACAGCGTACTGCTGGGTGTGCTGGGCTTCTTTATCATTGCGATTCTGGCTTCCCGCAACATTCACGCAGCGGTGCTGGTTTCTATCGTGGTAACCACGCTGTTGGGCTGGATGCTGGGCGATGTGCACTACAGCGGCATCGTTTCTGCGCCGCCGAGCATTACCACCGTGGTCGGTCATGTTGACCTCGCAGGCTCCTTCAACCTGGGTCTGGCGGGCGTTATCTTCTCCTTCATGCTGGTAAACCTGTTTGACTCCTCCGGTACGTTGATTGGCGTGACTGACAAAGCCGGTCTGGCCGACGCGAAAGGCAAGTTCCCACGCATGAAGCAGGCGCTGTTTGTCGATAGCGTCTCCTCGGTTGCTGGCTCCTTTATCGGCACCTCTTCCGTCACCGCGTATATCGAATCTTCCTCCGGCGTGTCCGTGGGCGGTCGTACCGGTCTGACGGCGGTAGTGGTTGGTCTGCTGTTCCTGCTGGTTATCTTCCTGTCGCCGCTGGCGGGTATGGTGCCGGGCTATGCGGCTGCAGGCGCGCTGATTTACGTGGGTGTCCTGATGACATCCAGCCTGTCTCGCGTGAAGTGGGATGACCTGACCGAAGCGGTTCCTGCGTTTATTACCGCGGTGATGATGCCGTTCAGCTTCTCAATCACCGAAGGTATTGCGCTGGGCTTCATCTCTTACTGCGTGATGAAAATCGGTACCGGTCGTTTCCGCGACCTCAGCCCGTGCGTGATTGTTGTCGCACTGCTGTTTATTCTGAAGATTGTGTTTATTGACGCAAAATAAACAGTAAGCCCTTTTCATCGAAAAGGGCTTTAGTGTTTGTACCCTCTCCCTGTGGGAGAGGGCCAGGGTGAGGGCATCAGCCTGTACTTACGCTTTAACGCGCTGAATGTACTCGCCAAATGCGGTCAACTGACCGGTCAAATGATCCAACGTCCCTTGTTCAATCACTTCACCCAGCTGTGGGTCGACCTTATTCTGAATCACGCCGCCCATAAACTCCGGCTTGTTCATGACCATTGCATCCAGGAACACCAGAATCTGGCGCAGATGATACTGGCAGCGCGCGCCGCCGATAGCGCCCATTGAGCTGGTCTGAATCAGAACTGGTTTACCTGAAAGCGGCTGATCCGGCAGGCGGGAGAGCCAGTCGATGGCGTTTTTCAGGCCACCCGGCACGGAATAGTTGTACTCTGGCGTGACGATAACCACGCCGTCGGCCTGGCGAATCTGTTCTGCCAGCGCTTCCACGCTTTGCGGGAAACCGTCTTCCTGCTGGAGGTCCGCGTCATACAGCGGGATATCGCCAATCGACGGCAGTGCGGAAACGGACATGCCCGCCGGGGCGATTTTAGGCAGGGTGCGCGCCACCATACCGTTGAATGAGCCTTTGCGCAGGCTTCCCAGTAACGTCACAACGTTCAATGTTTCAGACATGACTACTCCTTTTCCATCATGGCGGCTGAAATCCAGCCGAATCAATTGAGTATAAGCGCTTTCTCCGCCGGTAGGCTGGTGAATCTCATCAGGCGTGCCGAGGGTTCGTTAGCCCGGGTCTGGGCATCGGGCAGGCTACGCCAGCCGTGCTTACCATCAAACTCCCAAACCTTGAGTTTGTCGATAGACGGTGAAGCGGCCAGCGACCAGACCAGTACGTCTTCAGCATCGCAGATGACTTCAAGCTGGTCGGTTAACGCTGAACGCAGGCGGCCTGAGCCGGGCAGTAACTGGAGCGTCTGAGGGGAGTCGTGGTGAACGTCACCTGACAGCTTGAGGACGCTCTGACGCAGCGTGATGAGCTGGGCGCGCGCTTCATGTGGATCGTTCTGGTTGTTGATCCACAGATTCTCATTGCTGGTAAAGCGGTAGCTTTCCATCATCGTGGCCTGCGGGGTATTGCGCAGCGTGCGCAGCAGTTCCATATCGAGGCCGCATTGACCTTCGGTGGTCAGGGCTACGCCGACGATGTTACCAGCATAAGCGATAGAAAAATCAGGCAGATGGCTGTCCTTAAAGTACGGTTTACCTTCTTCCTGAGTCTCGATTTCAGGCAGTTCGCTAATGCCATACAGCATAAACAGCAATTCCGCCAGCAAAGCGCGGGAAGCCAGGTAGCGGGTCCGGCGATGGGCCGGCAGCTGGCGCGCAATATTATGGCTGGTGGATGAGAGCCTGACCGATAGTAGATGTCCGTCCTTAAGGATCCCTCTTGCAAAGTGCGTCGCCATTTTTCGCTCCGTGATTAATGGACTGTGGATATGACGAGAGTAACATTTACGCCAGTTATGATCAGGTTTTACTGCCTAAAAGTGCGATTGAAAAGGGGTATTACGCGACTTTTACACTTCGCCCTAACTGAAACGTATTATTTTTACGAATAATGAGTCAGGAAACAGCGAGATATAAGGCTTTGAGGGTATCACGGAGCCAAATAATTTTCGGGTTGTGACTATTTCGTTTATGCCAGAGTAGGGTAAACGGCACCTGCAGTTTTTCCCGCTGCACGGCATCAAACGGTAGCGGGCGAGGCACTAAAGGCAGGTTGTGCAGTTGGTTATAATGCTGGCAGTAGCGTGGCGCGGTGGCGATCATCTGGTGATCCGGTTGGGCGGCCATAAACAGTGACTGTTCAAAGCCCGGCAGGCTGAGCGCGATATGGCGCTCGCGCCCCATCTCCTGCAATACGTCGTCCAGCGCCCAGGTATCGCTTTGTTCCCAGCAGATACTGATGTGCGGGTAGCGCAGGAATGTTTCCAGATTCCACTCTTCCTGAAGCGCTGGATGGTCTTCACGCAGCCAGACCCAGGGCAGGTCGGTAAACAGTACCTCGTAGTCTATCGACAGCGGCAGCAGGCTCAGCAGCTCGCGTGAGCGGGGATGACTTTCACGCCCGGTGAAGCCGATATCGACTTCACCGCGAATAATCGCATCCAGCGAATCATAGTCCCAGTTACGCACTTTGATGGTCGCCTGCGGGTAGCGCTGATAAATCTGGCTGGAGAGTTGGTTGAACATGATCATTACCAGCGGCGTTTCGGCGACCAGGTCGAACTTCAGCCCGCGTGGCGTTTCGTGATGCGGTTTATCCAGCAACTGATTGCCCATCTGCATCCACTCGGCCAGGCTTTGCTCCATGCTGACCATCAGCGGCGTCGGCGTCAGCCCAAGCGGGGTGTTCACAAACAGCGGATCGTCAAACCAGGCTCGCAGCTTCGACAGCGACTTACTGACCGCCGACGGCGTGACGTTCATCCGTTTGGCGGTTTTGGTAACGCTGCGCTCCTGCATCAGAAGCTGGAGGCATAGCAGTAAATTAAGATCGAGACTGGAGAGGGGCTTCTTCATGTGTTGGCGCAGACCGGTTAGGAGCCACTGAGATAATCAGCAGTATGCACACTATGCTACAGCCAATCAGAATCCCGATCAGCATATTCAGCGCATCAAGACCCAGGATGGCCGACAGCCATATCCACAGCGACGAACCGCAGACCTGAGCAATACCCAGCGCCGAACTGGCAACCCCTGCCCGCAGCGAGAATGGCCCCAGCGCCTGACTCATGGCGACGCCAAAGCCTACCGAGAACCCTGCGCAAATTAAGGTCAGCCCGAAGAGCGTAACGGCGTGCGTACCGGCAAGCGTGAGCACAATCCCCGCCGCCAGAAAAAGCACCTGCGATGCCAGCATGAGAGTGCGGGGTTTAAATAGGCTCAGAGCGAACGGCGTTGAGAATGACACCGCCATGCTGACGCCTGCGGTCATCGCCATGGTCGTGGCATATTCGCCACGGTCAAAGCCCATGACCTCCATCAGCAGCACCGGTGAGGTGTTTACGAAGGTGAGGATCACCGACACGCTCAGCGTGGTGATCGCCAGACGGCTGAGGAAAAAGCGATTTATCAACGACTCGGCTCCTGGCGTATGGCCTGCCGAGGCAGGTAGCGTCGCCGGGCGCGATTCTCGCAGTACAAATACCGACAGCAAGCAGACCACCACCCCCATGCCAATCATCGTGTAGAACAGGCTCTGCCACGGGTATTTGAGCATAATCAGGTGCCCCAGCACCGGTGCGAGCACCGGCACGATGCAGGTGATACCGTTAAGTAGCGACAGCACCTTGGCCCGCAGGCGATCGTCGAGCGTATCGCGCAGGATAGCGAACGCCACGACGTAGCAACAACCCGCCCCGACCCCCTGAATAAAACGCCCCACCAGGAAGGGGGTGCCGCTTTCCGCCAGCGAACAGATAGCGGAAGCGGCGATGTAGATCAGCGCCCCGACAATCGCTACCGGCTTGCGGCCCGATTGGTCCGCCACCTTCCCGGCGAACAGCATCGCGGTTGCCATTCCGGCCAGATAGACCGAAAACGCGATGTGCAGCTGCGCTTCGCTGGCCTGTAAATCAGCGGCGATACGCGGTAATCCCACCAGATACATATCAATACCGGCGGGATAGAGTAAAACCAGGGCAAAACAGCAGACGAGAAAGCGTGTCATGGCGACCTCACGAGAAATGTGGCGCTCAGCATACTGGGGCGCGTGCGATGACACGAGTTGCCATTTGGACAACAGTGATTTCCTGTGAGGAAAAATCTGTTACCTGATAGTGTTAGCCTTACCGGGCCTACATGTCGCGTAGGCCGGATAAGGCATAGCTGCCATCTGGTAAAACTACTTACCAATACAGAAGCTGGAGAAAATCCTACCCAGCAGATCGTCGGAGGTAAATTCCCCGGTGATCTCACTCAGGCTTTGCTGCGCCAGGCGCAGCTCTTCTGCCAGCAGCTCTCCGGCCCAGGCGCCAAGCAGTTGGGCTTTCCCCTGCTCCAGATGTTCGGCGGCATCGGAAAGCGCCTGCAGGTGGCGACGACGCGCCAGGAAGCCGCCTTCCATATTGTTTTCGAAGCCCATGCTCTGTTTGAGATGGTTACGCAGCACGTCGACGCCTTCACCGGTACGCGCGGAGAGGCGCACAAGTGAGTGGCCATTTACTTCACTTAGCCCCAGCGTTTCGCCGGTGATATCGGCTTTGTTACGTACCACGGTGATCGGCAGGTTTGCCGGCAGACGGGCGATAAAGTCCGGCCAGATGTCAGCAGGGTCGGTGGCGTTGGTCGTCGTGCCATCGACCATAAACAGCACGCGGTCGGCCTGCTCAATTTCCTGCCAGGCACGCTCGATGCCGATACGCTCCACTTCATCGTTGGCGTCGCGCAGACCGGCGGTATCGATGATATGCAGCGGCATGCCGTCAATATGGATATGTTCGCGCAGTACGTCGCGGGTGGTGCCCGCGATGTCGGTGACGATAGCCGCTTCACGGCCCGCCAGGGCGTTCAACAGGCTCGATTTTCCGGCGTTCGGGCGGCCAGCAATCACCACCTTCATTCCTTCGCGCAGCAGGCTGCCCTGACGCGCTTCGGCGCGCACGGCGTCGAGATCGCCCATCACCGCATTCAACTGCGCTTCGATTTTACCGTCGGAGAGGAAATCGATCTCCTCGTCCGGGAAGTCGATCGCCGCTTCAACGTAGATGCGCAGGTGAGTGAGGGCTTCCACAAGGTGGTTAACACGTGCCGAGAAGGCCCCCTGAAGCGAGTTCAGCGCGGAGCGTGCTGCCTGTTCAGAGCTGGCGTCAATCAGGTCGGCAATAGCTTCTGCCTGAGCCAGGTCGAGCTTATCGTTTAAAAACGCGCGCTCGGAAAACTCCCCCGGGTTGGCAATGCGTACGCCCGGCAGCGTCAGAATACGTTTTAGCAGCAGATCGAGGATCACCGGGCCGCCGTGGCCCTGAAGCTCCAGCACGTCTTCACCGGTGAACGAGTTTGGGCCTGGGAACCATAGCGCAATGCCCTGATCCAGCGCGCTGCCGTCGCTGTCTTTGAACGGCAGGTAATCGGCGTAGCGCGGTTTAGGCAGTTTGCCCAGCACCGCCTGCGCGACATCTCTCGCCTTCAGGCCGGAGATGCGCAGAATGCCCACACCACCGCGTCCCGGTGGGGTGGCCTGGGCGACGATAGTGTCGTTTTGGCTCATGGTTTGTCTCTACTGTGTCGCAATAAAAAAAGGCGGTCATTCGACCGCCTTCCATTTTAGCTCGTGCTCAACCGAATCAGGATTTTTTCTTCTCGCGGCTATGCAGGCCACGTTTTTCCAGACCACGGTAAATCAGCTGCTGCTGAATGATGGTGACCAGGTTGCTGACGATGTAGTACACCACCAGACCAGATGGGAACCACAGGAAGAACACCGTGAAGATGACCGGCATGAAGGTCATGATCTTCTGCTGCATCGGGTCGGTCACGGTCGTCGGAGACATCTTCTGAATGAAGAACATCGTCGCGCCCATGATGATCGGCAGGATGTAGTACGGGTCTTGTGCAGACAGGTCGTGGATCCACAGGATAAACGGCGCATGACGCAGTTCAACCGAGGCGCTCAGCATGTAGTACAGCGCAAGGAAGATTGGCATCTGGATAATCAGCGGGAAGCAGCCACCCAGTGGGTTAACTTTTTCCGCTTTATACAGGGCCATCATTTCCTGGCTTTGACGCTGTTTGTCGTCGCCCAGACGCTCACGCATTGCCTGAATCTTAGGCTGCAGCATACGCATCTTCGCCATGGAGGTGTACTGCGCTTTGGTCAGCGGGTACATGATGCCACGAACGATAAAGGTGATAACGATGATGGAGAAGCCCCAGTTACCCAGGAAGCTATGGATCCACTTCAGCAATTTGAACAGCGGCTGAGAGATGAACCACAGCCAGCCGTAGTCAACGGTCAGATCCAGGTGCGGTGCAACGGCAGCCATTTTATCCTGAATTGCTGGGCCGACCCACAGGGTGCTCTGCAGTTTATCTGCCTGACCTGGCTGTACCAGAACCGGCTGAGATTTGTAGCCGATAGCCACTACGCCGTTACCGAGGTTAGCGGTGTAGAAGTTATTGGTACCGTTGTTCTGTGGAACCCATGCAGTAGTGAAGTACTGCTGCAGCATGGCAACCCAACCGTTTTTGGTGTTGGTGTTCAGGTTCTCGTTATCAACGATGGTATCGAATTTATATTTTTCGTATTTCGAATCAGACGTTGAGTACGCTGCACCACGGAAGGTGTGCATTGTAGACAGGCCACCAGACTGTGTATCGCGACTGGTTGGCAGTGCTGCCGTCTGCTTCAGCTGACCGAAGGTAGAGACTTCCAGCGGTTTCTCGCTGGCGTTCTTCACGTCATAGCTGACGTTCACCGCATAATCACCGCGTTTCAGGGTGAAGGTTTTGGTGAAGACGTTGCCTGCTTTATCGGTATAGGTCAGCGGAATGACGATTTCGTTCTGGCCATCGGCCATCACAAACGCATCTTTATCGACGTTATACAGCGGACGCGGGCCGTTAGCCGGGTTATCCGGGCCATCACGACCGGTTAAGCCGCTCTGTGCCTGATAGACAAACTGTGGGGTGGTTTCCAGTAACTGGAACGGTTCGTCAGATTTCAGCGCTTTCGGGTAAGCCGGAAGCAGCGCTTGCTCAATATCACCACCGCGAGTGTTGATAGTCAGCTCAAGCACATCAGTTTTAACCGTAATCAGTTTCCCTTGGCCACTGGCCGGTACGCCCTGGTCTGCGGCGCTACCCGCTGCTGTGGTCGTAGTCTGCGTGGTCTGCTGCTGGGCTTGAGGATTGTTATCCTGCTCCCAGGCTTGCCAGATCATGAAAGACACGAACAACAAAGCGATGATAAGGAGATTGCGTTGCGAATCCATCGTTAGTGTTCTCTGGTATCAAATGGTCCAGGCGGGACGGGGTCGTCACCACCAGGGTGTAAAGGGTGGCATTTTAATACGCGTTTCACTGTCAACCAACTGCCTTTTATCACTCCAAACCTGCGCAATGCCTCAATTCCGTATTGAGAACAGGTTGGTGTGAAACGACAATGCGGCCCGAGTAGCGGACTAATCAGGCGCTGATAGACCCTGATAAGGCCTATCAGGACCCGCGAGCCAGGCGACAATGGCGGCGCCATAATTTTTCCAACGCTTCCGAGAGAGCACGGTTATCGAGGTCGGCAACCCCTCTCTTTGCCACCACCACGAAATCCATAGGCGGGAGTTCATGTTGACGTAAACGGAAACTTTCACGCGTCAGACGTTTAATCCGATTGCGTTCATGTGCGCGTTTGACGTTTTTCTTGGCGACGGTGAGACCGATACGGGGATGCCCCAGCGAATTCAGGCGGCCGAGAATGGTGATTTGCGGCGTGCCAGCCCGTTGTGGCTGCTGGAAGACGAATGTGAAATGAGTGGGAGTTAACAAACGTAACTCCCTGGGAAATGCTAGCTTAACCACTCGAGGGGTTAGCTTTATTACTTGGAAACGGTCAGACGAGCGCGGCCTTTAGCACGA
The DNA here is from genome assembly GCF_014218705.1 of Kluyvera sichuanensis. Classification (GTDB taxonomy): domain Bacteria; phylum Pseudomonadota; class Gammaproteobacteria; order Enterobacterales; family Enterobacteriaceae; genus Kluyvera; species Kluyvera sichuanensis. The sequence continues at coordinate 102,947 of NZ_JABBJF010000009.1, read as the reverse complement.
CGACGTGCCAGAACCTGACGACCATTTTTAGTAGCCATACGAGCACGGAAGCCGTGAGAACGGTTGCGCTTCAGTACAGACGGTTGAAAAGTGCGTTTCATGGCGATTTCTACCTAAACTTGAATAAATTCAATGGCTTTATTGGATATCCGAACGAAAATCGAACGAAGGACACCGAAGCCATGGGTGATTAAAGAGGCCGGATTGTAATAATTGTACACTCCGGAGTCAATTCTCTTTCCTTATTTACCGCGTAAAAAACCACGTATCACCGCAGTTTTTCGCCCGGTAAATGAGCAGCGTCCTTCACCAAAATTCGCGCAGAACATGCCGGGTGGGGGATTATACGGCCTGCCCATTAAAGCGCAAGGATCATCCTGGATCTTTGTTAGATCATTTAAGCAGAAATTTGTCGCTAGTCATTAATTTTTCCAATATGCGAAGGAAATCGTGCCTTCTCTTTATCGGGATCGTTTACACTTAGCGCTTCTGGATCCACCCTGTGGATAAATCGGGAAGAATCTGTGAGAAACAGAAGATCTCTGGCGCAGTTTACGCTATGATCCTCGGCCCGATCGCGATCGGTGGATCGTAAAAGGGGAAAGTAACCGCGTCATTTCAGCACCGCGTCTGAAGGGCGCCGTTGAAAACCGCAGATAGCGGTTCGCACGTCACCCGCTTGCATCGGGTCTTTTCGACGTGTGCCAAAAATCACGAATTTTTAATCTTATACACAGCATTGTTCGGGCTGCATCTTTGCAGCAACTGAATGAGTCCCCGACAGTATTCAGTTTCACTGGCGGCAGGATCGTCAGAGGTAGCCTGCAGGTTTGCCTGGAGGATGATGTGTATCGACTTTTTTCGAGTGGAGTCCGCCGTGTCACTTTCGCTTTGGCAGCAATGTCTTGCCCGATTGCAGGATGAGTTACCAGCCACAGAATTCAGCATGTGGATCCGCCCATTGCAGGCGGAACTAAGCGATAACACGCTGGCACTGTATGCGCCAAATCGTTTCGTACTTGATTGGGTAAGAGATAAATACCTCAATAACATCAACGGCCTGCTGAATGATTTCTGCGGCTCTGATGCCCCGCAGCTGCGCTTTGAGGTTGGCACTAAGCCCGTCACCCAGACCTTAAGAGAGACGGCGAACGTCAGCGCCCCGGCCCAGATGGCCCAGGTTCATACCCCGCGCGTTGCCCCGGCACCGCGTGCAGGATGGGATAACGTCCCGGCGCCTGCCGAGCCTTCCTATCGCTCTAACGTCAACGTTAAGCACACCTTTGATAACTTCGTTGAAGGTAAGTCGAACCAGCTGGCCCGCGCGGCGGCGCGTCAGGTGGCAGACAACCCTGGCGGCGCCTATAACCCTTTGTTCCTCTACGGCGGCACCGGTCTCGGTAAAACGCACCTGCTGCACGCGGTGGGTAACGGCATTATCGCCCGCAAACCAAACGCGAAAGTGGTGTATATGCACTCCGAGCGCTTTGTCCAGGACATGGTAAAAGCCCTGCAAAACAACGCGATCGAAGAGTTTAAACGCTACTATCGTTCAGTGGATGCCCTGCTGATCGATGATATTCAATTCTTCGCCAACAAAGAGCGCTCTCAGGAAGAGTTCTTCCACACCTTTAACGCCCTGCTGGAAGGTAATCAGCAGATCATCCTCACGTCGGATCGCTATCCGAAAGAGATCAACGGTGTAGAAGATCGTCTGAAGTCCCGCTTTGGCTGGGGCCTGACGGTGGCCATTGAGCCACCTGAGCTTGAGACCCGCGTCGCTATCCTGATGAAAAAAGCCGACGAAAACGATATTCGTCTGCCTGGCGAGGTGGCGTTCTTCATTGCCAAGCGTCTACGCTCTAACGTGCGTGAGCTTGAAGGGGCACTGAACCGCGTTATCGCCAACGCCAATTTTACCGGCCGGGCGATCACCATCGATTTCGTGCGCGAAGCGCTGCGCGACCTGTTAGCGCTGCAGGAAAAGCTGGTCACCATCGACAACATTCAGAAGACGGTGGCGGAGTACTACAAAATTAAAGTCGCGGATCTGCTCTCCAAACGACGTTCTCGTTCGGTAGCGCGTCCGCGCCAGATGGCGATGGCGTTGGCGAAAGAACTCACCAACCACAGTCTGCCGGAGATTGGCGATGCGTTTGGTGGCCGTGACCATACCACCGTGCTGCACGCCTGCCGTAAGATTGAGCAGCTGCGTGAAGAAAGCCACGATATCAAAGAAGACTTTTCCAATTTAATCAGAACATTGTCGTCGTGATCCTATGAAATTTACCGTAGAACGTGAACATTTATTAAAACCGTTACAACAGGTGAGTGGCCCGTTAGGCGGGCGTCCGACATTGCCGATTCTGGGTAACCTGTTGCTGCAGGTCGCGGACGGCACGCTGTCGCTGACCGGTACCGATTTGGAAATGGAAATGGTAGCGCGCGTGGCGCTGCTGCAGGCACATGAACCGGGCGCGACTACCGTTCCGGCACGTAAATTCTTTGATATTTGCCGTGGCCTGCCGGAAGGTGCTGAGATTGCTGTACAGCTGGAAGGCGACCGTATGCTGGTGCGTTCTGGCCGTAGCCGCTTCTCGCTCTCTACGCTGCCTGCTGCCGACTTCCCGAACCTGGACGACTGGCAGAGCGAGGTTGAGTTCACCTTGCCGCAGGCGACCATGAAGCGCCTGATTGAAGCCACGCAGTTCTCGATGGCGCATCAGGACGTTCGTTATTACTTAAACGGCATGTTGTTCGAAACCGAAGGTGAAGAACTGCGTACCGTAGCCACCGACGGCCACCGTCTGGCAGTCTGCTCCATGCCTATCGGGCAATCGCTGCCGAGCCATTCGGTGATCGTGCCGCGTAAAGGGGTGATTGAGCTGATGCGTATGCTCGATGGTGGCGATACGCCGCTGCGCGTGCAGATCGGCAGCAACAACATCCGCGCGCACGTCGGTGACTTTATCTTCACTTCCAAGCTGGTTGATGGCCGTTTCCCGGATTATCGCCGCGTATTGCCGAAGAATCCGGACAAACATCTGGAAGCCGGCTGCGATATTCTCAAGCAGGCCTTTGCCCGCGCGGCGATTCTCTCTAACGAGAAATTCCGCGGCGTGCGCCTGTTTGTCAGCGAAAACCAGCTGAAAATTACCGCTAACAACCCAGAGCAGGAAGAAGCAGAAGAAATTCTGGATGTTTCCTACCCGGGCACCGAGCTGGAAATCGGCTTTAACGTCAGCTACGTGCTGGACGTTCTGAACGCGCTGAAGTGCGAGAACGTGCGCATTCTGCTGACCGATTCCGTATCGAGCGTACAGATTGAAGATGCCGCATCACAGTCGGCTGCCTATGTTGTTATGCCAATGAGACTGTAATGTCGCTCTCCCGCCTGTTGATCCGCGATTTTCGCAATATTGAAAACGCGGATCTCGCGTTATCTCCTGGCTTTAACTTCCTGGTTGGCGCTAACGGCAGCGGCAAAACCAGCGTGCTGGAAGCCATCTATACGCTCGGCCATGGCCGGGCGTTTCGCAGTTTGCAGATTGGCCGCGTTATCCGCCACGAGCAGGAATCATTTGTCCTGCACGGTCGCCTACAGGGCGCGGAGCGTGAAACCTCTATCGGTCTGACCAAAGACAAGCAGGGCGACAGCAAGGTGCGCATCGACGGTACCGACGGCCATAAAGTGGCCGAACTGGCGCTGCTGATGCCGATGCAACTGATTACGCCCGAGGGGTTTACTTTACTCAACGGCGGCCCCAAATACAGAAGAGCGTTCCTTGATTGGGGATGCTTCCACAACGAAGCCGGATTCTTCAACGCCTGGAGCAACCTGAAGCGGTTGCTCAAGCAGCGCAACGCCGCGCTGCGCCAGGTGAGCCGCTACGCGCAGCTTCGTCCGTGGGATATGGAACTTATCCCACTGGCCGAGCAAATCAGCCGCTGGCGCGCGGAATACAGCGCCGGTATCGCCGAAGATATGGCGGATACCTGCAAACAATTTCTCCCGGAGTTCTCTCTGACCTTCTCCTTCCTGCGCGGCTGGGAAAAAGAAACTGACTATGCCGAAGTGCTGGAGAGAAACTTCGAACGCGACCGTATGCTGACCTACACGGCACACGGCCCACACAAGGCGGACTTCCGCATTCGCGCCGACGGCGCGCCGGTGGAAGACACCTTATCGCGCGGGCAGCTTAAGCTGCTGATGTGCGCGCTACGCCTGGCACAGGGCGAGTTTTTAACTCGCGAAAGCGGGAGACGCTGCCTGTACCTGATAGATGATTTTGCCTCGGAACTTGATGATGCGCGGCGTGGCCTGCTGGCCAGCCGTTTAAAAGCTACACAGTCTCAGGTTTTCGTCAGTGCGATCAGCGCTGAACACGTTCTGGACATGTCGGACGAAAATTCGAAGATGTTTAACGTGGAAAAGGGTAAAATAACGGATTAACCCAAGTTTAAATGAGCGAGAAACGTTGATGTCGAATTCTTATGACTCCTCCAGTATCAAAGTCCTGAAAGGGCTGGATGCGGTGCGTAAGCGCCCGGGTATGTATATCGGCGACACGGATGACGGCACCGGTCTGCACCACATGGTATTTGAGGTTGTGGATAACGCTATCGACGAAGCGCTCGCTGGTTACTGCAAAGATATCGTTGTGACTATTCACAGCGATAACTCCGTTTCCGTACAGGATGACGGCCGTGGTATCCCAACCGGTATTCACCCGGAAGAGGGCGTTTCTGCTGCGGAAGTCATCATGACCGTTCTGCACGCAGGCGGTAAGTTCGACGATAACTCCTATAAAGTCTCCGGCGGTCTGCACGGCGTGGGTGTTTCCGTAGTTAACGCCCTGTCCCAGAAGCTGGAACTGGTTATCCAGCGCGATAACAAAATTCACCGTCAGATTTACGCGCACGGCGTGCCGCAGGCACCGCTGGCCGTGACCGGCGATACCGAAAAAACCGGTACTATGGTGCGTTTCTGGCCGAGCTACGAAACCTTCACCAACGTCACCGAGTTCGAATACGAGATCCTGGCAAAACGCCTGCGCGAGCTGTCGTTCCTGAACTCCGGCGTCTCTATTCGTCTGCGCGATAAGCGTGACGGTAAAGAAGACCATTTCCACTACGAAGGCGGCATCAAGGCGTTCGTTGAGTACCTCAACAAGAACAAAACGCCAATCCACCCGAATATCTTCTATTTCTCCACCGAAAAAGACGGTATCGGCGTCGAAGTTGCGCTGCAGTGGAACGATGGCTTCCAGGAAAACATCTACTGCTTCACCAACAACATTCCACAGCGTGATGGCGGTACTCACCTTGCAGGCTTCCGTGCGGCGATGACCCGTACCCTGAACGCCTACATGGACAAAGAAGGCTACAGCAAAAAAGCGAAAGTCAGCGCCACCGGTGATGATGCCCGTGAAGGTCTGATTGCGGTGGTTTCCGTGAAGGTACCGGATCCGAAATTCTCCTCTCAGACCAAAGATAAACTGGTCTCCTCCGAGGTGAAAACGGCGGTAGAACAGCAGATGAACGAACTGCTGAGCGAATACCTGCTGGAAAATCCGTCGGACGCGAAAATCGTGGTCGGCAAAATTATCGACGCGGCACGTGCGCGTGAAGCGGCGCGTAAAGCCCGTGAAATGACCCGCCGTAAAGGCGCGCTGGACCTCGCAGGCCTGCCGGGCAAACTGGCAGACTGTCAGGAACGCGACCCGGCGCTGTCTGAACTGTACCTCGTGGAAGGGGACTCAGCGGGCGGCTCTGCGAAGCAGGGGCGTAACCGTAAGAACCAGGCGATTCTGCCGCTGAAGGGTAAAATCCTCAACGTGGAGAAAGCGCGCTTCGACAAGATGCTCTCCTCTCAGGAAGTCGCCACGCTGATTACCGCGCTGGGCTGCGGCATCGGTCGCGACGAGTACAACCCGGACAAACTGCGTTATCACAGCATCATCATCATGACCGATGCGGACGTCGACGGCTCGCACATTCGTACGCTGTTGTTGACCTTCTTCTATCGTCAGATGCCGGAAATCGTTGAACGTGGCCACGTCTACATTGCACAGCCGCCGCTGTACAAAGTGAAGAAAGGCAAGCAGGAACAGTACATCAAAGATGATGAAGCGATGGACCAGTACCAGATCTCCATCGCGCTTGATGGCGCAACCCTGCACACCAACGCCAGCGCACCAGCGTTAGCGGGTGAGCCGCTGGAAAAACTGGTTGCCGAGTTCAACGCGACCCAGAAAATGATCAACCGTATGGAACGTCGCTTCCCTAAAGCGCTGCTGAAAGAGCTTATCTATCAGCCAACGCTGGTAGAAGCTGACCTGTCCGACGAACAGAAAGTGACGCGCTGGGTGAACGCGCTGGTGACCGAGCTGAACGAAAAAGAACAGCACGGCAGCCAGTGGAAGTTTGATATTCAGCACAACGTTGAACAGCAGCACTTCGAGCCGATTATTCGCGTCCGTACCCACGGCGTGGATACCGACTACGTGCTGGATAGCGAGTTCGTTAACGGTGGCGAATACCGTCGTATCTTCACGCTGGGCGAGAAACTGCGTGGCCTGGTGGAAGAAGATGCGTTCATCGAACGTGGCGAACGCCGTCAGCCGGTTTCCAGCTTCGAGCAGGCGCTGGATTGGCTGGTGAAAGAGTCCCGTCGTGGTCTGGCTATCCAGCGTTATAAAGGTCTGGGCGAGATGAACCCGGATCAGCTGTGGGAAACCACCATGGATCCAGACAGCCGCCGTATGCTGCGCGTGACCGTGAAAGATGCGATCGCCGCTGACCAACTGTTCACCACCCTGATGGGTGATGCCGTTGAGCCGCGTCGTGCCTTTATCGAAGAGAACGCCCTGAAAGCAGCGAACATCGATATCTAATCCGTGTGGTCGCCCGGCCAACGCCGGAAAACCAACGCCAAAAACGCCTGAATTTTTTCAGGCGTTTTTTTATGCCTGTCCCCCACGAACTATACTTCTCTACGTCTTCTCTTAACCGTCATTCTGAGGTGGAAAAATGGGGCTTTTTGATGATGTCGTAGGTTCGCTGCTCAGCGGCGATGCGGGTAAATATCAGGCTATCCTGAGCTGGGTAAACGAGCAGGGCGGTATTCAGGCGCTGCTGGAGAAGCTGCAAAGCGGCGGGCTTGGTGACATTGTTTCATCCTGGATAAGCAATCAGCAAAGTAATCAATCGATTAGCAGTGACCAGGTCGTCTCGGCGCTTGGCGCGCCCGCCGTGTCGGATCTGGGGGAAAAGCTGGGCACCGATGCCAGTTCTGCCTCAACGATGCTGGCGGAATATCTGCCGAAAATCGTCGATGCGCTGTCGCCAAAAGGCGAAGTGGACCCGCAGGCGCATAACGATTTGCTGTCAGCGGGCATGGATCTGCTGAAAGGCGGCAAACTCTTCGGTTAACGATGCGGCAAAAGAGGAGCACGCTTCTTGCGTTGTATCCCCGTTTTAAGCGCGGTTGGCTACTGTTTTTTGAGCTAAACCGAGTTAGCATGACAACAGACTCATCTAACCTGGGGATCTCATGGCTATTAAACTTATTGCAATCGACATGGACGGAACATTGCTGTTACCGGACCACACTATTTCTCCTGCGGTAAAAAACGCGCTGGCTGCAGCACGTGCAAAAGGGGTTAACGTGGTCCTGACCACCGGGCGTCCGTACGCCGGTGTGCACAGCTACCTGAAAGAACTGGGGATGAACGAGCCGGGAGATTACTGCATTACCTATAACGGCGCGCTGGTGCAGAAAGCCGGCGACGGCAGCACCGTGGCACAGACCGCGCTGAACTACGATGACTACCGCTTCCTGGAAGAACTGTCGCGCAAAGTCGGCTCTCACTTCCACGCGCTGGACCGCAATACGCTGTACACCGCGAACCGTGATATCAGCTACTACACCGTGCACGAATCCTTTATCGCCACCATCCCGCTGGTCTTCTGCGAAGCCGAAAAAATGGACCCGGCAACCGAATTCCTCAAGGTGATGATGATTGATGAACCGGCCATTCTGGATAAAGCGATTGCCCGTATCCCGCCAGAAGTCAAAGAGAAATACACCGTGCTGAAAAGCTCGCCGTACTTCCTCGAGATCCTCGATAAGCGCGTGAACAAAGGTACCGGCGTGAAGTCGCTGGCCGATGTGCTGGGCATCAAGGCGGAAGAGGTGATGGCGATCGGTGACCAGGAAAACGACATCGCGATGATTGAATACGCGGGCGTTGGCGTGGCGATGGATAACGCGATTCCGGCGGTGAAAGAGGCGGCGAACTTCGTCACTAAATCAAACCTGGAAGACGGCGTTGCCTGGGCGATTGAAAAATACGTCCTGTCCTGATTTTCCCGTTGCCCGGCATCGTCCGGGCACTAACCTTAAGATTGTTTGCAAACTTGTTATTGTATTATCAGGTGTGAAACCGCACGGAAGTCCCCCAAATTAGTCCGTAATTTCTTTACTCTCCCCCCTCTTTTATCTCCGGGCAGATCTGCCTGTAAATACGTTTCTTTTATGATCAACAAACGCATCCGTCTGGTGCTGATGATGTCATCCTGTACGGTTTTTCAGACCTGGGCTGCGACGGATTCTGACTCGACGCTGACACCGCTTTATGGCTATCAGGATGATAGTCAGGTCACCCCTTTGCCTGCGAAACCTGTGGCCGCTGCGCCAGAAGAAAGCCACTCCGTTTTACCCTTCTTAGGCGACGAAGCGCGTAAGCGCGGCTATCAACTGCCATTACCGTTTGGCGTGAATATTAACTACATGAATATCCGGCAGAATATTGATGTAGATAGTATCAATTTTAACGGCCTCTATTTGGGCACGAAGTCGCTGGATAACGCCTTTAAAATCAACGTGGGCAATACCCGCGAAAGAAGCAAAACCGAAACGGTAAAGCTGGATGCCTGGCTGCTGCCGTTTATGAACGTATATGGCCTGGTGGGGTATACCGATGGGCATTCCGTTTCGCAGATTGGTGTTGATGTGCTTGGGCCAAATGGGCACTCCATTCCACTGCTGCCAAAGTATAAAAACCAGCTGCAAAACCTGGCCTTCCAGCTCGACTTTAAAGGCACCACCTACGGCATCGGCACCACGCTGGTCGGCGGCGTCGGCAACTGGTTTACCGCCTTCGACGCCAACTACACCCAGACGCAGTTCGATATTCTGGATGGCAGCATCGACGCGTTCACTATTTCTCCGCGCATTGGCTACCGTTTTAACACGCCGGGCATCGATACCCTGCATCTGCCTTCCGGTAAGTTAAACCTGTGGGTGGGCACTATGTATCAGGACGTGCAGCAGGAATTTAAAGGCAGCCTGAGCGATCTCACTATGCCGTCTGCGACGCTTCAGGAAATGGTGAATGCGGCGAACCGTGATGGCAAAGGCCGCTTCGACGTAAAACAGCATCTGTCGTCACCGTGGAACGTGCTGGTCGGGGCGCAATATGAGCTTACCCGCAACTTCAACGTCACCACTGAGATTGGTTTTGCCGACCGCAACAGCTTCTTTGTGGCGGGAGAGTATCGCTTTTGACACGCCTCGCGCTGCTCCTGCCTTTTTGTCTGTTTGCCGGTCAAGTTCAGTCGGCGCTGCCCACTCGCGATCAGGTTGATGGCTGGCTGAAAACGCTGGGGGCTAGCGATAACTTTGATGCCAGCAAAGGCATTGATTGGGGCGTGATGCCGGGGCCATTTTACACCCCGGAGCTAGGGCTCGGCGTGGGCACGGCGGTGGTGGGTATGTACCGCCCCGACCCTCATGATACGGTCAGTCAGAACTCAACGCTGACGCTAAGCGGCTACTTCAGTTCGACCGGTGCATTTGGCGTTACGATGCAGAATTACGCTTTTTTCGCCGACGATCGCTGGCGTTTCTTCCTTGATGGCTCCCTGACTGACACCCCGACCTACTACTGGGGACAGGGCTTCAGCGCGGGAGATAAAGACAGTAAGAAAGCGCAGTATACCGCCCAGGATCTCGACCTGCGCCCGACGCTGTACCGACAGCTGGCACCGAACGTTTATCTGGGTATTGGCTGGTCGCTGAATGCCCAGCATGCGACGCAAATAGACGATAACGATCCGCCAAAAATCAACGATACTGCCCAGGGCGCGTCGGTGTTGAGCTCCGGTAGCAGCGTTGATCTCAGCTGGGACGACCGCGATTTCGTCCCTAATCCGCGCAAAGGGCAGTACGCCGATCTCCGCTACACCCGCTTTACCCCAGATGTCGGCAGCGATACCCGCTTTGATGAATACCAGCTTCACTACAGCCGCTATCACTCGCTGGACGACAACAACGTGCTGGCGTGGGAGATGGATGGCGCGTTTACCCAGGGCGATGTTCCCTGGACGATGATGCCGCTGCTCGGCAGCAATCAGCGGATGCGCGGCTACTACGAAGGCCGCTACCGGGATAAAAACGTCGTCAGCGGTCAACTGGAGTACCGCCGCAAGCTCGACTGGCGGCACGGCGTCGTTGGCTGGCTGGGGGCGGGCACCATGGGGCCATCGTTCCACGCGCTGGACGATGGACGCTGGCTGCCCTCGGCGGGCGTTGGCTATCGTTTTGAGTTCAAGCCGCGCGTGAACGTCCGGCTGGATTACGGCATTGGCAAAGGCAGCAGCGGTTTTTACTTTCAGGTAGGAGAAGCATTTTGAAGGCGTGGGTGAAAACAATATCGCTGCTGGCGCTGTGCGCCGTGACGCAGGTCTACGCCGCGCTGCCGGTAGCGCTGGATTTAGCTACTCAGGCCACTTCAAAGGCCAGCAGCGCCTGGCCCGCCATGCCGCCGCAGCCGCTGCCAAAAGGGCTCCGTCCGTGCTGCGCCTTTGGCTACAACCTGCACGCAGAGTTGCTGGGCATGCCGGTACCGTTCTACCAACTGGATAACGTGGCCTATGTCAGCCATCTGGGGCAGCATCAGTACAACGATAAGATGCTGGCTGGGCTCGAGAATCTGACCGGCTTAAGCGGTGAGAATAATGGCATTCTCTACACCGCTCGCGGTGGTTTCATTGATACCGCCCACGTCCGCGATACGGCGGATATGACGGTCTATATCTTTAGCCAGCTGCTGCCGCGGCTTGGGCAGGCGTTTACGCTCGATCTGGAGAGCGAGCTGGCGCAGCGTCGCCTGGTCTTTACGGCTTTTATTCCCCCCACCGATCCCGCTGAACGTTACACGCTCGCCGCCTGGCTTGCGGCGCATCTGGCGTATCAGGTCGCCGAGTGGCACGAAATTGCCCAATGGTACGGTTTTGAGTCCGTTTCCGGCTTTTCGGAGGGGGTTTCCGCTTTTTCGCCGGAAGATCTCTACTCAAACCTGCTAGGCGCGCGCTTAGCCGTCTCGCTGATCCTCGACGGACAGACCGTTTCCCAGGGCGTCTACAATGCGGCGATGGGCACGGCGCTCAGCCAGGCGCTCATGCATCTGGGCGCTCAGCCCCCAGCGATGACTCGCTTCCATTTCGATATGCTTGACGGCCGCTGGTGGAACAGCCAGCGTCGTGTCCCGGAGAAATATCTGGTGCTGCATCGTAACTTCCAGATGGGCGACAATCGCCTGCCAACGCGTATACCGGGCGAGCAGAGCGTGCCGCAGCGCCTGACGCTGCCGCATCGCTGGCAGGGCATCAACCTTGCCGACCTTGGGCAACTTCAGCTATGGCCGGGCGCGTCTATGAAGCAGCTTCCGCGGCCGCCGGCGCGTTACTACACCGCGGAGGATTTTTCTGCTCTGGCGGCCAGCGCGCAGCAGGCGGATGCTCAACCCCGCCGCTAAAGGCTTATGGGTTCGCGCCCCCGCGTGGTAAAAAGAGGCGGTATCTTTCTACCGGGACTCCGTCATGAAACAAATCACCTTTGCGCCGCGCCATCATCAGCTTACTAATACCCGAACCTGGACGCCGGACAGTCAGTGGCTGGTCTTCGACGTCCGGCCGTCTGGCGCCTCGTTTACCGGTGAAACCATTGAACGCGTGAACGTACATAGCGGTGATGTTGAGGTGGTTTATCGTGCGAGTGAAGGCGCGCACGTCGGCGTGGTCACGGTGCACCCGTCTGAAGAACGATACGTGTTTATCCACGGCCCGGAAAACCCGGACGCCCAGTGGCAGTACGATTTTCACCATCGTCGCGGCGTGGTCACCTCGCTGGGGAAAACGCAAAACCTGGATGCGATGGATATCACCTCTCCCTATACCCCCGGCGCGCTGCGCGGCGGCAGCCACGTTCACGTCTACAGCCCATGCGGGCAGTTCGTCAGCTTTACCTACAACGATCACGTGATGCACGAATACAACCCGGCGCTGGATCAGCGCAACGTGGGCGTGGCGGCACCCTATGGCCCGGTCACGCCGAGCGGCCAGCACCCGCGTGAATATGCCGGCAGCCACTGGTGCGTGCTGGTGAGCCAGACGACGGCGCAACCGCAGCCCGGCAGCGATGAGATCAACCGGGCCTACGAAGAAGGCTGGGTTGGCTCTTCCGCGCTGGCCTTTATCGGCGATACCGTTTCACTTACCGGTGAGAAAGTGCCGGAGCTGTTTCTGGTCGCGCTGCCGCGCGACGAGGCGGGTTGGAAACGGGCGGGGAGTGCGCCGCTATCCGGAACGGCAACTACGCTGCCTGCGCCGCCTGCAGGCGTTCGTCAGCAACGGCTGACCTTTACCCATCAACGCGCTTTTCCTGGGCTGGTGAACGCGCCGCGCCACTGGGTGCGGAGTAACCCGCAGGGGACGCAGATTGCGTTTCTGATGCGCGATGATAGCGGCGTGGTGCAGCTATGGCTTATTGCGCCAGAAGGCGGCGAACCGCGTCAGTTGACGCATAATACGTCGGATATCCAATCGGCGTTCAACTGGCATCCGTCAGGAAACGGGCTGGGGTTTGTGCTGGAGGGGCGTATTGCAATGTGCGATGCCGCGTCTGGTGCGGTGACCTTTTTAACGGCAGATCACGCAAATCCACCGTCGGCGGATGCGGTAGTTTTCTCGCCTGATGGTCAGCATATTGCCTGGATGGAAGAGGTGGCTGGCTTCCGCCAGCTATGGATGACTGAAACCCACCGCTGAATCAAGGCGCGGGCATCGGGGCTGGCGGAATAACCGAATTGGTCGCCAGCGTCTCCTGTTCGCTCTTTTCCACGCGGGAGCGTACGGAGTTGTCCTTACGGAAGAAGTCCCACGGCAGCAGCACCGTATCCATGACCGCCGTAAACGGCATATCGATGGCGACCAGTGATTTGGCGACCCAGCCACTATCATCATCGCCCAGCATCGCGGCGCTCGCTCGGGTGCCAGGATAGGTCCCCTCTTTGCCGCCGGTATGCGACATCACGCTGGAACACCCTCCTGATAAGAAGATCCCCCCAACCAGCGCGGCTTTAATCAGAACATTTTTCATAGTGAGTTCTTCTTGTCACGGGCATAAAACAGCCCTTCTCCGGGTTATATCCACCCATTGCCAAAATAGGAAGTACCAGCTTGCCGCTCTGTGGCGGCTGTCGCACTTTGGCCTTTTGTGCCATACCCCAGTCTAAGCGCTCTGGGGGAAAGTGCAAAAAAAGTAAGACATGAGGACTTGAAAATGGTTCTTTCCGCCACATTTTATAGGTGTAGCCAAGAGGAACACGCCTTCGGGGTGTTTGGGCTTCAACAACCTGTCCATGATGGAAGGTGATTAATTTCTCGCTGATTTTCAGGAGCTATTTAACTATGCGTAACTTCGACTTATCCCCGTTATACCGTTCAGCCATCGGTTTTGATCGTCTGTTCAACCTGTTAGAAAACAATCAAACGCAAAGCAACGGCGGCTACCCTCCGTACAACGTTGAACTGGTTGATGAAAACCACTATCGCATCGCGATTGCCGTGGCCGGTTTTGCGGAAAGCGAGCTGGAAATCACCGCGCAGGACAACATGCTGGTGGTAAAAGGCGCGCATGCCGCAGAGCAAAAAGAACGCACCTATCTCTATCAAGGCATCGCCGAGCGTAACTTTGAGCGCAAATTCCAGCTTGCGGAGCACATCCACGTGCGTGGCGCAAACCTGGTGAACGGCCTGCTGTATATCGAACTGGAACGTGTTATTCCGGACGCGGACAAACCGCGCCGCATCGAAATTAATTAATTCTGTCGGGCCGCCCGTGCGGCCCCGTTAGCTAAACACTCAATCGGCTTGCCGTCAGGGAGCCGGAAGGTACTTACTCGCTTCTTAGAAGGAGAAAACAATGCGTAACTACGATTTATCCCCACTGCTGCGTCAATGGATCGGTTTTGACAAACTGGCGAACGCGCTGCAAAGCACCAGTGAAGGCCAGACCTTCCCACCGTACAACATCGAAAAAAGCGACGATAACCACTACCGCATTACCCTAGCGTTAGCCGGGTTCCGTCAGGAAGATCTGGATATTCAGCTCGAAGGCACGCGCCTGACCGTAAAAGGCACGCCAGAGCCACAGGAAAAAGAGACCAAATGGCTGCACCAGGGGCTGGTTACCCAGGCCTTTAGCCTGAGCTTCACCCTGGCAGAAAATATGGAAGTCGCCGGTGCGACCTTTACCAACGGCCTGCTGCATATCGACCTTACCCGCAACGAGCCGGAAGCTATCGCGCCACAGCGCATCGCCATTAGCGAGCGTCCAGCGCTGAATAGTTAACAGAATTGCCCAATTAGCCCCGAGAAATCGGGGCTTTTTTTTGCGCACTCTCTTGATCTAGTCCCATTTTGGGACCATGATGAAGACGTGAAGATTATCGCTATAGCAACACTAAGGGATTTTTGGACGGCAAATCCGGACGCAGAACAGCCGTTAAAAGCTTGGGTAGACGAGGCAAAGAAGGCCAACTGGACTACCCCTGCAGAGATTAAGGAACAGTACCGCACGGCCAGCATCCTGAAAAACAGGCGTGTGGTATTCAACATAGCGGGGAATAAATATCGTCTCATTGTCGCCATCGCTTATCAACGCGGTGTGATATTTGTGAAGTTTCTTGGCACGCATAAGCAGTACGACGCCATCGATGCTGAGACAGTGAGTATGGAGTAACGACATGACTATTAAGCCTATTAAAACAGAGCAAGACTATAAAGCGGCGCTTAAGGCCGTTGAGCCTTACTTTGATAATGAACCTGCCATTGATACACCGGAAGGTGACTATTTCGAAGTGATGTGCCTGCTTATTGAAGAGTATGAAGCTAAAAATCACCCTATTGACCCACCAGAACCGATTGAAGCCATTCTGTTTCGCATGGAGCAGCAAGGGTTAACGGTCAAAGATTTGGAGCCTGCCATCGGCAAATCTAATCGTGTTTATGAAGTTCTGAAAGGGACACGGACTCTCACACTGCCGATGATTCGCCGCCTGCATAAACAATTTGGTATACCGCTTGAAAGTCTTGTGGGCATTTAATTGTTCTCAAATGGCGGGGCGATAAGAGGCCATAACTCCCCATTTTATCAACTCATTATTGTGCGCCGTACTACATACAATCACCTTACCCTTCGTCCATAATCCCTGATGTTAATAATGTTATTCACAGGGAAAATACGATGAGTGATATAGCATTGACGGTAAGCGTTCTGGCGTTGGTGGCGGTGGTCGGGCTGTGGATTGGCAACGTCAAAATCCGGGGGATCGGCTTTGGCATTGGCGGCGTGCTGTTCGGTGGGATTATCGTCGGCCACTTTGTCGATCAGGCGGGTATCACGCTAAGCAGCCCGATGCTGCATTTTATCCAGGAATTCGGCCTGATTCTGTTCGTCTACACCATTGGCATTCAGGTGGGGCCAGGTTTTTTTGCCTCGCTGCGCGTCTCGGGCCTGCGGCTGAATCTTTTTGCCATTCTGATTGTGGTTCTTGGCGGCCTGGTCACCACGCTACTGCATAAAATCTTCGCCATTCCGCTCCCTGTCGTGCTGGGCATTTTTTCCGGCGCGGTGACCAATACGCCCGCGCTGGGTGCCGGGCAGCAAATATTGCGCGATCTTGGTGAACCGTTTAGCGTCGTGGACCAGATGGGCATGAGCTACGCGATGGCCTATCCGTTTGGTATCTGCGGCATTTTGCTTACCATGTGGCTGGTACGCCTGTTCTTCCGCATTAACGTCGACAAAGAGGCGCAGCGCTTCGATGAGCAGACGGGTTCCAGCCATTCTCATCTTCAGACCATCAATATTCGCGTTGAGAACCCTAACCTGAACCATATGGCGATTCAGGATGTGCCGGTGATCAACAGCGATAAAATTATCTGCTCGCGCCTTAAACGGGGTGAAACATTGATGGTGCCGTCACCAACGACCATTATTGAGAGCGGTGACCTGCTGCATCTGGTCGGTGAACCAGCAGATCTGCGCAGCGCGCAGTTGGTGATTGGTAAAGAGGTTGAAACATCGCTTTCCACCCGTGGTACGGACCTGAAAGTAGAAAGGGTGGTGGTCACCAACGAGAAGGTACTCGGCAAAAAAATCCGCGATCTGCACTATAAACAGCGCTATGACGTAGTGATTTCGCGCTTAAACCGTGCGGGGGTTGAACTGGTCGCCAGCAGCAATGCCAGCCTGCAGTTTGGCGATATCCTCAACCTCGTGGGGCGTCCGGCGGCCATTGATGCCGTGGCCTCCGATCTTGGCAACGCCCAGCAGAAATTGCAGCAGGTGCAGATGCTGCCGGTGTTTATCGGTATTGGTCTCGGTGTGTTGCTCGGCTCCATCCCGCTGTTTATCCCTGGCTTCCCGGTGGCGTTAAAGCTTGGCCTGGCGGGCGGGCCGCTGATTATGGCGCTGATCCTTGGCCGTATCGGCAGCATCGGTAAGCTCTACTGGTTTATGCCGCCGAGCGCGAACCTGGCGCTGCGCGAACTGGGGATTGTGCTGTTCCTTTCTGTGGTGGGGCTTAAATCCGGCGGAGGCTTTGTAGATACGCTGGTGCACGGTGAAGGGCTCAGCTGGATTGGCTACGGCATCCTGATTACCGGCATTCCGCTGCTCACCGTGGGGATACTGGCTCGCGTGCTGGCGAAAATGAACTACCTGACCCTGTGCGGCATGCTGGCCGGTTCAATGACCGACCCTCCGGCACTGGCATTTGCCAATAACCTGCATGCGACCAGCGGCGCAGCGGCGCTCTCCTACGCGACCGTCTACCCGCTGGTGATGTTCCTACGCATTATCACGCCTCAGCTTCTGGCGGTGCTGTTCTGGGGGATGAGCTAGGGTTTTGGATGCGCCTGAGGTGGTAATCCACCTGGTATTCGCTGGCGTTACGAAACATCACTGAATAATTAAGAAACTCACCGCTGTCGCTGTAGGAAAGGGAGGTAATACGCAGCAGCGGTGTTTGCTCGGGTACGTTCATCGACTGGGCCAACTGCTTATCAGCCAGCACCGGTGCCAGGCTTTCATAGTTGCCGCTTATCGTTATGCCGCACTCTTTCTCGATGTAATCAAACTTTGACCCCTCCAGATGCACCAGCGACAGGTTACGAAAAAGCTTAACCGGCATATAGCTGTCTTCAAGCATCAGGGGCTTTCCATCAACGTAGCGTACCCTTCGGGAAAAGTAGATCCGCTCATTGATTTGAATGCGAAGCTGGCTGGCAATGGCGGGCGGAGCGGGCATCACCTCGAAAATCAGGACGTGGCTTATCACTTCTTTACCCTGCTTGCGCAATATCTCTGCCAGCCCCGTCAGGTTAGAGGTTTCGTGGTGGATGTCTTTATGAGCAACATAGGTGCCGCTGCCCTGTCGGCGAACCACCAGGCCCCATTCGACCAGCAGGTCGACCGCTTTTCGAATGGTCATCCGCGCAACGCCAAACTCCTGCGCTAACGCTTTCTCGCCAGGAATCGGGCTGCCAATGTTGAAATCGGATGAATTGAGCCGCAGCCGCAGCCTTTCAGCAATAGATTTATAGATCACTTATAGACCTCTATTCCCTATCCCAGCAGGATTATTGAACCGCCGTTTCTTATTAAAAAGTAATCAATTACAGGTGAATAATGAGAATCCTCATCACGGTACAGAATTCAGTTATATGACATGTCTATTTTTATCTTAAAAATTAGACAACATAGCGTGAATTAAAACCATGAAAGCGATCACGAATCGCACGCTCGCCGCATGTTGTCTGACGGGGCAATTCCTATTCTCGTAGCAGGCCGGAAATTAACATTAATAAGGCCACTTACCCTACGAGTTGTTAAGTGAGGATTGTTAAATGCTCAGTCAAATACAACGCTTTGGCGGCGCCATGTTTACCCCAGTTTTATTATTTCCTTTCGCGGGGATTGTGGTGGGTATCGCCATTATGTTGCGTAATCCGCTGTTTGTGGGTGAAGCGCTCACCGCACCCGATAGTTTATTTGCTCAGATTGTTCATATTATTGAAGAGGGCGGTTGGACGGTATTCAGAAACATGCCGCTCATTTTCGCCGTTGGTTTACCTATTGGCCTTGCTAAACAGGCGCAAGGGCGAGCTTGTTTGGCCGTACTGGTGAGTTTCCTGACCTGGAACTACTTCATCAATGCCATGGGCATGACCTGGGGCCACTTTTTTGGCGTCGACTTCTCCGCTGACCCCGTAGCGGGGAGTGGCCTGACGATGATTGCCGGGATTAAGACGCTGGATACCAGCATCATCGGCGCTATTGTTATTTCGGGCGTCGTGACCGCGTTGCATAACCGCTATTTTGATAAACCACTGCCGGTGTTCCTCGGTATTTTCCAGGGCTCATCGTTTGTCGTGATTGTGGCTTTCCTCGCTATGATCCCCTGTGCGTGGTTAACGCTTTTAGGCTGGCCAAAAGTCCAGATGGGCATTGAATCGCTGCAGGCATTTTTACGCAGCGCCGGTGCCTTGGGTGTCTGGGTTTATACCTTCCTTGAGCGCATTCTTATTCCAACAGGCCTTCATCATTTCGTCTATGGTCCCTTTATTTTTGGCCCGGCGGCGGTTGAAGGTGGAATTCAGGTTTATTGGGCTCAGCATCTCCAGGAATTCAGCCAAAGTACTGAATCGCTCAAAGCGCTGTTCCCGGAAGGCGGCTTCGCGCTGCACGGTAACTCAAAAGTGTTTGGTTCCGTCGGGATTGCGCTGGCGCTTTACTTCACCGCAGCGCCTGAAAACCGCATAAAAGTCGCGGGGTTGCTGATTCCTGCCACGCTGACCGCCATGCTGGTAGGGATCACGGAACCGCTCGAATTCACCTTCCTGTTTATCTCTCCACTGCTGTTCGCTATTCACGCCGTACTGGCGGCCACCATGTCGACCGTAATGTACATGTGCGGCGTGGTGGGGAACTTTGGCGGCGGTCTTCTTGACCAGTTTATCCCGCAGAACTGGATCCCGATGTTCCATAACCATGCGTCGGTGATGTTTACCCAGATAGGCATCGGCGTGTGCTTTACCGCCCTCTACTTCGTCGTCTTCCGGGCTTTAATTCTGCGCTTCAATCTGAAAACGCCGGGCCGTGAAGACAGTGAAATAAAACTCTATAGCAAAGCAGACTACCAGGCCGCACGTGGCAAAACCTCAGTGGCTGGCGCGAGTGACACGAAATTAGGCCAGGCGGCAGGCATCCTCCAGGCACTGGGCGGAGCCGCCAATATTGAAAGCATCAACAATTGTGCGACCCGATTACGTATTGCGCTAACCGATATGGCTAAAACGCAAAGTGATGACGTATTCAAAGCGCTGGGTGCGCACGGTGTGGTGCGCCGCGGAAATGGCATTCAGGTCATCGTTGGCCTACATGTACCACAGGTCCGTGACCAGCTTGAAACCCTGATGAAAGATTCTCTACAGACCGAACAAACCACCATGACGGAGGCAGTATCATGAAAAAATTCTCAGTTGTTATCGCAGGCGGCGGCAGTACTTTTACCCCAGGTATCGTCTTGATGCTGCTGGCAAATCAGGATCGTTTTCCACTGCGAGCGCTGAAATTTTACGACAACGACGGTGCGCGTCAGGAGACGATTGCAGAAGCCTGTAAGGTGATTCTTAAAGAGCAGGCGCCGGAGATTGAATTTAGCTACACCACCGATCCGCAGGCCGCTTTTACCGACGTCGATTTCGTAATGGCGCATATTCGCGTAGGGAAATACCCGATGCGCGAAAAGGATGAGAAGATCCCGCTGCGCCACGGTGTACTGGGTCAGGAAACCTGTGGGCCTGGCGGCATTGCGTACGGCATGCGCTCCATTGGCGGTGTGCTGGAGCTGGTGGATTACATGCAAAAATACTCGCCAAATGCCTGGATGCTCAACTACTCCAATCCGGCAGCGATTGTGGCGGAAGCGACCCGTCGCCTGCGTCCGGAGGCCAAAATCCTCAATATCTGCGATATGCCTATCGGCATTGAAGGACGGATGGCGCAGATTGTCGGTTTGAAAGATCGTAAACAGATGCGCGTTCGCTACTATGGGCTGAACCACTTTGGCTGGTGGACATCTATCGAAGACCTTCAGGGGAACGATTTGATGCCTAAATTACGCGAATATGTGGCGAAATATGGTTATGTGCCACCATCAAACGACCCACATACGGAAGCCAGTTGGAACGACACTTTCGCCAAAGCGAAAGATGTACAGGCGCTGGATCCGGACACCATGCCGAACACTTATCTTAAATATTATCTGTTCCCTGACTATGTTGTAGCGCACTCAAATCCGGAACGTACACGCGCCAACGAAGTGATGGATCATCGTGAAAAGAATGTGTTCAGCGCATGCCGGGCGATTATTGCCGCGGGTAAATCCTCGGCTGGCGACCTGGAAATTGACGAACATGCTTCTTATATCGTCGACCTTGCTACCGCCATTGCCTTTAACACTCAGGAGAGAATGCTGCTCATTGTGCCGAACAATGGTGCCATCCATAATTTTGATGCCGACGCGATGGTTGAAATTCCATGCCTTGTTGGCCATAACGGCCCGGAACCGCTGACGGTGGGTGATATTCCAAACTTCCAGAAAGGGATGATGAGCCAGCAGGTTGCGGTTGAAAAGCTGGTCGTCGATGCCTGGGAACATCGTTCATACCACAAACTGTGGCAGGCGATTACGTTGTCGAAAACGGTACCGAGCGCTTCCGTGGCAAAAGCGATTCTGGATGATTTGATTGAGGCCAATAAAGACTACTGGCCACCGTTAAACTAAGTACTGATTTAGCGCGTCATGCCCACAGAACGTTGTTCTGTGGGCATTTTTGTTTTCAGGTGTTGGGATGTGAGACCGCGCACACTGATGTAAAAAGCAGCGAGAGCACGTAAGCTATTGAGGTAACTTACTCACATTAGCTGGCACAAGGAGCCGTCATGAAAATTTCCCGCGTGGGAGAAGCACCAGACTATCGCTTCTCTCTGGCTAACGAACGTACGTTTCTGGCATGGATTCGTACCTCGCTGGGCTTCCTGGCGGCAGGCGTTGGGCTCGATCAGCTGGCCCCGGATTTTGCCACGCCGGTGATTCGTGAAACGCTGGCGCTGATGCTGTGCCTGTTTGCGGGAGGGCTGGCGATTTATGGCTATCTGCGCTGGCTGCGTAATGAAAAAGCGATGCGCCTGAAAGAGGATCTCCCCTACACCCGTAGTCTGCTGGTTATTAGCCTGATTCTGGCGCTGGTCGCGGCGGTGGTGATGATTCTGGTGTTCTATGGTGGATAACCGCAAGGCCCGCCGCGAGGCCGACCCAGGTCTGCAGCCGGAACGTACTTCGCTTGCCTGGTTTCGCACACTGCTTGGCTATGGCGCGCTGATGGCGCTGGCGCTAAAGCATAATTGGCATCAGGCCGGTGGGTTGTTCTGGGTGTCAATTGGCGTACTGGTTATCGTCGCTATCATCCTCTGGCAGTACACCCGTAATCGGAACGTCATGGACGTCACCCAGAGCGATTTTACTCAACCGCGTGCGGTACGTGATAAATTTTTGATCTCCCTCGCTGTGTTGTCACTCGCATTGTTGTTTGCTGTTACCCATATTCGTCAGCTTGTTATTTTCATAAAGGATTTTGCATGACAGGACGTCACATTGAAGCCGCCATCGCGTGCTGTAGTCCCAATGGCACGATGATGTCAGAGGGGACACTGCGTAGCATGGTGAGCCGCCAAAACTGCCTGCAGCCGCAGCACTGGTATCGCGAGCTTCGGCAAACGGGAACGACTTCAGTGCAATTAATTCCGCAGATAGAAAGGGATGCGTCAGGCAAACTCAGCGAGGGATCGGTGCAGCCGGAAGAGTGGGGCGCGTTCCTCTGCGCCGTTTTTGATCTCTGGGTGCGGGAAGATATCAGCACAATCCGGATTCAGCTTTTTGAATCCACGCTCGCCATCTGGCGCGGTTATTCCCCTCTGATAGCCAGCAATGCGGATAACCCATGCGGTGAGTGTTCTGTGTTGCGCTTCTGTCACGGTACCTGCCCTGAGCCCCCATTTTCTGAGGGTAAGAACGCGCTCTGCGAGGGATATCACCGCTTCTTTACCTACAGTGAACCACACATGAAAGCGATGCGCGATCTCCTTAAACAGCGACGCTCGCCGATGGAATTGATGGTGATGTTAAGTCAGGCTGAATAAGCTTTATCTGTTTGCCAGACGGGTCTGTCGGATGGCAAACAGGTCAAGGTCTCCGCTGCGTATTCTGGTATCACTATCTCTTCACTGTGATGACGCAACTGGAGTGTCTATGTCGCTCGTGCTGCCCCGGGAAACCCACTTTCACCATCCGCTGGAAAGCGTGGTGTTTCATTTCTGGCACCCGGAAAAAAATATCAGCCATGAACATACCCATGAATACTGCGAGCTGTTTCTGGTCGGGCACGGCAGCGGCATCCACGTCATTAATGAAAAGCCCTGGCTGCTGAGCAGCGGAACGCTCTGCTACCTGAACCGCCAGGATTACCATCTGTTTGAAGAGATGAAAGATTTACAGCAGGTGAACCTGCTGTATCTGGGGCGCGATAACTTTAACTTTATCAAACAGATCGATTACCTCCTGCCGCAGGAGGGCGAGAGCAACGTCTGGCAGGTGGACGTGGGCATTATGCAGCGGGTGTTTGAGCGCCTCGCCAGCCACAATGAAGCGGAATTCAGCGATAAGCTGCTGGCGGAAAGCCATAAAGAGATGATTTTTCTCGAAGTGTTGCACACCCTGAATCTGTGGCGCTACAAAACCCAGGATTTTCACTCCAGCGAAGACCGCATCAGCCAGGTGCTGATTCGCCTCAACGGCCAGTGGCAGCAGCCGCTCGACCTTGACGCGTTGTGCCACGAGTTTGGCCTTTCCCGGCGTACGCTACAGCGCGGGTTTAGCGACTACACCGGCGTGTCTCCTCAGCAGTATCTTACGCGCGTACGGCTATTGCAGTCCCACTATCAGCTACGCTTCACCAATGATTCGGTGAATGATATCGCAGTTCGTTGCGGATTTGGCGACGTTAGCTACTTTTCTCGTGCTTTTCGTCGCCAGTTTGGCGTATCACCGAATCAATGCCGCTAGCAGCCTTTCGCCAGATACTGTGCCATCTCCTCATCCGGCACCATGCCGCCGCCGGTGGCCCATACCAGGTGGGTGGCATGGTTGAGCTGTACTTCGCTTAATCCTTGCAGCTTGCGGTAGTCCGCCGATGCACAAACCCGCTGCGGCCCCGCCATTCCGGCGAGTGCCGAGGGTTCCAGCTTAATCGCTTCTTCCTGCGCCAGCCAGCCAAGCATATTGTACAAACGCTGATCGTCAACGGTGTACACGCCGTCGAGCAGGCGCTGCATTGCGCGGCCAACAAACCCAGACGCGCGCCCGACCGCCAGGCCGTCGGCGGCGGTGACGTTATCGATACCCAGTTCCTGCACCGCAATGCCGTCGTGCAGCCCGGTATAGACGCCAAGCAGCATGCACGGTGAGTGGGTCGGTTCGGCAAACAGGCAGTGAACGTGATCGCCAAAGGCTAACTTCAGCCCGAAAGCTACGCCACCGGGACCGCCGCCCACGCCGCAGGGAAGATAGACAAACAGCGGATGATTGGCGTCCACCACGCGCCCTTGCATGGCAAACTGTTCCTTCAGACGCTCACCGGCCACCGCATAGCCGAGAAACAGGGTGCGGGAGTTTTCGTCGTCGATGAAAAAGCAGTTCGCGTCTGCCTCGGCGGCTTTACGCCCCTGTTCCACCGCGACGCCGTAATCCTCCGCGTACTCCACCACGGTGACGCCGTGGCGGCGTAGCTTCGCTTTTTTCCAGGCGCGGGCATCGGCGGACATATGCACCGTGACCCTGAAACCGAGACGGGCGCTGATGATGCCGATCGAAAGACCGAGGTTTCCGGTTGAACCGACGGCAATGCTGTACTGGCTGAAGAACTGCTGGCATTCCGGGGTGAGCAGGCGACTGTAGTCGTCGGTGATGGCGATAAGACCAGCAGCAAGCGCCAGCTTTTCCGCATGGGCCAGCACTTCATAAATACCGCCACGGGCTTTGATGGAGCCAGAAATAGGCAGATGGCTATCTTTTTTCAGCAGCAGTTCGCCGAATATGGGCTGTTGATACTCCTGCGTCAGCCGCCGCTGCATCGCCGGAATAGCCACCACATCGGATTCGATAATGCCACCCTGCGCGGCGGTTTCCGGGAAAGCCTGCGCCAGATAAGGCGCAAAGCGGGCAAGGCGATCGTGTGCATCGGCAACGTCTTGCGCTGTTAGCCCAACATAGGGAAGCCCCTCGGCAAGCGAGGTGGTGGCAGGGTTAAACCAGGTGGTCTCTTTCAGCGCGATAAGATCCGCCAGCAGCGGGAATTGTGCGATTAACGTTGCAGGTTGCATTAGCCGGTCTCGTGTTGTTCTGTTGGTTCTATTGAACAGAAAACCGGTGAGGAATGACAAGCGATATGTGGCCCGATTTCCCGGCGTTACGTTGCTTGGCCGGGCTACTCATCTACAAGTAGCCCGGCCAGGCGTAGCACCGTCGGCGTTATGCTCCGATATCGACCACTTCCAGCAGCGTTGCCGCCGTTTTCTCACCGTGCGGCACATCGCGGAAAATCGGCAGCGCCTCCCAGCGTAGCCAATAGCGGTTTTGCGGGTGGTAATCGCTGTTTTGCGCGGGGATTAACTGCACTTCCGCCAGTGGCGCAATGCCCTGCCGTGGCTGACGCAGCGCCTCTGGAAGCGGCGAAACCAGCGGTCGAGAATCTATCACCGTTAGTTTCCGGTCATCAATAATCCACACCCCGCTTCCGGCCCAGACTGAGGTCCATTCCACCTCGAGTTGACCGTTGCCAATCGCGCGCGGTGCGCTGAGCGTCACGTCCGGGGGGATCGACCCGCCGCCGTTAAAGTCCCAGCGAAAATCCCATTGGCTAATCTGCGTTTTCTGCCACTGTCCGGTGCCATCCGGGCGTGCCAGCCAGGCCTGCGACAGCCCCCGGTCATCATAACGATGGTAAATCAGCACCGGGCGCGCCTGATTATCAAAGCCCACCTCCTGCACCATATTAATCAGCCCGCCGCCGATGCCCGCGTCGTCGACAATCTCGCCCTGATGCCGGGCAATGGGCAGCGCGAGCGGCGTGCCGTCTGATTTTTCCCAGCGCTGAAGGTCGCGGCTGCGCGCGTACGAGAGGTTATTGTTGGTCTCGCAGTGCGGCGTTTCGCGCCACATCCACACCATGTGCCAGTAGCCGTCCGGCCCCAGCAGCGGCTGGCGGGCGTAGCCGTTGCGCGCCCCTTCGCCGTTGAGCAGCGGCGTCTCCAGCAGGCGTGACCACTGCTGACGCTCGGCGTCGAAAATGTTGTACAGGTCATCGCCGTTACCGCTGCAGCCGTCGCGATAGCGGAACAGCAGGCGGCCCTGCACGTCTTTAAAGAACACCGGGTAGGTGGCCCGTGCTTCACGTTGGCCGGTCATCGCGGCAACGCACTCCAGAGTGGTGACGTCGAGCGGCGTGCGGCTGCGGAAGTAAATGAGCGGATCAACGTGCATATTGCCGGAAAGATGCAGGTATCCGGCACTATCTACCGCCATCGTCAGATAGTTGTGCGAATCAAACTCGGTAATATGCGAGTAGCGTTCGCGCTCCGGCAGCCAGAGCCCCTGCGGCTGAAAGGTCTGCCACGGGCCGTCGGGCAGCTCGCGCTGGCCCACGGTGATGCGGTGTTCTGCATCATACCAGGCGGCGAACTGGTGATTGTCGTGATTAATCAGACAGTAAAGCACGGTGAAATCTGCGCAGGCGTGGGCCACGGGCGCAACAACGATATCGGTCATCAGACGGTCTCCGGACGGGCAACAAAAGATTTTTTACGACGCAGGAAGAAGGCGGCCAGCACCAGCGCGCCGATCGGATGCAGCGTCGCGCCAGCGTATATCGGCATCGAGTAACCGAAGTGGTCGATGATGGTGCCGACAAAGCCGTTAAAGATAATGGAGGTCACGCCGCCCAGCGCGCTCATCACGCCGATAGCGGTAGCGATGGCCACGCGCGGCGCCAGCCCGCCCATCATGATGGTAGCCATGCTGAGCCAGGCGGTGCACATAAAGTTAATCACCGTCATGATAGCCACCGCCGCGTAGGCGTTGCTGATGGATGGCAGCAGGAACACCAGCGGTGCCAGACAGGTGACGGACCAGATAATGGTTAAGCGAGCGCGGGTGGCGTCCATGCCGCGCGCCACCAGACGGTCTGAGGCCCAGCAGACTGCCAGCACGCCAAAGACGGCAACCAGCGGCGGCAGCCACATCAGCTTGCCGACTTCAGCCAGCGTCAGGCCGATTTTTTCCTGCATAAAGCCGACCTGCCAGTACTGATAGAAAAACCAGAACGGGTCGGTGAGCAGGCGAGCAATCAGCAGCGCCCAGATAGGTTTTGAGGTCAGCACCATCTTGTAGCGTTCAACCAGCGGCACGCTGACGGCGCTCACCTGCACCGTGTCGTCGGCGGCAGGCGGCGTTTTACGGCTGGAGAGATACCACATCACCCCAACCACCACGCCCGCTACTGCCGGGATAAAGAATGCCGAGCGCCAGCCGGTAGAAATGGTCACCCAGGCCACAAACGGCGGCGCAAGGATTAGCCCCAGAGACTGGATAATATTGGTGAGCTGGAAGGCAAAGGCACGCTGCTCGGCGCGAAACCAGGTAAAGACCGCCAGCGTCAGCGCCGGCACAATCCCGGACTCCGCCAGCCCCAGCATGACGCGCCCGACGATAAGCCCGGTCATCGAGTGCGACAGGCCGGTAATCAGCGTGGCAATCGACATCAATACCATCAGGGCGCACAGCACGTAGCGGCTGCCGAAGCGGTCGACGATGCCGCCGACGAAGAAATACATGAAGGTGTAGGGGATCATAAAGGCGCTGATCAGCACCGAATAGTCGCTGTTATCCAGCCCCAATTCCTGCATCAGTGTGGTTTTGAGGATGGAAACAATTTGCCGGTCGAGCGAAAAGAAAAACAGCACGCAGCCGAGGAGCAGAAGCAGTACCCAGATGAGTAGGGTAAAACCACCGCGGCCGACCGATTTTTCAGCCTGTTGCATTGTGTTCTCCGGTTTATCGTAGGGATACGAGATAAGCCGGAGTATATCGGGGGCGTTTAACCATCGTGGTGGCAGGAGAGCGGAGTGTGATGCGCGGCAATACGCTTTGACCTGAGACGCCACAACGGCGGGTTATGTGGCGTGATAATCATGTTGCCTGAGCGCTAACCATGCGGCGATTATGGTTTGAAGCAGGCGTTTCCCAACGGGAAATATTTCTTGTTAGCGACAATAAACTTTCGATTCTTCGCATTCACCGAACCGTCCTTAAATTTTTCACCGGGCAGCATATAGAATTGCCTGGAGTGTTCATCGTCGCCGTCGCACCCTTTCTGGATGATGACCCTGAAAAAAGTATTGCCGCTGTTTTCAATAACCCCCTGATTTTCATCAACGCTGTACTTCAGGCGCATGTTGCGAGGGCGAACGATCAAAAAGGTACTCATCGACGTTACGGGTAAGACCTGCAGGTGATGGCCGGTATCGTTTTTCGGAAACATTCGAACCGGCGATTCTTTGAAAATGACCCGATAGTAACGCTCGACATCGTCTTTTGGCCCACGATAGTAAAGTTTGAAGTATTCCGTGCCGTGCGAGCTAATCGAAAATTTCAGCGGTGCCCAGAGGAGCTCAAGCTCGTTAGCGTTTACGCGGTGCTCTCCGTCTTTACCTGGCTTATCGATTTTAAAGGCCGAAACGGTGTAGAGATTCGTTCTGTCGGTATCGTTATAGATGGGCCGTGAGACGAATTCTTTATCAGACGGTATGTCATTCACCAGTGAGTCAAACCATACCGCATGGGCCGGTTGGGTACAGATAACCGCCATCAGTACCAAAATGAGAAAACGCTTAGCCATGGCTGCTCTCCTTAACATATCGTCAGCGCGGTTAATTCACGCCAATCCAGGTTGCCGTGGCCACAATTTCCCCGCTCGCGCTGACGGTGCCCATCCAGTCTTCCCCCGAAACGGTAAACTGGGACCGTGAGTCGTTCATCGGAAACAGCAGTTTTACGTTGGTGGTAAAAAAGTAGCTGTCGTCGAGATTCGCATTCCAGGCGGTTTGTACCCATTTGGCGTTGGTGATATCAATGGGGTTTTCTGTACAGCTATTACGGGCGGTTACGGTGGCGCCTGACGACGATGTGTAGCTCAAGTAGGCGGGAATCGGTACGCTGAGGCTTTCATCCGCTGAGGTAAACAGGCAATAGGGGACATCTCTGATACGTACGCTATCACCTTTTACCTGCACGTTAATGCTGTCCGCCTGGCGTGAGGCCGACGTTGTGATGGTGTATTCGAATTCAATTGGCTGATCGCTATCAATCTTTCCCTCACGCGTAGGGTGCGAGCTACCATCTGCCGAGACGATGCTGATCCCATATTCTTTAGGCACAATGGTAATGCGGTTTGACGGCGTAAACTGGTAATAACCTGATTCGCCGACCAGGTCGTTTTCGAAATTAAACGTAAATAGCGAATCTCTATTTGTCAGATCGTTGCCTTTTGCCAGCGCTTGCTTAAAAAAGCTGGTGGTAAGAAAGAGATAGATGGAATCACCGCCGGTGGTGATAATTTTATTAAAGTCGGTGTTCAGCGTGGTGTAATTATACCAGGTACTACCGTCGCCGCTGAAACGGATATCTGAGTTAGCCGTTGGCGTGAAGCCTAACATGTTAGTGTCAAGCACCATCGCCATATCCAGATAGTTAGTGACTGCCGCGCTTTGCTGGTAGGTATAAGAGACCATTTTACAGGTCACGCCGTCGACGTTATTCACTTTGGTGATTTGGCAGAGATTTGACCCTGGCGCAATGCTTGGGGTGCCGTCGCTGGCAATCCATATTTCAGCTATAGAGTTAGTGCTGTTGAGGGTAAGGTGGGCTATCTTATTCAGCGTGAAATTATATTCGTACCAGGCGACCGCGCCGGTCGTCACGTCCTTACAGCGGGTGCCATCGCTGTAATCGTAGTTCGTGGTGGTGTGGCACCAGTTAAGTTTAAAGGTTTCGCTGGAGCCAACCGAAAGTTTACGGAAATATTCGTAGGCTTCCGGGCTAAGTGAACCCAAACCATAGTCACCGTTGTAAATAGAGTTGCCTGCCTTGGTATGATAAAAACCATTATCGTCAATGATTTCACCCGCGATATACCCTGAAGATGGACAGGTATTCCCGCTGGTCATACAGCGAAGGCCCTGAAAAGGACGGGAAATCGACGAATTTTCAATCCACATATCGGTATATGTATTGGGTGAGACCCAGCCTATGTAACCCATATACCCCAGACTCACCTGAGCGGTGGAATAACGAGTCCACATATTCGCGCCGCTAAAACGTGGGTCCAGCGCGTTCGGCGTGACGAAATATTCGTTATCGACGTTGTTTTCGATAAATAAAAAGGAGTTTGACCCGGAACCGCTGTTTCCTTTTGTGGCAGCCTGTGCAGGAGAGGTGAACACCAGGCCGAACGCCATCGCCACGGCATATTTCCAGTAATTAGTAGACATCGTCTTGTTCTCCTGTACGTGAAGCCGTGAGTGCTTGCGTTGCGCATTGAATATCGCCCACCCAGACGGCACCGCGCGCTTTTTGCAGATCCAAATCCGCTTCACAAACGCCGCCACGGGCGTCAATCAGCGTAATAATGGGGTAGCGTTTATCAACATCCATGGCGAATTCGCCCTGTTTGTCGGTGCGCGTTTTACCAATGTGGTTGTGCACATCGGTGTTGGCATACGCCGTGCCGTCTGGCTTACGCATGCGGCCAAATACGGTGACGAGTTGCTTCACCTCTGGATTCAGCACGCCGACGTTACCGGGATAAAGCACAAGTTTGTTACGGCGACCGCTGACGATATCAACGCTATCTTCAGCGGCTTTATCGTTCATTAACTCCACCTGATATTCCGCATACGGCGCCAGGCCGATAAAGTTACTCTTCCCGGTCAGCGGATAATTACGGCCGTTGATCTGGGCGAGCATTTTCCCGCTTTCGCTAAAGTTGGTATTAATCACCACGCCTGAGCTTTGAATTTCTTTGCCCAGATTAAAGCTATCTTTCGTCCACGCGATGCTGCCGTGGGAGCTCAGGTTATAGTTGGTGCTGCCGCCTGATGCGCTTGAAACGGACAGGGTTCCGGCATTGTATTTCGTGTCATAGGAGACATAACCGTTACCCGAGAGATCATCTGATTGGTAACTGTCATAACCGCCTTCGCTGGATTTAAGCCGTTTGGATATCGATGCACCAACCTGGGTAATCGCGCTGTCGTCGAAGCTTTTACGTACCGTGGCATTGGCGAGTAAATTACCGCTTTCGCTGGACACGCCCGCGCTCAACCAGGAGGATAATGGCAATGAGAAATCAAGGTTGATGTATTTATCATTGACACTATTTCGGTCGTCGTAGTAATAGCGCTGAACCCCTGCACGTAACGCAACGGTTACCCAGCGATTGGTAAACAGCGTCTGGCTATAATCAACGTTGGTGTATTTATTTCCTTCGTATTTGTCATGCGTCCGGCTGACGGAAATGTTGCCTAACCAGGGTGAAAAATGACTCAGGTTAGCCGATGCCCCTAACGAGATATAATGGCTGCTTTGCATTGGCAGTCTGTCGCCAATATGGCTCGCCTGACGCGCAAGCCAGATATTCCCGAACCCGCCGGGGATTGATAAATTCAATGATGTGGTGCTTTGTCTGCTGCGGTCGGTCGCCACCAGCGTCTGTTGATTCAGCGTGAGGTTGTTATTCAGAACAACGTCGGCTTCAACTTCGGCCACGCCGTTGTTATCAAAGCCATACAGGGTGGATTTGAACGTAACGCCGGATAGCAGCGGCAGTGACGTTTCTGCGGCTACACCCGCGATCCAGGTATTCTTCTTCCCGTAATCAATATTTTGATGATTACGGTAGTCCATTCGATTGTACTCCAGCATACCGCTAAAGATTTGCCAGGCGAGATTGCCGGTTGCGCTGGATTTACGGGAGAAGGTCTTATTTATCTGGGCGGTACGGCTATTAACCACTTTACCATTGACGACAATCTGCAAATCGACGGTATAGATGCCAAACGGCAGCGTGGAGGTATCAATCTCATAACTCCCCATCGAGAAGTTTTGAATGCTCAGGAGTTTTCCGTTGCGAAGCACGTGAACTTCCCCTGCAGCGGGCAGAAATACGGTAATCGGAACCAGGGTGAGCGAGGTATTTTCAATCTGGGTGCTACTTTTGTTACCCACGCTGGCGCCGTAAATGCGACTGGAGTTAAGGGCGCTCATGCTGGCGATTGATTGTAAATTCCAGGTGTCAACCATCCCCACGGCGACGCGGTGGCCCTGGTAATCGCGTTCATACATGGCACGGTACAGCTGACTGTCGCTGTTGACGGTACCAAGCCCGTAAACCGTCCCATTCAGGTTAAAGTGGTGCTCGCGTATCGACGTGGTGTTATCAAGGGTGAAATAGTTACTGGTATTATCCCCGTTCCCATATTTGTTGTAATAGGTCCCCATCGTATAATTCAGAATATTTGACAGATGCTCTACCGTCGAAGCGCTTAAGGTATTGGTGCGTGGTATAATTGCCGCCGATAGCGCCTGCTTATTTACCATCAACTCAAGGTAAAACGATCGTGTATCCAGG
Source organism: Kluyvera sichuanensis (assembly GCF_014218705.1). Taxonomy (GTDB): domain Bacteria; phylum Pseudomonadota; class Gammaproteobacteria; order Enterobacterales; family Enterobacteriaceae; genus Kluyvera; species Kluyvera sichuanensis. The sequence continues at coordinate 70,733 of NZ_JABBJF010000009.1, read as the reverse complement.
GATAACGATGCGTTTTCATTGAGAACGATTTTATTATTCTCGCTAAGCGGGGCTGAATGTACCTTACCGAGTAATTCTTTTATCTGTGGCGAGAGTTCTGTTTTATTCGGCATCTCATTAAGCTCAATTTGATTAACAAGAAGGCTGCCTTTTTGTGCCACAATCACCGCGTCGGCGATTTTCTGTCGACTACGAGACAAACTATTATCTCCGTCGTAACGAATAAATACCGGGACAGTCATCCCCTGCTGCAATGCATTAGCAAATGCGGCTGGGACAACGTAGTTGTTCACTTGAAGAGATTCGGCATAGCTATTAACAGAGTAAAGTAACTCAATTAATATTAGCCCTCTTAGATATATTGATTGGCCCATGGCTTATATTTACCCTGCGTTTGCGGTAATAAGCTTTTCACCATGCCATATTCCTACGTGGGTCCTTTTACTACTAAGATCGGTATGCTTAATTTTTACGCTGACGTTCGGCATCAAATAATAGCGTTCACGACAACCTTTTCCCTGATCCTGTGATTTATCACGGCATGGGCCATAGGAGATGACGCGGAACGAGGCATTGCCGGTATTGGTGACCGTGTCGCCCTCACGTTTAAAATCAAAATGCTCTTTACGTGGAGCTACGACCAAAATAGTACCTATAATTGCCGAGGTTGTAGCCTGACCGAGTTTACTTTTTTTAGTTGATTCATATTCTGCAATCGGTTCATCGGACCATGAAAGACGGTAGTAGCGCTCTTTATCGTCAGACGGGCCATCGTAGATAAAACGGAAGTATTCTTTTGATTGCCCCGGCAGGATTAAATTTGCAGGCGTTGAAAGCAGTTCTGATTTGCTTTCCATTGGAATAATAACTCCGCCCTCCATTGGCGACGATAGACGTTCAATACGCACGTTCACAAAGCGCGCGCTATCGGTGTTATTAAATATTTCTTTTGCCAGATGCGTTTCGTCTGGCGACATAATTGATGTGACATCACCGACGCCAATCGCCAGCGCAGGGAACGATGTGAGTAGTGGAAATAAGAAGGCAAACAAACGTTTTGTTTTCATTAAAGTATCCTTACTTAAATAAGGAGGTCATCCATGCGACCTCCTTGCCTTTCGTTACCGGTTCATCGTAAGCAGGGGGATTATGCCGTTACCCACGTAGCGTTGAACTGGACTTTTACATCACCGCTCCAGTAGCCGTCTGCCAGATCTTCAAACTGAGCATCGGTGGAACCATCGCTGGTTGCAGAGTCAATCGTGAAGGTAAAGGTCCCCTGGGTGGAGGTACGGTCTGAACCCGCATAGGCTGAACTGACGGACAATGCATCCAGGCCTGAAGAGACATTGTTTGCGGTGTCAACCAGGGTCACCGGCGTAGCGTTGCTCAGCGCCTGGCCATTCCACTGAACGCCAACCGCCAGAGTGGAGGTGTCAGTGGCGCGGGAGAGGGTATTGGTGACAATCTGAGAAGTCAGTTTGAAATCCGTTGCCCCTGACTGCCCTTTAATCGTGATGTCGAAAGCGCCATTCTGTGAGTTGAACGCTTTGATACCTTCAGCATACTGGAAGCTCAGAGATTTCAGCGGGGTAACAACCAGCGCGCTGGTGGTGTCTTTAGTTGCTGACGCATCCCAGGTCGCTGTTGAGGACGCAGTAACATCATCAGCGGCCATGGCGCTTGAGCAGAATAATGCCGCAGCAACGCAGCTAACCAGAGTGAGTTTTTTCATATCTAATCCTTTTAGATAAAATTGTTTCTTCATTTTGTTGAAGTAACCAGGTTACTTCCCTGCATATACTCCTCTGGTTTTTCCATAAAAATCACCAGAGTAATATTATTTAGTTAGGCATCATAGAAACGAATGCTTATTTCAATAAAGCTGTAAAGAAACCCTATTATTCAAACGTTTTATCATTCGTTTGTTGGGTATTTAACTCATTGTACGTAGTGGTATTAAGAAAAAGATTAAGCAAGATATACGTCGTGCTTATAGATACCATTTTGTAAAACGGTCTAGTTATTTTTGATTCGGAAATAAGATTAAATACCTGAGTGGTTATTGTATAGCTGTTTTTAATTTTTTTAATGACAAAATTGATAGGTGAATGCTATTGAAATACGGCTGATATGATGGTTTGTGTATGATTTGTTTTTTAGTATAGAAAATAAATATACGTCAAATTTATTTCGCGTGTATTTTAATTAACTGCGTGAATTCAATGGGTGGGGTGATTGTATTATTTTTATTTATTAGTTTTGGTGTTTTGCCAAAATATTATTACTCTGAATTATTAACGCCCGTTAGGGTTCTTAACGGGCGTTAATCGGAGACGTTACACCATCGTTTGCTGATGGCGGGCAAAGCGTGACGCGAGCGGCAGCCAGCAGAGGAAAATCAGCAGCCCCATCAGCGTCATCAGTAGCCCGATGCTGCCCTGTCCGGTTTGCGGCATCATTGCCGACAGCCAGGCAAGTACGCCTGAACCAATGTTCTGCAGGCCGCCAACCAGCGCCCCGGCGGTACCGGCAAGAAACGGGAAGGGCTCCATCGCACCGCTGGTCGCCAGTGGGAACAGCATCCCCGCGCCGAAGAAGAACAGCGCCGCAGGCACCAGCAGCGTCCAGATATTCATGACGCCGAACAGGCCGGGGATCCACATCATCACGCCCGCTGCCAGACAGCACACCACCGACTGCCACATTAGCGTCGGGAAGCGTTTTTTCGGCCGCCCGGCAAACCAGGCGCCAAAGAACGCCGCCGGAATCGGCAGAATAAACAGGATACTGACCATCAGGCTGCTTAAGCCCAGCACGCCGCCCATCAGCACGCCGGAGCTGGCTTCAAATACCGCGATACCCGCCAGGCCGCCAATCAGCATCAGCAGATAGCAGTTAAAGCCGCTGTTACCGAACAGCGTTTTGTAGTTGCTGATAAGCCGGGTTTTCGGTGCGCCGGTTGGGCGCGTTTCCGGCATCCAGCGTGCCATGCTGAAGGTGACTCCTGCACAGAGCACCAGTAGGAAACCGTAACAGGCGCGCCAGTTGATCAGCGTCTCCAGCACGCCGCCAATCAGCGGCGCCAGCAGCGGGCTGACCAGAATACCCATGTTTAACAGACTGTTGGCATGACGAAGCTGGCTGCCCTCATACAGGTCACGCGGTAGCGTACGCGCCATCACGCCGCCCACGCCGGTGCCCATCCCCTGCATGGCGCTAGCAACAATCAGCACCGTCAGGCTGTGAGTGGTGATGGCAACCAGCGTCGCCAGCATAAAAATCGACATCCCGACCAGGATCACCGGACGGCGCCCGACGCGGTCTGAGAGCGGGCCGTAGAACAGCTGCGAAACGCCATAGGTCAGCAGATAGGCCGCCATGACGCTCTGCACCGCCCCTTCGCGGACGTTGAGGTCGTTCGCCATCTGCGCAATTGCAGGAATATAAATGGTTTGCGCCATCTGACCGACGGCGACGAGCAACACCAGCATCACCAGGATATTGACGTTTCTATCTCTTTTCATTTCGCTGATAACTTTATAAAAATTGAGTTTATAAGAATAAATGTCCAGGAATTGCGCTAAAAGCGAGAGGAATCTACCACAATGAGGTGACGATTTAATCACATGCCATGTAAATGAAATGTGTGATGCAGGCAGGATTTATACACGTAAACGGCAACAATAGTTGCCAGTTTAGTCAGGAGAGGCGCAGCAGTATGGCACCCGCAGCGATGCCGCCAGCGGCCACCAGCCGCAGTCCGGCTACCCGCTCTTTGAGCAGCAGCCAGGCAATCAGCGCGCCGAACAGAATCGAGCTTTCACGCAGCGCGGCCACTACCGCCAGCGGTGCCTGGGTCATCGCCCATAGTGCCAGACCGTAGGACCCCATCGTCCCCATGCCGCCGAGCACGCCTTTTTTCCAATGCTGAATCAGATAGCGCGATGCTTCGCGGCGGCGGGCGATCATCGCCCAGCACAGCAGGCTGGAGCCGTTAAGGAAAAACGACCACAGCGTATAGCCCAGCGCCGTTTCCGACAGGCGCACGCCGGTACCGTCGATCAGGGTGTAACCGGCAATCACCACGGCGTTCATCAGCGCCAGCACCACGCCACGCTGCGAGCTGGAACGGCTGTTAAATGCCATCGCCAGGATCGCCGTACAGATGACCGCAATGCCACCCCAGGCCAGCGTTGAAAGATGATCGCCCAGAAACAGCACGCTGATGATGGCGACCAGCAGCGGCGCGGTACCGCGCATCAGCGGGTAGGTCTGGCTCATATCGGAAATCTGATAGGTCTTCGCCACCAGTACGGTGTAAATCACCTGCAAGACGGTGGAGGCGACCATAAATGGCACGCTGGCCGCCGAGGGGGCAGGGGCAAAGGGCAAAAGTAGTAGTGCGATGAGCGCGGCGGAGCCGGTGACGCCGATAGCCGAATAGAGTTTGTCGTTTCCCGCCTTAACGATGGCGTTCCAACTGGCGTGTAAAAGTGCGGCAAACAGCAAAATACAGAAAACAGAAAGCGTCATGATAATGCGTTGCTCAGGAAGATTTCACCAAAATTTAACACAGCCGACGGGCGGTGACCAAGGCCAGAAATAGGGGAAAGATGGGACAGCCTGGATAATTTCCCTGACCGCAATAATGTGATCTTTGCTGTATTTTTGCGCAGATGAAAATATTTCCATTGTCAGCAGAAAAAAGCTGTGTTTGTATAAATTCACTAAACGAATTGAGAGAAGACCCTTAATGACCCCATCAATGCTGACTTCGACCCTACTAAAAACCGCGCTACCAGCCGCGGTGGTCGTCGTGCGTGTGGTGGTGGTCGTCGGCAATGCGCCGTAGGGTCAGGAACACACACGATTCCAAACCCCGCCGGCGCAAACCGGGCGGGGTTTTTAGTTTCTAGCCCCCTCCGGATAGTCGGCCTAGTTGAAAGGACTGGAGCATGGCAATTTCGGGCACAACATCACAGACCACGCGTTTTACCGGCGCGCAATTAATCGTTCATTTACTGGAACGTCAGGGTATCACCATGGTGACCGGCATCCCCGGCGGCACGGTGCTTCCGCTGTACGACGCCTTAAGCCAGAGCACGCAGATCCGCCATATTCTGGCGCGACACGAGCAGGGCGCGGGCTTTATCGCCCAGGGCATGGCGCGTACCCACGGCAAACCGGCGGTGTGCATGGCCTGTAGCGGGCCGGGCGCGACCAACCTGGTGACCGCCATCGCCGATGCGCGCCTCGACTCTATTCCGCTGGTGTGTATCACCGGCCAGGTAGCCTCCTCGTTAATCGGCACCGACGCGTTCCAGGAAGTCGACACCTACGGCATCTCTATCCCCATCACTAAGCACAACTATTTAGTCCGTAACATCAATGAATTACCGCAGGTTATTGCTGATGCTTTCCGGATTGCCCAGTCTGGCCGCCCAGGCCCGGTGTGGATAGACATTCCTAAGGACGTTCAGACTGCGGAAATCGACATCAGTGAACTGCCGGAACCCGGCGACCGTGCGGCAACGCCAGAATTCAGCGCTGAGAGCGTGAGCGAAGCGGCGGCGATGATCAACGCGGCGCAGCGTCCGGTGCTCTATCTGGGCGGCGGCGTGATCAATGCCCCGGACCGCGTGCGCGAACTGGCGGAAAAAGCCAACTTGCCGACCACCATGACCCTGATGGCGCTGGGCATGCTGCCGAAAGCGCACCCGCTGTCATTAGGTATGCTGGGTATGCACGGCGCGCGCAGCACCAACTTCATTCTGCAACAGTCTGATTTACTGGTAGTTTTAGGTGCGCGTTTTGATGATCGGGCGACCGGTAAAGTGGCGGAGTTCTGCCCGAACGCCAAGATTATCCACGTCGATATCGACCGCGCCGAGCTGGGTAAAATCAAACAGGCTCACGTGGCGATTCAGGCGGATGTGGACGACGTGCTGGCCCAGATGCTGCCGCAAATTGACGCGCAGCCGCGCGATGCGTGGCGCGGTAAAGTGGCCGAACTGCAACAAGAGTTCCCGGGCGCCATTCCTGAAGCGGGCGACCCGCTCAGCCATTATGGCCTGATCAACGCCGTTGCCGCCTGCGTGGACGACAGTGCGATTATCACCACCGACGTTGGCCAACACCAGATGTGGACGGCGCAGGCTTATCCGCTGAACCGCCCTCGCCAGTGGCTGACCTCCGGCGGCCTCGGCACCATGGGCTTTGGCCTGCCTGCCGCTATCGGTGCGGCGCTGGCGAACCCGGACAAAAAAGTGCTGTGCTTCTCCGGCGACGGCAGCCTGATGATGAATATTCAGGAGATGGCCACCGTGGCGGAAAACCAGCTGGATGTGAAAATCATCCTGATGAACAACGAAGCACTGGGGCTGGTGCATCAGCAGCAGAGCCTGTTCTACAAACAGGGTGTCTTTGCTGCCACCTACCCAGGCATGATTAACTTTATGCAGATTGCCGCCGGTTTCGGTCTGGAAACCTGCGATTTGAACAATGAAGCTGACCCGCAGGCGGCGCTGCAGGCGATTATCAATCGTCCGGGCCCAGCGCTGATTCACGTGCGCATCGACGCCGAAGAAAAAGTGTATCCGATGGTGCCGCCGGGTGCGGCAAATACCGAAATGGTGGGGGAATAAGCCATGCAACAACAGACTCGTGACAACGTTATTCTGGAACTCACCGTGCGCAACCATCCGGGCGTAATGACTCACGTCTGCGGGCTCTTTGCCCGCCGCGCCTTCAACGTGGAAGGCATTCTCTGTCTACCTATCCATGACAGCGATAAGAGCCGCATCTGGCTATTGGTCAACGACGATCAGCGACTCGAGCAGATGATTAGCCAGATAGACAAGCTGGAAGACGTGGTGAAAGTGACCCGCAACCAGTCCGACCCATCGATGTTCAACAAGATAACCGTCTTCTTCGAGTAGTCCGCTCAAGACTTGAACAGCCGCGCGCTTATCGTTAAGGTAGGCGCGTTTTTTTTACCCGCCAGGATGGAATCTATGATCACCGTTGCCCTTATCGACGACCACACTATCGTCCGCTCCGGCTTTGCTCAACTGCTCGGTCTTGAGCCTGATTTGCAGGTGGTTGGCGAGTTTGGCTCCGGGCGTGAGGCGCTGGCGGGGCTACCGGGGCGCGGCGTGCAGGTCTGTATCTGCGATATCTCGATGCCGGATATCTCCGGCCTTGAGCTGCTCAGCCAGCTGCCGAAAGGCATGGCCATTATCATGCTCTCCGTTCACGACAGCCCGGCGCTGGTCGAACAGGCGCTGAACGCGGGCGCGCGCGGGTTTCTTTCCAAACGCTGTAGCCCGGACGAATTGATTGCCGCGGTGCACACCGTGGCGACCGGCGGCTGCTACTTAACGCCGGATATCGCCGTCAAACTGGCGGCGGGCCGCCAGGATCCGCTGACCAAGCGCGAACGCCAGGTGGCGGAGAAGCTGGCGCAGGGAATGGCGGTAAAAGAGATTGCCGCCGAGCTGGGGCTGTCACCGAAAACGGTACACGTTCATCGCGCTAACCTGATGGAAAAGCTGGGCGTCAGCAACGACGTCGAGCTGGCGCGTCGCATGTTTGACGGCTGGTGATGAATAGTGTCTTTTCGCGGTGCATTACCGTTGTCGCCTGTTTCTTTATCTTCTCCGCCGCGTGGTTCTGCCTGTGGAGCATCAGCCTGCACCTTGTGGAGCGTCCAGCGCTGGCGGTGCTGCTGTTCCCGTTCGGTCTGCGCCTGGGGCTAATGCTGCAATGCCCGCGCGGCTACTGGCCGGTGCTGGTGGGCGCAGAGTGGCTGCTGATTTACTGGCTGGCGCAGGAAGTGGCGCTGGATCACGCGTTATTATTGATGACCGGAAGCGCGTTGACGCTGCTGCCGGTGGCGCTGATCTCCCGCTATCGCCATCAGCGCGACTGGCGTACGCTGCTGCTTCAGGGCGCGGCGCTGACGGCGGCGGCACTGCTGCAATCTTTGCCCTGGCTGTGGCAAGGGGAAGCGGCGCTGAACGCTTTACTGCTGACCTTAACCGGCGGGCTAACGCTGGCCCCTATCTGCCTCGTATTCTGGCACTACCTTACCAGCACCACCTGGCTGCCGCTCGGCCCGGCGCTGGTGTCGCAGCCGGTGAACTGGCGCGGGCGGCATCTGGTCTGGTATCTGCTGCTGTTTACCGTCAGCCTGTGGCTGCAGCTCGGTTTACCCGCAGAACTTTCGCGCTTTACCCCATTCTGTCTCGCGTTACCGATCATCGCGCTGGCCTGGCACTACGGCTGGCAGGGCGCATTGATTGCGACCCTGATGAACGCCATCGCCCTGATTGCCAGCCAGACCTGGCACGATCACCCCGTTGATTTACTGCTCTCGCTGCTGGCGCAAAGCCTGACCGGGCTGCTGCTCGGCGCGGGCATTCAGCGGCTGCGCGAGCTGAATCAGTCGCTGCAAAACGAACTGGCGCGCAACCACCGGCTGGCGGAGCGTCTGCTGGAAACCGAAGAGAGCGTGCGCCGCGACGTGGCGCGCGAGCTGCATGACGATATTGGCCAGACCATCACCGCCATCCGCACTCAGGCCGGGATCGTACAACGTCTGGCTCCGGAGAACGCGGGCGTGAAGCAGAGCGGGGCGCATATCGAACAGCTTTCACTGGGCGTTTACGATGCCGTACGCCGCCTGCTGGGCAGGCTGCGCCCACGTCAGCTCGACGACCTCACGCTGGAACAGGCCATCCGCTCGCTGATGCGCGAAATGGAGCTGGAAAGCCGCGGTATCGTCAGCCACCTCGACTGGCGAATTGATGAATCAACGCTGAGTGAAAGCCAGCGGGTGACGCTGTTCCGCGTCTGCCAGGAAGGGCTCAACAACATTGTGAAGCACGCCAACGCCAGCGCAGTCACACTACAGGGCTGGCAGCAAGATGAGCGGCTGATGCTGGTGATAGAAGACGATGGCAGCGGCCTGCCGCCGGGCTCGAATCAACAGGGTTTTGGCCTCACCGGCATGCGCGAACGCGTGACGGCGCTCGGCGGCTCGCTCACTATCTCCTGCATGCACGGCACGCGGGTCAGCGTCTCTTTGCCTCTGCGCTACGTGTAAGGAACGGCGATGTTTCAATTTCTCAAGGCTCCGGCTAACGCACCGCGCATCACCGATAAGCAGGAAGTGGATGCGCAATATCGCTACTGGCGGCGGCATATTCTGCTGACCATCTGGCTTGGCTACGCGCTGTTTTACTTCACCCGCAAAAGCTTCAACGCCGCGGTGCCGGAGATTCTCACCACCGGCGTACTGACCCGTAGCGATATTGGCCTGCTGGCGACGCTGTTTTACATCACCTACGGGCTATCGAAGTTTATCTCCGGTATCGTCAGCGACCGCTCCAACGCCCGCTATTTTATGGGCATCGGGCTGATTGCCACCGGAGTGGTCAACATTCTGTTCGGTTTCTCCACTTCGCTGTGGGCCTTTGCTCTGCTGTGGGCGCTGAACGCCTTCTTCCAGGGCTGGGGCGCGCCGGTCTGCGCCCGCTTGCTCACCGCCTGGTACTCGCGCAACGAGCGCGGCGGCTGGTGGGCTATCTGGAATACCGCGCATAACGTCGGTGGCGCGCTGATCCCTATCGTTATGGGGGCGGCGGCGCTGCACTACGGTTGGCGTGCGGGGATGACCATCGCGGGAACCCTGGCGATTGTGGTCGGTCTGTTCCTCTGCTGGCGGCTGCGTGATAGACCGCAGGCGATTGGCCTGCCGCCGATTGGCGACTGGCGGCACGACGAGCTGGAGATTGCTCAGCAGCAGGAAGGGGCGGGGCTGACGCGCAAAGAGATCTTCACCCGCTACGTGCTGCTCAACCCCTACATCTGGCTGCTGTCGTTGTGCTATGTGCTGGTGTATGTGGTGCGCGCGGCAATCAACGACTGGGGCAACCTGTACATGTCCGAGACGCTGGGCGTCGATCTGGTGACGGCGAATACGGCGGTCACCATGTTTGAACTGGGCGGGTTTATCGGCGCGCTGGTGGCGGGCTGGGGTTCGGACAAACTGTTTAACGGCAACCGTGGGCCGATGAACCTGATTTTCGCCGCCGGAATTTTACTCTCGGTGGGCTCGCTGTGGCTGATGCCGTTCGCCAGCTACGTCATGCAGGCGGCGTGCTTCTTCACCACCGGGTTCTTTGTCTTCGGCCCGCAGATGCTTATCGGCATGGCGGCGGCGGAGTGCTCGCACAAAGAGGCGGCGGGCGCGGCTACCGGCTTCGTCGGGCTATTTGCCTATCTCGGCGCGTCGCTCTCCGGCTGGCCGCTGGCGAAGGTGATGGAAGTGTGGCACTGGACGGGGTTCTTCGTGGTGATTGCCATCGCGGCGGGCATCTCCGCGCTGCTGCTGCTGCCGTTCTTAAACGCCCAGGCGCCGCGAGAAGCGTGACCCGCTTCACCTTTCTAAGACGAATGACCTAAAACTAAGAAATTTTCCCGGTTTCACCTGGACGCTGTCTCAGGCGTGCTTCCCGGCTGATTTTTACAATGTCTGCCATTCGCAGGTACCAAAAATTAGCTCGGGAGTGTCCTATGCTGGCCTTTCTAAACCAGGTGCGCAAGCCGACCCTGGATCTGCCGCTCGACGTGCGGCGCAAAATGTGGTTCAAACCGTTCATGCAGTCCTACTTGGTGGTCTTTATCGGCTACCTGACGATGTATCTGATTCGTAAGAACTTTAACATCGCCCAGAACGACATGATCTCCACCTACGGGCTGAGCATGACCCAGCTCGGGATGATTGGCCTCGGCTTCTCGATCACCTACGGCGTGGGTAAAACGCTGGTCTCCTACTACGCCGACGGCAAGAACACCAAGCAGTTCCTGCCGCTGATGCTGATCCTCTCCGCCATCTGTATGCTCGGCTTCAGCGCCAGCATGGGGCCGGGCTCAACCAGCCTGTTCCTGATGATCGCGTTCTATGGCCTGAGCGGCTTCTTCCAGAGTACCGGCGGCTCGTGCAGCTATTCGACCATCACCAAGTGGACGCCTCGCCGCAAGCGCGGTTCCTACCTCGGCATGTGGAATATCTCCCACAACCTCGGTGGTGCGGGTGCGGCAGGCGTAGCGCTGTTTGGGGCTAACGTCCTGTTCGACGGTCACGTCATCGGCATGTTTATTTTCCCGTCGATCATCGCGCTGATTGTGGGCTTTATCGGCCTGCGTTTTGGTAGCGACTCCCCGGAATCTTATGGCCTCGGTAAAGCGGAAGAGCTGTTCGGTGAAGAGATCAGCGAAGAGGACAAAGAGACCGAAGATAACGACATGACCAAGTGGCAGATCTTTGTGGAGTACGTGCTGAAAAACAAAGTGATCTGGCTGCTGTGCTTCTCCAACATCTTCCTGTACGTGGTGCGTATCGGTATCGACCAGTGGTCTACGGTCTACGCCTTCCAGGAGCTGAAGCTCTCTAAAGAGGTGGCGATTCAGGGCTTTACCTTGTTTGAAGTTGGCGCGCTGGTGGGTACCCTGCTGTGGGGCTGGCTCTCCGACCTCGCCAACGGCCGTCGTGCGCTGGTGGCCTGTGTGGCGCTGGCTTTAATCATCGCGACGCTGGGCGTTTATCAGCATGCCAGCAACCAGTACGTCTATCTGGCCTCGCTGTTTGCCCTCGGTTTCCTGGTCTTTGGCCCGCAGCTGTTGATTGGCGTGGCCGCGGTGGGCTTCGTACCGAAAAAAGCGATCGGCGCCGCCGATGGTATCAAAGGCACCTTCGCCTATCTGATTGGCGACAGCTTCGCCAAGCTGGGTCTGGGGATGATTGCCGACGGCACGCCGGTCTTTGGCCTCACCGGCTGGGCTGGCACCTTCGCCGCGCTGGATACCGCCGCTATCGGCTGTATCTGCCTGATGGCCATCGTGGCCGTGTTTGAAGAACGTAAAATTCGCCGTGAGAAAAAGATTCAGCAGTTAAAAATGGCGTAAGTGTGTTTGGTAACTTCTTTGCCCGGTTCTGCACCGGGCTTTTTTATGCCTGCTGGCTGGTCTCATGCAGCAGTTCGCGCAGCCACTGCTGCGCCGGGTCGCGATGATTACGCTCATGCCAGGCCATGCTTTTGGTAAAACCGTGAATCGCCACCGGCGGCTCCTGCACGCAGATTGACGCGCGTGCGCGGGCAAGGCGGCTCGGCACCACGGCAATCATGTCGCTGACGGCCAGCACTTCCGGCAGCACCAGGAAGCTGCTCACCGACAGTCCGACCCGGCGTTTGCGGCCGACTTTTGCCAGTGCATCATCGGTTACTCCCCAGAAACTCTCGCCCTCGTAAGAGACCAGAATATGCTCCAGCGCGCAGAAGCGGTCGAGGCTCAGCGGCGTGCGGGCGTCGGGGTGGTCGGCGCGCAGCATGCAGACGTAGCGCTCCTCATACAGCATGCGGCTGTGTAGATCGCCCGGTGTGGTGCTGGGGGTCAGCAGCGCGAGGTCGATTTTCCCCTGCTCAAACTGCGCGGTCAGCCGCTCTGGTTCGACGGGGATCACCCGGACGCGAATCATCGGCGCGCGCACTTTCAGGGCGGCGATAAACGGCACCACCACGGCTTTGAGCGCATAGTCGGTGGCGGCGAGGGTGAAGGTGACGTCGGCGGTGAGCGGGTCGAACTGTGCGGGCTGTAGCAGGGTGTTGATATCGTTCAGGATCTGTTTGACTACCGGCGCCAGTTGCTGGGCGCGTAGCGTCGGCACCATGCCGTGCGGAGCGCGGATAAACAGCGGATCGCCAAAATTATCCCGCAGCCGGGTCAACATTCCGCTGACGGCGGGCTGGGTCAGCGACAGCCGCGCGGCCGCTCGCGTCACGCTGCGTTCATCGAGCAGCGCATCCAGCGTTTTCAGCAGGTTGAGGTCGAGGGTTCTGAGATCCGGTTTCATCGGCGGCTTCCTTCAGGGAGGTAACGCACATTATGGCATGTTCGATTATCGACAGGGCGCAAAATCCCATTATCATGTCGGGGTTTAGCTAAGGTGAGAGCGTGCATGATCTGGTTGATTCTGGCCACTCTGGTGGTGGTGTTTGTTGTAGGATTTCGGATCCTGACCTCAAGTTCCCGACGGGCGATTCGCCGTCTTAGTGAACGGCTCGGTATTACCCCAGAGCCGGTAGAGTCGATGGTAGACCAGCTAGGGAAAGCGCAGGGCGAAGAGTATTTACGCTATCTGGAGCGGCCGAACGAAGCGCATTTGCAGAATGCGGCGCAGATGCTGCTGATCTGGCAGGTGTGCATTGTCGACGGCAGTGAAGTGAACATGCTGAGCTGGCACCGACGGCTGCAAAAAGCCCGTCTGGCGGCGCCGATTACCGACGCCCAGATTCGTCTGGCGCTGAGCTTCCTGCGCGAGCTGGAGCCGGAAATCAGCGAGCTGAACGCTTTCCAGTACCGCTACAACGCGCTGTTCCATGATGAAAACGGTGTGCACTGGCTGCATTGATATCACGTTGTGTGATGTTGTTTATCAACATTGATGATTATATTTATATCACTCCTGAGCGCATGATTGACCTCGTCAACATCATTACTCACGAGGTTCATCATGAAACAGTCAATGCAACAAAGCGCTATCGTCTGGCCAGAAGGCTACCTGCCTGGCACCACTGACAACTTTGCCTCTAACGAAATCATCGTCAGCGGCCTGACCGCCAAACAGATTTGGGCACAGCTTGACGACACCACGCTGTGGCCAACCTACTACAGCAACGTAGCGGATATTCATTTCCACGACGGCAGCGGCCCGATGCTGAGCGCCAACGCCCGCTTCCGTTTCTCTACCTTCGGCTTCCCGATTGAAGCGCAAATCACCGAATACGTCCCACTGGTCGACGGCGAAGCCGCGCGTGTGGCCTGGCACGGCTGGGCGGAAGGTGATGCCACCACCCGTCTGGACGTGATCCATGCCTGGCTGTTCGAAGACCTGCCGGGTAACCGCGTGCGTATCCTGACCCAGGAATCGCAGATTGGCGTCCCGGCGCAGGAACTGGCGCGCACCGTGCCGAACCCGATGATTAACGGCCATCAGGAGTGGATTACCGGGCTGGTGAAATCGGCGCGAGGGGAGTGAGTTTGCCAAAGCCGGATAGGCGCTACGCTTATCCGGCAAGCATTACCGGAAAAGAAACTAATCTTGCTTATATAGCCAATAAACTATAATTTATTTATAGCTTATTGGCTATGAGAGATCGCAGATGTGGTCGGTGGAAACAACGGATGTTTTCGACAGCTGGTTTGAGGGACAGACCGAAGCCTTAAGGGAAGATATGCTCGCCGCGATGGTGATTTTATCCGAGTTCGGGCCGCAGCTGTCGCGCCCCTTTGCGGATACGGTTAATGGCTCTGCTTTTACGAATATGAAAGAGCTTCGTGTACAACATCAGGGAAATCCCATTCGGGCCTTTTTTGCGTTTGATCCTTCCCGCTGCGCCATCGTGCTATGTGCAGGAGATAAAACAGGATTAAACGAAAGACGGTTTTATAAAGAGATGATCAAGCTTGCTGATGCTGAGTACCGTAAGCACCTGAACAAGTAAGGAATGATGATGGCGACCCTTAAAGAGCTAATGGATAAACAGAGCCCGGAAAGTCAGGCGCGAATCGCTGAGAAAGTCGAAGCGTTACGCCAGACCGTCACGTTAAGCATGCTGCGCGAAGAACTCAACCTGTCTCAGGCGGAGTTGGCTACCGCAATGGGCGTAAAGCAACCCACCGTTGCGAAGATGGAACAGGCAGAGAACGATCCACGTTTGTCGACGCTGAGGCGTTACGTCGCAGCGCTCGGCGGAGAGATCAGCATTGATGTCACGCTGCCAACGGGAAAGAAGATAGCGTTCCATCTTTAATCGTTGCCAAAACGTTAAATCCATCACACTTAAGATGTTACACTGCGCATCCTTTCCGCAAAAACACCGCGCAGGTAACAAAAAAATGAGTGAGCATAGTGAAGCAAAGCCCCGCACAGAGGGCGTTCTGCGGCCGAACTGGTCGGCGGTTTTTGCCGTGGCATTTTGTGTGGCCTGCCTGATTACCGTGGAATTTTTACCCGTCAGCCTGCTGACGCCGATGGCAGAAGATCTGGGGATTTCTGAAGGCGTGGCCGGTCAGTCGGTCACCGTAACGGCGTTCGTCGCCATGTTCTCCAGCCTGTTTGTCACGCAGATTATCGGTAGCCTCGATCGTCGCTACGTGGTGATTCTATTTTCCGTTCTGTTAACGCTCTCCTGTCTGCTGGTGTCGTTTGCCAACTCGTTTACCCTGCTGCTGATGGGCCGCGCCTGTCTGGGGCTGGCACTGGGCGGCTTCTGGGCGATGTCGGCTTCGCTGACCATGCGCCTGGTACCGGCGCGAACGGTGCCTAAAGCGCTGTCGGTTATCTTTGGTGCGGTCTCTATCGCGCTGGTGATTGCCGCGCCGCTCGGCAGCTTCCTGGGCGGCATTATTGGCTGGCGCAACGTGTTTAACGCGGCAGCGGTGATGGGCGTGGTGTGTATCTTTTGGGTGGTGAAAGCGCTGCCGTCGCTGCCGGGGGAACCGGCGCACCACAAGCAGAATATGTTTAGCCTGCTGCAGCGTCCCGGCGTGATGGCGGGGATGATCGCCATCTTTATGTCTTTTGCCGGGCAGTTCGCCTTCTTTACCTATATTCGCCCAATCTATATGAACCTGACGGGCTTTGGCGTCGACGGCCTGACCTTAGTGCTGTTGAGCTTCGGGATTGCCAGCTTTATCGGCACCTCATTCTCGGCGGTTATTCTGAAGCGCTCGGTCAAACTGGCGCTGGCCGGTGCGCCGCTGATTCTGGCGATAAGCGCGCTGGTGCTGACGCTGTGGGGAAGCGAAAAGGCCGTGGCGGCAGGTATCGCCATTATCTGGGGGCTGGCGTTCGCGCTGGTGCCGGTGGGCTGGTCAACGTGGATCACCCGCTCGCTGGCCGACCAGGCGGAGAAAGCGGGGTCGATTCAGGTGGCGGTTATCCAGCTGGCGAATACCTGCGGGGCGGCGATTGGTGGTTTAGCGCTGGACCGTCTGGGGCTGACGTCACCGCTGATGCTCTCCGGGGCGTTGATGCTGCTGACCGCGCTACTGGTGACGGCGAAGGTACGGATTAAATAACCGCGCGGTTGAATAATCGTGTAGCCCGGCCAAGCGAAGCGCCGCCGGGAATGGCCCCGGGGTCGGCATAAATGCCTCGCCCGGGCTACCTGTTACGGGCGTTCGCCCTTTGCCAGCCGCGCATTAATCTCGGCAATCACGCCCGGTAAATCCGCCAGCGAATCCACCACGTAATGCGCCCCGGCGGCATACAGCTTGCTGGCGGCGTGCTCGCGGCGGGTAGCAATCTCTGCAACGGGCATCGCCTGATACTCCTCCCACGTCGCGCCGAACTCATTGCCCGACACCGCAAGCCCTACGGTCCACATCCCGGCATTTAGCCCCTCGGTAATGCCCGGTGCGGCATCGTCCACCTTCACGCAGCGGCTCACCGCATCGATACCCAGCGTAATCACGTTTTGCAGTGCCATCCACGGCCCCGGACGCCCGCCCGCCGCAAGATCGTCAGTAGCGACCCAACAATCCGGCGCGTAGCCGTGCTCGGCAGCGGCGGGCACCAGGCGCTCCATCACCGCACGCGGGTAGCCGGAGCAGGAGCCAATCTTGATGCCGGCGTTACGCAGTGCCGCAATCGTGTCGATAACCCCGGCGATCGGCGCGGAAAAATCGACAACTTTGGCAATTTGCAGCGGCATAAAGGTGGCATAAATCTCATCGATATCTGCCGCATTCATCGCGCGGCCAAACTTCGCCTGCCAGCGGGCATCGACGGACGGCAGTTTGCCCAGCGCTTCAATATGCTGCCACTTGCCCAGCCCCATCGGCACGCGTGCTTCGGCAAGCGTTATCTCCACGCCAAACGCCCGGCGGAAAGCTTCGACAAAAATCTGCGTCGGCGCAAAGGAGCCAAAATCGACGGTGGTGCCCGCCCAATCGAGAATAACGGCGTTAATACGGTTCATGATGGCTCCTTATTTTGTCCAGTACATCGCATGGCGAACGGCGGTCAGCAGGGCAGCGATATCGGCGTCATACACCTCACCGATGTTGCCGATCCGGAAACAGTCGCTCTGTGATACCTTGCCCGGATAGATAACAAACCCCTGATCTTTCAGGCGGCTATAAAACGCTTTAAAGCGGTACTGCGGGTCTTCTGGAGAATAGAACGCGGTGATGATCGGTGAATGCAGTGCGTCGTCCAGCAGGGTGGTAAAGCCCAGTTCCCGCATACCGGCAACCAGGTTGCGCTGGTTTTGCTGATAGCGCTGATAACGCGCCGCCACGCCGCCTTCTTCCGCCAGCTCTTTCAGCGCCTGAGCAAACGCCAGCACGGTATGGGTTGGCGAGGTGAATCGCCATTTGCCGTGGTTATCTTCCATGCAGCGCCACTGGGCGTAGAGATCCAGCGACAGCGAGCGGGAGCGGCCTTTGCACGCGGCGAGTTTGTCCGCGCGGGCAATCACGAAGGCAAAGCCCGGCACGCCCTGAATGCATTTGTTGGCGGAGCTAATCAGGAAATCGATATTCAGCTCGGCAATATCCATCGGAATACCGCCGAAGCTGCTCATCGCGTCCACGATATAGGTTTTGCCGTACTGACGGGCCAGCACGCCGACCTCATCAATCGGGTTGAGCATCCCGGTGGTGGTTTCGCTGTGTACCATGGCGATATGGGTGATCGCCGGGTCGGTTTTGAGGATCTCAGCGATCGCCTGCACGTCCGGGTGGGACACTTCGCTGCAGTCATAGGCGTGATGGGCGATATCCATCATCCCCGCCATCTCCACCATGCGAGCGCCGTAGGCACCGTTGCTGACAATCAGCACCTTATCCTGCTTGCCGAGCGCGCTGCCCAGCACCGCTTCCACAGCGTAGCTGCCGCTGCCCTGCAGAAGCACGGAGGTGTAGCCGTCAGCGGCGGTTGCCAGTTCAGTCAACTGCTGGCGGATAGATTCCACCACGCCGATATTGTAATCATCGTCCCAGGTGCAGCTATCGAACAGCATCGCTTCTTTCACGGTGCGTGAGGTGGTCAGTGGGCCGGGGGTCAGCAGCAGATAGTTACGCGAAGTCATGTTATTTACCTTTGGTCTATACCAGATTTGCATTTATCATGACGATCTTTTCGGCAAAGGGTCAAAGGGAAAATGGCTCTGCAACAAAAAATTCATCTGCGTCTGTATAATGGCGGCAGAGAAAAGTGACAGCGAGCGACTATGAAAGCGATTCCGGGCGATGTCCCACAGTACCTGTTGATCAAGGCGCAGCTGCAGGCGCGCATCCAGAGCGGCGCGCTGAAAAGCGGCGATAAGCTGCCGTCTGAACGTGAACTGTGCGCGATCTTCAACACCACGCGTATCACCATTCGCGAAAGCCTGGCGCAGCTGGAGGCCAGCGGGCTTATCTGGCGCGCCGACCGTCGCGGCTGGTTTGTCACGCCGGAACGCCTGTGGCTCGACCCGACCCAGAACACCAACTTCCACAAGCTGTGCCGCGAGCAGGGCCGTGAGCCGAAAACCGCGCTGCTGAGCGGCGTGCTGACCACCGTGCCGGTGGAGGCGATGGAGCCGTTACAGCTTCAGCCGTTTGACCAAATCTACCTGCTGACCCGTCTGCGCTACGCCGATGGCCGCGCTGTCTGCTACAGCGAAAACCACTGTCTGCCCGCCCGCGTGCCGGAGCTGTTGCAGTACGATCTCAACGGCAGCCTGACCGAGGTGTATGAGTCGCACTACAACCTTGTCTATACCAGTATGCATCTGTCGTTTTACCCGACCGCCATGCCAGCGCAGGCCGCGCAGGCGTTGGGCGTGATGGAAGGGCGCCCGGCGCTGCTGCTGCGCCGTCTTAACTACGATCAGCACGGGCGCGTGCTCGATCTGGATATTGAATACTGGCGTCACGATAGCCTGCGTATTGAGGTGGATACCCACTAACCGCCGTTTGCCGGATGGCGTTGCTGCGCGCCATATCCGGCCTACAAACGATCCTGCCGATTCGCGCATCAATAAATCCTTCATCGTATTGTCACAAAAGCCGTTTAGCGTAAAAAGCAAATCTGGTATAGGCCAGAAACACAAAACGCACGCTATGAGGCTATTACGATGAAACTTTCCCGACTTGCTCTGCTGTCTGTTTTTGCCCTCGCCAGCGCCCCGTCATGGGCGGAATCGGTGGTCACGGTTTACTCCATCGACGGACTGCACGACGGTGACAACAGCTGGTATCAGTCACAGTTCGACGCGTTCACCAAAGCGACCGGCATTACCGTGCGCTACGTTGAAGGCGGCGGCGGCGTGGTGGTGGAGCGCCTGGCGAAAGAGCGCACTAACCCGCAGGCCGACGTGCTGGTGACCGCACCGCCGTTCATTCAGCGTGCCGCTTCTGAAAAACTGCTGGCAAGCTTTAAAACCGACGCCGCCAGTGCGATTCCGGATGCCAACGACCTCTACTCGCCGCTGGTGAAGAACTACCTGAGCTTTATCTACAACGGCAAGGTGCTGAAAACCGCCCCGGCCACCTGGCAGAGCCTCCTCGACGGCCAGTTCAAAAACAAACTCCAGTACTCCACCCCAGGCCAGGCCGCTGACGGCACGGCAGTAATGCTGCAGGCCTTCCACAGCTTCGGCAGCAAAGACGCCGGGTTTGATTATCTCGGCAAACTGCAGGCCAACAACGTCGGGCCATCCGCTTCTACCGGCAAGCTGACCGCGCTGGTCAATAAAGGCGAACTGTATGTGGCGAACGGTGACCTGCAGATGAACCTCGCGCAGATGGAACGTAACCCGAACGTGAAAATCTTCTGGCCTGCTAACGACAAAGGCGAGCGCAGCGCGCTGGCTATCCCGTACGTGATTGGCTTAGTTCAGGGCGCGCCGGAGAGTGAAAACGGCAAGAAACTGATTAACTTCCTGCTGAGCAAAGAGGCGCAAACCAGCGTCAGCGCGCTCTCCTGGGGGATGCCGGTGCGTAGCGACGTGACCCCGAGTGACGATCACTATAAAGCGGCAACCGCCGCGATGGCGGGCGTGCAGAGCTGGCAGCCAAACTGGGATGACGTCGCCGTCTCGCTGTCAGCAGACATCTCCCGCTGGCATAAAGTGACCGATAGCGAGTAAGCCTGATGCTGATGAAAACGACCGCCGTTCCTGCCCCTGCAATGCAGGGGACCTCGGGGATTGTCCTCGACTCGCTGCGCGTGGCGTACCACGGCAACGTGGTGCTTAAACCGCTCTCTTTGACGATTGAACCCGGCGAAGTGCTGGCGCTGATTGGCCCTTCCGGCTCTGGAAAAACCACGGTGCTGCGCGCGGTGGCGGGCTTTGTCCAGCCTGCGGGCGGTCGCATTCTCATCGGCGATACGGACGTCACTCAGTTGCCGCCTTATAAACGCGGGCTGGCGATGGTGGTGCAGAACTACGCGCTGTTCCCGCATATGAAGGTGGAAGATAACGTTGCCTTTGGCCTGCGCGCGCAAAAGCAGCCAAAGGCGCTGATTAAGGAACGCGTGACCCAGGCGCTGAAAACGGTCGGCATGAGCGACTATGCCACCCGTTATCCGCACCAGCTGTCCGGCGGCCAGCAGCAGCGCGTGGCGATTGCCCGCGCTATTGCCGTGCGCCCGCGGGTGCTGCTGCTGGATGAACCGCTCTCGGCGCTGGACGCGCAGATTCGCCACAACATGGTAGAGGAAATTGCCCGCCTGCACCGCGAACTGCCGGAACTCACCATTCTCTACGTCACCCACGACCAGACCGAAGCGCTCACCCTGGCGGATAAAATCGGCATCATGAAGGACGGCTCGATGATCGCCCACGGCGAAACCCGTACGCTGTACCGTCATCCACCGAACCGTTTTGCTGCCGAGTTTTTAGGGCGCGCCAATATTCTTTCCGCCACCGCGCTGGGCATCACGGATGCACCGGGGCTGGTGGACGTGAGCTGCGGCGGCACGGTGATCCGCGCCTTCAGCCAGGGCAGCCATCACGGTTACAACAAGCTGCTGTGCATTCGCCCACAGCACCTGAGCCTGGCGCCGCGCTCGGCCGTCAGCAACCGCTTTAATGCCACGCTGCAATCGGTGAACTGGCAGGGGGATCTCACCCATCTGCTGTGCGATGTGACTGGTGAAGCGGTGCGTATTGTCCTGACGCACGTGGACCCGCTGCCGAAACCCGGCGACAAGCTGGCGCTATGGTTCGAACCCGATGATGCGGTTTTGATTGAGGTATAACGATGTCGCTCTCTCTGACCCAGACCAAACCGCTGCCCAACCTGCGCCCGCTGCTGTGGCTGTTGTTGCCGCTTTTGGTGCTGACCACGCTGTTCTTCTGGCCGCTTTCGCTGATCGTCGAGCAGGCGCTGCGCGACGCCAACGGCAGCGTCGGGCTGGACACCTTCTGGCAGGTGATTGAATCCCGGCGCTTTGTCAGCGCGCTGATGAACACCCTGCAAATTGCGCTGACCGCTACCGCAGGCTGCCTGCTGCTGGGCAGCGTGCTGTCGTTGATTCTGGTGTTTATTCCGTTTCCCGGCAGCGAACTGATTGGCCGGGTGGTGGATACCTTTATCGCGCTGCCCACTTTCCTGATAACCCTGGCTTTCACCTTTATTTATGGCTCGGCAGGGCTGCTCAACGGCACGTTGATGCATCTGTTCGCCTTCGAGCTACCGCCGGTGGATTTCCTCTATTCGATGCAGGGGGTGATTCTGGCGGAGATCACCGTCTTCACCCCGCTGGTGATGCGCCCGTTGATGGCGGCGCTGCGCCAGATTGATAAAAGCCAGCTTGAGGCCGCCAGTATTCTCGGCGCGCATCCTCTGCGGGTGATTGCGCAGGTGATCTTCCCGGCGGCGCTACCGGCGCTGATGGCGGGCGGCAGCCTGTGTCTGCTGCTGACCACCAACGAATTCGGCATCGTGCTGTTTATCGGCGCGAAAGGGGTCAATACGCTGCCGATGATGGTCTACAGCAAAGCAATCCTGGAGTCCGACTATAGCGTCGCCTGCATGATTGCGTTGATTAACATTGTGCTGTCGCTGGGGCTGTTCTCGCTCTACCGCCTGGCGGCCGCGCGAACGGGCGTAAGGGGATAACCATGTTGATTTGGTCGCGCAAAGGGCGCGTTGCGGCGGGCGTGGTTGCTACCGCGCTTGCCAGCGTCTTCTTTTTCCTACCGCTGGCGGTGATTTTAATGTCCAGCCTGAGCCAGCAGTGGAACGGCATCCTGCCCAGCGGTTTCACGCTCAACCATTTTGTTAATGCCTTTCGCGGTGCGGCGTGGGATGCGCTGCTTGCCAGCCTGATGATTGGTTTTTGCGCCAGCCTGTTTGCGCTGCTGTGCGGTGTTTGGGCGGCGCTGGCGCTGCGTCAGTACAGCGGCAAGGTGCAAAAGGGGCTGAGCATGTTGTTCTATTTGCCGAGTGCGATTCCTTCGGTCTCCGTCGGGCTTGGCATTCTGGTGGCCTTCAGCCAGGGGCCGCTGCAGATGAACGGCACGCTGTGGATTGTGCTGGTGGCGCACTTTGTCTTGATCTCCGCGTTCACCTTCAGCAACGTTTCCACCGGGCTAGCGCGGGTGTCTGCCGATATTGAAAATGTCGCTTCAAGCCTTGGTGCCTCGCCGTGGTATCGCCTGCGTCACGTCACGCTGCCGCTGCTGATGCCGTGGATGGTGTCGGCGCTGGCGTTGAGCCTTTCGCTATCGATGGGGGAACTGGGGGCGACGATGATGATCTACCCGCCGGGCTGGACGACGCTGCCAGTGGCCATCTTTAGCCTGACCGATCGCGGCAATATTGCCGACGGCGCAGCGCTGACTATTGTGCTGGTGGCGATGACGCTGCTGCTGATGATGAAGCTGGAGCGTATAGCGAAACGGTTAGGGCAGAAATAAAAAACCTCTCCCTTAAAAAGGGAGAGGGAGCACATTGGTGCCGCTGAAGTACTGTGAAATAAAGCACCACACTCAACGGTCCCCTCGCCCCTTTGGGGAGAGGGTTAGGGTGAGGGGAAAAAGAGGGCACATTGCACAGGAAGATCCCCTCTCCCCCTTTAGTGAGAAGGTGGGGGTGAGGGGCGTATGTTGGCTCGAAAGTCAAACCCTCACCCCAACCCTCCCCGTAAAAGGGGAGAGAGGGTTTATCACACGAACTTAGAACCAGGCTTCAAACATCCCGCCGAAGTTCAGCGAATCCAGCTGCTCGTCCTGCGTTCCGTTCACCTTCGCCGTACGCTTGTTATCCACCTGACCGCCGGTCACGTAGAAGCGCAGCATTGGGCGGAATTCCGGGCCCATACCAATCGCGATGTTCTGCGACAGGGTCAGCTTCCAACCGTGGTTATCACCGCCCTGATCGTAATCTACGCGCTGGTAACCCGCTTCCAGCCAGGTGGAGTGCACGTCGTTCCAGAAGTACATTGGACGAACGATCGCGCCGTAGTTTTTACGGTTGTCGGTGTTGTCTTTGCTGTTGTCGTAGTCGTGGAAGGCCAACAGGTATTCCACCTGCGCCTGCTGGGTGAACTTATAGTTACCTTCGAAGCTGGCGTAGATAGCGGTCAGCCCGTCAGTTTTGTTGAATACGCTGTTATCCGAGTTATCGGAGTAGCGCAGGATAACTTTGTTCACGCCGCTGTCGTCGCTGTTGGTGTGGCTGAACAGCAGGCCGCCCTGCCAGGCATCAAGCTGCTTGTCGTTATCCACTGCTTTAGAGTCGAAACCGTAGTTAGCGTAAACCTCAACGTCAATCGGGCCCGCTTTGATGTTGTGGGTTTTGGTGGTCAGCGCGTAGTGGCCGTCGTCACCGGTGTCAGAGTTACCGGTACAGGTGATGCGCGATGGGTTAGACGCATCGGCCATCACTTCCGGGCTACAGGATTTCACCTGCGACACGGTAGCGACGTCGAACTGCACGCCGCCCACGTCAAAGTTTTTCACCCCTGCGCCCTGGCCGTCGTGGTTCATCCAGAAGTAGTCGTTGATACCCTGTTGTGGACGCTGGTGGAAGTCGCGGCCCGCCCAGATATAGGCGTTAGGGTTAGATTCCAGTACGTTGGTGACGCCAACGTAGGCTTTTTTCAGGTTAACTTCGTCACTCCAGTGGTCGAACATGACGTTGATATCCCAGATCGCGCCTTTGCTGCTCTTAAAGGCTTTCGTTAGCTGGAATTCACCGCCGTTCCCTTCGTTACCCAGACGACCAATTGCTGAGGCACCGTTATAGGAACCGTCCACGCCGACGTATTTCTGGTCGCCGGCCTGGAAGTGTGCACCGTAGCGCGCATAGCCGCTGAACTTCAGGCCGAACGGCACGGCCATATCTGGCGTTTGTGCGGCGCTTTGCGGGTTGGTTTCCAGATCCACTTTTTTGGCCTGGGCGGCATCCATCTTAGCCTGGCGGTCTGCCAGCGCTTTATCGACGGCCTTGGCCACAATGGCGTCAATTTGTTCCTGAGTAAACTCTTGTGCCATTGCAGAGGAAAGCGGGCAAAGGGCGGCAATAACCGCCATAGCTAATGGAAGTTTTTTTACAGTTTTCATGGTTATCTCAAATTAATTAATTATATTTTCAGACAATAACCATCCCGTTCGGGTGGATAACTATCATCGCCACCAAAACAAGCTGATTTTATTTATTTTCTCGTAGGGTACCGTTAAATCGTTAGCGTAATTAATGTCTCCGAAGTTAAATGAAATTTAATATTAACGTTGGTAAAGATGAATGATTTCTTCCGAAAGTTCACGAGCAAGTAACGAATTCATCAAATGATCCTGCGCGTGTACCATAATTAGGGTCATGGGCTGACGCGCGTCACCTGCATCCTGCTCAATAAGCCGGGTTTGCATATGGTGCGCCTGACGGGCATAGCCATCGGCTTCCCGCAGGAGATTTCTGGCTTCCTCCATTTCACCCTGTCGTGCGGCGTGTAGCGCCTCAAAGCACAGCGATCTGGACTGGCCCGCGTTAATGATTATTTCCATTACCGCGTCCTCTAACCTAACCATAATAATATCCTCTAACTATTTAAAGTTATGATAAAAAGAGGTCGGAAATAATATATCAATGCTTACTGTTAAATTTATCTGACTTAACTAACGGTTCCAGGTTATGGCGCAGTTGATTTTAACGCCTGCACTTTGTTTTTCATTAATGAACGACTTTCGGGGTACAGCAATAGTCAATACATGGCCGCAGAGGTCAGCATATAAATAACGCACATGACCACCGTGTTTAGCGTCCATAAATAATGGTTCGCGAAACCACGAGTGATAACGAGAGTTCATTTAAACATCTTTTTCGCGCGCTGAATAAATCAGCGGCAGAGCATAATTTTGTTCATTGATGCCCATCCTCTAAATGTAAAAAGTTATTGCGATTGTGATTTGATATGAAACTGAAACCGGTTTCTATTCATAAAATCAAGAAGTGTGACATCCATCAATTTCTCATGCTTATGAGACTAATTATTTCGTCCTGGCTCACAGAAAATTGTCGTTTGGGGGTGAGAGAAATGCGCATCAATTGGACAAGTCATGTCAGAGGGGCGGGAGGTAAGCCTGATAAGCGTAGCGCCATCAGGCTTGGTGCGGCACGTTGCCGGATAGCGGCTTCGCCTTATCCGGCCGACGCTGACTCGATGCTATTGGGTCGGGCACTGAATGCTGTTAATCGCCTTCTCATAGGCAGAGCGATCGTTCTTATCCAGCGCCCGCGTGGCGCTCTGCACCGCGGTTTTGTTGTCTTTTGACTCCAGCACGCGGTTGGCAAACTGCGTATCGCTCAGCCCACTGCTGGCAGGGCAGTTCTGCTTCACGTCCTTCACCACCTGCTGTTTTTGCTGCTCAAACTTAAGACCTTCCAGCGGTGAGGCCAGTGCCACGGCGGGCAGCAGCAGGGAGATGGCGAGCGAAACAACAATACTGACTTTTTTCATTGCGAATATCCTTATGTTCATGCGCTTAGTTAACTATAGACGCATTCCTCGGCACGTCATTTTGCGAGGCGCTTTCCGGTCAAATGAAGGTGTTGCACTGGTACGCTAAAACCTTCCGTAGCGGCTCGTAGAAGCGGTAATTCGCGCCTGCTTTCTCGGCATCTTGTACGTAGAGTCCTACCATTAGCTCTCTGGGTGACGGAACGCCATGACCACCTCCACACCGCACGATGCGGTCTTCAAACAGTTTTTATGCCACCCGGAAACGGCGCGGGATTTTTTGGCTATTCATCTGCCGGAGGCGTTGCGAGCGCTGTGCGACTTGCAAACGCTAACGCTGGCATCCGGCAGCTTCATTGAGCCGAGTCTCCGTGCCTATTATTCCGATGTATTGTGGTCGTTACAGACCACGGAAGGTGAAGGCTATATCTACGTGGTGATTGAACACCAAAGTTCACCTGACCCGCATATGGCCTTCCGGCTGTTGCGCTACGCACTGTCGGCGATGCAGCGTCATCTGGATGCAGGCCACCCGACGCTACCGTTGGTGATCCCCATGCTTTTTTATCACGGCATGCAAAGCCCCTATCCCTTCTCGCTGTGCTGGCTGGATGAGTTCGCGAATCCGGCGGCGGCTCGCGCGCTGTATGCAGACGCATTTCCGCTAGTCGATATCACGGTGGTGCCTGACGACGAGATTATGCATCACCGGCGAATCGCGCTGCTGGAGCTGGTGCAAAAGCATATTCGTCAGCGCGATCTGCTGGGGCTGGTGGATAAACTCGCCCTGTTGCTGGTTACGGGATGTGCTAATGACAGCCAGATGGAAGCGCTGTTTAATTATTTGCTGCGGTCAGGAGATGCGGTGCGCTTTCATGAGTTTCTCCAGGCTGCGGTAGCGCGTTTACCTGAACAGAAGGAGAAGATGATGACGATTGCGGAGAGACTGCGCGAAGAGGGGCATCTGGCGGGATTGCAGGTGGGGGTTCAGCAGGGGTTGCAGCAGGGTATCCAGCAAGAGGCGCAGCGCATTGCCCGTACCATGCTGGAAAACGGAATAGATCGCGCTCTGGTTGAAATGATAACAGGGCTTTCGGCTGACGAAATTGCCTCGCTGTGCCACTAAAATCTGACCCGATAGCTCGCGCTATCGGGCAGCACACTGCTACGCCGTTTTCGTTCTGCGGCGTGAGTCCAGGGAAATCAGCACCACCGAGGAGAGGATCAGTAGCGTGCCTAGCCAGTCTGGCAGGGTGAAACTGATACCTAACAGCAGCAGCGACAGTAACGCGCTGCTGAGCGGCTCGGCGCAGCTGAGGATGCTGGCTTTCGGGCCGCCGATCATCTGTGCGCCTTTAAGGTACAGGCTGAAGGTGAGGGAGGTGCCAATCACCACCAGGTAGAAGAAAGCCAGCAGCAGGTTGCCGGTAATCACCACGTTTGCACCATCTCCCGCGTAGAACGGCAGCAGCATCGCGCCGCCGAGCAGCATGCTCCAGCCGACGATCGGCAGTGTGCCGTAGCGGGCGATCAGCGTGGAAGGATAGGTGGTGTAGAACGCGGCGGCGAAGGCCGAGGCGATCCCCCAGAACAGCGCCGCGCCGGAAATCGATAGCGACGTTGGGTCGCCGTGGGTGACCAGCAAAAACGTACCGATAAGCGAGGTCGCAATGGCGGCAAAGACAAAGCGCCCTGGGCGCGCTTTGCGCACAATGGCGAACCAGGCGACGATAATGGTTGGCGACAGGAACTGCAAAATGGTCGCCGTGGCGGCGTTGGATTTTTCAATCGCCAGCAGGAAGGTGAGCTGAACGGTCATTGCGCCGACCAGGGAGAAGAGCAGCAGGCTGAGAATGTCTTTACGCTCTTTCAGGATGCGGAAAATGCCATCGCCGTGCAGGAAAGAGAACGTCAGCAGGATAAAGCCACCGGAGAGCAGGCGGATCATCGTCAGAAACGGCGACGGCATCTGACTGTGCTCCATGATGTACTGCGCACAAACGCCTGAACTTCCCCACAATATCGCTGCAACTAAGACGTTCAGCATCCCTTTTCTGGTGGCACCCATTTTTCCTCAACCCTGTCATATGATTTTATTCTGGCGGGCATCATAGCATGGGCAGAGGCTTGCCCCCAGCGGTGCGCCGGGGGCAAAAGGGTTAGCTGAGATCGACGTTTTTACTGCCGAACAGCCAGGTGAGCAGGAAGCCGAAGAAGTAGGCCACCAGCAGGCCCGCGGCGTAGACCGCCATCCCAGCGTAGATGCCGCTATGGGAAGTCATCAGCGGCAGCGCCACCAGGCCGGAGGGGCCAAAGACGGTGTTGAGGCCGACTGGCAGCCCCAGCCAGGCCACCAGGCCGATAAAGAAGCCCCCGCAGGCGCCGCCGAGACAGGCGGTGACAAACGGCTTCATGCGCGGCAGCGTAACGCCGTAAATCAGCGGTTCGCCCACGCCGAGCAGGCCGGGAATGATCGCCCCTTTAATCTGCGTACGCAGCAATGAATCCTGCTTTGCACGGACGTAGAGCGCCAGCGCCGCGCCAACCTGGCCCGCACCGGCCATCGCCAGAATGGTGAACAGCGAGTTAAAGCCCTGGGCTTCCATCAGCGCAAAATAGACCGGCACAAAACCCTGATGTACGCCGAACATCACCGCCAGCAGGAACAGACCGGCCAGCACCGCGGAGCCGAACGGGTTACCGTTGAGGTGCAGGAACAGCCAGGACATCCCGGTAAACAGGTAGCCGCCGATAGGCATAATCACCACGAAGGTGACCGCGCCCATAATCAGCAGCGTCACCGCCGAGGTGAGGATCATATCCAGGTTAGCCGGCATGATGCGGCGGACCTGTTTTTCCACCCAGGCGCCAATAATCGCGGCGATCAGTACGCCGATAATATTGCCGCGTGGGTCGATACCGTGGCCGAAGAAGTCGGTGATGCCGGAGTAGAAGCCGACGGTGGCTTTCGGGTCATAGCCGAGGATAAACAGCGCGGCGATGATGGCGCCGTTGACGCCGGAGCCGCCAAAGGCTTTCTGCGCGTTATAGCCAATCAAAATACTCAGGAAGGTAAACATCCCTTTGCTGAAGATTTTCATGTAGCTGATGATGCCAACCAGCGTGGCGTTGGGGTGCGCGTTCTCCAGCACAAAGAGTTGCTCGGCGAGCGTGGCAAAGCCCAGCAGCAGCCCGACGGCGATAAAGCCCGGAATGAGCGGAGTAAAGATGGTGGCAAACTTCGCCAGAAACTTCTGCACGCCGCCGGTCTGTTTGCTCTTCAGCTCCTGCTTTTTGGCGCTGGCAATATCGGCCAGTGACCCACCGCTGGCTGGCTCATCGCGAGTAACGGGTTCATTTTCCAACAGCTCGTTCATCATCTCTGCCGCGGTCTGTGCTTTGCCCGGGCCGAGGATTATCTGGAACTGCTCCTCGCTGACCACCACGCCCAGCACGCCTTCCACCTGGCGGATGGCCGCTACGTCGGCGTGCACATCGCTGCGCAGGGTTAAGCGCAGGCGGGTCATGCAGTTACCGGCCTGCACGACGTTCGGTGCGCCGCCAACCAGGTCGAGGAGGCGGGCTATCATCGCTTTATTTATTTTGGCCATTCCACGGTATCCCAGTCAGTCGAATTAGTTTTTTAACGCTTTACGGATAAAGCCGTTGTTGTCCGCCAGCAGCTGTTTTGCCTCGTCGGCGCTCAGGTTTGCCAGCACCATGACGATGGCGGTTTTACAGTGGCGGCCGCAGGCGTCCAGCGCCGCCTGCGCGGTGGTGCGGTCGCATTCGGTGGCCTCCATCACGATGGAGATCTGACGCTCGATAAGCTTGGCGTTTGTCGCTTCCACATCCACCATCAGGTTGCTGTAGACCTTGCCGCTGCGGATCATCGCACCGGTGGTAATCATATTCAGCACCAGCTTTTGCGCGGTCCCGGCCTTCAGACGAGTAGACCCGGTCACCACTTCCGGGCCAACGACCGGGGTGATGGCGATGTCCGCGCGCTGCGCCATTTCGCCATGCGGGTTGCAGCTGACGATGGCGACCAGTGCGTTCTGCTGGTGGGCATATTCCATTGCGCCGAGCACGTACGGGGTGCGGCCGCTGGCGGCAATGCCGACCAGCACATCGCGTTCGTTAAAGCCCAGCGCCTGTAAATCTTCTGCGCCGCGCGCCGCGTTATCTTCCACGTTTTCGACGGCTTTCAGGATAGCGGTATGGCCACCGGCAATCAGGCCGACGACCTGCTCTGGACGAGTGCCGAAGGTGGGCGGGCATTCGCTGGCGTCGAGAATGCCTAAACGCCCGGAGGTGCCTGCGCCGATATAAATCAGGCGGCCGCCGCGGCGGAACGCGTCGGCTACGCTATCAACAAGTTGAGCAATTTGCGGAATGTAGGGGGTGATCGCATGGGCAACCAGCTGATCTTCGTTGTTAATCACCGTCAACATCGCTTCGGTGGAGAGGGTGTCAATGTTAGCGCTGTTGGCGTTGCGGCGTTCGGTCAGCAGTTT
Source organism: Kluyvera sichuanensis (assembly GCF_014218705.1). Taxonomy (GTDB): domain Bacteria; phylum Pseudomonadota; class Gammaproteobacteria; order Enterobacterales; family Enterobacteriaceae; genus Kluyvera; species Kluyvera sichuanensis. The sequence continues at coordinate 40,190 of NZ_JABBJF010000009.1, read as the reverse complement.
GCTCAGGTCGATACTCATCAGGAAACCTCATCATTCTCAGTGGCAGGCAGTATAAGGAATTAATTATTCCAATCATGTGAAGGGTATCACGATTAGCACGTTGAGGATACGCGGTGATTTCGATGAGAGCAGGAAGTTCGCGGCAATAGTATTGGAATATTTTATTACCGCGAAAGGGATTATTGCGCTACGCGAGGCTTCAGCAGGCCGAAGAACAGCGCCAGACCGTAGGAAATGGCCATGGCGAGACTCATCTTAAGCATCGTTTCGCCGCCAAGGCCCGCAAGCGGTGCGGCGATGCCGCCGCAGACGAACATCAGCGTACCCATCAGCGCGGAGGCGGTGCCTGACTGCGCGCTCTCCACCGCGTTCATCGCTTCGGCCCCGGAGACGGTACTGATGCCGCTCATAAACGACACGGTAAAGAACAGGCCGACCAGCGCCAGCACGGTGTGCTGCTGCCAGGCGAGCAACAGAGTCACCAGCGCGCAGAATACCGCCAGCAGCAGGCCGCGGCGCAGCAGGGTTTCTGCAGGGATGCGGCGGGCCAGGCGGGAGAAAATCAGCGCGGCGATAATCAGCCCGATACCGTTCAGGCCAAACAGCAGGCTGAACTGCATGGCGCTCATGCCGTATTCGCTTTGAATGACAAACGACGACGAACCGATGTAGGAGAACAGCCCAGCCATCATAAAGGCCTGAATCAGGCAGTAGCGCATAAAGCGGCGGTTCTTCAGCACCGGTGTGCCTTTAGCCTGCTGCGTGGTATTCGCGCTTTTTGGCGGTAGCGTTTCATGCAGCACGACAAGGCTCAGGAGCAGCAGTACCGCGCCGATCCCCGCCATCGTCCAGAATAGAATGCGCCAGTCGAAGGCGGTGATGATATAGCCGCCCAGCACCGGTGAAAGCACTGGGGCGATGCCGTTGACGGTCATCAGCAGAGCGAAAAACTGCGTCAGTTGCGTGCCCTGGTAACGGTCACGGGCGATGGATCGTGACAGCACGGATCCGCCTGCACCCGCGAAGCCTTGCACGAAGCGCCAGACGATCAGCATATGGATATCGTGGGTGATGGCGCACATTGCTGATGAGAAGATAAACAGCAGCAGAGAGATAGCCAGCGGTTTGCGGCGGCCGATGCGGTCGCTGAGCGGGCCGAAAAACAGCTGCCCGAGACCGAGGCCGATGAGTGCGGCGGTGAGGGACAGTTGGGTCTGGGTGCCGGTGGCACTCAGTTGATCGGTGATTTCCGGCAATGCCGGCAGGTAAAAGTCGGTACACAGTGGGCCGATGGCACAAAGCAGGCCCAGCACCACGACCCAGGAAGGGGAAATACGCGGCATGAAAGCTCCTTTTTATTTTTCATAATCAATGTGGGGGATGGTGCTCGTTGCACCCTCACCCCGGCCCTCTCCCTGGAAGGGAGAGGGAGAAAAAGATCCCCTCGCCCCTGCGGGGAGAGGGTTAGGGTGAGGGGAAACCCCGCACCAACACATCAACTCGCTCCGCCCCCCAGCGACTGCCACAGCGTGATCCGGTTCGCCAGATCCGTCTCCTGCAACGCAATCAGCGTCTGTTGCGCCGACCATAACGTACGCTGCGCCGTCAGCGCGGTCAGGTAATCCCCAACCCCCGCCTGATAGCGCTTCATCGCCACGTCCAGCGTCTGCTGTTCCGCCGCCACGTACTGGCGCTGAGCGTCCAACTGCTCGCTCAGCGTCTGGCGGCGCGCCAGCGCATCCGCCACGTCTTTAAACGCGCTCTGAATCGTCTTTTCGTAGGTGGCAATCAGCCCCTTCTTCTCCGCTTCGGCGTAGCGCAACTGCGCCAGATTGCTGCCGCCGGTAAACAGCGGCAGTGAAATGGAAGGTGCAAACGACCAGATGCTCATACCGTGGCTAAACAGTGAAGATAGCGCATCGCTGCCCACCCCGGCGCTGGCGGTAAGCGAAATGGTCGGGAAGAAGTTGGCGCGCGCCGCGCCGATATTGGCGTTGGCGCTCTTCAGATTGTGCTCCGCTTCCTGAATATCCGGGCGCGTTAGCAGCACGGACGACGAGACGCCTGCCGGGACCAGCGAGATGGTGTTGGCGGCCAGGCTCTCCAGCGTACCGGGGAGCAGGGAATCCGGCACGGTGGTGCCTGCCAGCAGGTTAATGGCGTTTTTATCCTGCATCACCAGCGTCTGATAGCTGGCGACGCTGGCGCGAGCCTGCTGATAGACGCTCATTGCTTCGCTGACGTCGGTGGCCGCTGCGGTGCCAACCTGCTGCTGGCGCTGGACGATTTTCAGCGAATCCGCGGCGCTCGCCATGGTCTGCTGCGCCAGCGCCAGATTGCTGTTGTCCGCTGCCAGCGTTACCCACGCGCTGGTCAGTTCGGCAATCATCGTCAGGCGAGTGTTCTGCGCGGTGTACTCGCTAGCAAGCCAGGTTTCGCGCGCCGCGCGGGACAGGCTCTGGTTACGACCAAACAGATCCAGCTCGAAGCTGGATACAGCGCCGTCGGCCTGCGCAGTCGTGCTCACCCCGCTCGCCAGCGTGCGGCTGCGGGTGTTGCTGAGTTCAGCGTTGGCGGTTGGCATCAGCGACGCACGGGTTTCGCCGTATTGCGCGCGAGCGGCGTCAATATCGGCAATGGCTTTTTGCACATCGCGGTTGCTGCTGAGTGCCTGGCTCACCAGCTTTTGCAGACGCACATCGTTCACCACCTGCTGCCAGTTACCGACAACCGCGGTGGCTTCGCCGTGGTTGCCCGGCAGGCTCGCCGGGATGGGGGCGTCCGGGCGCTGGTAGTTAGGGTCCATCGACACGCAGCCGACGCTCAGGAACGCAATAAATAACAAAGACAAACGAAACATAGCTTACTCCTGACGACCGCGTTTGCCGGCAAACAGACGTTTCACCAGCACAAAGAACAGAGGAACAAAGAAAATCGCCAGCAGGGTAGCCGTCAGCGTACCGCCGATAATCCCGGTACCGATGGCGACGCGGCTGTTAGCGCCCGCCCCGGTGGCGACCGCCAGCGGCATCACCCCGGCGATAAACGCCAGCGAGGTCATGATGATTGGGCGCAGACGGGTTTGTGCCGCCCGCATGGCCGCGCGGGTCAGCGAGTAGCCCTGGGCCACGGAGGCCTCGGCGAATTCGACGATCAGAATGGCGTTTTTCGACGACAGCCCGATGGTGGTCAGCAGCGCCACCTGGAAGTAAACGTCGTTGCTGAGCCCGCGCATCCACGCCGCCAGCGCCGCGCCGAGCAGGCCCAACGGGATAACCATGATGACCGAGAACGGCACCGACCAGCTCTCATAGAGTGCCGCCAGACAGAGGAACACCACCAGAATCGAGATGGCGTACAGGCTCATCGCCTGACCGCTCGCCAGTTTTTCCTGCAGCGACAGGCCGCTCCATGCCCAGGTGGTGCCAGCAGGCAGGCTGTTCGCCAGCGCTTCCATCTTCGCCATGGCAACGCCGGAGCTAAAACCGTCGGCGTTCTCACCCTGAATTTCATAGGCCGCGGAGCCGTTGTAGCGCACCAGACTTTCCGGGCCGTACTCCCAGCGGGTGGTGGCGAAGGCGGAGAATGGGGTCATGCTGTCATCGCTGCCGCGCACGAACCATTTGCCGAGATCCGACGGCACGCCGCGGGCGTCGCTATCGCCCTGGATATAGACCTTTTTCACGCGCCCACGGTCGATAAAGTCGTTTACGTAGGTGCCACCCCAGGCGCTGGAAAGCGTCGAGGTCACGTCGCTGAGCGACAGGCCCAGCGAGACGGCTTTGTTGTTGTCGATATCCACCTGAAGCTGCGGCATCTGTGGCAAATCGTTGGCGCGTACGGCGTGCAGCGATGGGTCCTGGTTGGCGGCCTGAATCAGCTGATTGCGCATTTTTAGCAGCGTATCGCGGTCGGTTGCGCCGTTGGCCATCAGCTCAAAGGTGAAGCCGTTGCTCTGCCCCAGGCCGTCAACGGCAGGTGGGGTCATGGCGAACAGCGTGGCATCGCGAATGCTGCTGAGCGCTTTGGTGGCACGCAGCGCAATGGCCTGTGCGCTGTTCTCTTCGCCCGGACGCAGCGACCAGTTTTTCAGCGCTACGAAGGCCATCCCGGCGTTCTGCCCGCTGCCGCTAAAGCTGAAACCATCGACGGTGAAAATGACGTTGGTGTTGGCTTTCTCTTTGGTCAGGAACCAGTCGATCACCTGCTGGCGCACTTCGGCGGTACGGGAAGCCGTGGCGCCTGCGGGCAGGGTGTACTGCACCATCACATCACCCTGATCTTCTACCGGCAGGAAGCTGCCCGGCAGTTTCCACATCGCCAGCGCCATGCCGCCGCAGATGGCGAGATAAACCACCATCACCGTGCCGGAGCGGCGCAGGACGTTCATGACGCGGTGTTTGTAGCCGTGTTCAGTGGCGCTGTAGAAGCGGTTAAATTTGCCGAAGAAGCCCTTTTTATGCGGCGGCGTGTGGCGAAGAATAGAGCCGCACAGCGCCGGTGTCAGGGTCAGGGCGACCACCACCGACAGCATCATGGCGGAGATAATGGTGACCGAGAACTGACGGTAGATAACCCCGGTGGAGCCGCCGAAGAAGGCCATTGGCAGGAATACCGCCGACAGTACCAGCGCGATGGCAATCAGCGCGCCGGAGATCTCGCCCATCGATTTTTCGGTGGCTTCACGGGCGGGCAGCCCTTCGTCGCGCATAATACGCTCGACGTTTTCCACTACCACGATGGCATCATCCACCAACAGGCCTATCGCCAGCACCATCGCAAACAGCGTCAGGGTGTTGATGGAGTAGCCAAACAGCGCCAGCACACCGAAGGTACCGAGCAGTACCACCGGCACCGCGAGCGCGGGGATCAGCGTCGCGCGGATGTTTTGCAGGAACAGGTACATCACGCAGACCACCAGAGCGATGGCCTCAAACAGCGTTTTCACCACGTCTTCGACGGAGATCTTGATGAATTCGGTGCTGTCTTTCGGGAAGGCAACGTCGTAACCCTGCGGCATATTGCGCTGGAACTCGGCGATTTTGTCCTTCACGCGGGTAGCGGTATCGAGCGCGTTAGCGCCTGGCGCCAGCATCACCGCCACCCCGGCGGCCGGGTGACCGTTGAGTTTGGCGGTAGCGGTGTAGTCTTCGCTGCCCATCTCGACGCGTGCCACGTCGCCAATGCGCACGACCGAACCGTTGGATTGGCTTTTAACAATAATATCTTTGAACTGCTCGACCGTTTGCAGGCGCGACTGCGCGCGCACGGTGGCGGTAAGCTGCTGGGTGGCTGGTGACGGCAGCGCGCCGATTTTACCGGCAGAAACCTGCACGTTCTGCGCTTCAATTGCCGTTTCCACGTCGGACGGCATCAGCGAATAGGAGGCCAGTTTTGCCGGGTCCATCCAGATGCGCATGGCGTATTCCGCGCCGAACACCTGCAGGCTGCCGACGCCTTCAATACGCGCCATCGGATCCTGCATATTGCTGACCAGCCAGTCGGCGATATCCGAGCTGGTGGCTTTGTCGGTGGTGTCGTAAACCGCCATGATCAGCAGGAAGCTGCTCTGTGATTTCACCACCGTGACGCCCGCCTGCTGAACCTCGCTCGGCAGACGGGATTCCGCCTGCTGCACTTTGTTCTGCACCTGAACCTGCGCGGTATCCGGGTCGGTACCCTGCTCGAAGGTAACGTTGATACTCACCGTGCCGTCGGAGCTGCTGGTGGAGGAGAAGTAGAGCAGGTTATCGAGGCCGGTAAGCTGCTGCTCAATCACCTGGGTGACGCTGTTTTCCAGCGTGTCGGCGGAGGCCCCGGTGTAGGAGGCGGAAATCTGGATGGTTGGCGGCGCCACGTCCGGGTACTGCGCCACCGGCAGCGTCTGGATTGCCAGCATCCCGGCGAGCATGATCAGAATGGCGATTACCCAGGCGAAGACCGGGCGACGCACGAAGAAGCGAGAGAACATCAGGCTTTGCCTCCGTTATGCTGCACGGCGACGGGTTTGACCGTCTGCCCGACCGTCACTTTATCGGTGCCTTCCACAATCAGCTGGTCGCCGTTTTTCAGGCCGCTTTGTACCAGCCATTTGTCGCCGTAGGTGCCGTCGGTTTCCAGCGTGCGCTGCTCAACCTTGTTATTGGCATCCACCACTAACGCGGTGGCGTTGCCCTTCACGTCGCGGGTGATACCTTGCTGCGGGGCAAGAATCGCATCGCTCATCACCCCTTCATCGATGCGGGCGCGGACGAACATGCCGGGAAGCAACTGCTGGTGCGGGTTGGGGAATACGGCACGCAGGGTGACCGAGCCGGTGGACTCATCCACCGCCACTTCGGTGAGCGCCAGGCGGCCTTTTTCGCTGTAGGTGCTGCCGTCTTCCAGGGTTAGCGTCACGCTAAGGGTGTCGCTGTTGGTCGCCAGCGATTGCTTGCGCAGACGCAGCAGGTCGACGCTGGAGCGGGTGAGGTCAACGTAGATGGTGTCGAGGCCGCGAATGGTGGCAAGCGTAGTGGTCTGCTCGGCGGTGACCAATGCCCCCGGCGTAACGGAAGAGATGCCGATGCGCCCGGCGATGGGCGCGGTGACGGTGGTCCAGTCGAGGTTAATACGCGCGCTGTCTAACGCGGCTTTTTTCGACTCGACGCTGGCTTTGTCCTGTGCACAGGTGGACTGCGCATCGTCGGCATCCTGCCGCGATACGCCGTTATCTTTCACTAACAGCGCATAACGCTGCGCCTTTTGACAATCGGCGACGACCAGCGCCTGCGCCTGCTTCAGCGCGGCGGCGGCTTCGTTATAGGTGGCGCGGAAACTGGCCGGGTCAATCTGGTACAGCGGTTGGCCCGCCTTGACGTTATCGCCTTCATTAAAAAGCCGTTTCTGGATGATACCGGAGACCTGTGGACGCACCTCGGCGCTCAGCGCGGCGGTGGTGCGCCCGGTCAGGTCGCTGACCACGGAAACGGGTTGGCTTTTTAATGTGACAATACCGACTTCCTGAGCGGGACGCTCCGGTGAGGCGGTGGGGGCATTATCGCATCCGCTCAGGAGAAATAATGCAGCGATGGTGGTTGTTATGTATTTCATATTTTTCTCAGGGTGAACGACACCCTCCTCGCCGAATAGGGATGAGGATTTTGGGTGCGAAAAAGCCTGCGTCTCCGGTGGGCTGGAAACGACAAAAGGGGGATAAAAATATCCCCTGGTATCTAAATGGAATTAATTATTTTGCGGATACGAGCATATTAATAATTTCCTGATAGATTTTTTCCATCTCGTCAGAGGCCACCTGTTGGGGAACCTGACGACGATAAATGGTGCCTTCAACCATCACGGCCATCACTTCTACGCAGCAGCGAATGCGCGTTTCACTCAGCTCAGGATACGTTTGACGCAGGTGCTCGCAGGCGTTGTTAAACATGCGTTCATCGGCGGCTTTCAGCCAGGCGGCGACCTGTGGATTGCGGGTGGCTTCGGCGGACATCTCCAGCATCAGTGCATCGTCGTCTTCGCTCAGCGTTTCGCGCCATGCCAGCATGTGCGGCATCAGATGGGTTTGGGTTTTGCCCTCCATCTCGGCGATGCGATGGTCGATAATCCGGCGGATCATCTCTTCGATAATGGCGTCTTTGTTGCTGAAATAACGGTAGATTTGCCCTACGCTGAGCTTCGCCTCGGCGGCAATCTGGGACATGCTGGCGGCATGAAAACCGCTCTGGCGGAAACAGCGCCGCGCGGCGGTAATGATGTCGTCCTGCCGGGCTTTTTGCCGGGCCTCCAGTTTGCTGCTCATTGCGAGTCTCCACCGTTTTGAAACGATGAGAACGATCGTTCTCATTTCGTGTTCATTATACGTAGCGAAAGCGTGATGAAAAGCATTTTCTGATACTGATTTTTTATTTTTTTCTTTGTGCAGAAAATAATGGAGAAAGAAAGAATTTTTTGTGAAATTACTGAGGACGGCCAATAAAAATAATGGAGAAAATATGCCTTTTGTTATTAAAGAAATTATTACGCAGGAAGATAAAGACGAATTACTGACTGGGCTTCGTGCCTATAACCGCCAGTTTGTGGATACCACGGATTGGTGCGATGTCTGCGTTTATCTGCGCGACGAGCAGGACGTGATGCGCGGTGGCCTGATTGGTCAACGCAAGGGCGATTGGCTCAGTATCGACTACCTATGGGTGTGCGAAACGGTGCGCGGCGACGGGGTCGGCAGCGAACTTATCAAGCGCGCAGAGGCGCTGGCGCGGGAGAAAGGCTGCTGCCATGCGCTGGTGGATACCATCAGTTTTCAGGCGCTGCCGTTTTATCAGAAGCAGGGGTATGAATTGGTGAAAACGCTGGAGGATTTCCCGCTGGCAGGGATGGCGCGGCATTATCTGACCAAGGCATTGTGAGGGTTGCCGGATGGCGTAGCCGCCATCCGGCGCTGTTTTACGCGTGTCGGGTTTTCAGCGGCGCCTCTTTCAACCACCACGACAGCAGGAACGCCACCACCATAATGCAGGCCGCCATAATAAACGCCGCGTGAATCGCCGAACCAAAGGCACTGAGATAGTCGCTGCGAATCGCCTCAGGAAGCTGGTGAATCGCCACCGGGTTCATCCCTTTTGGAATCGCCGCCCCTTCCGGTAACAGATTGGTCAGCCGGGATTGCAGCACTGAGGTAAACACCGCGCCAAACAGCGCCACGCCGATGGAACCACCAATCGAGCGGAACAGCGTCACCCCGGAGGTCGCCACGCCATAAAGGTTCGCCGCCACGGTGTTTTGCACCGCCAGCACCAGCACCTGTGTAAGGTGACAGTTATGTAGTGAACATCGGAACGAATCCGGGAACAAGTGAAAGAAAGCGGGATCAGATGGGACAAAGTCAGGCAGATTAAGGCTTGGCGGCAACCTGCTAGTTCACGGGCAGTGACGATGGGGTCGGCGTTAAAATTAGATCATCACTGGGAGCCTGTATACTTCTGACAGATAAATTTGTAACAGTGTTCGACTGTGTTTAATGCTTTTACATTGCGTTTAAATAGCGTGTTCCAAATCGATTTGAAGCTTTTTTGTAATCGTTTCGTACTGCTTTGATCGAGTTGAATCACAGTTTGATTCGTATCAACTTGTAACGAGCCATAGGCCGGTTAAGTTGTCCTGATGGATATCTTAACCGGCCTTTTTGCTATCACTCAAAGGGCCTGCTAAGGCTGCATTCTCACCACTCTCAGGTGACCCTTTTTTGGCCCCAGACTCAAGTAAGACTAGTAAGCGATCCTTCTCATAATCAGGGCACTGGATAAGTTTCAGATTCCTCTCGTCTTTCAGTTGCAGGACTGTGTCCACGCCTTTTCTGGCAATCAACTCAAACAAAGATTTTTTCTCCTCTTCGCTGAGTATGTTGAAAATCGAAGCAAGCCCAGTTTCATAATTAGCTGTAGGCTCATGTAGCACTTGGCGAGAAGGTTTAGCATCATAAGCAGGGCTAGGCGCTTGTCTTTCAAATACCTCTTCATGGCTGCTTTCTTTAGGAAGCACTTCCAGCTCCCTACCCAACAACCATTCAATAGAGACATTTTCTTGTGTCGAAATTTTCTCAAGGACTTCATAACGAGGGATTGAGCCTTGCCGAGAGAAGTAGTTTTTAAATGTGCTTAAATTTATGCCCCAATCCTTTGCTGCTTGATACTTACTTCTGCCTTTCAGTAGCTGTTCCAGTCTTTGCGTGAAACGTTCTTTTTCAATCGACTTAAAAGAACCATAGGTTTCTTTTTTGTCTGCCGCTGCATTGCTGTTATTAATCATAATAAAACCAATTAGTTAGATGGTAATCGTTAAGGGTTTATTTATCGGCTTAAAAAAACCTTGATTAGGTCTTTTTAAGGACTTATGCTTTATCCAGACAGATACCCGCGCAGTTATCCGCGCGGATAACTTTTTAGGATAGATGAATCATGAACCGAAATGAAGATCTGACTGATTGGCACCCTGAGACGATTAAGGCGGAAATCCACAAGCGTGGTTTATCTTTCCGTTCTTTATCGGTTCAGGCTGGCTATAAAAAAGACTCTTTAAAGAGTGTTTTGCGCACTCCATGCCGCCCGTATCAGCAAATTGTTGCTGATGCTCTCGGCGTTCCACCTGAAACCATCTGGCCGAGCCGATACAGCATTCACAGCTACATGAATAAGGCGGTTTAACTATGTTTGTCGTTGCTAAGGAATTGGTCGGTGCACCTGGTTTACCTAAAACCGTAAAAGGGATTCGTGAAGCGTTATCGCGTTATTCGGCTGGTGCTGAGGATAAAGTCCGTAAACGCGCTGGCAGTAAAGCTTTTGAATACCACATCTCCGTGCTTCCTCCTGAAGTACGTGCTGAATTGCTGACTTCAAAAGGCCTGGTAGAAACATCCTCTGGTGTCATCTCCCTGCCAGAACGTACGCAGGTTAACGCTGACTCAGCCACCAGTTTTGAACGTCAGCAGCTGTGGAAGCACTGGGAAAGTGCCACCAACGAACAGCGCCAACGTGCTGAGCAGCGTACTAATGCGGTTTCTCTTGTCGCTGAACTGGTTGATTCAGGTTTAACGCTGCGTCTGGCTCTGAGAACGGCAGCAATAAAACTGCATATGAGCGAAGGTTCACTGCGTAACCTGTATTACCGGGTGCAGAACCGTAGCCGTGATGTCTGGGCACCTGTTTTGCTTGATCGTCGGCTGCGTGAAAAGTGCAAAACCAACCGTGAAGCGCCAATCAGTGAGGATGCCTGGCAGTTCTTCCTCGGCGATTATCTCCGTCCGGAAGAGCCTTGCTTCACAAAGTCGTATGAACTGCTCCAGATTGCAGCGCGGGAATATGGCTGGGAAATCCCATCTGAGCGCACCCTGCGTCGTCGTGTAGACCGTGAAATTGATGCTCGGGTCATTGTGGCCACCCGCAAGGGTGATAACGCGCTGGCGCGTATGTTCCCAAGTCAACAGCGTACTGTCGCGCAGCTGCATGCAATGGAATGGATCAACGGTGATGGTTACCAGCATAACGTCTTCGTTCGCTGGTATAACGGCGAAGTTCTTCGCCCAAAAACATGGGTCTGGCAGGACGTTCACAGTCGTAAAGTTATTGGCTGGCGTACTGATGTCTCTGAAAACAGCGACAGCATCCGTCTGTCATTGATGGATGCTATCTCCGAGTTCGGCAAACCTGAACACGTCACCATCGATAACACCCGTGCAGCAGCGAATAAATGGCTCTCTGGTGGTGTTCCTAATCGCTATCGCTTCAAGGTTAAACCAGATGACCCGATGGGGATTCTGCCAATGCTGGGGATTCAGGTTCACTGGACCAGCGTGATAGGTGGTAAGGGATGGGGTCAGGCTAAACCAGTTGAACGTGCGTTCGGTATTGGTGGCCTGGGGGATTATATCGATAAGCATCCTTCACTGGCTGGCGCATATACCGGGCCAAATACGCAGAATAAACCTGATAATTACGGTGACCGGGTCGTTGATGTTGAGACGTTTCTTTCCGCAGTCAATGAGGGGATCGCCATGTACAACGCCCGTTTTGGTCGTGAAACCGAAATGTGCCAGGGCGAGCTGTCATTTGACCAGGCATTTGAGCGTAGTTTCAGTAACGCCATTGTCACTCGCCTCAGCGATGAACAAATCCGCCAGCTCATGCTTCCTGCGGAAGCGGTAACGGTGAAAACCACCGGTGAATTCTTCCTCCAGTGCGGCGGTTCTTTGTATGGCCGTAAAAACAGTTACTGGAATCCGGTTCTGGCCAATATTCGCCAGCGCAAAATTACAGTGCGTTTCGACCCTCGCAATCTTCACAGCGAAGTGGCGTGTTACGACCTTGATGGCCGTTTCCTTTGCATGGCGGAATGCCGTTCAGCTGTTGCGTTCGGCGATACCGAAACAGGTCGTGAACATAGCCGCCAGCGTAAGCAGATGATGACCCATACCAAACGCGCCGCCAAGGCTCAGCGCCGCATGACGGCAATAGAGGTGAACGACCTGCTGCCAAAAGTCGCGCCGCCAGAACCACCGCAGCGGCATGTTGTTGAACGTGTCTTTGCCCAGGGTAATGCACTGAAAAAAGTTCAGGAAGTCCAGGAGCATCAGCACGAGAACGATGTGATTTTCCAGACGCTGATGAAAAATGTCAGTAAATCGAAGAAATAAAAAAGCGACGTTTGAGCCGCCGCTTTTGAGAAGTGTTTAAAAACGTATTAACAATGGAAAAATACAGGATTAAAAACGATGACGCAAATTAACCATGATGTAATCCGTAATACCGTAAAAGGTCTGATTGATGACAAAACAATTTCTGGTGCTGCTCTGTCGCGTGAAACAGGGGTGTCTTCGTCTGCCCTTTCTCAGTTTATTAACGGTAAATACAAGGGCGATAATGATGCCGTGGCGGCATCAATCAGCACGTGGCTTGAATCCCGTAAGACGGCCCAGAGTGCACTGCCGGAAATCCCTGACTATGTCGTGACGCCGACCTCTGAAAAAATCACTGCGGCGCTGACGTATGCGCAGCTGACTCACACCATTGCGCTGATTTATGGCCATCCTGGTGTAGGTAAAACGGAAGCGCTGAAACAATACGCTCGTACCGGTAATAACGTCTGGCGTCTTACCGCCAGTAAATCCCGCACGAACGAGCTGGAAACCATGTACGAACTGGCGCTGGATATGGGCATTTCAGATGCGCCTTATCAGCGCGGCGCATTATCCCGCCTGCTGCGACGCCGGCTGCGTGACACTAATGCCTTAGTCATCATTGATGAAGCTGACTGGCTGAACTATGACGCCATCGAAGAGCTGCGCATCCTCCAGGAGGAATGCGGCATCGGGCTGGCGTTTATCGGTAACCATAAAGTCTATGACCGCCTGACCGGTGGTAGTCGCACCGTAGACTTTGCCCGTCTGTTCTCTCGCGTGGCAAAGAAAATTGTCATCAACAACGTGCTGGCTGCTGATGTGGATGCGTTCTGCGATGCATGGAAGGTTGACGGCCGCGATGAACGCAAACTGTTACGTGCGATTGCAAAGCGCCCTGGCGCTCTGCGCTCTCTCTCCCATATTCTGCCGCTGGCCCATATCTACGCCAGTGGTAAAAGCGAGCCGGTTAACTCTGGCCACATTCATTCAGCAATGCTTGAACTGGGGCATGCTGAAATCGTGGAGGAATAATGCCGTGATTAGTGAACTGATCTCTTCTCATATTCAGCAAGCGATGGCCACAGAGGCGTTGTTGAACAAAAAAGGCTGTCTGGTTACGGAGTTTCGCCAGACTCGTTCTCGTCCCGTTCTGGAGGTGTCATGTCCTCCGGCTGAACTGCTAAACAGTGCTGTGCGTATTGTTGAGCGTAACAATTCAGGTTCCCGCTCCGTGTGGGTAGCCAGTTTCAATGGTTGCCGGATTATCTGGCGCTGAGGAATCAAAATGGCAAAACTTATTTTTACAGTAATTACCAAGGATGTGTTTTCCGAAGGTGGTCAGGTTAAGGAAGTAGTCGATATCAATGCAGTTATGGAAGACGTAAATCATGAATGCCCATCGGCTGCTGACCACCTGGTCAATATCATTAATAAAATGGCACCACAAATTATTAAGGCCGCAAATTTCCATTATGTAAATGAATGGAAAGCGCGGACCGGGAATACCGAATCCAATACCACTCATTAAGGCGAATAGATGAATAATTCAAATACCGTACCTGTGGGTTACCGCACCAATGCTCAGGGGCATTTAATCCCTGAGTCTCAGGTCAAACCCGTGGATAAGCTGCGTGATGAAGTCGTGATGACGATCGTCGGCGCAGCACGTCAGCAGCGTCAGTTGCTGGCAGCGTTCAAACTGGAGTCTATGCAGAGAATCGCCGACTTCACAGACCTTTCGGCGTCTGAGTATGGCGTGGAGTATGGCGGCACGAAAGGCAATGTGACCCTGGTCAGTTTTGACGGCCGTTACAAGCTCATTCGCGCAGTTGGTGAGCATCGCGTATTTGATGAACGTATCCAGGCGGCTAAAGCGCTGATTGATACCTGCATCAGCGAATGGTCTGGCGGTGCGGATGAACGCATTATGGCCCTGGTAGATCATGCCTTCCGCGTTAACAAGCAAGGTCGCATCGACATCAACCAGGTTCTGGGCCTCCGTCAGCTCGATATCAATGACCCGAAATGGAATGAGGCGATGGACGCTGTTGCTGATGCAATTCAGGTTTCCGGCACTAGTCAGTATTTGCGTATTTATGAGCGTCAGGCGGATGGTAACTATCAGCAGATTTCGCTGGATTTAGCCAAGCTTTAAATACTTTTAAATAAAACTTCAAATTGAAAACGGCGCTTGCGTCAGGGATTCGTTCGCGCCGAATTCAGCAAAAGGAATATTTTATGAGCGAACAACAATTAATTTCGATGATTATCGACCTGAAATCCTGGCATCAAAATCGCGTTGATAAATGCCAGATGGTTATTGACAACAAAGACGCTGATATCTGTTTAGAAATGGGCGAAAGCGAGGTGCTGGAATTTGGGGCTGACACCAAAGAAGCCCGTTTCATCCGAATTGGTGTCCAACTGGCACTTCTTCAGTTCCAGCCTTTTCCGATCACCATGAAACCGGCGGATGACAACATGGAGGATGAAGACGATGAATAAACCTCATGTTTTCGATGCAGCCCTGGCGATGTGGGGTTATGACCGTCAGGTTCTGGCAACAGCCGAAGAATGTAATGAGCTAGCCGCTGCGTGCACTCGTTTTGTTACTCATAAAGCGAACGGCAACCGTATCGCCGAAGAAGCTGCCGACGTTGAAATTATGATTGAGCAGCTTCGCCATAATGGAATGAGCGACATGATTGATCAGCATAAAACACGAAAAATGGCCCGTTTATCTCAACGCGTAGGGGCTGAGATATCTGATGCGGTATCACCAGCCAGCCCGTCAGTATCTTCCTTACTTGAAGAAGCTGCAGAGCAACTTGAAATGGCACAGGCGCTTTATATCGACAGGCAATCCAGTAACCGTCTTGCTGCCGCCAGAACCCGCCGTTGCATCGCCGTTCTGATGCATGCGGCCCAAAGCATGATCCGCGAGCAGCAACAGGCAGAACAACCCCAGGGAGACAAATGATGATCGATGCAATCAAAGCCGTGCTGTCCGATAAGGGCGAAATGACCTGTCTGCAACTGGTCAGTGCGACGGGAACCAGTGCCCAGTTGCTTATCAAGGCGCTACGCAAAGCGGTGGCACGTTCCGAGCTGAAAGAGCGTAACGGTTATTACGACATTATCCGCAGCAAATCACCTGTAGCGGCTCGACGCTCATTTAGGTGGATTGAGGGTACTGAGATTCCCCGAAGTGTGATGTACCTGGCTTCCGGGCCACGGTCAGCTGAAACGGTGCTTGTTCTGGTTGAGCTGGATGACAAAAAGCAGATGCAGGGCTGGCCACAATTTGAAAGTGCGTTAATCGATATTCGAATGGGGCATTTTCAGTGCTCCAGAACCGGGCAAATTATTACCCGGCATGTCCTTAGATACCTGCCTATTGATGTGCAAGGAGTTGCCTGATGGTAATCGTCATCGTTTGTTATATCGCTGGCGGCATACTGACCTTCGTGCTCGTTGCTGCGCTGCGTGGTAGCAAAATCATGGATAAAGAGGCTGATTCAATCAGCGCTCTGGTTGCGGCTGTAGCCTGGCCATTCACTCTGATGGCACTGATTGGGTGTATCACTCTCTGGTGGCTGTTTGATGTGCTGGAGCTGCTGTTTTTCGCCACCTCAACCTATTTCAGGAGTCGCAAATGACAACCACTATCACAAAGGAACAATGGAACGGTATCCAGAACACGCTAGGTGATTTGTATACCAGGGTTGAATTTAAGCTGTCTTCTGGAGAAAAAATTGCAGTTTATAAGGCCATTGTCTCTGAAAATAAGCTGGCGTTAATAGTCTGGATTGATGATACCCGCAGTGAAGCATGGGGCTGGCCGTCACATAAGGATTTTCGTCCGATTACGAAGGCAGTATGGCGTCGTAAAACGTATAAGCCAGGCGCTTCCATCATCCGCCGAGCGTCAAAAACCAGAGACGGCCTGCGCTGGTTGAAACGCAAAGAAAATGCGCACCTCCATGAGGTTGTGGAATACTGGGTATGTCATTTCAGCACCGCATCATCGTTGGTTCGTCAATTTAAGAAAATTGATGGTCTTGAGCTGGTATCACCACTGAGTGAGGTAATGGCTGATGCGAGCTAATACTATCAAATTGATCCACGTCGCGCGTCGTACTCTGGGTCTTGATGATGAGACTTATCGTGTTTTTCTTAGCACTGTTGTGCCGGGTAAAAGCAGTTGCCGTGATATGAGCTCGGCGCAGCTGCAGGCCGTGCTGGATGCTCTTAAAGAGCGAGGTTTTAAGCCTGTTTCATCTAAACCAAAAGCACCATCGGGGATTGCCGGCAAAATTCGGGCGGTATGGTTCACCATGTTCAATCAGGGTTTTGTCACCAGTAACGACACTGCAGCGATTGATGCGTATGTAAAGCGCATAACCCGGCAACAGAACGGTGGCGAAGGTGTGGCAAAGCTGAACTGGTTGCGTGATGAGAAAGCTCGAACCGTTCTCGAAAGCCTGAAACGGTGGCATATGCGGTGCATGCTGGAGCGTTTACCAGACACCGGTATCAAACCTACTTACGACCGTGTATGTGAGCGTTATCAAATCATGTTGAACATTTGCAAGGGGGAAAAATGAAACCAGAGTCTAGCAAAATCAGAGAGCTTTCAAACGCAGAAGTCCATGCCGCTGAGCTGATTGCAAGTGGCTGGCCAGAGGAGTTAATTCACGGTTTGTTAAAACCCTCAGCCCCTGTCTATCGCACAACCGTTATTGCTGAACTGACTCAGGATTTTAAACTTGAAATGATGTCAAAAATGAATCTGTACCGTGTTGTTTGTAATCTGGAAACAATCAGAACACAGGCTATGGCTGCTGGTGAATATGATGCTGCTGCAATCGCAGCAGCTCGATTAGCGGATCTATTACCTTCAGTCCCCCAGCCCTAATTTTTCTTTCAGCAATTTTTCTGCAAGGGCGCTGCCGATCTTGCGCAGGAGGGCGACTGGAGCCTCCTGCGCTTCTTCTTTCAGCTTTTCAAATACGGGGCGTTGGTTTAATACTGCCGCAAAATCATGTCCCGCTTGTGTCAACCGTATTGGTTTGATTGCAAAATTCCATGAGATGCCTGTACTTTTCTGCGTCGGATGCAGGCCCAAAGATTCAAAGCCTGTCTCCAGTTTGAGACTACTGATGAACCCGTTCTCGGCCAGAAGTAGCAAATGAGCAATCAATATGTTCTGTTCCTTCTCATCGACGTCAAACAGACCAAGTTCTTTAAGGGTGATGTAGGGTTCTGGGGATTCAATAAAACAATTTAGCAACTTCTTCATTTCATCAAGATCGAGTTTCATCCAAGTATCTCACTGTTAGAAAATTGTCCCGGCTCTTTGTGACCATGATGCCGCCACGGGGCAACGTTATCAGTAAATGCTTTTCAGACAAAACGGTGATAAATTTTAATCATTATTTTTAAGGGGGTTATATGAAGTATTTGTTAGCAATAGTCGTAATGGTAGTTAGTCTGGCCTCTTATGCGGCAGAGGAGTCGGGCAAGAAAGACCCTGCATCTGGCCTCTGGACATGTAACGGCATCAAGCTTCATATGGGCGTTGACCTGGTTTCCTGGCAGAATCTTGATGATGGTGATACCTATGTGCAGACAGAGCCGCCGTCACCAGAGAATGACAAAGAAATTTCCGTGCATGGAACTTCGTATACCTTTGCTTCAATGCGTAACCCGGCAGTCATCAAGTTTTTTATAGTCGATAAATCGGGGAAAAAATTATATCTCCATGACGATATAAAATTCTTCAAGCTTCACCCATGCAAACGTGACAGCTGATGTCATCAACAATCCCGCCAACGTGCGGGATTTTTTGTATACTGACTGTGCACTTACCTTGAGGAGGGTTTATGTCACAACAGTCGGAGCTTTTTGAACACGACCCGGCCATTCACCAGTTGCTTGACCATATCGACAATATCCCTGTCGGTGAGCTTGAGCACCAATGGCCACAAATGCTGGTTGCACTTGTCGATGTGATGGAGGCAGAATTGAAGCGCCTCGGAATTGCTGAAGACAGCCGCTTGCTGGCGCGTAAACTGGCGCTGGCCATGTCCCACTATATGGGCGGACGTCAGTATTATCTGCCATCCGGGGACAAGCTTGTGACAGCGTTACGGGACGATCTTATCTTCTCCCGTTTCGATGGCCGCAACCTTGAAGACCTGCGCCGCGAGCATCGTTTATCTCAGACGCAGATTTACGATATCATCGCCCGTCAGCGCAAGCTTCATACCCGTCGTCGCCAACCGGATTTATTCCCGCACTAATTATCTGTAACAACCGACTGCGCTCGAGAGTGCGGGTTGTACTCAGATACCGGAATCACCTCTCTAATCAGCTTTTTCTTATCCTCGGATGCAGATCCACTCACCGGATAAGCTGATGCCCCAAATACCCCGTAGTCTGAAAGCGTCATTGCTGGCGATTGCTATTGCCGGTGGCGGTTATCATGAAATGACCCGCGAGACCCTTATCCACGTCGAGGGGATCGAATATACCCCGTACCGCGACATTGCCGGCATCATGACCGTATGCGTTGGCCATACTGGCGCTGATATCCAGATGCGCACCTACACCTATAAAGAGTGCATGGCCCTGCTGGACAGTGATTTAAAGCCCGTTCGGGCAGCCATTAAACGGCTGGTAAAAGTCCCTTTAACCGATTATCAGCGCACCGCACTTGAGACGTTCATTTTCAATACCGGCACCGGGGCATTTTCCCGTTCGACCCTCCTCAAAAAACTGAATGCCGGTGATTTTGAAGGTGCTCGCGACCAGATGCGTCGCTGGATATTTGCGGCCGGGAAACCGTGGAAAGGACTGATGACGCGCCGTGAAGTTGAGATGGCCATCTGGTCAGTCGGAGGTGTTGATGACCTTCGCTGATCGTCTTATCGCTGCCGGCGCGGTTGCACTCCTGGTCACCGTGGGTGCGGTCTGGGTAAAGGCTGAGAAAACGCACAGCGATAACGTCCAGTTACGCCGGGACTTGCAGACCCAGACGCAAGCCAGAAACACAGCAGAATGGCTGCTACACGGCCAGGAGCAAACCATCCAGATATTCAGTGCCATCCGCGCGGCCAATGCCGCAGCACGGCGCGAAGACGAGAGGCTGCGCGATGAAGCTCAGAACCAGATCACCCTCATCCTTGAAAAAGAAGAATGCGCTAAGCACGATGTGCCTGCTGCTGCTGTTGAGTGGTTGCAGCGGGTCGAGAACCGCGCCCGTTCCGGTGGTGGTGACCCCGCTGCCTATTGATGCAGAACTGCTGGCGGAAACGCCTGTGCCAGTACGCCCCGCGCCGTTTACATACGGTGCATCAGTGGTCTGGAATGCCACGCTATTAACAGCACTTGGCCAGTGCAATCGCGATAAGAACGATGCCCGCCAGCAGGATTTAAAAAGGATTGAAATTTATGGACGCCGACCTGCTTCAGGAGGCTGAAGAGTTTCTGCGGGAACTTTGGCAGCAACAAGGTTGCAGCTGGCCTGGACCACAAATCCAGCGCCCTGAGCCTGACCGTATTTGTGCCTTATGTCGTCGCAGGCTGGGGATTGTTGAGCTGACTGGCCAGTATGAGACGTTGTGTCAGCGTTGTTATTCAGGGAGTTAAACGTGGGCATTTTTGAATATATCGGTCTGTGGCCATATCTGTTACCAGTAGCTTTTGGCGGGATTGTCTGGGCTATGCGCCGCACGTTCGCCAGTACCGAACGGGTAGAAAAGCTGGAAAATCGCCTCACCGAGATGGAAACCAAATACGCCAATATGCCTGGCGTTGAAGATATGCAGGAAATGCGCCTGCGTATGACGGAGATTGCTGGAGATATGAAGGTTATCGGCCAGCGCGTGCAGTCAATGACCCACCAGATTGAATTGTTACTGGAAAATGCGGTGAACCGGAGCAAATGATGATTAACGATATTCTGACTGAAGACCAGAGGCTGGTCATTCTTCGCAGCCTGATGGACTGCAACAACGAAGCGAACGAAAGCATTCTGAATGACTGCCTTGATGCCTACGGCCACAACATTTCACGCGATCTCGTTCGTACTCATATTGACTGGCTGCAGGAGCAAGGGCTGGTTACGGTTGAAAACCTGCGTGGTTTTTATGTCGTCACCATTACTGGCCGGGGGCAGGATGTCGCCGAAGGTCGTTCCCGCGTATCCGGTGTTAAAAAGCCCCGTGCCCGCTGAGGTTAGCTATGGAAACGACAAAACCCACTCGCGGCCGCGCGTCGAAAGTTGATCTGCTGCCTGAAGACGTCAAAAAAACGCTTCATGCCATGCTCAGGGATAAAGCCATTCCACAGGCGCAGATCCTGGAAGAGATTAATGCGCTGATTGATGATGCTGGGCTACCGGAAGACATGCGGCTTTCCCGTTCTGGCCTGAACCGTTATGCCACCAGTGTCGAGCAGGTGGGACAGAACCTGCGTCAGATGCGGGAAATGACACAGGCGCTCACCAGCCAGCTCGGCGATAAGCCGATGGGTGAAACGACCAAGCTCATACTGGAGATGGCCAGAAGTCAGCTCTTTAAAGCATTGATGCGCCAGATTGAAGATCCAGAAGCCGAAGTCGATATCGACATGCTCAAAAATGCCATGCTGGCGGCCCAGCGTCTGGAATCAACAGCCATGTCCAGTCATAAGCGCGAAAAAGAAATTCGCCAGGCCTTTGCAGAAGAAGCGGCTAATGCTGTCAGTGACGAACTGCGCGGTACGGATGGGATGAGCGAAGAGCTTGAGCAGCGTATTCGCAATGTGTTGCTGGGGAAAGCGTGATATGACCGCAACTACAAAACGACTCACCCCACTCAGCGAACCGCGCCAGATTGACCTGAAGGAAGAAGCCAGCAAACTCGGCGTGGATATTGTGACGGATGCCGGCAGTCTGAACCCGGCGAGCGAAGCCGTTTTCCTTCCCTATCAGGCCCGGTGGTTCAGCGATGACAGTCAGATTTGTATCGCTGAAAAATCCCGCCGTACCGGTCTGACCTGGGCAGAGGCTGGCCGTAATGTCATGACGGCCGCAAAGCCACGTAAACGCGGTGGCCGCAATGTCTTTTATGTCGGCTCCCGGCAGGAGATGGCGCTGGAGTACATCGCCGCTTGTGCGCTGTTTGCCCGTGCTTTCAATCAGCTGGCAAAAGCCGACGTCTATGAGCAGACCTTCTGGGACAGCGATAAGAACGAAGAAATTCTGTCGTACATGATTCGCTTTCCGAACAGCAATTTTAAGATCCAGGCGCTGTCCTCGCGGCCGTCCAACCTGCGTGGGTTACAGGGGGACGTCGTTATTGATGAAGCCGGTTTCCATGAGTCGCTTGATGAACTGCTGAAAGCGGCGTTCGCGCTGACTATGTGGGGCGCTCGTGTGCGGATTATCTCCACGCATAACGGCGTTGATAACCTGTTTAACCAGTACATTCAGGACGCGCGAGAGGGGCGAAAAGATTATTCCATTCATCGTATTACCCTGGATGATGCCATCAGTGATGGCCTTTACCGCCGTATCTGCTACGTCACGGGGCAGGGCTGGTCCGCCGAAAAAGAGAAAAAATGGCGTGACGACCTTTACCGCAATGCCCCGAACAAAGAGAGCGCCGACGAGGAATATGGCTGCGTACCGAAAAAGTCCGGCGGTGCTTACCTTTCCCGCGTACTGATTGAAGCGGCGATGACGCCGGAGCGTGATATTCCGATCCTGCGTTTTGAGGCTCCTGACGATTTTGAATCCTGGTCGCCAGAACTGCGGGAAGCGGAAGTTTCAGCGTGGTGCGAGAAAGAACTGGCTCCATTGCTGGCTGCGCTCAACATCCAGCATAAACACGCCTTCGGTGAAGACTTTGCCCGTAATGGCGACCTGACCGTTTTTGTCCCGCTGGAAATCACCGCCGACCTGTATAAGCGTGAATGCTTCCGCGTCGAGCTGAAGAACGTCACCTATGACCAGCAGCGTCAGATCATGCTGTTTATCCTGGCGCGTTTACCTCGCTTTATCGGCGCCGCTTTTGATGCCACCGGTAATGGTGGGTATCTGGCTGAAGCTGCGCGTCTGGTGTATGGCCCGGAGATGATTGACAGCGTGCACCTGTCAGCAGCCTGGTATCAGGAATGGATGCCAAAGCTAAAAGGTGAATTTGAAGCGCAGAACCTGGTTATCGCCCGTCACCAGACAACGCTGGATGACCTGCTCAATATCAAGGTCGTTAACGGCGTACCCCAGATTGATAAGGGCAGAACCAAAGACGCCAATGCCAGTGGCACTGGTGGCAAACGTCACGGTGACTTTGCGGTAGCGCTTGCGATGGCGGTACGCGCTTCTTATATGAATGGTTTTGTCATCGACGAAGACAGCGTGCAGGCGTTGCCCGGTAAGCGCCGGGAAGATGCGCACGATGATGAAACCCATGATGACTACCACGAATTTGAAAGAGGATGCTGGTAATGGGCCGTATTCTGGATTTAACGGGCAATCCCTTCGATTTTGATCCTGATTTGCAGACGGCGCAGGA
The DNA here is from genome assembly GCF_014218705.1 of Kluyvera sichuanensis. Classification (GTDB taxonomy): domain Bacteria; phylum Pseudomonadota; class Gammaproteobacteria; order Enterobacterales; family Enterobacteriaceae; genus Kluyvera; species Kluyvera sichuanensis. The sequence goes on along the minus strand of NZ_JABBJF010000009.1, from coordinate 17,456 downwards.
ATCACTGGTGATGATGGCAAAGCGTACCCAGGAGCACCCGTCCAGTGGTATCACGCCAAACCGTGCCGCCATTGTCCTGCGTGACGCCGAACGCGGAGACCTGACGGCTCAGGCTGACCTCGCCTTTGATATGGAAGAAAAGGACACGCATCTGTTTTCCGAGCTGTCAAAGCGCCGGCTGGCCATTCAGTCTTTACCCTGGAGCATTCAGCCACCGAAAGACGCCACTCCGCAGGAAAAGAAAGATGCGGCAATGCTCGATGAGATGTTGCAGGACGCTGCCTGGTTTGAGGACGGCATTTTTGATGCCGGCGACGCCATCCTTAAGGGTTACAGCATGCAGGAGATCGAATGGGGCTGGCTGGGTAAGCAGCGCGTACCCGTTGCGCTTCACTGGCGTGATCCTGCGTTGTTCTGTACGCCAGAAAGCAATCTGAATCAGCTCAGGCTGCGCGATGGCAGCGCCGACGGTGTTGAACTTCAGCCGTTTGGCTGGTTCCGCCATCAGGCAAAGTCCCGCTCAGGATATGCCGGCACGCTGGGGCTGGTCCGAACGCTGGTCTGGCCGTTTATCTTCAAAAACTATTCGGTGCGTGATTTTGCTGAGTTTCTGGAGATTTACGGTCTGCCGATGCGCGTGGGCAAGTACCCAACCGGGGCAACCTCCCGAGAGAAATCCACTCTGATGCAGGCGGTCATGGATATCGGGCGTCGTGCTGGCGGTATTATCCCGATGGGTATGGCGCTGGAGTTCCAGAGTGCGGCCGATGGTCAGGCAGACCCGTTCCAGGCGCAAATCGGCTGGGCTGAGCGCTCCATGTCAAAAGCCATTCTGGGGGGAACGTTGACCACGGAAGCCGGTGACAAAGGTGCTCGTTCTCTGGGTGAAGTTCATAACGAAGTCCGTAAAGAGATCCGTAATGCCGACCTGCGGCAACTGCGTCGCTCTGTCAACCGTGACCTGATTTATCCGTTACTGGCAGTCAACAGCCGAACCACCCTCGACCCGTGCCGTTTGCCGGGTATTGTGTTTGATTCCGGGGAATACGAAGACCTCTCTATGTTTGCGGAGGCCATTCCGAAACTGGCGGCAGGTATGCCGGTGCCAGTGTCCTGGATTCAGGAAAAACTGAATATCCCGCAGCCTAACGGTGACGAGCAGGTATTCCGTGCCGCGCCAGTGGCTGAAGGTCTGCCAGCGGTAAACGGTCAGGCCAGTCTGAGTGCGACAGACCTGAAGCAGACTGATGATATTGACGATATGGGCGCGGCGGTGACGCCGGATGCGTTTAAACAGGCCATTGATCCGCTTTTAAAGCCCGTTATTGCCAGCATTATTAAAAACGGCCCTGAATCGGCGATGCAGGATGCGGCGACGCTCTATCCCGAACTGGATGATGCAGCGCTTATCGACCTCCTGACCCGCGCTATCTTTGTCGCTGACCTGTGGGGGCGTATCGATGGCACAAGCAGTTGATTTGGCATACGCCGCCCGGTTACCCCCAAAAGAGGCGGTCTCTTACTTCAGAGCCAAGGGCCATAACGTCACCTGGAACTGGTATGAGCAACTGACGGACGCGCATGCCCGCGCGTTTACCGTCGCTAAAGCGGTGCGGCTTGATGTGCTGAACACCCTTCGTGACGAGGTTGATCGCGCTGTCCACGACGGCATCACACGTCAGGAGTTTACCCGGACGCTGGCACCGCGCCTGCAGAAGCTGGGATGGTGGGGAAAGCAGATTGTTGTCGATACCGAGGGTAATGCTAAGGAAATCGAACTGGGCAGCCCGCGCCGTCTTGCGACCATTTACAACGTCAATATGCGCACGGCTTATAACAGCGGCCGTTATGCGCAGATGATGAATAACGTTGAGGATTACCCGTTCTGGCAGTATGTGGCCGTTATGGACGGGCGAACCCGCCCGGAGCATGCTGCGCTGAATGGGCTGGTTTTTCGCTATGATGACCCGTTCTGGAAGACGCACTACCCGCCGAATGGCTGGAATTGCCGCTGCCGCGTCAGGGCGTTGTCTGCTGAACGTATGAAAGCGCTGGGGCTGAAAGTCAGTTATGGGGCATCTTTCGTGCACACCCATGATGTTGACGCCGGCATTGATGAGACCACGGGTGAAATCTTCAGGACGGAATCCACGACCTTTGATAACGGCCGCGTGAAAATGACGCCCGATGTGGGCTGGTCGTATAACCCAGGTTCGGCGGCGTTCGGCACTGACCAGACGCTTATCCGTAAAGTTATCGAGACCCGCGACCCGCAGCTGCGTGAGCAGGTTATTCAGTCGCTCAACAACAGCCGCGAGCGCCAGCTGGCGTTTTCAGTGTGGGCAAAACGTACCCTCACCAGTGGCCGCGCCGGTGATGCCATTCAGACGCTGGGTTTCATGTCTGAATCCGTTGCCGCCGTGGTCAGAGCGCGAGTCGGTGCTGAACCAGCCCGGTTATTGGCGATCAGCGAAAAAGGTTTGTCTGATGCGGTTTCAGCTGCAGACACAAAGCTCAGTGATGCCGATGTACAACAATTGCCGGCGCTGATGGCTCAGCCTCAGGCGGTGTTGTGGGATAGCGCCAGGAATGTGCTTATGTATGTAACGCCTGCAGATGATGCCGGACAGCAGATAGTTATCCGCACAGAGCCCGCAGTGAAGAACGGTGGAGACCTGCTTGACCAGGTCGTCAGCCTGTCACGGGCAAGCCTGAGCAGCCTGCAATCAGCGGTGAACGCTGGCTCGCTTGAAGTGATTGAGGGCCGTCTGGGGCTGGAGGAGGCACCATGAGTATTGATTTAGCTGTTGTGCTCGATATCAACAGGATCCAGACGGCGTTCATCAGCCTGGGCGCAATGGCCAATGATGGGGCCATTCCACGTGCCGCAGCTGCTGCACTGCTTTCCTCAACGGAGAACGCCTTTGAACAGCAGGCTGACCCGGTCACCGGTGAGCATTGGGCCAGCTGGAGCGATCCTTATCTTGCGTGGCGTGAGAAACATAATTATGTTCCTGGTACTATCCTGACCCTGAATGGCGATCTGGCCAGGAGTATCACCACGGACTATGGCCCGGACTGGGCGCTGATTGGTTCGCCGATGATTTATGCTGCGATTCACCAGTGGGGCGGAAAGGCGCGATATACTGTCCTGAGAGCTCGTCCATATATGGGGCTTGATAAGGTCGGTCGCAAAGAGATTTACGCTGCTATCGAAAAACGTGCTCAGGCTGCTCTCAGGCCATAGTATGATGTTTGCTATACGTTGACGCTTATAAAATCTTTTAAACGCGTACAGAGAGATTTAAACGTGTTTTAAATGGGGTTGCGTCCGTTCTCCCGCTTCGCTTTCTATCCGGTTCGTTGTTTTCAGTCAGATACCGGAATCACCTGCATTTTCTTCCCCGCGTAAAAATGGCCTGAGTTTCTCAGCAACGAGCAGGCCATGAAAACAAAACCTTCCTCTTTTGGTATCGCCATTCTTGCGGCCACCGTCGGTGATGACGGCTGGTGCCAGTTGCTTCCCGCCGGGCGTTTTCGTGCCCGTGATGGTCGGCCGTTCGATGTTGCTGATGGCTGGTATATGGATGCAGCCATCGCTGCACGTCTGATTGATGGCGTCCGGGCTCTTGGCCAGGACGTGCTGATTGATTACGAGCATAACCAGCTGCGCAAGTCTGAAGGGCTTTCGCCTGATGAACTGAAAGCGGCTGGATGGTTTAACGCTGATGAAATGCAGTGGCGTGAAGGCCTGGGGCTTTTTGTTAAGCCTCGCTGGACACCTGCGGCGCTGACCTATCTGGCCAACGAAGAATTCGGCTTCCTTTCGGCCGTTTTTCCTTACGACCTTGTTACTGGTGCACCAACCGTGCTGCGCATGGTGGCGCTGACCAATGACCCTGGCGCGACTGGCATGCAAAAACTGGCGGCGCTGGCTGCTTCCTTTGATGAACTCACTAACCACCCACATGAGGGACGTCCCATGAATGAAAACCTGCGTCAGCTGCTGGCGCGACTCGGTATCACGCTGGCTGAGAATGCTGCCGTGACCGATGAGCAGGCCACAGCCGCACTGTCAGCTTTTGATGCGCTCAAGGGCAAGGCAGATAAGCACGATGAACTGAACACCCGTGTGACTGCACTCAGTGCTGAACTGGTTACGGCAAAAGCCGAATCCGGCACGCCAGACCTCACCAAATGGGTACCGGTGGAAACCTATAACGCCATTCGCCAGGAGCTGGCAGAGGTCACTGGTAAACACTCCACGGTTTCCCTTAGCGCTGTTCTGGATAAGGCGGAAACCGAAGGCCGTATCTTCAAATCCGAGCGGGCTTACTTTGAGCAGGTTGGCGCTCAGGTTGGGGTTGTCGCACTCTCTGCTCAGCTCGATGCCAAGCAGCCTATTGCGGCGCTGACTGCACTACAGACTACGACGACCAGTATCCCTGATACCCGCCGCGAAGGTCTTACGGCGCTGTCTGCCGATGAAAAATCAGCAGCAAAAGCACTCGGCATGTCTGAAGCCGAATACCAGAAACTCAAAGAGGAAGGCGATAAATGATCGTTACCCCGAGCTCCATTAAGGCCCTGATGACCTCATTCCGTAAGGATTTTCAGGGTGGTCTGGATGGTGCGCCATCCCAGTACCAGAAAATTGCCATGACGGTACCGTCATCCTCCAAATCCAATACCTATGGCTGGCTGGGTAACGCGCCGCAGCTGCGTGAGTGGGTCGGTGCGCGAGTTGTGAATCAGATGGCGGCCAGCGCTTACACCGTGGCCAACAGAACCTATGAAGGCACCGTCGGCATCAGTCGTGATGATTTCGAAGATGACAACCTTGGCGTTTACAGCCCGATGTTCTCTGAGCTGGGCCGTTCTGCGGCTGTACAGCCTGACGAGCTGGTGTTTGGCCTGCTGAAAGATGGCTTTAACCAGGCATGTTATGACGGCCAGAACTTCTTCGATACCGACCATCCGGTCTATTCGAAAGTGGATGGCACCGGGACGGCGACGTCTGTTGCGAACGTCTTCCAACAGGCCGCTGACTGGACGGGTGATAGCTGGTATCTGCTGGACTGCTCCCGTGCTATCAAGCCGCTGATCTTCCAGGACCGCCGCAAGGCTGAACTGGTTGCAAAAACAGCCATCACTGACGAACACGTCTTTACCGACAACGAATTCCTGTTTGGTGTCAGCTGTCGTCGTGCGGTGGGCTTTGGTTTCTGGCAGATGGCGATGGCCATGAACGCCGATCTGACACTCGACAACCTCTGGACCGGCTGGACCACCATGCGCAAATTCCACGCCGATGGTGGCCGTCCACTGGGGCTGCGTCCTACTCACCTGGTGGTTACTCCGGGCAATGAGAAAGCGGCCATCCAGTTGCTGGAGCGTGAACTGATTGCCGGCACCAACGGCGTCGTCAGTAACGAAATGAAAGGCAAGCTGGAACTGGTGGTCGCTGACTACCTGTAAGTTACCTGCAGTCTTAAACCGATGTTAAAGGCGGTTAATCCGCCTTTAACCTGCCGTTTAACGTGGATTCAAAGGGAGAACCCATGTCATGTCAGAAGAACTTAAGCAAGGCATTGATGGCACTTCACCGGCTCGCGAAACAGCTGGCAATCAGCTTTTCGACCTGGTTGTCAAATGTTACCGGGACGTATACCGCCGCGCCGGCATCCCGTTCACCCGTGGCGAGAATCGCGTGGTGGGCGTCACTGAAGCGCAAGTGCGTATTCTCGAAGGCGACAGCGTCCTCAAAATCGTATCTGGCTCGCCAGCACCGGACGCGGAAGAGCCAGGGACCGTGGACAACGTGGGCCTGGGCAGTGAGCTGAAAACTGAAGAACTGAATGAGCCACCGTTGAACGAGCGCATCATTCTGGCCGTCGCGGGTCTGGACAAGTCTAACGCTGAGCATTTCACCTCTGCGGGAAAACCGCGCGTGGCTGCTGTGTCTACCGCTCTGGGGGAAATCATCTCCAGTGAGCAGCTCAATGCGGCGCTGGCCTCACAGGGTGAGGACGCGTAATGACTTATGCCACTGTCGCGGAAATGGCGTCCCGGTATCAGCGCCGCAATCTGGATCTACTGACCAAAACACGGACGGATAATAACCAGCCGGATGACGTCATCATTGATGCAGCGCTGGCTGACGCGACTGCGATGATGGATAGCTACATTGTCGCCCGCTACACATTACCGCTGACGGTGGCTCCGGCGACCTTGCCGCAGGTCTGCTGCGTCATTGCCTGGTACTTCCTGCAGGACACGCGAGCGACTGAACAATCAACACAGCGCTATAAGGACGCCATCCGCTGGCTGGAAGGCGTCCGGGACGGAAAGATTCCGCTTGGCACCGACACTGCCGGCAGTGCCCCAGATGGTGAGAATCTTGCTCAGGTGGTTTCTGATGCGCCTGTTTTCTCGCGTAAACAGCAGGGTTTTATCTGATGATTGGCGATACCGAAACCGCGCTGCTTGAGGCTGTTAAAGGACTTTTCGGCAACACCTTGCGCGATGTCGATACGCATCCGGGCACCTGGGATGATGTGGCTATCAAGCGCATGCTGCTCAGTGAGCCAGCGGTCTATATCGCCTGGCTGGGCTGTGGTCCCGGACGAACCTCTCGTGAGGTTGAAAGCCATTGGGTCCTCTACGTATGCGCCAGCATGCTCAACGGTCGTGAAGGTGACCGGCTGGGTATCTACCAGATTGTTGAGCGCCTTGTGGCGGGGATTAACTGGAAGACATTCGGCTCTACCACCGGCATGAAGCTGACCAAGGGGCAAAACCTCTATACCGATGCGCAAGGTGGCGCGGGTTGTGCGCTTTACGGCCTTTATTTCAGCGGGACCACGCCCATTGATACCAGCATTGATCTCAGCTCTCTGGATGACTACGAACGCCACTGGCAGACGTGGAAACAACCAGACGGCACACCGCCTTTTGAGGCGCATATCAACGTAAACGAGAAACAACCATGACTGATGTGCTGAAGATTAAGCCGGCTCCCGGCCGCACAGTTCGCGACCCGCAGACCATGAAACTGCTGGCCGCAGACGGTGAGACCAAGCCGCAAAACAGTTTCTGGCTGCGCCGCCTCAAAGATGGCGACGTGCTCCCGGTAGAAGCCACTAAGAAAGGTGCGAAATGAGCGATATCTCTTTTGATTCGATTCCAGCAGGCGGCGCGATTCGCGTTCCTCTGGCGTATATCGAGTTCAACAACAGCAACGCCGTTTCCGGCACGCCTGCGCCACGTCAGCGTGTTCTGATGTTCGGCCAGCGAGCTTCTGACGTTAATCAGAAGCCGGTGGGGTCGGTGCCGGCGAATACGTTGACACGTATTTACTCCCCGTCTCAGGCGTCTGCCGCATTCGGTCAGGGGTCGATGATCCACCTGATGGCAACCGAGTTTCTGAAGCTCAACCGCGTTGCGGAGCTGTACTGCATCGCCCAGGGCGATGGCACGGGTGTTGCTGATGCCGCCACCATTAAGCTGAGCGGTACAGCAACGGAGAACGGCACGCTGGTGACTTATATTGCTGGTGTTCGTATTCCTGCCACCGTTAAGACCGGCGATAAAGGCGCGGATATCGCGCAGAGTCTGGCTGACCTGATTAATGCAAAATACGATCTGCCGGTGACAGCGACTGTTGTACCCGATAGCGGCGGCGCGAACGCCGACCCGACGCATGCCGATGTGAAGTTATCGGCTAAGTTTCTCGGCCGCTCCTGCCCGACGGATACGCGCTTCAACTATTACGATCAGGAAATGACACCTGGTGGCATTGTGGCCACCGTCACCTATCCGGCAGACACCAACAGCAACCCGGACCTGTCAGACTCCATCGCCGCGATGGGTGACCTGCAGTTCAAATACCTGGTCATGCCTTACACCGATCCGACCAACCTTAACCTGCTGCGTACCGAACTGGTGGAGCGCTGGGGGCCAATCAACCAGGCCGACGGTATTGCATTTACCAGCTATCACGGCCCGATGGGGAGCCTGACCACGTTCGGCCAGTCCCGCAACGATCACCTGCTGTGCTGCCTTGGCGCACCAGCGACACCACAACCGCAGTATGTCTGGTGCACCAGTATTGCTGCTGTGGCGGCTGCGTCACTGAGCATCGACCCGGCCCGACCTCTGCAGACGCTGGTCGTCAGTAACCTGATGCCGCCGAAAGAGACAGACCTCTTCACCTGGCCTGAGCGTAATGGTCTTTTGTTTGACGGCATCAGCACCTTTACCGTCAACGACGGCGGTCAGGTGCAGCTTGAGCGTCTTATCACGACATATCGCACCAACAGCTACGGCGACCCGGACCCGTCCTACCTCAACGTTGAGACCATCGCGACGCTGAGCTATCTGCGCTATTCGACCCGCGTGCGTATTACACAGAAATTCCCGCGTCATAAGCTGGCTGACGACGGTACGAACTTTGCGCCGGGTCAACCAGTAGTAACTCCGGCGATTATCAAAACGGAGCTGCTGGCGCTGTTTACTGAGTGGGAGGAAGCCGGTCTGGTGGAAGACTTCACCACCTTTAAAGACGAACTCTACGTGGTGCGCAACAAAAGTGATCGTGACCGTGTTGATGTGCTGGCCGGTCCGAACCTCATTAACCAGTTCCGCATCTTCGCGGAACAGATCCGCTTCATCCTCTAAGGGGGGAACATGGCAGGAAATCAACGTCAGGGCGTCGCCTTTATCCGCGTCAACGGCCTTGAGCTTGAAACGCTGGCGGGCTGTACCTTCACCCCTGCGGGTGACACTCGGGAAACCGTTAAAGGCAGTCGTGTCTATGGCTATAAATCGACGCCGCGTGAAGCCACACTGGAATGCAAAATCCCTGGTGGCAGCGGTATTGGTCTGGATGAAGTCATCAACTGGACGGATGTGACCGCCGAGTTTAAAGCCGATACCGGGGAAACCTGGATGATGCCAAATGCCTGGCAGACCGACGAACCACAAAACAGCGACGGTGAAATCACCATTAAGCTCGCCGCTAAAACCAGCAAACGTATCGCGTAAGGAGTCACCATGACCGAGTTTAAAAGCCCTGAGCAGGAAGCAATGGAGTTTCATGAGGAGATTCTGAATGCACTCAAAAACGGTACATTCCGTCTGCTTGATGGCATCCCGTACGGCACCGGCGAAGAGATGGAAATGCAGTATGACATCACCTTCCGTGAACTGACTGCCGGCGACATCATTGATGCGCAGATGGCCTCTGAGCGTGTCGTGGAGACCAAAGCAGGACCACAGCTGGTGAGTTCACCTTCTCAGATGGGGCTGGAGATGTTGCGCCGGCAGATTGCAAAAGTGGGCGTGATTAGCGGTCCATTGTCGCTGGTTCTGCTCAAAAAAATGTCCCAGCGCGATTTCCATCGTGTTTCGCTGGCGACTGATTTACGTGATGTTGCTCAGGCTGCGGCGATGACCCCTGAACGGGGGCGAGTGGCTGCAGTGTCGGAGTGAGATTGAACAGGCGGCTATAGCGGTCGGCGTCATGCTTAAAGGGGGCCCGGAATGGGCCCTTTCTCTTCCGCTCTCCCGCCTTTTCCGACACTGCAAGCAGGCTGAAACCCTCTTTAAAAGGTAATTATCATGGCTGGGCAATTTCGCGCCTCAATCATTATTGATTTAATGGGCAACATTGCCCAGCGTTCCCGCCAGTTCTCCGGGAACATCTCCTCAATGGCTCGCAGCAGCCAGACGGCGATGAACGGTCTGCGCAATTCCGTCGCCAGTGTTTCAAACTCCATTGACCGCCTCGGTTCCTCGGCAACCCGCACGTTCGGCATGCTTACTGCTGGCGGTGCGACGATAGCCGGCCTCGGTTACACAGCCAATAAGCTATTCATCAGCATCGCGTCCACGCGAGAAAACCAACGTATCGCGCTCAACTCTCTCTACAAAGGCAACCAGCAGCATGCGTCAGAAATGATGCAATGGGCCATTCAGAACGCCAAAGACTCCACGTGGGGTCTGACTGGTGTTATGCAGGAACTGGTCAGCAGTAAATCGTTCGGTATGTCGGATAAAGAGACCACTAACTTTATCACCATGCTGCAAGACCAAGGGGCACTCAAGGGCTGGGATTTAAATGCAGCGCAAGGGGCATCTCTCCAGCTCAAACAGATGTTTTCTCGCCAGCAGATTACGGCAGCTGATGCCAACTTGCTAACAGGCTACGGTATCAACGTTTATCAGATTCTTGCAGATAAATGGAATAAAGATGTCAAGGAAGTCCGCAAGGCTGGTGAAAAAGGCAATCTAGGTCTGAAGTCTATTATTCAACTGTTTCAGGCTTTAAGTGAGGAATCGAAAGGGGCCCAGAAAACAGCGATGAACAGCTGGACGGGGCTGACCGCGCAGATGGGCGATGTGTGGGAAGACTTCGCCGATAAACTGATGAATAAAGGGCCTTTCGACATACTTAAAGGCCGTGTTAAAGGTGTGCTCGACTGGTATGGCCAACTGAGTAAACCTGGAGCAAACGGTGTAAGTGGTGTTGACCAGCTAACCGATGAGTTAGCCGCTAATTTCCAGACGGCTTTTGATACGATCAGCAGCGCTGCTCAGGAGACCTGGCGTTACCTGAAAATGGGTAAAGATGCCCTCAGTTGGGTGGATGACAATATTGTCAGCCTGAAAACGATGGCCAAGGTTATTGGTGGTATCTGGCTGGCGAACAAGGCGCTACGGATGGGCGGCGCTATCGTTCGTCCAACCTGGCAGGTTGCTACCTCACCATACCGTGCCTATCGGTGGATGCGCGGCCGAAACCAGCCAGGTGCGGGCGGGCCGGGTATGCCACCTATCATGAGCAATCCGCAGCTCATCCAGCAGGTCTTTGTCACCAACTGGCCAGCGTCGTTCGGCGGTGGTGGCGACGTCTATGCGGGTAATGGTAAACGCAAGCGTGGGCCGGGACGTGGTCGTGGCACCAGTGTCCCGGTTGTGCCATCACCTGCAGCAGCTCCTGCCGCAAAAGCGGGGCTGTTTTCCCGCATCTTCAGCGGCGCTGGCTCGATGCTTGCCGGCGCAGGCTCAGCCATCAAAGGTGCTGGTAGCTGGGTGGCCAACAGTGCCATTGGTCGTGTGGCTGCAAAAGGTGCCAGTGCGCTGGGCTGGCTTGGGCGCGGCGCAGGCCGTATGTTCTCCCGCTTTGGTGGGCCGTTGATGGCTGGCGCAATGATGGTGCCAACGTTGATGGATGAAAACGCGACGGCTGAAGATAAAGGCTCTGCTATGGGTAGCACAGCCGGCGCATGGGGTGGCGGCGCACTGGGCTCGTTGCTCGGCCCGGCGGGTACTGTTGTCGGTGCCACTCTCGGTGGTGTTCTTGGGGATTATCTGGGCGGATGGCTGGGGAATGTTTACGAGAAATTTGCCGGGAACGACAGCAGCGGCCAGCAGCAGACCCCGCCACCAGAACAGAAAGTCAGTGCTCAGGCCCAGTTGAAAATCCAGCTGGCTGACGGCCTGCAGATCACCAGCACCAATATTCAGGAAGACGGTATGGGCATGAATGTCTGGACCGGTCAGAACCTTTACCCTTATTAACGGGACAAATCATGTTTGAAAGTACAGTCGCTAGTGTGAACTCTCTCAGGGATGGACTGGGGGCGCTGGGTTTAAAAAATAGCAAACCGGATGGTAAAGGAACATTTCGCAACGTGCCGTTCCTGATTTTCCGTGACCAACGCATGACCGGTGGTCGTCGTCTCGTTAAACGCGAATATCCACTGCGCGATAAAGGTGGTGCGATTGATCTGGGTCGAAAACTCCATGAATTTTCCTTCTCTGCCTGTCTGTTGGGCAAAGATGCAAAGCAGCTAAAGGAAAATCTGATTGAGGCGCTCGATGATGCCGGCGCAGGGGAACTAACTCACCCGGATTTTGGTACGCTGCAGGTATTGGTTGAAACATGGGAATGCCGTTACGCTGCTGATGAACTCAATTACTACGAGTTCACAATTACTGTTTACCCGGCCGCAGAAGATGAGGCACCAGAGACATCAGCAGATACTGCAGCCGCCGTAACCGTCAAAAAGGATAGCCTGTTTGGTTCTCTGGGGGATACGCTCTCCGATGCCTGGCAGACAGTTCAGGAAGCAACAGATGGCGCCACGGCCGTTGCAGATGCTATCAGTGGTGTTTATGACGATATTGCTAGTGCGATTGAAAATGTCGGTATTCTGGGTAGTGTTAACGGGCTGTTGTCTGCCGTTACCCAAGTTAAAGGGATGGCAACACGGCTGGTTAATGCGCCAAAATTACTGGCCGCGAATTTGTTGGGGGCGTTTTCTGGGATCGCATCTGTTGCGGATAATGATGCTGGATTTAAAGCATATGAACGCATTGGCGTTAATCTGAAGCGTCGACAGGCTGCTACGGACACCTCTCATCTTGATCCGGCCGCTGCAGCGAACATCAATACGCTGTATTATGTTGCGACCGTCGCCACACAGACCAGTCAGGCGGAAGCGGCATCTGCCGTTCTTACTGATGCGCTGGCCACTGATGATGGACTCTCCCGCACTCCAGAACTGACGACCACGACGCCAGTCAGCTCAGTCTCCACACCTTCAACAACTCAGCAGGACTCAGCTGCCGGAATCACCCGGAGCGATTCAACTTCTGTAGCCTCAGAGAACAGTCCGGCATCGTTTCCACTCTTTGAAAGCCAGGCTGATATCGAACGGGTTACCAGTGAACTGGGCCAGATGCTGGATGACAGCACCATTGCTGCTTCTGATGCCGGATTTACGGCCAGCAGCCTTGAACTGGCCACATTTCGTCTTGTGGTGATTAACGATTTGCGCACTCGCGGTATTCATCTGGCGAACGTACGCAACGTCACCCTAAATCAGACGGAGCCGGCACTGGTTGCCCTGTATCGCGAAACTGGTGACAGCCTTTACTGGCAGCGTTTTGGTCGCCGAAACAGTGTACCCAATCCGCTCCTGATGCCAGGGGGCGTTTCTCTGGAGATCCTTGATGGCTGACGTCGAATTACGCACCGCAGGAAAGATTTTTGCCGGGTGGACGACCATCAATATTAACCGCTCCATCGAATCACTCTCCGGCTATTTCGAACTCGGTGTCAACGTTCAGCCAGAAACCGATTTATCATCACTTTCTCCGGGTCAGCCTTTTACCCTCACCATTAATGGCCAGACGGTCATTACCGGTTATCTCGATGGCCGTCGTCGCAACATGACGGCCGACTCTATGTCCATCACCATCTCCGGCCGGGATAAAACTGCTGACCTGATTGACTGCGCGGCTATCTATCAGGGCCGCCAGTGGAAGGGGCGCACGCTTGAGCAGATTGCGCGTGACCTGTGCGGCCCGTATAAGGTGACCGTCCGCTGGGAACTGACCGACAGTGAATCCTCAGCGCCGTTCCCGTCCTTTACACTCGATTACTCGGAAACCGTCTACGAGGCGCTGGGGCGTGCCAGCCGCGCCCGTGGTGTATTGATGACCAGCAATGCTGCCGGCGAGCTGGTCTTCACCCGCGCGGATGAAACCCAGACCGATAAGTTGATCCTCGGTGAGAACCTGATTGAGATGGAGTTTGAAGAAGACGATCGTGACCGCTTCAGTGATTACATTGTCGCTGGACACGGCCGCGCCAGCGGCAAAGCCGGTGACGACCAGAGCGCAAAAAACATCGCCAGTCAGAAAGCAGAGGTGAAAGACTCCGATATCACGCGCTACCGCCCGACGATTATCCTTGCTGACAGCAAAACGGATTCCAAAGGTGCCAGCGGCCGCGCGACACGTGAAATGCGTCGTCGCCTGGCTAAATCACGCACCTTCGAGGCAAAAGTAGACGGCTGGCTGCGCCGCGATGGTTCGCTGTGGATGCCTAACCTGCTGGTCGATATCGATGCATCCCGCTTCAGTATCACCACGGGACCGCTTCTGGTCAGCAAAGTCGTACTGGCGCTGGATGATCGCACCGGCATCATGACCACGCTGACGCTTACCCCGCGCGATGGCTGGCTGGTACCAATTGAACCGGACAGTAAAACGAAAAAATCCCGTAAAAGCGAAGATAAGAGCGGCGTGGATGCGCTGGCTGAAGAGTATTACCGCAAGCACCCGGAGAAACGCCCATGAGTGAACAGGCATTTCAGCGTCTGATTGCTCCCGTCATGCGCCGGCTGCGGCTGATGATTGGCCGCGCCGTGGTAACGCTGGTCAATGACAGCCTGAAGATGCAGAACCTCCAGGTGACGAGCCTTGATGATGGTCCACTGGATGACGTCGAGCGCCCTCTGCAGTACGGTCAGATTAGTGTCCCGCTGGCTGGCTCTGAAGCCATTATGGTGAGTCTTGGCGGCGATACTGATTCCGCCGTTGCTCTGGTGGTTGATGACCGTCGTTATCGTCCTGTCGGTCTGGTCGCGGGCGATAGCGGTCTTTATCACTACGAGGGGCACCGCATCCGCTTAACCAAAGACGGCCGGGCCATTGTGACCTGCAAAACGGTTGAGGTGTATGCCGATGAAAGCGGGTTGTTCGATATGCCAAAAGCCCGGTTTACCGGTGACCTTGAGGTAGATAAAAATCTTCAGGTTAAAGGTACAACTGACCTTCAGGGTGAGGCCACTGCGCCGGATATCATCGTGGATGGCAAATCTACCAAACGACACGTCCATGAAGAACATGACGGCCCATTAACCAAGGAGATGCAATGACAGACCTGGCATTCGTCTGGATTAATGGCCGGGGCGATATTGCACAGAACGGCGAGGACATGCTGACCGACGACAGCCTGACCAATGACGTCATCATTTCTCTGCATACGGATCGTCGTGCGCTGGATTCAGATGATATTCCCGGCGATAACACTGACCGTCGTGGATGGTGGGCAGATACCTTCCGTGACCGTCCTATTGGCTCAAGACTGTGGCTGCTTTCCCGTGAAAAGACACTCAATTCAGTGCTCACTCGCGCTGCTGAATATGCGCTTGAGGCGCTGGTATGGCTTAAAGAAGCCGGCCGCGTGAAAAAGATAGCCGTTTACGCCAGCCAGCCGGAAAGCGGCTGGTTGCAGCTGGATATTGAATTCACGCTGCCGGATGGCTCTGTCAGTCCTTATTCCTTTAAATCGCAATATAACGGAATTTAACATGCCTTATAAATCGCCTACGTTGCCTGAATTAATCGCGCGTGCTGAAGGTAATATTCAGCAGCGTTTAAAAGGTTCCGCGACAGGAAATAAGGAAAAAGTCCTGGGCGTGCTGGCGCGTGCGCAGGCTGGTCTCGATGCAGGTCTGCATGAGCATATTTCCTGGGCATATCGCCAGATTATCCCCGGTGATGCGGATGAAGCTGAATTGCTCAAACATTGCCAGTTCTGGGGTATTCGCCGCAAGCAGCCGACGCCGGCAAGCGACCCGATTACGGTCACGGCCAGCGCTGCCGGCACTATTCCAAAAAATACCCGCTGGCAGCGTGCCGGCAACATCCTTTATGCGCTTGAAGCTGATTTTGATGTCGCAGCGGCCGGAACCGTCAATGTCCCTGTTACGGCGGTAGTGTCAGGGACTGCCGGCAATGCTCCTGCGGGTACTGCATTGACGCTGGTCACGCCTGTCGCGGGGATTTCTTCAGATGCCGTGGCCACAAACGGATTGACTGGTGGTAGTGATATTGAGCCGGTCTCTGAACTGCTGGCACGGCTTGAATTTCGCGCCCAGCATCCGCCATGCGGCGGTAATAAATACGACTATGAGCGCTGGGCGCGGGAATGTGCAGGTGTAACTCGTGCATGGTGTCTGCCGACCTGGCAGGGGCCGGGAACGGTAGGCGTTGCGTTTGTGATGGATGGTAACAGCAGCATTATTCCGGGTGATTCTGATATTGCCAGGGTGACGGATTATATTGCAGGGCATCCGAATCCGATTACCGGCGTTATTGAGGGGCAACCAGAAGGGCCGGAGGTGACCGTATTTGCACCGAAATTAAAGCCTCTGGATATGACTATTAAAATATCGCCTAAAACGGATGCGCTGAAGCAGGATATTGCCAATGGGATGGCTTCGCTTTTTTATAACAAATGCGAGCCAGGCAGCACGATGACCACTTCCAGCCTCATCCGTGTGATTGCCTCAAGCCAGAGCCTGACTGACTTTGAGCTGTCGTCGCCCACCACTGCCACCTATTCAGCGGCTGATGAGCTATTGGTTCCGGGGACGATCACATGGATATGATGAGGTTTCAGCGAGTATTCCTGCAGCTGCTTCCCACTGGGCTCGCCTGGAACAAAGAACCCGGTTCAGAACTGAGCAAGATTGCCGGGGCTCTTGCCGATGGCCCGGAACAGGATGATGCCTCAATTGATCGTCTGCTTGATGAGCGTTTCCCTGACCAGTCTGTGGTTTTGCTTGAGGACTGGGAAAAATGGCTCGCTTTGCCGGATTGCACTAGCGCTGGCCAGACATTTGACGAGCGCCGGACCGCAGCTGCAGAGAAGTACAGAATGGTCGGGAGCCTTAACCGTCAATTCTATATCGAGCTTGCCGCAAAGTATGGCTTCGATATCGAGATAGAGTCGTACAGCGACGGCGCTTATGCCACCTGTTTGGATAACTGCCTTACCCGATTACGTAAAAACTACGGACGTTTCACGTCACATATCATCGTGAAAACCAGTGTGGATAATCGCAACGCCACCGTTCTTGATAATTGCCTTACTCCACTGGTCGTTTATTCCGGCGGCGTAATTGAATGTCTGCTTGAGAAATATAAACCCGCTCATCAGGTGTTTATTTATATTTACCAATAAAAGGAATCAGTCATGTTCCATCTTGATAATAATTCCGGCGTCAGTGCGATGCCGCCACTCGGAGCCGTGCAAAGTTCGGCCCCGCGTTGGTTTACTGAAGGTGGTGGTGGTGTACCTGCTTCTTATCCCGGCGCAGCATGGTTCAATATGATTCAGGCCGAGCTGCTGAATTTGTGTGCTGCCTATGGAATCTCTCCAGATAAAGCCAATTTAAATCAGCTTAAACTGGCGATTGAGGCTGCTGTAAACCAGCGTGCACCTCTCGCAAGTCCGGCGTTCTCCGGTGTACCAACGGCACCAACGGCAAGCCAGTCAACTAACAATACGCAGATTGCCACGACTGCTTTTGTTAAAGCTGCTTTGGCGGCGCTCGTCGATTCATCCCCGGCAGCACTGGATACATTGAATGAACTGGCAGCCGCGCTGGGTAATGACCCAAACTTTGCCACTACGATGACAAATGCCCTGGCAGGTAAGCAACCACTGGACAATACATTAACCGCTCTCAGCGGCAAAGATGTCGCAGGTATTCTTTCATACCTTGGTTTAGGAAGTTTGCCAACATTCGGAACGGCAGCATCAAAAGATGTTGGTACCGGAGCTGGTCAAATCCCAGATATGTCGTCATTTC
>NZ_JABBJF010000008.1 GCF_014218705.1 Kluyvera sichuanensis | reverse complement strand
CGTTATCTCAGAGAAGATGGTGCATCCGGGAGGATTCGAACCTCCGACCGCTCGGTTCGTAGCCGAGTACTCTATCCAGCTGAGCTACGGATGCAAATGGCGGTGAGGCGGGGATTCGAACCCCGGATGCAGCTTTTGACCGCATACTCCCTTAGCAGGGGAGCGCCTTCAGCCTCTCGGCCACCTCACCAACAACACCTCTTGCGAGTGCTTCGAAGAACTTGTTTCTGCTCATCGTCGCTGTGTGGCGCACATATTACTTTCTGAGACTTATAAGTCAAACAATTTTCCGCAGATTTTTTTCGTTTGCACATTTCACACGCAATAAGCTGTTAAAAAAGACAGAATGCACGTTTTATCAACAGATAAATTGCGTTTTTGCCGGTATAGCAGCAAAAAAGAAAATGGACGTAAAAGCGCTGGGGCGAAGAAAAAAGGGAGAAAACGAGGGGAAAACGAAGAAAACTGCGAGAGGTGCGTCTCACCCGCGGGGTGAGACGCGAGAACTTAGTAACTGGACTGCTGGGATTTTTCAGCCTGGATACGCTGGTAGATCTCTTCACGGTGAACAGAGACTTCTTTAGGGGCATTTACGCCGATGCGCACCTGGTTACCCTTCACCCCTAAAACTGTCACAGTGACCTCATCTCCAATCATGAGGGTCTCACCAACTCGACGAGTCAGAATCAGCATTCTTTGCTCCTTGAAAGATTAAAAGAGTCGGGTCTCTCTGTATCCCGGCATTCTCCATCATATAACGCCAAAAGGTCAGCTATGACAAACACCTTCGTGTAAGCGGTCACGGCATCACACTCTGTTAAATGTAAGTTTAGCCGATCTACATGACTTCAACCTGACTTTATCGTTATCAGTACCGCATATGCAAGGTGCCTTAACATTTAACGTTAAGGCACTCGCATGCGTTTATTGTTATTACAGTTTAGCGCTGACCCAGCCTTTCACACTGGACAGTGCAACAGGGAGCGCAGCCGCGTCGGTACCACCAGCTTGCGCCATATCCGGACGACCGCCCCCTTTGCCGCCCACCTGCTGAGCGACCATGCCAACCAGCTCCCCTGCTTTCACACGGTCGGTCACATCCTTAGACACGCCTGCAATCAGAGAAACCTTACCTTCTGCGACCGTCGCCAGTACGATAACCGCAGAACCTAACTGGTTCTTCAGATCGTCGACCATAGTACGCAGCATCTTCGGCTCAACGCCGGCAAGCTCGCTCACCAGCAGGTTAACGCCGTTAATATTCTCAGCTTTACTGGAAAGGTTTGCGCTTTCCTGTGCCGCGGCCTGCTCTTTCAGCTGCTGCAGCTCTTTTTCCAGCTGACGCGTACGTTCAATAACGGTACGCACTTTTTCGGTGACGTTGTGGCTGTCGCCTTTCAGCAGCTGCGCAATATCGCTCAGGCGATCGCTTTCAGCGTGCAGCGTGGCAATTGCACCTTCACCAGTGACAGCTTCGATACGACGAACGCCTGCCGCGGTGCCGGATTCGGACACAATGCGGAACAGACCGATATCGCCGGTACGAGAAGCGTGAGTACCACCGCACAGCTCGGTAGAGAAGTCGCCCATGCTCAGAACGCGAACGTGGTCGTCATATTTCTCACCGAACAGCGCCATCGCGCCCTTCGCTTTCGCCGCTTCGAGATCCATGATGTTGGTTTCGATTGGCAGGTTGCGACGAATCTGGGCGTTGACCAGATCTTCAACCGCACGAATCTCTTCCGGCTTCATGGCTTCGAAATGAGAGAAGTCGAAGCGCAGAACCTTATCGTTCACCAGCGAGCCTTTCTGCGCAACGTGCGTGCCCAGAACCTGGCGTAGCGCGGCGTGCATCAAGTGCGTTGCAGAGTGGTTCAGACGGATGCGTGCACGGCGTGCAACATCAACGTCAGCCTGCACACCATCGCCCACTTTCAGCGCGCCGGTAGCCAGCTTGCCGAGGTGACCAATTGCCTGGCCGTATTTCTGGGTGTCGCTGACAGCAAAGCTAAAGCCCGCGCCTTTCAGTTCGCCCTTATCGCCAACCTGACCGCCGGACTCTGCATAGAACGGAGTCTGGTCAAGCACCACAACCGCTTCCTGGCCAGCAGCAATAGCGTCTACCGCTTTGCCGTCAACGAACAGCGCAGTCACTTTGCCGTTCAGTTCCAGGTGGTCATAGCCTTTAAATTCTGAAGCACCATCAACGCGAATCATCGCGTTGTAGTCGGCGCCAAAACCGCTGGACTCACGCGCACGACGGCGCTGCTCTTCCATCGCGGCTTCGAAGCCAGCTTCGTCAACCTTGATGTTGCGCTCACGGCAAACGTCCGCCGTCAGGTCAACCGGGAAGCCGTAGGTATCGTACAGACGGAAAGCGGTTTCGCCGTCCAGCGTATCGCCGGTCAGTTTTGCCAGCTCTTCGTCGAGCAGCGCCAGACCGCGCTCCAGCGTACGAGCAAACTGCTCTTCTTCGGTTTTCAGTACCTGCTCAACCTGCGCCTGCTGACGTTTCAGCTCTTCGCCTGCTGCACCCATCACTTCTACCAGCGGGCCAACCAGCTTGTAGAAGAAGGTGTCTTTCGCGCCCAGCATGTTGCCATGGCGGACGGCGCGACGAATGATGCGACGCAGCACGTAGCCGCGGCTTTCGTTAGACGGCATCACGCCATCGGCAATCAGGAACGCACAAGAACGAATGTGGTCCGCAATCACGCGCAGAGACTTGTTGCTCAGATCGGTCGCGCCGGTCGCTTTCGCCACCGCGTCGATCAGTTTACGGAACAGGTCGATGTCATAGTTGGAGTTCACATGCTGCAGCACAGCGGTAATACGCTCCAGACCCATACCGGTATCCACGGACGGCTTCGGCAGCGGTTCCATGGTGCCGTCAGCCTGACGGTTGAACTGCATGAAGACGATGTTCCAGATCTCAATGTAACGGTCACCGTCTTCTTCTGCGGAACCCGGAGGGCCACCCCAGATGTGGTCGCCGTGGTCATAGAAGATTTCGGTGCACGGGCCGCAAGGACCGGTATCGCCCATCTGCCAGAAGTTATCCGAAGCGTACGGCGCGCCTTTGTTGTCGCCGATACGGATGATGCGCTCACGCGGGATACCGACTTCTTTTTCCCAGATTTCGTAAGCTTCGTCATCGCTCTCATAGACGGTGACCCACAGACGCTCTTTCGGCAGGGCGAACCAGTTCTCACCGGTCAGCAGTTCCCACGCGTACTGGATAGCGTCGTGTTTGAAGTAGTCGCCGAAGCTGAAGTTGCCCAGCATTTCGAAGAAGGTGTGGTGACGTGCGGTGTAACCGACGTTTTCCAGGTCATTGTGTTTACCGCCCGCACGCACGCAACGCTGCGCGGTGGTCGCGCGAGAATAATTACGCTTGTCGAGACCGAGGAACACATCTTTGAACTGGTTCATCCCGGCATTGGTAAACAGCAACGTAGGGTCGTTATTCGGCACCAGGGAGCTGCTGGCAACTATCTGATGGCCTTTACTATGGAAAAAGTCGAGAAACGCCTGACGGATCTCAGCGGTGCTCTTGCTCATAATTATCCTGACATCAAGCTACACTTCATCCTTCAAACCGCGAGGCAACGGCTGTTTTCACCTCCGAACACGTACTGAAGTACCTGCCTGGAGCTTCTCTCGCCCATCGTTCTGATGCGGCTTGAATGATTTTGTGTATTAAGGAATATTCGTCACCGACGCGGATTGCTTTAAAAACAACCCGCCTCCGGACGGAAAAAGTGGGAATAAGATAAGTTTTCTTTAAAGGGAAGTAAAATCCCCAGTGCGGTCAATCAGCAAAATTTCGCCATATTTCCTGGATATCTTCCATCAGGTAGCCGCGATAGAGCAAAAAACGCTGGATTTTGACCTTTTCCGCAAAAGTGGTCGGCAACGGTTCACCGTATTTTCTTACCGCCTGATCGCGCGCCAGTAAAGCCCAATCAATGTCGCACTCGCGCATGGCCTGCTCGATGGCTTCGCGGGCAATGCCCTTCTGCCCCAGCTCCTGACGGATCCGCGCCGGGCCATATCCTTTGCGGCTGCGCCCGGCCATAAACTGCTGCACAAAGCGGCTATCGTCGAGGTAGCGGTTTTCAAAGCACCAGGCCACCACCTTTTCAACCTCTTCCGGCGGCGCGTCGATAGGCTCAGGACCATTTTTCCCCATCACTGGGGCGGTAAGTTTACGTCGCAGCTCCTGTTCGCTGTGATCACGCATTGCCAGAATGCGAATGGCGCGATCCAGCAGGCGAGCATAGGCGGAACGACGCGGTGAGTTTTCGGTCATGATGTTTTACCGTCGTAATAAATGCAAAAAGGGCTGCATAAGCAGCCCTTCAAATGTGCACAATCAAGTAGCCCGGACGAGGTGCGATAGCACCGACCCCGGGGGACTCTGAGCGCATTCCCGGCGTCGTTTCACTCGGCCGGGCTACATGATTAGAAGTCTTCGTTGGTTTCTTCGACGCTGTTGTTATCAACGGCGAAGTCCGGCGTAGAGTCCTGGTTGTTGAGCAGCAGCTCACGCACTTTCTTCTCAATTTCTTTCGCCGCAGCCGGGTTCTCTTTCAGCCAGGAGATAGCGTTCGCTTTACCCTGACCAATTTTGTCGCCGTTGTAGCTGTACCAGGCACCCGCTTTTTCAATCAGCTTTTCTTTCACGCCGAGGTCGACCAGCTCGCCGAAGAAGTTGATACCTTCGCCGTAGAGGATCTGGAATTCAGCCTGTTTAAACGGCGCAGCAATTTTATTCTTCACAACCTTCACGCGAGTTTCGCTACCCACCACGTTGTCGCCCTCTTTCACCGCGCCAATACGACGGATATCAAGACGTACGGAAGCGTAGAACTTCAGCGCGTTACCACCGGTAGTGGTTTCCGGGTTACCGAACATCACGCCGATTTTCATACGGATCTGGTTGATGAAGATCAGCAGGGTGTTGGACTGCTTCAGGTTACCCGCCAGTTTACGCATCGCCTGGCTCATCATACGTGCCGCGAGGCCCATGTGAGAGTCACCGATTTCGCCTTCGATTTCCGCTTTCGGGGTCAGCGCCGCAACGGAGTCAACGACGATAACATCTACGGCACCGGAACGCGCCAGCGCGTCACAGATTTCCAGAGCCTGTTCGCCGGTGTCCGGCTGGGAGCACAGCAGGTTGTCGATATCAACGCCCAGCTTGCGAGCATAAACCGGGTCCAGCGCGTGTTCAGCATCGATAAACGCACAGGTTTTGCCTTCACGCTGTGCTGCGGCAATAACCTGCAGCGTCAGGGTGGTTTTACCGGAGGATTCTGGCCCGTAGATTTCGACGATACGGCCCATTGGCAGGCCACCAGCGCCCAGCGCGATATCCAGTGAAAGCGAACCGGTAGAGATAGTTTCCACGTCCATGGAGCGGTCTTCACCCAGACGCATGATGGAGCCTTTACCGAATTGCTTTTCGATCTGGCCCAGCGCTGCAGCCAACGCTTTCTGTTTGTTTTCGTCGATAGCCATTATTACTCCTGTCATACCGGGTGTTACCGGATAGTGAATTCTGTTCTGTTGAGGCAATTATACTGTATGGTCATACAGTATCAAGTATTTTGTAGAAATTGTTGCCAGAGGAGATTGAGCGCATAAGCGGTCGCCTGTCGACGCACCGATTCACGGTCGCCGTCAAAGCATTCACGCTGGGTAACGCCTTGCCCGGTGGCGCTTGCTACGCCGAACCAGACCGTGCCAACCGGCTTTTCCGCGCTGCCGCCGTCCGGCCCGGCAATGCCGCTAACCGAGACTGCAAAGTCAGCCCGCGCCGCGCGCAGTGCTCCAATGGCCATCTCAACGACCACCGGTTCACTCACCGCACCGTGCTGTTCGAGCGTCACTTCACGCACGCCAATCATCTGCGATTTGGCCTCGTTGCTGTAGGTCACAAACCCACGCTCAAACCAGGCAGAACTGCCAGCAATATCGGTAATGGTTTTGGCTATCCAGCCGCCGGTACAGGACTCTGCGGTGGTCATCGTCGCCCCACGCGCTTTCAGCGCCAGGCCAACCTTTTCACTCAGCTGCATTAATTCTGAATCTGTCATCATCGCTCCGCTTCAGCCCGATAAAGAGGCCATCAAAGATAGCACTTTCAGAACAGATGTGGGGACGGGATGGTGATTTTACGAGGGGGATTCCGAAATTGAACGCCCCGGAAGAACCGGGGCGAGGAAGTGCCGGGTTTAGCGCATGCTGGCGGCGATAAGCTCCACGTTATGACGCAGCATTTTGACGTAGCTGTCCGCCACGCCGCCCGATTTCGACAGCGCTTCCGGATACAGTTCGCCGCCCGGCTGCGAGCCGGTAGCCGCGGCAATCTGTTTCACCAGGCGCGGATCGAGCTGGTTTTCCATAAACCAGGTGTGTACGCCATCGGCCTTAATTTGCTTAATCAACGCTGCCACCTGCGCCGCGCTGGCCTCGCTTTCTGAAGAGAGCCCTTGAGGTGCCAGGAAGGTGACGCCGTAGGCGCGAGAGAAGTAGCCAAAGGCATCGTGGCTGGTCAGCACCTTACGCTTCGCCTGCGGAATGGCGCTGAACTGCTGCTTCGTCCAGCTATGAATATCGTTAAGCTCGCCAATGTAGCGTTTGCCGGAAGCATTGAGCGCCGCGCTATCTTCCGGGTCAGCCTTCACCAGGCCAGTCAGGATATTCTGCGCGTACAGTGCGCCGTTTGCCGCGCTGTTCCAGGCGTGCGGGTCGGTCACCGTTTTGCCATCTTCATCCAGAGTGTGGGTTTTTACGCCCGTTGAAGCCACCACCAGTTCACCTTTAAAGCCCGATGCTTTGATAAGGCGGTCCATCCAACCTTCCAGCCCCAGACCGTTGACCACCACGACATCCGCTTTGCTGAGCAGCGCGCTATCTTTCGGCGACGGCTCGAAGGTATGCGGGTCGCCGTCCGGGCCAACCAGCGTGTCGACGTGAACGTGATCGCCACCCACCTGCTTCACCATGTCGCCCAGCACCGAAAAGCTGCTGACCACGTTGAGCGTCTTTGCCATCGCCCCCTGCGCCGCCAGCCCTAACGCCAGCGCCATAATCACCCCAATACGTTTCATCTTGTCCCCTTTCCTCTTCATTTTAACCAGCTCACGGTCAGCCGGCTTCGCTTGCCAAACAACACAGAAATCAAAAAGATACCGCTCGCGGTTAGCACAATCGACGGTCCGGCGGGCAGATTCGCGGCCCACGACAGACTGAGCCCCATCCAGGCACATACGCCGCCTATCAGCGCCGCCAGCAGCAGAATTGACGGTAAGGTTTTCGCCCAGCAGCGCGCCGCAACGGCGGGCAGCATCATGACCCCCACCGCCATCAGCGTGCCCAGCACCTGAAAACCGGCCACCAGGTTGAGCACCAGCAGCGCCAGAAACAGCCCGTGCAACAACACGGGCAGCCAGCGCGCATTCACCTGTAGCCAACTGCTATCAAACGCTTCGCTCACCAGTCCCCGGTAGAAAAGCGCAATGCAGAGCAGCGTCAGGCTGGCGACCCCCGCCACAAACAGTGCGGCATCGTTATCCACCGCCAGAATCGAGCCGAACAGCAGATGCAGCAGGTCAACGTTGGAGCCGCGCAGCGAGACCAGCGTGACCCCCAGCGCCAACGACCCTAAGTAGAATCCGGCGAAGCTGGCATCCTCTTTCAGCGGCGTGCGTCGGCTAACCCAACCGGCCACCAGCGCCACCGTAATGCCAGCAATAAAGCCGCCTACGGTCATCGCCAGCAGTGACATGCCGTTGACCAGATAACCCACCGCCACGCCGGGAAGAATGGCATGCGACAGCGCGTCCCCCATCAGGCTCATCCGCCGCAGCAGTAAAAAGACACCGAGGATGGTGGTACTGAGCGACAGCGCGAGGCACACCACCAGCGCCCGGCGCATAAAGCCAAACTCGATAAAGGGTTGGAAGAAGGTGTGCCAGATCATGCGTGCCTCGCGGATTTGAATGCAGAAAGCACGTCGCGGGTATGCCCCCAGCAGGCGTTCTGTGGTGCCAGCAACAGCGTTTCCGGGAAGTACTCCGCCACGCGTTGATTGTCATGCAGCACCGCCAGCACGGTCTGCCCCTGCTGATGCATCTCCTGAATTACCCCCATCAGGTCATGACTGGTGGCTTCATCAATGCCGGTGAAGGGCTCATCAAGCATCACCAGCGGCGCGCGCTGTACCAGCACGCGGGCAAAGAGCATGCGCTGGAACTGGCCGCCGGAAAGTGCGTCAATGGGTGTTTTCGCCATGCTTTCCAGCCCCACTCGCGCCAGTGCAGCGGCAATGCGCTGGCGCGTGTCGCTACGCAGGCCACGCAGCAATGAAATTCGCGGCCACGCCCCCTGGCTCACCACGTCCAGCACGGTTAACGGAAACTGCGACTCCAGCGCATGACGCTGGGCCAGCCAACCGATCACCGGGCGTGAAGGTGCCCAGCGAATGACGCCGCTTACCGGCGGAATAAATCCCGCCAGCGTTTTCAGTAAAGTGGATTTTCCGCAGCCGTTCAGGCCGACAATCGCCGTCATGCTGCCTTTGTGAATGACGCCGCTCAGCGATGGCGTAATCGCCACGCCTTCATAGCCTGCCACCAGGTTGTCCAGTTCAATCATGGCAGCGACACCGCCCACCAGACCATCAGCCACAGCACGCTCAATAGCGCGCAGGCCAGCAAAACCCGCGTCACGCTGCTGGCCATAAAAACAGGAGTGAACATCTTCGCCTCATCATTTAATGTTATAACGTAACAATATTGAATTAGCAGTAAGATGTAAACGGCAGAAAATGATGCGAAATGTAACAAGCTCCCCTCTGAACCGAGGGGAGCCAGAAGGAAGGATTACTGACCGCGCGCCTGAGAGACTGCCAGACCCAGCTGCCAGACGGCCATCGCATAGTGGGTACTGTGGTTATAGCGGGTGATGGTGTAGAAGTTCGGCAGACCGTACCAATACTGATAGCCCGTGCCGATATCCAACCGCAGCAGGCTGGCCTGCTGATGATTACCCAGCGGCTGCATCGGCGTTAAGCCTGCCGCCGCCAGCTGCGAAACGCTGTATTTGGTTTTGAAGCCATTCTCCAGCCCCGGAGCCTGACCCATCGCCTGCACCGCCACCGCGTCGCCACTTACCCAACCGTGCTGTTTGAAGTAGTTCGCCACGCTGCCGATGGCATCTTCCGGATCCCACAGGTTGATATGACCATCACCATTGAAATCAACCGCATACTCTTTGTAGGAAGACGGCATAAACTGCCCGTAGCCCATCGCCCCGGCAAATGAGCCTTTCAGATCCAGCGGGTCATCCTGCTCATCACGCGCCATCAGCAGGAAGGTTTCCAGCTCACCGGAGAAGTACGCCGCGCGGCGCGGATAGTTGAAGGAGAGCGTCGCCAGCGCATCGAGAATGCGCGTTTTACCCATCACTCGGCCCCAGCGAGTTTCCACACCGATAATCCCGACGATAATTTCCGGCGGCACGCCGTACACCTGGGAAGCGCGCTGCAGCGCGTCCTGATGCTGGTTCCAGAACACCACGCCATTCTGGACGTTATCCGGCGTAATGAACTGATTGCGATAGCGCAGCCACGCCCCGTTCGGGCCGGTTGGCGGCAGGCCGGTCGGTGCCTGCCTGTCCATCAGGCGCAACACGTAGTCCAGGCGCTTGGCCTGAGAGAGGATTTCATGCAGTTGCTGTCGGTCAAAACCGTGCTTGCTCACCATCTTGTCAATGAACTGCTCTGCCGCCGGGTTGTTAGCAAAATCACCGGTCGGAATTAGCGCATTGTGCTGAGGTTCAAGGAGAAAACCGCCGGAAGTGGTTGCCGGAGATTCAGCCGTTTTAGGTTTGCTGCTACAAGCAGCGAGCAGGACACACAGGGGGAGTAAAGCCAGAACACGACGCTTCAACATGGGACATCCGTTTAACAATATCAGCAAGAGTTAAATATGGTAAAGCATCCGCCACGCTGCAAGGAAGCGGTTGTCGCGCTCGCTCGCAGAATTTCTCATTCCTGCACTTCGTTTTCTCTTTTTCCTGCGGCCACCCTCGCAATAACTTTCACAATAAAATATTTATCTTTCATTTTGCGATCAAAATAACACTTTAAAAGCTTTCGATCTGATTAAAATCATCCACCTTTTGGTCGTATACCCTAAATAATTCGAGTAGCAGGAAGGCGGCAAGGGAGTGAATCCCCAGGAGCTTACTCTAGTAAGTGACTGGGGTGAGCGAGCGCAGCCAACGCACCTGCAACTTGAAGTATGACGGGTATAAAACGATAAATACCTACAGGAGATAACGATGGTCGACACCATTACCCTTGGTGCTGAATGGTTCATCGGGCTGTTTCAGAAAGGCGGAGAGGTCTTCACCGGCATGGTGACCGGCATTCTTCCGCTGCTGATTAGCCTGCTGGTTATCATGAATGCGCTCATTAACTTCATCGGTCAGCATCGCATTGAGCGGTTTGCTCAACGCTGTGCCGGCAACCCCGTCTCTCGCTACCTGCTGCTGCCCTGCATTGGCACATTTGTGTTTTGTAACCCCATGACGCTGAGCCTCGGGCGCTTTATGCCTGAGAAGTACAAGCCCAGCTACTATGCCGCCGCTTCCTATAGCTGCCACTCGATGAACGGACTTTTCCCCCACATCAACCCCGGTGAACTGTTTGTCTATCTGGGCATAGCCAACGGCCTGACCACGCTCGGTCTGCCGCTCGGGCCGCTGGCGGTGAGCTACCTGCTGCTCGGTCTGGTGACTAACTTCTTCCGCGGCTGGATTACAGACTTCACCACCGCCGTCTTTGAGAAAAAAATGGGCATCCAATTGGAACAGAACGTTCAACTGTCGGGAGCGGCATCATGACGCGTATTCGTATTGAAAGAGGAACCGGCGGCTGGGGTGGCCCGCTTGAACTGGACGCCGAACCCGGTAAGAAAATCGTCTACATCACGGCCGGAACCCGCCCGGCCATCGTTGACAAACTCGCCGAACTCACCGGCTGGCAGGCCGTCGATGGATTTAAAGAGGGTGAACCGCCTGAGCAGGAGATTGGCGTGGCGATCATCGACTGTGGCGGTACGCTGCGCTGCGGTATCTACCCGAAGCGCCGGATTCCCACCATCAATATCCATGCCACCGGCAAATCTGGCCCGCTGGCGCAGTTTATTCTGGAGGATATTTACGTCTCCGGCGTCAGGGAAGAGCACATTCGCCTGGTTGGTAACGCGAGCGAAACCGCTGACGTCGCACCGTCCGCAAAGCCTAAGGCCGCCAGCGGGCGCGATTACGACACCAGCAAAAAGATCACCGAACAGAGCGACGGCCTGCTGGCCAAAGTCGGCATGGGAATGGGATCGGCAGTGGCGGTGCTGTTCCAGGCAGGTCGCGACACCATCGATACGGTGCTCAAGACCATTCTGCCGTTTATGGCGTTCGTGTCGGCGCTTATTGGCATCATCATGGCATCAGGCCTCGGCGACTGGATAGCCCACGGCCTGGCACCGCTTGCCAGCCACCCGCTTGGGCTGGTCACGCTGGCGCTGATCTGCTCCTTCCCGCTGCTATCCCCTTTCCTTGGGCCAGGCGCCGTTATCGCTCAGGTGATTGGCGTCCTGATAGGCGTGCAAATTGGGCTTGGCAATATCCCGCCGCACCTGGCGCTGCCCGCCCTGTTCGCGATTAACGCCCAGGCCGCCTGCGATTTTATTCCGGTGGGGCTCTCGCTCGCCGAGGCCCGGCAGAACACCGTGCGCGTCGGCGTGCCTTCCGTACTGGTGAGCCGCTTTTTGACCGGCGCCCCAACCGTGCTGATTGCCTGGTTTGTATCCGGCTTTATCTATCAATAGGAAAAACACGATGGCCGTGATTTATCAGACCACCATTACCCGTATCGGCCAGAGCGCCGCAGAAGCGCTGGGCGAACAAATGCTGATCACCTTCCGGGAAGGCGCTCCGGCAAATATTGAAGAATTTTGCTACATCCACCGTCCCGGCGAACTGAGCGGCCCACTTCTGAAGGGCATGCAGTTTGAGATTGGCCCCCAGCGCTATCAGGTCACCGCGGTGGGCAGCGTCGCCGAACAAAACCTGCGCGAACTGGGACATATCACCCTGTGCTTCGACGGGCAAAACGAAGCGAAGTTTCCCGGCACGGTACACCTCGCCGGGCCTACGCCGGACGATATTGCACCGGGTACTATTTTGCAGTTTATCGATTGATATTTAAGGAGAAAATCATGAAACAGGTTGCCATTGTTATTGGCGGAGGCCAGACCTTAGGGGCCTTCCTCTGCCGCGGGCTTGCCGCAGAGGGATACCGCATCGCCGTAGTCGATATTCAAAGCGATAAAGCCGCCAGCGTCGCGCAGGAGATTAACGCCGAATTTGGCGAGGGGATGGCCAGTGGCTTTGGAGCCGATGCCACCAGCGAACAGAGCGTGCTGGCGCTATCGCGCGGTGTGGATGAAATTTTTGGCCGCGCGGATCTACTGGTCTACAGCGCCGGTATCGCGAAAGCTGCATTTATCAGCGACTTTGCGCTTGGCGATTTTGACCGCTCGCTCCAGGTCAACCTGGTGGGCTATTTCCTCTGCGCCCGCGAATTCTCCCGGCTGATGATCCGTGACGGCATTGCCGGGCGCATCATTCAAATTAACTCAAAATCCGGCAAGGTGGGCAGCAAGCACAACTCAGGCTACAGCGCGGCAAAGTTTGGCGGCGTAGGCTTAACGCAGTCGCTGGCGTTGGATTTGGCCGAGTACGGCATCACCGTACACTCACTGATGCTTGGCAACCTGCTGAAATCTCCGATGTTTCAGTCGCTGCTGCCGCAGTACGCCACCAAGCTTGGTATCGAACCGGGCGAGGTGGAGCAGTACTACATTGATAAAGTGCCGCTAAAACGTGGCTGCGACTACCAGGATGTGCTGAACATGCTGCTGTTCTATGCCAGCCAGAAAGCCTCCTACTGTACCGGCCAGTCAATCAACGTCACCGGCGGGCAGGTGATGTTCTAAACGTTTTGCCCGGTGGCGCTACGCTTACCGGGCAACCAAGGAGCACATCATGGTCTCAGCCCTGATTACCGTTGCCGTTATTGCCTGGTGCGCGCAGCTTGCGCTGGGTGGCTGGCAAATCCACCGCTTCAACCGGGCGTTCGATAAGCTCTGCCAGCAGGGTCGAGTTGGCGTAGGGCGCTCCGGCGGGCGCTTTAAGCCGCGCGTGGTGGTCGCTATCGCGCTGGATGAACGCCTTCACGTTGTCGATTCGCTGTTTATGAAAGGGGTCACCGTATTCGCCAGGCCGGGGAAAATTGACGGGCTGAAAGGAAAACATCGTGATGAATTACAGCCTGATGTGATCTTTCCCCATGATCCCCTATCGCAGAATGCACTATCATTGGCGCTTAAACTGAAACATGGGTAATTTCGTTGTGAATGCTAATAGCTTGCGAAATTATCATTTCGCAAATTTATGTCAGGGTAATCACGCCTATGAAACCTCGTCAGCGTCAGGCCGCTATTCTTGAGCACCTGCAAAAGCAGGGAAAATGCTCGGTTGAAGAGTTGGCCCAGTACTTTGACACCACGGGAACCACCATTCGCAAGGATCTGGTCATTCTGGAAAACGCGGGAACCGTCATTCGAACCTACGGCGGAGTAGTGTTAAACAAGGACGAATCCGACCCGCCTATCGATCACAAAACGCTCATCAACACCCACCAAAAAGAGCGCATCGCAGAGGCCGCGGTTGCCTTTATCCACGACGGTGATTCCATCATTCTGGATGCGGGCAGCACCGTGTTACAGATGGTTCCCATGCTCGCCCGCTTTCGCAACATCACCGTGATGACCAACAGCCTGCACATCGTTAACGCGCTGTCGGAACTGGACAACGAGCAGACCATCCTGATGCCCGGCGGCACCTTCCGCAAAAAATCCGCCTCGTTCCACGGGCAACTGGCGGAAAATGCCTTTGAGCATTTCAGCTTTGATAAACTCTTTATGGGCACCGACGGCATCGATCTGAACGCCGGGGTGACCACCTTTAACGAGGTCTATACCGTCAGTAAAGCGATGTGCAACGCCGCACGCGAAGTGATTCTGATGGCGGACTCCTCAAAATTCGGACGAAAAAGCCCTAACGTGGTGTGCAGTCTGGAGAGCGTCGACAAGCTGATTACCGACGCGGGAATCGACCCGGCGTTTCGTCAAGCGCTGGAAGACAAAGGGATTGAAGTGATCATAACCGGAGAGAGCAATGAGTGATTTTTTGTTAGAGGCCGGGCGTAAGGCCCTGTTACTGGAACTGCAGGAAGCAAGCCGCCTACCCGACCGTCTTGACGAGACCTTTGTTCAGGCCGCCAACGCCATCCTGAACTGCAAAGGAAAACTGATTGTTTCCGGGATGGGCAAATCCGGCCATATCGGCAAAAAGCTGGCCGCCACCTTCGCCAGCACCGGCACTCCGGCGTTCTTCGTCCACCCGGCGGAAGCGCTGCACGGCGATCTGGGCATGGTGGAAAGCCGCGACGTGATGCTGTTTATCTCCTACTCTGGCAGCGCCAAAGAGCTCGACTACATTATTCCGCGCCTGAAAGAAAAATCCGTAGTGCTGCTGGCGATGACCGGCAAGGCCAACTCCGCGCTGGCGCAGGCAGCCGACGCCGTTATCGATATTTCCGTTGAACGTGAAGCCTGCCCGATGCACCTGGCGCCAACCTCCAGCACCGTCAACACGTTGATGATGGGCGACGCGCTGGCGATTGCCGTGATGCAGGCGCGCGGCTTTAATGAAGAAGATTTTGCGCGCTCTCACCCGGCAGGCGCGCTGGGCGCACGCCTGCTCAACCGCGTTCACCACCTGATGCGTCAAGAGAGCGATGTCCCGCAGGTCACCGTTCACGCCAGCGTAATGGATGCGATGCTGGAACTCAGCCGCACCGGCATGGGGATGGTGGCGGTCTGCAACGATCAATCACAGGTTCAGGGCGTGTTCACCGACGGCGATCTGCGTCGCTGGCTGGTGAGCGGCGGTTCGCTGGCGGATTGCGTTAACGACGCGATGACCAAGGGCGGCGTGACCCTGCACGATCAGGCCCGCGCCGTGGATGCTAAAGAACAGCTGATGAAGCAGAAAATCAGCGCCGCGCCGGTGGTAGATGACAACCATCGGCTGGTCGGCGCAATTAACCTGCAAAACTTCTACCAGGCCGGGATCCTTTAATCCTTCAGCCCCAGACGCTTCGCCAGCCGGTGCAGGTTGGCGACGTCTGTCTCCAGCGCCCGGGCGCTTGCCGCCCAGTTATGTTGATGCATCTCCAGTGCCTGACGAATCATCTGCCGCTGAAAATGCTCGGTGGCGTCACGCAGGTTATTCACCGTTGCCAACGGGGCCGCAACCTCAGCAACCGCCGCCGTCGGTGTACTTTCCTGGAACGCAAAGTGCTGCGCTTCCAGTACCACCTCGCCGTTGCTGCGCGTGGTTGCCCGCGCCAACACCACCGCACGGTGTACCGCGTGCTCAAGCTCGCGCACATTACCCGGCCAGCCGTAGTTTTGCAGATGCGCCCGTGCGCCGCTGCTTAATACTACTCGCGACAATCCAAGCCGCAGCCGACACTGCTCGCAGAAGTAGCCCGCCAGCAGCACCACGTCGTCACCCCGTTCGCGCAGCGGCGGCACGGATAGCGGGAATACGCTCAAACGATGGAACAGGTCTGCACGAAAGTTGCCCGCCAGCACCTCTTCGCGCAGGTCGCGGTTGGTCGCAGCCAACACCCGCACATCAACACGCAGGCTGCGGTCATCACCGACGCGCTGAATATCGCCATACTGCAGCACGCGCAGCAGTTTGGCCTGCAGCGCCAGCGACAGCTCGCCAATTTCATCTAAGAACAGCGTGCCGTTGTCGGCCATCTCAAACTTGCCGCTGCGGTTGCTGATAGCCCCGGTAAACGCCCCTTTGACGTGGCCAAACAGCTCGCTCTCGGCCACGCTCTCCGGCAGCGCGGCGCAGTTCAGATACACCAGCGGGCTGACTGCGCGCGGCGAGCCCTCATGAATCGCTTTTGCCACCAGCTCTTTCCCGGTGCCGGTTTCGCCGCTTATCAGTACGTTCAGGTCGGAAGCGGCGACAATCTCAATCTCTTTTTTCAGCTGCGTCATGCCCGGCGACAGACCAATCATCTGCGTCTCTTTCACCTGCTCGAAATCGGTCGGCGCGCCCGGCAGCATGTTCTGGCTTTCAAGCTGCTCAATCAGCAGCGCGTTGCTGAGCGCCCCCGCCGCCAGCGCGGCAATCAGCCGCAGCTCTTCATCGCTGAAGACATCAAACTGGTCCGGCGACATACCGTCGAGAGTCAGTGCGCCAATCAGGTTTTGCCCGGCAAACAGCGGCAACCCGATGCAGGCGTGGACCTTCAGGCTCTCCTGGCCAGGGATCAGGCCGTCGTACGGGTCCGGCAAATCGCTGTCGGCCGGGAAACGCACTACGTCACCCGCACGGGCAATCGCCTCCAGCCGCGGATGCCCTTCGAGGGTAAAACGCCTGCCGAGCACGTCTTTCGCCAGCCCATCAATCGCCAGCGGAATAAACTGCCGCGCGTCGTAGCGCAGCAGCGCGGAGGCATCACACTCCAGCACCTGGCGAAGCGTGGTGATCAGACGCTGAAATCGGTCCTGATGGCCGACGCCGCGCTGGAGTTCAATGGCGATGCCTGCTAGCACATCAACGGAAAAGCTCATGGCGTACCTCGTACAGTCATTTTGACAATGCATAATGTCATATTGACAATATTAAGCATAGTCATTTTGACTAACAATAAAGAGGTATAAATTAATTAAACCAATAAAATCAATCAATTAAAAAGTTGGCACGCAACCTGCAATTAGCAATACATCTTTTTTGAAAAAACGCTGAATTAATTGAGGTTGCTATGTCTATTCTGGTTAAAAATAACATTCATTGGGTTGGTCAACGCGATTGGGAAGTACGTGATTTCCACGGTACCGAATACAAAACGCTGCGCGGCAGCAGCTACAACAGCTACCTTATCCGTGAAGAGAAAAACGTCCTGATTGATACCGTCGACCATAAATTCAGCCGTGAATTCGTGCAGAACCTGCGCGGCGAAATCGACCTGGCTGATATCGACTACATCATCATTAACCACGCCGAAGAAGACCACGCCGGTGCGCTGACCGAGCTGATGTCGCAGATTCCGGACACCCCAATCTACTGCACCGCCAACGCCATTGACTCCATCAACGGCCACCACCATCACCCAGAGTGGAACTTCCACGTGGTGAAAACCGGCGACAGCCTGGACATCGGTAACGGCAAACAGCTGATCTTCGTTGAAACCCCGATGCTGCACTGGCCTGACAGCATGATGACCTACATGACCGGCGACGCGGTGCTGTTCAGTAACGATGCCTTCGGCCAGCACTACTGTGACGAACGCCTTTTCAACGACGAAGTTGACCAGACCGAACTGTTCGAACAGTGCCAGCGCTACTACGCCAACATCCTGACCCCGTTCAGCCGCCTGGTGACGCCGAAAATCACCGAGATCCTCGGCTTTAACCTGCCGGTTGATATGATTGCCACCTCCCACGGTGTGGTATGGCGTGAAAACCCAACGCAGATCGTCGAACTGTATCTGAAATGGGCGGCGGACTATCAGGAAGACCGTATCACTATCTTCTACGACACCATGTCCAACAACACCCGCATGATGGCGGATGCGATTGCTCAGGGGATCAACGAAGTTGACCCGAACGTGGCGGTGAAAATCTTCAACGTCGCCCGCAGCGATAAAAACGAAATTCTGACCAACGTCTTCCGTTCTAAAGGCGTGCTGGTGGGGACTTCAACCATGAACAACGTGATGATGCCGAAAATTGCTGGCCTGGTGGAAGAGATGACCGGCCTGCGCTTCCGTAACAAACGCGCCAGCGCCTTTGGTTCTCACGGCTGGAGCGGCGGTGCGGTTGACCGTCTGTCTACTCGTTTGCAGGATGCGGGCTTTGAAATGTCACTGAGCCTGAAAGCGAAATGGCGCCCGGATCTCGACGCGCTGGAAATCTGCCGTCAGCACGGCCGTGAAATTGCCCGTCAGTGGGCGCTGGCGCCACTGCCAGAAGCCACGGCAAAACCAGACGCCGCGAAAGAGGCCTGCGCCTGTGCCGCCGCTGCCGCTGCCGACCTCGGCCCAAGCATGCAGTGCAGCGTGTGTCAGTGGGTTTACGATCCGGCAAAAGGCGAACCAAACCAGGACGTCCAGCCAGGCACCCCGTGGAGCGAAGTCCCTGACAACTTCCTGTGCCCGGAATGTTCATTAGGGAAAGATGTCTTTGACGTGATGGCGACGGAGGCAAAATGAATCATGGCATCGTGATCATCGGCTCGGGCTTCGCGGCCCGGCAGTTGGTGAAGAATATTCGTAAGCTCGACGCGAGCGTCAAACTGACGCTCATCGCCGCCGACAGCATCGACGAGTACAACAAACCGGACTTAAGCCACGTGGTGAGCCGGGGGCAAACCGCCGCCGACCTCACCCTGCAAACCGCAGGCGAGTTCGCCGAGCAGTACAACCTGAATCTGTTCCCGCAGACCTGGGTGACCGGCATCGACGCCAATGCGCATGTGGTGAAAAGCCAGAACCATGAATGGCAGTACGACAAGCTGGTGCTGGCAACGGGCGCGTCAACCATCGTGCCGCCGGTACCGGGCAAAGAACTGATGCTGACCCTCAACAGTCAGCAGGAGTTCGGTGCCGCGCAGAGTGCGTTGCGCGATGCCCAGCGCGTGCTGATTATCGGCGGCGGCCTGATTGGCAGCGAGCTGGCGATGGACTTTAGCCGCGCCGGTAAAGCGGTCACCGTGGTCGATAACTCCGCCAGCGTGCTGGCCTCGCTGATGCCGCCGGAAGTGAGCAGCCGGTTGCAGCATCGTCTGACCGACATGGGTATTCATCTGCTGCTGAAATCTCAGCTGCAGTCGCTGGAGCAGACTGCCACCGGTATTCGCGCCACCTTTGACCGCGACCGTCACGTCGAGGTTGATGCGGTGGTGGCCGCCACCGGCCTGCGTCCGGAAACCGCGCTGGCACGCATGGCGGGCCTTGAAATTAACCGTGGCGTGAAGGTCGATAGCACCCTGCGTACCAGCAACCCGGATATCTATGCGCTGGGCGACTGTGCGGAGATCAACGGTACCGTGCTGCCGTTCCTGCAGCCGATTCTGATGAGCGCGATGTGCCTGGCGAAGAATATTCTCGGCCAGTCCGGCGAGCTGAAGCTGCCAAACATGCTGGTGAAGGTGAAAACGCCGGATCTGCCGCTGCATCTGGCCGGTGAAACCCGCCGTCAGGATTTGAACTGGAAGATTGAAACCCGCGCCGACGGTATGCTGGCGCAAGGCTACGACGAAGGCCAGCAGCTGCGGGCATTCGTGGTTAGCGAGGAGCGAATGAAAGAGGCCTTTGGTCTGTTGAAGTCGCTCACAAGTTAAGCCGTAAACTCTCTGTCCACTGTATGACTTAACCTCAAGCGCAAGGACGCGCTAGCGTCTGATTTTAGCCCCGCTGCCCCGGGGCTTTTTTTGTTTTTGCGCCCGGCGTTTCCCCGGCGGCGCTACAGATCGAATGTAGCCCGGCCAAGCGTGGCGCCGCCGGGAACGGCTCAAATCTTAACGCACCACCAGCGCGTCATAGTTACGCCAGCGGTAGTTGACCATCGACACCAGCCAGCACAGCGCGAACAGGCCAATGACCACAAAGCCCGCGTTGCCAAGGTTGTCACTCAGCATCGACACACCGCTCCAGATGCCGCCGGTCAGGTCGAACTTATCGATAATCAGCCCCAGCGCTTCCAGCCCGCCGATAAACAGCGCAACCACCACGGAGGCACCGGTAATCGTCATGTTGTAGTAAAGCTTGCGCTGCGGCTTGTTGAAGGCCCAACCGTACGCGCCCACCATCAGAATGTTATCCAGGGTGTCAACCAGCGCCATGCCGCTCGCGAACAGCGCCGGGAAGACCATAATCGACCACATTGACATCCCGCTGGATGCGCTGGCGGCAGAGATGCCCAACACGCCAATTTCAGTGGCGGTGTCAAAACCGAGGCCAAACAGGAAGCCCACCAGATACATGTGCCAGCTCTTGCCAATCAGGCGGAAAGTACGGCTGAACAGCGCGCTCATCATGCCGCCCGTCACCGGCAGGTCAGCGGAAACCGACTCGCCTTTTTTCAGCGACTGGAAGCTGCGCCACACGCCGCGCAGAATAATCAGGTTGACCAGCGCCATCGCCAGCAGGAACACCGCCGACACGGTGGTGCCGATGATGCTGCCGGTGTCGTGGAACCAGCTCATCTTATGCTGGAACGCGGTCGCCGTGGCGGCAATCGCCACCGATGCCAGCACCACGATGGAGGAGTGGCCGAGCGAGAACCAGGCACCGACGCCAAACGGGCGCTTACCCTGCTGCATCATTTTACGGGTGACGTTATCAATCGCCGCAATGTGGTCAGCGTCCACCGCATGACGCAGGCCGTAGCCCCACGCCAGCAGACTGGCGGCCATCAGCGCGCCGTTATGACCAAATGCCTGCCATGCCCAACCCCAGGCCAGTAAATTCGCCAACACGAGAACCATAACCAGCAGCGTTGCGCGCGGCTGTTGACGAAGAACATTCCACAACATGAGTAACTCCTTAAACCAGATGGCGAGCTGCAGCAATCACAGACTGCCCGTATGAAATTGCCCCATCCCCCGCGGGTAAACGCTTTGGAAAGAGCAAAGTGAAATCGTGTAGATAGTGCGTAAGGCGATTGCGCAGCAGCACGTTGTGCAGCACACCGCCGCCGAAAGCCAGCGTCGAGAGCGACAGACGCTCTGCATGCTGACGCATTAAGGCGGCAATGCCCTGCGCCAGCGCATCATGAAACGCCCACGCTTTTTGCGCCGGGGTTGCCTGCCAGCTCAGCCATGCCTGCCAGAAGGTGGCGAGATCCAGCTGATTATCAACAACCGGCATCGTCACTGGATGTCTCACGCCCGCACAGCCCGACGCCAGCGCTTCCAGCCGACAGGCGGCCTCGCCTTCGTAGCTCAGCGCCAGCGGCGCGCAGCCGACCGCACAGGCCACCGCGTCAAACAGGCGGCCGCAGGAGGACGCCACCGGACTGTTGATCCCGCGCTGAATCGCCTGCGCCAGCAGCGGCCAGTTTTGCTGCTGTACGGTCTGCGTAGCATCAAACGTTTCCCAGCCGGGCACGAACGCCAGGCAGTGCGCCAGCAGGTTACGCCACGGCTGACGCGCCGCCAGGTCACCGCCCGGTAGCGCCACGGCGGGTAGGCCGCCAAGATGTTCACACTCGCGGTAGCTCACGCGCAGACACTCACCGCCCCACAGCGCGCCGTGTTCGCCCATGCCGATACCGTCGAGCGCCATCGCAATCACCTCACCGCCGTCAAGCGGCCAGTCGTGCTCGGCAAGGCAGGCGGCAATGTGCGCGTGATGATGCAGCACCTGATGCTGCGGCAGCGCCAGTTCAGCCGCCCATTGGGACGAACGATAGGCCGCATGGTAATCCGCCACCACCGCCTGCGGCGCAAAGCCATAAATGGACTGCATCAGCGCCAGCGCCTGCCGCCACTGGGCTTCCACGCCGTCGTCGGTCAGGTCGCCAAAATGCTGGCTGAGTACCGCCCGGTCGCCGCGAACCAGGCAGAAGGTATTTTTCATGTCCGCGCCGAGGCAGAGCATCGGCGGCACATCGCGAAAGCCCGGCGGCAGGGTCAATGCATCCGGCACATAGCCGCGCGAACGGCGCAGCATCTCACCGCTCTGACGCACCACCGAATCGTCCATACGCTGCACGATATCGCGGTTGTGCAGCAGGAAGCCGTCGGCAATATCGGCCAGATCGGTCAGTGCATCATCGTTGGTCAGCGCCGGTGGCTTACCGCTCAGATTACCGGAGGTCATCACCAGCGGGCGCGCCAGCGCCTGCATTAGCAGATGCTGTAGCGGGTTGGCGGGCAGCATCACGCCAACCTCCGCAAGATCCGGCGCAATCTCCGGGCAGACCCCAGGAATCAGATGTTTATCCACCAGCACAATCGGTGCGGCGGGGGTTTTCAGCAGCGAGCGCGCGTCAATTGACAGCGCGTCGGCGTTTGCCACCATCACCGCTAGCGGTTTTGCCGGGCGATGTTTGCGCGCACGAAGCGTCGCCACCGCCGCAGAATTTCCGGCATCGCAGGCCAGATGGAAGCCGCCAATGCCCTTCACTGCCACAATGCCACCGGCATCAATCATGGCGATAGCGGCGGCAAGCGCCGCCTCTTTTTCCGCGCGTTGTTCGCCGCTTTGCCACATCAACCACGGCCCGCACTCGGCGCAGGCCACCGGCTGAGCGTGAAAACGGCGGTCATAAGGATTACGGTACTCCGCCTCGCACTGCGGGCAGAGCGGAAACGCCGCCATCACCGTCAGCGGGCGGTCGTAGGGCATGGCGTGAATAATGGTAAAGCGCGGCCCACAGTGGGTGCAGTTGATAAACGGGTAGCGATAGCGCCGCTCCTGCGGGTCGTTCATTTCTGCCAGGCACGCCGGACAGGTTGCCGCATCCGGGACAATCTGGGTGCTCATCGCCCCGGCACCGCTCTGGCGGATGGTAAAATCGGTCGGCAGCGTCGGCCACTCAAAGGGCTCGACGTGGGTACTATCAATGCGCGCAAGCGGCGGGCAGTACTGGTACAGCGCGGCGATAAAGTCCGCTTCGTCACCGTACAGGCGCAGCAGTACCCCGGCGCTGTCGTTGCAGACATCACCGAGGCAGCCGCGCTGTTTGGCTAGCTGCCAGACAAAAGGACGGAAGCCCACCCCTTGTACTTTTCCGCAGATGCGGATCTGCACGCCGTTTGCGTTCATCTGATTACCCGTTGAGCGCCGCGTTGAGGCGCGTTTTCATCGACTGATAGCTGTCCTGCGCGTAGATTTCGGCCCAGTTCTGATCCTCAATCGCCTCGATTTTCACCGCGCAATACTTGGTTTCCGGCGTTTTCGAGATAGGGTCGAGGTTATCCTGGGTCAGTTCGTTGCAGGCGCCAATCCACCATTGGTAGGTCATATAAACGCTGCCGTGATTGATGCGTTCGCTCACGCAGGCGCGGCTAATCACTTTGCCGCGACGTGAGGAGACCCACACCAGCT
The DNA here is from genome assembly GCF_014218705.1 of Kluyvera sichuanensis. Taxonomy (GTDB): domain Bacteria; phylum Pseudomonadota; class Gammaproteobacteria; order Enterobacterales; family Enterobacteriaceae; genus Kluyvera; species Kluyvera sichuanensis. The sequence continues at coordinate 148,672 of NZ_JABBJF010000008.1, read as the reverse complement.
GCTTATCATGCACGCCAAGCAGGTTGGCATCCTGCGGGTTCATCTGCACAAAGCCTGGCTCATCAGCGAGCGATTGCAGCGCCGCGCAGTTGCCGGTCATCGAGCGACAGGAGTAGTGCCCGACCTCGCGTACGGTGCAGAGCACCAGCGGGAAGTCGGCGTCCGGCGTTTCGGCTGGTGCACGCCACGGTGCCGCAAACAGGTGGCCTTTACCATCAGGCGTGGCAAACTGATTGCCTTCGTACAGATACGGCGTCCCCGGATGGTCAAGGGTCGGGCACGGCCACTGTACGTGCCCCATCTCACCCATTTTCTCGTAGGTTACGCCGTAGAACAGCGGGCACAGCTCGCGCATTTCGTCCCAGATTTGCTGGTTGTCGTCGTAATGCATCGGGTAGCCCATTTCGCTTGCCAGCAGGCTGATAATTTCCCAGTCGCGCTTGACGTTATAGGTCGGTTCGATGGCTTTCTCGAAGCGCTGGAAGCCGCGGTCGGCGCAGGTGAAGACGCCGCCGTGTTCACCCCATGAGGTAGCGGGCAGCAGCACATCCGCCTGCTCGGCGGTCTTGGTCATAAAGATGTCCTGCACCACCACAAAGTCGAGCGCTTCAAACCCTTTGCGCACCAGACCTAAATCCGCCTCGGTTTGCAGCGGGTCTTCGCCCATGATGTAGTAGGCTTTCACCTTCCCTTCGATGGCCAGATGCGGCACTTCGGTAATGCGCACGCCGACTTTGTCGTCCATCAGGCTGGCATCGATGCCCCAGGCTTTGGCGAACTTCTCGCGCACGGCGGCGTCCACCACATCCTGATAGCCAGGGAACTGGTTTGGCAGCACGCCCATATCACACGCGCCCTGCACGTTGTTCTGCCCACGCACCGGGCCAACGCCGACGGCTTCTCGCCCGAGGTTACCGGTCAGCAGCGCCAGGCTTGCCAACCCTTTCACCACGTCAACCGCCTGGCCAAACTGGGTGACACCCATGCCCCACATAATGGTCGCCGACGGCGCGGCCGCGTAGGTGCGCATCGCCTGACGAACCTGCATGGCCGGAATGCCGGTCAGGGATTCCACCGCTTCCGGCGCGTAGTCTTTGACGATTTCGCGCAGCTCATCAAGCCCGGTGGTATAGCGAGAAACGTACTCGTGGTCGTACAGGTCTTCTTCCAGCAGCACGTGGGCGAAAGCGTTCACCAGCGCCATATTGCTGCCGTTACGCATCTGCAGATGCTGGTCGGCGATGCGCGCGGTTTCAATACGACGCGGATCGCAGACGATAATTTTGGCCCCTTTGTCTTTCGCCTTAATCACGCGACGCGCCACAATCGGGTGCGAGTCCGCGCAGTTGTAGCCAAAGACCAGCAGGCAGCGGGAGTTTTCAATATCGCCGATGCTGTTGCTCATCGCGCCGTTGCCCAGCACGTCCTGAAGCCCGGCCACCGATGGGCCGTGGCAAACGCGCGCGCAGCAGTCGACGTTATTGGTATGCAGCACGCCGCGGGCGAATTTCTGCATCACATAGTTGGTTTCATTGCCGGTGCCGCGCGATGACCCGGTGGTCATAATGGCGCGCGGCCCGAATTTGGCTTTGATATCGCCAAGACGCTTCGCGGTATAGCGAATCGCCTCATCCCAGCTCACGGGAGTGAACTTGCCGCCTTTTTCATAGCGGATCATCGGCTGCGTTAATCGGGGGGTCAACAGCTTGGTATCGTTGAGGAAATCCCAGCCGTAATAGCCCTTCAGGCACAGCTCATTCTGGTTGGTTTTACCGTCGGCGGCCTCGGCGCGGATAATTTTACCGTTGTCGACAACCAGCTTCAGTTTGCAACCAGCCCCACAGTAAGGGCACACACTCGTGATTTTTTTCATCAGTAACAGACCTGTTAAAAGAGAAATAAGGATGATTAAAGAGAGATAGACGCGGCGCTATCAAGCGCGGCGCGACGGCGTTTTTCCGCGCTCAGCTGTTCAAGCTTGCTACGGTCGACGCAAAACAGCGCGTGAGTCGGGCAGGCTTCCATACAGGCTGGGCCAGCTTCACGGTGGTAGCAGAGGTCACACTTGTTGGCTTCCGCTTTCTCCGCACGCACCTTCAGGCCCGCACCGCTGTTACGAACCACCGGACGCACCACCACTTCCATCGCACCGTAAGGGCACGCCACCACGCAGGTTTTGCAGCCGATGCAGCGTTCCTGCATCACGTGGATAAAACCTTTATCGCGGCTGATTGCGCCGTTCGGGCAGACGTTAGCGCACGGCGCGTCTTCGCACTGGCGGCAGGCGGTGGCGGTAGAGACATCTACGCCTTTAATAACGTGAATACGGGGCAGGAAAGATTGCGGCGTCAGCGCGGCGCAGTCCTGATCTTCCTGGTGGGAAACCACGCATGCGACTTCGCATGTCCGGCAGCCAATACATTTACTCGCATCAGCAATGATGAAACGGTTCATCAACTTCTCCAGCAATGACAGTGAATTCGCGGGAGAATGCATTATTCGAGCCAACTTTTAGTTAGTTGTTTTTTAAGGAAATTTTATTGTGAATGATGAGGAATAAGCTGTCATCGTCACTTATGACGATGACAGATGACGACGCTAAGCGTGCGGACCGGGGACGATGGATTCACGCTCAATCAGTTCACCAGGGAAGGTTTGCTGATATTTAAAATCCCCGCCGTCGAGCATGAAAATAAGGCGGTGGATGGTCTCTTTGATCATTTCCGTGACCGGAATTCGCACGCTGGAGAGCGACGGCACCATATACGGTGCGAGAGTAATATCATCAAAACCCAGCACCGAAACCTGCTGCGGTACGTTTATTCCGCGCGCATGCAGACGTTTAATCGCCCCGACCGCCATATCGTCATTACTGGCGACCAGCGCGCTAAAGTTCACCTTACTGTCTAGCAGCGCATCCACTCCGGCGGCACCGGTCGCGGGCGTCCACTTTCCTTGTACAATCAGCTCATTACGCACGGCAATGCCGTGCTTCGTCAGCGCGTCTTTATAGCCGGACAGGCGTTCAATACCGGTAGGAGAATCCAGCGAGCCGGTAATAAACGCAATATCGCGATGGCCAAGGAGAATTAACCGCTCCACCGCATTCTGGCTGGCGGATTTTTGATCGCAATACACGCAGTGGCTGCTATTTCGCCGCAGTCGACGGTTAATCACTAATATCGGCTGCTGTTGCTGCTGAATAATGTCGTCAATATCGTCGACGCTCAGAAAACGGGGATAAATAATAATGCCGTCGCAGCGCAGGTCGAGCAGATACTGAATCGCGTCCCGCTCTTCTTGCGCGCTATGCTTACCATCCGCCAGGATCAACCGCCGCCCCTGATCTTCGGTCATGCTCGCCGCGTGGAACAGCAGTTCGCTGAAATAGACCCCGTGATAGAGCGTATTGGTGACCACCAGCCCCAGCGTCTGCGTCTTTTTGGTCGCCAGGTTACGTGCCAGAAGATTAGGCCGATAGCCACTCTCTTCAATGGCCAGAAACACCCGGTCTTTCGTCTCCTGACTGACATAACCGTTGCCCGATAGCACCCGGGATACGGTGGCTTTCGACACGCCCGCCCGTCGCGCCACCTCCAGCATTGTCGTCATAGTCATACCTTTGAGAAATCATTTGCCAGCAGTGTACTTCACCGTTTCGCTATTTTCAGCATCCACCGATCTGCGCGCTTTTTGCCCAACGTTGGTTCATGTGATCGGTTTCACGAATTAATCAAAAACAAAAATTAGATCTTGATGTAACAAAAATAACACATGAATATTATGTGGAACCGGTTTCCTATGCAACGTTTCATCACCCCGCCACACCGGGCGATGAGCGATAAGTACCCTACTGATAAAACAGGATTTTCCGATGTCTAAAAACTATGCGGCTCTGGCGCAATCCGTGGTGGGCGCGCTTGGCGGCGTGGAGAACATCTCCGCCGTCACGCACTGCATGACTCGCCTGCGCTTTGTACTGAAAGATGAAACGCAGGTCGACAGCGCCAGCCTCAAGGGCATCAGCGGCGTGCTGGGCGTGGTGCGTAATGACAACCAGTGCCAGGTGATTATCGGCAACACCGTCTCCCAGGCCTACCGTGAGGTGGTGAACCTGCTGCCGAGCAACCTGCAGCCTGCCGCCCCGGTCGGAAAACCGAAACTCACCTTACGCCGTATCGGCGCGGGGATCCTCGACGCGCTGATCGGCACCATGTCGCCGCTGATCCCGGCAATTATCGGCGGATCGATGGTTAAGCTGCTGGCGATGATCCTCGAGATGACCGGCGTGCTGCCAAAAGGCGCACCGACGCTCACTATTCTGACGGTGATCGGCGACGGCGCGTTCTTCTTCCTACCGCTGATGGTCGCCGCCTCTGCGGCGGTGAAGTTCAAAACCAATATGTCACTGGCGATTGCTATTGCCGGGGTGCTGGTGCATCCGAGCTTTATTGAGCTGATGGCGAAAGCGGCTCAGGGCGAGCACGTCGAATTCGCCTTTATCCCGGTAACGGCGGTGAAGTACACCTATACCGTGATCCCGGCGCTGGTGATGACCTGGTGCCTCTCCTACATTGAACACTGGGTCGATAAGATCACCCCGGCGGTCACTAAAAACTTCCTTAAACCGATGCTGATCGTGTTGATCGCCGCACCGCTGGCGATCCTGCTGATTGGCCCGATTGGCATCTGGATCGGTAGCGCCATCTCCGCATTGGTGTACACCATTCACGGCTACCTCGGCTGGCTGTCGGTCGCCATTATGGGCGCACTGTGGCCGCTGCTGGTGATGACCGGGATGCACCGCGTCTTTACGCCCACCATCATTCAGACCATCGCCGAGACCGGCAAAGAGGGCATGGTGATGCCGTCGGAAATTGGCGCCAACCTGTCGCTCGGCGGTTCGTCGCTGGCGGTGGCATGGAAAACCAAAAACCCGGAGTTGCGTCAGACCGCGCTGGCGGCGGCCGCTTCCGCCATTCTGGCCGGCATTTCTGAACCGGCGCTGTACGGCGTCGCCATCCGTCTGAAACGCCCGCTGATCGCCAGCCTGATAAGCGGCTTTATCTGCGGCGGCATTGCCGGTGCCGTCGGGCTTGCCAGCCACTCCATGGCCGCACCGGGCCTGTTCACCAGCGTGCAGTTCTTCGACCCGGCCAACCCGATGACGATCGTCTGGGTGTTTGGGGTGATGGCGCTGGCGGTGGTGCTCTCCTTTGTGCTGACGTTGATTCTTGGTTTTGAGGATATTCCCGTCGAAGAGGCCGCCGCTGAGGCGCGCAAGCGTGAGGCCACCGCGCCTGCCGGTGCGGCAGCGGCACGAATTTCATAATTTTTTAGCGAGGTAACGCATGTCGACATTTCCGCAAGGGTTTCTCTGGGGCGGCGCCATTGCCGCCAACCAGGCTGAAGGGGCTTATCTTGAGGGTGGCAAAGGGCTGACCACCGTGGATATGATCCCGCACGGCGTAAACCGCCTGCCGGTGAAGCTGGGGCAAGAGAAGCGCTTTACGCTGCGCGACGATGAGTTCTACCCGAGCCATCAGGCGATCGATTTTTATCATCGCTACAAAGAAGATATCGCGCTGATGGCGGAGATGGGCTTTACCGTGTTCCGCACCTCGATTGCCTGGAGCCGACTCTACCCGAACGGCGACGAACTGACGCCAAACGAAGCGGGCATCGCTTTCTACCGCGACCTGTTCCTCGAGTGCCAGAAGTACGGCATTGAGCCGCTGGTCACCCTGTGCCACTTCGACGTACCGATGTATCTGGTCACCGAGTATGGTTCATGGCGCAACCGCAAAATGGTCGATTTTTTCGCCCGCTATGCCCGCACCTGCTTTGAGGCGTTCGACGGGCTGGTGAAGTACTGGCTAACCTTCAACGAAATCAACATTATGCTGCACAGCCCGTTCTCCGGCGCGGGGCTGGTGTTTGAAGAGGGTGAAAACCAGGATCAGGTGAAATACCAGGCCGCGCACCACGAGCTGGTCGCCAGCGCACTGGCCACCAAAATCGCCCATGAGGTCAACCCGCAAAACCAGGTCGGCTGCATGCTGGCGGGCGGTAATTTCTACCCTTACTCCTGCAAGCCGGAAGACGTGTGGGCGGCGCTGGAGAAAGACCGCGAGAACCTGTTCTTTATCGACGTGCAGGCGCGCGGCCGCTATCCGGCCTACTCGGCGCGGGTGTTCCGCGAGAAAGGCGTGACGATCGCTAAAGAAGCGGGCGATGACGAGATCCTCAAGCACACCGTCGATTTTGTTTCGTTCAGCTACTACGCCTCGCGCTGCGCGTCGGCGGAGATGAATGCCAACAATACCAACGCGGCAAACATCGTGAAGTCGCTGAAAAACCCGTATATCGAAGCCAGCGAATGGGGCTGGGGCATCGACCCGCTCGGCCTGCGCATCACCATGAACATGATGTACGACCGCTACCAGAAGCCGCTGTTCCTGGTGGAAAACGGCCTTGGCGCGAAAGACGTGGTTAACGCTGACGGGCAGATTGATGACGATTACCGCATCAGCTATCTGCGTGAACATATTCGGGCGATGGGGGAAGCGATTGAGGACGGGATTCCGGTGATGGGTTACACCACCTGGGGCTGTATTGATCTCGTGGCGGCGTCGACCGGTGAGATGAGCAAGCGCTATGGGTTTGTCTACGTTGACCGTGATGATGCGGGGAATGGGACGCTGGCGCGGACGCGTAAGAAGTCGTTCTGGTGGTATAAGAAGGTGATTGCCAGCAACGGGGAAGATTTGGCGTAGGTGCCAGGTTTCCCCTCACCCTAACCCTCTCCCCAAAGGGGCGAGGGGACCGTCAGGTGCGGTTTGGGGATATGAACTCATTGCGTTAAAGCGGCACGGGTTTTCTCCCTCTCCCTTCCAGGGAGAGGGCCGGGGTGAGGGTACAAACGACGACTACTCTTCGTCCTCAGCTTCCAACTGCGCAAACCCGCCGTTCCCCTGCCACCCTTCAAGACGCTGATAAACCACCTCAACCGCATCTTTGATCGCCTGGGTCATCGGGTAATAAAAGCCCACGATATCCGGCTGAATACCGAGGAAAATCACCTCACCCACGTCGTCTTTCAGCTGATCCACCAGGTAGTTCAGCGGCATATTGTGGGTAGTCATCATAAACATCTCGGCGATGTCGTCCGGGTCGATAATGCGAATCTCGCCCGGGTTCAGCCCCATATCGGTGGCATCAACAATCAGCAGGCGAGCTGGGTTCAACTCGCGGATCGCCACAATATCGTTTTCCGGCGCGCTGCCGCCGTCAATCACAACCCACGCCCCTTTCGGCTGGGCTGCACACATTTCTGCCAGCAGAGGGCCAGCGCCATCGTCGCCCATCATGCTATTGCCGACACAGAGTAAAACGTCAGTCATGGTCATTCCTCAATCGTAAAATCAGTCGCGCAGGCGACGCACCATCAGATAGATGGCGCTCTCCTGATGAATGGCGTGCAGCATATTGAGCATCGCCTGGCTCCACTCTTTTTGCTGCGGGGTTTGTGACGCCCGCGCTTTATCAAACGCGTTCGCCAACATCGACACGTGGTTGCTGTCGATGACAATCTCGCCGTACTTCGGCACGCCTTCCATCTTGCGCCGCGCCGTACTGTCCGCTTCAAGCGTAGCAATCCACGCCAGATATTCATCCCACGGGCAGGTCAGCGCGGCTTCGAGGCAGTCGATGACCCCGAGGTGGTGGCCAATCGCCAGGCTGTAATAGACAACCTGCTGCGCCTCGGAAGGCGTGGCATCGTTCTCATCAATAAATTTACGGCTCAGTTGACTGAACACCACCTGTTCGCTCATCGAATACGTGCCTCTTCTACTACGTGGTTAAGCTGCGTGACGATTTCCGTCAGACGCGGATCGTTTTCTGTGGCCAGCCACTGCTGAACCTGAGTGTCACCCTGGCCCAGATGCAGCATATAGTCGTCGGCAATCTGGCGACCATAACGATAGCCAGCCAGACGGCGCGCGGCACGGTCAACCTGCACGCGCAGCGGCTGGACCATATCCGGATGCAGAATTTCAGCCGGCTGTGCGTCCAGTTCACTTGGCGCACGCGCGTGGATTTTCTGCTCCAGCAGACCCAGCGCCATGGCAAAGCCGTACAGCGTTGCCGCAGGCGTTGGCGGGCAGCCAGGAATGTACACGTCTACGGGTACAATTTTATCGGTGCCGCCCCAGACGCAGTACAGGTCGTGGAAGATACCGCCGCTGTTGCCGCAGGCGCCGTAGGAGATACAGATTTTCGGGTCCGGCGCGGACTGCCAGGCGCGCAGCGCCGGCGAACGCATGGCGCGGGTGACCGCACCGGTAAACAGCAGAATGTCGGCATGACGCGGTGACGGCACCACTTTAATACCAAAACGTTCGGCGTCGAACAGCGGTGAAAGCGTGGCAAAAATTTCGATTTCGCAGCCGTTACAGCCGCCGCAGTCCACGCGGTACACGTAGGCGGAACGCTTGATGTTTTTCAGCAGCGACGCTTTCATGCTGGCGATAGATTCTTCTACCGTCATCGGCACCGGCATGCCGTTGTCGTCGCGTGGCCCTATTAAGTTGCTCATCAGATGGCCTCTTTCATGTGGCGAGTCAGGTCAATACGGTCGGAAGGCACCAAACATTTCTGACGCTTACATTCCGGGCAGGTCTCAAAGCTTTCGCGGTGATTTTCCGCGCGGCTGTCGCCGTTGTGCTTGAGCAGCGCAATGGCGTAATCAATCTCTTTTTGCACTGCAAACGGACGGTTGCAGACGCGGCAGTTGCAGATATCAAAACGGGACTGCTGCAAGAAATCTTCTTTCTTCCACACCGCCAGTTCGTACTCCTGCGACAGCTTGATCGCCGCCGTCGGGCATACTTCTTCACAGCGGCCGCAGAAGATGCAGCGGCCGAGGTTGAACTGCCACGCCAGCTGATTGCTGACGCGGTCGGTTTCCACCGTCAGGGCGTTCGACGGGCAGGCGTTCACGCACGCCGCGCAGCCGATACACTGCTGCGGGTTGTGTTCCGGCTTGCCGCGGAAGTTTTTATCAACCGGCATCGGTTCCAGCGGATAGGACGATGTCGTAGTGCCGGTTTTGATGACTTTTTTGATAAAGGTAAACATGACGATTCCTTATTTCAGCGGCGAGTTCTTACGCTCGATGCTGTAGCGCTCAAGCTCTTTGTACGGCACGACCTTGCTCTTCTTCTTACGCACGTCAACCACGGTCATACGGTCGGTACAGGAGTAGCAAGGATCGAGGCTACCGATAATCAGCGGCGCATCGGAAACGGTGTTGCCGCGCAGCATGTAGCGCAGGGTTGGCCAGTTGGCGTAGGTCGCCGCGCGGCAGCGCCAGCGGTACAGCTTCTGGTTGTCGCCGGTCATGCTCCAGTGAATATCATCGCCACGAGGCGCTTCTGAGAAGCCCAGCGCGAAACGGTTAGGAATGTAGGTGAACCCTTCCACCGCCAGCGGGCCGCCCGGCAGGTTATCGAGGCCGTAATCAATCATGTTCAGCGCGGTGAACACTTCGTTGATACGCACTTTCAGGCGGGAGATAACGTCACAACCCTGCTCGCTGTGTACTTCCATCGGCAGCAGACCGTAGCCCACAAACGGGTGATCGGCACGGGTATCACGGGCGTGGCCGCTGGCGCGAACCATCGGACCGACGTTACTGAAGTCACGGGCGATTTCCGGATCCAGGCGGCCGATACCGACGGTGCGCTGTTCCATGTTCGGGGTGCTCAGCAGAATATCCACCAGATCCTGCACGTCGCGACGCATCTGCTGCGCCAGCTGACGGGTCTGGATCATGTCGTCTTTCAGGAAGTCACGACGGATGCCGCCAATCAGGTTCAGGCCGTAGGTTTTACGCGCGCCGGTGAGGATTTCCGCCATTTTCATGGAGGCTTCACGAACGCGGAAGAACTGCATAAAGCCGGAGTCAAAACCGGTGAAGTGGCACGCCAGGCCGAGGTTCAGCAGGTGCGAGTGCAGACGCTCAACTTCCAGCAGAATGGCGCGGATCATCTGCGCACGTTCCGGCACCACGATGCCCATCGCGTTCTCGACGGAGGTGGTGTAGGCGGTGCTGTGGGCAAAACCACAGATGCCGCACACGCGGTCGGACAGGAAGGTCACTTCGTTGTAACCCATGCGGGTTTCCGCCAGTTTTTCCATGCCACGGTGGACATAGAACAGACGGTAGTCGGCGTCGATAATGTTCTCGCCGTCAACGAACAGGCGGAAGTGGCCCGGTTCATCGGAGGTGACGTGCAGCGGGCCAATTGGCACCACGTTGTTTTTCTTGCTGCCCAGCTCGTTGATGAACTCGTAGGTTTCGGCATCCGTGGTCGGTGCCGGGCGCTGACGGTAGTCCATGCTGTCTTTACGCAGCGGGTACAGCTCGTCTGGCCAATCATCCGGCAGCACCAGACGACGTTCGTCAGGCAGGCCCACCGGGCGCAGGCCGTACATGTCGCGCACTTCGCGCTCGCCCCAGACCGCCGCCGGAACGCGTGGCGTGACGGACGGGTATTCGAGGGTGTTCGGATCGACTTCGACGCGCACGGTAATCCAGCACTTGGTGCCTTTTTCCATCGACAGCACGTAGTAGACCGCATAGTGTCCGTTCAGTTTACGTTCGTCGTTGCCGAACAGCACCGACAGCCAGCCGCCCTGCTGGTAGTAAAGAAACTCGACGACTTCCGGCAGGTAGTTCACCTTCACGGTAATCGTTAACTGGTCTTTGGTCTGCCAGGCTTCGTCCAGCACCACGCCCGGGAAGGACTGGTGCAGCGCAGCGAGGTAGTGTTGACCCACTTTTTCTTCAGACATGCTCAAAACTCTCTTATCACGCCACCAGCAAGGAGACGAAGGCTAAAAAGGCTAAACCGAACCCGGTCCAGGTGATACGACCGGTAATATCCAGACGCAGACGCGCCATGCTGTTTTCGAACAGCGCGATAATCAGCACGCCAACCACCAGCTTGACGATGGCGGCAATCACGGCAACCACCAGCCCACCAACGCTAAAGCTGGTCATCTGTCCCCACGGGATGAAGACGCCAACGAACATCTGCAGCACCACCAGCTGTTTCAGGCTGATGCCCCACTTCAGCACGCCGAAGCCGCTGCCGCTGTATTCAGACAGTGGGCCTTCCTGCAGCTCCTGCTCCGCTTCCGCTAAGTCGAACGGCAGTTTGCCCATTTCGATAAAGGTGGCGAAGGCACAGGCGCAGAAGGCCAGCGCCAGCGGAATGCTGCGGCTGACCGGCCAGTGGTAAACCGTGGCAGTGATGTTACTGATATGGGTAGAGCCTGCGACCAGCGCAGCGACCCACAGACCCAGCAGCAGAATCGGCTCCACCAGCACGCCGAGCATCGCTTCACGGCTTGCGCCGATGGCGGTGAACGGGCTACCGGTGTCGAGACCGGCAATGGCGAAGAAGAAACGCGCGACGGCAAACAGGTAGATAAGGGTAATCAAGTCGCCCAGACCCGGCAGCGGGGAAGCAACAGTCACCACCGGCAGCGCGGTCGCAATCGTCAGCATCACGCCAACCATCACAAACGGCGTCAGGCGGAACACCCAGCCGGAAGCGTCCGGGCCAATGCTCTGACGGCCCAGCAGTTTGATGATGTCGCGATACTCCTGCATCACGCCCGGCCCGCGACGGTTATGCAACCGTGCGCGCAGCACGCGGGTGATACCAGACAGCAGCGGCGCGACGGCAAACAGCACCAGCGCCTGCAGTACAGCAAATATGAACGTCATGTTCAGGCTCCTCGAGAGATGACAATCACGACCAGCACCGCCAGTTCAACCAGCGCCAGGCGTTGCAGCAGCAGCGGCGCCGCCGCGTTCTGCCAGCCCGGAACCAGAGAGACCGGGTTAAGCCATTTGCGCAGTTTCAGTACCGGGGCAAAGGCCTGTTTCACCGGCATCGCAAAACCGTGCGCGGTGATCACCATGGATTGTTCGTGGTCGTAACCACAGACCCACGCCGCGCCGCGAGAACGGCTTGGCAGGCGGTTGCCTTTGAGCAGCGCCAGAATGATGAACGGCAGCAGCGGACAGGCAATCAGCAGCAGGGTAATCATCGGCTGGGAGACCACGGTGTGCGCGGTAGCCATCGGCAGCGGCACGGCGGCGCTCAGCATTGGCAGCAGCCACGGCGCGGCAACGCCGCCAACGATGCACAGCAGCGCCATCACCACGGTGCTGATCGCCATCAGCAGCGGTGCGCAGCAGGCGTTTTCCGCCTCTTTAGTGCGCGGTGCGCCAAGGAAGGTAACGCCGTAGACTTTCGCCATACACATCACCGCCAGTGCGCCGGTGATCGCCAGGCCAACGGCCAGCAACGGCCCCAGCAGACGACCAATAAACGCTCCGCTGGTGCTCAGCTTGAAGAAGGACTGGTAGATAACCCATTCGCCAGCAAAGCCGTTCAGCGGCGGCAGCGCAGCCATCGCCATCAGGCCGACCAGCATCGCCAGGGAGATCATCGGCATACGTTTACCGATACCGCCCAGCTTCTCGATGTCGCGGTGGCCGGTACGGAACCAAACCGAGCCCGCGCCGAGGAACAGCGTGGTTTTGAACAGGCTATGGTTAAGCAGATGGTACAGACCACCGGTCAGACCCAGCGCCACCATCACCGGCTCCTGCAGTGCCAGGCCGGTCACGCCGACGCCTAAACCGAGCAGGATGATGCCGATGTTTTCCAGCGTGTGGTACGCCAACAGACGCTGAATGTTGTGCTCCATCAGCGCGTACAGACCGCCGACAAACGCGGTGATCATGCCCAACACCAGCAGCGCAATGCCCCACCACAGCGGCTGAACATCACCCAGCAGCGACACGGTGAGAATGCCGAGCAGACCCACTTTCATCACCACGGTAGAGAACAGCGCGGCAGCCGGTGCGCTCGCGTTGGCGTGAGCCTGCGGCACCCAGCCGTGCAGCGGGATAATCCCTGCCAGCAGGCCGAAGCCCATCACGCAAAGTACCCAGATGTCAGAACCGATTGGCAGCATCTGCGCACGTTCGTTCAGCAGCACCAGATCCAGCGTGCCGTAGCGCTGCCACAGCAGCAGGCAGGCAATCGCCAGCAGAATAGTGCCCAGACGGCCCAGTGCAAACCACAGCTTGCCGGAGGAGGCGCAGCCGGTGAGGAACGCGCCGCACAGCGCCATGATTTCCGCCATCACCACCAGCGAACCGAAGCTGCTCGCCACGATCGCGCAGACGGCAGCCGCCAGCAGGATGTTAATCAGCAGGCCGTTGCTTTTGACGTTCGGATGACGATGCCAGTCAATGTTATAGAGGCTGACAAACAGGCCGCACAGGCCGAGCGCAATCAGCCATACCGCGTTCAGCGGGGAGACCAGCACGGTGTAGTGGACCAGCGACAGGCTGCCCAATACCGGGTAACCGTGAACCAGCACCTGAACGCCCGCCAGCCCCGCGCACAGGCTGCCCAGCGCGCCGCCGATGCCGGCAACAAAACCGCTCAGGGATTTATTAAACGACAGCACAAAGGACAGCACGGCGGCGGCGGCAAACCAGGCCACTGCGCTATTAATCAACGTCATGACGCTCATTTCGCCTCTCCTTGTTGCGCCTGGAACAGCGTCAAATCGCCTAAGTCGGTATGGAAGGTCAGCTCACGTTTGCGTTTGCTGACGCGGGCGATGTCCATGTTGTTCACCAGATGCAGCGCTTTGGTCGGGCAGGTACGCACGCAGGCTGGGCCTTCTTCGTCGAAGTGGCACAGGTCGCATTTCACCGCGATAGCACGGATACCAGGCACCCAGTCCAGCAGCGTACTGACGCGAGCCGGAGCCGGCGGCGCAGGCAGCGCTTTCGGCGAGTTAGCGTTGGCCGGGATATCCAGCGGACGGCTACCGGAAAATTCAATCGCCCCAAACGGGCAGGCAATGCCGCACAGTTTGCAGCTCACGCACAGGCTTTCGTTCAGCTGTACGGCGCCATCGACGCGGGTAATCGCATTTACCGGGCAAACCCCGGCGCACGGCGCGTCTTCACAGTGGTGACACATCTGTGGCGCGGATTCTTTTTCATTGAGCATTACTCTAAGCCGCGGCATAGATTGCAGGCCGTGGTGGCGATGCGTTTCCGCACAGGCCGCTTCACAGGTACGGCAACCGATACAAACGGTAGAGTCAGCAATTACAAAACGATTCACCAGGTCTTCCTCAGGTGACAGTCATTTTTGACGAAATTATGCAGAGCAAGTGTCATTTCGACACCCGTCGACACACCGATAATCAAGCGTGAGAAGCCCGTTGAGGCTCTTGTGCCAGCTGGCTGAAACTCACCGGGCTGTCGCTTTCAAGCGCCGCATACAGGGTGTCGTATACCGGCGAAATTTTTTCCAGGTAATGCTCCAGCACCTGCTCGCGGTCGCGGATATTGACGGTGCCGTCAATAAAGCCGTTCATGCTCATCTCGGCGCTGCCTACGCACTGTTTATTCAGGCCGTCGCGGGTTTCAACTACGTACTCAACGGTGTGGCTGTTAAAGCCGCTGGCCAGGCTCACAGAAACCACGAAGTGTTCGAACAGCACGAAGCTCAGCTCTTTCTCTGGCGCGCAGTTCATGGCGTGATGCAGACGCGCTTTGGACAACGTAATCCCTTGAACCAGAGAGTTGCAGTAGACACGCCATTGATCCTGATGGCGGCGGTGACGATCGGCGATATAGTCGGCCTTCTCGCTAATTTCCCAAATAGTCATGTCGGTTACCCGGTTAATAGAAACAAGCCTCCTAAGCACTTTTCATGCCATGTTTTTAACCTGCTGATTTTATTTAACTTTAATGAAATGACACTGCCGGAGTGACATGTCATTTCGTCAGTGCGACATCGTCATCGACAGTCTTTACGCCCCATATTTCATCTCTGGCATCGTTATTGCATTACTCCTGCGAGTGATGTACCAGGAGGCGTTATGCACGAAATCACGCTCTGCCAGCGAGCGCTGGAAATTGTCGAACAACAGGCGATACAAAACGGCGCGAAGCGCGTCACCGGCGTCTGGATGAAGGTCGGTGCTTTTTCTTGTGTAGAGACGAGCGCAATGACCTTTTGTTTTGATCTGGTGTGCCGCGGCACGCTGGCTGAAGGCTGTACACTGCACGTCGAAGAACAGGAGGCGGAATGCTGGTGTGAATCCTGCCAGCAGTATGTTCAGCTCGTGTCAGTTCACGTGCGCCGTTGTCCGCAATGCCATAGCGACAACCTGCGCATCGTCGCCGACGACGGTTTACAGATTCAGCGAATTGAAATTGATCAGGAGTAAAGTATGTGTACCACCTGTGGTTGTGCCGATGGCAACCTCTATATAGAGGGCGATGAACGTAACCCGCACTCGCTGTTCCGCAGCGCGCCTTTCGCCCCGGCAGGCCGTCCGGCAATCTCCATTACCGGCGTCAGAACCCGAGAATTTGAACCGCAGGCCGCGGATAACGGCGACCTGCACTACGGCCACGGCGAAGCGGGCACTCACGCGCCGGGCATGAGCCAGCGCCGGATGCTGGAAGTCGAAATAGATGTGCTGGATAAAAACAACCAGATTGCCGCCCGCAACCGCGCACGCTTTGCCGCCCGCGAACAGCTGGTGCTGAATCTGGTCTCCAGCCCTGGCTCCGGTAAAACTACCCTGCTCACCGAAACCCTGATGCGTCTGAAAGACCGCGTCTCCTGCGCCGTTATCGAAGGCGACCAGCAGACGGTGAACGACGCCGCGCGTATCCGCGCCACCGGCACCCCGGCGATTCAGGTCAACACCGGTAAGGGCTGCCACCTTGATGCGCAGATGATTGCCGACGCTGCCCCGCGCCTGCCGCTTGAGAGCAACGGGATTCTGTTTATTGAGAACGTCGGCAACCTGGTCTGCCCGGCGAGCTTTGATCTGGGCGAACGCCACAAAGTCGCCGTGCTGTCGGTCACCGAAGGTGAAGACAAGCCGCTCAAGTACCCGCATATGTTTGCCGCCGCGTCGGTCATGCTGCTCAACAAAGTTGACCTGCTGCCGTACCTCAACTTCGACGTTGAGAAGTGCCTCGCCTGCGCGCGCGAAGTGAACCCGAATATTGAAATCATCCTGCTCTCCGCCACCAGCGGCGAAGGCATGGATAGCTGGCTGAACTGGCTGGAGACGCAGCGATGTGCATAGGCATTCCGGGACAAATTTCTGCCATTGATGGCGTACAGGCGAAGGTAGATGTTTGCGGCATTAAGCGCGACGTCGACCTGACGTTGGTCGGCGCAGTGGACGAAAACGGTCAGTCGCGCATCGGCCAGTGGGTGCTGGTGCACGTGGGTTTTGCCATGAGCATCATCAACGAAGAAGAGGCGCGCGATACCCTCGCGGCGCTGGAAAATATGTTTGAAGTCGAGCCCGACGTTGGCGCGCTGCTTTTTGGCGAGGAACGGTAATGCGTTTTGTTGATGAGTACCGCGCGCCCGAGCAGGTGATGCAGTTGATTGCCCACCTGAAAAGCCGGGCGCAGCATCTGGCCTATACCGCTGAACGCCCACTGCGCATCATGGAAGTGTGCGGCGGCCACACGCACGCGATTTTCAAATTCGGTCTCGACCAACTGCTGCCGGAGAACATCGAATTTATCCACGGGCCGGGCTGCCCGGTGTGCGTACTGCCGATGGGGCGCATCGACACCTGTATTGAAATCGCCAGCCATAAAGAGGTGATTTTCTGTACCTTCGGCGACGCTATGCGCGTGCCGGGGAAAAACGGCTCGCTGATGCAGGCGAAGTCACGCGGTGCGGATATCCGCATCGTCTATTCGCCGATGGACGCCTTAAAGCTGGCGCAGCAGAACCCGGACCGTAAAGTGGTGTTCTTCGGCTTAGGCTTTGAAACCACCATGCCGACCACCGCCATCACGCTGCAACAGGCGAAGGCGCAGAAGGTCAGTAACTTCTTCTTTTTCTGTCAGCACATTACGCTGATTCCCACGCTGCGCAGCCTGCTCGACCAGCCGGACAACGGTATCGATGCGTTTCTGGCGCCGGGCCACGTCAGCATGGTCATCGGCACCCACGCCTACGGCTTTATCGCCAGCGACTATCAGCGCCCGCTGGTGGTGGCAGGTTTTGAGCCGGTTGACCTGCTGCAGGGCGTGAACATGCTGGTGGAGCAGAAAATTACCGCCTCGCCTTGCGTCGAAAACCAGTACCGCCGCGTGGTGCCGGACGATGGCAACCTGCTTGCACAAAACGCCATTGCCGAGGTATTTGCCGTCAAGGGCGACAGCGAATGGCGCGGCCTGGGGTTAATCAACGACTCCGGTGTGCAACTGACGCCAGACTATCAAGCATTCGACGCGGAAGCGCACTTCAAACCGCAGCCACAGCGCGTCTGCGATGACCCGCGCGCCCGCTGCGGCGACGTGCTGACCGGCCGCTGCAAACCACATCAGTGCCCGCTGTTTGGCGCCACCTGCAACCCGCAGAGCGCGTTTGGCGCGCTGATGGTGTCGTCGGAAGGCGCCTGCGCCGCCTGGTATCAATATCGCAGTCAGGAGGCAGAAGCATGAAAAGTATTCAGTTAGCGCACGGGAGCGGCGGGCTGGCGATGCAGCAGCTGATCGACAGCCTGTTTATGAAAGCCTTCGCCAACCCCTGGCTGGCAGAGCAGGAAGATCAGGCGCGTCTGTCGCTGGCCTCGCTGACCGCCCACGGCGACCGCCTGGCCTTCTCCACCGACAGCTACGTCATTGACCCGCTGTTCTTCCCCGGCGGCAATATCGGCAAGCTGGCGATTTGCGGCACCGCCAACGATGTGGCGGTGAGCGGCGCGGTGCCACGCTACCTCTCCTGCGGCTTTATTATTGAAGAAGGGCTGCCGATGGAGACGCTGGAGGCGGTGGTCAACAGCATGGCGGAGACGGCCAAAGCGGCGGATATCGCCATCGTCACCGGCGACACCAAGGTCGTGGGTCGTGGCGCGGCGGATAAGCTGTTTATCAATACCGCCGGAATGGGTGCCATCCCGTCCGATATTCACTGGGGCGCGGCAACGCTCACCCCGGGGGATCTGCTGATGGTCAGCGGCACGCTCGGCGACCACGGCGCGACCATCCTCAACCTACGCGAACAGCTCGGTCTTGACGGCGAACTGCAGAGCGACTGCGCGGTGCTGACGCCGCTTATCCAGAGCCTGCGCCCAATTGCCGGGGTGAAAGCGCTACGTGATGCCACCCGCGGCGGCGTCAACGCGGTGGCCCATGAGTTTGCCGCCACCAGCGGCCACGGTGTTGAAATTCATGAACAACATATTCCGCTGAAAGACGCGGTGCGCGGCGTGTGCGAATTATTAGGGCTTGACGCGCTTAACTTCGCAAATGAAGGTAAACTGGTGATCGGCGTGACCCGCGAAGCAGCCGATGAGGTGCTCGCCGCACTGCGCGCCCATCCGCTGGGGCGTGATGCCGCTATCATTGGCGAAGTCACGGAACGCCGTGGGGTTCGCGTTGCCGGGCTGTACGGCGTGAAACGCACGCTGGATCTTCCTCACGCCGAACCGCTGCCACGAATCTGTTAACAGGCCGCTCAAGGTCTGAAATTTATTATTATTATTAGAGCTTATCCCCGTCAGTATGGTGACGGGATAGGCTTTTGGCGATCGCACCCACCGCGGTGCATTTATGGGCAAGCTACATGTCGTATACACCGATGGGCGATCTCGGCCAGCAAGGGCTGTTTGATATCACCCGGACTCTTCTCCAACAACCCGATCTGGCCGCACTCAGCGAAACGCTGGCGCAGCTGGCAAAACAATCTGCGCTAGCGGACAGCGCGGCGATCATCCTGCTGCAGCCGGGAAACCACCGCGCGGGCTACCACGCCACGCATGAAGCGGGTAAACCCATCGCCTATGAAGACGATAGCGTGCTGGCAAACGGCCCGGTCAGACGACTGCTGTCTCGCCCCGATGCCCTGCACTGCAGCTACAGCGAGTTCCATGAAGCCTGGCCGCAACTGGCCCACAGCGGGCTCTACTCACCGTTCGGGCACTACTGTCTGCTACCGCTGGCGGCGGAAGGACGCATCTTCGGCGGCTGCGAGTTTATCCGCCAGAACGACCAGCCGTGGAGCGAAAAAGAGTACCAGCGCCTGCATACATTTACCCAGATTGTTGCCGTCGTCACCGAGCAGATCCAAAGCCGGGTGACCAACAACGTCGATTACGATCTGCTGTGCCGCGAGCGCGATAATTTCCGTATTCTGGTGGCGATTACCAACGCCGTGCTGTCGCGCCTCGACATGGACGATCTGGTCGGCGCAGTAGCCAAAGAGATCCACTACTACTTCAATATCGACGCCATCAGCGTGGTGCTGCGCGGCAACCGCAAAGGCAAGCTGAATATCTACTCAACGCACTATATTGACGTCAACGATCCGGTCCACGATCAGAGCGAAGTGAACGAATCCGGCACGCTGACCGAACGCGTGTTTAAGAGCCAGGAGATGCTCAAGCTCAATCTCCACGAACAGGACAAGCTGGCCCCGTACGAGCGCCAGCTGTTTGAAATGTGGGACGATAAAATTCAGACGCTGTGCCTGCTGCCGCTGATGTCCGGCGACAAAATGCTCGGCGTGCTGAAGCTTGCCCAGTGCGACGAAAAAGTGTTCTGCGCCGCCAACCTGAAGCTGCTCAAGCAAATTGCAGAGCGCGTCTCCATTGCCGTCGATAACGCCCTCGCCTATCAGGAAATACACCGTCTGAAAGAGCGTCTGGTGGACGAGAATCTCGCGCTGACCGAACAGCTGAACAACGTTGACGGCGAGTTTGGCGAGATAATCGGCCGCAGCGAAGCGATGTTCAACGTGCTCAAGCAGGTTGAGATGGTGGCGCCAAGCGACAGCACCGTGCTGATCCTCGGCGAAACCGGCACCGGTAAAGAGCTGATTGCCCGCGCCATCCACAATCTGAGCGGCCGTAACAGCCGCCGGATGGTGAAGATGAACTGCGCGGCAATGCCGGCTGGCCTGCTGGAAAGCGACCTCTTCGGCCACGAGCGCGGCGCATTTACCGGTGCCAGCGCCCAGCGCATTGGCCGCTTTGAACTGGCGGATAAAAGCTCCATGTTCCTCGATGAAGTGGGCGATATGCCGCTAGAGCTGCAGCCGAAGCTGCTGCGCGTGTTGCAGGAGCAGGAGTTCGAACGCCTCGGCAGCAATAAGCTGATCCAGACTGATGTACGCTTGATCGCCGCCACTAACCGCGATCTCAAGCAGATGGTGCTGGATCGCGAATTCCGTAGCGATCTTTACTATCGCCTGAATGTCTTCCCGATCCACCTGCCGCCGCTGCGCGAGCGCCCGGAAGATATTCCGCTGCTGGTCAAAGCCTTCACCTTTAAAATCGCCCGCCGTTTGGGGCGCAACATCGACAGCATTCCGGCGGAAACGCTGCGGACCTTAAGCCAGATGGAATGGCCGGGTAACGTGCGCGAGCTGGAAAACGTGATTGAGCGTGCGGTGCTGCTGACCCGCGGCAGCGTGCTGCAGCTTTCTCTGCCGGAGCTGGCCTTTGCCAGCGAAGCGCCGCCGGAGCCAATGCCGATGGCGGAGTCGCCGAAAGAGGGAGAGGACGAATATCAGCTGATTGTTCGGGTGCTGAGAGAGACCAACGGCGTAGTGGCCGGGGCGAAAGGCGCGGCGCAGCGTCTGGGGCTTAAACGCACCACATTGCTCTCAAGAATGAAACGCCTGGGTATTGATAAAGATACGTTAATGTAAAAACTGTGGCTATACTGACCTCTGATTCAATAACGAGTGAATGGAGGCAGTATCGTATGGCAGTTTCAGCACGCAACCAATTAACAGGCACCATCAGCGCAGTCTCTACCGGCGCGGTCAACGACGAAATCGAACTGACCCTGCCGGGCGGCGCAAAGCTGGTCGCTATCGTCACTCACAGCAGTAAAGAAGCGCTGGGCCTGGTCAATGGTAAGGAAGCCATTGCGCTGATTAAAGCCCCGTGGGTCACGCTGGCAACCGAAGACTGTGGTCTGAAATTCTCCGCCCGCAACCAGTTTGCCGGTGAAGTCACTCAGGTGACCGAAGGCGCGGTGAACGCTACCGTACATATCAAAACCGATGCTGGCTTTGAGATTGTTGCCGTGGTCACCAACGAAAGCCAGAGCGAGATGAAGCTGGCGAAAGGCAGCCGCGCGATTACGCTGATCAAAGCATCCGCGATTCTGATCGCCACCCGCGCGTAAGTTTTCTCCGGCGTCGCTGCGCTCGGCCGGGCTACATTCGGTTCGTAGCCCGGCCGAGCAACGCGACGCCGGGAATAGCATCCACCTCACACCTTCTCGTTTCTCTATTTATGAAACATCGTTTTGTGAATTCATTCCCGTTCTCACGATGTCATGGATGATAAATAAGCGTTTTCCCCGTGGAGACGTCTATGATTCGCTTACCTCTGTCCGCCGCTCTTGCTCTGGCATTTTCCGTACAGACGGCTGTTGCCGCCCTACCCGTTTTTTCCATCTGGCCCGGTGGCGAAGCGCCTGGCGCTAAAAACAGCCCGGTGAGCTACGCGCTGGTTGAACGCAGCAAAGACCCGAGCCTGCCGGATCGCGCCGTTACCGGCATCCGCGCCCCGGAAATCACCGTCTACGCCCCGGCACATCCGAACGGCGTCGCGCTGCTGGTGACACCCGGCGGATCCTACCAACGAGTGGTACTGGATAAAGAAGGCAGCGATTTAGCCGCGCCGTTTAACGACAAAGGCTACACCCTGTTCGTGATGACCTACCGCATGCCCGCCGATGGTCATGCCGAAGGGGCCAATGCGCCATTAGCTGACGCCCAGCGAGCGCTGCGCACGCTACGCGCTAACGCCACGAAGTGGCATATTGATCCGCAAAAAATTGGCGTGATGGGGTTCTCGGCGGGTGGTCACGTGGCCGCAAGCCTGGAGACGCGCTACGACGAAACGGTATATTCCCCGCTCGATGCCATCGATAAACAGAGCGCACGCCCCGACTTCGTGGTGCTCGGCTACCCGGTTATCTCGATGGATAAAACCATAGCTCACCCCGGCTCGCGCACGGCGCTGATTGGCGACACGCCAACGGCCGAGCAGATTAAGCACTACTCTCCCGAGCGGAACGTCACCGCACAAACGCCGCCAACCTTCCTGATGCACGCGGTGGATGACCCGTCGGTACCGGTCGATAACTCGCTGGTGATGTTCAACGCCCTGCGCGCGCACAATGTGCAGACCGAGCTGCATCTGTTCGCCGAAGGGAAGCATGGATTTGGTATTCGCGGTGCCAAAGGCCTGCCCGCCGCCGCATGGCCAGAGCTGGCGATGAACTGGATTGCTTCTCTGCCGTAAAACTCCCCCGGCGTCGCTGCGCTCGGCCGGACTACATTCGTTTCGTAGCCCGGCCAAGCAACGCGACGCCGGGTATTGCACCCAGACAAAATTGAGATCTCATTTTTCCCTTTTGATCACAATAATCCAGTAAATCACCTCATTCTCTTCTGTCTCCTCGCCCCGCATTTGCCTAACGTAGATCCCATAACAAACGTCAGGTTAATCCTCCGAGGAGCCCGCAAAATGACTAATCGTATTCAGCGCCTGAAAGACGCCCTCTTCGCCAACCCGCGCGAAATCTCCCTTGAACGCGCCGTCCTCTACACCGAAAGCCATCGTCAGACCGACGGCGAGCCGGTGCTCATTCGCCGCGCCAAAGCCACCGCCCATATTCTCGATAACGTCGCCATCAGCATTCGTGAAGATGAGTTGATTGCCGGGAACCGCACCATCAAACCACGCGCCGGGATTATGTCGCCGGAGATGGACCCGTACTGGCTGTTAAAAGAGCTGGACCAGTTCCCGACTCGCCCGCAGGACCGCTTCAACATTAGCGATGACGATAAGCGCCTGTACCGCGACGAACTGTTCCCGTACTGGGAAAAGCGCTCGATGAAGGATTTCATCAACGCCCAGATGACCGACGAAGTAAAAGCCGCCGTCAGCACGCAGATTTTCAGCGTCAACCAGACCGACAAAGGCCAGGGCCATATCATTATCGACTACCCGCGCCTGCTGAATAACGGCCTGGACGCGCTGGTTAATGAGATGCACGCCCATCTGCGCGAGCAGCCTGATAACGTCTTTTATCAGGCGGTGCTGATTCTGCTGGAAGCCTCCCAGCGCCACATCCTGCGCTACGCCGCGCTGGCCGACGAGATGGCAAGCGGCTGCAATGACCCGCAGCGTCGTCAGGAGCTGGAAACCATCGCTAGCATCTCGCGCCATAACGCCGCGCAGAAGCCGGAAAACTTCTGGCAGGCCAGCCAGCTGTTCTGGTACATGAACATCATTTTGCAGTATGAGTCGAACGCCAGTTCCATTTCGCTCGGCCGCTTTGACCAGTACATGCTGCCGTTCTGGCAGGCGTCGCTGAACCACGGCGAAGACCCGGCGTTTATGCAGGAATTGCTCGAATCCTTGTGGGTGAAGTGCAACGATATCGTGCTGCTGCGTTCCACCAGTAGCGCCCGCTACTTCGCGGGCTTCCCGACCGGCTACACCGCCCTGCTCGGCGGCCTGACCGAGAACGGTCGCAGCGCGGTGAACATCCTCTCCTTTACCTGTCTGGATGCCTACCAGAACGTGCGCCTGCCGCAGCCGAACCTCGGCGTGCGGGTCAACGAACTGATTGACCGCCCGTTCCTGCGCAAAACCGCCGAAACCGTGCGCCTCGGCACCGGGATCCCGCAGATCTTCAACGATGAAGTGGTGGTGCCCGCGTTCCTCAACCGCGGCGTGTCGCTGGAAGATGCCCGCGATTACGCGGTGGTCGGCTGCGTCGAGCTGTCGATTCCGGGGCGCACCTACGGGTTGCACGATATCGCCATGTTCAACCTGTTGAAGGTGATGGAAATCGTCATGCTTGAGCACGAAGGCAATGCGCAACTCACCTACGACGACCTGCTGACGAGCATTCGCGACAAGATTCGCCACTACATTAAGCTGATGGTGGAAGGCAGCAATATCTGCGATATCGGCCATCGCGACTGGGCGCCGGTGCCGCTGCTCTCCTCGTTTGTTGAAGACTGTATCGCCAACGGCAAAGACATCACCGACGGCGGCGCGCGCTACAATTTCTCCGGGGTACAGGGTATCGGAATCGCCAACCTGAGCGATTCGCTGCATGCGCTGAAAGGGATGGTGTTCGACCAGCAGCGCATGAGCTTCGACGAACTGCTGGCGGTGCTGAAGGCCAACTTCGCCACGCCGGAGGGCGAGAAGGTTCGCGCACGGCTGATTAACCGCTTTGAAAAATACGGTAACGACATTGACGATGTTGATAACATCAGCGCCGATCTGCTGCGTTTTTACTGCAAAGAGGTGGAAAAGTACCGTAACCCGCGCGGCGGCCAGTTTACGCCGGGCTCCTATACCGTCTCTGCCCACGTGCCGCTGGGATCGGTGGTGGGCGCGACGCCGGACGGACGTTTTGCCGGTGAACAGCTGGCGGACGGCGGGCTGTCGCCGATGGTCGGCCAGGACGGTCAGGGGCCAACGGCGGTGCTGAAGTCAGTGAGCAAGCTCGATAACTATCTGCTCTCTAACGGCACGCTGCTGAACGTCAAGTTCACCCCGGCGACGCTGGAGGGGGAAAGCGGTCTCAACAAGCTGGCGGATTTCCTGCACGCCTTTACCAAACTCAAGCTCCAGCATATTCAGTTCAACGTGGTGAACGCCGAAACCCTGCGCGAAGCCCAGCAGCGCCCGCAGGATTTTGCCGGGCTGGTGGTTCGCGTGGCGGGCTACAGCGCCTTCTTTGTCGAACTGTCGAAGGAGATTCAGGATGACATTATCCGCCGCACCGCGCATCAACTGTGAGGTGATTGAGACGCGCGCCGACACGGCGCGCATTTTCAATATCCAGCGCTATTCGCTTAACGACGGTCAGGGCATCCGCACGGTGGTGTTCTTTAAAGGCTGCCCACATACCTGCCCGTGGTGCGCCAACCCGGAGTCGATGTCGCCGAAAATCGAGACCGTCCGCCGGGAGAGCAAGTGCCTGCACTGCGCCACCTGTTTGCAGGATGCCGAGGAGTGTCCGTCCGGGGCGTGGGAACATATTGGCCGTGACGTGACGCTGGAATCGCTCGAACGGGAAGTGCTCAAAGACGACGTGTTCTTCCGCGCGTCGGGCGGCGGCGTAACGCTTTCCGGCGGCGAAGTGCTGATGCAGGCCGAGTTCGCCACCCGCTTTTTACAGCGTCTCAAGCAGTGGGGCATTCGCACCGCCATTGAAACCGCGGGCGATACCTCCCCTCGCCGCCTGCTGCCGCTGGCGCAGGCGTGCGATGAGGTGCTGTTTGACCTGAAAATCATGGACTGCGCGCAGGCGCGTCAGGTGCTCAGCATGAACCAGCCGCGGGTGCTGGAGAACTTTCGCCTGCTGGTGACGGAGGGCATCAAAGTGATTCCACGGCTGCCGCTGATCCCTGGTTACACCCTCAACGCTAAGAACGTCGCACAGATTCTGGCGTTTCTGGCGCCGCTGCCTATTGAGGAAGTGCATCTGCTGCCGTTCCATCAGTACGGCGAGCCGAAGTATTCCCTGCTGGAGCGCGAGTGGGCAATGGCGGGGATAAAAGCGCCGGAGCTCGAGGAGATTGCACCAATTCAAGCGATGGTGGAACAAGCGGGATATCGGGTGGTGATGGGGGGATGAGCGCCGAGCATCCCCGGCGGCGCTCCGCTTGGCCGGGCTACACGCTCATGTAGCCCGGGCGAGGCGTTTATGCCGACCCCGGGGCCGGCACAACATCTCATTCCACATCCAACAACCACTTCTGCGCCGGGGTCAACCGGCTCGCCGTTTCCGGCGTTAACCAGCGGCGCTGATCCTGCTGCGCGGTATCCGCACGGTCGATATACAGCCCGTGAAGTACCCGGCGGCGAGAGCCTTCGCGGTTAGTGGTGCCACCGTGCCAGGCGTGGGCGTTGTAGATCATCACACTGCCTGCTGGCGCCTCAAAAATCACCTCATCCGGGTGCGGCAACCCCACATCCTCCAGCACCTCTTCCGGCAATTCCGGGCGCAGATGGGTTGCCGGAATAATCCGCGGCGCGCCGTTGGCGGCGTAGAGATCGTCAATCGCCCAGATGGTGTTGACCAGGTGAACCTTCGGGAAATCCGGACGCGGCTTTTTCCAGTCAGCGTGTAGCGGCTGATGGCCGCCGTTGTACAGCGCCTCGCGGGCGTTGAGGCTGGAAATTTTAAACTCGCCCTCAAAGATATAGCGGCACGCCGACAAAATCAGCGGATGCGACCACACCTTCTCCCACACCACGCCCTTGTTGACGAGGTTCGCCACGCGCGTCGCCGTCTCTTCCTGATGGTGCTCCACCGCCAGGTTCTCCCCTTCTTTCTCCACCAGATAGTCAATGCGCTCGCGCATCGCCGCCAGCCAGTCGGCATCCGCCACGCCGTGGACGATGGTGTAACCCTGAGTATCCAGTTCATGTTTCATTGTCGCTGACAGTTCGCCACTCGCGCCCAGCGCCTCCAGCCAGAATGCCGCTTGCTTGTCCATACCGCCCTCTCTTTTGTTAACCATTTCACAACATGTATGAAAAGTTACTGCACGAGCGGTCGGCATTCTGTATGAGATAGCTACACAACACTGGATTTTTGTGTACAGCAAAATAAAGTGTGATGAGATTCAAAATCCAGAATAATAACCAGGACATGAACATGTCAGAGCAATCCCTCGTCCCCGTGCTGGAGCAGCTGCTTGCCCGGCAAAGCGACCTTGTCGTGCGGTTTCCGCAAACCTCGCAGCCCGCGCCGGAGCTGGCGATGAGCGTGTCGTTTCCCCGTCTGGAGATCGTGCTGGAAGGCGAGCTTGCCGACGGTTGCCTGAGCGCGCCGCTCGGCCCGCTGCAGGCGCTCTATCTGCCCGGTGGCCGCTGGAACGCCCCGCAGTGGCAAGGCCCGGCTACCACGCTGAGCATTCTGTTCAGCAAACAGAAGCTCGGCTTCAGCCTGCAGCGGTACGACGGCAAAAAATTTGTGGAAATTCGTAAGCAGCACGTGGCGCGGCTGGGCCCGCGGGTAGGATCGTATCTGCTGCTGGCGATGAACGAACTGGCTATTCGCCCGGTGATGCCCACGGCGCAGATCGTGCTAAGCGGGCTGCTGAGCCACTGTATCGATCAGCTTACCCATCTGGCAGATACGGTGAGCAAGAGCAAAGAGCTGTTTCTCGCCGTTCAGGAGTATATCGACGAGCACGCCGCTGAGGCGCTCAGCCGGGAGACGGTGGCGAAGAAGTTCCATATTACGCCGAACTACCTGTCGCATCTGTTTCAGAAGTCCGGCTCGGTGGGATTCAATGAGTATCTGACCGCCGTGCGGCTTGAGCTGGCGAAGAAATTACTGCGTGGGTATGAGATGAAAATCAAAGAGATAGCCCATCACTGCGGCTTTGAAGACAGCAACTACTTCTGCCGAATCTTCCGCAAGCACACGGCGCGTTCGCCGTCAGAGTACCGCCGTCACTGCCGCACGATGTAGCTATTTTTTGGGGCGATATTTTTCCGGCAGCTCCGGCACCGGGCGACGGTCATCAATCAGATGGCGGATGGTCAGGATCGGGTGCCGCCACAGCATACGCGGGCCAGCCCAGCGCATAATCTGCTTCATCTCTTCGCGTTTGGCGGGCTGATAGCAGTGCACCGGGCACTGCTTGCAGGCCGGTTTTTCCTCGCCAAACACGCATTTATCCAGCCGTTTATCGGCATAGGCATTCAGCGCCTGGTAGTGCTCTGCATCGTCCTGCGCCTGCGGGCAGCGTCGCTGATAAAGCGCAATCATGCTGCGGATGGTCCGTTTTTCACGGTCGATGCGTTTGCCTGCCATAGCCTGTTCCTCACCAATAAAGATGCATTAATAATACACGTTTAATGGTGCTTTCGCAGCCGCTTTATGCCTCGTGCTTGTCCACGTGGCCCAGCGGTTTTTCCGGGAAGCAGACGTCGCGCACCCGGCGTTTCAGCTCGGCGGCATCCGGGAAACCCTCGTCGCGCTTGCGATCCCAGATAAGCTCCTCGCCCACGGTAATGGTAAAAATACCGCCGGTGCCGGGCACCAGGGTCACCGAGGCGATATCGGTGCTGAAAGTGTGCAACAGCTCCTGCGCCATCCAACTGGCGCGCAGCATCCAGTTGCATTGGGAGCAGTAGGTGACCGTAATAGCGGCTTTCTGCGTCATAACATTCTCACAATGAATTAAAGGACTAATTGTAATCAAATTGTTGCATGCATAGAGATTTATTTGCAAACTTTATTGCAAATGATAATTCCTATCATTACTATTCGCATCAAATTAAACGGAGTCGTTCGAAGCGCTTATGGAAAAGCCGACTTCTGGAAGTAGCGAGTGAGCCAATACTAATAACGATGAAAGGCATGGCAACTATGTACAAATCCATTCAATCAGAGGCGTGGTGCAAGAAAAGCCTACTGGTAACCTCTTTGCTTGCAGCGATTTACCAGACTTCCGCCGTTGCGGCTGACACACAGGACAAAACCGCGGCGGTAGACACCGCCGAGCAGATGACCGTCACGGCGCCAGCTCCGGTACTGAAGTCGGGCAATCAGCACGCCATTAGCGCGCAGGAGTTGCAGGACAAAGGGGCCAACGACTTTGGTTCCATCATGCGTTATGAACCTCTGATTGGCGCGACCGGCTCCAGCGGCGGCTCCGGCAACGGCAAAAGCGGCTTCGACCGTGGCGGCTACACTGGCTACAACATTCGCGGGCTCGAGAGTAACCGCGTCGGTATCGACGTGGACGGTATCGCCCAGCCAAACGCCACCGGCCGTAGCTACGTTAGCCGCGCGGGCCAGAACACCTTCGGCATTGGCCGCGACTACATTGACCCGTACATGTACGGCAGCGTCGATATTCAGTCCGGTGCCACCGACACCGAAACCGCCAACTCTTCTATCGGCGGCAACGTCTCCTTCCAGCCGAAATCGGCGGACGACTACCTGCACCCAGGTAAAACCAGCGCCTTTAGCTACCGCAGCGGTTATGACTCCGCTGACCGCAGCTGGCACAACGGCCTGACAGCGGCGGGCGGTGATGAAACCCTGCGCGGGATTTTCGTCTACAGCCGTCGTGATGGTCAGGAAACCACTACCAACAGCTCAAGCGTCGACGCTTTCCCGGCAAACTGGCACTCTGACGCGTTTATGACCTCGGGGATCTGGCAACCAAACGATCAGCATAAACTGACCAGCACCCTCGATTACTACCATAAAACCAACCATACCCATTACGACGTCTGGAACGACAGCGGCAGTAAGACCATTGGTAACGCGCAGCAGACCAGCCAGACCCGTCGCTGGGGGCTGAGCCTGAAAGATGACTGGACGCCGATGAACGACTTCATCGACAGCATGTCCACCAAGGTGTACTACCAGCACACCGAAGCGCACGACCAGACCTACATGCCGGACAGCTTCACCAGCACCATGGAAACGGTCTACTCAAACTACGATACCGATACCTGGGGTATGCAGACGGCATTGGCAAAAACGCTTGGCCGCCACGATCTGAGCGCTGGCTTCAACGCTAGCACCACCAAAACCCAGCGTCCGTTCAGCCAGTCGCCGATCCCGAGCGTCTTCAGCGAGATCATGCAGCCGGAAGCAGACAGCCGTGAATACACGGTAGCCGGCTTCCTGCAGGATCAGATCAACTTCGATCTCGACGGCCATAACGCGGCGGTGATCCCGGGCGTCCGCGTGGTGCATCAGTCCACCAAGCCGGAGAACCTTAGCAGCCTGACCACTAACAGCACGGTGCTGACGGAGTCGTCGGTTTCTAATCTGTATGGCAAAAATTCAGATACTCAGGCGCTGCCGTCGCTGACCTTCCAGTACGACATCACGCCGCGCATGATGACCTATCTGCAGTACAAACGCGGCGCGGAGTTCCCGAACACCAGCCAGCTGTACGGTTCATGGAACCTCGGTTCCAGCTACGCGGGCCGCGGCCAATACGCACTGATCGGCAATACCGATCTGAAAACCGAGACCAGCGACAACTTCGAATGGGGCATGAAGGGCGAGGTGACCGAAGGGATCACCATGCGTACCGCGCTGTTCTACAACAGCTATAAAAACTTTATCGCTTACACCCGTTACACCCGCGCGAACAACCCGGGTCAGTTCACTAACGTACCGTCAAACATCTACACCATTTACCAGGCGGAAAACCGCGATAAAGCCTATATCTACGGCGGTGAGATCAGCGCGAAGTTCAACTTCGGCACCTGGTTTGAACAGGTTGATGGCCTGAGCGCTACCCTGGCTTACGGTTACAGTGAAGGGCAGTCGAAATCCAGCTACAACGGCGACAAATATGTCGACCTCGATAGCGTTGCGCCAATGAAAGCCATCGTCGGCGTGGCGTGGGATGACCCGTCCAAAGTCTACGGTACCGCGCTGACCGCCACCTTCGTGAAAGGCAAACGCGCCACCACCACCAACCGCGAAAGCTACACCAACACCGGCAACACGCTGACGGATTCCACCAAAGAATATATGCGCGTACCTGGCTACGGCATGCTCGACTGGACGGCTTACTGGCGCGTGGCGAAGAACGTCCGTATCAACGGCGGGGTGTATAACCTGACCGACCGTAAATACTGGGACTACCTGAGCAGCCGCAACATTGAAACGTCCACCAACCAGGACGCCAATGATAAATCGCTGGCGGTCATGCCGGGCCGCACCTGGCAGCTGGGCGTTAACGTCGATTTCTGATAACAACATCAATGAAACCTGCCCCCGGCTACTGGCCGGGGTAATTATAAGGAAGAGAGCTATGCAAAACGCACCAACCGAACTGTGGCAGCGCTATCAGGACGTTAAAGCCAACGGTACTGCCAAATACGCTCGCGACATCGCTGCCGTGATGGGCATCAGCGAAGCGGAGCTGACCGAAGCACGCGTCGGCCACGATGCCGTTCGCCTGCAGGATAATGCCCGCGCGATCCTTGCCGCGCTTGAAAACGTGGGCGAAACCAAATGCATCTGCCGCAACGAATATGCGGTTCACGAGCAGGTTGGCGCCTTCACCCACCAGCACCTTGACGGCCATGCAGGCCTGGTACTGAACCCTCGCGCGCTGGACCTGCGTCTGTTCCTGAGCCAATGGGCCAGCGCGTTTCACGTCAACGATCAGGGTCGCGAAAGCATTCAGTTCTTTGACCCGCACGGCGACGCGGTGCTGAAGGTTTATACCACCGATGCCACGGATAGCGCTGCCTGGCAGGCGCTGATTGCTGAACAGACGCAATCAACCCCAACGCCGCTGGCCCTTCGCCCGGTAGAAAATGCCCGCTACGCCGAGACGGCAGACGGTGCGGCGCTGGAAAAAGAGTGGCGCGCAATGACCGACGTGCATCAGTTCTTCGTGCTGCTGCGCAAATACAACCTCTCACGCCAGCAGGCTTTCCGTCTGGTGAGCGATGACCTGGCCTGCCGTATTGACACCGAAGCGCTGCCTCGCCTGCTGGAAACCATCCAACAGGACGGCAACGAATTTATGATTTTCGTCGGCAACCGCGGCTGCGTGCAGATCTTCACCGGCACGCTGGAGAAGCTGACGCCAATGCGCGGCTGGATCAACATCTTCAACAGTACCTTCACCCTGCACCTGCGCGAAGAAACCATCGACGAAGTGTGGGTCACGCGCAAACCGACCGTGGACGGCCACGTCACCAGCGTGGAACTGTTTGCCAAAGACGGCACCCAGATTGCGCAGCTGTACGGCCAGCGTAGCGAAGGCCACCCGGAGCAAACGCAGTGGCGCAACCAGGTAGATAGCCTGACGGCGGAAGGCCAGACCGTATGAAACGCCTGCTGATACTGTTAGCTGCGCTGCCGCTGTTCTCCAGCGCCGCCGAGCGCATTATCACCCTGGGCGGCGACGTCACCGAAATTGTCTACGCGCTGGACGCGCAGTCTCAACTGGTGGCGCGCGATAGCACCAGTACCTGGCCCGCGGCAACCCAGTCGCTGCCGGACGTCGGCTACCTTCGCCAGTTGAGCACCGAAGGCATCCTCTCACTGCGCCCGACGCTGGTTCTTGCCAGCAGCCAGGCGCAACCGTCGCTGGTGCTGCAAAAGGTGGAAGGCAGCAAGGTTAAGGTGGTGAACGTGCCGGGCGGCTACGACGCCACGGCAATGGATAACAAAGTTCAGGTCATTGCCGATGCGCTGGGCAAGCAGACGCAGGGCGATGCGCTGCGTAAAACGCTGCACGACGATATGGCAAAAATCCCGGCGCAACCGCTGAACAAGCGCGTGCTGTTTATTCTCAGCCACGGCGGTTCCGGCGCGCTGGTGGCCGGTCAGCAAACGGCGGCAGACGGCGCCATCAAGCTGGCTGGCTTACAGAACGCCATGCAGGGTTTCGACCACTACCGCACCATGTCGCAGGAAGGGGTCATTGCCAGCCTGCCGGATCTGGTGGTGATCTCCGCTGATGGCCTGAAAGGCATGGGCGGCGAAGCCGCGCTGTGGAAGCTGCCGGGGCTGGCGCAGACGCCTGCCGGGCGCAACAAGCAGGTGCTGGTGATTGACGATATGGCGCTGCTAGGCTTCGGCCCGCGCACGCCGCAGGCGCTGCAACAGCTGCGCCAGAAAGCGGAGCAGTTACACTGATGAACGTCACCGCCTCACGCCAGCTGTGGCTGATGGTGCTGCTGCTCGTTGCCCTGACGCTGTTTGCCACCACGCTCGGCGCGATGCGCCTGCCGCTGGCAAGCATCTGGCCGTCGGGCGATGAGGTACTGCGCCATATCTGGCTCACCATCCGCCTGCCCCGCGTTCTGCTAGCGCTGCTGGTTGGCAGCGCGCTGGCGCTCTCCGGCTGCGTGATGCAGGGGCTGTTTCGCAACCCGCTGGCGGACCCGGGTCTGCTCGGGATCAGCAGCGGTGCAGCGCTGGCGGTTTCATTCTGGGTGGTGCTGCCGATTTCGGTGCCGGTGCTGGTGGCGCTCTACGCGCCGATGCTGGCGGCGTTTATCGGCAGCCTGGCGGTGATGGCGGTGATTTTTGTCCTCAGCAAAGCGGGAGACGGTTCGCTCTCCCGCCTGCTGCTGGTCGGGATTGCGATTAACGCTCTGTGCGGTGCGCTGGTGGGCATGCTGTCATGGATTAGCAACGACACGCAGCTTCGCCAGATGTCGCTCTGGGGCATGGGCAGCCTGGGGCAGGCTGAGTGGCCAACGCTGCTGGTGGCCGCCACGCTGATTATCCCTGCGTCGCTGGTCGTCTGGTGGACGGCAGCGCGTCTGAATTTACTTCAGTTGGGTGATGAAGAGGCGCACTACCTCGGCGTTAACGTGCGGGTACTGCAACGGCTGTTGCTATTGTGCAGCGCGGTGCTGGTAGCCGCTTCGGTGGCGATCAGCGGCGTCATTGGTTTTATCGGGCTGGTAGTGCCGCACCTGATGCGAATGTGGCTGGGGCCAGATCACCGGGGGCTTATCCCCGGTTCTTTGCTGGCAGGCGCGATTTTACTGCTGATTGCCGACACCCTAGCCCGCACCATCGCCGCGCCTGCCGAAATGCCGGTTGGACTGCTAACCAGTCTGCTCGGTGCGCCGTGGTTCCTGTGGCTTATTTTCCGTCAGGAGAGGGGGATGCGTGGATAACCAGTACGTTGCACGTTCGCTATCGCTGAAGCTCGGTAAACGCCGGGTGATTGATAACGTCTCGCTGGCGCTACAGTCTGGTGAAGTCACGGCGCTGATTGGCCCTAACGGCGCAGGGAAATCGACCCTGCTGCGGCTGTTGACCGGGTTTTTAACCGCCGACAGCGGCGAGCAACATATCGAAGGTAAAGCGCTTAGCGCGTGGTCCGCCCCCGCCCTCTCCCGCCGCCGCGCGGTGATGCTGCAACGTACGCAGCTCAATGCCAACTGGCCGGTTGAAACGGTAATTGCCATGGGGCGTGCGCCGTGGGGTCCACAGGTTGATCCGGCGCTGATTGCGCGGGTGATGGCCGAAACCGGCTGTACGCACCTGGCAGGCCGCCTCTACCCGGCGCTCTCCGGTGGCGAACAGCAGCGCGTACAGCTGGCGCGGAGCCTGGCGCAGTTGTGGGGTGAAGATGGTCCGCAGGGCTGGCTGTTTCTGGATGAACCCACTTCGGCGCTGGATCTTTACTATCAACAGCATCTGCTGCGGCTGCTAAAAAAGCTGACTCGTCGCGGCAAGCTTCACGTCTGTATCGTGCTGCACGACCTCAACCTCGCCGCGCTGTGGGCCGACTCAATACTGCTGCTACATCAGGGGAAGCTGGTGGCGCAGGGAACGCCGCAGGAGGTAATTCAGCAATCGGTGATCCACCGTTGGTACGGCGCGGATATCAGCCTGAGCCAACATCCGGATGCCGATGTACCCCAGGTTTATCTGGCGCCATAACGCGCGACACCACTGCGGATTTCCTGAGATAAAGCGGGTGACCGATGCCACCCGCTCACCTCGGTTACTTCACGGAAATGACAATTCGGCGGTAGGAGGTCAGCGACGGTTTACCGTCATCGGTCACCGCCAGAATCAGATGCTCAGTCCCCGCTCGTTTTGCCGTTACCTCAACCGTCGGATGCCCGTTTTCCCCCATCGTTAACACTGCGGGAGCGTTGAGATTATCTTCCCCACGACGTCCCTGTACATCAGCCACCGCCACCGGCTGAGAACTGGCAGAACCCGCTTCAGGATAAAGGAACCAGTTGTAGCCTAACGCGTTGCCATCCGGGTCTTTGGTACCGTCCGCGCTTACCGTCACCACATCACCTACCTTGGCTGTCAGGTAAACCACATCCTGTCCGCCCTGACCATTGACCACCACCTGCGGATTATGGTTGGCAGATGCAAAGTCCTTCACGCTCCAGTCCATTCTGGCCGCAAAGTCGTGCTGGAAGGCTTCACGCCAGCGCCAGATAGTGGCCTGATTCGAGGTGTACTGCTTACCGTCAACGCCGGTTACCGTATCCGCCGCATTAGGGTTGCCAGGAAAAAAATCACCGCCGCTGGTCCAGATAGGCCGCGTTTCATGCTGCGGCTGGCGCACGATATAGCGCCCGCCCCATCCGCCCCAGCCCGGGTTCATGTCGCCGTTAAGGCCGTTGCGAATCAGGTTGAGGAAAGCCGGGGTATCGCCTTCCATAATAAAGAGGTAATGCAGATAGCCTTTCCCCATTGGCCCTTTCGCGCGGATATTTTCATCCAGCCAATGCTGAGACACCGTAGTGAAATCAGCGCCCGGCGCATTACGGTAATACATATCGCCGCTGATACCGGTCCAGGTCGCGCGAGCATAGTCTTCCCCGTTCTGGCTCGATGGATCGACAATATAGGTGATGTCTGGGTAATGTTCACGAACCCAGCTCCCGGCATCATCCTGATCGGAAATGGAGTACACCACCAGATTACGGGTCAGCGCTTGTACCTTTTGCGCTGGCTGCTGGCGAGAGAGATCCTGCAACGCTTGCGCCAGAGTATTCGCACCGCCCCAGAGGTTAATAAACAGCGGGTGCTGCGCGTCTGTACTGCGTTCAATGGCTTTGAGTAACAGGTCGGAACCCGCCGTATTTTTCCCCTCCCCCGTTGCCGCCATGCCATAGCTGGCAAGGCCTGGTGCGACGACTGATTTTAACTGCGCTGACGTCGGGAAACCGGCTGCATGTTTCAACAGGTTAGGTTGCACCTCTGCATAGTGCCCCACCACCAGGTCAATCATATCGGTATGCACTTTTTCACGCTGCCAGGTGGAAGTCGTTGCCACCAGCCCCTCGACGTTCATCTCATTGGAATAGAGTAAAAAACGGGTGAGCGACATCTGGTCATCGGGTTCGTTGCCGATATCCGACAACACGAAAACGCGCGGTTTTGCCTGATACGGCAGCACCTTACCGGCGATCTGCTGGATAGTGGTGTCGGCATGGGTCAGCAGCGGCGTGGCTAACGCCATCATGCCGCTCATTGCCAGTAATACACCTTTCGTTAGCTTGCTCATTCGTTGGTTAATCACGTAAACCTCAATGCGGTGTGTCGGATAGAAAGTACAAACAACATAGTAAACCAAGGAAACAAAGTAAACTGCGCAGGCCGGTTCTGTGATCAAACACACATTGGGATTTTATGATTAAAGGGAAATACGCCCTCGCCGGACGGCGAGGGCGACAGGTTACTTCTGGATTAAATAGCGGATGGTTGGCCCATCCTGCTGGATGTCGAGCACGGTGTAGCCGTGATTGCGTGCATCCACCGGGATGTTATTAATCGACTGCGGACAGTCGCTCACCACTTCCAGTATTTCGCCTTTCTTTAACTGCGGCATCGCTTCAAGCGTCGCGACGGCCGGGTACGGACAAGGTTCGCCCACCATATCCAGACGATAGTCCGGGACGATCGTTTTCATACACTCTCCTTCGCAGGAATACTGGTGGAAGCCTGACGGCGGAAGAACCGTTTTTCCCAGCCAAGAATTAACAACAGCGCAATCAGCAACAGGCCGTAGGTGACCAGCAGGCCGCCGAGCGGGCCAAACGTGGTCAGCAGGTTAACTTTGTCCCAGCTCGTGGCGAGCGACGGGGAAATGTCGTCCCAGTAGTAGGCCAGAATGGTCGAGCCAATCACGTTGCCGAGCCCTACCCACCAGTAGTGCACTTGCCCTTCAACGGCACGGTACATCCAGCCGGTTTCACAGCCGCCGGCCAGCACAATGCCGAAGCCAAACAACAGGCCGCCAATCACCGCATTCGGGCCAGCCCACATAATTTTTGGCGCCACGCCCAGCTGCACGTAGCTGAAGATACCGATGGCGCTTACCGCCATGCCGAAGATAATGGCCTTCGCCATTTGTGTGCGGCCGGTGATCCACAGGTCGCGGAACGCCGAGGTAAAGCAGATTTGCGCCCGTTCAATCAGCAGGCCAAAGCCCACGCCGAACAGCATCGCCAGCCCCAGTTTCGGGCTGCCCGCCGCCGTCAGCAGCGCCCAGCCGACCATGCCGATAAACACCAGCATGCCCAAACGGAAGCGGCGGCGCGCCTGCTCAGGGCGCTGCGTCAACGGCGATGCCGCCGAGACTTTGACCATTTTGACCGGAATACGGAAGATAGGCAGCAGCGTGAAGCGTGCGCCAAACCATGAGCCGAGGGCCGTCGCCAGCGCGAAGAACCAGGCGTGCAGCGAGAACTGCGGAATGCCCGTAAAGAAAGCCGCGAGATTACAACCCATTGCCAGACGCGCGCCAAAGCCAGCAATCATGCCACCGACAATCGCCTGCACAATACGGATGCGGCTTTTCGGCAAACGCAGCTTAACGTTATTGGCCCACAGCGCTGCGGCAAAACAGCCGCCGAACATGCCGATAATCATCATGCCGTCGATACGCGTCAGCGGCGTGCCGTCGAGGCCAATCAGCTTGTAATAACCCCAGGTCTCAGTATGTACGCCCGCCAGTTGCAGCAGTTGCCCGCCCCAGCGCGTGAACTCGCCCGTCACCGCCCAGAAGGTGCCGGTGATACCGAAGTAATAGGTGGAGAGAATACCGGCCGCGATTACCGCAGGAACCGGAGACCAGAATTTGATCAGGAAGGTGTGTTTAAATTGTTGCCATGTCATCGATGTTAGCCTCTGAACTCAGAAGGAGCCTTGTACGAAGAACCGCACAAGAGCCGGGGATTATAGCGGCTAACGCTTTCAGGAGAATGACAACCGTCGCAAAAGGTCGGCGAGATCAATTTGCCGACGAGGCCATTTCAGGACGAGGCCCCCTCTTCTGTTTTCCTGTCCTTCAGACTCCGTTATCATGCAGCCTACGTACTCATGAAAAAAGAGGCCGGATTTCATGAGATCCACGGCACCAGATGAGTCCGAACACATTACGCACTCAGTAAAATTCAAGAAAATGGACATCACAAACGGATGAGTACAATCGACAATTTCGACGCACACACGCCGATGATGCAGCAGTATCTGAAGCTGAAAGCGCAGCATCCCGAGATCCTGCTGTTCTACCGCATGGGTGACTTTTACGAGATGTTTTATGACGATGCGAAACGCGCATCGCAGCTGCTCGACATCTCGCTAACCAAACGCGGCGCTTCTGCCGGTGAACCGATTCCGATGGCGGGTATCCCGCACCACGCGGTAGAAAACTACCTCGCCAAACTGGTGAATCAGGGCGAATCCGTCGCCATTTGCGAACAGGTTGGCGACCCGGCCACCAGCAAAGGTCCGGTCGAGCGCAAAGTCGTGCGTATCGTCACGCCGGGTACCATCAGCGATGAAGCGCTGCTGCAGGAGCGCCAGGACAACCTCCTCGCCGCCGTCTGGCAGGACAGCAAAGGCTATGGCTACGCCACGCTGGATATCAGCTCCGGGCGTTTTCGCATCAGCGAACCGGCCGACCGTGAAACCATGGCCGCTGAACTGCAGCGCACGAACCCTGCCGAGCTGCTGTACGCCGAAGACTTTGCCGAGATGGCGCTGATTGAAGGTCGCCGCGGCCTGCGCCGTCGCCCGCTGTGGGAGTTCGAAATCGACACCGCGCGTCAGCAGCTGAATCTGCAATTTGGCACGCGTGACCTGGTTGGCTTTGGCGTTGAAGGCGCACCGCGTGGGCTTTGTGCAGCAGGCTGTCTGCTGCAATACGTGAAGGACACCCAGCGGACCTCGCTGCCGCACATCCGCTCCATCACCATGGATCGCCAGCAGGACAGCATCATTATGGATGCCGCCACGCGCCGCAATCTGGAGATCACCCAGAACCTGGCGGGCGGGCTGGAAAACACCCTTGCCTCCGTGCTCGACTGCACCGTCACGCCGATGGGCAGCCGTATGCTTAAGCGCTGGCTGCATATGCCGGTGCGCGATATCAAAACCTTGACCGAACGCCAGCAGACCATCGGCGCACTACAGGATGTCACCGCCGATCTGCAACCGGTGCTGCGTCAGGTCGGCGACCTGGAACGTATCCTTGCTCGTCTGGCGCTGCGCACCGCGCGTCCGCGCGACCTCGCCCGTATGCGTCACGCCTTCCAGCAACTGCCGGAACTGCGTGCACAACTGGAAAGCGTCGACAGCGCGCCGGTGCAGATGCTGCGCGAGAAGATGGGCGAGTTCACCGAACTACGCGAGCTGCTGGAACGGGCGATTATTGATGCTCCGCCGGTGCTGGTGCGCGATGGCGGCGTGATTGCCCCAGGCTACCATGAAGAGCTCGACGAGTGGCGCGCGCTGGCCGATGGCGCGACCGATTACCTCGATCGTCTGGAAATTCGCGAACGCGAGCGCACCGGGCTGGATACGCTGAAAGTCGGGTATAACGCCGTCCACGGTTATTACATTCAGATCAGCCGCGGTCAGAGCCATATGGCGCCAATCAACTACGTGCGCCGCCAGACGCTGAAAAACGCCGAACGCTATATCATCCCTGAGCTGAAAGAGTACGAAGACAAAGTTCTGACCTCGAAAGGTAAGGCACTGGCGCTGGAAAAACAGCTCTATGACGAACTGTTCGACCTGCTGCTGCCGCATCTGGGAGACCTTCAGCAGAGTGCCAGCGCGCTGGCAGAGCTGGACGTGCTGGTGAACCTCGCGGAGCGCGCCTACGCGCTTAACTACACCTGCCCAACGTTTATCGATAAACCTGGCATCCGGATTATCGAAGGCCGCCATCCGGTGGTGGAACAGGTACTGAACGAGCCGTTTATCGCCAACCCGCTGACCCTGTCGCCGCAGCGTCGAATGCTGATCATTACCGGTCCAAACATGGGCGGTAAAAGCACCTATATGCGGCAAACGGCGTTGATTGCACTGCTGGCCTATATCGGTAGCTATGTTCCGGCGCAGAGCGTGGAGATTGGCCCTATCGACCGTATCTTCACCCGCGTGGGCGCGGCGGATGACCTGGCCTCCGGCCGCTCAACCTTTATGGTGGAGATGACCGAAACCGCCAATATTCTGCATAACGCCACCGAAAACAGCCTGGTGCTGATGGACGAGATTGGCCGCGGTACGTCAACCTATGACGGTCTGTCGTTGGCCTGGGCCTGTGCGGAGAATCTGGCGAATAAGATCAAGGCGTTAACGCTGTTTGCGACCCACTACTTCGAGCTGACACAGTTGCCGGAGAAAATGGAAGGCGTGGCGAACGTCCATCTGGATGCGCTGGAGCACGGCGATACCATCGCCTTTATGCACAGCGTGCAGGACGGCGCGGCCAGCAAGAGCTATGGTCTGGCGGTAGCGCAACTGGCGGGCGTGCCGAAAGAGGTGATCAAGCGTGCGCGTCAGAAGCTGCGCGAGCTGGAAAGCATCTCACCAAACGCAGCAGCGACACAGGTCGATGGTACGCAGATGTCGCTATTGTCGGCTCCAGAAGAGGTCTCTCCGGCGGTAGAAGCGCTGGAAGGTCTGGATCCTGACTCGCTGAGCCCGCGTCAGGCGCTGGAGTGGATTTATCGTCTGAAGGGAATGGTGTAATTATCCGCGCCGCTTCGCTTATGTTGAAGTGGCGCCTTTATCGCGGTTGAATTTATCGAAAAATAAAAATGTACGCATACGTCAAATGAAAAAAAGCCCTCACCAGTACGGCAAGGGCTTTTAGAATACTACAAACTTCAGGTTTAACATTAATTAACTTACTGAATTATTACTACAATTTATACTGCTTTCAAATGCACCCGTTTACTACAGATAATATTGGGCATTAAAACTTAAAAACCTCCCTCCATTTATCCTGTTGCACATACCGCCAGCCTTATCACGAACTTAAGCATGGCGCCTTAAACAAGTACATTCCCCATCGCGACATATACTCTTTGATGCGTTGCCTTATTACCGTTGCGTTTACCATGATGCGATAATCGCAGCAAATCACTTTAAAACAATACCTTACATCGTCGCGCATACTCTACCATTTTGCGTTCCAGCACAATCACTACGAGGCCTTAAAACATGCTGCATCCCAAACTACAAACTTCGTGGCCTTATTTACAAAATGGTTAACCCCAGTACTTCTGAATAAACACTTACTTTTATTGTGCTGTTAATACTTAATCTACGCATTTATCGCACGGTGTCAACACTGTTTTTAAAACCATGGCTATATTTACATGTCCTGGAATATTGAGCGTCTCAGAAATAAGAAAAAATCCAGAATATGAGCAGCAATCCTCGTATAAAAAAACAACAGCGACGAGGCGAAACCCCATCGCTGTTGAGTGCATTAGCGCTTATCTTCCGCCAGCAGCGGTGGAATGCTTGGCACCATTGGCGCGTCATCAATATCTTTCTGCGTCATGCGGAACGCTTCCGGATAATGTTCGCGGCTAGTGCGGCGTAGCGGTTCGGTATCGCGCCAGGTGTACAGGCAATGCTGGCACTGGTATACGGTCCAGACATCTTTTACCGGCGATTTCGCCATCACTTCAATATGTTCATCGGCGCAACGTGGACAAATCATCTTTTCCTCCTTACTTACGGTTAGCCAGCATAGCGGTCAGTTTTTCAGACCAGGCCTTGGTTTCAGGTAAATCCTGTACCGGCTGGCTGTAGTGACCACGGTTGTCCGGCGCAACCGGCGTGGTAGCGTCGATAATCAGTTTGTCGGTAATCCCCGCCGGGCTTGAGCCAGGGTCGAGCTCCAGCACCGACATATTCGGCAACTGCACCAGATCGCCCGCCGGGTTCACCTTCGACGACAGCGCCCACATCACCTGCGGCAGGTTGAACGGGTCGACGTCTTCATCGACCATAATCACCATCTTCACGTAGCCCAGACCATGCGGCGTGGTCATGGCACGCAGGCCAACCGCGCGGGCAAAGCCGCCGTAGCGTTTTTTGGTGGAGATGATCGCCAGCAGGCCGTGGGTGTACATGGCGTTGACCGCCTGCACTTCCGGGAACTCGGCTTTTAGCTGCTGATACAGCGGTACGCAGGTGGCCGGGCCCATCAGGTAGTCAATTTCAGTCCACGGCATGCCGAGGTAGAGGGATTCAAAAATCGGCTTGGTGCGATAAGAGACTTTATCAATGCGCACTACCGTCATGTTGCGGCCGCCGGAATAGTGGCCGGTAAACTCACCGAACGGGCCTTCAATTTCACGCTTACGCCCTTCGATAACCCCTTCGATGATCACCTCAGAGCCCCACGGCACGTCAAAGCCGGTTAGCGGTGCGGTGGCAATTGGGTACGGGCTTTCGCGCAGCGCACCGGCCATCTCATATTCGGACTGATCATATTTCAGCGGTGTGGCGCCCATCAGGGTAATAATCGGATCGTTACCAAGGGTGATAGCAATCGGCAGGTCTTCACCGCGCTCTTCCGCTTTATGCAGGTGCAGTGCGATATCGTGCATCGGCACCGGTTGCAGGCCGAGCTTACGCTTGCCCTTCACTTCCATACGGTAGATGCCGACGTTCTGCTTGCCAAAGTTGTCCGGGTCCAGCGGATCGCGGGAAACGACGCATGCTTTGTCGAGGTAGAAACCGCCGTCACCGTCGTTCAGGCGGAACAGCGGCAGGATATCGAACAGATTAATATCGTCACCATCAACGGTATTTTCCGCCCACGCCGGGTTAGCACGGCGCTCCGGCGTAATCGGGAACTTGTCCCAGCGGCGAATAAACTCATCAATCTGTTTTTTCACCGGCGTATTCATCGGCAGGCCTAGCGAAATCGCATGGTTCTGCCAGGAGCCGATGGTGTTCATCACCACGCGGGCATCGGTAAAGCCGCGGATATTGTCAAACCATACGGCTGGCGCACCGTCGCCAATACGTCCTGTCGCATTGGCCGCGGCCGCCAGATCCGGTTCGGCGTTTACCTCTTCACTGATTTTGAGCAGCTGCCCCTGGTCTTCCAGCGCCTGCAAAAAACCGCGTAAGTCATCAAA
This sequence comes from Kluyvera sichuanensis, assembly GCF_014218705.1. Lineage (GTDB taxonomy): Bacteria > Pseudomonadota > Gammaproteobacteria > Enterobacterales > Enterobacteriaceae > Kluyvera > Kluyvera sichuanensis. Next base: position 105,613 of record NZ_JABBJF010000008.1, on the reverse strand, counting down.
AGCCATTATGCATTCTCCTGTGAAAGTTGTTTCGTCGCCGGTAACCCCTGCCAGCGGCGCGCTTTATCGTGTTTGAGGCCGAACTGATCGAGCACTCGCGTCACCACATGCTGAACAATGTCGTCTACCGTTTCCGGGTGGTTATAAAAAGCCGGCATCGGGGGCACCATCGCCACGCCCATGCGGGAAAGCGCCAGCATATTTTCCAGATGAATAGTGCTGAGCGGCATTTCGCGCGGCACCAGCACCAGCTTGCGCCCCTCTTTCATCACCACGTCGGCAGCGCGCCCAACCAGCCCTTCAGCGTAGCCTGCCCGAATACCGGCCAGCGTTTTCATGCTGCACGGGATAATAATCATGCCGTCGGTCTGGAAAGAGCCGGAAGAGATAGTGGCTGCCTGGTCTGCCGGGCTGTGGCTGAAATCGGCCATGGCCGCGACGTCGCGCGCGCTCCACGGGGTCTCCAGTTCAATGGTAGTTTTCGCCCATTTCGACATGACCAGGTGAGTCTCCACCTCCGGCATCTCGCGCAGCGCCTGGAGAAGCGCAACGCCCAGCGGCGCGCCGGTCGCGCCCGTCATGCCAATAATCAGTCTCATCACTCACCTCAATTTCGTTCGTGTACGAACAATATATTTCAACTTACTCCTGTCGAATGAGGCTGACAAGACGGTTCGTCTTCGCTCGCATTTTTTGTTCAAATTGCCGGGAACGGCTATCATAGGCACCCGCACCCCGCAGGAGAGCCATCATGAAAATCAAAAACGAAGCGTTCCACCTACTTCGCCATCTTTTTCAGCAGCATACTTCGCGCTGGCAGCAGGAATTACCCGAACTGACCAAGCCACAGTATGCGGTGATGCGCTCGATTGCTGAAAGCCCAGGCATTGAACAGGTGGCATTAACCAGCGTGGCGGTCAGCACCAAGGCCACGCTCGCCGAGATGCTCAGCCGGATGGAGCTCAAAGGGCTGGTGAGACGCGAGCACGACCCTGACGATAAACGTCGCCGGTTTGTCTTTCTGACAGAAGAAGGTGAAGCGCTGCTGGCGGCCAGTCAGCCGGTGGGAAATCGCGTCGATAACGAATTTTTGCAGCGTTTAACGCCCGAAGAACGCGAGCAATTTACGCACCTGGTGCGTAAGATGATGGAATAGCACGGAAAAAAGGCAAAGAAAAAGGCCAGCATTGCTGCTGACCTCTTTGAACAAAACTTTATTACTCGCGGAACAGCGCTTCGATATTCAGCCCCTGAGTCTGCAGGATTTCGCGCAGACGACGCAGACCTTCAACCTGAATCTGACGCACGCGCTCGCGGGTCAGGCCAATCTCGCGACCGACATCTTCCAGCGTAGCTGCTTCATACCCCAACAGACCAAAACGACGCGCCAGCACTTCTCGTTGTTTGGCGTTCAGCTCGAACAGCCATTTCACGATGCTTTGCTTCATGTCATCGTCCTGCGTGGTGTCTTCCGGGCCGTTTTCATTTTCATCGGCCAGGATGTCCAGCAGCGCTTTCTCAGAATCCCCGCCCAGCGGCGTATCAACTGAGGTGATGCGTTCATTGAGACGCAGCATACGGCTTACGTCATCAACCGGTTTATCCAGCTGTTCGGCAATCTCTTCCGCACTCGGTTCGTGATCCAGCTTGTGCGACAGTTCACGCGCGGTACGCAGATAAACGTTCAGCTCTTTAACAATATGGATTGGCAGACGAATGGTACGGGTTTGGTTCATGATAGCCCGTTCAATAGTCTGACGGATCCACCAGGTGGCGTAGGTTGAAAAACGGAACCCACGTTCTGGGTCGAACTTCTCTACGGCACGAATCAGCCCCAGATTGCCCTCTTCGATAAGATCCAGCAGCGCCAGACCACGATTGCCGTAACGGCGGGCAATTTTCACCACCAGACGGAGGTTGCTTTCAATCATCCGACGGCGTGAGGCTACATCGCCACGCAGAGCACGACGAGCAAAATAGACTTCTTCTTCAGCGGTCAATAACGGAGAATAGCCGATCTCGCCTAAGTAAAGCTGAGTCGCATCGAGTACACGTTGAGTAGCACCCTGCGATAAGAGCTCTTCTTCCGCGAGTTCGTTGTCACTGGGTTCCTCTTCACTCAAGGCTTTCTCATCGAAAACCTCTACTCCATTCTCATCAAATTCCGCGTCTTCATTTAAATCATGAACTTTCAGCGTATTCTGACTCATTAAGGTGACTCCTACCCGTGATCCCCAGGCAATGCACCTTAGCATGTTACTTTTCAGGCGGCTCCAGCATCGGCCAGCGTCGCCTGAAAGCGTTCATGTGAAGGACTTTGCCGAATTATCGCTGCGGTAAATACTGCAGCGGGTTGACGGATTTCCCCTTGTAACGAATTTCAAAATGCAAACGTGTTGAACTGGTTCCGGTGCTACCCATGGTAGCGATTTTCTGCCCCGCTTTTACGTCCTGTTGTTCCCGGACCAGCATCGTATCGTTATGAGCGTAGGCACTCAGGTAATCATCGTTGTGTTTGATGATAATAAGATTACCGTAACCGCGCAGTGCGTTACCGGCATAGACGACGCGCCCATCGGCGGTTGCGACGATTGCCTGTCCTTTACTGCCCGCAATATCGATGCCTTTGTTGCCACCGTCGGTGCCGCTAAAGTTTTCGATAATCTTGCCGTCAGTTGGCCAGCGCCATGATGAGATTGGCGAACTGGTTGAAGTACTGCTGGCAGTCGGTACGGTTGTGCTCGCAGTTGGTGCCGTTACAGGCGCTGTGACGGTGCTCGTCGCAGGCTTGTTATTAGGCAACATTTTGTTAGCACTTTGTTCACCTGAATCCTCAGAATACGTAATTGTCGTGGTCGACGCAACAGGTGCGGTTGATTTTTGTGCAGGTTTTGAGACTAATCCGGAACTTCCGCTGCTGGCCTGTGAGCTGGCTATCGCCACCGGGTTATTGCCGGTGATCGGCTGCCCGGAAGCGTTACCCACCTGCAGCACCTGACCAACGTTCAACGCGTAAGGCGCGGCCACGTTGTTGCGCTGGGCAAGGTCACGGAAATCATTGCCGGTGACCCAGGCAATGTAAAACAGCGTATCGCCGTGCTTCACCGTATAGGTGCTGCCGCCAGCATAGCTGCCTTTTGGAATATTACCGTATTTACGGTTGTAAACGATGTGGCCGTTCTCCATCTGTACCGGCTGCTCAGCAACGGGCTGAGCAATGCGCGGCTGGGTTTGAACGGGCTGCGTCTGAACCGGCTGTACCGGTTGAATCTGAGGAGTCGACTGCGCCGTGCTGCCCATTTTCGGCGGCGGCGTAATTAACATGCCGGAACTCGTGCTGCTGGAACCGTTACTGTTCACGGAGCTGACTGGCGCTGGGGCATTATTCGATGATGTACAACCGGCCAGCCAAAGTGAAGCCAGTGATAATGCCACAATACGATTAACGGTAAATTTAGGGCTTCCCGCGCTCATTTATCCCCCAGGAATAGGTTAACTGCCAGTGACTGAATACCGCGCAACGCACGTGCTGAACACTGGAAAACGTGTCCACCATACGCTGAATTGGGCCAAAAAACCTCAGAATAATCCGGGTCTCAGGCCAGTTCCCCTTTCACCAGGGGAACAAAACGGACGGCCTCTACGGTATCGATAATGAATTCGCCTCCCCGCCGATGAACGCGCTTCAGATATTGCTGATCATCGCCCACGGGCAAAACGAGAATACCGCCTTCGTCGAGCTGCGACATCAGCGCAACCGGAATCTCCAACGGCGCCGCCGTGACGATAATGGCATCAAACGGGGCGCGCGCCTGCCACCCCTGCCAGCCATCGCCGTGGCGGGTAGATACATTGTGTAAATCAAGCTGCTTCAGGCGACGACGCGCGTGCCATTGCAGGCTTTTAATCCGCTCAACGGAACAGACGTGATGCACCAGATGGGCGAGAATTGCGGTTTGGTACCCCGAACCGGTGCCGATCTCCAGCACCCTTGAATCGGGGGTCAACTCCAGCAGCTCCGTCATTCGCGCCACCATATACGGCTGCGAAATGGTCTGTCCCTGCCCTATCGGCAGCGCAACGTTATCCCACGCGCTGTGTTCAAACGCTTCATCAATAAATTTTTCACGCGGCACCTGCGCCATCGCGTCCAGCACCCGCTCGTCATGAATGCCGAGCTGGCGCAGCTGATTAAGCAGGCTCTGGATGCGTCTACTGACTACCATTGCACGTCAACCCTCGCCTGCTCCAGCCAATCGGAAACCACCTCATGCGCGCTATGGGCAGTGAGGTCAACGTGCAGCGGTGTGACGGAGACGTAGCCTGCATCAACGGCGGCGAAATCGGTGTCCGGGCCAGCATCGCATTTGTCGCCAGGCGGGCCAATCCAGTAGAGCGTGTTACCGCGCGGATCCTGCTGCGGGATCACTTTATCCGCCGGATGGCGGCTGCCGCAGCGCGTGACGCGAATACCTTTGATTTGATCGAGCGGCAGATCCGGAACGTTAACGTTCAGAATGCGCCCGGTACGCAACGGCTCACGCGCTAAAGCGCGCAGCAGCGAGCAGGTGATGGCGGCGGCGGTGTCATAATGCTGATGGCCATTTAGCGAGACCGCCAGCGCGGGAAAGCCAAGGTGGCGGCCTTCCATCGCGGCCGCTACCGTGCCGGAATAGATAACGTCATCGCCCAGATTCGGCCCGGCGTTAATGCCAGAAACCACGATATCCGGGCGCGGACGCATCAGCGCATTCACGCCCAGATAGACACAGTCCGTTGGGGTGCCCATCTGGACGGCGATGTCGCCGTTTTCGAAAGTGAAGGTACGAAGCGAGGACTCAAGCGTCAGCGAATTAGACGCACCGCTGCGGTTACGATCGGGTGCAACTACCTGAACCTCGGCAAACTCCCGTAAGGCTCTGGCCAGCGTCTGAATACCTGGCGCATGGATCCCGTCATCGTTACTCAGCAATATTCGCATAATCACCTGTTGTATTGATAAGTTCCCTTACCACGCTGGTCGCAAAGCTTCCTGCCGGCAGCCAGAAACGCAGTTCGACGGTGACGTCGTCCCACCAGTTCCAGCTAAGCTGCTGCGGATAAAGCAGCTGGGCGCGGCGTGCGGCTTCGACCTTTTCCCGCTGCAGCAGTGACTGCAGCGCGGTCTCTTCGGCCAGCGTATTTTGTTCAAATTCCAGCGCGGTCCGCTGGGTGCCCCAATCGCCGCTACCGGGCAGCGCGGCGGTAATCATCAGTTCACGCGCGTCCACGCGAGCCTGCAGCACCGCAAGCTCGTCGTCGGTGGCCACAAACCAGCTGCCACGCCCCGCTAATTGTAGCGCATCGCCGTCAACAACTTGATTAAAGTCCGGTTTTTTTAGGCGCTCACTCACAATCTGATTAAACAACGCGCTGCGGGCCGCCGACAACCAAAAACTGCGTTTATTACGATCGCGCACCGGCACGCCGCTCTCGGCCCAGCGCAGCGCGCCAAGCAGGTTACTGCCGCCAATGCCAAAGCGCTGAGCGCCAAAGTAGTTCGGCACGCCGCGTTCGGCAATCGCCTGCAGCCTGACTTCAACATCGTCGCGGCCGCTCACTTCACGCAGAACCAGCGTGAACTGGTTACCTTTCAGCGCACCTAAACGTAATTTACGCTTATGGCGGGCATATTCCAGTACCTGGCACCCTTCCAGTTGGAACTGGCTTAGGTCCGGCATTGCATTGCCCGGTACGCGAGCGCACAGCCACTGTTCGGTGACCGCATGCTTATCTTTTTGCCCGGCAAAGCTTACTTCACGGGCATGTATTTTAAGGAATTTTGCCAGCGCGTCGGCAACAAACCGGGTGTTGCAGCCATTTTTCAGAATGCGCACCAGTATATGTTCGCCTTCGCCGTCCGGCTCAAAGCCTAAATCTTCGACCACCAGAAAATCTTCCGGGTTGGCCTTCAGCAGCCCGGTTCCCTGCGGTTTACCGTGCAGGTAGGTAAGTGCGTCAAACGGAATCATGGTTTCGCCTTATGCAGCAGCGCGACCGCTTCACAGGCAATGCCTTCACCGCGCCCGGTAAAGCCGAGCTTTTCGGTGGTGGTCGCTTTTACGTTAACGTCGTCCATATGACAGCCGAGGTCTTCGGCAATAAACACGCGCATTTGTGGGATATGCGGCAGCATCTTTGGTGCCTGGGCAATAATGGTGACATCGACGTTACCCAGCGTGTAGCCCTTGGCCTGCACGCGTTTCCACGCTTCGCGCAGCAAGGCGCGGCTGTCAGCCCCTTTAAAGGCCGGGTCGGTATCAGGGAACAGTTTACCGATGTCGCCCAACGCCGCCGCGCCCAGCAGGGCATCGGTCAGCGCGTGCAGCGCAACGTCGCCGTCGGAGTGCGCCAGCAGCCCTTTTTCATAAGGGATACGTACGCCGCCGATGATAATCGGGCCTTCGCCGCCAAACGCGTGTACGTCAAAACCGTGTCCAATGCGCATTATGTCTTCTCCAGGTCAACCCAAGCGGGTGAGGTAAAATTCGGCAAGCGCCAGATCTTCCGGGCGAGTAACCTTAATATTATCAGCACGTCCGGCAATCAACTCGGGATGAAAGCCGCAATATTCTAATGCCGATGCTTCGTCGGTAATCGACGCCCCTTCGTTCAGCGCGCGGGTTAAACACGCCAGCAGCAGCTCACGAGGGAAAAATTGCGGGGTCAGGGCGTGCCACAAATCGTTACGATCGACCGTGTGCGCAATCTCTGTTTTACCGGGTTCGGCACGCTTCATGGTATCGCGTACCGGCGCCGCCAGAATGCCGCCAACGCGGCTGGTGTCGCTTAAGCGGAGTAGTCGCGCAAGGTCATCCTGATGCAGGCACGGGCGCGCCGCATCGTGCACCAACACCCATTCGGCGTCATCAATCGCACGCAGACCGGCCAGCACGGAATCGGCGCGTTCGCTGCCGCCTTCAACGACGGTAATCTGCGGGTGTTGCGCAAGCGGAAGCTGCTGGAAGCGTTCGTCTCCGGCGGAGACGGCGATGATCACCCGCTGGACGCGGGCATTAGCCAGCAGCGCATCCACCGAATGTTCGAGAATCGTTTTGTTACCGATTGAGAGATATTGTTTTGGGCAGTCCGTTTGCATGCGGCGGCCAAATCCGGCTGCCGGCACCACGGCGCATACGCCCGGAAAAGTTACGGCCATGTCGTCATCCTGGGACTGTTTATCGATTAGTTTGCGTTTGCCCCGCACCCTGGCTGCGCTTAGACGCATCCGGAACCAGACGATAGAAAGTTTCGCCCGGACGGGTCATGCTGAGTTCGTTACGTGCGCGTTCCTCGATCGCCTCCTGGCCACCGTTGAGGTCATCAATTTCAGCAAAGAGCTGATCGTTGCGCGCTTTTAATTTCGCGTTGGTTGACTGTTGTACGGTCACATCATCACGGACCTTGCTGAAGTCATGAAGACCATTTTTTCCAAACCACAACGAATATTGTAGCCAGACCAGCAAAGCCAGTAATAGCAGCGTTAATTTACCCATCCTGCCCCCTGAAAAACGGCACTATCATCCCATAACTTGCCGTCATACTCCACTCCAGCCACAGGCGATACCGCATATCGCTGGAAATGTACCATATTTCAAGCACTGAAAGGCACGTCTGGTCATCGCTCACGTCATGGGTAAGCGCTAATGCAGACGCATTAACTCATAAGCCACATGAATAACAAACCACACAGAATAGCGACCGTTACCAGGGTTGCAACAATGGTGTAGCCGAGTTTGCCTTTCACTAATGAGTGAAACGCAACGCCGATTACGACCGCGACAGGCATCAGGGCGAGGAAGAAAGGCCAGGTGTACAAAAAGAAGAACAGCGTATTATTGCCGTAATGCAGATAGGGAATACCCAGCGCCATCAACCACGCGACAAAGCCGACAAAAGCCCCTGACAAAGACCATGTGGTCTCATCATAGGTAGGGGCGAGTGACTCGGATTCGGCCACGTTGATGTTCTGAGTATTGCGCATAAATAATCCTGTTAGGCCGGAGCCAAAAAACTCCGGCACGTTTTCAGGATCTGATAATATCGCTCTGCTTGAGTAGATCTAATAATTGCGCAACCAAATTTGTTACTAATTGTTCACCATCAAGGCGGATTGCAGGCCGCTCGGGAGATTCATATGATGAATCAATTCCGGTAAAATTCCGCAGTTCACCGGCACGCGCTTTTTTGTAGAGCCCTTTCGGATCGCGCGCTTCACAGGTCGCCAGTGACGTATCGACAAACACTTCAAAGAAGCGGTCATCGCCGACGCGCTCGCGAACCATCTGACGCTCCGCCCGGTGCGGTGAAATAAACGCGGTCAATACGACCAGCCCGGCATCCACCATCAGCTTCGCCACTTCACCCACACGACGAATGTTTTCCTTACGGTCCGCGTCGGTAAAACCTAAATCGTTACACAAACCGTGGCGCACGTTATCGCCATCAAGCAGATAGGTGCTGACGCCGATTTGATGCAGCGCCTCTTCCAGCGCCCCGGCCACGGTAGATTTCCCCGAGCCCGAAAGCCCGGTGAACCACAGCACAACCCCACGGTGACCGTGGAGCTGTTCGCGCTGCTGTGCGGTGACAGGATGGGCGTGCCAGACGACGTTTTCGTCATGCTGAGCCATTACTTGCCTCCCAGCAGATCGCGCGCACCCCAGTGTGGGAAGTGTTTACGCACCAGCGCATTCAGCTCCAGCTCGAAGGCGCTGAATTCAGAGGTGGTCACGGTATCCTGGGTATTTGGCTCGTGCACCATACCGGCGCCAACAGTGACGTTGGTTAAGCGGTCGATAAAGATAAGGCCACCGGTCACCGGGTTCTCCTGATATTTGTCGAGCACCAGCGGTTCGTCAAAGGTCAGGTCTACAAGACCAATGCCGTTCAGCGGCAGCGCATCCACTTCACGCTGGGTCAGGTTGTTGATATCTACCTGGTACTGAATGCCGTCCACGCGGGCGCGGGTTTTCTTGCCAGCGACTTTGATGTCGTAGCTCTGCCCCGCCGCCAGCGGCTGTTCAGCCATCCATACCACGTCAACGGCGGCACGCTGTACCGACGGCAGCACATCCTGCGCGTCCAGCAGCAGATCGCCACGGCTGATGTCGATTTCATCTTTCAGCACCAGCGTCACCGCTTCACCTGCGTAGGCTTCCGGCAGGTCGCCATCAAAGGTAACGATACGGGCAACCGTGGATTCCACGCCTGATGGCAGCACTTTAATGCGCTGGCCGACCTTCACGCTGCCCGAGGCAACGGTGCCGGAGAAGCCGCGGAAGTCGAGGTTAGGACGGTTAACGTACTGCACCGGGAAGCGCATTGGCTGGGTGTCCACCGTACGGCGGATCTCCACGGTTTCCAGTACTTCCAGCAGCGTCGGGCCGCTGTACCATGCAATCTTGTCGCTGCTGCTGGCCACGTTATCGCCTTCCAGCGCGGAGAGCGGCACGAAGCGAATATCGAGGTTGCCCGGCAGCTGTTCGGCGAAGGTCAGGTACTCTTCGCGAATGCGGTTAAAGGTCTCTTCGCTGTAGTCGACGAGATCCATTTTGTTGATAGCCACTACCAGGTGTTTGATCCCCAGCAGCGTCGAAATAAAGCTGTGACGGCGGGTTTGGTCGAGCACGCCTTTACGGGCATCGATCAACAGGATCGCCAGATCACAGGTGGACGCACCGGTCGCCATGTTGCGAGTGTACTGCTCGTGCCCCGGGGTGTCGGCAATAATAAATTTGCGCTTCTCGGTGGAGAAGTAACGGTATGCCACGTCGATGGTAATACCCTGCTCGCGCTCGGCCTGCAGGCCGTCCACCAGCAGCGCCAGATCGAGTTTTTCGCCCTGGGTACCGTGACGTTTGCTGTCGTTATGCAGCGAGGAGAGCTGGTCTTCATAAATCTGGCGGGTGTCGTGCAGCAGGCGGCCAATCAGCGTACTTTTGCCGTCATCCACGCTGCCGCAGGTCAGGAAACGCAGCAGGCTTTTGTGCTGCTGGGCGTGCAGATACGCTTCCACGCCGCCTTCATCAGCGATTTGTTGTGCAATAGTGGTGTTCATGGCGGCTCCTTAGAAATAACCCTGACGTTTTTTAAGCTCCATGGAGCCAGCCTGGTCGCGGTCAATCACGCGGCCCTGACGTTCACTGGTGGTCGAGACCAGCATCTCTTCGATAATTTCCGGCAACGTCTGCGCGTCGGACTCTACCGCGCCGGTCAGCGGCCAGCATCCCAGGGTACGGAAGCGCACCATCCGTTTTTTAATCACTTCACCCGGCTGCAGGTCGATACGGTCGTCATCGATCATCATCAGCATGCCATCGCGTTCCAGCACCGGACGCTCAGCGGCCAGATAGAGCGGAACAATATCGATGTTTTCCAGGTAGATGTACTGCCAGATATCCAGCTCGGTCCAGTTGGAGAGCGGGAAGACGCGGATGCTTTCACCTTTGTTAATCTGGCCGTTGTAGTTGTGCCATAACTCCGGGCGCTGGTTTTTCGGGTCCCAGCGGTGGAAACGGTCACGGAAGGAGTAGATACGCTCTTTGGCGCGCGACTTCTCTTCGTCACGGCGCGCGCCGCCGAACGCGGCATCAAAGCCGTATTTGTTCAGCGCCTGCTTCAGCCCTTCGGTTTTCATGATGTCGGTATGCTTAGCGCTGCCGTGCACGAACGGGTTAATCCCCATCGCCACCCCTTCCGGGTTTTTATGCACCAGCAGTTCGCAGCCGTAGGCCTTCGCGGTACGATCACGGAATTCGTACATTTCACGGAATTTCCAGCCGGTATCAACGTGCAGCAGCGGGAACGGCAGCGTACCAGGATAAAACGCTTTGCGCGCCAGGTGCAGCATTACGCTGGAATCTTTACCGATGGAGTACATCATCACCGGATTAGCGAATTCGGCGGCCACCTCACGGATGATATGGATGCTTTCCGCCTCCAGTTGCCGCAGGTGAGTAAGTCGTTTTTGGTCCATAACCGTTCCTTAAGCCTGATTCATTGCACGTCTGTTGTGTTGATGCCGGATTGTGTCGTGTCGTCGGGCGCTTTTTTTTGTTGTTGCGGGTGTCGTGCTACAACTCGCTAACAATCAGCAATAGAGGGACTATAGGGGGTGGTTTAGACCAAATGAAATTACGAAAAGGAATGAGTTGTTACTCAAAGGAATAACGAGCTGAAAAAGCAAATATCAAAAAGTGCTTAACGCCCGCTATTTCCGGCATTTAGGAGGTTTTGAAATTGTGTAATCCCCTTCACGGTTTCATACTACTCACGACTATTTTTTTGCATCGTTGTAAGGACTTCCTATGTTCTCCGCACTGCGCCACTGTCTGACAGCCATGGCGCTCGGCGTCTGCACTCTTCTTCCAGCACAGGCGGCCACCACGCCTCTGGGAACCATCGCTAATACGCAAGCTCGCTATATCGCCACCTATTTCCCTGGCCGCATTACCGGTACGCCAGCCGAAATGCTCTCCGCTGACTACATTCGCCAGCAGTTTGCGCAAATGGGCTACCAGAGCGATATCCGCACCTTTAACAGCCGCTATATCTACACCACCAAAGATAACCGTAAGAACTGGCATAACGTGGTTGGCAGTACGGTGATCGCCGCTCATGAAGGGAAATCACCGCAGCAGATTATTGTGATGGCGCATCTGGATACCTACGCGCCGCATAACGACAGCGACGTGGAGAAAAACCTTGGCGGCCTGACGCTTCAGGGGATCGACGATAATGCGCTGGGCCTGGGCGTCATGCTGGAGCTGGCAGAGCGTTTTAAAAGCATTCCGACGCAGTACGGCATTCGCTTTATCGCCACCAGCGGCGAAGAAGAAGGCAAGCTCGGCGCAGAGAATCTTCTCAAACGCATGAGCAGCGCGGAGAAGAAAAACACCCTGCTGGTTATCAACCTCGATAACCTGGTGGTTGGCGATAAAATCTATTTTAACAGCGGCGTGAAAACACCCGCCTCGGTGCGCAAACTGACCCGCGACCGCGCGCTGACCCTTGCGCATAGCCGCGGTATTGCGGCGGCAACCAATCCCGGCCTGAATGCGCAATACCCACAGGGAACCGGCTGCTGCAACGACGCGGAAATTTTCGATAAAGCCGGGATTCCGGTGCTCTCCGTTGAAGCGACGAACTGGTCACTCGGTAAAAAAGATGGCTACCAGCAACGGGCAAAAAGCGCGAGCTTCCCTGACGGCACCAGCTGGCACAATGCCCATATCGACAATCAGCAGTATCTCGATAAAGCGCTGCCGGGGCGTATTGAGCGCCGCAGCCGTGAAGTCGTGCGGGTGATGATGCCGCTGATGCGTGAGCTGGCGAAGGCGAAAACGCGCAGTTGATACCATCAAGGTCAGGCGCCCTGCCTGACCTTTTTTCACATTACACCGTCGGGATCGTCCCACCATCAATGACGTATTCGCTGCCGGTAATCGAACCGGCCCGCTCAGAGGCCAGGAAGGCAATCAGGTTCGCCACCTCATCCGGCGTCGACGGCCGGCCGAGCGCAATCCCGCCCAGTGAATCCATAATGATCTTTTTGCTGCCTTCGTAGTCAATCCCCTTCTCAACGGCAAGCCGCTCGGCAAAACGAACCGCGGCCTCGGTTTCAATCCATCCCGGCGACACCGTTACAACACGCACGCCTTTTGGCGACACCTCTTTGGACAGGCTTTTACTGTAGGTGGATAACGCCGCTTTCGCCGCCGCGTAAGCCGTGGTGGACTCCGGCAACGGCAGCGTGCGTTGAATAGACGAGACGTGAACCACTACCCCCTTCCCATTAGCGACCATTGCAGGCAGCAGCAGGCGATCCAGACGGACGGCAGGATAGAGGTTCAACGCCAGCTCCTGCTGCCAGATATCATCGCTGAGCACGGCGTAACCTCCAGCTGGCGATGACGACCCGCCCAGCATATGGACGACAATATCAACGCCGCCAAGCTGCGTCTGTACCGCATCGGCCAGCGTCGCGCAGCCTTCTGCAGTAGTGAGGTCCGCGGCGACAAACAGCGCCTCGCTGCGGGCCTCCGGCTGATGTCTGGCACTGATCATCACCCGTGCCCCCTGCGCTAAAAACAGCGCCGCCGTCGCCGCCCCGGCACCTTTGGTCCCTGACGTGACCAGCACTCGTTTCCCCTCAAGCCCCAGGAAGCTCGGCATAGCCAATCTCCAGTTCAACAATACGGTTCATCATGAGACGGAAATCGTAGTCCAGCACCACCGGGCTCCCCGGAAAGTTACCGCTGACGTTGGCGCGAATCGTGACGATATCGCCACGTGAAAACATGTCGAACGGCTCGGAGACAAAATCATATTGTTCCCTTGAGGCAACCCGCCATGCGCGGATAGCCGTGCGGCCGGTGTAAGTATTCCCCTCGTCTTTGACCACCGCATATTCGGCAAAGGCGCTCATTGCCGTATCGAGACTCTCTTCATTAAAGAAATGCTGTATTGCCATCGGCATGTTCATGCTGCCGCTCCTCTTAAATAAACGTTACGGGTTTACTTTAAGGAGCCGCTATAATTTAAACAATCAGGACAAACATTGATGAAGTAATGAAGGAAACGGGATAATGTCGCGCGTTACGCTCACCGATTTAGAAGCCGTCATGGCCATTGCGCGTCGGGGTACTTTCCGCGCGGCGGCGGTCGATTTAGGCGTCTCCACCACGGCGTTAAGCCACACCATTGCCAAATTTGAGTCCGGGCTTGGCGTCCGACTGTTTAACCGCACCACCCGTAGCGTCAGCCTTACCGATGCAGGCCGCCTGTTTATTGATAATGTTGGCCCGTCGCTACAGGGGGTTTATGACGCTCTGGAGGTCGTCCGCGCCCGTCGCGAAACGCCGTCGGGCCTGCTGCGGATTAACACGCCGCCCTTTGCGGCACGCACGATCCTCTCTTCGCTGGTGCTGAAATTTCTGCAGCGCTATCCCGAAATGCAGGTGGATATTGTCACCGATGGCCGACTGATTGATATCGTGGCGGAGGGCTTTGATATGGGCGTCCGCGTGGCGAAGCTTATCCCCAATGACATGATTGCCATTTCATTAGGCCAGCCGCAGCGTCACGCAATTGTCGCCTCGCCGCAGTATCTGGCGCAGCACGGCAGCCCAGAAACGCCCCTCGACCTGCTTCAACACGCCTGCATCCGGGTCAGGTTGCCAGACGGCACGATTTATCGCTGGCATCTGGAGAACGCCGGAGAGGTAGTTCAGGTGGATGTTCGCGGGCAGCTCACGCTTGATGAAGCCTCTTTAGCGAGGATTGCCGTGCTGGAAGGTTCAGGTATTGGCTGTTTTCTGGAGCAGGATGTGGTGGAAGATATTGCAGCAGGCCGCTTGATTCGCCTGCTCAGCGACTGGACGCCGCCTTTCCCCGGATTGTGTATCTACTACCCCGGACGTCGCAACCCTTCCGCGGGGCTTGCTGCGTTTCTGACGATGGCGAGGGAGTCAGCTAGCCAGCAGGGTTGATATCACGCAGCGGAAAAGCCGCTGCGTGATAATGTGATTACCCTTCGTGCAGCCCGCACTCGCGCTTAAGCCCGAAGAAGCGCGTCTCTTCTTCCGCCATGCCCGGTTCCCATTTGCGAGTGGTGTGGGTATCGCCCACTGACAGATAGCCTTGATCCCACAGCGGATGATACTTCAGGCCGTGCTTTTGCAGGTACTGGTAAACCGTACGGTTGTCCCAGTCGATGATCGGCAGCACTTTAAAGACGCCGCGCTGAATGGCCAGCACCGGCAACGTAGCGCGGCTGCCTGACTGCTCGCGGCGCAGGCCAGCAAACCAGGTTTGTGCGTTAAGGTCGCTAAGCGCCCGGTTCATCGGCTCAACCTTGTTGATGTCATTGTATTTCTCAATGCCCTCAACGCCCTGCTCCCACAGCTTGCCGTAGCGCGCTTCCTGCCAGGCCGCGCTCTCTTTCGCGCGATAGACCTGCAGGTTGAGTTTGAGTTTGTCCGTTAACTCGTCGATAAACTGATAGGTTTCCGGGAACAGATAGCCGGTATCGGTGAGGATCACCGGGATATCCGGGCGAATCTGATTCACCAGATGCAGGCTTACCGCCGCCTGGATACCAAAGCTTGAGGAGAGCACGTATTCGCCGGGCAGGTTTTCCAGCGCCCAGGCTACGCGCTCCTCGGCGCTCAGTTTTTCCAGCTGGGCGTTGGTTTCGGCCAGTGCTAATACGCGATCGACTTTCGGCAGTTCGTTCAGCGCGCTTAAAGACAGTACGGACATAGCAACCTCGTTTGTGTGTTTTCCCCTCACCCCGGCCCTCTCCCCTATGGGGAGAGGGTTAGGGTGAGGGGGAAACGGAGTTATTCCCAGAAATCACGCGCTGGATCGAGCACCGGGCGAATGATGCCCGCACGCACCGTAAAGTCGCCGAAGCCTTCACCCGCTTCGCGCTCTTTCGCCCAGCGCCCAACCAGTTCGTCTACAGAAGCGAGAATTTCCGTTTCCGTAATGTTTTCACGATACATACGCGGTATGCGCGTCCCCATGCGGTTGCCGCCCAAATGCACGTTGTAGCGGCCCGGCGCTTTACCTACCAGCCCCAACTCGGCGAGCATCGCACGGCCACAGCCGTTCGGGCAGCCGGTCACGCGCATCACAATGTGCTCTTCAGGGATACCGTGTTTCTCCAGAATATCTTCCACTTTGTCAGTGAACGACGGCAGGAAACGCTCGGCTTCCGCCATCGCCAGCGGGCAGGTCGGGAAAGACACGCAGGCCATGGAGTTTTCACGCTGCGGCTTCACCGCATTCATCAGCCCATGGTCGCGCGCCAGTTTCTCGATCTTCGCCTTCTGGCTTTCCGGTACGCCAGCGATGATCAGGTTCTGGTTCGCAGTGATGCGGAAATCGCCTTTGTGGATCTTCGCGATCTCCAGCAGTCCGGTTTTCAGCGGACGGCCCGGGTAATCGAGAATACGACCGTTTTCGATAAACAGCGTCAGGTGCCAGTTATCGTCGATCCCTTTCACCCAACCAATCCGATCGCCACGACCGGTGAACTCGTAAGGGCGGATTGGCTCAAATTTGATCCCCGCACGACGCTCAACCTCTTCCTTGAAGGTGTCGACGCCGACGCGCTCAAGGGTGTATTTGGTTTTGGCATTTTTACGGTCGGTACGGTTACCCCAGTCGCGCTGAGTCGTCACCACCGCTTCCGCTACCGCCAGCGTATGCTCAAGCGGCAGATAGCCGAACTCGCTTGCCGTACGGGCGTAGGTTTTCTTGTTACCGTGCTCGATGGACAGACCGCCGCCCACCAGCAGGTTGAAGCCCACCAGCTTGCCATTTTCGGCAATCGCCACGAAGTTCATGTCGTTAGCGTGCAGATCGATATCGTTCTGCGGCGGGATCACCACGGTGGTTTTAAATTTACGCGGCAGATAAGTTGAACCGAGGATCGGCTCTTCGTCCGTCGTCGCTACTTTTTCCTGATCGAGCCAGATCTCAGCATAGGCGCGGGTGCGCGGCAGCAGATGCTCAGAAATTTTCTTCGCCCACTCGTAGGCCTCGGCGTGCAACTCGGACTCATACGGGTTGGAGGTACACAGCACGTTACGGTTCATGTCGTTGGCGGTCGCCAGCGCATCAAGCCCGACGGAGTGCAGCATCTGGTGAACCGGCTTCACGTTCTTCTTCAGAATGCCGTGGAACTGGAAGGTCTGACGGTTGGTCAGACGGATGCTGCCGTAAATGGTGTTGTCAGCGGCGAATTTATCGATGGCCTTCCACTGCGTGGTGGTGATCACCCCGCCCGGCAGACGACAGCGCAGCAGCATCGCATGGCGCGGCTCCAGCTTCTGCTCGGCGCGTTCGGCGCGAATGTCACGGTCATCCTGCTGATACATGCCGTGGAAGCGGATCAGCAGGAAGTTATCGCCGTGGAAGCCGCCGGTCAGACCGTCGTTCAGGTCTTCCGCGATGGTGCCGCGCAGGAAATTACTTTCACGCTTCATGCGCTCGGCGTCAGTCAGTTTGCCTTCGACCACTAAAGGCCCTGGGTATTTTTCGCTCATTAGTAGACATCTCGCTGATAACGGCGCTCAACGCGCAGCTCACTTAAAAATTCATCCGCCGATTCGATTTCCATTGCACCGAATTCAGCAATCACTTCCAGCAATGCCTGCTCAACGTCTTTCGCCATGCGATTAGCGTCGCCGCAGACATAAATGTGGGCACCGTCATTGATCCAGCGCCACAGTTCCGCGCCCTGTTCGCGCAGTTTGTCTTGTACGTAGATTTTTTCTTTTTGGTCACGTGACCAGGCCATATCGATACGGCTCAGCACGCCTTCTTTTACGTAACGCTGCCACTCCACCTGATAGAGGAAATCCTCGGTGAAGTGCGGGTTACCAAAGAACAGCCAGTTTTTGCCTTCAGCGCCATCGGCCGCGCGCTGCTGCATAAAGGCGCGGAACGGTGCAATACCGGTACCCGGGCCAATCATAATAACCGGCGTCTGCGGGTTAGCCGGCAGGCGGAAGTTATCGTTATGTTCGATGAATACGCGGACTTCGCCCTCTTCTTCCACGCGGTCGGCGAGGAAGCTGGAGGCGCCACCGGCGCGTGCCCGGCCTTCAATCTCGTAGCGCACAACGCCAAGGGTCACGTGCACTTCGCTCTCGACTTCCGCCTGCGACGAGGCAATAGAGTAGAGGCGCGGCGTCAACGGACGCAGCAGGCCAATCAGCGCATCGGCATCCAGCTGAGCAGGAGAGAAACGCACCATGTCGACAATCGGCGTAGTCGCGGCATACTGCTGCAGCTGCGCTTTATCGCCCACCAGCGGCAGCAGAGATTCACTGCGGGTCAGCGTGGCGTAGTTTTCCACGATATTGGCGGTGTTGACCGTCAGCTCGAAGTGCCACTGCAGTGCATCGGCGAGCGGCAGCGTTTTGCCCTCAACCGTGACCGACTCGTCACCCTTGAGCCACAGCAGTTCAACCAGCTCTTTGACCAGCTCTGGGTCGTTCTGATACCAGACGCCCAGCGCATCACCAGGCTGGTAGCGCAGGCCGGAGTCGCCGAGATCGATTTCGATATGGCGAACATCTTTTTCTGAATCACGGCCGGTGATTTTCTGGTTCACCGACAGCGACGCCGTGAGCGGGGCTTCTTTGGTGTATGGGCTGGAGTGGATGTCGTTAACCGCTCCGCTCGCCGCCGCCTGAACGGAAGGTGCCGCCGGCGCACGCGCTTTCAGCACCTCAACCAGACGCGCACGCCATTCGGCGGCCGCCGCCTGATATTCCACGTCGGCATCCACGCGGTCGAGCAGGCGTTCACCGCCGAGCTCAGCCAGCTTGCTGTCGAAATCTTTACCGGCCTGGCAGAAGAATTCATAGGACGTGTCGCCCAGCCCCAGCACCGCAAAGGCGGTATCAGTGAGCTTCGGCGCTTTCTTCGAGAACAGGAACTTATGCAGCGCCACGGCTTCTTCCGGCGCTTCCCCTTCACCCTGTGTAGACGCTACAACAACCAACAGCTTTTCTGACGCGATTTGTTTGAATTTATAATCCCCGGCATTCACCAGGTTCACGTTCAGTTTGGCAGCCAGCAGGTCGTCACGCAGCGCTTCCGCCACGCGGCGGGCGTTGCCCGTTTGCGACGCAGAGATAAGCGTAATGCTCGGGACTTCAGCGGCGACTGGTGCGGCAGCGACTGCGCCCGCACCAGGCTGCTGATTAAGCACGCCCCAAAAATAGCCGGAAACCCACGCAAGCTGGGTTGGTGATAAATCGGTTGTGGCCGCCTGAAGGCGTGCCATCTGCTCCGGGTTTAGCGGGAGCAACGCTGAAGGGGGGGACTGTGTTGTCATGCGTCGTTATGTTCCAGTAGCAAAGCTGTTTCTAATCAGGAAAAACAGAACTGAATGTAAGGTTAACGACGTCGATAATAACAATTAAAGAAGTGATAGAAATATCAAATAACCAAATGGACTAACCTGTTTTCCTGGTAGTTATTAGCGATAAAACAGGTTGAATAACACATTGATATAATTAGAAAATAATCATCATCAAGATTAATACTTGTACTCGTTGTCTATTTGCCCGTTTTAGTTAATGCAGAAAAATGTGCATTCGGGTACTATGCGGCGTTTTTTTCCGCAAGACTGAGAGTTCATGATGTCCACCACACTGTTTAAAGATTTCACCTTCGAAGCCGCCCACCATCTGCCGCACGTGCCGGAAGGACACAAATGCGGTCGCCTGCACGGCCACTCGTTTATGGTGCGTCTTGAGATCACCGGTGAAGTCGATCCTCATACCGGTTGGATCATGGATTTTGCCGAACTGAAAGCGGCATTCAAGCCAACCTACGATCGTCTGGATCACTACTACCTGAACGATATTCCGGGCCTCGAAAACCCAACCAGCGAAGTGTTGTCCCGCTGGATCTGGGAACAGGTAAAACCGGTCGTTCCGCTGCTTAGCGCAGTAATGGTTAAAGAAACTTGCACGGCCGGCTGCGTTTATCGCGGCGAGTAAGTCAGCCTGCACGCGGGGAGTCGGTTCACGTCTCCCCCGTTTTCCCTTCTGCAGCGTCCTATCACATTCATTTCCCTAATCTTTCAGAATGCGGCCTCCGCCCAGGAAAAATGACGAAGTTCTGTCACACTCATTGGGTTGGTTAATACATTGTGAGGAATAAGGGATGAAGAAAACGCTTCTCGCCGCAGCGATGCCGGCACTGTTATTGTTCTCAGGACTGAGTCAGGCGCAAACCCCACCCGAAGGCTATCAGCTTCAGCAGGTGCTGATGATGAGCCGTCACAACCTGCGTGCGCCGCTGGCGACCAACGGCAGCGTGCTGGAGCAGTCAACGCCGAACGCCTGGCCTGAATGGGATGTCCCCGGCGGCCAGTTGACCACCAAAGGCGGTGTACTCGAAGTCTATATGGGCCACTATATGCGTGAGTGGCTGGCGCAGCAGGGTATGGTCACCAGCGGCGAATGCCCGGCGCCCGACACGGTATACGCCTACGCCAACAGCCTGCAGCGTACCGTCGCTACCGCACAGTTCTTTATTAACGGTGCCTTCCCTGGCTGCGACGTCGTGGTTCATCACCAGGAAAAAATGGGCACGATGGACCCAACATTCAACCCGGTGATCACCGACGACTCTGCCCAATTCCGCGAGCAAGCGGTACAGGCAATGGAGAAAGCGCGCCTGGCCAAACAGCTCGACGAGAGCTACAAGCTGCTGTCACAGATCGCCCGCTATCAGGATTCTCCATCCTGCAAAGAAAAACAGCAGTGCTCACTGACCGAAGCGAAAGACAGCTTTAGCGCCAATTACCAGAAAGAGCCTGGCGTTAAGGGGCCGCTGGCGATAGGTAACTCGCTGGTTGATGCGTTCACGCTGCAATATTATGAAGGGTTCCCGCTGGACCAGGTGGCTTGGGGTGAAATTAAAACCGACCAGCAGTGGCGTCTGCTTTCACAGCTGAAAAACGGCTATCAGGACAGCCTGTTCACCTCGCCGGAAGTGGCGCGCAACGTGGCGAAACCGCTGGTGAAATATATCGATAACGCGCTGGTGACCGAAGCGGCGAAAACGCCAAAAATCACCGTACTGGTTGGGCATGACTCGAATATTGCCTCGCTGCTGACGGCGCTTGATTTCGACGCCTACACGCTGCCGGGACAGTACGAGCGCACGCCGATTGGCGGGAAAATTGTCTTCCAGCGCTGGCATGATACGAAAGCGAATCGGGAGTTGATGAAAATTGAGTATGTTTATCAGAGCGCCGATCAGCTGCGTAACGCCGATACGCTGACGCTGAAGACGCCGCCGCAGCGCGTCACGCTGTCGCTGAAAGGCTGTCCGGTAGATGCCAACGGTTTCTGCCCGATGGATACCTTCTCGAAGGTGATGAACGACGCGGCGAAGTAAAATATAACGTAGCCCGGACGAGGTGCATCGCACCGACTCCGGGGAACTTCCCGGCGTCGCGTCGCTCGGCCGGGCTACCTATCAGGCAATATTCAGATATTTGTGCGTCTGCATCGACAGGCGCCAGTTACGCGCAATGCAGGTTTCAATGCACAGGCGGGTGGCATCATCTTTCTGGCTGATTGGCTGCAACGCAATAATGCGCGGTTTGTCATCGCTCAGCGTATCCAACAGTTCATCCAGCGCTTCGATATCGCGCACGCGGCCTACCGGATGTTTGATTTCATCGGCACGTTCCAGCGCCTGTGACAGCACGTCATAGCCGCCGCGCATATTCACCTTCGGCGACACGGTGACCCAGGTACCCGGCGTGCAGCGCACTTCATGAGTACCGCTGGTTTCAATCTGGCAGCTGTAGCCGTTTTGCTCAAGCAGCGCCGTGAGCGGCGTTAAATCGTGGATGCAGGGTTCACCACCGGTGATCACCACGTGGCGCGCGGTCCACCCCTGGCGGCCAATAATTGCCAGTAGGTCATCGCTGCTCGCCGCCCCCCATTTGTCGCTCTCTTTGGTTTTTGCCAGGATACTGAACAGCGAAACTTCCCGATCGCTAAGCTTTTCCCAGGTATGCTTAGTATCACACCAGGCACAGCCTACCGGGCATCCCTGTAAACGAATAAAAATGGCGGGGACGCCAGTAAAATAACCTTCACCCTGCAGGGTCTGGAACATCTCATTAATCGGGTACTGCATCATCAACTCTTCAGTAGTGGTAAACCGTTATTATCGCATACTTCGCGCCAACTATCCCTCGCACTTATTGCGCAACCGCTTCCATACCTTTGGCCTGGATACCACGTCACTCTTTTCTGTGATGAATCAGCTTATTTTTATGAAATTAACAATTTCATTACATCAATCTTTTGCCGGGCTTCACCGTTTAACATGTTGCTATGTCAATCAAATTGGTATGACACATTTGTATAGGTAATATCCTTCGCTGGCTACATATCATACCAATTATAAATTTTGACAAGGAAAATGGATGAACGCGTTTGCTGAAGCCTTGCCGGTGATCTGGGTCGCCCTGGGCGTGGTACTGCTACTTATTCTCAATATGAAATTTAAGATCAATGGCATGCTGGCTCTGTTGCTGGCGGCTATTTTTGTAGGGATCTGCGAAGGGTTGCCGCTGGAAGCGATCGGCAAGTCGATCGAGGCCGGTGTGGGAAGCACTCTGGGGCATCTGGCACTCATCATTCTGTTCGGGGCGATCCTCGGAAAATTGATGGTGGATTCCGGTGCCGCCCAGCGCGTCTCCTCAACGCTGCTTAATAGTTTTGGGCCGAAGAAAGTGCAGTGGGCCATTATGGTTATTGGGCTGATCTTCGGCCTGGCCATGTTCTACGAAGTTGCCTTCCTGATCCTTGCGCCGCTGGTTATCAGCATTGCACGTGAGGCAAAAATCCCGTTCCTGAAACTTGGCATCACCATGGTAGCAGCAGCAACCACCGCGCATAGTCTATTCCCACCGCAGCCGGGCCCAACGGCGCTGGTCGCTGCCTTCCACGCCGATATGGGGATGGTCTATATCTACGGGATTATCGTCGCGATTCCAACGGTGATTTGCTCCGGTATTCTGCTGCCAAAACTGCTGGGCAACCTTGAGCGCCCTATCCCGCAGCTGCTGGAATCACAAAAAGTTTTCCGCGATGACGAAATGCCGTCGTTCGCCACCAGCCTGCTGGTACCACTGATCCCGGCGATTATCATCACCGGCGTTACCGTGATTAAGCTGTTTATTCCGGCCAATGCGGGTATCACCTCTTTCCTGAACTTTATCGGTAGCGCACAGGTCAGCATGCTGATAGCCGTTCTGGTTGCGCTCTACGCCTTTGGTACCGCGCGTGGCAAATCAATGACCGAGGTGATGAGCTCCTACTCAACGGCTATCGAAAAAGTGGCGTTAGTGGTCTTTATCATCGGCGCAGGCGGTGCGTTCAAGCAAATCATCATGGATACCGGCGTGGGTGATTACATCGCTGATATGATGCGAACCTCTTCCGTTTCGCCGTTGATTATGGCGTGGTTTATTACCGTGCTGCTGCGTCTGGCTACCGGTGCGGGCACAGTCTCTGCCATTACCGCTGCAGGTATTGTGGGGCCAATGATTACCACTTTTAATGTTGATCCGGCGCTAATGGTGTTGGCGACCGCTTCAGGGAGCAACACGCTGACCCACGTCAATGATGCCGCCTTCTGGTTATTCAAAGAGTATTTTGGGCTGTCGATTAAAGATACTTTCAAAACCTGGGGACTTTTAGAATTAACTAACTCCGTTGTCGGTCTGTTAATTGTATTATTACTCGATTTGATTATCTAAGCCTTATTAAAAATATTTTTTATAAATAATCCGTAGTGCAGCCCACTACGGATTATTTTTCTTTCTTTTACCAGCCCATTTTTGATGTAACAAGAAATGTTTATTTTTACAGTTTAGACATAACCATTAGTTTAATATATTCATTAAAAAAACAACATGATACGCGACAATACAAAATTTATTGAATCTTTTTAAATATCAAATTGTCCAATTTAATCCGCGCTAGCCTGTAACCTTAAAATAAGCTTAAGCCCCTCCATTATTGCTCACTTCTTTATTTAAGCGCCGTTTACTTTTCCGATCCTAGAATCCGCAAACCAACCATGACGAGACAGTATTCATGAATACACTATTAATCACAGGCGTTACCGGTTTTCTGGGCGGTGCGGCACTGGAAGCAATCCTCAATAGCCACAGCGGCGTTAATTTACTGCTTTTAGTCCGTGCGGATAACGGTGAAGCCGCTGTCGCAAGGGTTAAGGAGAACTTACGTAAATTCAATATTGATGAAGAGAAGCTGGCGAAGATCACCCCACGCAATATCCTACTCGGTGACCTGGCCTCCCCGGATAGCTTTCTCAACGATGCGCGTCTGGACGGCGTAACCCACGTACTGAACTGCGCCGCCGTTGCGTCATTTGGCAGCAACCCGCTAATCTGGAAAGTGAACGTAGAAGGCACGCTGCAGTTTGCTCACCATATGGCGAAGGTCGAGGGGTTACAGCGCTTCCTGCACGTTGGTACGGCAATGTCCTGCTCGCCTGAGCCGGATTCTCTGGTCGCTGAAAGCGCAGAGTTCCGCGAGCGCGCCGAGCATCTGGTGGAGTATACGCACTCTAAATCCACCATCGAACAGTTGATGCAGCAGCAGCTCCCGACGCTACCGCTGGTGATAGCCCGCCCTTCTATCGTTGTGGGTCACACCCATCACGGCTGCCAGCCTTCCAGCAGCATTTTCTGGGTCTTCAGCATGGGGTTAATGCTGCAAAAATTCATGTGCTCTATGGAAGACCGCATCGACGTGATCCCGGTAGACTACTGCGCCAGCGCGCTGCTTATGCTGCTGACGGCAACGGTCGCTCAGGGAGAGGTCGTGCATATTTCAGCCGGTGAAGAGAACAGCGTCCGCTTTGCCGATATCGACAACGCCATGGCTTCCGCGCTGGAGCAAGCGCCGGTGGGCGATAAGTATGCTCAGGTCAGCTATGAAACGCTGGTCAAAATGCGCCGCGAGCTGAAAACCATTTTCGGCCCGTGCAACGAACGGTTGATGCTGAAGGCAATGCGCCTGTACGGGGCTTTCGCTACGCTGAACGTGCGCTTTAGCAACGACAAACTGCTGAGTATGGGGATGCCAAAACCCCCTCGCTTTACTGACTATATTGACCGCTGCGTGCAGACCACCCGCGGGCTGACCATCCCGCAGCAGATGGCGGTCGATTTTAAGTAAAAAAAATGCCAGCCCGAGGGCTGGCATTTTTATATCAGAGAAAGTCGGGCTTATGCCTGACCTTTGATCTCTTTACGACCGTTGTACGGCGCTTGTTCACCCAGAGCTTCTTCGATACGAATCAGCTGGTTGTACTTAGCAACGCGGTCAGAACGGCTCATAGAACCAGTTTTGATCTGGCCAGCAGCGGTACCAACAGCCAGGTCAGCGATGGTAGCGTCTTCAGTTTCGCCAGAACGGTGAGAGATGACAGCGGTGTAGCCAGCGTCTTTCGCCATTTTGATCGCAGCCAGAGTTTCGGTCAGGGAACCGATCTGGTTGAATTTGATCAGGATGGAGTTAACGATGCCTTTTTCGATGCCTTCTTTCAGGATCTTGGTGTTGGTTACGAACAGATCGTCACCAACCAGCTGGATTTTGTCGCCCAGTACTTTGGTCTGGTATGCGAAACCAGCCCAGTCAGATTCGTCCAGGCCATCTTCGATGGAGACGATTGGGTACTGTTTGGTCAGTTCTTCCAGGAAGTGAGTGAATTCTTCGGAGGTGAATGCTTTGTTGCCTTCGCCAGCCAGAACGTATTTACCGTCTTTGTAGAATTCAGAAGCTGCACAGTCCATCGCCAGAGTGATGTCTTTGCCCAGCTCGTAGCCAGCTGCTTTAACCGCTTCAGCGATAACAGCCAGAGCTTCAGCGTTGGAACCCAGGTTAGGAGCGTAGCCGCCTTCGTCACCAACTGCAGTGTTCATACCTTTAGCTTTCAGAACTTTAGCCAGGTTATGGAACACTTCGGAACCCATACGTACGGCTTCTTTCAGGGATTTCGCGCCAACTGGCTGAATCATGAATTCCTGAATGTCGACGTTGTTGTCAGCGTGCTCGCCGCCGTTGATGATGTTCATCATCGGAACTGGCATGGAGTATTTGCCTGGGGTGCCGTTCAGTTCAGCGATGTGAGCGTACAGTGGCAGACCTTTAGCAGCAGCTGCTGCTTTGGCGTTTGCCAGAGATACGGCCAGGATTGCGTTCGCGCCGAAGTTGGATTTGTTCTCAGTACCGTCCAGATCGATCATGATCTTGTCGATGCCAGCCTGATCTTTAGCATCTTTACCCAGCAGAGCCTGAGCGATTGGGCCGTTTACAGCGCCAACTGCTTTCAGTACGCCTTTACCCATGAAGCGAGATTTGTCGCCATCGCGCAGTTCCAGCGCTTCGCGGGAACCAGTAGAAGCACCTGACGGAGCTGCTGCCATACCAACGAAACCACCTTCCAGGTGAACTTCTGCTTCAACAGTCGGGTTACCACGGGAGTCGATGATTTCACGACCGATGATTTTAACGATTTTGGACATTAGGTTTTCCTCAGTACAAGTTAAACTAAAACTCCAGACAAACAACGCCCCTCGTGGGGCGTTGCCGTTCTAACTTTTCTTACTTCTGACGCTTCTGGTACTCGCTCGCGGCTTTCACGAAGCCAGCAAACAGCGGGTGCCCATCACGCGGCGTGGAAGTAAACTCCGGATGGAACTGACAAGCAACGAACCACGGGTGGTTCGGAACTTCGATGATCTCGACCAACTGATCATCCCCGGAACGGCCCGCAACGCGCAGACCTGCAGCTTCAATCGGTTTCAACAACATGTTGTTGACTTCATAGCGGTGACGGTGACGCTCAACGATAGTTGGCTCGCCGTACATCTGGCGGACCAGGCTGTCATCGCTAAGCTGGCACTGCTGTGCGCCAAGGCGCATTGTGCCGCCGAGATCGCTCTTTTCAGTACGAACTTCGACATTGCCATCTTCATCACGCCATTCGGTAATGAGCGCCACAACCGGGTACTTACAGTCTGGCACAAATTCCGTAGAGTTGGCGTTTTCCATGCCTGCAACGTTACGCGCGAATTCGATCAGCGCAACCTGCATACCCAGGCAGATGCCCAGATAAGGAATTTTGTTTTCACGCGCATAGCGTGCAGTAGCGATCTTACCTTCAACACCACGGTAGCCGAAGCCGCCAGGGATCAGGATAGCATCCAAATCTTTCAGAATTTCGACGCCGCGCGTTTCCACATCCTGCGAATCAATCAGCTTGATGTTGACGGTTACGCGGTTTTTCAGGCCACCGTGTTTCAGCGCTTCAATCACCGATTTATAAGCATCTGGCAGTTCAATGTACTTGCCGACCATACCAATCGTGACTTCGCCTGCCGGGTTCGCTTCTTCGAAGATAACCTGTTCCCATTCGGCCAGGTTTGCTTCCGGGCAGTTCAAGCTGAATCGTTTACAAATATAATCGTCCAGCCCCTGAGATTTCAACAGGCCTGGAATTTTATAAATGGAATCGACGTCTTTCATTGAAATAACGGCTTTTTCTGGCACGTTACAGAACAATGCAATTTTTGCACGTTCGTTGGCCGGAACCGCACGATCGGAACGACAGATCAGAATATCTGGCTGAATACCGATGGACAGCAGCTCTTTCACGGAGTGCTGAGTCGGTTTGGTTTTGACTTCGCCCGCGGCTGCCATATATGGCACCAGAGTCAGGTGCATGAACAGCGCGTTTTCACGACCGATATCCACGGCCAGCTGACGAATCGCTTCCAGGAATGGCAGGGATTCGATATCACCGACGGTACCGCCGATTTCAACCAGCACCACATCATGACCTTCGCCACCGGCGAGGACGCGTTCTTTGATCGCGTTAGTGATGTGTGGGATAACCTGCACGGTTGCGCCCAGATAGTCGCCACGACGCTCTTTGCGCAGGACATCTGAGTAGATACGGCCGGTAGTGAAGTTATTGCGGCGAGTCATTTTGGTACGAATAAAGCGCTCATAGTGACCCAGGTCCAGGTCGGTTTCAGCGCCGTCTTCGGTAACGAACACTTCCCCGTGTTGGATCGGGCTCATGGTGCCAGGATCGACGTTAATATACGGATCCAGTTTCATCATGGTCACGTTGAGGCCACGGGCTTCAAGAATGGCTGCCAGGGATGCTGCGGCAATGCCTTTACCCAGAGAGGATACGACCCCGCCGGTCACAAAAATATAGTTCGTTGTCATGCTGGACCTGAGAAGTTAGGGTGAAACGATGGAATAACCAAGACGGGAAAGTAGTATACCCGAACATGGCGAGCGCCACAAACTTTCATTCTCGCTCCTCAATCGCCGCAGAAACAAACATGGGGAGTGAGAAAATAGCCCCTTTGGGGTAAAAGTTTTTGACGCAAATCAAGCGCTTGTCATTTAAGATTTCGCACTTTTCGCCCTTTCCCACAAAAATTCTTTAGAGATCAGATTCCTGCCGTTTTACCTGCTGCCAAACTTCTTCCATCACATCCAGATCCACACCGGTCATTTCCAGGCCACGCGCGGCGACAATCCGCTCAACTTCGCGGAAACGGCGCTCAAATTTTTCGTTCGCCTTCTGCAATGCGGTCTCTGCTTTTACCCCTAAATGGCGAGACAGGTTAACGGTGGCAAACAGCAGGTCGCCCACCTCTTCTTCCAGTTTAGCCTCGTCGACCACCGCCTGCCTGGCTTCGTCCATCACTTCGTCGATCTCTTCGTAAACTTTATCGAGCACCGGGCCAAGCGTGGTCCAGTCAAAACCAACCGCTGAGCAGCGTTTCTGGATTTTATGCGCCCGCATCAGCGCCGGGAAGGCACGTGGGATATCGTCCAGCGCGGAGTGCTGGGCTTTCTCTGCCCGTTCAGCGGTTTTGATTTTCTCCCAGCGGGTCAACACTTCCTGGCTGTTTTCAGCGCGGGCGTCGCCGAAAATGTGCGGGTGACGACGCTCCAGCTTGTCGCTGATAGCGGCACAAATATCATTGAAATCAAAGCGCCCCTCTTCTTGAGCCATCTGCGCGTAAAACACCACCTGGAACAGCAGGTCGCCCAGTTCGCCGCGCAGGTCGTCAAAGTCTTCGCGCGCAATGGCGTCGAGCACTTCGTATGTCTCTTCCAGCGTGTAAGGGGCGATGGTGCTGAACGTCTGCTCTTTATCCCACGGGCAGCCGTTTTCCGGGTCACGCAGGCGCTGCATGATGCCGAGCAGTCGGTCGATTTGAGTCATGATGATTCCTTGCAAAAAGAGAGAGTTACCCTCCCCCATTGGGAGAGGGTAAAAAGAACATTAACCGCCGTGCAGTCGACGGGCGTCGATCACGTCCGGCACCTGGTTCAGCTTGCCGAGCACACGGCCCAGCACCTGCAGGTTGTAGATTTCGATGGTCATGTCGATAGTCGCCATCTGCTGCTTGGTGTCGCTACGGCTGGCCACGCCCAGCACGTTCACCTTCTCGTTGGCGAGAATGGTGGTGATATCGCGCAGCAGGCCGCTGCGATCGTTGGCCTGAACGCGCACCACCAGCGAGTAGCCCGCCGAGTAGCTTTCGCCCCACACGGCATCAACGATGCGCTCCGGCGCGTGCGACTGCAGCTCCGCCAGCTGTTCGCAGTCCGCCCGGTGCACGGAAATCCCGCGCCCCTGGGTGATAAAGCCGACAATCTCGTCACCGGGAATAGGCTGACAGCAGCGCGCGATATGGTGCATCAGGTTACCGACACCTTCCACCACGACGCGACCGTTGTCTTTACTGCGGTTCTGCGGCGTATACGTCTTCTGCTGAAGCTGTTTCAGCGCGGCGGCGTCCTGCTCGGCGGCGCTCGGCTTATTGAACTGCGCCTGCAGGAAGTTCACCATCTGGTTGAGACGAATGTCACCGCCGCCGATGGCCGCCAACAGTTCTTCTACGTCGTTAAAGTTGTAACGCGGCAGCAGGTGCTTCTCGGCCTCCTTGAGGCTGATGCCCAGATGCTCCAGCTCGTCGTCGAGGATCTGCCGCCCGGCCAGCACGTTCTTGTCTTTGTCCTGTTTACGGAACCAGGCGTGGATTTTCGAACGTCCACGGCTGGTCGTTACGTAACCGAGGTTCGGGTTCAACCAGTCACGGCTCGGGTTTGGCTGCTTCTGGGTGATGATTTCAATCTGGTCGCCCATCTGCAACTGATAGGTGAACGGCACGATGCGCCCGCCAATCTTGGCGCCGATGCAGCGGTGACCGACGTCGCTATGAATATGGTAGGCAAAGTCCAGCGGCGTGGAGCCTGCCGGAAGGTCCACCACGTCGCCTTTTGGCGTAAACACATACACGCGGTCGTCGAAGACCTGGCTGCGCACTTCGTCGAGCATTTCGCCGGAGTCGGCCATCTCTTCCTGCCACGCAATCAGTTTACGCAGCCAGGCGATACGATCTTCGTGACCGGAACGCGGCCCGCTCGCCGTGCCAGTACCCTCTTTGTATTTCCAGTGCGCGGCAACGCCCAGCTCGGCGTCTTCGTGCATCTGCTTGGTACGAATCTGGATTTCAACCGTTTTGCCGCCCGGCCCTAATACCACCGTATGGATGGACTGGTAGCCGTTTGGTTTCGGGTTTGCGACGTAGTCGTCAAACTCATCTGGCAGGTGGCGATAGTGAGTGTGCACTATCCCCAGCGCGGCGTAGCAGTCCTGCAAACGCTCCGCGACGATACGCACCGCGCGCACGTCAAACAGCTCGTCAAAAGCGAGGTGCTTTTTCTGCATTTTGCGCCAGATGCTGTAGATGTGTTTCGGGCGACCGTACACTTCGGCCTTCACGCCTTCGGTCTTCATTTCGCTGCGCAGGTGGCCGACGAAATCGGAAATGTAGTGCTCGCGGTCAATACGGCGCTCGTGCAGCAGCTTCGCGATGCGCTTGTATTCCGCCGGGTGCAGGTAGCGGAAGCAGTAATCTTCCAGCTCCCATTTGAGCTGGCCGATGCCTAAGCGGTTAGCCAGCGGCGCATAGATGTTGGTACACTCTTTAGCCGCCAGCACGCGTTCGTCTTCCGGTGCGTCCTTCACTTCGCGCAGGTGGGCAATACGTTCGGCAAGCTTGATAACCACGCAGCGGAAATCATCCACCATCGCCAGCAGCATGCGGCGGACGTTATCCACCTGCTCGGAGGAGACCGCATCGGTATGGGTGGCTTTCAGTTGGCGAATAGCCGCCATGTCGCGCACGCCGTGAATCAGAGTCACGACGGATTGACCGGCGCTTTCGCTCAGCACTTCTTCACTGACAACGTTAGCGTCTACTAACGGAAACAGCAGCGCGGCTCTTAACGTGTCGTTATCCATACTCAGCGTAGAGAGGATTTCAACCATCTCCACGCCGCGCCACAGCATCAGCTCGGCGTCATCATGTCCCACGGTCTGGCGACGACAATAATCCCAGGTCTCGGCTAAGCGTTCACACGACTGCTGGCTGGAAATTCCCAGACTTGCGATCCATTTTTGTGGGTCAAATTCACCAGCTTTATTGAGATGTGCACTTCTTACCGCAACCATTGTCCTCTCCTTTCAGGGACCGGCCTGTCGAAGTCGACAAGCCACCGTTATTACCTACGCTCAAACAGCACCATAGATTCCTGGTGCCCAGTGTGCGGGAACATATCAAGCATTGCCATACGCTGAATTTGGTACCCCGCATTCAACAACGCCTCGCTATCGCGCGCCAGCGTTGCCGGATTGCAGGAAACGTATACCACCCGCGTTGGCGCTAATTTTATAACATGCTGCATCACGCCCGGTGCGCCAGCACGGGCGGGATCGAGTAAAACCTTGTCAAAACCATGCTTAGCCCACGCCTGAAGCGTGACATCCTCTTCCAGATTCTCGTGGAAGAAGGTGACATTCTCCAGGTGGTTCAGCGCGGCATTTTCTCGCCCTTTCGCCACCAGCGCCGGGACGCCTTCAACGCCGACGACGCTTTGCGCGCGGGTGGCCAGCGGCAGGGTAAAGTTCCCCATTCCGCAGAACAGATCGAGTACACGGTCGGTTGACTGTACATCGAGCCACGACAACGCCGTTGCAACCATCTGCTGATTCACACCGTCGTTTACCTGAATAAAATCGCGCGGGCTGAAGGTTAAGCGTAGCCCGTCTGACGAATACCAGGGCTCCTCGCCGGTCACGCGTTCAAGTATCTCGCTTTCCGGCGCCAGATAAAGCGCAACGCCGGAAGAATGCGAAAAGCGTTCCAGTTTTTCTTTATCTTCATCCGAGAGCGCCGCCGTATGACGCAGCACCATCAGCGGACCGTTGTCGGCACTGACCAGTTCAACGTGTCCGAGCTGGCGTTTTCCCTTCAGGCTCTCCAGACATTCCCGTACACCGGGCAACAGCGCCTCAAGATTGGGCACCAAAACGGGGCACTGCACCACTTCAACAATATCGTTCGAATTCGCTTTGCGAAAACCCATCTGCAATTTTTGGGTTTTAGGTTGATAATTCACACTCAACCGCGCCCGGCGGCGGTATCCCCAGGGTTCGCCCGAGATAACGTCATCGACGTCGTGTTTCATTAACCGGTTCAACGCCTCGCGTTTGCTGCGCTGTTGTAGTGCAACGGCAGCATGCTGCTGCTGGCAACCGCCGCAGACGCCGAAATGGGGGCAACGCGGGGTTTCACGCTCGGAACTGGTGGTCAGACGGCGTTTTACCTGCCCGCGCGCGTACTGTTTTTTATCTTCCGTCAGGGTCACTTCCGCGCTTTCATCTGGCAATAAGCCATTGATGAATAATGCTTTACCGTTGTGGCGCGCCACACCTTGCCCGAAGGGATCAAGACTGCTCACTGTCACGGTTATGATCTGGCGCGTCGTCACGCGCCGTTTTGCAGAGTAGAATTGCGCCATCGTAGAGATTGTTCTCAATCAAAAATATTGCCCTGATTCTCCCACAACGGACCTCCATGACCAACTACAGCCTGCGTGCAAGAATGATGATTTTGATCCTGGCGCCAACCGTACTTATCGGTTTACTGCTCAGTATCTTCTTCGTCGTACACCGCTATAACGACCTGCAGCGTCAGCTGGAAGACGCCGGTGCCAGCATTATTGAACCGCTCGCCGTCTCCAGTGAATATGGTATGAACTTGCAAAATCGCGAGTCGATCGGCCAATTGATCAGCGTGCTGCATCGTCGCCATTCCGATATTGTGCGCGCCATTTCCGTATACGATGAACACAACAAGCTGTTCGTCACCTCTAACTATCAGTTGGACCCCAGCGAGCTGCAGCTGCCGCGCGGCACGGCGTTTCCCCGAAGGCTAAGCGTCACGCGGCTTGGCGATATCATGATTCTACGTACGCCGATTATCTCCGAGCACTACTCGCCGGACGAGTCGCCGCAGTCGGATGCCAAAACACCGATCAACATGCTGGGCTATGTGGCGCTAGAGCTGGACCTTAAATCGGTGCGGCTCCAGCAGTACAAAGAGATTTTCATCTCCAGCGTGATGATGCTGTTCTGTATCGGTATTGCGCTGATCTTCGGCTGGCGGCTGATGCAGGACGTCACGGGGCCAATTCGCAATATGGTCAATACCGTTGACCGCATCCGACGAGGGCAACTCGATAGCCGCGTTGAAGGCTTTATGCTCGGCGAGCTGGATATGTTGAAAAACGGCATCAATTCGATGGCCATGTCGCTGGCCGCCTATCATGAGGAGATGCAGCATAACGTCGACCAGGCCACCTCGGATCTGCGGGAAACGCTTGAGCAAATGGAGATCCAGAACGTGGAGCTGGATCTGGCGAAAAAGCGCGCGCAGGAAGCCGCGCGCATCAAGTCCGAGTTCCTTGCCAACATGTCGCACGAGCTGCGTACGCCGCTTAACGGGGTGATCGGCTTTACCCGCCTGACGCTCAAAACCGAGCTAAACCCAACCCAGCGCGACCACCTCAACACCATCGAGCGTTCGGCCAACAACCTGCTGGCGATCATCAACGACGTGCTCGACTTCTCGAAGCTGGAAGCCGGTAAGCTGCTGCTGGAAAGTATTCCCTTCCCGCTGCGGAACTCTCTTGATGAAGTGGTCACCCTGCTGGCGCATTCGGCCCACGATAAAGGGCTGGAGCTGACGCTCAATATTAAGAACGACGTGCCGGATAACGTCATCGGCGACCCGCTGCGTCTGCAACAGGTGATCACCAACCTGGTGGGTAACGCCATCAAGTTTACCGAAAACGGTAACATTGATGTGCTGGTTGAGCAGCGCGCCGTCAGCAATAACAAGGTGCAGATTGAAGTGCAGATCCGCGATACCGGGATTGGTATTCCAGAGCGCGATCAGTCTCGTCTGTTCCAGGCCTTCCGCCAGGCGGATGCCAGTATCTCCCGACGCCACGGCGGCACCGGGCTGGGGCTGGTTATCACCCAGAAACTGGTGCGCGAGATGGGCGGTGATATCTCCTTCCACAGCCAGCCAAACCGCGGTTCGACCTTCTGGTTTAACATCAACCTCGATCTGAACCCGAACGTCATCTCCGATGGCCCGGATACCAGCAGCCTGAAGGGCAAACGCATTGCCTACGTGGAGGCTAACGCCGCCGCGGCGCAGGCCACGCTGGATATGCTCGCCTCTACGCCGCTAGAGGTGGTCTACGCCGTCAGCATCGCTGCGCTCCCGGCAGAGTTTTACGACATTCTGCTGGTTGCCGTGCCGGTCTCCGTTCGCGACCTGACTATTCACCGCGAGAAGCTGAGCATGGCGCTGAATATGACCGATCACCTGGTGCTGGCGCTGCCGTGCCACGCGCAGGTTGATGCTGAAGCGCTGAAGAAGGACGGGGCATCAGCCTGTCTGTTGAAACCGCTGACCATTACCCGGCTGATGCCGGTGCTGCTGGAGTTTAGCCTCAGCACATCTTCTCAGATTGCCGTTCCGCATACCGAACATCGCCTGCCGATGACGGTCATGGCGGTGGACGATAACCCGGCCAACCTGAAGCTGATTGGCGCACTGTTAGACGATCAGGTGCAGCACGTGGAGCTTTGCGAAAGCGGCCACCAGGCCGTTGAGTGCGCCAAACAGATGAAGTTCGATCTGATTCTGATGGATATTCAGATGCCGGACATCGACGGCATTCGCGCCTGCGAACTGATTCGCCAGCTTCCGCACCAGCAGCAAACGCCGGTGATTGCCGTCACCGCTCACGCCCTTGCCGGACAGCGCGAGAAGCTGCTGACCGCCGGTATGAACGACTATCTGGCGAAGCCGATTGAAGAGAACCGGCTGCACGATTTACTGCTGCGCTATAAGCCCGGCGTGAATGTGGTGCCTCGCCCGATGCACACCGACCCGATTGAACCACCGGTCGACCTCAACGCGACGCTGGACTGGCAGCTGGCGCTGCGCCAGGCTGCCTATAAGCCTGACCTGGCGCGCGAGATGTTGCAGATGCTGATCGCCTTCCTGCCGGAAGTGCGTAACAAAGTGGAAGAGCAGCTCGTGGGCGAGCAGCCGGAAAATCTGGTTGATGCCATTCATAAACTGCACGGTAGCTGCGGCTACAGCGGCGTTCCGCGTCTCAAGCATTTGTGTCATCTGATTGAGAGCCAGCTGCGTAGCGGCACGGCGGCGGAAGAGCTGGAGCCGGAACTGCTGGAGCTGTTAGATGAGATGGACAATGTGACTCGGGAAACCCGGAAGATATTGGGATAGGTGCCGATCCCGGCGGCGCTTCGCTTGGCCGGGCTACATTTGATTGGTAGCCCGGGCGAGCGCAAGCGACCCCGGGGAAACCTACAGCGCCTGCCCTAGCTTAATGACCGCCGCAATATTCCGCGCTGCCATTCTCACATTCTCACCCGCCTCCGACAGTGCCTCCTCCAGCGTGCAAATGCGATACATCACACTGAACACCGCATCAATCCCATGCTGATGCACCACACCGACGTCCGGCGTCAGGCTGCCAGCAATGCCAATCACCGGGATACCGTAGCGCTTAGCCACCTTCGCCACGCCCACCGGCACTTTGCCGTGAATAGTCTGGCTATCCATCCGCCCTTCACCGGTAATCACCAGACTGGCATCCGCCACCAGCGCATCAAGATGCAGCGCCTCGGTGACAATCTCAATGCCGGGCCGCAGCGTTGCGCCGCAAAATGCGTACAACGCCGCCCCCATTCCCCCCGCCGCGCCACCGCCCTCAAGCGTCAATACATCGCGGCCTAAATCCCGCTGAATACACGCCGCATAGTGCGCCAGCGCCCGATCCAGGAACGCGACCATCTCCGGCGTCGCCCCTTTTTGCGGCCCAAACACCGCTGATGCCCCTTCTGCGCCGGTCAATGGGTTCGTGACATCGCAGGCAACATCAATCTGACAGCCCGACAGCCGGCTATCCAGCCCGCTGATATCAATACCTGCCAGCGCCTCCAGCCCGGCGCCTCCCGGAGGAATCGGCTGTCCGTCCGCTGCCAACAGCGTTGCCCCCAGCGCCTGCACCATCCCCGCGCCGCCGTCATTAGTGGCACTGCCACCAAGGCCAATAATAATCCGGCTCACGGCATGGTCCAGCGCGTGGCGAATGAGCTCTCCCGTTCCCCAGGAGGTGGTTTTTAGCGGATTACGCTTTGCGATAGGCACGCTTTCCAGCCCGCTTGCCGCAGCCATTTCAATAAACGCACATTGCCCATCGCCGGAAATACCGAAGAAGCCTGGCACGGGAGAACCCAACGGGCCGGTCACCTCAACCTCAAGCACTCGCCCCTGCGTTGCCGCCACCATCGCTTCTACCGTCCCCTCGCCACCGTCGGCAACGGGCAGCTTGCAGTATTCAGCATCGGGAAACACTTCGCGAAAGCCATCCTCTATCGCACAGGCAACATCGAGCGCACTCAGGCTTTCTTTGTAGGAGTCAGGGGCAATCACAATCTTCATGGGCTGTCCTTATGCGAATTTGTGGCTGGGTTCTGCATACTCCAGCAGAGTCGGCGGTAAGCTTAGCGC
This sequence comes from Kluyvera sichuanensis, assembly GCF_014218705.1. Classification (GTDB taxonomy): domain Bacteria; phylum Pseudomonadota; class Gammaproteobacteria; order Enterobacterales; family Enterobacteriaceae; genus Kluyvera; species Kluyvera sichuanensis. The sequence goes on along the minus strand of NZ_JABBJF010000008.1, from coordinate 68,979 downwards.
ACCATGCACGGGCGTTTGTTATCAAATGTCCAGTTTGGGATCAGATACTGCATTCCCATTGCATCATCACGCGCGCCAAGACCATGCTTTTTGTACAGCGCGTTAGCCTTCATCACCTGGTCCATATCCAGCTCAACACCCAGACCCGGTTTGTTCGGTACCTGCACCATACCGCCTTTGATTTCAAACGGTTCTTTGGTCAGGCGCTGATTACCTTCCTGCCAGATCCAGTGGGTGTCAATCGCCGTAATTTTCCCCGGTGCGGCGGCCGCCACGTGGGTGAACATCGCCAGCGAAATATCAAAGTGGTTATTGGAGTGCGATCCCCAGGTCAAGCCGAACTCATGGCACATCTGCGCTACGCGCACCGAGCCCTGCATGGTCCAGAAATGCGGGTCCGCCAGCGGAATATCCACCGATTGCAACGCCAGCGTATGGCCCATCTGACGCCAGTCGGTGGCAATCATGTTGGTCGCCGTCGGCAGCCCCGTCGCACGGCGGAATTCGGCCATTATTTCGCGCCCGGAGAAGCCCTGCTCCGCCCCGCACGGATCTTCGGCGTAGGCGAGCGTTCCCTTAAGGTATTTGCCAATCTTAATCGCTTCGTCCAGCGACCATGCCCCGTTCGGGTCTAGCGTCACGCGCGCCTGCGGGAAACGTTTTGCCAGCGCGACAATAGACTCCGCTTCCTCTTCGCCTGCCAGCACGCCGCCTTTCAGTTTAAAGTCGTTGAAGCCGTACTTTTCATACGCCGCTTCCGCCAGACACACCACCGCATCCGGAGTCATCGCTTCGTCATGGCGTAGCCGATACCAGTCACATTTCTCGTCCGGCTGGCTTTGATATGGCAGCGGAGTTGCGTGGCGGTTCCCGATAAAGAACAGGTAGCCCAACATTTCGACTTCACTACGCTGCTGCCCTTCCCCCAGCAGCGATGCCACGTTCACGCCCAAATATTGGCCTAACAGATCCAGCATCGCCGCTTCGATACCGGTCACCACGTGAATAGTGGTACGCAGGTCAAAGGTTTGCAGGCCGCGGCCGGTAGCATCACGGTCGGCGAAGGTGTTGCGCACGGCGTTCAGTACGTTTTTGTACTCGCCCAACGTTTTCCCCACTACCAGCGGAATGGCATCTTCAAGCGTCAGGCGGATCTTCTCACCGCCGGGGATCTCTCCTACGCCCGTATGACCCGCGTTATCTTTGATAACCACAATATTGCGAGTAAAGAACGGCGCATGAGCGCCGCTCAGGTTCATTAGCATACTGTCGTGCCCGGCAACCGGGATAACCTGCATAGACGTCACTACGGGCGTGGAAGCGTGAATCGACATGGTTCAATCCTTGTTAACAATAGCGATAGCGAGAATGGCGCATAGCATTGTGCCTCTCGCTATCCATAAGATGGGATGACTTAACGCAGTATAGGAAGCGGCGAGCGGCAGCTCATCGTGCATATGCACAATTTTATTGGGGGATATTATGAGATGATATGGCTAATGTACAAATAGCAGCCGGTACGACAATATCGTACCGGTGCCTGAAGCAAAGCGTTTATTTCAGCAGCGTTGCCCACTGCTCCACCCACGGATTGGAGATGCTCTCCGGCTCGGGGTCTTCAGACGCATCAATCATCAGCATGTCGCCGATGCGCTGTGCGCCCTGCTCCTGCAACAGTGCGTCAAACCGCTTACCGCCGCCGCAGAAATTAGCGTAGGTGCTATCACCCAGCGCAATAATGCCGTAGCGCAGGTGGGGCTGATACATATCCTGCAGATCGTTAAACAGCGGCACGATGCTATCAGGCAAATCGCCCTGACCGGTGGTGGACGTCACCACCAGCACATACTTCCCGGTATAGCTTTCCCAATCGGAGACCATCGGGTCTTCAAACACCTTCGCCTGATGGCCAAGACCGCTCAGAATGGTTTCCGCTTCCTCGGCCACCAACAGCGAATTGCCGTACATGGTGCCGACAAAAATCCCTACTTCAGCCATGATTTAACTCCCTGTTTACTTCTCGATAGCTTCATCCTGACCGGAGTCGGCAACAAACTCAACCCTTTCATTCTCGGGGAGAAGCCCGCGCCAGCCGAAATGTGATAGCGCCTGCATCCAGACGTCATCCAGCCCGGCGCGAATGGTCAGTGGCTCGCCGGTAAAGGGGTGGGTTAATGAGAGCTGGCTGGCATGTAGCATCAGGCGATGGCAGCCAAAATGCTCTGCGGCGCTGCGGTTCTGGCGCAGGTCGCCGTGCTTGCTGTCGCCAAGAATCGGGTGACGAAGATGCGCCAGATGGCGACGCAACTGATGCTTACGGCCGGTTTTCGGCTCTAGCTCCACCAGCCCGTAGCGGGTGGTCGGGTAGCGCCCGGTGGCGACCGGCATTTCCACCGTCGCCAGACCGCGATAGTGAGTTACCGCTGGCTGCGGGTCTTTATTTTCGCGGGCGAACTTATCGGCGATTTTATCGAGCTCTTCCACCAAGGGATAGTCGAGCACCGCTTCATCCGTCAGCCAACCGCGTACGATGGCGTGATAGCGTTTCTGCATCTGGTGCTGTTCGAACTGCTGCGACAGCAGGCGGCCTGCTTCGCTAGAGAGCCCCATCAGCAGTACGCCGGAGGTTGGGCGGTCGAGGCGATGGGCGGTGAAGACGTGCTGACCAATCTGGTCACGCACCGTTTGCATCACCACCACTTTTTCATCACGGTCGAGCCAGCTACGGTGAACCAGCCAACCGGAGGGCTTATTCACCGCCACCAGCCACTCATCCTGGTAAATAATTTCCAGCATCAGTGCGCATCGCTCACGAAGAAGGCGTCCAGCTGTTCCAGCGGCGGCAGAATGATCGCGCGCAGCGGATGGGCTGCATCCAGCGCCATTTCATAATAGGGGGCGATAGCAAACCCGGTTGGCAGCGGCATGCCGCCATCGAGAAGTTGGTGCATGCGCGGAATCAGCACCCATTGCAGCCACTCTAGCGGCTCCAGCGTATCCATACAGAACGGCTGGTCGCTTGCAAATGCGCTCTCATGCGGTGCCGTCTCCTGCCAGTGTTCATGCTGACGCAGCAGGTTTTCAATAAGCAGTAGTTGGTCGCGTAAGTTGTCGTGGCGTGTCATGGGAACCTCAGAGGAAACAAAATCGGGCGCAGGATATCACTAGTTGGCGGGAAACAAAAAAAGGGAGCACTGTAAAAACAGTGCTCCCGGTTCGTTTCGCAGCAATCCAGCTACTTTTGGTGCTCCCTGCTCGTCCGTGACAACTTTTCCTGTGGTCTCCTGACCATGTTCATCCATAAACGGTTGCATCCTGCATCACACCACCCCGATGTGATTTCACCCAATCCGTGAGTGTATCCTGATCTTCCTGATCCACCAGATATCCTGTCTGGCTCTCATTCTCCGTCCTGGAGGTGTCCTTTAACGCGTACCTGCGTTATCCTCTTGCTTCATCCTGAAGCCTTTCCTTGAATCACCTTCCCGGTGTGTCCTATGAAGCGTCATCATCCTGATGTTCACTTCATTGTGCGACTCCCTGTCGACGTAGATAGAATCCGCTATTCCGCCCCGTCTTACAAGTGCCTCTCAGGCAAACACTTAAGGCTTACATCAGAGATTAAGCCTGTAGGATTCATTTATCTTATTGATATACAACGAAATGACTAAACAAATGGGATGAGTGTCTTACTTATGTTCTGGCGATCTCTCACAGGGCGTGTAAGAGATCTCTCACAAGGTGATGGGCGAATTGTCTTACAGGAGAGGCTCGAGTTGAGTCAGGAAACTCGCAAGGGAGGAGGCAAGAGGCAGACGATTACGGGTTCCGAGCGTCTCTTTGACCACTTCACCGGTCACGTTGCACACGGAAATCACGTCCAGTTCGCTGTCCAGCGTCGCGATAAAAATCGTCGGCGAAAGCTTCAGGCGCTTTTGCGTGACCAGGTGACCAATCAGGTTTTCCTGCACGCGACGGAAATCGTCGGGGCTCCACACCTGCAGCAGCGTCAGGGATTCGCCCATGAACATCGCGTGCATATCACCCGCATACTGAGTGGTATAATAGGTGTGAATGGGTTGTTGTACCACAATCTCCATTGCGCGTTCAACGCCATTTACATTCTGCTCGCCGTCAAACGGTTGAGGCTGCCAGAGCACCTCATCATCGGTCGTTGAGACCTGGCACGGGGACGGAATGCCGTAAAGTTCCTCGCTGCGCGGCAGGCTGTTGTGCTCACGCTGCCAGGCATCGCAATAGCGTTGGGTGAAAGCGTGTAATGCGTCTGCGGTCTGCTGATCCACGAATTTCTCTCTTCTGGTTAGCTAAGATACACTAGAAACAATAGTGTACCTGCTTTGTAACGGTGAAACATGTCTTCTTATGAGAACCATCAGGCGCTGTCTGGCCTGACCCTGGGTAAAACCACAGATTATCGCGATACCTACGATGCCTCTCTGCTTCAGGGCGTACCGCGCAGCTTAAACCGCGACCCGCTGGGGCTGCACGCTGATACCCTGCCATTCCACGGCGCGGATATCTGGACGCTGTATGAACTCTCCTGGCTTAACGCCAAAGGGCTGCCGCAGGTCGCGGTGGGCCACGTCGAACTGAGCCACGCGACGGTCAATCTGGTGGAGTCCAAAAGCTTCAAACTGTACCTCAATAGCTTCAACCAGACGCGCTTTGATAGCTGGGAAGCGGTACAGCAGACGCTGGAGCGCGATCTGAGCGCCTGCGCACAGGGTGTGGTGACCGTCGCGCTGTATCGTATCGATGAGCTGGAAGGCCAGCCTATTGCCCACTTCCACGGTAGCTGCATCGACAATCAGGATATCGAGATTGAGAGCTACGAATTCAACGCCGACTATCTCGACGGCGCGGCAGGAGACAACGTGGTACAGGAGACGCTGGTCAGCCATTTGCTGAAGTCCAACTGCCTGATCACCCATCAGCCAGACTGGGGCTCCGTGCAGATCCAATACCGTGGCCGGCAAATCGACCGCGAGAAGCTGCTGCGTTACCTGGTATCGTTCCGTCATCACAACGAATTCCACGAGCAGTGTGTTGAACGTATCTTCAATGACATTCTGCGTTTCTGCGCGCCGGAAAGCCTGAGCGTATACGCCCGCTACACCCGTCGCGGCGGTCTGGATATCAACCCATGGCGCTCAAACGGCGAGTTTGTCCCGGCTATTGGACGACTGGTACGTCAGTAAGCTTAACAAAATCTCAATTTTGCGCGCTTTGTTCCGCGCTGAGGTTGTAGTAAACGGGCCAGCGAGGCTATTGTAATCATCAAGGAAGACGATTTTCGTCCCGTAAGGAGTTCACTTGATTACACATATTAGCCCGCTTGGCTCAATGGATATGTTGTCGCAGCTGGAAGTTGACATGCTTAAACGCACGGCCAGCAGCGACCTGTATCAATTGTTCCGCAACTGTTCCCTGGCCGTACTGAACTCAGGTAGCCTGACCGATAACAGCAAAGAGCTGCTATCCCGTTTTGAAAGCTTCGACATTAACGTGCTGCGCCGCGAACGCGGCGTGAAGCTTGAACTGATTAATCCCCCGGAAGATGCCTTCGTTGATGGGCGGATCATACGCTCGCTGCAGGCTAACCTGTTTGCCGTCCTGCGCGATATTCTGTTTGTCTACGGGCAAATCCATAACACCGTCCGCTTCCCGAATCTCGATCTGGAAAGCTCGACCCACATTACCAACCTGGTCTTCTCTATTCTGCGTAACGCCCGCGCGCTGCACGTCGGGGAAGCACCTAGCATGGTGGTGTGCTGGGGCGGTCACTCCATTAATGAAAACGAATACCTGTACGCTCGTCGCGTCGGTAACCAGCTTGGTCTGCGTGAACTAAACATCTGCACCGGCTGCGGCCCAGGCGCGATGGAAGCACCAATGAAAGGCGCCGCGGTGGGTCACGCACAGCAGCGCTATAAAGAAGGCCGTTTTATCGGCATGACCGAACCGTCGATTATTGCCGCTGAGCCGCCTAACCCGCTGGTGAACGAACTGATCATCATGCCGGATATCGAAAAGCGTCTGGAAGCCTTTGTCCGTATCGCCCACGGCATCATTATCTTCCCTGGCGGCGTTGGTACGGCGGAAGAGCTGCTGTACCTGCTGGGCATTCTGATGAACCCAGCGAACAAAGACCAGGTGCTGCCGCTTATCCTCACCGGCCCGAAAGAGAGCGCCGACTACTTCCGCGTGCTGGACGATTTTGTCGTGCATACGCTGGGTGAAGGTGCCCGCCGTCATTACAAAATCATCATTGATGATGAAGTCGAAGTGGCGCGTCAGATGAAGAAAGCGATGCCGCTGGTGAAAGAGAACCGCCGTGATACCGGCGATGCTTACAGCTTCAACTGGTCGATTCGCATTGCACCAGACCTGCAAATGCCGTTCGAGCCGTCGCACGAAAACATGGCTAGCCTGAAGCTCTATCCAGACCAGCCGGTTGAAGTGCTGGCCGCCGACCTGCGTCGCGCCTTCTCCGGCATCGTGGCGGGTAACGTGAAGGAAGTCGGCATTCGCGCTATCGAAGAGTTTGGGCCGTACAAGATCCACGGTGATAAAGAGATGATGCGCCGCATGGACGAACTGCTGCAGGGCTTCGTGGCCCAGCACCGCATGAAACTGCCAGGCTCTGCCTATATTCCGTGCTACGAAATCTGCGCCTGAGTCTGACCTCAGCGTAATTCACTCCCCATCCGGCGGTCTTTTCCGCCGGAATTTCTCCCAAAACAGCCCGCTTAGCTCCACCTATTCATTCACAGCCAATCGTTTGCGTGCATTATCCAACCACATATTATTAGCAATAATTATGATTGAGCGCTAAAAAACGCCATTTTCACCATTTTTATCAGCGAAAACATCGCATTTACCCCCTCAACCATTTACCACACATACTGCGAATGGTAGCCTTCGCGACCATTAATTTCTGCATATATTGCAATTACAGTAAAAACGCCTGCAATAACCCACACTAAAAGTGGATTATTACATTTGCGATCATGATCACTGATACATTTACCAGTTAAATGTACATTTGCGCTCGTCTAAAACGGTATCGGGTAAAAATCACAAAAAAGCCGATACTTATAAAATTTAATCTTGGTTTTAACGTTATTTTTATTTTATTTGACTAAAAAATTAGCATTTTCCTTCCTCCAGGAGATACAGATGGAAAACACTCAAACCAGCACTATCGTCACAGCAGAATCTGCTAGCGGATGGCGCAAAACAGATACAATGTGGATGCTGGGTCTTTACGGCACCGCAATCGGTGCAGGCGTTCTGTTCCTGCCAATCAACGCCGGCGTTGGTGGCATGATCCCGCTGATCATCATGGCTATCCTTGCTTTCCCGATGACCTTCTTCGCACACCGCGGTCTGACTCGCTTCGTGCTGTCCGGTAAAAACCCGGGCGAAGACATCACTGAAGTGGTTGAAGAGCACTTTGGTATCGGCGCAGGTAAACTGATTACCCTGCTCTACTTCTTCGCTATCTACCCAATCCTGCTGGTTTACAGCGTGGCAATCACCAACACCGTCGAGAGCTTCCTGGCTCACCAGCTACACATCACGCCGCCGCCGCGCGCGCTGCTGTCGCTGATTCTGATCGTCGGTATGATGACCATCGTTCGCTTCGGTGAGCAGATGATTGTTAAAGCGATGAGCATCCTGGTGTTCCCGTTTGTCGCCGCCCTGATGGTGCTGGCTCTGTACCTGATCCCACAGTGGAGCGGTGCAGCGCTGGAAACCCTGTCCTTCAGCAGCGCAGCCTCTACCGGCAACGGCCTGTGGATGACCCTGTGGCTGGCAATCCCGGTAATGGTGTTCTCCTTCAACCACTCACCAATCATCTCCTCCTTCGCGGTCGCGAAGCGTGAAGAATACGGCCAGGGTGCAGAGAAAAAATGCTCCTCTATTCTGGCTCGTGCCCACGTGATGATGGTACTGACCGTGATGTTCTTCGTCTTCAGCTGCGTACTGAGCCTGTCCCCAGCGGACCTGGCGGCGGCAAAAGAGCAGAACATCTCCATCCTGTCTTACCTGGCGAACCACTTTAACGCGCCGGTTATCGCCTGGATGGCACCGATTATCGCGATTATCGCTATCACCAAATCCTTCCTGGGCCACTACCTGGGCGCACGTGAAGGCTTTAACGGTATGGTTATTAAGTCTCTGCGTAGCAAAGGCAAAACCATCGAAATCAACAAACTGAACAAAATCACTGCGCTGTTCATGCTGATTACCACCTGGATCGTGGCAACCATGAACCCAAGCATCCTGGGGATGATTGAAACCCTGGGCGGCCCAATCATCGCGATGATTCTGTTCCTGATGCCGATGTATGCTATCCAGAAAGTACCGGCAATGCGTAAGTACAGCGGTCACATCAGCAACGTCTTCGTTGTCCTGATGGGTCTCATCGCTATCTCCGCTATCTCCTACTCTCTGTTTAGTTAATCACCCTGCGCCGTCCCTTGGGGCGGCGCTCTTCAATACCATAGGGACGCCTCATGATTAGCGTATTCGATATTTTCAAAATCGGCATTGGTCCTTCCAGCTCACACACCGTTGGGCCAATGAAAGCAGGCAAACAGTTCACGGACGACTTGATTGCGCGTGGGATCCTCAATGATATTACTCGCGTAGTCGTCGATGTTTACGGCTCACTCTCTCTGACCGGTAAAGGTCACCATACGGATATCGCCATCATTATGGGTCTGGCAGGAAATCTGCCTGATACGGTCGATATCGAGTCTATCCCGGCGTTTATCCAGGATGTGAACACCCACGGTCGCCTGATGCTTGCTAACGGTCAGCACGAAGTGGAATTCCCGGTTGACCAGTGCATGAACTTCCATGCCGACAACCTCTCCCTGCATGAAAACGGCATGCGTATCACCGCACTGGCGGGCGATAACGCCGTTTACAGCAAAACCTATTATTCCATCGGCGGTGGTTTTATCGTCGATGAAGAGCACTTCGGTCAGCAGACTGAAGCGCCGGTGGCCGTACCTTACCCGTACAAAAACGCCGCCGACCTGCAGCGTCACTGCAACGAAACCGGGCTGTCACTCTCTGGCCTGATGATGAAAAACGAACTCACGCTGCACAGCAAAGAAGAGCTGGAAAAGCACTTCGCTGACGTCTGGGCAGTGATGAAGGGCGGTATCGAACACGGCACCACCACTGAAGGCGTCCTGCCGGGCAAACTGCGCGTTCCGCGCCGTGCCGCAGCGCTGCGCCGCATGCTGGTGAGCCAGGATAAAATCAGCAGTGACCCAATGGCGGTGGTGGACTGGATCAACATGTTCGCGCTGGCCGTTAACGAAGAAAACGCCGCCGGTGGCCGCGTCGTGACGGCGCCAACCAACGGCGCTTGCGGGATTGTTCCTGCAGTGCTGGCGTACTACGACAAGTTTATCCGTGAAGTGAACGCTAACTCGCTGGCACGCTACATGCTGGTCGCGAGCGCAATTGGCTCACTGTACAAGATGAACGCCTCTATCTCCGGCGCTGAAGTGGGCTGCCAGGGTGAAGTGGGCGTGGCCTGTTCAATGGCGGCTGCCGGTCTGGCTGAACTGCTGGGCGCAAGCCCTGCGCAGGTGTGCATCGCCGCGGAAATCGGCATGGAACATAACCTCGGTCTGACCTGCGACCCGGTCGCTGGCCAGGTTCAGGTACCGTGCATTGAGCGTAACGCCATTGCCTCGGTGAAAGCGGTAAACGCCGCACGTATGGCGCTGCGCCGTACCAGTGAGCCGCGCGTGTGCCTCGATAAGGTTATCGAGACCATGTACGAAACCGGTAAAGACATGAACGCCAAGTATCGCGAAACCTCTCGCGGTGGCCTGGCGATGAAAGTGGTTGCCTGCGACTAACGTCATCCCCCCAGAGGCCTCGTGCAGTTTTGCGAGGCCTCTTCCCGTTTTATCCCTCGCCAATAGCCTCACTGTGCCGTGAATGTTACCCTTACCGCTCGAATTGTTAGGGAGAACACCTGTGGCCGTCCATTTGCTGATTGTTGATGCACTCAACCTGATACGCCGTATTCATGCCGTTCAGGGTTCCCCCTGTGTGGAAACCTGCCAGCATGCGCTGGATCTGCTGATTGCCCATAGCCAGCCGACTCATGCGGTGGCGGTGTTTGACGATGAGGCACGCAATAGCGGCTGGCGACACCAGCGTCTTCCTGACTACAAGGCGGGCCGCCCGCCGATGCCAGACGATCTGCATGCCGAGATGCCCGCACTCCGCGCCGCCTTCGAGCTACGCGGGGTTCGCTGCTGGGTCTCCAGCGGTAACGAGGCCGACGATTTAGCGGCAACGCTGGCGGTAAAAGTCGCTGGCGCGGGCCATCAAGCCACCATCGTCTCCACCGATAAAGGTTACTGCCAACTGCTCTCGCCAAACCTGCGCATTCGCGACTATTTTCAAAAACGCTGGCTCGACGTGCCGTTTATCGAAAACGAATTTGGCGTCCAGCCGCATCAACTGCCGGACTACTGGGGGCTGGCGGGCATCAGCAGCTCGAAGGTGCCGGGTGTGGTGGGCATTGGCCCGAAGAGCGCCACCCAGCTGTTAACGCAGTTTCCCACGCTGGAAGCGCTGTATGAACATCTGGATGAGGTGCCGGAGAAGTGGCGCAAGAAGCTGGTAGAACATCGGGATATGGCATTTTTATGCCGCGATATCGCACGACTGCAGACGGATTTGCATATTGATGGGAATTTGCAGCAGCTAAGGCTGAATAGATAACACCGCCCTGAAGACGGTGCTGAACCCGGCGTCGCTGCGCTCGGCCGGGCTACAATCCTTAACGCTCGTCGCGACGGCCACCGACAGCGGCCCACAGACGACGCACGTGAACGGTTACCTCTTCGCGGTCATGGTACAGCTGACGCGCCTGAATCTGGGCGTTAATCCCGTTCTCATCAAGCCTTGCCTGGATGTGCGCCAGGTTCTGCGACAGCTCTTCATAGCGCTTTTTCATCGGCAGCTTGAGGTTGAAGATGGTCTCACGGCACCAGCCATTTACCAGCCAATCGGCCATCAGAGACGCCACTTTCGCTGGCTTCTCAACCATGTCGCACACCATCCACGAGATGTTGCTACGGGTTGGGCGATAGCGGAAACCATCTTCGCGCAGCCAGGTCACCTGACCGGTATCCATCAGGCTCTGCGCCATTGGGCCGTTATCCACGGAGGAGACCCACATGTTGCGCTTCACCAGCTGATAGGTCCAGCCACCAGGGCAAGCCCCGAGATCGACCGCGTACATGCCGTTCGCCAGACGCTCGTCCCACTCGTCGGCAGGGATAAAGACGTGGAACGCCTCTTCAAGCTTCAGAGTTGAGCGGCTTGGGGCATCGGCCGGGAACTTCAGGCGCGGAATCCCCATGTAGAACGGCGAGTTGTTGTTGCTATAGGAGTACCCGGTATAGCAACAGCCTGGCGCGATAAAGAACACGTGTACCACCGGACGCTTGGCGGTCTCGTACGGCGCCAGCACGTTGGCTTCGCGCAGCGCAGCGCGCAGCGGCACGGTGAATTTGCGGCAGAACTTCATCAGCTCTTTGCTTTCGTTGGTGTCTGCTACTTCAACGCGCAGATCGCCACCTTTCTCCACCACGCCCTGCAGCATGCCGACAACCGGGGTCACGCGGTCTTCGGCCGGTAAATCTTTCAGCAGTTCGCCCACCACAATCATCTGACGCGCAAACACCAGCGAGCTAAACGGCAGCTCGCGCGCCAGTTTGTCGGCATCCCCTTCCTGATAGCATTCGAAAATCACATAGCCGGAGTTATCTTTAACGCGCGCAAAGCCAAACACTTCGCGGCGACCGGCTTTATCGGTAATTTCCGCAGCACACTCTTTCTCAAACCCAGGGCGGCAATACAGCACAACCTTATTCATGAACAACACCCTTACGCTTAAGTCGAATCGCACCAATCAACATCAAAACCCAACCGGCGAGGAAGCTGACGCCGCCCACCGGGGTAACATACGCCCACAGGCGTAAATGGGAGAGCGCGAGGCAGTACAGGCTACCGCTGAACATCACGGTGCCCAGCGCCAGAAACACGCTGCTCCAGTAGAACCAGATACTAATGCGGCGCTGCATCGCCACCGCCAGTCCGAAAATCGCCAGAGTGTGGAACGCCTGATACTCCAGGCCGGTCTGGATCCAGCCCATTTCCACAACGCCCAACGATTTACTCAGCACATGCGCGCCAAACGCGCCCAGTGCAACAAAGATAAAGCCGCTGATAGCGGCAAAAATCAGCATAAAACGGCTGGTCATGGTATTACCCTAAATTCATTTATTGTTCGTAACGGAAACGGAACGTTTCTTGTTCATGGGCCGCTTTCGCCAGTATCCACTGTCGAAAGGCCGCTATTTTACCCAGTTCAGCCTGACTGTCATGACAAACCAGATAAAACGCATTCTTACTGACCAGAACATCATTAAACGGGCAAACCAGACGGCCTGCCTCAATTTCAGACTGCGCCATCACGTTGTTCGCGAGCGCAACCCCCTGTCCGTGGATGGCAGCCTGTAGCACCATGGCGCTATGGCTGAAGATCGGTCCCTGTTGTACGTTGATATGGGTGAGCCCCAGCTGGCGCGTATACGTTTGCCAGTCGCGGCGGGAAGCATCGTGCAGCAGCGTGTGTTTAGCGAGATCGGCAGGCGTCTTTAACGCTTTCTCGCCGGTCAGCAGCAGTGGGGAACAGACGGGGAGCAGATACTCAGCGTACAGTTTTTCCACGCGTAGCCCCGGCCAGTTGCCGCGACCATAAAAAATCGCCACATCTACGTCGTCCGCAAGCTTATCTTCCTGGCGGTCTACAGCCTGGATTCTGACATCAATTCCCGGATAAGCTGAGTTAAAGCTTGAGAGACGCGGCACCAGCCACTGAATCGCAAAACTGGGCAATAAACTGACGGTTAACGCCCCTTTCGCGCTTCGTGCCTGTAGTTTACGCGTTGCCTCTGTTAATTGCGAAAAGATCTCTTTGATATCCTGAAAATAGCTCTGCCCTTCTTCGGTCAGAAGCAGAGAACGATTGCGCCGCCGGAACAGCTTCAGCCCCAGAAAATCCTCAAGAGACTTGATTTGGTGGCTTACTGCGGCCTGCGTCACAAAAAGCTCATCGGCCGCGCGCGTGAAGCTTAAATGGCGTGCGGCTGCATCAAATACACGTAATGCATTAAGAGGTGGCAAACGCTTTGACATGGTCCCAGAACTCAATTGTTAACTGAATTTAACAAATAGGAAACAACGGTTAACCTATTAGTTTTTTTTATCTGAGCCATTATAATTTGTCCGTTGAGCTTCTACCAGCAAATACCTATCATGGCGGCACTTCCTGAGCCGGAACGAGAAGCTTTTTTTGGAATGCGTGTTCTGAAGGGCTTTTGGCTTACGGTTGTGATGTTGTGTTGTTGTGTTTGCAATTGGTCTGCAATTCAGATCACGGTAGCAAGGCTACCCTTTTTCACTTCCTGTACATTTACCCTGTCTGTCCATAGTGATTAATGTAGCACCGCCTATTTGCGGTGCTTTTTTTTGCCTCAAATTCCCCCGAACCGCTCGTCAAAGTTGAAAGCCGGGCAAAATTGCGCGACGATCTCCTTATTGATATGAGGAATTTCATGAACGCCTTCTCCCCCGCGCACTTTCGCGCCCAGTTTCCCGCCCTGCACGATGCCGGGGTGTACCTTGATAGCGCCGCCACCGCGTTAAAACCGCAGGCGGTTATCGAGGCGACAACAAATTTCTACTCGCTGAGCGCGGGTAACGTTCATCGCAGCCAGTTTGCTGAAGCACAGCGCCTGACCGCGCGCTATGAGGCCGCCCGCGACCAGGTCGCCGGTTTGCTCAACGCGCCAAGCGGCAAGGATATCGTCTGGACGCGTGGAACCACCGAAGCCATCAATATGGTAGCCCAGTGCTACGCACGCCCGCGTCTGCAACCGGGCGATGAAATCATCGTCAGCGTCGCCGAGCACCACGCCAACCTGGTGCCGTGGCTGATGGTCGCCCAACAGACCGGCGCGAACATCGTCCAGCTACCGCTAGGCGCCGATCGCCAGCCCGACGTTGAACGGCTAACCGCGCTGATTACCCCACGCAGCCGTATTCTGGCGCTGGGGCAGATGTCCAACGTCACCGGCGGCTGCCCCGATCTGGCCCGCGCTATCACCCTCGCCCATCAGGCGAATATGATAGTGATGGTCGACGGCGCACAGGGTGCCGTCCACTTTCCGGCGGACGTGCAGGCGCTGGATATCGACTTCTACGCCTTCTCCGGTCATAAACTTTACGGGCCAACCGGCATCGGTGCGCTGTATGGTAAAAGCGAACTGCTCGATGCCATGACCCCGTGGCTCGGCGGCGGCAAGATGATAAGCGAGGTGACTTTCGATGGCTTCACCACGCAGCCGGTGCCCTATCGCCTGGAAGCGGGTACGCCAAACGTCGCCGGGGTGATTGGCCTCAGCGCGGCGCTGGAGTGGCTGTCCGAAATTGACATGGCACAGGCTGAATCCTGGAGCCGGGGTCTGGCGACGCTTGCGGAAGAGGAACTGGCAAAACGACCGGGCTTTCGCTCCTTCCGCTGCCAGGACTCCAGCCTGCTGGCCTTTGATTTTGCTGGCGTTCACCACAGCGATATGGTGACGCTGCTGGCGGAATACGGCATTGCGCTGCGCGCCGGTCAGCACTGCGCTCAGCCGCTGCTCGCGGCGATGGGCGTGAGCGGTACGCTGCGCGCCTCGTTTGCCCCTTACAATACGCAGGACGACGTACAGGCGCTGGTCAGCGCCGTCGATCGTGCGCTCGAACTTCTGGTGGATTAATGACGATGCCTTTACTCGCCGAACACCCGTTCGGCACCAGCGTAACGCCTGAGACGTTGCGCCAGCAGTTTGTGGCGCTATCGCAGTGGGAAGAGAAATATCGCCAGCTGATCCTGTTAGGGAAAAAGCTTCCAGCGCTGTCGGACGAACTTAAAGCGCAGGCGCGCGAGATCCCCGGCTGCGAAAACCGCGTCTGGCTGGGCTACACTCAGACGCCAGACGGTGCGCTGCACTTCTTTGGCGATAGCGAAGGTAGGATTGTACGCGGCCTGCTGGCCGTGCTGCTGACGGCAGCGGAAGGCAAACAGCCGGCAGAGATTCTGGCAGACGATCCGCTCAACCTGTTCGATGAACTGGGGCTGCGCGGTCAACTCAGCGCCTCACGCACTCAGGGCCTGACGGCCCTAAGTGAGGCGATGATGGAAGCCGCGCGTCAGGCGCTGGCCTGACGCGCCGCTTTCGCGAGCATTTTCTTCAGCGCATGGGACACCGCTACGAAGCCAAAGGTGGCGGTAACCATGGTCGCCGCGCCAAACCCGGCGGCGCAGTCCATGCGCTTCGGCCCTTCCGCCGTGCTTTTCATGGCACAGACCGAACCGTCCGCCTGTGGGTACACCAGCGCTTCAGTTGAGAAGACGCAGTCCACGCCAAGCTTGCCTTTGCTGTTCTTCACCACGCCAAAATCGCTTTTCAGCCGCTCGCGCAACTTCGCCGCCAGCGGGTCCTGAATGGTTTTCGCGAGGTCACTCACCTGAATCTGCGTCGGGTCAATCTGCCCGCCCGCGCCGCCGGTGGTAATCAGCGGCACCTTATAACGACGACAGTAGGCAATCAGCGCCGCTTTCGGGCGAATGCTGTCGATAGCATCCACCACGTAGCTGTAGCCCGCTCCCATGTACTCAGCGACGTTATCCGGCGTGACGAAATCGTCCACCACGGTGACGCGGCACTCGGGGTTAATCTGCCGGATACGCTCGGCCATCACTTCCGCTTTCGCCAGCCCGACGTTACCGCCAAGGGCGTGAATCTGACGGTTGGTGTTGGTGACGCAGACGTCATCCATATCGATAAGCGTGATCGCACCAATGCCGGTACGCGCCAGCGCTTCCGCCGCCCAGCTACCTACGCCGCCGATACCGACCACGCACACGTGCGCATCAGCAAAAACCTGCAGCGCTTTTTCACCGTACAAACGTGCCGTGCCGCCAAAACGCTGGCGCCAGGCGTCACTGATAACCACAGACATAAAACCTCAAATTCATTGATATCGAGCATTCCCGGCGTCGCGTTGCTCGGCCGGGCTACAAGACTTAACCGCTAAACACATTCCCGCCGCTGGACGCCGTTTTCAGCACCCATACGCGGCCGTAGTGATTATACCAGCCTGCGCGATGCCCGGCATCCGGGCCGATGCCCTGGTAGATGTCGAAGTGCTGGCCCTTAATCGCGCCGCCAACATCCAACGCCACCATCAGGCGCAGCTCGTACTGACCGTTAAACTTACCGTTATTGTCGAGTTGCGGCACTTCAGCCAGCAGCGTCGTGCCCGGCGGAATGATGCTGCGGTCAGACGCCACGGAGGCGCGGCCAATCAGCGGTACGGCGCTAGCGCCTTTCACCGGGGCAAACGACTGCGGTTTAAAGAAGACAAACGACGGGTTCTGCTCCAGCAGTTCGCGGACTTCCGCTTCGCTGTGGGTTTCGCCCCAGTGGCGGATCGCCTGCATCGACATATCTTCACGCTTCACTTCACCACGGTCGATCAGCACCTTACCGATGCTTTTATATGCCCAGCCGTTTTTGCCCGCGTAGCTAAAGAAGTTCAGCGGAGAACCATCACCGAAATCAATATAACCGCTGCCCTGCACATCCATGATGAAGTTATCCATCAGCGAATTACTGTAGGCCAGTATGTAGTCATCGCTCAGCCCACCGGCATAAATGCTGGCGCGGGACGGCAGCTTGCCGCGTTTAGGAGGCATGCGGTAGATCGGGTACTGGAATTCGCCCTGCCGCGTATGGCGCGCCTGGACAACCGGGGTGTAGTAACCGGTAAACTGTACGTTGCCGTAGTTGTCGGTCCCTTCCATCTGCCAGGCATCAATGCCGTACTGACGCATGGTGCGGGTATCGCCACCGGCCAGCAGCCACTGCTGCACGGCGCTATAAAGGTTGCTCTGGTTGCCGTAGAGGCGCGGAGAGGCGTTACGAATCTCATTTAACTGCTGCGCAAAGTCGCCCGCGTTAATTGGCGCGCCGACGGCATCAGGTTGATTCACGAGTGAGAAAGGCTGGGTGAGTTTCCCGTCTTTATACTGTTGACCGCGATCGGTCGGTTTTGACGAACAGGCGGCTAGCATTGCCAGCAGTGCGCCCGTTGCCACATATTTGGCCCAACGTCCTTTCATGGTATTTTGTGTTCCGCATAGTCGAAAGTGCCCGGTGAAGATAACAAACCCCCAGGGGTATTGAAATGCGAACGCGACCCACGGTAACCAATTCGCACAAAAAAAGCGCAAATTGCGTCGTATCCGTACAACTTATAAAAAAATGAGTGATTTGCCGCAAAAATAGTTGCAACAAATGCTGAGCAGAGTATAGTGCGCATCCACGGACGCGGGGTGGAGCAGCCTGGTAGCTCGTCGGGCTCATAACCCGAAGGTCGTCAGTTCAAATCTGGCCCCCGCAACCAATTAAAATCAGAAGCAGTAACGTTACTCGATGGAAGAGTAATGACGGACGCGGGGTGGAGCAGCCTGGTAGCTCGTCGGGCTCATAACCCGAAGGTCGTCGGTTCAAATCCGGCCCCCGCAACCAATTAAAATCTGATGCAAGTTTACTCGATGAAGAGTAAAGACGGACGCGGGGTGGAGCAGCCTGGTAGCTCGTCGGGCTCATAACCCGAAGGTCGTCGGTTCAAATCCGGCCCCCGCAACCAATTAAAATGACACCCATATGGGTGTTTTTTTTTTGCCTGTCATCCAGCCTTTCGGCTACTCTGCGCCACCCTTTCGAATGGCGCATTCCCGCAAACTACGCTTCTTTATGCTCACGCATAATCGTATAAATCTTTTCGATATCAATATGCTGACGCATTGATGCTGCCAGAATATCAAACTGCTGCGTCTTATAACGCGCATAGTGAAAATCATTATCCAGCGCCGCCAGCCCTTTACGCCCACGCAGGCCGTTGACCAGCGTACGGGTAAATTCGTCGCTATCAAACAGGCCGTGAAGATACGTACCGAAAACCAATCCGTCCTCACTGACCGCGCCGTCAGCGCTGTACTGGCCGTTTTTGCAGAGCTGCATCAACGCACAGCCCGTGCCTGACGGCGTAGTCTCACCCATATGAATCTCATAGCCACGTAACGACAGACCTGACACTGGCGCCAGCCAGCCCGGCAGCGCATCGCTAAGCATCGCCGTCGCCTGAGTGGTGGTTTTCGTCGGCGCAAAACGCGTCACCACGTTCAGCAGTCCCAGGCCGGGCAAGGTCCCCAACCCCGATTCGACGTTATCGGTAAGCGTATCGCCAAGCATTTGATAGCCGCCGCAGATCCCCAGCACCGGCACGCCCTGACGTTGCGCCTGTAAAATCCCGTGCGCCAGACCGCTATCCTGCAACCACAGCAGATCGCCCAACGTATTTTTACTGCCAGGCAGGATAATCAGGTCCGCGCCGGACAAATCTTCCGCATGCCGGACGTAGCGCACCCGCACGTCCGGCTGGGCCGCCAGCGCGTTGAAGTCGGTAAAGTTGGAGATATGCGGTAGCTGTACCACCGCCACATCAATCTCATAGGCTCCGGTATGACGGTATTTGCCCTTTTGCAGCGCCACGCCGTCCTCGTCTTCCAGGTCAACGTCCAGCCACGGCATGACGCCCAATACCGGCACGTTGGTCAGCGCTTCAATCTGTTCAATGCCGGAGTGCAGCAGCGAAACATCACCGCGAAACTTATTAATAATCACCCCTTTCACCCGCGCCCTTTCGTGCTCATGCAGCAGCGCCAGGGTGCCGTAGATAGAGGCAAACACGCCGCCGCGATCGATGTCGGCTATCAGAATCACCGGGCACTGCGCCATCTCGGCCATGCCCATATTGACGATATCACGGTCGCGCAGGTTAATTTCCGCCGGGCTGCCCGCCCCTTCCAGAACCAGCACGTCAAACTCGCTCGCCAGACTCTGGTAAACCGCCATGATCTGCTCACGCAACCGCGGCTTGTAATCGTGATAGCTGACGGCATCCATGCTGGTTGCTACCTCGCCCATCAGCACAATCTGCGCTTTGCGGTCGCTGGTTGGCTTGAGCAGAATCGGGTTCATTCGCACGTCTGGCGCGATGCCCGCCGCTTCAGCCTGAAAAATCTGCGCGCGCCCCATCTCTTTGCCGTCAGGCGTAATACCGGAGTTGAGCGCCATATTCTGCGACTTAAACGGCGCGGTGCGCAGGCCATCCTGATAGAAGATGCGGCACAGCCCCGCCACCAGCATACTTTTGCCAACATCAGAGGCGGTACCTTGCAGCATTATGGCCTGGGTCATCGATTTCCTCGTTCACGCATTTGACGGAAAAACTCCGCCTCGGTTTTACACAGCGGCAGCCCCAGCTCCGCATGCAGCTTCACCAGCCACGGCTGGCTCAGCCCCGCCTGTTCAATCAGCGCGGTACGGGCAAACACCTCGCCCGGCTCCCCCTCGGCCAGCACTTCGCCGTGGCGCAGCACGTACACCGCGTCGCTGACCTCATAAATTAAATCAATATCGTGACTGGAAATCACCACATGATTGCCCTGCGCCACGATGCGCTTGATGATTTCAATCATCTGCGCGCGCCCGGAGGGGTCCTGCCCGGCGGTCGGTTCGTCCAGCAGCAGGTATCGCGCCTGCAATACCAGCGCGCTGGCAATCGCCACCCGCTTTTTCTGCCCGTGGCTCAGACACTGAATCGGCTGCTGACGGAAGTGCTGGGCATCGACCAGCGTCAGCGCATCGTCTACCCGGCGAGCAATCTCATCCTCCGCCACGCCGAGATTACGCAAGCTGAAAGCGATGTCGCTATCAATATCGGTGTAGAAAATCTGCTGGTCCGGGTCCTGAAATACGGTCGCTACCTGCTGGCGCAGCGCCAGCAGCCCGCGCTTGCTGTAGTCCAGCGGCTTGCCTTGCCACAGCACCGCGCCCTGCTGCGGGCGCAAAAGCCCGCTGAGATTCATAAACAGCGTCGATTTCCCGCAGCCGTTGGCCCCAACGAGGCCGGTGACGGCCTGGCGCGAGAAATCCAGCGTCAGCCCTTTAAGCGTCGGTTCCTGCTGGTAGCGAAACCAGAGGTCAGTGGTAGCCAGCATGACGTTCCTTAGAGGTGAAAATCACCCTGATACAGTTTGATATCCAGCACGGTACTCATCTGCTGATAGCGGATTAACACACGCGTAAACAGCAGGCTCACCAGCATCGCCAACGAGCGATAGCCCAGACGGACGTTACGATAACCAAAGCGCAGCGTCTGCGCCCGGTGAATCGCCATCGCCTCATCCAGCAGGATAAAGATAAAGCGCCAGGTCAGCAGGATCTGCTCGATCAGCAGGCGCGGCACACGGCCGCGCTTGAGCAGCACGATAAGCTGCGGGAACGGCAGGTTCAGCACCAGCCAGAAGGTCGCGGACAATGCCGCCAGGCTACGCCAGAAGGTCTCGTTGGCGGTCGCAAGCCCGGCAGCGGTAATGCCGAGCGAGAACGACCCCAGCGGCACGCTGACCAGCAGCGCGTGTGGGTCGCGGCTGACGCTAAAGATAATCGTCACCACCCCCACCAGCAGAAAACCCAGCGGCAGCGCCATCCAGCGGAGCCAGCGCCACAGCGAGATGCGCAGCAGCCAGCAGGTAAAGCCCGCCGTCAGCGCCATCAGCAGCGCCTGCCCCAGCGGCGGCAGGCTAAAGGCCAGCACCATCATCAGCAGCCAGAGCAGAAACTTACGCTCTGGGGCGACGTGAAACCAGCGGCTCTGATAGCTCAGCCGATCAAGCCCGGTCATCATTGCGCTGGCGGCCCTTGTAGTAACCAAGAATATAGAAGATCACCGCCGCGCCGAGGGAGCCTTGCAGGGTAAACAGCAGGCTCTCAATTTCGCCGCTCGCGGGTTCATACAGCGGGTGGAACCACGGCTCATAGCCAGGATCCACAGCGGTAATCACCCCTTCAGCCTGATCGTCCGAGCCGCCGTATTCGCCACCGTGGTTGATAAAGAACGGCAGGATAACCAGCGCAATCACCATCGCCAGCAGAATTAATGTCTTTTTCATCTTAGCGTCCCTCAGTGGCGATCAGCTGTCGCTTGGTTAACTGCTCGTAGATCATCACCGTCAGCAGACCTTCGGCAATGGCGATTGGAACCTGAGTCAGGCAGAAGATCCCCATAAATTTCAGGCTCGATCCCACAAAGCCCGTCTGCGGATCCGGGAAGGCCACGCCAAGCTGGAGTGAGGTGACAAAATAGGTCGCCAGATCCGCCAGCATCGCGCACAGGAACACCGACACATCGCGGCGAAACCCGGCCTTGCAGGCCATTTTCCACACCAGATAGCCGACGATTGGCCCAATTACCGCCATCGACATACCATTAGCGCCGAGCGTCGTCAGGCCACCGTGCGCCAGCAGCAGCGCCTGGAACAGCAGGACGATAGCGCCGAGAATGGCCACCACGCCCGGCCCAAACAGGATAACCGCCAGCCCAACGCCGGTTGGGTGCGAACAGCTACCGGTAACCGAGGGGATTTTCAGCGCCGAGAGCACGAAGATAAATGCCCCGCACAGCGCCAGCAGCACCTTCTGGTTGCTGTCCTCCTGCACGATGCGGCGCAGGCGTACCAGCCCGTACCACAGGCACGGTAAAAACAGCAGCCACCAGGCCAGCGCCCACATCGGCGGCAGGAACCCTTCCATGATGTGCATCGCAAAGGCTTCTTGCGGCACCACCAGCAGCAGTACCGCCGCCGCGAATCCGCTGAGCGACAGTCGCTTCAGCTGTTGTTCCAGTTTCATTGTCCTTGCTCCCACTGTTTATTCACCAGAATGGTGGAGAAATACGGCAGCGGCAGGTCGTCAGCGACCTCGCCTAAATGCCGCCAGCACTGCTCGCCGGGCAGCGTCGCCTCGGCCATCAACAGCGCGTTATCCAATAAACCTGCTTTAGCCAGCAGCGCTTTGATGCGCGGGAAACGGCCGTAGACTTTCATCAGCACCAGGCTGTCGTGCTGCGCCAGCGCGCGTTCAATCTCCTCTTCCGGCGCGGTACAGGCCACCACCGCCAGCGACTGTTGTTCCATCGCCAGCGGCGTTTTGCTGCGGGCGGCAATGGCGGCGAAGGAGGTCACGCCGGGGACAATCTCCAGCCACTCCGGGCTGCCGATGCGCTGGAGTAAAAAGACCCAGGTGCTGAACAGCATGGCATCGCCGAGGGTGATAAAGCCGACGTTTTTCCCGGCTTCCACTTCACGCACCAGCGCCGCCGAAACGTCGTCCCACACCGCCTCTTTTTCGGCGCTGTCGGCGCTCATGGGGAAGTGGCAGCAGCGCACCTCGGTCTGTTCACCGAGGTATTCACGCACGATGGAGAGCGCCAGGCTGTCGCCCCCCTTGCGCCCTGCCGGGGCGTAAAGAATATCCAGCGAGCCCAGAATGCGCGCCGCGCGAACGGTAATCAGGTCAGACGCACCCGGCCCGGTGCTCAGGGCGTACAGTTTGCCGCTCATGCTGCCTCCAGAGACTGCTGCAGATGTTCAACGAACATGGCGCGCACCACCGGGTTTTCGCCCAGCCCGCACAGCCACGGCGTGGCCGGAATGCCCGCGGCGTTAAACAGCGTTTTCCACGAGTCCTCTTCGTCGGAAGCCATGTCGTTGATGGCGTGATCGCCCGCGACCAGCATCAGCGGCATCAGGTGGACGGCGCTGACGCCCTCTTTGCTCATGCTCTCAATCAGCACCTCCACTTCCGGGTAACTCTCCACCGCGCCGACTCGCGCCGGGAAGCGCTGGGCGGTCATCATATGGTCAAGGCAGGCGTAGGCGGCAAAGGCATGGTGGCTGGCACCGTGGCCCATAAACACCACCTTTTCGTTGGCGTTCAGCGCGGGCATTTGTTGAGTCAGCGCGCCCATCAGACGCACATAGTCGTCGTGGCCGCTCAGCAGCGGCGTGCCAAGCGTCAGGCGTTTAAACCGCGGGCGCAGGCTCTGCACTTCGCGGGCAATTTTTTCATATTCGTCGCCGTTGATGATGTGCAGCGACTGCACCGCTACGTCTTCGTATCCGAGATCCGCGAGCTTTTGCAGTGCTTCCAGCGGCGTATCGGTTTCAATGCCGTCGCGCGTTTTCAGCTTGCGGATGATCATGCCAGAGGTAAAGGCGCGGAACAGGTCGCGGTCGGGGCAGCTGGCCGCCAGCTCGCGTTCGCAGGCAACAATATTCTTCTCGCAGGTATCGTGGTAGCTGGTGCCGAAGCTCACCACCAATAGGGCTTTTTTCATGCTTGATTCCTTTTGTCGTCGGCCTGCCAGCGCGCTAAGCGCTCGGCGAAGGCGGACTGACTTTCCAGTAGTTCATCGCCGGACACTAGCGGTGCCGGGCGGGTAATCACGATACAGGGAAGCCCCGCATCCAGGCAGGGCTGCACCTTTTCCAGATAGCCGCCTTCCGCGCCGGAGGCTTTGGTCACCACCACATCGGCGCGGCAATGGCGGTAAAACGCGGCGTTAAACTCGGCGCTGAACGGCGCGCAGATGGCAAAAATTTCGCCCACACCAAAGCCGAGGTCGGTGCACTGCTGCACCACGTTCGGCACCGGCAGCACGCGGGCCAGCAGCGTTTTCTCCGGCAGCCCGGCACGCCACAGCGCCAGATCTTTGCTGCCGGTGGTCAGCAGCACGCGCTGGCCCAGCGGTTTAATCCGCTCACAGGCTTCATCAATGCTGGTGACGTAGCGCAGCAGCGGGTGCGTCAGTGCGCCCTGCTGATCCGGGCGCTGGTAGCGGCTCAGCAGGACGCCCGCCTCAGTGCACGCATCCAGCACGTTGCGGCTGACCGCTTCGGCGTAAGGATGAGAAGCGTCAATCACCCAGCGCGTTCCGTGCTCGCGAAGCCAGGCCACCATTTCCGACTTTTCCAGACGACCGCAGCGCACTTGCCCCTGAATATCCCCCGCCAGCGCTTCCCCCGTGGGGGTGGCTACCGATACGGTGTAGCGCACCTGTGCGGCATCCAGCTGCAGACAAAGCGCGCGCGCATCGCTGGTACCGCCGACCACCAGCACATCACCGAAACTCACAGCACATAGCCTCGCGGTGTGATCATCAGGTCATCCTGCACGTAGGTGGTTTTGTTGCCGACGATAACCAGGCTGGTCATATCCACCGGTTCAAAATCCATCGCGCCGAGGGTCGTCAGCCATTTTTCCTGCTTTTTACGCCCGGCGGACTTCACCACGCCCACCGGCGTATCGGCGCTTTTGACGGCGGAGAGCAGTTCAAAAGCGCGCGCCAGATGCCCTTCACGGCCCCGGCTGCGCGGGTTATAGAAGCAGATAACAAAGTCGGCTTCCCCGGCGGCGATAATGCGTTTTTCAATTACCGGCCACGGGGTGAGCAGGTCGCTCAGGCTGATATGGCAGAAGTCGTGCATCAGCGGCGCGCCCAGCAGCGAGGCCGCGGCAATACTGGCGGTCATGCCTGGAATCAGGCGCACTTCCACGTCCAGCTTCTGTTTGCTCACCAGCTCCAGTACCAGCCCCGCCATGCCGTAAATGCCCGCGTCGCCGCTGCTGATTAGCGCCACGTTGTGCCCCGCCTGTGCCAGCTCAATCGCCGCCTGGCAGCGTTCAATCTCTTTGCACATGCCGGTTTTGATCACCTGCTTGTCGCCGGTAAAAGCCTTCACCAGATGGGTATAGGTTTTGTAGCCCACGACGATTTCCGCCGCCTGCAGCGCCTCGACGGCTTCCATGGTCATCATGGCCTGCGAGCCAGGGCCGATTCCGATTACGCTTAACATCTGTCTGTTACTCCCAAGGTAATGGTGATGCCCTGTTCACGCAGGGTCTCGCCTACTAGATTTCCGTTACTCATCTGCCACGCTGACGGACCAGAAACGCTGCCCACCCCGACCGTCTGCTTCACAAACAGCGAGGAGGGAAAACGGTGTTCGTGTTCGCACAGGGCAGCCACGCTAAAAATTTCAAACGGCACATCGAGGTTGCTCGCCAGCTGTATCAGCCCCAGTTCATCCTGCTTCACGACGATGCTGCCGATGGCTTTCAGCGCCAACGGGTCGAGGTGATGCGCGGCAAGCTGGCGATGGAGCAGTTCGCTTATCAACGCGCAGGGCGTTCCACGGCGACAGCCAATGCCCGCCACGATGCGCCGTGGCACCAGCTTCCAGTGCGGCAATGGCAGCGCTGGCAGCGTGTCGCGCAAGGTCACGCACACCAGCGCGTCCAGCGCAGGGAGCGCATTGAGGTCGGTCACGGTAATAAACCCGCGTCGGTCGCAGCGGCTCACCGCCTCCGTCAGCGGTTCATCCCACCACAGGCCAACACGCTGCTGACTGACCAGCATCTGGTTGACGGTTTTCACCGCCGAGCGGAAGTCGTGCATCCGCGCATTGAGCTGGCAGGCCAGCGTATCCAGCGCCGCCACGTCGTTGACGTCGGTCGCGGTGGTGATAACCGGGTCAACGCCGAGAATGCCCGCCAGATGCCGGGCGAGGTCATTCGCCCCGCCGATATGCCCGGAGAGCAGGCTAATAACGTGCTGGCCGCGCTCATCAATCACCACCACCGCCGGGTCATGGAATTTATCCACCAGCAGCGGCGCAAGCGTGCGCACCGCAATCCCGGTTGCGCCGATAAAAATCAGCGCCGTATCGCGATGAAACGCCTGACCAACGCTGGCAGCAAAGCTACCGTCAAACGGCAGAAATCCCGGCTCTACCAGCCCTTCGCGGGTGTAGCAGGCCATCGGCAGCACTGCGCTAAGCCGTTTTGCCAGCGCCACGCCGCCGGGGGTCAGGCAGAACAGCGCAATGCGCTCAGGCTTTGCGGTATTCATGGCTAAAATCAGCGGCGTAGAGGCGCGAGTAGTGGTACTCCTCGCCGAGGAAGTCGCCGACCAGAATCAGCGGCGTAGAGGCGCGAGTAGTGGTACTCCTCGCCGAGGAAGTCGCCGACCAGAATCAGCGCCGTTTTGCGGATGTCGGCGTCGCGCACTTTGTCGGCGATATCCGTCAGCGTGCCGCGTACGGTCTGGCTCTCGGGCCAGGTAGCCTTGTAAATCACCGCCACCGGTGTGGCAGCCGGGTAGCCGCCATCAATCAGCCGCTCGGCGACTTTGTTAATGCGCTGCACGGAGAGGTAAATCGCCATCGAGGTACGGTGCTGGGCAAAGGACTCCAACTGCTCGCGCTCCGGCACCGGGGTGCGCCCTTCGAGACGAGTGATGATGAGGCTCTGCGACACTTCCGGCACCGTGTACTCGACGCCCAGTTCTGCCGCCGCGCCGAGAAACGCGCTCACGCCCGGCACCACCTGCCAGTCAATGCCGCGACGGGTCAGCTCTTCCCCCTGCTCACGCACCGATCCGTACAGCGACACGTCGCCCGTTTGCAGGCGCACCACCGTTTTTCCGGCCTTCACGCCCGCTTCCATCAGGTCGAGAATTTGCTCAAGATGCAGCTCAGCGCTGTCGTGGCACTCGGCCTCTGGCGGGCAGTAGCTCAGCAGTTCGGGGTTAATCAGCGAACCGGCGTAAATCACCACCTGCGCCTGTTGCAGCAGGCGATAGCCTTTCAGGGTGATAAGCTCGCGGTCACCGGGGCCAGCGCCCACAAACCAGACGCTGCGGGGGTCAAAGGCTTCAGCCATGATGTTCTTCCTTCTGACAGGCGATAACAAAAACGGGATTATTCGGTTTGAAATAGTGGCCGCTGCCGAGGGCGGTCATGGCGGAAACGCTCAGTTGCTGGCAGTCCAGCGCCGTGACGTTGGCCTGGCGCAGGTGGTCCAGCGCCTCATGCAGGTTTTCCTGCAAAATAAAGGTCATCACCAGCCGCCCGCCGGGGCGAAGATAATGCAACGACCAGTCAATCAGCGCCCGCAAATGGCCGCCGCTGCCGCCCATAAAAATGGCGTCGGCAGGCTCGACGGCAACCTCAGGCGCTTCGGCTGCAACCAGTGTGATATTGCCGCAGGCAAAGCGTTCGCAGTTTTCCGCCAACAGGCGCAGCGCGGCCGGGTTGCGTTCAATGGCGGTGACGGTAAGCGCCGGATTTTGCAGCGCTGCCTCAATGGAGACGCTGCCGGTGCCGGCGCCGATATCAATCAGGTGGCTGGCCCGGTGCAGCTCCAGTTTGGCCAGCGCCAGCGCGCGTACTGCCTCTTTGGTCATCGGCACCTTTTCGCCGCGTAAAAACAGCTCATCTTTCATCGAGGATCACCACCGTGTTCATCTCATAGTCGCTCTCCACGGCGCTGACCGGCAGCCAGTGGATACGTTCGTTGTCCTGCGCCAGGTTCTCGCCAATCACCATCCAGCGATGCCCTTTACCCCGCGCCACCAGCGCCTCGGCGATGGCTTTCGGGCCGCAGCGTTTATCGGTGACCATCGCTACTTTGCGATGGCTCGCCAGCATGTCGAAGTCCACCTCGCGCCCGTGGCTGCTGGTCAGCCACATGTCGTTCATATCAATGCCCGCCTGCGCGCACAGGTACTGCACGGCGCTGACGCCGGGGATCACCCGCACGTTTTCACGGCCAAAGTGGGCGATAAGCCGCGTGCCGATGCCGTAAAACAGCGGGTCGCCGGAAGCCAACACCACCACGTTTTGCGTCTGTCGCGCCTCAATCCACGCCAGCACCTGAGCAATATTGGCGCCCAGCGGGCAGCGCTCGCCGCCAAACGCCGGAAACTGCGCCAGATGACGTACGCCGCCGACCAGCGCATCGGCATGTTTCACCGCATCTGCGGCCAGCGGCGTCATCAGCTGCACGCCCGCTGGGCCCATTCCGACGACGGTTAACATTGCATGTCCTTGACGATCTCGTTGACCGGGCGGTTGCTGCCGAGGATCTGATTATCAAAGGCAAACATGATGGCATCGCAGATGGGTGGGTTTTGCGTGAAGCGCAGCCGCTCCAGTACGCGCTGGCAGATGCGGGCGGCAAGGTGGTTGTAGATTTTCTGGAAGCCGTAGGCGTCGATATGCTCCATGGCGGCTTCGGTGGTGTCGCACTCGCTTACCAGGGTGAGCAGTTCAAGCGGCGCGCCGAGCAGCGCCAGATGGGCGACCAGCGTCTCCATGCGTCCGTCGGCGATATGGCTGTGGGTGTGGAAAATTCCGGCGGCGATTTTAACCAGCTTGCCTGGGTGGCCAATCAGCACAATCTGGCGGAAGCCAAGGCGCACCGACTCTTCAATCATGTAGCCGACGAAGTTGCTCATGGTAACCACCACCTGCGAGTCAATGCCCATCTGCTCGCGCACGAAGCGCTCACCGTGGTTGCCCGGCACCAGCACCACACGCTCCAGCCCAGCGGCGCGCTTCATCTCCAGCTCCAGCGCCAGCGAGCGTTTCCAGCTCTCTTCCGACATCGGCGTCACGATGCCGGTAGTGCCGATAATCGAAATGCCGCCCAGAATGCCCAGCCGCGCGTTATAGGTTTTCTTCGCCCGCTCTTCGCCTTCCGGGGCAAAAATCTCCACCTCTGCGCCGCGCGCCGGGCCGATGGCCTCACGGACGGCGGTTTCAATGGTGTGACGCGGGGTGCGATTAATCGCCGCGCTGCCGATGGGCAGCCCGATACCTTTGCGGGTGACGGTGCCCACGCCCTCGCCGCCGCGCAGGGTAATTTCACCGCTGTCGTTGACGGTCACGCGGGCGAAAATCAGCATCCCGTGGGTGGCGTCGATATCATCACCGCCGTCTTTGCGAATGGCGGCAATACCCTGCTGGCCTTCGACGTGCGGTGATTCAACGTTCAGGTTCAGCGTCACGCCCGACGGCGTGACAATCGAAACCTGGTGAATCAGGTGCTGGCGCATCACCATCAGCGCGGCCACTTTCGCCGCCGCCGTAGCGCTGGAGCCGGTGGTGTAGCCTTTGCGCAGCGCTTTGCCGTTATGCCACACCGGGGCGTCGAAGGCGGGTTCGCTCATCGCGCCCCCTGCAGGTGGTAGAGAATGGCGTTGACGATCGCCGCCGCGACGTTGCTGCCGCCTTTGCGCCCCAGCGCGGCAATGCCCGGCAGGCTGCTTTTGCTCAGCGCCTCTTTGGATTCCGCCGCGCCGACGAAGCCAACCGGCACGCCAATCACTCCGCCAACATCCAGCTCTTGATGCTCCATCAGACGGAACAGTGCGGTCGGCGCGTTGCCAAAGACAAACACTTTGTCGCCCTCTTCTTTCGCCGCAATATCCACCGCCGCCATCGAGCGGGTAATGCCCTGTGCTTTGGCCTCGCGCACTACGCGCGGGTCGCTGATATAGCAACGGCATTCGCCGCCGAAGGTCGCCAGCAGATTTTTATTAATGCCGGAGAGCGCCATGGTGGTGTCGGTGTAAAGCGTGCACGGACGGCTCAGCGCGTCGCACAGGCGGGTTAATGCATCCGGCGAGAACCACAGAATATCCAGCCACTCGAAATCGGCGGTGGTGTGGATCACCCGTTTGATAATCGCTTCGTGCAGCGGGCTGGCAAAACGATACTCCGGGCGTGTGTCGGCGATAATCTCGCTGATTATCTCGAAGCTCTTGCTCTCAATCGCTTGCGGTTGCTGGATATAGTTCATGCAGTACTCCTCAGGCCGCGCCGACAAGCCAGAACCTGACTGCCATAAACAGCAGCAGGGCAAGCGTTGACGCTACCCACATCAGTCGAATCGTTCGGAAAATATCATCAATGGCAATCGGGCGATGTTCGTCGCCAATCCACGGCTTATTCACCCGCTCGCCAAAATAGTCGTTCGGGCCGCCAAGGCGAATGCCCAGTGCCCCGGCGACGGCCGCTTCCGACCAGGCGCAGTTGGGGCTGCTGTGATTTTTACGGTCGCGCCAGCCGATACGCAGCGCACGCGCGCCGTTATCGCGGCAGAGAAAGGCGGCAAGGCCAATCAGCAGCCAACTCAGGCGAGCGGGAATAAAGTTCGCTACATCGTCGAGGCGCGCGCTCACCATGCCGATCGCCCGATATTTTTCGTGCTTGTAGCCCACCATTGAGTCGAGGGTGTTGACCGCTTTGTAGGCCATCGCCAACGGCGCACCACCAATCAGCAGGAAGAAGAGCGGCGCGATAATGCCGTCGACGGTGTTTTCCGCCACCGTCTCCACCACCGCGCGGTTGATCTGCTCGGGCTGAAGCTGTGACGTATCGCGCCCGACAATCCACGACAGCTTAATGCGGCTCTCAGAGAGGTCGCCTGCCCGCAGCGGGCGTTCGACCGCCTGCGCCGACTGTGCCAGGCAGCGCCCGGCCAGCACGGTGAAAATCATCCATACCTCAACGCCCCAGCCCAGCCACGGATGCACGCGCGCGGCGAGGTGCAGCACGCCCCAGGAAACGGCGTAGGTCAGCCCTACCACCACCAGCCACATCACCCCGCCGCCGATACGCAGCGCAAGGTCGGAATGACAAACCCGACGCACCGCGCGTTGCACGGCGTTAATCAGGTTGCCTATCCAGCGCACCGGATGCGGCCAGTGTTGTGGGTCGCCGATAATGAAATCGAGCCCCCATGCCAGACACCAGGCCAGCAGCGTCATTGGGCGCTCCTTGCGGCGGCAAACCAATGATTAAGCATCGACGGGTGCTGGGCAAAATGGAGGTGCAGATAGCTGGCAAAGGTATTCCCGCGCTGCCAACCGCCGGACCACTGCTGGAGCACCGCGCCATCGCGGGTTTTGTGGCACGCCATCACCGCTGGGGTGCTCGAGGTGAAATCGGAATAGTGGAATTCGTGGCCGCGCAGTACATCGCCGGGAGCGGCGAGCAGCGTCTGCTGCAGCGCCTGCGCTTCACAGTAGCCAAAGCGGGTCAGTCGGGTACCCATTTTGCTGTGGCCGGGCAGGATATCGGCCATCGCGTGGATATCACCGTTTTTATCTTCAAGCGTGGTGCCAAGGTACATCAGGCCGCCGCATTCGGCGTAAATCGCCACGCCGCGATCGTGCGCCGCGCGCAGTTGCGCCAGCATCGGCCTGTTGCCTGCGAGCGCCTGGGCGTGCAGTTCCGGGTAGCCGCCGCCGAGCCAGATCATCTGGCATTTGGGCAGAACCGCATCATGCAACGGGCTAAAACGCACAATCTTCACGCCAGCGCGCGCCAGCAGTGCCAGATTGTCGGGGTAGTAAAAGTTGAAGGCTTCATCGTCGGCAAGCGCAAGGGTCAGCCCCTCACCGCAAAGCGGCTCCGGCGGCCACTGACCGGCGGGCAGCGCGCTCAGTTCAGTGAGTGCCAGCAGCCTGTCGATATCCAGCGTACGGGACAGCGTCGCGGCAAAATCCTGCCATGGTTGCTTATCAATCGCAGATTCACGGGCGGTCACCAGCCCCAGATGACGTTCGGGCAGCGCCACGCCTTCTGCACGCGGCACGTAGCCCAGCACTGGCAGCGCGCAGTAGCGTTCGATGGCGCTTTTCAACAGCTGGAAATGGCTCTCGCTATTGACGCGGTTAACGATAACGCCCGCAATGTTGAGGCTCGGGTCGAAGTGCTGGAAGCCCATCACCGTGGCGGCAATGGAGGTGGAGACCGCTTTGCCGTCGACCAGCAAAATCACCGGGCAGCCTAGCTGTTTGGCCATCGCCGCGCTGCTGCAGTAGTTGGGATCGGTGCCGTAGCCGTCGTACAGCCCCATGACGCCTTCAATCACGGCGATATCGGCCTGCAGCATATGTTCGCTGAACAGCGCATTAAGGATAGAGGGGGGCAGCATGAACGCATCGAGGTTGCGGGAGGCAACGCCACACAGCGCGGTGTGCCAGCCGGTATCGAGGTAGTCCGGCCCCACTTTATAGGGCTGAACCCGCAGGCCACGCTGTTGAAGCAGCGTCAGCAGGCCGAGCGCCACCGTGGTTTTCCCACAGCCGCTACCGGTGCCGGCGAGAATGAATGCATGCTGTCTGGCTGCCATACCCTAACCCTGTTCAGGGTGGATTTTGGGTATAGCCACGCGCGCACCCGGCCTGACGACCGTGCGACGCAAAGCAACCCGCTTCCCACCGAAGCTGTTGAAATAAATCAACAGGCAGGTCTTCTGGCTTAGCGTCATCCTCACCCGGCCTTCCCGATCGGTCGATCAGTGGTCATTACGGGGTCGTCAGCATCACAGCAGCGGGGGCTGCGGAGGGTTTACACCTCCTTCCCTGGCACATAACATGCCAAACCTGTTGATTGCAGATTTATGCCGACACGATGGCCCGCATAAAATAAAAGCAGGTTACTCTAGCGCCCCGGTAAAATGATTTCGTTGCGCTGCGACAATACCGGTATATTTATTTACGGTAGTTATATTTGGAACCACAAGGCAAGGGAAATCATGAGCGTTGCGCGCTGTCCGGGCTCCTGCGGAGAGCTGATTCAGGGCTGGATTCTGGGCAGTGAAAAGCTGGTCTCCTGCCCAATAGACTGGTTCAGCACGGTGGAAGTGCGCCGGGGAACGCCGCGCCCTGATGAACGCCCGCTGACGCGCCGCATGGTCAATACCCTGCTTGTCCACTGGAATTATCCCCTCGCCCTGAGCCAGACGCTGCGCATTGAAGTGGACTCGACGTTGCCGATTGCCAAAGGGATGGCGAGCAGTACCGCCGACATTGCCGCGACCGCCGTAGCCACCGCGATGCACCTGGGCCATTCACTCAGCGAATCCGAACTCGCCACGCTCTGCGTCTCGCTTGAGCCAACGGACAGCACTCTATTCCGCGCGCTGACGCTGTTCGACCACCATCATGCCCGCACGCAGATTACCTGCGCACCTGCGCCTGATTTCGACCTGCTGATCATGGAAAGCCCGCTGATACTGCGTACCGCCGACTATCACCGCCTGCCGCGCGAGGCCGCGCTCACGGCCAGCGCCAGCACGCTGCAGCTGGCCTGGGAAAAGGTGCAGGCCGCCTGCGACAGCAACAGCGCCAGCCTGATGGGAGAAGCCGCGACGCTCAGCGCCATCGCCAGCCAGACGCTGTTACCTAAGCCGGGCTTTGACGTGCTTTTAGAGATTGTAGAGTCCTGCGGATTATACGGCCTGAACGTGGCCCATAGCGGCAGCGTGGTCGGGCTGATGCTCGACCGTCGCCGTCACGATGTGGAGTATGTGAAATGGTCGCTGGCGCAAAGCGGGCTTGCTGAAATCTGGCCGCAGCAGCACCTGCTAAAAGCGGTGGCGGGCGGGGTTCAGCCCAGCACCTGATGCAGCGCGTCCAGCAGCTGCTGGTTTTCCGCCTCGCTGCGAATCGCCACGCGGAAATAGCGCCCGTCCAGCCCCGGATAGTTGGCGCAGCTGCGGATTAAAATCCTACGCTGCAGCAGCGCATACTGCAGTTCAATCTCCGCGCATTCACAGCGCAGGAACAGATAGTTGGCCCTGCCCGGATAAACCTTCAGCCCCGGAATACTCTCCAGCGCCCGATAAAACCGCGCCCCTTCCGTATCAAGCCAACGCCATGTGGTCTGTTGATACTCATGGTCGTTCAGCACGATTTCTCCGGCAAGCGCCGCAAAAGCGTTGATCGACCACGGCATCTGATGCTGGCGCAGCCGCGCCACCGCTCGTTCATCTCTGTTGAGCAAATAGCCCAGACGCAGGCCGGGGATGGCGTAAAACT
Organism: Kluyvera sichuanensis; assembly: GCF_014218705.1. Taxonomy (GTDB): domain Bacteria; phylum Pseudomonadota; class Gammaproteobacteria; order Enterobacterales; family Enterobacteriaceae; genus Kluyvera; species Kluyvera sichuanensis. The sequence goes on along the minus strand of NZ_JABBJF010000008.1, from coordinate 35,211 downwards.
TGGTCAGCGAGCGCAGCACCCAGATATGCGGGTTTTGCGCGAGCAGCGGAATAAAGCCCTGCTCGCCGGGAATAAAATCAATAAAGGCTTCGTCGAGAATCAGCGCAATATTCAGCGCCCGACAGCGTTCGGCTACCGCCAGCAGCAGCGCACGTTCCGGCAGCAACCCGGTCGGGTTATTCGGCGTGCAGAGAAACAGGCAGTCCAGCTCGGGGGTGAGTGCATCAAGCAAACGTGAGGTTAGCTGCCAGCCGTCCTCCTCGCGAAGCGCGAAGGTTTCTATCTCGCAGTCGATGGTTTCCAGCGCCCGGCGGTACTCAGCAAAGCCCGGTGCAACCACCATCGCCCGCTTAGGCTTCAGGCCGTGCACGAGGGTGAAAATGGATTCAGTTTCGCCGTTGCCTGCCAGACACCACGCCGCAGGCACGCCGTGGTGCGACGCCAACGCCTGATGCAACTGCTGGTAGTCAACGTCCGGGTAGCGCTCCGCGCAGGCAAGCTGGGCAACGATCGCCTGCTTCAGGCTTTCGGGCATGCCCAGCGGATTGATATTGGCGCTGAAGTCCAGCAACTGGTCGGCGCGCAGGCCCATCAGCGCCGCCGCCTCGCGCGTGTTGCCGCCGTGGGCGCTTTTCAGCCGTGACATCGCCGGTTACCCGCGCCGCGCCAGCGTTGCGCCGTCGGCAAAGTAGGCTTTGATCCCGGCGAGAATAGATTCAGCGACTTCCTGCTGGAAAGTGGCGGTCTTGAGCTTGCGCTCCTCTTCAACGTTACTGATAAACGCCGTTTCGACGAGGATCGATGGAATATCCGGCGCTTTCAGTACCGCAAAGCCGGCCTGCTCCACCTGATTTTTATGCAGGTCGTTCACCTGCCCCAGCTTTTTGAGCACCGCTTTACCAAACTTCAGGCTGTCGGCGATGGTCAGCGACTGCACCATATCGAACATGGTGTGGTCGACGTAGCGGTCGCCGCTCTTGCTCACACCACCGATTAAGTCCGAGGCGTTCTGGGTCTGGGCGAGGTATTTCGCCGCGGTACTGGTGGCCCCTTTGGTCGACAGGGCAAACACCGATGAGCCGCTCGGCTGGCGGCTGGTGAACGCATCCGCGTGAATGGAGACGAACAGGTCGGCACGCTGTTTCTGCGCTTTCGCCACCCGCACCTTCAACGGAATAAAGATATCTTCGTTGCGCGTCATGTAGGCTTTCATGTTGCCTTCTTTCTCAATCAGCGCACGCAGGCGACGGGCGATTTGCAGCACCACGTCTTTCTCCCGCGTTTTGTATTTACCCACCGCGCCGGAGTCTTCGCCGCCGTGGCCGGGGTCAAGCATGATAACAATCGGACGGTCGCGACCGGCTTTGCCCGGCTGCGGGCCGCTTTGTGACGGCGGCACCTGCTTTTCGAGGTCGCCTTTGTTGTAGTCTTCCAGCAGCGCCAGCAGCGGATCCTGCTGCTCTGTGCTGCTGGCAGGGTAGAGATCCATCACCAGGCGTTCTTTAAACTCTGCCACTGGCGCAAGGGCGAACAACTGCGGCTTCACGTCCTGCTTCAGCTCAAACACCATGCGCACCGTTTGCGGATCGAACTGCCCGACACGCGCGGATTTAATGAACGGGTCATCGCTGCGGATCTGCGCCCCCATGCCTTTCAGCACCGAGTTCAGGTTCACCCCTTCGAGGTCGACCACCAGACGGTCAGGATTGCTCAACGCAAACTGTCGATACTTGAGCTCACGGCTGGACTCCACCGTTACGCGCGTGTAGCTGGACGCAGGCCATATGCGCACCGCCACCACCTGACTGACGGCAGCTAACCCGACCTGACTCACGCTTAACAACCACATGGCACCGGCACCTTGTAGCAGGCGACGACGGCTCAAAGACTGACTTCCCGACATGCTCCATCCCAGGCAAAAAAAAGTAATCAAAGAATTCGCATAATACGATTGACCGGAAACTGTAACTAAAGCCGCATAAACTGTCATCTATAAAAGGGTAAACATTCGTTGGATCAGCGAAATTTGGCCGAGGATTTTCCAATGTTTAAGCAAATTCCGGCTTGCGTTTCCGCCGAAAACAGAATAAAAATACAGTAATTACGAATAATCATGCATTGAGGGTTGTGCCGTGGTGAAGGAACGTAGAACCGAACTGGTAGAGGGGTTTCGTCATACCGTCCCCTATATTAACGCCCACCGGGGGAAGACGTTTGTCATCATGCTTGGCGGCGAAGCCATTGAGCATGAAAACTTTTCCAGCATCGTCAACGATATTGGCCTGCTGCACAGTTTAGGCATTCGTCTGGTGCTGGTCTATGGCGCCCGCCCGCAGATCGACGCGAATCTGGCCGAGCATCACCATGAGCCAACCTATCACAAACATATCCGCGTCACGGATACGAAAACCCTTGAGCTGGTGAAACAGGCCGCGGGCCTGCTGCAGCTGGATATTACTGCCCGTCTGTCGATGAGCCTGAATAACACCCCTCTGCAGGGCGCGCACATCAACGTGGTCAGCGGTAACTTTATCATCGCTCAGCCGCTGGGTGTCGATGACGGCATCGACTACTGCCACAGCGGACGTATTCGTCGTATCGATGAAGAAGCGATTCATCGTCAGCTCGACAGCGGCGCTATCGTGCTGATGGGGCCGGTGGCCGTTTCAGTTACCGGCGAGAGCTTTAACCTGACGTCGGAAGAGATTGCCACCCAACTGGCGATTAAGCTGAAGGCCGAGAAGATGATCGGCTTCTGCTCCTCTCAGGGCGTATTTAACGAAGCGGGCGACATTATCTCTGAGCTGTTCCCGAACGAAGCTCAGGCGCGCATTGAAGAGCTGGAAAAAGAGGGCGACTACCTTTCCGGCACCGCCCGTTTCCTGCGCGGCGCGGTCAAAGCCTGCCGCAGCGGCGTGCGCCGCAGCCACCTTATTAGCTATCAGGAAGACGGCACGCTGTTGCAGGAGCTGTTCTCCCGCGACGGTATCGGTACGCAGATTGTGATGGAGAGCTCCGAGCAAATTCGCCGGGCGACCATCAACGATATTGGCGGTATTCTCGACCTGATTGCGCCGCTCGAGCAGCAGGGTATTCTGGTGCGCCGCTCCCGCGAACAGCTGGAGATGGAGATCGATAAATTCACGATTATTCAGCGTGATAACACCACCATTGCCTGCGCCGCGCTCTATCCTTTCCCGGAAGAGAAAATTGGCGAAATGGCCTGCGTGGCGGTGCATCCGGATTACCGCAGCTCCTCACGTGGTGAAGTGTTACTGCAGCGGATTGCCGCCCAGGCGAAGCAGATGGGGCTTAACCACCTGTTTGTGCTGACGACGCGCAGTATTCACTGGTTCCAGGAACGCGGCTTTAAGCCGGTGGACGTGGAACTGCTGCCGGAGAGTAAGAAGCTGCTGTATAACTATCAGCGCCGGTCGAAGGTGTTGATGACGGATTTGGTGTAAGCCATATATTACGTAGCCCGGGCGAGGCGCTTGCGCCGACCCCGGGGTCGCTGGACGCTCGCCCGGGCTACACCGGGCACCGTGCCAACCTATTCCATCTCTGCAAAAATCGCCGACAGGCCGCTGCGCCGTTCGGTACGCGTGGCGATTGCCTGCATAAGCAGATTTTTATCGGCGTACATCGACAGCCGCGCTTTCGCGCGGGTAATCGCCGTATACACCAGCTCACGACTCACTACCGGGACAATCTGCGTCGGCAGCACCAGCGCGGCGTGGGTGAACTCGGAACCCTGCGATTTATGCACCGTCATCGCCCAGGCGGTGTCGTGCTCCGGCAAGCGGCTTGGCTGCACCGATTTAATGGTGCCATCCGGCATCGGGAACCAGACGCGCATACCGTCACCGCGATCCAGCGCCACGCCGATATCACCGTTAAACAGCCCCAGCGCGCTGTCGTTACGCGTAATCATCACCGGACGGCCTTCATACCAGCGAGAATGACGCTGCGGCACTATCTGCCGGTGACGCGTCAGCAGCTGTTCAAACTGTTGGTTAAGCCCGCTCACGCCCCATGGTCCTTCGCGCAACGCACACAGCAACTGATATTCGCCAAACGCCGCCAGCACGACTTCAGGGTCGGCCTGCTCGCGTAGCAGTTGAAGATAATGGCCGTAGCCCGCTCGCGCATCGTCGAGCATCGCGGCGTAGTCGTCAGTCGAGTGCTGCGGTTTCAGTTCAATATCGCTAAAGCCCCGGGCAAACACGGCATCGATCTCTTTCTTATCGCCCCGGTTCACTGCGCTGGCAAGCTGGCCGATACCGGAGTCGCTGCCAAAGCGATAGCTGGTTCGCAGCAGGCAAAGACTGTCGCGTAACGCCCCTGCTGTCTGGCCGTCACCGGCGGGAACCGTGGCCCCGACCAGGCGGCTAAGCTGCGCGGCGCGCTCTACCGTATAGCCCGCGTTCACCCAGCTACAGATATCGCCGAGTACCGCTCCTGCCTCCACCGACGCCAGCTGGTCGCGGTCGCCAAGGAAGATTATCCGCCCGTGCGGCGGCAGCGCGTCAATCAGCCGCGCCATCATCGGCAGGTCAATCATTGAGGCTTCATCCACCACCAACACATCCAGATGCAGCGGGTTTCCGGCGTGGTAGCGCATCTTCTGGCTACCGGGCTGAGCACCCAGCAGACGGTGCAGCGTGCTGGCATCGGTTGGCAGCATCGCTTTTTGCGCATCGGTTAAATCAAGTTTTCGCAGCGCCGCGCCCAGCGATTCCGTCAGGCGCGCCGCCGCTTTACCGGTTGGCGCAGCAAGGCGAATACGACACTTCTCCGTTCCCGCCATCTGTACCAGCGCCGCCAGCAGTTTAGCAACGGTGGTGGTTTTCCCGGTGCCGGGGCCGCCTGAGATAACCGAAATACGGCGCGTCAGCGCCACGGCGGCAGCCACTTTCTGCCAGTCGATCGTATCGCTTACCGGGAACAGCGCGTTGAGCGTTGCCGCAAGCTGGTCTTCATCGACGGCAAACGGCGCGTTGGTTTCGCTAAAGAAGCGCGCCACGGTGAGTTCGTTGCGCCACATGCGGTTGAGATAAAGCCTGCCACGGCTCAGGATCAGCGGCGACGGCCGTTCCCCACCGCTAACGGCCTCAGAGCTCAGCAATAGAGTCTCCCAATCCTGCGGCACGTTCACTTCGGCAAACAGCTGCTGCCAGAGTTCGCGGACGCGACCTTTCGGCTGCATAGCGGGGCTGAGATGGGAGAGCGGCAAACAGACGTGCCCTTCCCCGGCGTCGCGGCTCAGCATCGCAGCGGCGAGCATCACCGCCGGATGCTCATCTTTTGCCACCATCAGCGCAAACTGCACGTCGAGCGGGCGTAGCAGCTTCTGCTCGGCGGCTTCCAGTAAACGTTGTTCGAGCGTCATACGTTGCTCTCCTCTCCGGCAAACAACGCGTCCATTGCCGTTATCAGCGCCGGGTCGGGCCGAGTGGTAAATATTCCCTGCTGCCCTGCCTCGCCGTCCACGCCGCGCAGGAACAGATAAATCACGCCGCCGAAATGACGATCATAGTCATAGTCGGCCATGCGATGGCGCAGGTAGCGGTGCAGCGCCAGGCTGTAGAGCTGATACTGCAAGTCATAGCGGTGAGACTGCATTGCTTGCGCCATCGCCTCTTGGGTATAGGCTTCGCCGTTTTCGCCAAGCCAGTTGGACTTGTAATCCAGCAGGTAGTAGCGACCGTCGTGGCGGAACACAAGGTCGATAAAGCCCTTCAGCATGCCGCGCACCTGGCGGAAATCCAGCTCTGAGCAGCCCGCCGACAGCGGGTCATAGCGGCGAGTCACCGCATCCAGCGCACGCGCGTCCAGCGTTTGGCTAATGGGCAGATAAAACTCCATCTCCACCTGTTTTTGCCGCTCGCTAAGCTGGTTAAGCGCAATGCCGATATCCGCCAGCGGCGCGTCCAGCACCTGGGTTATCCAGCGGGTCAGCACCGGCTCCCACGCTTCATCAAAGCCGTTGTTTTGTAGCTTTTCACGCATCCATTCCGGCGACACCGGCTGGGTAAAGTCGAGGTCTTCAAACAGGCTATGCAGGAAGGTTCCCGGTGAGGCGCCGCGCGGGAAGTGGTGTGGCGTCATCTCCGGCTCAGTTGGGGAGTCCACGGTACCCGAGGCGTCAATATCGATACGTGGCAGCAGGTCTTGCGCCACGCTATGCCCGCGCTGCTGTAAACCGGAGTAGCTGGTAACACGCCAGTCATCAACCACGCGGCGTAGCACCTGACGCGCCGCCAGCTCCGGCATCTCGGGTTGGGTCGCCTGCCAGCGAGCGTCGTCCGTCGCGGTTGCCAGCGTCAGAGAGATATGTTCGTCACATACGGCCTGCAGGCAGGCGTGCAGCCCGGAGGCGTCCAGTACTTCGCCTTTTTGCAGCAGCCTTCCCGGCGCGCTGTGGTGTAATTCCGTGTCGGTTGGTTTATCGCTGCGCCGGGACGTTAGCGGGGCAATACCCAGACTGCAATGCCAGATGGCGCGCGTTAAGGCCACATACAGCAGGCGCAGGTCTTCCGCCAGACGCTCAGCCTCCGCTAGCTCCAGGCTCTCGTCGCTTTCGTTAAGATCCAGCACCGCTTTGAAGGATTCGCGGTCGTGGTAAAACGCCTGTTTCTCTTTGCGGAAACGGGCGATAAACGGCAGCCAGACCAGCGGGTACTCCAGCCCTTTTGACTTGTGAATGGTGACTATCTGCACCAGGTGTTTATCGCTCTCCAGACGCATCTGCTGACTGGAGGCATTGGTGTCCGGTTCGGCAACCTGCTGGTTCAGCCAGCGCACCAGCGCATGCTCGCTTTCAAGCTGGGTGGCCGCTTCCTGTAGCAGCTCGCTCAAGTGCAGAATATCGGTTAAGCGCCGCTCGCCGCCGTGGGTCGCCAGCAGGTTTTCTGCCATTGACCGCGCGCTCATCAGGGCGCGAATCATCGGCATCACGCCGCGCCGCTGCCAGATAAGACGGTAGTCGCTAAACTCTTCCACCAGCGCATCCCAAGCGTTTTCGTCCTGATTCAGCCGTTCAATATCCTGCGCGTTCAGGCCAAACATCGCCGTTGCCAGCGCGCTGCGCAGCGTATTTTCCCGTTCAGGCGTCAGCACCGCCTGAAGCACCCACAGCAGTTCCTGCGCTTCCGGGGTTTCAAACACGCTGTCGCGGTTGGAGAGGTAGACCGACGGGATCGCCAGCGCGTTCAGGGCATCACGGATTAACGACGCTTCCTGGCGGTTACGCACCAGCACGGTGATATCCGACGCCTGTACCGGGCGAGCGTTATCGCCCCGCCACAGCAGCGCGCTCCCCTGCTGGCCGCCGGTCAGCCAGTCGCGAATTTGCGCCGCGCACTGCTGAGCCATAAAGTTCTGATAATCCCCCGCGCTGATGCCTTCGCCGGGCATCAGCCACAGGTTCATCGCCGGCTGGTTTTCGCCGTCAACTTCGAAGCGTAGTGAGGCGTTTTTGGGTGCGGATTTTACCGGCAGGAACGGGATGTCGCGGAACATAAAGGGGTTATCAACCAACCCGAACAGGCGGTTGACGCTCTCAACCATGCCCGGCGCGGAGCGCCAGTTGGTGTCGAGGGTATAGTGAGCCGCTACATCGCTGCGCGCGCGCATATAAGTAAAAATATCCGCGCCGCGGAAGGCGTAAATCGCCTGCTTCGGGTCACCGATAAGCAGTAGTGCGGTGTCCGGTTGCTGCCGCCAGATACGGCGGAAGATGCGGTACTGCTGCGGGTCGGTATCCTGGAATTCATCGATCATCGCCACCGGGAATCGCTGACGAATAGCGGCAGCCAGCGCGTCGCCGCTGTCGCTCTCCAGCGCTTCATCAAGGCGGCTGAGCATATCGTCAAAGCCCAGCTCGCCGCGTCGGCGTTTTTCGCGGGCAACCGCTTCACGGATCTCTTTCATCGCCTGAGCGATCACCAGATCGTTAAGCGTCAGCGGCGTAGACAATAAATTCTCAATGGCGCTGAACAGCGGATGAGTAGGGACTTCACCGCCCGCTTTGGTGCGCTCGGCGAGGAACGCCTGACTGAATTTTTCCAGCGCGTCGGGCAACTGGTAGTTTTTACTCTCTTCCTGCGCCCAGGTGCTGATCTTGTCGATCCACTTACCCTGATTGCCGCGGTTGAACTTACGCCGGTCGATGCCGGAATTTTCCAGCAGCGCATCCAGCTCGCCCACGCTCGCCAGCCAGTGACGTTTGATCTCGGCGATTTGTGCGAGGATCTTCTGGTGACGTGACGCTAACGTTTCGGCGTCGCCGAGCGGTATTTTAAGCTCCGGCGCTTCACCCTGCAGGTAGCGGTCGATGGATTTAAGTAAGTCCTGCGGCCCTTTCCACGACTCGACAATCACCTGTGCAATTTCGCGATTGAGCGGGTAACAGTGGCGTCGCCAGAAGTCGGCGCAGGCCTGGTAGCGGAGCTGGGATTCGTCTTCAATCAGCTGCTGCTCAAACAGCATGCCGGACTCAAAGGCGTTGAGGCTCAGCATGCGCTGACAGAAGCCGTGGATGGTAAAGACGGCGGCATCGTCCATCTGGCGCTCCGCCAGCAGCAGCACGTTGGCCGCCTGCTGAAGGTCGTCAATTTCCGCCAGCAGGCTGGCATAGAGTGGGTTGTCGGTGGCGTTACGCAGACAGGCGACGCGCAGTTCGTGAATGTTGCTACGAATACGCCCGCGCAGCTCTTCGGTGGCGGCCTCGGTGAAGGTCACCACCAGCAATTCTTCGACGTTGACGGGCCGAGGAAAGGCGGCTTCGCCGCCCAGCCCCAGCAAAAGCCGCAGGTAGAGTGCGGCAATGGTGAAGGTTTTTCCGGTGCCCGCAGAGGCTTCAATCAGGCGCTCGCCGATAAGGGGTAAGCGCAGGGGATCAAGGGACTCGGCGGTTTCGGTCATTCGTCTTCTCGTCGTAAGGGTAAGGTTTGCTGCAACTCAGTAATGCTCTGCCACACTTTCCAGCCTTCAGGGTGCGCGTAGTCGGTTTTACCATTCTGGCTACCGGAGACCTGAGACAGCACCGTCATGCCCTGTGGAGCAACCACGGTCTGGTGGAAAAAGTCGGCCAGTTTTTGCGGCGTTAACAGCTTAATCTGGGCCACTACTTTAGCACGTGAATCAAAGGCCATATTACCGCGATCGAAATCTTTGCTCAGCTGCGAGGCTTCATCGCTCAAGGTTTGCGGTGCCTGCAGCATGTCTGCCACCACCGACTGCTGGATCTGGGCAAACTCTTCCGGCTTCATCGCGCGCAGTTTCTGCTCGGCGGTCGGGAAGAAGGCTTTGAAGCGCTCCCACAGGAACGACGGCTGCTTGTCGTTACTTTGCAGCAGGAACCCCATCCCCCACTGGCGGCCGACGTTCATCGAGAAGGCAAAGACGGCGTAGCCTAACTGTTCTTCGGTGCGCAGCTGTGTGTAGAACCACGGCTGGACGATTTGCGCCAGCATGGCACTCGCCGCCGAGCTTGAGAACTCATCGACGTTTGGCGGCACAAACACCGCGGCCAGCGCTGAGTCGGTGCTGGCACCGGCTTTCTCAAAGATGACGTTTTGCTGTTTATCGACCAGCACATCTTTGTTACGACACCATTCGCTGCCGTTGGCGCCAAGCTGGGTCTGAATGCTGCGCGCAAGGGTTGTAGACTGGTCAGCGCTCAGGTTGCCAATCACCATAAACTCTGGACGTGCCCCGGCTTTCAGCCGATCGCGGTAGTCCATCACCTCTTTGAGCGTAATTGACGGCAGCAGCGCTTTGCGGTCTTCGCGCTGGAAATAAGGCACCTGCGATACCATCTGCACCGGCATAATCGCTTGTTCGTAGGCTTTGCCTTTATCGGCAGAGTCCATCATCTGCAGGTACCAGGATTTCGCCTGTTCCAGTTGCTCTTCGGTTGGCGTGTAGCTGAAATAGCCCTGCAGCAGGGCGTCAAACAGCTGCGGCAGACGCTGGGTGTAGCCGTTAGCGTTGAGCATCAAGCCGTTATTAGCACCGGTTGAGAAGCTGATCCCGCCGACGGCAGCCTGGTTGCTCAACTGGTCAAGCGCAATACCGGCCAGGTAGTCATTCAGCGCAAACATCACCTGGTTACGGGCGCTATCCATCGCTTTCGGGTTACGCAGAATCAGCGTGATATCAGCCTTCGGTTCGCTGGCAAAATAGCGGCTCGGCATATAGACCAGACGCAGGTTTTGCTCATCAACAATCAGCTCCGGATGCGTGTACTTTTTCTCGCTTTTAATCAGCGTGAAGTCGTCCGGAATGTACGGGTTGAGCTGCGGCAGATTCAGCGTAATGCCGTTAGAAGCCTTCTGCCATTTGGCGAAGGTGTCCGCGCTAATTTTATCCACCTGATACGGCGCATCAACAAAGTAAGCGGTCTTGTTATGCGGCTCGTTCGGGCTGATATACCAGATGCGCGCGTTCTGTGGCGTCATCATCGCCAGACGGTCTTTTACTGCCTGCGGGTCGTACTGGTCGGCAATGTTCACCGCATCGAGGGTATGCGCGACCGGCACACGAATCATGGTGTCCGCCAGCCATTCGACGTAGCCCATATCACGGGTGATGGACGGGTAGCGGAAATCGAGGTTCAGCACATGCGCCAGCTCGTCAAAGTCGCTTTTGTCGATGCCTTTCTGGCGCAGCGTATCAAGATAGCTAAAGATAGCGGCGACCACTTCATCGCGGTGCGCCAGTCCTTTATCGGTTAAGGTGGCGGAAATCGCCAGCACGCCACTGTTGCCGTTCACCACCGGATCGGAGTCTGCGCGAATGCCCTCTACCAGCCCCTGCTTTTGCAGCCAGTCGGACAAGGTGCCCGGCGTGCGGTTGCCGATAAGATAGGTGATCAGCTCGTCGGTTTTGCTGCGGAACTGCGCGGAGTTGTTATCGATGCGGAATTCCACGCGCAGCACTTTACGCGGCAGCGCTGGCACGTAGTGAATGATGATGCCTTTCTGCGCATCGGTGACCACCGGGACGGTGATTTCCGGGCGTTCGATAGATTTGTTCGGCACACGGCCGTAGGTTTGCGCCGCAATCTGCGCCAGCTCAGGCAGCGGTTTGTTGCTGTAAATGACCGCCTTCATCAGGTTCGCGGAGTAGTACTTATTGCGAAACGCCAGTAGCGCTTCATACACCGGGCTGTCGGGCTTGTCGCTCAGCGTTTCGAGGTTACCGCCAGAGAAGCGCGCGCCGGGGTGAGCCGGGTTGATGGTTTCAGCACTCACCTGCGCCATGCGCATACCGTCGCGAGTACGCGCCATAGTCAACTCAGCATTGACAGCGTTACGCTCGCGGTCGGCGTATTTCTTTTCCAGCAGTGGTGCAGCAATGGCGTCCGCCAGGCGGTCTACCGCCCCCTGCAGCGCATCGTTTTCCACTTCCAGATAGAACGCGGTGCGATACGGCGCGGTACTGGCGTTGTGGCTGCCGCCGTGCATTTTTAAGAATTCAGCGAGGTTGTCAGGCTGCGGGTAGTTTTTCGAGCCCATCAGCGTCATGTGTTCGAGGAAATGTGCAAGGCCCGGATGCGAGTCAGGATCTTCCAGCGAGCCGACGGGCACCACCAGCGCCGACAGCGATTTCACCGCCTGCGGATCGGAAACCAGCAGGACGACCATCTTGTTGTCGAGCGTAATCGCTTGATACTGACGGGTGTCTTTTTCGCTTTTGCGGATGGTTTCCTGAATCGGTTGCCATCCGGTTTCTGCCTGACCTACGGTCGCCCAAAAGGCGGTGACGAAAACAACAATACTCAACCAGATACTGCGGGGCATTCACGGACCTCACCATTAACAGATACTTCAAAAATCAGCATGCTCTTGTGGGCAGTTTCAGCCTCAGCTTACCGCTTCGTCTGCTGCCACTCATCAGTCCGTGACTTGTGCGCATAGTAAATGAACCGATTAACTTGCGCAATTTTTATACAGTCACGATGACTGGTTGAAACGGAATACGGGCAGCAGATACGGTGTCGTCCGCGCGATAATCGCTTCATACTGCGCAGGTTCCAGGGTACGCCATAAACGCTGATACCAGACGTCGGCCCCTTCGCCGCTCACCACCATGTTGCCTTCGTAAGCCTGTAAAAACTTGCTGCGCGCTTTCTGCAGCGAGTCTTCGTCTTCTAAGATGGCATCATTTTCGGCATCGTAACAGGCTTTTATCCATGCGCCGCCGCTCTCCGGCAGGAACAGCAACGGCTGACACATCCCCTCACGATAACCTGCAATCAGCTGTGACAGATAGGCTTTGGCCTCCTCGGCCGCCAGCGGCGGGAAGCACCACTCCCCGTCTTTGCGCAGCAGCAGGCGGCTTTCGCCCGTACCACCACTTGCACAGTAGACAAGGTGTTCCAGCCAAAGTTGCATCCCCTGTGAAACGCTGAGCAGCGAAGGCCGCCATCGCAGCAGGCCATTTTCCTGAACCTGCGGCAGCCAGCCGGTGATATTCACCCCGTCGCAGTCGAGATCGATCTCCATACTCTGCCCGCTACGACGATACTCAATCACCCGGCTCGCCAGCGCGCTCATCTCCTGGTGCTGCGCTTCCCAGGCAATCTCACCGAACGGGCCGTAAGGCAGTTCACCGGCGGCACGATAGCGGCGGTACATCATGCTGGCATCCTGTTGCTCTATCAGAGAATTCAGCAGCTGCTGGTTGAGCTGGTAGCGCGTCAGCCCTTCCAGGGTGAACGGCTCGGTATCGGGAATATCGCTCTCTTCATTACGGAAATTAACCTGCAGGCGCATCTGGAAAAAGGCGCGCACCGGGTGCGCCCAGAAGCGCTGAAGTTGTTCGAGCGGCAGCGTGGTCAATGCGAGTGGTTCCAGCGGCTGGATAAAGTCGGAATGCGCTTCGCCCTGCTGGCTTGCCGCCGCCAGCCACTCCTGGGCATAGCTTTGCTGCTCACCGGCTTTGTAGTTGTCGGCATCAAACGGCATGCGCGGGTGCAGATGCATCACGTGACGCTTCACGCGCTGCTCGCTTTCGTCACAGTTGAGCGCTTCATCGCCCTCCAGGCAGTGGCTCTGGCCGATATAGTCCATCAGTTCCTGTACCAGCACCGACGGGTAGCGTTCGCTGTTATCCTGAATGGAACGGCCGATATAGCTGATATAGAGCGCTTTCTCCGCCGACATCATTGCTTCAAGGAACAGATAGCGGTCATCGTCGCGACGGCTTCGGTCGCCACGTACCGGTTTCTGGCTCATCAGGTCAAAGCCGAGCGGCGCCAATGCGCGTGGGTAAATACCGTCGTTCATGCCCAGCAGGCACACCACTTTGAACGGGATGGAGCGCATTGGCATCAGGGTACAAATGTTAATTGGGCCTGCCAGGAAGCGCTGGCTGATGCGTTCCTGATCGAGGCGCTGCGCCAGTTCGTCACGCAGCAGCGTCAGCGGCACCTCACCGGCGTACTGCGACTGCACGCCCTGGGCGATAATCGCCTGCCACTGCTGCTCAATCAGCGCCAGAGCGGCTTCGGTGTCCTGATCCGGCAGGAAGAAGTCGTTCAGCATCTCACGGCATACCGGCAGCCATTCCTCCAGCGAACGCGCCTGCGTTAGCACCTGCCGCCAGCGATTAAGCTGCATCAGCAGCGAGGCCAGATGCCCCACCAGTTCGGCAATCAGGCCGCTAGACTCGTCATACGGCAGCACCTCCTGCCATTCGCCCTGCTCGCTTTCCATCGCGTAGCCCAGCAGCATACGCGTGAGGCCAAAGCGCCAGGTATGCTGCCCGGTAGCCGGCAGGTCCATTTCGCGGACGTTATCGTCGTCCATACCCCAGCGTACGCCGGATTCGCTAACCCACTGACGCAGATGAAGCAGGCCCGCCTCATCAATGTTGAACCGCGCCGCCAGTACAGGCACATCCAGCAGCGCCAGCACGTCTTCGCAGGTATTGCGGCTATCAGGGAGTGACAACAGAGTGATAAACGCCTGCATCGCCGGGTGAGCCTGACGGGCGCGACGGTCCGAAATAGCGTACGGCAGATAGCGTTCACCGGTGGCGCTGCCAAACACGGCCTGAATGAACGGACTGTAACTGTCGATATCCGCCACCATGACGATAATGTCGCGCGGCGTCAGCGTCGGGTCGGCCTCCAGCATCGCCAGCAGGCGGTCATGCAGCACTTCAACTTCGCGCTGCGGGCTATGGCAAACGTGGACGGTGAGGCTGCGGTCATCTCGCGCCAGCGGGCGCTTATTGCCGCTGTGGGCAAACTCTTCGGCGGTACGCCCGGCAACGGCGGCGTTTTTCAGCTCCAGTACGTCGTACTGAAGGTTGTGTAATAGGTTGTCGGGTTCGATATCGACAAACGCATCTAGATCCTCAAAACGCTCAAGTTCCGCCAGCAGATAAACATAATCACGCCCTAGCTTGCCCCAGGAGGCTAACATCGGGTTACCGACGTCCTGTTCGCCATCGTCGTTAAACAACCCTGGCGCGTGGCTGGCATCCTGGAACAGCGGTAGTTCACGCTGTTCACGGTAGTGGCGACGCTGGCGCGCCATTAACCGCGCCAGGAACGCCGGGTCTTTAATATCGCCCCAGTAGTAGCGGCACGGGTTGGTGAACAGCACGTAGATATCGACGTGTTTGCCCAGCGCCTGTAGCGCGTGCAGGTAAACTGGCGGCAACGCGGAGATACCACAGATAAAGACGCGTGCCGGCAGGCCTGCGGGCGGCTCGTTGCTCTTTTCCAGGGTGTCGATAAAACGCTGATAGAGGTTGGCACGATGCCACAGCGGCTGACCCAGCGCGGCGGTATGCTCCACCAGCGCTTTCCACAGCGGTGCTTGCCATACCTGCGCCTCGCCCACGCCGTCGACTAACCGTCCTGCTTCCCACTCCGTCAGCCATTGGGGGCGGTACACCAGGTATTGGTCATAGAGGTCAGCGACGCGGGAGGCCAGCTGGAACAGCTTGCGCTTGTCGGCATCGTCAGTCAGATAGTGGCGCAGCGGCGTAAAGGCTTCATCATCCAGCATGCCCGGCAGCAGGGTCATCAGCTTCCAGCTCATGCTCTGTTTGTTAAAGGCGCTCTCGCCGGGGATTTCGGGCAGGACGCGGGTGAACATGTCCCAGATAAAGCTCGCGGGCAGCGGGAAGTCGATATTCGCGGCAATGCCAAAGCGCTGGGACAGCGTCATCTGCAGCCACTGCGCCATCCCGGTACTTTGTACGAGGATCATTTCAGGCTCGAAAGGGTCCGCCAGGCGGTCCTGCTCAACGATGAACTCCATCAATGCTTCCAGCACGTCCAGACGGTTGGAGTGGTAGACCCTTAACATATTCGCTCCTGACTACTGACTGACCGGGCAATGCAGGCGGGACATGCGCCCCTGCTTACCCATTGGGGTGGTAATAGTAGCATTGATGCTGACACAACGTTGTGACGATGTCTGTCCCCGCTGACTCGCCCAGCCCACAGGCAGTACCAGTGCCTGCTGCTGCGTTTGCCCCCAGGCATAGCGCCACATCTGCCGGTACTGATTAAGCTCAAGACTGCTGGTTGCCAGCACGCGATAATAGCCGCCGAGCGCCGTGACAACGCTGACCATCAGGAACATCGCCAGCACCACTTCCGGCAAGCTAAAGCCTCGCATTTTCAGGGAATCTGGCATCGCGTCGCCTCCTTTAATGGGCAAAAATCGCTCCAGCCATGCGCGGAAAACCGAATATTTCCCGCCGCCCAACTTCCCGATTGCCAGAGCATGAACGCCTCGTTTTTGGCCACCAGAAGCAGCGTGCCGTCATCAAAGAGCCGCAGGCAAACCCGCGTTATGCCTCCATACACCAGGCATTGCGCTCCGGCCTCTGCCATCCAGTTCTGGCCTTTTCCCCACTGCAACGCCGTATGTACCTCCGCGGTACGCTGAAGCGCCCGACTTTCTGCACTGACGCTCGCAGTCTGCTGCCGCAGTGCCTGGTTCAGCCCTTGCAGCATCAGGCTGCCGGTAACCAGCAGCATCAGCACCATCGCCAGCGACGACACCCCGCGCTGGCGATTCACAGGTTGTACCCCGTCACCCCATACTGCGCGCTGGCGGCAACTCCGCCCGTCGCCGTGGCCGATAAGCTAATCAACAGTTCCGGCGGAAACCCGCTGATGGTCTGACGCGATACCTGAAAAGCTGTAACGGTCGCCGTCGCCGGGTCGGTCATCTTATCCCAGCCGCTGCCGCTACAGGCTTTCGCCCCACGCAGCGTCTCCAGCACGCCGGAATTCAGGCGAAAGCCAATGCTATCGGCGTTCTCCGTCGGCGACGTTTCCCAGATACCGTTGCTGTTGCCATCCCAGCGGGCGATAACACACTGCCCCTGATCCGCGATGTGCAGCGCTTCTCCCTGGCAGCTTTCGCCACTACAGTAGCCCGCGCGCTGAAGATGCTTTGCCACCGTATAGACGCTCTGCCAGAGATCATCCTCCAGCGTTTGCTGGCGCATTTGCAGGAATATTCCCCGCTGCAGCGCGGGCTGGAAGCGAGAAGCCCCCAGCAGCAACACGCTGCTAATCGCCATCGCAATGAGCACTTCCAGTAGCGAAAACCCGCGCATCAGCATGTTCCCCCTTCGCATAGCCGCACTCGTCCTCCGTTTGAGATAACCACCGTCCAGCTACCCGCGTCACTAATCAGCGTCACGTTGCCCGCCCACGCAGTATTGCGCAGGCCAAAAAAAGCCAGATTGGGCGTGATATGACTAATGCTCACCTCCGTCCACATCGGGCGAAATACGGCGGGATTACCCGTTGGGCAGCCTGCCAGAACCGCCTCATCGGCCACCACGCACCAGCCGCTTTCGTGGCGGTGTAGTCGGAAGAGACGATCGCGGTTATGCCAGTTGGCATCGCTGCGCATCGCCATCAGGTAGCCGCGCAGTTCGCTGGCGGTTTGCCATAGCCGCTGCGACTGCTGCCAGCGGTGCCAGCCGTACAGGCCCGTTGCGCTGAGGATAAGTACCAGCGTCAGTGCTACCAGGGTTTCAATGAGGGTATAGCCCCGTTCTCTGTTCATGGCGGGCAGTATGCCGCGCGGGAAATCAGGTCACGAGAGCGATATTTGGATTTTACGAGCCTCCTTCAGCGGAATTTTCACGCTTACTAACATGCCCCTCGAAAAATGGATATCGCCGCGCAAAACGGCGACTGATACGCAAAATACGTTCCTTTCGCTTATCCATACATGCCGCGAATGGTCAATCTGCTTAATGCAAAAGCTGTGATAACTCGCACACAAATCCCAGCTATCGCCCAATTCTTGGCGAAATTTCACGCAAATCTATTGGCATCTGCATAAAACACATTAACGCCGTTTACGTGATAATAATTTTGCTAAGTCTTACCTCTACGAAAACACCCGGAATAAAAATGAAAATAGAAAAAATTGAAATCATCCGGCTCGCCATTCCTTTCGATTCCGGCAGGGAAAAGAATGGCCCGGAGCAACAGGATTATAATGCGGCCTCATCAAGGGTGACGAAGATGGAAACCCTGCTCGTTGCCGTCTATAGCGATACGGGGCTCTGCGGCTGGGGTGAAGCGTTCGGCCATCTGATTAACCCCGTCACCTTTACCGCGCTGGAAAGCGCCGTTGCCCCCTTCTTCATCAACCGGCACGTTGATTCCATTACGGGAATAGCAGCGCTAATGAAAGAAGCTGAGCAGGCCTTCCACGGTTTCGGACGCACTGGCCCCGTGCGCTATGCGCTGTCGGCTATCGATATTGCGCTGTGGGATCTGTTCGGCAAGCAGGAACAAAAACCGCTGTGGCAGATACTTGGCGGCAGCCGCAACCACATTGGGCTTTACCCTAGTCTGGTGAGCTATGACAACAAACCGGAGGCAGTCGCCCGTCAGGTCTCTCAGGTTTTCGCCCGGGGCTATCGCGAAATTAAGCTCCATGAAACAACTCGTGAAGCGGTTGCCGCCGCGCGTGAAGCGGTAGGAAACCAGGCTGAGATCATGGTTGATGTGAACTGTCCGTGGAGCGCCGAAGAGGCTTTCCGCCAGGCAGAATCATGGGCAGGGCTGAACCTGAAATGGCTGGAAGAACCTGTCTGGCCGCCGGAAGATACCGATGCGCTGACGTATGTCCGCACGGCGGGCATCCCGCTTTCTGCCGGGGAAAACGCCGCCGGAGATGGCGACCTTTATCATCTGATGGCTTCCGGCGCCGTCGATATTATCCAGCCAAGCGTCACCAAAGTGGGCGGTATTACCGCCATGCTGCGAGTGTTTGAACAGGCGAAACGCTACCCGGTAACGGTGATTCCACACTGCTTCTACTACGGCGCGGGCATGATGGCGGCCGCGCAGCTTGTGGCGCTGCTGCCCGAAACGACCCGTCTGGAGGTGCCCTGGTTACAGTGGACGCCACAGCTTCATCCCTTCCTGAATTTCCAGCCTGAGATGGTGCTGCCGGATGCGCCGGGTATTGGTTTTACGCCGGATGCCCAGGTGCTGAAAGATTACCGTATTGGCTTCGCCGTTTGCTCCACCGCGAAAGGAGAACATCATGTTTAAAAATCGCTATCGCGTGATTGTCGCCCTGCTGCTGTTCTTTGCCGGTATGCTGAACTATATGGACCGGGCCGCACTGTCGGTCATGGCGCCGCTGGTCAAAGCAGACCTGCATATTAACGATGCACAGCTTGGTTTTTTATTCAGCTGCTTCTTCGTCGGCTACTGCCTGTTCTGCTTTATCGGCGGCTGGGGGGCTGATAAATTTGGTCCGCGTAAGGTTTACGCCTGGGCGGCCACCATCTGGTCTATTTTCTGCGGTATCACTGCGCTGGTCACTGGTTTCTGGCAGCTGCTGATTGCCCGTGTGCTGTTCGGTATTGGCGAAGGGCCAATGGGCACCACCACCAATAAATCGATTTCTAACTGGTTCCCACGTAAAGAAATTGGCCGGGCAGTTGGTTTCACTAATGCCGGACAACCGCTGGGAGCCGCCATTGCTGCACCGGTAGTTGGATTAGTCGGGTTAGCATTTGGCTGGCGGGTGGCGTTTGTGGTCATCGCCCTGATGGGTATTCTGTGGGTTTGCGCCTGGCTGTGGCTGTTCCGCGATAAGCCTGAAATGCACCCTTCAGTCAGCCCGGAAGAGGCGCTGCTTATTAGCAGTCAGCGTCCTGCTACCACCGTGGTAACTGGAACCAACGTACAGTCGGAACACACCTTCTGGCATTATATCCTCTCGCCTGCGGTACTGGGTGTGGCGGCGGCGTTCTTCTGCTTTAACTACATTCAGTACTTTTTCCTCTCCTGGCTGCCGAGCTACCTGACCGACTTCCAGCATCTTGATATTAAGAGCATGAGCATCATCGGTGTTCTGCCGTGGCTCGGCGCGACGCTTGGCTTCCTCGGCGGCGGGATGGTCTGCGATGCGCTGTATCGTAAGAGCGGGAATTTCCTGCTCTCTCGTAAGCTGGTGATTTTTATCGGGCTGGCCGTGGCTGCGGTTGCCGTGCTGGCCACCGCATATACCCAGAGTCTGTTTAGCGCGGTGGCCTGCATTACCGTTGCCACTGTTTTCGCCTATATGACACCGCAGGCCTGTTGGTCTCTGCTGCAGGATATTGTTCCAGCCGACCGCATTGGCACTACAGGTGGCTTCGTGCACTTACTGGCAAACCTGGCGGGGATTATGTCTCCGGCGATTACCGGTCTGCTGATTCAGTACGGCGGTGGGTATCATTCGGCCTTTATTCTGGCGAGTGTGCTGGCGGTGGTGGGGATTGTGGCACTGGTTGCGCTGGTGCGTCAGCCGCGACGTGAAGCGTTAACAACAGCCTAATCCGTCACGTTAACGTAAAAAAAAACGGCGCAGAGTGCGCCGTTTTTTATTGGGGCGCGATTAAATCGCCACTGGCGCTTTGATACCCAGGTGCGGGTCGTAGCCTTCGATTTCGAAGTCATCAAAGCGGTAGTCGAAGATAGACTCCGGCTTACGTTTAATCACCAGCTTTGGCAGCGCGCGCGGTTCGCGGGTCAGTTGCAGGGCGGTCTGTTCCATGTGGTTGCTATACAGGTGGGTATCCCCGCCGGTCCAGACAAAGTCACCCACTTCCAGGTCGCACTGCTGCGCCATCATATGCACCAGCAGCGCATAGCTGGCGATGTTGAACGGCAGGCCGAGGAACACGTCGCAGGAGCGCTGATAGAGCTGACACGAGAGCTTGCCGTCAGCCACGTAGAACTGGAAGAACGCATGGCACGGCGCCAGCGCCATCTTGTCCAGTTCACCGACGTTCCACGCGGAAACGATAATACGGCGCGAGTCCGGATCGTTTTTCAGCTGGTTCATCACGGTGGTGATCTGGTCAATATGGCGGCCGTCAGGCGTAGGCCAGGCGCGCCACTGTTTGCCGTAAACCGGGCCCAGATTGCCGTTCTCATCGGCCCATTCATCCCAGATGCTGACGTTGTTTTCGTGCAGATAGGCAACGTTGGTGTCGCCCTGCAGGAACCACAGCAGTTCGTGGATGATAGAACGCAAATGGCAGCGCTTGGTCGTCACCAGCGGGAAACCTTCTTGCAGGTTAAAGCGCATCTGGTGGCCGAAAATGGAGACGGTGCCGGTACCGGTACGGTCGTTTTTCTGGGTGCCCTCATCGAGCACCTTCTGCATCAGTTCAAGATACTGTTTCATGCTTCCTCAGGAGATCTGTTGCTGCGGACGGCGAAACGCCCAGACCATCATAATGATACCCGCAAGCACCATCGGAATCGAAAGAATCTGCCCCATGCTGATGTACTGCACCCACTCGCCGGTGAACTGCGCGTCCGGCTGGCGGAAGAATTCAGAAATGATACGGAACAGACCGTAGCCAATCAGGAACAGGCCGGAGACCGAGCCCGCCGGGCGTGGTTTACGGATAAAGAAGTTCAGGATCAGGAACAGCACCACGCCTTCCAGCGCCAGTTCATACAGCTGGGACGCATGGCGCGGCAGCGAGCCGTAGGTATCAAACAGCGTTTGCCATTCCGGGTGAGACGGCAGCAGCGCCAGGTCTTCCGCACGGGAACCTGGGAACAACATGGTGTAGTGGAAGCTCGGGTCGACGCGGCCCCACAGTTCGCCGTTGATAAAGTTCCCCAGACGACCGCAGCCCAGACCGAACGGGATCAGCGGCGCGATGAAGTCAGAGACCTGGAAGAAGGTACGCTTGGTGCGTTTGGCGAAGATAATCATCACCACGATCACGCCAATCAGGCCACCGTGGAAGGACATCCCACCGTCCCAGACGCGGAACAGATAGAGCGGGTCCTGCAGGAAGGAGTCAAAGTTGTAGAACATCACGTAGCCGATGCGCCCGCCGAGGAAAACCCCGAGGAAGCCCGCATACAGCAGGTTTTCCACTTCGTTTTTGGTCCAGCCGCTGTTTGGGCGGTTCGCACGACGCGTCGCCAGCCACATAGCGAAGATAAAGCCCACAAGGTACATCATGCCGTACCAATGCAGGGAAACCGGTCCGATGGAGAAAATTACCGGATCAAAGTCCGGGAAACGCAGATAACCACTATTCATCTGTCACCACAAATGCTTGTTATTCCGCCGAAAGTGGACAGCGGTAGAGTCGCGCGCCGGAAGCTTCAGGCGCTCCAAAGGTGCGAATGATAGCACAGGGGAGATGAGAGATGATGCGGAGAAGATGTAAAAGATATGTATAAGCTGGCGTAGCCCGGCGAGGCGTTAAGCCGACCCCGGGGCAGCATGGTGCCAATCCCGGCGTCGCATACGCTCGGCCGGGCTACCAGGAAGAAGGCCTACAGGCCGCCGCGAATCAGGCCGCCGAGGCCACGACGTTCCATAAAGGCCGCCACCTGATGGCGCACTTCAGTCGCCATCTGCGCCTCAAGACTGCGGCGCGCCAGAGTTTCGGCATCTTCGAGATCGATATTGCGCAGCAGATACTTCACGCGCGGCACCGAGCGGCCGTTCATCGACAGATGACGGAAGCCGAGGCCCACCAGAATGGTGACGCACATTGGGTCGCCCGCCATTTCGCCGCACAGGCGTAAATCAATGCCGTAGCGCTCCGCTTCCTGGACAATCATCGACAGCACCCGAATCATGCCAGGGTGCAGGCTGTCATACATGCTGGCAACGCGCGTGTTGTTGCGGTCAACCGCCAGCACGTACTGAGTCAGGTCGTTGGTGCCCACCGAGATGAAATCGACGCGGTTTGCCAGATTCGGCAGCATAAAGATCATCGACGGCACTTCCAGCATGATCCCGATACGCGGTTTAGGGATCGCATAGCCGATCATCTCTTCCACTTCGCGTCCGGCACGGTCGATCAGGCGGCGGGCTTCGTCCACTTCTTCAAGATTGGTGATCATCGGCAGCAGAATGCTTAGATTGCCGGTTGCCGCATTGGCGCGCAGCATCGCACGAACCTGGATCAGGAAGATCTCTGGCTGATCGAGCGTGATGCGGATCCCACGCCAGCCAAGGCATGGGTTCTCTTCGCTGATCGGCATGTACGGCAGCTGTTTATCCGCGCCAACGTCAAGCGTACGCAGCGTCACCGGCTTGTCGTTGAACATCTGCAACATGCCCTGATACTGCGCCACCTGCTCTTCCTCCGACGGGAAGCCGCTTTGCAGCATAAACGGAATTTCGGTGCGATAGAGGCCAATGCCGTCGATGCGACGCCCCAGCTTCTGCTCATGTTCCGGGCTAAGGCCAGCATTGAGCATCACCTTCACGCGCTCGCCGCTTTTCAGCTCTGCCGGGCGTTCAACGTCCCCTTCCGCCAGGCGGCTAAGTTCGTTCTCTTCGCTAATAAGGCGCTGGTATTCCTGCACCAGGATCGGTTCGGGATCGACCAGCAGTTCGCCGCGATAGCCATCCACCACCAGCGTGCGCCCATGAAGGATCGCCGGCTGAATGTCTGCCCCCATCACCGTTGGAATGCCCAGCGCGCGTACCATGATTGCCGCGTGGGAGTTGGCCGCACCGTCGCGAACGACCACGCCCGCTAAACGATCCTGTGGCACTTCCGCAAGCGTCGCGGCAGAAAGTTCGTCAGCCACCAGCACAAACCGCGCGGGCCAGCCGTTTGCGCCCTGCGTGGTGTCATCGAGGTGGAACAGCAGACGCTGCCCGAGCGTACGCAGATCGCCCGCCCGTTCTTTCAGATAGCCGTCGCTCAGGGCGGCAAACTGTTCGGCGAACTTCTCGATAATTTTTTTCACCGCCCATTCGGCGACCGAGCCTTTATCGACTTCCGCGAACAGTTCGCGGCGCAGGCTGGCGTCAGAGAGCAGGTGTGAATAGAGGTCGAAAATCGCCGCCGTCTCTTTTTGCGCCCCGGCGGCATAGCGTTTGCTGTAGCGACGAAACTCATTCGCCGCCTCTTCCAGCGCCGCAGTTAAGCGCTCGCGCTCAAGGGCGGTATCCAGCGATGAGGCTTCGTAAACCTGCTCCATCAGCGGCAGGGTGGCGTCCATCCAGCCTTCGGCAATCGCCACGCCCGGCGAAGCGGGCAGCGCGCGGATGCGCGTCTGGCGGTACTGACCAAACAGCGCCGTCAGCTGAGATTGAGAGAGGATCGCCGCCATCTGGGTAGCGAGCGTCACCAGGAATGACTCTTCGCTTTCGTCGAACTGACGCAGCTCGCGCTGCTGCACCACCAGCACGCCTAGCAGCTGGCGGCGCTGAATAATCGGCACGCCGAGAAAAGCGCGGAAGCGCTCTTCTTTTACAGAGGGGATGTATTTGTAGCTGGGGTGTTTTTGCGCGTCGGCAAGGTTGATGGGTTCAGCCAGTCGGCCAACCAGGCCAACGATGCCTTCATCAAAGGCGAGCGTGATGGTACGACCGCGTGGCTTCTTCAGCCCGCGGGTCGCCATCAGGTAAAAGCAGCGTCGATCGTTGTCGGCGAGATAGACCGAGCAAACCTCTGTCTCCATCGCCTGGCAGACATCGGTAACCAGAATATCCAGCGCCTCGTTCAGACGAGGCGCACTCGCGACCTTCTCAACAATTTCGCGTAGACGCGTGAGCATAATGTGCGTGGCTTAACCTCTTTTGCGTCGATAAGCAGGCGCGCTTTGTGGCTTTGGCGCGCTCTCCGCAAGCGCCATCACTACACTGGCGAACTCTTTCATTACCCGGCGGTAGACGTCGCGTTTAAACGAGACGACCTGACGCACCGGATACCAGTAACTCACCCAGCGCCAGCCATCGAACTCCGGCGTGCTGCTGGTCTGCATATTGATATCCGCGTCATTGCCGATCAACTGCAAGAGAAACCACTTTTGTTTCTGGCCGATACACACCGGCTTAGTGTCCCAACGCACCAAACGTTTTGGCAACTTGTAACGCAACCAGTTTCGGGTCGAAGCGAGGATCCGCACATCCTTGCGGCTTAATCCAACTTCTTCGAACAGTTCCCGATACATCGCCTGTTCTGCCGTCTCACCGGGGTTTATGCCCCCTTGGGGAAATTGCCAGGAGTGCTGACCATAGCGTCGGGCCCACATTACCTGACCCTGACGATTGCAAATTACAATACCAACGTTCGGGCGGTAGCCATCGTCATCAATCACCGGACTACCTCAAAATAAGCTTCAATGTGAACGATTGTTTCACACTCGCTGGAAACGGTAAACCACTCTATTACGCCTCTACCAACGAATAACATTTGAATAACTCACAGTAATCATCAGAGTTATAAACAGAGAACCGCTCGGGTCAGCGATTTTATTCACTTTTTCTGTGGATAGAGTTGTGAAGAAGTACGGAATTACCCAGGGAAAACCCAGAGTACTCTGAATAATCGCATGCCGACCACGCTCAGTAAAATGATATTTTTCATTATGTTATTATAGTTAATCTTGATGTATTAGCGCATAACGTGACGATCATCACATGGGCGATCCTTCAATTGATGAAAGATCGAACAACGTTGGTTTTATCCACAGATTGTGCAAACATCTTAGGCATCTTTTGTGCGAAAATTCGATTTTCGTCGCACGTCAAGGCTGTAAATTGAAACAGTAGTCAGGCTTTTCCCCAGTTATCCCACTTTTCTGTGGATAACATGGTGTAAGATCCTGTTCATTGTCAGTGACCAGATTTGGAAAACCTTTTTTCAGCGGATTTTTTTATGTAATTTCTGCGTAAAAAAACGATGATAATCATCACCTTGGTTTATTTACTCAGAAAAAGTTAAACTCTATCCACACCCGGTAAAACTGTCGTTCATTTTTTCACCAAAAGGCGCATTGTTATGTCCACCCTCGCACCGCTTCCCGAATCGCCTAAAACCCAGGCTGAGCTGCTTGCTCAGGCGCAGCGTTTGGCGGGCTATTCGTTGGGAGAGCTGGCGGCGATGGCCGGTATCGTGGCGCCGAAGGATTTAAAGCGTGATAAAGGCTGGATTGGCGTACTGCTGGAGATCTGGCTAGGAGCCAGCGCCGGCAGCAAGCCCGAGCAGGATTTTGCTGCGTTGGGGGTGGAGCTGAAAACCATTCCTATCGATGCGCAGGGCCGCCCGCTGGAGACCACCTTCGTCTGCGTCGCGCCGCTGACCGGCAATTCAGGCGTCACCTGGGAGAACAGCCACGTGCGCCACAAGCTCAAACGCGTGCTGTGGATCCCAGTCGAAGGCGATCGTGCTATTCCGCTGGCCGAACGTCGGGTAGGCGCACCGCTGCTATGGACGCCAAGCGCCGAAGAAGAGCATCAGCTGCAGATGGACTGGGAAGAGCTGATGGATCTGATCGTACTCGGCCAGGTGGAGCGAATTACCGCCCGCCACGGCGAGGTGCTCCAGCTCAGGCCGAAGGCGGCCAACAGTAAAGCGCTGACCGAAGCTATCGGCGCGCAGGGGGAGCCCATCATGACGCTGCCGCGCGGTTTTTATCTCAAAAAGAACTTCACCGCCGCCCTGCTGGCCCGCCATTTTATGTTACGTACTGATTAATTTTTTTGTCCTGCCGCGCTGCGGGCTTATACTCCTCCCTGCTGCACGCAACGTGCTCGCTGGTACGCCTTTGCTCCGTCTCTGAGCGATAGCATTCGTTTCAAAGGATGAGCCGGTGCCAGCGGCGGTTGCGGGGAAGCACATCAACGTACATCGATTAACGCTTTTGTTCTATTTGGCAGGACTTATCTAATGTTATTTGCATGGATCACCGATCCCAATGCCTGGCTTGCGCTCGGCACGCTGACGATTCTGGAAATCGTCCTGGGCATCGACAATATTATTTTCCTCTCTCTGGTTGTGGCTAAGCTTCCTACTGCTCAACGTGCTCATGCCCGTCGTCTGGGGTTGATGGGGGCGATGGTGATGCGTCTGGCGCTGCTGGCCTCCATTGCCTGGGTGGTGAAGTTGACCCAGCCGCTGTTTACGCTGTTCGGCCAGGACATTTCGATTCGCGATCTGATTTTACTGGTTGGCGGGCTGTTCCTTATCTGGAAAGCCAGTATGGAGATCCACGAGACTATCGAAGGCGATGAAGAGAGCATGAAAACGAACGTCCATTCGTTTTTGGGCGCCATCGTGCAGATTATGATGCTGGATATCATCTTCAGCCTCGACTCGGTTATTACCGCCGTGGGCCTCTCTGACCATCTGTTCATTATGATGGCTGCCGTGGTGATTGCCGTGTGTGTGATGATGTTTGCCGCACGTTCAATTGGCGAGTTCGTCGAACGCCATCCATCGGTGAAGATGCTGGCGCTGTCGTTCCTGATTCTGGTTGGCTTTACGCTGATCCTCGAGAGCTTCGATGTGCATGTGCCAAAAGGCTACATTTACTTTGCGATGTTCTTCTCTATGGCGGTCGAGAGCCTCAATCTGCTGCGAAGCAAGAAAAATCCCCTTTAATCGTTCATCAACAGCCCTCAATTGAGGGCTGCATCCGGTTTTTTTAAGATTTTCCTGCTTTATGCTGTGCCTTAGGTCGGTTATTACTAGACTATTAAGAGTGCGGCGATGAAGGGGATAACGATGACAAAATGGGCAGTGTTGATTTCCGCAGTAGGTTTAGCTTTTGCAGTTTCCGGCTGTAGCAGCGATTACGTGATGGCGACAAAAGACGGTCGGATGATCCTGACCGACGGTAAGCCGGAAGTCGATGACGACACCGGGCTTATCAGCTATGAAGATCAGCAAGGTAATAAAATGCAGATCAACCGCGACGACGTGTCGCAAATTATCAAACGATAATCAGAGAGGTCAGCCGCCTGCTGGCCTTTTTTCATTTTCTGCTTTCCCTTTTTCTCCCCCTCTGCCATTTTTATATTCCTTTGTCGGGACTCTCTCCTGACGCTGTTGATAAAAGGAAGCCGGCTTATGCAGTACCACCGTATCCCCCACAGCTCGCTTGAGATAAGCACCCTCGGGCTGGGCACTATGACGTTTGGTGAACAAAATAGCGAAGCCGACGCCCACGCACAGCTCGATTATGCCGTTAGTCAGGGCATCAATCTTATCGATGTTGCCGAGATGTACCCCGTTCCTCCGCGCCCGGAAACCCAAGGGCTGACCGAGACCTATGTCGGTAACTGGCTGGCGAAGCATGGCAACCGCGAGAAACTGGTGATCGCCTCGAAGGTGAGCGGCCCTTCGCGCAACAACGACAGCGGCATTCGCCCAAATCAGGCGCTGGACCGCAAAAACATTCGCGATGCGCTGCACAACTCGCTGACGCGCCTGCAGACCGATTATCTCGATCTCTACCAGGTGCACTGGCCGCAGCGCCCGACTAACTGCTTTGGCAAACTGGGCTATACCTGGGCTGATTCAGCACCGGTCGTGTCGCTGCTGGAGACGCTGGAAGCGCTCACCGAATATCAGCGCGCCGGGAAAATTCGCTATATTGGCGTGTCGAACGAAACGGCGTTTGGCGTGATGCGCTACCTGCATCTGGCGGATAAACACGACCTGCCGCGCATCGTGACCATCCAGAACCCGTACAGCCTGGTGAACCGCAGCTACGAAGTGGCGCTGGCAGAAGTAAGCCAGTTTGAAGGCGTTGAGCTACTGGCTTACTCCTGTCTGGCCTTCGGAACGCTCACCGGTAAATACCTGAACGGCGCGAAGCCTGCGGGCGCACGTAATACGCTGTTCAGCCGGTTCACGCGCTACAGCGGCGAGCAGACGCAGAAAGCCGTGGCGGCGTACGTCGATATCGCCAAACGTCATAACCTCGACCCGGCACAAATGGCGCTGGCGTTCGTTCGCCGTCAGCCATTCGTGGCCAGCACGCTGTTAGGCGCGACGACGATGGAGCAGTTGAAAACCAACGTTGAAAGTCTGCATCTGGAGCTAAGCGCAGAAGTGTTGGCGGAGATTGAAGCGGTGCATCAGGTTTATACCTACCCGGCACCTTAAGTTCGAGCAGTCCCAGGGCGCTTGCGCTCGCCCGGGCTACATTGATAGTGGTAGCCCGGCCAAGCGTCAGCGCCGCCGGGTTTACATCAACGGCGCTTACCCCACAGCCACAGCGCGAGAATCGCCAGCGCAAACAACACGCCAAAACCAATCCCCACGCCGACCACCGGAATATTAACCGCCACCGCCAATGAATAGAGCCCCAGCATAATCAGCATGGCGCTGTTTTCACCGAGATTTTGTACCGCGATCGCATTGCCGGAACCCACGGTCTTTTTACCGCGATCCTGCAGCAGCGCATTGAGCGGCACCACGAAGAAACCGCCGCAGATACCGATGATAAACAGCAGCACGTAAGCTGGCAGCAGCGCATGCTGGAACGCGAAAATAGCGACAACCACGCCAATCAACACCCCGGCAGGCATACAGCGTGCCACGGTCTCAAGCGTCACCAGTTTTGCCGCCGCCCCCGCGCCAACCACAATCCCGACGGCGACCATCGCGTTCAGATAGGTTGGCGTCGCGTTATCGGTAATCCCCAATGCCACCGGTACCCACAGTACCAACAGGAAACGCAGCGTCACCCCAGCGCCCCAGAACATGCTGGTGCCTAGCAGGGAAAAGCGCGTTTCGCCGTTGTGCCACAGCACGTTGCAGGCATTAAAAAAGCTGTGGGTCATTGGACGAAAACGCCAGGATTGGCCCGGACGCGCTGCAGGTAATTTCGGAATAAAAAGGTTGGCCGCCACCGCGACGCCGTACACCACCGCACAAAGCACCAGCGCCCCTACCACGCTCCAGTCGGCCACTACGCCACCGGCGACGGAGCCAATCAGAATGGCGGCAATGGTCGAGGCTTCCATTAAACCGTTGGCTTTCACCAGCTTATCGCCGGTAGTAATTTCACCGAGAATGCCGTACTTCGCCGGAGAGTAAGATGCCGCGCCAATGCCCACCAGCGTATAGCCGATAAACGGGTTCAGGCCCGCGCAAATCGTCGCCGCACCGACAAGCTTCAGGCCGTTGGCGAACATCATCACTCGGCCTTTGCCGAAGCTGTCCGCCACCTGGCCGACAAACGGGGCAAAAATGATGTAAGCGCCCACAAACACCATCTGCAGAACCGGCTGGCTCCACTCCGGGTAGAACTGCTGCTTCATCAACGCCAGCACGGCAAACAGCAGCGCGTTATCGCCGAACGCCGAAAAGAACTGGGCCACAATCACTGCCATCATACCTTTCGACAGCAGGGAGTTGTTAGTGTGTACTGACTCACTCATTCGGATGTTCCGTCTCTGCGACCATGCTCTTAAGGGTGACGAAATCCGGTTTACCGCTGCCAAGCAGCGGCAGCTGTTTGAGCCAGCGAATATCTCGCGGCACCGCCAGCTCCGGTACGCCGTGGGCCCGCGCATACTGCAGCAGTTTGTCGCGGGTGAGTTCATTATCGGTGGTAAACAGCACCAGCGCCTCGCCTTTGCTGGCGTCGGTTTTCACCGAGGTGGCATGCATCTTCTCAGGCGATACCCCAAGCGCCAGTTGCTCGACTATCTCCAGCGATACCATTTCGCCGGCAATTTTGGCAAAACGCTTCGCTCGTCCCTGAATTTGTACAAAGCCCTGCGCATCAAAGGCCACGATATCACCGGTGTCATACCAGCCGGTTTCCAGCTCGCCGTGTTGGTTTTCCGCCGTCGGCACTTCCAGCACGCCCGGATTCTCAACGCGCAGATAGCCCGCCATGATGTTCGGCCCCTTCAGCTGCAGGCGGCCGCCCTGTTCAATGCCCGGCACCTCCAGCAAACGTGCATCCATGCCCGGCAGAATACGCCCCACCGTACCCGGCTTCGCCGCCATCGGTACGTTGATGGAGACCACCGGCGCACATTCGGTCACACCGTAACCTTCGAGAATGCGCAGGCCAAATTTGTCCTGCCACAGTTCTTTGGTGCTCTGCTGCAGCTTTTCCGCCCCCGCCACGACATAGCGTAGACGATAGAAATCGTACGGGTTGGCGAAGCGCGCGTAGTTGGCTAAGAAGGTGGAGGTTCCAAACAGCACGGTGCAGTTGCGGTCATAGACCAGCTCCGGCACCACGCGATAGTGCAGCGGGCTTGGGTAGAGGAACACTTCTGCGCCGGTCAACAGCGGTGTGAATAGCCCCACCGTCAGGCCAAAAGAGTGGAACAGCGGCAGCGCCGACATAAATCGGTCGTTGGCGGTGAAGTCAGCGATGGTTTTAATCTGCTCCACGTTAGCCAGGATACTTTTGTGGCTGTGCACCACCCCTTTCGGATGGCCTTCCGAACCGGAGGTAAAGAGGATAATCGCCGGGTCTTCCGGCTTCTGCGGCACCTGTGCGAGGCGCGGCATCAGCACGCGGGAGAAGATCCACAGCTTATCGGTAGTCGTGACATCACCTTTTAAATCTTCAAGGAACACCCAGCGCACCTGGGTGAGCTGCTCGGTCAGATGCCAGAGTTTGCCTTTATCCAGGAAGGTTCGAGAGGTAAAGATGGTGCCGATCTGTGCGGCGGTAATGGCGCTGGTCAGCCCTTTTACGCCGGCGGTGTAGTTCATCATTGCCGGGATACGCCCACGGGCAATGGCACCAAAAATCACCGCCGCGCTGATGCCCGCGTTAGGCAGCATCAGGCCAATTTTCTCACCCTGCTTACTGTATTTTTCCAGAATACGCGCCACAAACAGCGTTTTGGTCAACAGCTTGCGGTAGCTATCCGGCTGGAAGTTAATGTCTTCCACGCACGGTTTTTTCTCGCCGTAGCGGTGCATGGCCGTCAGTAAAGATTCATACAGGGTTTCGCGCGGTCGTACCGCCATGCGCGCTTCCATCATAATCTGGTGCAGCATTTCACCGGCAATTTTACGGCGATCGCGCGCGCGCGGCGCTTCCGGCATCGGCAGCGTGGTTGGCGGCAGCAGATGCAGCGAGATACGCGGGAACAGACGCTGCTTTACCAGCCCTTTCAGGCGGCTGAAGTGGGTCAACTCCGCGCCTTCAATGCGCACCGGAATAATCGTCGCCCCAGACTTGGCCGCCACAAAGGCCGCGCCGTCGTAAATCTTCATCAACGAGCCGGATACCGAAATACGCCCTTCCGGGAAGATCACTACCGGGCGGCCCTGTTCAATCAGGCGCACCAGGTGCTTGATTGACATCGGTTTGGTGGGATCTAACGGGACGAAATCGATAATGGGCGTCAGCCACCGCATAAACCATTTTTGGGAAATTGAGGTATAGACGGCAAAAACCGGACGAACGGGGAGAAACAGCGCCAATAATATGCCGTCGAGGAATGAGACGTGGTTCGGGGTAATCAGCACCTTCGGCTGGTTCAGCGCGTCGGTGTTCCCCGTCATCCTGACCCGAAAGAGCACCTTAAATAGCTGTCGGAAAAAACGCAGAAGCATACCAACTCCTTTTGCCATAGTTTTGTTCATGAAGGTTACACGAGAAAACTGAGGAAAAGCAGTCCGGGAAGGAAACAGGCAAAAAAAAACCTGCGCATCTGCGCAGGTCGGTGTAAGTGATGAGTACGCAAAGCGCACAATAAAACATTCACCAATCAATACCTCTGGGACCGCTATTGTCGCGCCCTCCCCACTCTGCAACCAGCGGAAAAGCGCAAGAGAGTAAGCGGAAATGAAACGAGGTATTGCGATTGTCGGGAACTGTAACAGGCAGGCTCAAGGCAAAAAAAAACCTGCGCATCTGCGCAGGTTGGTGTAATCAAGTGGTCAACCTTGTGGGGCGACTTCACCTATCAATACCTCTGGGATAATCAGATTAGCAAGTCGCCTAACGCCTTCTCCAGCAGACATTCGCAACAGCGTTTCGCAAAGTGTAAGCAAACGTTTGAATTCTCGCGTTTCGTTGCAGGGCGGGAGTAACTTTTCCACAGAATGTCACGTTTGCATCATCATTGTGCAATTCGCCGTTCCGCCCTCCTTGAATAGCAGGGGAATTTCCGTAACACTGTTATGGTGTAAGCGTTTACCCCCTGAATTTTGATTAAGGCATATTATGGCGACAATTAAAGATGTGGCCCGGCTTGCAGGCGTCTCCGTCGCCACCGTATCCCGTGTCATCAATAACTCCCCAAAAGCCAGCGATGCCTCACGTCAGGCCGTTTTTTCCGCGATGGAGTCACTCAGCTATCACCCTAACGCCAACGCCCGCGCGCTGGCGCAGCAGTCGACCGAAACCGTCGGCCTGGTGGTCGGCGATGTCTCCGACCCGTTCTTCGGCGCGATGGTAAAAGCCGTGGAGCAGGTGGCCTACAACACCGGCAATTTTTTGCTGATCGGTAACGGTTACCACAATGAAACCAAAGAGCGTCAGGCGATTGAGCAGCTTATTCGCCACCGCTGTGCGGCGTTGGTCGTGCATGCCAAGCTGATTCCCGACGCCGAACTGGCGGGGCTAATGAAGCAGATCCCCGGCATGGTGTTAATAAACCGCATTCTGCCCGGCTTTGAGAAGCGCTGCGTGGCGCTGGACGACCGCTACGGTGCCTGGCTTGCCACCCGCCATCTGATTCAGCAGGGCCATACTCGTATCGGCTATATTTGCTCGAACCATACGATTTCGGATGCAGAAGATCGTCTGCAGGGCTACTACGATGCTCTGAAAGAGAGCGGCCTGCCGTGCAATGAGCGGCTGGTCACCTTCGCCGAGCCGGACGAGAGCGGCGGCGAACAGGCGATGACCGAACTGTTAGGCCGCGGTAAGCAGTTTACCGCCGTCGCCTGCTACAACGATTCAATGGCTGCAGGCGCGATGGGCGTGCTCAACGATAACGGTATCGATGTGCCGCAGGAGATTTCGCTGATTGGTTTTGATGATGTGCTGGTTTCCCGCTACGTGCGTCCGCGTCTGACCACCATCCGCTACCCGATTGTCACCATGGCAACCCAGGCGGCGGAGCTAGCGCTGGCGCTGGCGGATAACCGCCCTCTGCCGGATATTACCCACCTATTCAGCCCGACGCTGGTGCGCCGTCATTCGGTGATTGCACCGGGTGAAGAGGTAAGGTCGTAGCGATATAAATGCACGGTGGTGTCCGGATAGTCCAGCGCATCACCGATGTACCGCCAGCCAAAGCGTTCATAAAAATCCCGGCAGGCGGAATAGAGGAAAAGCTGGTCAAAGCCCTGCTGACGGGCGTAGTCGATGACATACTGCTGAAGTTTCCCCGCCAGCCCACAGCCACGCGCCGATTCATCTACGTACAGCGCCGCCATCCACGGCCAGAGATCCTGGCGGCTTATCAGGTCGCATCGCCACAGCCCGACCGTGCCGAGCAGCGTCTCCCCTTCGGTCGCGATAAACGTTATCGGCAGCGCGGCGGGCGTCTGGCTATGCGCAATAATGCTGGCAAAAAAGTCGCGAGATAGCCCATCACCAAATGCCTCCCAGAGCCAGTCGGTAACCTGTAGGGCATGCTGCGGCGCAGCGTAGAGCGGTTGAATATTCATATCACTGTCTCGTTGTCGGCCATCAGGCATCGTCGATTATGGATTATTCGCTTATGCAAGGTGGATATTCTACCCGGCAGCGCTAAAAAGCGTGATCCCGGTGGTTATTTGCCGCTTTCATAGAGCTTATGCCGCTGAATGTCTGTGATAAACTGCGGAACAAAATGAAGTCTCAGGAAATAATAATGGCAACAATGCTGGATGTCTCAATACGTGCTGGGGTCTCAAAAGCAACGGTTTCTCGCGTGCTGAATGGTACGGGCCAGGTGAAAGAGAGCACGCGTCAGCAGGTTTTCAAAGCAATGGAAGAGTTAGGCTATCGCCCCAACTTCCTGGCGCGATCGCTGGCTAACCGCACCAGCAACAGCATTGGCCTTGTGGTTTCCACCTTCGACGGCTTCTACTTTGGTCGACTGCTTCAGCAGGCGTCACGCCAGACGGAAGCCTGGGGCAAGCAGCTGATTGTCACCGACGGTCACGATACCCCGGAGCGCGAAGAACAGGCGGTGCAGATGCTCGCCGACCGTCAGTGCGACGCCATCGTGCTGTATACCCGTCATATGAGCGAAAAGGCGATCATGTCGCTGGTCAACAGCACGCCGATGCCGCTGGTCGTCATCAACCGTGACGTCAGCCAGGCGCGCGAACGCTGCGTCTTCTTCGAACAGCAGGATGCCGCGTTTCAGGCCGTCGAATACCTGATTACCCAGGGTCACCGCGATATCGCCTGTATTACCGTTCCTATCCACACGCCAACCGGTAAAGCGCGTTTGCAGGGTTATCGCCGGGCGCTGGAGCAAAACGGTATCAAGTGGGACCCGGCAAAGGTGAAGCACGGTGATTCCACCATGAACTGCGGCTATGACATGTGCAATGCGCTGCTGGAGGAGAAGGTGAAGTTCAGCGCGCTGTTCGCCTGTAACGACGATATGGCGCTCGGTGCGTCAAAAGCGCTGCATCAGGCGGGGCTTAAGATCCCGCAGGATATTTCACTATTCGGTTTCGATGATGCGCCTAGCGCCAAATGGCTGGAGCCGGGGCTCTCTACCGTTTACTTGCCGATCGATAATATGATCGTTACCGCTATCGATCAGGCGATTAAGCTGGCAAGCGGGGAAGAGATCGAAACGATCCCGCCGTTTACCGGTACGCTGGTATTGCGTGATTCGGTGACGACGGGGCCGTATTACAAATAGTGCCAGTCCCGGGGTCGTTTCTGTACGACCGGATACATAGGTAACACTTCAGACCGGGAACATAGGTAACACTTTCCTAGTCTATCCGGATAATACTACGGCTTTTCCGGTCATA
>NZ_JABBJF010000007.1 GCF_014218705.1 Kluyvera sichuanensis | reverse complement strand
GCAAGGAAATGACGACATATCTGGGATTTGACCAGCTCCGGTACCAACATCTTTTGATGCTGCCGTTCCGAATGTTGGCAAACTTCCTAAACCAAGGTATTCGAGAACACCTGCAGCATCGCCTTTATTCAGCATCAAACGAATAAAGTCGCTCAAGTCAGCCAGCGCAGCTGCCTTTTCCGCTGTGAAATATGGCAGCTTCCCCTTGGCCGGTTTCAGAGCTGCCAGTGCGGTCAGGGTGTCACTTTTCTGTTGCCGGGTTTCAATCAGGTTATCTACATAGCCACGGGTTGCCAGCACCACTGATGGATCGATTTTCAGCGTGATGTTATCGGTGCTGCTGGTAATAATCACCATGCGTACTGTCTGGGTACGTCCGCTTCCCTCCGCCAACTGCGGCTTATAGCTTTCCGGGCAGTTTCCTACAGCGATCAGATCGCCGGCTTCATCAAACAGGCCTATTTCACGAACCCACCAACCGCCATCACTTTCTGGAATAACCTGTTCAGCGATAATCTGGCTGGCGTTCTGCGGGTCAATAGACAACGAATTTAGCGCCGCCCGGCGTTTTTCACCTACCAGCGCCACCTGCTTGCTACTCGGCGTGGGTAGCGTACCGCCGCCATCCCCTACAGCCATATGCGTTAATTTCAACGGCACACCGAGCGCAGTGGCGTTTGCCAGCTTTGCTGCGCCCACTTCCGTTAGTAATGTGTAATATTTTGCGGTCATGGATTTACTCTCATTGTGTCAGCAATATGGACTGCAGCCCCATCGTAGATGGCTCCGCCGGAAATAATGGTTTCTGTGATATACGGATAAACCGTGATTTCTTCACCGATGTAACTGGATGCACCCGCGTAAAACGTGCCGGAGGTCTGCAGGTTGATAGACATACCTACCAGATGGCGGCTGCAAGGCTTCGCATCACGGATTAGGCGCTCAAGCTCAAGATAGGTTTCCTCCGTAATCCCCTGCTCCTGCCCCCCAATATCAAGCCGAAAAGTTCCCGGTACTTCCCCGGTCTGCCACCACTCCAGCACACGGATCAGGAAACCAAACGGCTGCACTACACGCCGGACAGCGCTGATCGTCCCTTTGTGCTGATGGATAAAGAAAGCATCCTGCACCACCTGGCGTTTTGTACTTTCGGCCCAGCTTTCGTCCCAGCGGTCCACTGAAAAAGCCCATGCTAGATAAGGCAGGAAGCGCACCGGACACGTTGCTGGATTCCACAGGTCACGCAGCGGAACCTGCAGATCAGAAATGCCGCTGCAGGTCAGTGCCAGGCGACGCTCAAGCGCAGATGAGCCAGGCGGCAGGAGCGTGCTGTTACTCATTCCCGGCGTCCTCACTCGCCACCGATACATCACACCCATCGCAAAAGCCCGATGCCGTGCGGTCCATAATGATATCGGCGGCAGGTTCAATCATTTCTACCCAATCCACCCCGGCAACACGTAACACCGCACCATAAGACTCACCGCGTACGCTTCTCCCCAGGCGCTTTTGCTCAATCAGATATGCGGCTAAATTTGCGTTTGCAGCCTCAAGGCATGGCCCTGCAATGACGCCATCAAATAGATGCAGTTTTGCTTTAACGCTGTAGTGGTGGATCGCGGCAGACTGCACCGTGACACGATCCGCAATGGGCCTTTTATCTTCCCCGTTTACCGCCAGCGCCACCGCGCCCAGCAGTTCCTCTGATGCGGTCCCATCCCCGTCATGGCTCAGAACAGTAAGCACCACCTCCGCCGGTGCCGGGCTGGTCGCACTGGCATCAGCCACGCGACCATCAGCACTTTTAGCGTGAAACTCATACGCTGCAGATGGCCCTGCAACGGATAACCCTTCAAAGGCTTCCGGCACGCGCTGCCGCAATGCATCATCACTTTCCATCACGGCGGCGACCGGCGGCACAGCGTCATCATCTGCAGGCGTCACCGTCAGGCGTTTAACGTTATTGTTTGCCGCGAGCTGTTCCAGGTCAGTGCCGATGGCATACGCAGCCATAACAGCCTGTGCGGCTTCGTTAATGCGCTGACGCAGCAAAATTTCACGGTAAGTACTTTCCTGCAGTAGCTTCACTATTGGTTCAGACTCCATCGCCAGCGTGCGCATCACTGCCTCCTGCTCATCAGTAGGGTAAAGCGCGACAAAATCCGCCTTGCGTTCCGCCAGTAGCGCTTCAAAATCCGGCACATCCACAATCTGCGGCGGCGGCAGTTGGGAAAGGTCAATTACTGCCATTTTCAGCTCCTGTCGATATGGAAAGAGAAACTGCGGCGCCATCGTTGCGCTGCCCGGAAAGCTCCACCACCATCGAGCCATCAAAATTTGTGCTGATAGAAATGGCATCCAGCGTCAGGCGGGGTTCCCAGCGGCTCAGCGCCACATAAACAGCAGACATAACCTGCAGGCGCAGCGCCGGGTTCTGGGGTTGATCGATAAGCTCAGAAAGCAGCGAGCCATATTCCCGGCGGGCAATCCGGCTGCCCTGCGGCGTCAGCAAAATATCCCTCACCGACTGCCGCAAATGGTCCGTATCAGTGATCGCTTTTCCGTTGGCCTGATTCATGCCCAGATACATCGTCATACCGGCCCCCTGATGTATCGTTGCCAGCTTTCACGCCATCATGACCGTGCTTATCGACCACAATACCGTTTGAACTCATGGCGCCGCCGCCCTGGGTAACGCCGCCGTTAATCACCACATCACTGTTAATCCGCGTATTGTCAGCCACCACCACAAACTCACTGGTTTTAAAAGTGACGTTATCAGCAGCCTCGATCACCATGGATTTGATGCCCCGGACGTACCAGCGGCCCGTGGCTGGGTCGTATTCAAACCAGCCGCCATCGTCATATTCGGTCACGCTGCCGTCCTCAGAATCAGACGGCGGTGGGTACTGATTGGAATAGACGGCAGGCAGCGCAAAGGCGGTTTCCAGATTGCCGCCCAGACTCAGCAGCACAACCTGCTCACCCACTGACGGTTTCCACCACGTGCGCGATTTACCGGCGCGGCAGGTCAGCCAGTTAATCCAGTTGGTTTCGAGGTCGCCTGTTTTCACCCGGCATAGCCAGTTCTTCCGGTCCACATCGATCACCGTACCGGTGCGGATCAGATTGGTGATAAGGCGCATGATTTCTGTTAGCTGTGCATTCATAAGGAAAGGTTGCCATCAGAGAGAAAAAGGAGGCAGCGCGGTGACTTGTACCAGCATTGACACAAAGATCACCCCGCAAGCCAGCGCAGCAACGTGTCACGGGTTATCGTTTCCACTTCATCGTTTACGCCCAGCAGGCGGCGTTCCGTGTAGCGGATTTCCGGCCCTTTGCGGCTGACTCTATCGCGCAGGCCATAGTGGTGAACGCGGGCAATTCGCTGCACTCGCCCCTCAAACTGCACGCTGGCAGAGTCTGCGCTGGCGGTGGCTTTCAGGTATTTAGCGGTGCGCAATTTAGTAAACATCTGCCGCTTGATGCGTCCCTGCTTTGTGCGTGCCGTGACGCGGCGCGGCTCGTATCCGCTACCGTCCGGGTTGCGCTGCAGCCTGATGTTTTGTTGTTGCGTCCGGCGCAGCTGCTGCGCCAGCTCGCGCAGCATTCGCTTCCGTTCTGCTGGTCCCAGGTTAGCCAGCAGCGCCGTCAGCCACGCATCAACCTGCTGCAGCTCATCCACGTTTCACCGTCCACATAGCATCATCAGGGTTTTCCGGCTCCGGCACGGCTTCCACGCTCGACACGCCGCCATCAGTGCTGACCACAACACGCTCCGTCAGCTGCAGGTCTATGCTGATATCGCAAATATCATTGCGCAGGATATCCACTTCAAAGATGAATAGTTTTTCCCTCAGCTCCGGGTTATTAATGGCGTCAGGCTGGTTAACACTCAGCCATTGAAGGATCGGCGCCATCAGTAAATTCTGGTCGCCACTAAAATCGACTATCACCACATTCAGGGTGTACCGGTATTCCCATGAAATAGACGGCGCACCGGTCGCCACTACTGCGCCTTTGTCCACGAACATATGCAGCTTGTCCGGGTTTTCCCGGACGTACTGCACCGACTTATTGAGCGCGTGGCGTAAGGATTGAGGCTTGTTCACTGTTTCGCTCCTGGCAGGCAATAATCACATCCACCTTATCGGCGCAGATGGCCCATGCAGCCTCGGCTTCATCAGCCGCCGTAAGCAGATCGCCATTAGTCCTGGCTGACGACTTTTGCAGGAGGCACTGCGTTATTTTCGGACAGCCATTCACGGTAAGCTGCACCTCCGGCGAGCGCGGGGCGGTCCCGCAACCTGATAACGTCAGGAGGCAAAGGAGTATCAGACCAGCGCCGCAAATCATCGTTTTCACGTTTAAGCTCCTCAATACGCCGTTGCCGCTGGCGCAGCTGCGCGGTGGATTCTTCCGCCGCCGCATAAAGCCGCGCCTGCTCCCGGTTGTTGGTTTCGGTCAGAATAGACAGCGCGATCAGCTGACTATTGGCGCGGGCCTGTTTTTCCTTACTGGCTTCCAGATCACGTCCCTGCAGCTCAATCGTCTGCCGGGCCTTGCTCAGCTGCCACGATTGCCAGCCAAGCAAGACAAGAACCAGCACCACCACCGCCGCCAGTATGCGCATCAGGCCACCACTGGCTCTGCCAGCTGCACGCGGGCAATCTGATACATAACCAGCGTAAGCAGGTAAAACACCAGGGTGATCACCCACCCCGAACAGGCGAGGCCCAGAATGATCACCAGCCGCATTCCCCAACTGCGCACAGGTTTGCGGGGTAATTTTTTAAATATTCTCAGTCCTTCCAGAACCTCATCACGCGCGCGGCCTCCGGCAAACCAGCCCACAGCGCACACCAGAGCAATCAACCAGCAAAGGAAGCAAGCCACCCAGACCAGCGCCGCCAGTACGACCGGCGCCGCGCTACGCGGGAAAAACAGGGTAATCACTAACAGCGCCAGCCATGCCAGCTGGAAAATCACATTCATCACTTTACTTTTCATTCCGTTCCGCCCCTTTTAAGCACCAGGACAGTTCCCGCGCGCGGCGGTTATCCAGCCCCTGATTAAATACACCGTTGACATACACCCAGCGCGGCAGCTGATAGCACGCATCCCGCCAGCGCTTCTGATTAATAAACTTCACCATGGTGGAACTGCAGGCATTGCCGGTCCCAACGTTAAAGGCCAGAGACACCAGCGCGTCATAGACAAACTGCGGAACATCCACCAGGACACAGCGTGCCAGCGCGGTTTCAACCCCCAGCACGTTGGTGATGAAGTTTCCCGCCGCCTGCCGTTCTGTAATGGTCCTGCCCGGCTTCACGCCTGACGTGTTGCCGATGCCGTCAGTCCACACCCCCGCATCACACTGATAAGGCTGCAGGCGGCATCCCTCGTAATCCGCAATCAGCTTTAATCCTTCCACTGATGTGTGGAGTTGCTGAAAACCCGGCAGCGTGGCGGCAATCGCCAGCACCACACCGATAACGCAGTTTTTAACGGCCCGCAGACTCATATTCACCCCGGCTGATTTTCCCGCTGGCAAGCAGCTGATAGGTCTTGTGCCGGTAGTACCAGCTGACCAGAAACATGCACAAACCCAGCACCATTCCGGTGATGGTCGCTGCAGCCTGCAGATCAAAGTTCCCAAGCTTCGCCATGAATAAGGCGATGCAGTACGTAACAAAGGCGCTGATTCGTTCAAGCGTCATAGTTCAGTCCCATAGCTGGACGGTCTGCACCGTGGTCGTGGTGGCAATATCCGGCAGCTCCACCTGCAGGCCGTGTGGTAAAAATGGGCCATATTCAGCCAGCCCCGGATTTGCCTGCAGTACCTGTTCCGTGACGCCCTGCGTGCGTCCGTAATGACGCCAGCAAAGCGCGTCCACCGTGTCATTCTGGTACGCACGCACTTTCATCAGATCAGCTCCACCGTGCAGTGCGGCGCATCCTGTACCCGGCTGATAGCCCAGCGGGCATCCCGCCACAGGTCGCCGCTGGCCTCCGCCAGCTCCTCTCCCCGCTTCACGCCGGACGCCGTGGCGTCATAGTCCTGATAACGCTCATTGACCTGCGCACGCGCCCAGCAAAAAACAGCATTGTGATAGTGGTGGATACGCTCGCTTTTACCGTCCAGCTGCTCCGCAGGCACATCTGCCAGCGTCATAAAC
The DNA here is from genome assembly GCF_014218705.1 of Kluyvera sichuanensis. Lineage (GTDB taxonomy): Bacteria > Pseudomonadota > Gammaproteobacteria > Enterobacterales > Enterobacteriaceae > Kluyvera > Kluyvera sichuanensis. The sequence continues at coordinate 179,533 of NZ_JABBJF010000007.1, read as the reverse complement.
CCCAGCATCTGCTGGCGCTGGCGGAAGGTGTAAAGCTCTGCGTTAACCTCTGACATAGCAGAAAGGATCAACTGCTTTAAACGTGGTGCCGTCACCGTGCCGTCCGTTCGCATCACGCTGCGAAATTCCGACAAATCAACATCAGGCCAGAACGGCGTATTTTTGATGACTTCGGCCTGTTCCGGTGCCTGTTCGGGCGCAACAAACTTCATGCGGCTTTCTCCAGATTAGAGGGCGGTGGACGGGGTTTTGATGTGGCGTTGCCTTTCGCCACCCCGTGCCGCCCGTGCGCGGGGCACGTTCGGTCAGCTACCGGCGGCGCGCAAACGGCGCTCCAGTTGCTGTTTATCTTTCTTCACGCCACAGTGGTTATCGAGCTGCAGCGCATGGTTGAGGTGGTTAAGCGCTGATGCGGGGCTGGATTCAGCCAGCACAAGGCCGATTGCTTTATGCAGTCGCGCCCGTGACTGATCCGGCATATCGTGATCGGCGGTAAGGTCCAGCGTCTGCAGAAGCGGCTCAGCGTCAAAGCCCGTTGCGGCAATCAGGGCGCTTTGCGCCGCGTCTGCAATTTCTTCCGCCAGCACCGTCTGCACGTTCCGATTGCCAATTGGCATCACCCAACCCTGACGCAATGCATGACGCCCGATTTCCAGCGCTCCGGCATAATCACCGGCATCAATACGCCAGAGCATCACGAACATCAGCACATCGTCCTGCTGCGTACCTCCGGCAGCCAGCACCCCCTCCGCCCAGGCGGCATACTTAGGCAGCAGCTCAACTTTGATTTGCGCCTTTGTTACCGTGGACTGAATGCCTTTAAGGCGGCGGCGGTCCTCCGCCAGCTGCAGCAGCATCAGGTCATAACCTGACGCGTGGCGAACACTGCCGCCCTGCCGGGCGGCCTGTTCAGCCTGGACGCGCAGGCGGTGCTGCCTTGCGGGACTCAGGCTCATGCATTACTCCCCGGCATCTGGTGCTGGAGTACTGAAATCACCGTACTCGATGTTTTCGACCAGGGCCGCGCAGCGGTAGTCCTCCACCACAAACGCCTCATTGACCGATTCAAAGTTTTCAATGCGATCGCGTTTCGGGTTATCAATGACAGAACGGCGGCGGGTATCTGCCTGCCAGTAAATGGACAGGTTATCCAGACGAGTGATCAGCAGGGCATTTGCCGGGAAGAACGGCGCGCGGACCGCCTGCAGGCCACCCATGCGTTTCTGGCTGATAATGAGATCGGCAGCCAGCTTTTCACTGTTTTCCTGGTCTTTGTTGACGAGAGGGAAATACTTGTCGGACAACAGCTCACGACCACAGATCACCACCAGTTCATCATCGTCCTGGTACACCACATCAATTAGCTCGTTGACGGCATCCATCACCACGGCGTCCAGATTTTCGTAGCCTTTTTCATCCAGCCCCGACGCGCCTTTACCCACTTTCACCGCGCCTTTAGTGGTTACGCCGTCTTTGGTGGTGCTGCCCATAACGTGATCCGGTGCATCTTCGCGGATTTTCTGCAGCCAGCCTTTGTTCACATCCTGCAGCAGAGGGTTAGCGGAACGGTCAGAGGTTTTGGCGCGGTTCACGCCGTTAAAGCCAATCATGATGCGGTCCAGCGCCTGACGCTTGATGATGGCGTTACGCACGCGCACCTGGAAGTCCTGGAATTTAGCCCACAGGTCCAGCTTCGCGTAGGTCAGCACCGTGTCATAGTTGGTCTGCTCGCATTTGTATTCCACATCCACCATCACCATCGGATCGGTAGGCTCACGGTCCTGTTTGGTGGTGTCGGTGGTTCCGGCAACGGTGCTACCTACGCCCAGCCCCAGCAGCTGCCCGGACTGTTCATCTACCGGCGAGACGTTAACCAGCGTCAGAAATGCAGCGGACTGCTGGATCTCATCCTCCAGCGTCTGCTGTACGGACGGCTCAACGGTGAACTTGCTGGAAAGCTCCTCCACCTCCACACCGTTCAGGCGGGCCAGCTGCTGCAGGTAGGCATTGAATGCAAATTTAGTTTTCTGTTTCATCGGGTTTTATGCTCCATCAGCAATTGGTCAGGGAGCCAGCAGGCGCAGAGCCGCCCGGCGTACGCTGGCGAAAATCTTTGCGGCTATCTTCCTGGCTCAGCTTCTGCTGCAGCTCGGCAAATGCCGTGGTTTGCGCCTGCAGCGCTGTTTCCAGTTCAGAAAGGCGCGTGCCCTGCTCAGATAAGGATTTTTGCGTGCTGTCGCCCAGGCTCTGCTGCTCAGTTGCCAGCAGCTCCACGGCTTTATACACATCAGAGAATCGCGCATCGTCGCTTTGTTCTTTTTTGCTGAACATCGCAGCAACGCGGGAAAAGAGGTTCGGCTTTTCGTCCTGGACTTCTTCCAGTTCGATCACCGTTTCTGCTGCGGCGGAAAAGAGGTTTTCAGGGTTCTGCTTGCGGTTCGCCAGCGGGTTATGCGCAGCACTGGCGCTGAAAGCCAGCATTTCCGTGCCCAGACTTGCCGGATCGTCAGTTGCTGCCAGCCCCACCAGATAGGCTTTACCGGTATCCGCAAATTTCGGGCTGACCTCCATGGAGGTGAACAGCTTCTGGCCTTTTTTAACCAGTTCCACCAGTGAATCCGTTGGCTCCACATCGGCATAAAGCGCCATCTTGCCCGCCAGTGGGCCATCACTGATTTCCTCTGCAACCAGCGCCGCTACCTTGCCGTAACGGTTAAAAGTGCTGTCCGGCATGTAGGATTTAATGTGTTCAAGGTTGATCAGCGCGGTATAGACCGACGGGTTATAGCTGGCAGCCATCTGAATCAGCCAGTCACGCTGGATTTCGCGTCCGTCAGTGGTGGCACCTTCCACCCCAATACGGAAACGCTTTGCTTTCACTGTCATGAGCTGTGCTCCGTTAGAAAACTTACTGGAGCCTTATGTTTGCTGTGATGGAGGGGGTGAAACAACGCGCGCACCTTGTGCGATAAACCACACAAAACGCAGTCAGGGAAAGGCTGCAATCAAGGCCGTATGTTTGAGCCATGGAAACCATGACCCCCGCAGACCTCGATCCCCGCAGGCAGGCAATGCTGCTGTATTTTCAGGGATACCGCGTAGCCCGCATTGCTGAAATGCTGGGCGAGAAAGTTGCAACCGTTCACAGCTGGAAAAAGCGTGATAAGTGGGGCGAGTATGGCCCACTCGATCAGATGCAGCTCACCACTGCAGCCCGCTATTGCCAGCTCATCATGAAGGAGCAGAAAGAAGGGAAAGACTTTAAGGAAATTGACCTACTGGCACGTCAGTCAGAGCGCCACGCCCGGATCGGGAAATTCAACAATGGCGGGAACGAGGCAGATTTAAATCCGAAAGTTGCCAACCGCAACAAAGGCCCTCGCCGCCAGCCTGAAAAGAACGTTTTCACCGATGAGCAGATCGAAAAGCTGGAAGAAATATTCCGTGGCGGCATGTTCGAATATCAGCGCCATTGGTGGCAGGCAGGCGTTAAGCACCGCATCCGCAACCTGCTTAAATCCCGTCAGATAGGCGCAACGTATTTCTTTGCCCGCGAGGCGCTGATCGACGCCATCACCACCGGGCGCAATCAAATATTTCTCTCCGCCAGCAAGGCGCAGGCGCACGTCTTTAAGCAATACATCATCGACTTTGCAAAAGAGGTTGATGTGGAGCTGAAAGGCGACCCGATGACGCTCAGCAACGGCGCAACGCTGTATTTCCTCGGCACAAACGCCCGCACCGCGCAGAGCTACCATGGCAACCTTTACCTTGATGAATATTTCTGGATACCGAAATTCCAGGAGCTGCGCAAAGTGGCATCAGGGATGGCGATTCACAAAAAATGGCGGCAAACCTATTTTTCCACGCCGTCCAGCCTGACCCACAGCGCCTATCCGTTCTGGTCCGGCGCCCTGTTCAATCGGGGCCGCGCAAAAGCTGACAAGGTAGACATTGACCTGACCCACGCCAATCTGGCGCGCGGCGTGCTTTGTCCGGATGGACAATACCGCCAGATCGTCACCGTTGAGGATGCCGTGCGCGGTGGCTGTAACCTGTTCGACCTCGACCAGTTGCGCATGGAATACAGCCCTGACGAATACCAGAACCTGCTGATGTGTGAATTTATTGACGATCTGGCGTCAGTGTTCCCGCTCAGCGAGCTGCAGGCCTGCATGGTGGATAGCTGGGAAGTCTGGTCTGATTTTCAGGCGCTGGCGCTGCGTCCGTTTGGCTGGCGTGAAGTCTGGATCGGTTATGACCCGGCGAAAGGTACGCAGAACGGTGATAGCGCCGGGTGCGTCGTCATTGCCCCGCCATCAGTATCGGGCGGCAAGTTCCGTATTCTGGAGCGCCGCCAGTGGCGCGGAATGGACTTCCGCGCACAGGCCGACGCTATCAAAGCTCTCACGCAGCAATACAACGTGACCTATATCGGCATCGACTCGACCGGCGTGGGCCACGGCGTCTATGAGAACGTCAAAGCCTTTTTCCCCGCCGTCCGCGAGTTCGTCTATAACCCGAACGTCAAAAACGCCCTGGTCCTCAAGGCATACGACATTATCAGCCACCGCCGCCTGGAGTTCGACGCCGGGCACACCGACATAGCGCAATCCTTTATGGCAATCCGCCGGGCCACCACCGCCAGCGGCAACCGCCCGACATATGAAGCCAGCCGCAGTGAAGAAGCCAGCCATGCAGATTTGGCCTGGGCAACGATGCACGCGCTGTTTAACGAACCGCTGCAGGGCGAGGCCGCCAATAGCAGCAACATTGTGGAGATTTTCTGATGGGCAAACGTAAGAACCGCCGCGCCGCGGCTAATCACAGCACAAAAACCAGCGGCGGCGCAGCGGCAGAAACATTCAGCTTTGGCGACCCGATCCCGGTACTGGATCGCCGCGAGTTGCTGGATTATGTGGAATGCGTGCAGATGGACAGATGGTATGAGCCACCTGTAAGTTTTGACGGGCTGGCGCGCACCTACCGCGCAGCTGTTCATCACAGCTCACCGCTTGCCGTTAAACGAGACATTCTCAGCAGCACCTACATTCCGCACCGCCTGCTAAGCCAGCAGGCATTTACCCGTTTTGTGCAGGATTATCTGGTTTTTGGTAACGCCTATCTGGAGAAGCGCACCAACCGGCTCGGCGGCGTGCTTTCGCTGGAACCAGCACTGGCGAAATTTACCCGCCGTGGGGTGGACCTCGATACTTACTGGTATGTGCAATATGGTTTTACAACGCAGCCGTATGAGTTTACAGCAGGCAGCGTCTTTCACCTTATTGAGCCGGATATTAACCAAGAGATTTACGGACTGCCCGGCTATCTGTCCGCTATTCCATCTGCGCTGCTGAATGAGTCCGCAACGCTGTTCCGCCGTAAGTATTACATCAACGGCAGCCATGCTGGCTTTATCATGTACATGACTGACGCCGCGCAGAACCAGGGGGATGTAGACAACATCCGCCAGGCGATGAAAAGTGCCAAAGGGCCGGGCAACTTCCGTAACCTGTTCATGTACTCGCCTAACGGGAAAAAGGACGGCATCCAGATCATCCCACTGTCAGAGGTCGCGGCAAAAGATGAGTTTCTGAACATTAAGAACGTCAGCCGGGACGACATGATGGCAGCGCACCGCGTCCCGCCTCAGATGATGGGGATTATGCCAAGTAATGTTGGGGGATTTGGGGATGTGGAGAAAGCCAGCCGCGTCTTTGTTCGCAACGAGTTGATACCTCTGCAAAAGCGCCTGCAAGAACTTAATAACTGGCTTGGCGACGAAGTTATTCGTTTCGAGCCATACATTTTGGATATTCAGAATGAAAAAGATTAAAAAAATCAACCAATTAAATCATTAATATAGGCCGCGGACTGAGCGGCCTTATCCATTACCAATTTCTTTTTTCGGAGTTTAACCATTCACCGCATGGATAATGCCTTGATGCCCAATCCCCTTTTAAACGAGCTACAAATACAATATCGTTACTATCGACCTTGGCTTTGAGTCCATCACGTAGTTGAGCTGCGGTCAGCGTTGTATCTACTAACCAAAATGATTCAAGATATTTACAGTACGTAAACTGCTTTAGATAGTCAAAAACCGCATCGTAGTTTCTTCCCGGAGCCTTCAAGTCATAGGTTATACAATAAATAGCCATCCTTTAAGCCCCGCACTTTTTATCATTTGGGGAACATCTTAACCTACGACATTTTCGGCAATACGATTGAGGGATCAATCGCTCTCCTTCCACCGTCCTAAAGCCAAACACGTCTTCAATTTTGTTCAGATCACCACTTGCAATAACCCCACAGCAGGGGCAAACAGCCTCAATTTGAAATGCCATGTCTATCTCCATTCCACATGTTGAATGTAGGGTAATACTTCCCTTTAAACGAAAATGAGACAAGGATCTTGAAACCTCATTTAAACCCACTGCCGCGCGCTCGTATCCCCGCCACGCCTGCCCGCTTTACATAGTGGTTTTCATGCACCTGCATGATATAAGCAAAAGCCCGCCAGAACTGGCGGGCTTTGACATAGAGGATCCTATAACGATCATTCATATTCATGCAGCATAGTCATGCATTCAGCAGATGCTTACAATTTAGTCGTCTAGTTTTTTTACAATCTCAGCAATCCGAGCAACGGTCGCTTGCTTCTCAGTGTATTCCCGATACGAATTTTGAGCACTATTGATTAAACCGTCATAGTAAACAACTCTGCCATTAACGGACTGTAACTGAAGGTTAGTATATGAAGGATCGAAAGAATAATCTGAAGGTTCACGACCCAAAACAAAAATTACGTCTATTGATGGCGTTGATGATGGATCCACAGTTTTAGCACATTTAATTACAGCTTGTCTGTATTTATTTCCCTGAGCAACCAAAGTTGCAACAGAGGTCAAAACACTTGCTCTTTTAAGCTCAATGATAATATGCTTACCTGCCGATGAACGATATTTTATATCCATACGTCCTTTTCGCTCATCATCAGTAAGTCCAGCATCAATTTTATCCCACTCTTGGTTAACTCTAGATTCCATTAATGGGGAACCATCAATCCTTTCCCAAGAAGGATCTAATAGCCAAAGGTGCTCAAAAAGATAACGTTGTAAAACCTTTTCCTTCTCATCGTTATCAACCAGCCCCTTGAAGCTTTGGATAACATCCACTCGACTTTTTGCTATTTCATAATATAACGTAGCCTCTAGATCATCTTGCTTTTCTAGAAGCGGTAAGAGTTTTTCAGCATTAAATATAACTGCCTCGGCTAATTCCCGTGACATTTCTTTTATTCGCAAACGTTCAAACGCAAAGATAGCGTGCTTAAATAACTCTTTTTTCTCTTGAGGCTTATCTTCTAAAGGTAAAGACTCAATCTGAGCAATCATCTTTTCCGCATATCCTTGTGAAGCTGGTTTTAAAGAGCTAATCCATTCAACAAGAACAGGGTTTGACTCTTTTGCTTCCTTAGCACCTTGCATTTCACGTAAAGTACTCCATTGACCAGCTACTTTTCGCAATGCAATTTTAACTAATGATTTAAGGTATTGATATCTAGGATCATCCTCAACAACTCGTTGTCTATCGCTTGTTGCAATATCTTCATCTTCATCTGTATCTAAAAAATCCGCTTCAAGCTGACCAGTTAGATATTTTGTATATATACCGCCATCATTGATATCATCCAAAATATTTTCTTGGAACAGTCTTCCCCTAGACAAAACAACTATGCTGTTAAGATTCCCTTCTGGGGTATTTAATTGGCTAGGTTGTTTAATACTTCCAATCCATCCTTTAATGTTCCATTTTGGATCGAAATGCGGACTCTCTACCAAAGCAGAGGAGATATCAGTTACTGTAATTAGCCCTGGACATTCCTTTAAAAAATCTATTCCAGAATTAAGATCCCACACAAATTGAACATGCTTTAAATCCTCACGTTCTTTTGCAGTAACCTCAACCCCATCTACATAAACTTTAAAATCATTGCTACCAATAATTGAGAATCGTCTGGCTAATTTTTTACGCAGCGCTGATGCAGTTGCAGGTATTCGGGAACGATTTAAATCTCGTAAAGTCACAAGAGTACCTTGGCTAACAGTAACTTGAGACGCATCAAGCGGCTCCGGGTAATATCTACCTGCGCCACTCTTAATAGCATGTTCAATTGCCGGCACTTCCATAATTAAGCCATGCTGCTCGCCATCTTTGATAGATTCAACGATAACAGTCTTTGCAATCGAAAATAATGATAATTTACCAATACCTTTCCTTCCCATGGGCAAACGCCCCTTAGGAGTTAAAAGTTGGTCTTTATTATTTCTTTTTTGGTAACCAACAGTTAGGTATTTTGAATTCATATCATTGATGGTCATTCCAAAACCATTATCTGATATAGTGATCTCATCAGGGGTAAGTTTTATATGAACCTCGGAAGCATCAGCATCCCAAGCATTAGCAACAGTTTCAGTAATCACTGCAGCCACATTACTATAGAGATTGATACCCAGATGCCCTAAGACGCTCAAACTTACCTGCATCTCATAGGTATGCGTAGATAATTCACCCTGCGGTAAAACTTCACTGTGCTCCGCCATCAGCCCTGCTTCCCCTTATAGACTATTGATAAGTGACTTCCCAACTACTTCTCCTAGTTTTACCGGAACAGCATTTCCGATCAAGCGGCCCACAGTAGCAAATGTGATCTTTTCGCCAGGTTCAGAAAAAACATAGTTGCCCGGAAAACTTTGAAGGATGGCTGCCTCACGTAAAGAGATAGCCCTATCCTGCTGCGGGTGACCAAATCTACCATTACCAAATCCGAAACAGAGTGTGGTCATTGTAGGGGCTGGCTCGTCCCATTTCATACGTCCGTAAACACTAGTATAAGTTTTACCGCTACTTTTTTTATGGCAAGCTGCCACCAACTCTGGATCCCAATCCTTCCAAGTTCCACCAGGTTTTGATTGGCGTATCCTTTCTAAGTTCAATGGACTCATACCTTGAGCCACATGCAGGGGGTCTTTATCATCAGACTGGCCTGGTTTTATCTCTGGCAAATGCGAAATGACATCTTTAACTGTCACATAATTGTCTTCTGAATGAGTTGGAGGGATTAACGCAACATCGTTAATCTTTGAAGCAAGTAAAACTAATCGCTGTCTTTTCTGAGGAACACCGTATTGTTGGCAATCTACAATACCATGCCAAACTTTATACCCACTGGTTTTAAGGTCTTTAACAAACTCAGTGAAAATCTTATGCTTTTGTAACCTTGGAACATTTTCCATAGTTATCAGATCAGGATCGCACTCTTTGACCAAACGACCAAACTCACCTAAAAGCTTCCACTTACCGTCCTCAGACTCAATTTTACCCTTGCGATAGCTTGAGAATGGTTGGCAAGGAGCACAACCAGCAAGCAACCTTAGACCATCTGAGGGCCACAAACGCATCAGATCTTGTCCGGTCACATCGCTAATGTCCGAATTTATGTATTTAGTCTTATTGTTATGCTCATAGGCCCACTGGCAATCAGGATCTAAATCAATACCAGCAATTACATTTATCCCAGCTTGTATTAGTCCATGGGTCAAACCACCCGCACCGCAAAAAAGGTCAATTGCATAAATTTTAGACATAACTTCCTCTCCGTTAACGCCTCCTATTTTAGCTAAGAATTGCTAAGACATCGAGCGACTTCAATACCATAAAGCAATCATTCATAAGCTATTGAAATAGTTGATTTATAGATATAAAACGACTACTAAAGGCAGAAATGTATCATCAAAAGCATGTTTATCATAACCTTTCGACTCCAACTTCAATGAAGACCATGGTGTCTGAACTACATAATGTTGCTGTATAGGCACCTTATTGATGATTCTATCCTAACGCCTCGCTACACTCGTTGTTAAACCTTGCTGGCGTCAGAAAAGTAATTCTGCTGCCAGCAAGGTTAGTTAGTGGAGCCAGCTATCGTCCTCCCAGACCTGCTGCATGATTTCCATTACGTGTTTTTTATCTTCATCAAGTTTTACACCACTCAACTCAATGCCATTTGTGCTGCCCTTACGAATGCGGATCGTGGTTTTGGGATACAGAGGTTGCAGGTTTCGATAAAGCTCTGCCTCTAATGCTTCCAGTGTCGCCTGGCTAATTTTCTGTTCTTTATCAATCATTATTTCGACACGCATAAGAGGCCACCTTTAGCTGGTTACATCCATTGAACGGCTATATTCATGACTTCTGATTTTTGCCATCAGCTCATCCGTCAGCTCAGAAACCCACTGGATAGCCAGCCGCTTTTCTTCGTCGCTACACTCACTAGCCGCTACAAGCTTGATAAAAAAATCAATGCGCTGGAGCTTCAACGACTCCAAAAGGTAGTCCTGCATTTTCCCTCCTATCACTACAACTATCGAACGATTAACTGTACATATATCCACTGTTTATACATACAGTATAGTAAGCTCTTTCGAATTGTAAAACTCTTTTTTGGTTTCAATTAGATAGTTCTGAGAGGGATCAAATCATTATGAAAATCAATACCACTGACGCCATTTATCATCTTCCTGCAGTCGCTGGTTACGGTAGAAAAGGCGCAGGCCAGCGCCGGATGGAATACTGCCACCACGCAGAAGCAAATCGATCTCAGTGTCGCCGCTGTCAAAGCCCCTGGACCGCAGCTCATACTCCAGCTGCAGGCGCTGCTGATCGTCGATTTCCTGTTTGTAACCTTTCCGGCGTTTCGGTTTTACCAGGCGCAATCGCGTGTTTAGTTCCCGCAGTTCTTTTTTCCCCATCCCGTGCAGGTAATCCTGCAGCTCCTGCTCATTCATGGTGGTTATGTCAGGCGCTGCAGGTTCATTATCTGCCTCTGAATCGTTCATTTTTTCCACCAGGGGACAGTTATTGCCACGAGTCCAAGGGGCGCTAGCGCCCTGGTCGGCTGACGCCTCCTGCAGGTCAACGGCCTTACGAACCATTTTCCATTTCACCGCGTGCGTACAAATCCGCCCTTCCTGAATAGGGGACCAGACACCATAGATACGGATACCATGATCGCCATAGGTACTCGGCTCATCGTTCAGCTCGTAGGCTGTTCTGACCAGATGGTGTTTACGAGGGACCAGCACACCGCCCTGCGCCATGATGTAAGTTGCAAAGCAGCCGGCATCAGCTGCAGCCAGGACAGCATCAAGACGCGGGTTGCCGATAACAGGACGCGCATTTGCGAGGGCCGCCAGAATCTCTGGCGTCAGCTCAGGTTTCCCCGGAACTGGTTTTAACGGGGGAAGGTCGCGTTTAGCCTGGCCCGCCAGCAGTCGCAGCTCACGGTAAGCCTGGCGGCCCGGAATACCGAAAAAGCGGAATTGCTGGACGCGATGCAGTGATGCCCAAGCGTTCACGTTCTCCGCGTTATCGCGCAAAGATTTACCGGTTTCCTTGCTGACTTCATTAGCCAGGCCGCGCCCATCAATATTCTTACTGATGTATTTAGCGATGTAGCTAGTTGGCGTGCCTTTGCGCGGATTGATTAGCTCGGACTTAAAGCGCGGGCCGGTATTGTTTCCCAGCTCCTCGCGGTCCTCACGAATGGCAAACTTGCGCAGCAGCTCCGTGATCGCTTTGCGGTGTTTCTTGCGCATAAAGCACAGCAGGTGCCAGTGCACAGTGCCATCATGATGCGGCTCAGCGACTCGCACACCGTACCAACGCAACCCGGCTTTATGCATGGCCTTACGGAATGCGGCGAACGTATCAACCAGATAATCACTGCTCTGTCGTACTGTAGCGCTGGTCCATTTCGGGTTTGGTCTGCCATTGTTGAGCGTGGCGTGGAATCGTGACGGGCAAGTGATGGTATAAAACACGGCACAGTCGCCGCGCATTTCCGCGATAAGCTCCAGCCCTTTAACACAGGCCATCATTTCGTTACGGCGGTGCGCCGGATTGCTGGCGCTGGCGTTTACCACATCCTCTAAATCCAGCGTGTCGCCCTGCTCATTGGTCAATTCGTGTGAGCGGAAAAACTCCAATGATTTACGGCGCTGTTCGCGCTTATGAATCACTGCTTCATAGCTGACATATGGCGACGCCTTTTTATTTACTAGGCACACTGCGCGCAGCTGCTCCTCGCGCCACTCGCAGCGCATCTGCCATAATTTGCGATACCACCAATCCGCGCACAGCATACGCGCCAGCGAGCCGGGAATAAGCTCATAGGGCACAGGCTTGCGGCGGCGTTTCTTACGGCGCAGACGCTCAAACGCTGGCGGAATAACATCAAGACGCATCGCCTCCGCAGCAACCTGTTCCCACGCCTGGCGGATTTCTTCCGGCTTCACTTCGTCAGTGGAATAGAGATCACCGCAGGCAGCTTCCAGACACATGCTCATATGAGCCGCAACCAGCGTGGACAGGCGCTTGACCTGATCCTGATTCATTTCAGGCAGAACCAGCAGCCCTTCCAGCCCTTCATGGCTCGCCATAAATCGGAAAGAAGCAGACACCTGACTGTCACGCGCACGCGCCAGCCGTTCAAGGCATGGCCTGACGGTTTCTCGCAGATAGCGGGAATATGCCTGCGGACGGCCCAGACCATGAAAATATTTAATGCGCTCAAGCAGAGGCTTGCTGATGTGTGATGGTTCGGCGCTTACGTCTGCCAGAATGACCAGATCGGGGTTAAACCGCTGCTGCTCGCGTGCCATTTTGGCGCCGCTGATCAGCCGGTCCTGCTCCATTTCACGCAGAACTGGATCACGGGCTTCGTTATAGAAATAGCGTTCCCAGGCCTCATCACTCACTTCTTCCCGGCGCAGCTGGTCCTGCTCATTATCAGCGGCATACAGAGTGATCAGGTTTGAAAGCGCAGACACCGGCGCAACTTCCGCCGGGTCCGTGTATGGGTTAATCGCTTTTGGGGTTTTATTCCAGGCAAAAGAAGCTGCAGCGTCACCAGCGCTTCTTTTTGCCATTACGTTATCGTTATTCTGTTTCACAGGCCAACCGCCATCATGTAAGACCTGATAGCGACCACAGCAGCCTCTGCGTTTAAGGCGTTTCCGTAGGTTCGAATTCGTCCCACTCTGGAGGCAGCCCCATTAACCAGAGGCTCAAGGCCGGGTTTAACTGGCCTCCATTTTCCATCCGTGCATCCGAGCCAATCAGCACCTGCCCAGAAGCCGTTAACCGGACCGGGCCTGCTATCTGCGCCACAACATCCAACCGATCTATCGATATTTTCCCATTTCGCATTCTCCCCCCGGGGTATCCCCCCTTGTGATCGCTTGCCGTTGGCGTGGGCCAGCCAGCCATCTTGACTTGCTGCGCCAAGCTGCTGCCCGACATGCCCTCGGTAATCCCTCTCCCTCCCCGCGTGCTGTCGCTGGCGCTCGGAGTCGTCCAACCGGATAGCTGCGCTGCCGTCTGCAAATTCAAACCGCCCTGGCGCCCCGAGTTGCTGGGATGCTTCCATGCGTTCGCTGTGGGTGTGGGCCACCCAATAAGTGCGGTCTCTGATGTTCGGGGCACCGACGCTCGCAGCCGGAAACGCACACGCGCCGAAGGCATAACCCAAGGCTTCCACGTCAGCTTGTACAAGGTCGATCCAGTCATTTGCGTGAGCACTTGCAGATTGCTCGCCAAAGACAACGAAAGGGCGGCGCTGCCCGACCAGCCAATGCATGGCGGGCCATAAGTGCCGCTCGTCAGTAAACCCTTTTCCTTTGCCTGCCGCGCTGAAAGGTTGGCATGGACAGGAACCCGTCCAGACCTCTCTGCTGTCCTCCCAGCCCACGCGGCGCAAGGCATAGGGCCAAATACCAACCCCTGCAAAGAAATGGACTTGAGCAAATTCTCGTAAATCATCGGGTCTGACATCTTCAATACTCCGTTCATCAACTACGCCGGGCATAATGCGACCGGCCGCCATGTGGACACGCAGCCGTGCAGCTGCAAATGGGTCAATCTCGTTGTAATAAGCCCAAGCGCTCATGCCTTAACCTCATGAATCACAGAGCAATCACGACGACCGGCAGGATCAAAACCGAACCATGGCAATTCATCCGAATAGATAACGGGTGCTTTAGAAACGGCAATGATTTCAGCTGCAGATTTACCTTCACCGGCAGCCACGCCCATGCTGCGTTTTGCATTGATGCAATTGCGGGTGAAGTTGCGATAAAGAGAGCGAGTCAGGGATGTATCGCTATTGGATACGATGACCGGATGACCTTCTAATGAGCGACGTTCAAGGATAGACGCCAGATGATACTGATCATCCTCGGTAAATCCGTCTGTGTGGTAAGTGGAAAATGTACCGTCATACGGAGGATCGCAGTAGATAACATCCCCCGACTGCAGCATTGCCAATGTTTCTTCATAGCTGGCGCAAATGAAGGTGGCACGCTTTGCCTTTTCGGCAAATGCTCTGATTTCGCTTTCAGGGAAATAAGGTGCTTTGTAATTACCGTATGGGACGTTGAATTGACCTTTCAGGTTATAACGACATAAGCCACGATAACCATGACGATTAAGAAAAATAAACATAGCCGAACGGCAAACAGCGGACCAATCACGACCATGATTAAACTCTTTTCGAATATCGTAATAGCATTCTGCTGAATTATTTTTAGCAAATAGGTCTTTAGCTATAGATATCAAATGATCAGCATCGTCTTTAATGACACTGTATAGATTAATTAAATCAGGATTCACATCAGCGACAAGATAATGAGGATAGTCTGTCGCCATCATGACAGCGCACGAACCAGCGAAAGGTTCAACAAGGCGCTGACCTGCTGGTAGGTGCTTTTTCAATTCCGGCATGATGGCAGTTTTATTGCCAGCCCATTTCAGGATTGTGCTCATGCAGCACCTCCTGAAAGCATATAGAACATCGCATCAATTGGATTCAGTGAACTAATAGAGAGCATCACCCAGCCATCAACATTATTAATAACGTCACAAACTGGCAGGATATGAGTGATTACAGCCGTCCATTCGCGCCCGGTATATTTGCCATGTTTCCATTCACACAAAATAAGAACATCACCGGCTTTATAACCGCGATCATCATCCCGTCTTAATTCAGCTTTTTTTTGCCCCGCCATAACATCATTAAGGTGTTTCGGTGCAATTTTTAAGGTATGGACTTTGATATTCATTCGGCACCACCTTCAGAAATCGTGGCGCAACCTAGTGATAGCTGAACCATATGTTCAACTTCACGAGCTAACTGATACAGATGCGCGGTGTTAAAGGTTGATTCTCCACCACTAGGGCGCTCATTCTCAGCAAGGTAACGCAGCGCAGCAGGCACTGTTTTACTGCAGCCGTTAACCCACTGCATTTTTTGGGGACCAGATATGCGGCGCTGCTGCAGCTCGACTAGTGCAGCCACCTGACGTTCATTGTTCCCTGCGGCTTTCAGCCCCCAGATAAGCCGAGATAATTCACTATCAGTAATCGGGCTAGTTAATTCCTCGATAGGCGCAGGTTCGGCGGCAACCACCTGATGAGCGCCAAATACAGGGAAGTAAAGCGCAGTATCCAGGGTATTCACCGGCATTGATTCAGGCTTATGAAACACCCCCGTATTCCTGTTTATGTAACCAACAGGCACAGCGGTCAGCGCTGCCAACGCAATTTCATGCAACACCAACTCGTTGCAATAGTCACGGCGAATGGTCGGTGATTCTGTGGCTTCAATTACTGCCCTCTCGACTACAGCCCGGCTTAACGCATGTTTAATCAACTGCTCTTTCATACAGCACCCCCTACGTAATGCTTGCCTTTCAGCTCTGCAATTTCCTGGCAGGTGACGCAGAGATCACAGCCCGGAACTGCAGCGCGGCGTTCTGCCGGAATGACAATTCCGCAGCTCTCGCACTCAAGAGAAGAAGCCCCAGCCTTTCGGCTGCGGGCGTGGTGGATATGGCGCTGGCGTTCTTCTTCAACGCGCAGCTGTACAAGGTCCATAGAATCAGCCATCAGTGGATCTCCTGCGCTTCGTTCTGGATGTTTTCAGCCGTGGCGCGCAGCAGCTCTGCAGCCTCAACGTGGTTAAGCTGGCGGGAAATAATGCGGCTAGCCAGGCTATCGAGGCGGGCAACCATTGCTGCAGCACGCGCGCGGCGTTCTTCCATGCGCACATCCGTCAGCAACTGATTAAGGCCAGCATCATCTGGGCCGCTTTTGGTGAATCGGGTTTCAATATTTCGCATCGTTCGTTCTCCTGAATTTGGGCAAAGGAATACCCGGCGGGTTTACGCCTTTAATTTCTGTGGTTGGTTAATTCGGCATGGCTAGCCGAGTTGGAAATAAGCTCACCACTGTACGGAAATGGTTCATTGCTTTAATCAGCTCCCGCTTTTCGTCAGTCGTCAGCTCACTAACATTGACGCTATGACGTTCCGCCGGAATTTTTGCCATAAAGAATATTGCGGCTAGTGCGCGTTTATTCTGCTCATGGTTAATATCCCGTTGGTCCCGCATATCGCTAATAAAGCGCCCTAGTTCTGAATCAGTATTTAAGCCAAACACTTTCGCCCTTAATTCCGCGATGTGGTTTAACCCATTAAGGCGGAGGCCAGCACTTAGCGGAACAGTCGCAGCATCACCGTCAATAGCCATAACCCACTCCCTAACATCACAGATTGATAGGCTGGTGATAAGCATCAAGAGGTGACGCGCTTTTACGTATTACCTCTTTAACCTGCTCACCCCGAAAAAAAGTCCCATCCTTTAACGTAAAAAAATAACTTCCGTCACCTGCTATGGACGGGTAACAGCAAATCAGTTCTTCCTCATGAATCTCATAGCGTTCGCCTTTATGGCTGAACTGATAAAACACCCCAACCGAACCACTCCCCATTTTGGCGCCTCAGTTTTTGTGGTAGACAGGCCAGCCAGCAGCGCATCCTGCGAGCGGCATGGATGCCAGCGCTTGCCATCCGTTCCAGAGATCCAGCCGTGACCGTAGTGCGGGGCCGGGCTTTGCTTAACGAGCAGCGATGCAAAAGATGGCTCTTTAGTCAGCATAAGCACCTCACAGCAGGCCGAACGACGCGCCAAGGCCCGTCACTGTATCAACAGCACTAGCCATAGCCGGGCTGGACTGCAGGCGCGCCTGCATCGATACCGCGGTTAATGCCATCAGGCGAGTAACAGAGTTGATACTGTCGATAATCTGGCGGCGTCCTGCAGTCGTCAGTGGCTCACCGGAAACAGCACCGGCAGCGACGTGCCCAATCTCAGCCGTTGCTTTAAGGACGTACTGCGGCATTTTCTCTTTTGCCACTTCATTCAGCGGCACGCACGGCAGGCAATGGATTTGTGCCAGGAAACCATCAACCAGCGTGGAATCCTCAGTGATATCGGTTAGCAGCCAGATTTCCGGCGGCGTCAGTTGGTGCGTCTGGTCTGGGTTCAGCTTGTTGCGCAGAGTCTGGACGTTCATTCCGGCGCTAGCTGCCAGCTTCGCCATATTGTGGCGCAGCGCGAAAGCGCGGCAGGCTTCGTCAAAGTGAGGATGTTTGGAAATCTTATAATCAAACATGTTAAGTGCCTCTCTATATCCCAAAATGGAACTATCAGGCTCGCATTGCGATTTCACAGCCTTGAGCTGCTTCCATCGTCAACGCGAACATGTTTACTTCGACCAGGCTGTTTACCCCTTCTTTTTTACGAATAGGTAAACGCCCTTCGCGGACCATCTGGCGGGCATAGCTAAGCTTGTAGCCGGTGCGACGACAGAACTCATCCAGTGTGATGAATGGCTCAGACACCACAAGATTGATGCTGGGGCGCATTGAAAAGTTACGATTCATGATGCACTATTCCTCAGTTTGAGCGACGAACTCACTATTCGTCACTGTTTCACACTATTCACAACATCTTGAATCGAGATATTAGGATCACCAAATGAACGTGTCAACCACAAACTTAACGAAAAAAGATGACATCAGCTTGATTCGAGATTTCATATTTCAGAATAGAGGTGGTAAAGAGGTAATAGGGCGCATCCTTGATGCCTATGGATTTACGACCAGAATTTCCCTTTGTAATCAATTAGGTGTATCTCAGAGCACCATGGCGAATAGGTATGCGCGCGACACATTTCCGGCTGATTGGGTCATAGTTTGCCATCTCGAAACGGGCGCATCGTTAATCTGGCTAAGTACGGGCACTGGCAATAAATTTGTGGATGGGCGCGATCACGAAACCGTGCATCTAAAACATATAGACATCACAAATGGGAACATTGTTACCCAAAAAGAAATTATCACTGATACGTCAACCATTCCTGACGGCTTAACATCACCATTCATTTTGACAGCTGATAAAACAACGTATCTAGCAGACAGCTATGAAGGTGAGCTGGTAGACGGTTTCTGGTTTATTGAAATTGATGGAATCGCTAGTGTACGAGAGCTTTACCGCTTCCCAGGAGGCCGTATACGCGTAGAGAACGGCAAAGCATCATTTGAATGCTCTGTATCTGAAATCAAGGTTCTCGGGAAAGTCATCAGCAAAACTGAGTTTATGGAATAAGGAGATTTAAAATGAGTCAGTTCAGCGCATTAAATTATTCACATAATAGAGATAAGGCTATTGCAAACCTTATCAATATTATCGAAGGCATGACCTGCGACGGAAAAGTCAGCGAAAAGGAAATGATTTTTCTTGATACATGGTTATTAGAATCGGAAATAATTTCGCAAAACTATTATGTGGGTTGCATTAGAGATAGGATTGCAGACATTCTTTCTGATGGCATCGTAGAACAAAACGAACTAGATGATTTAAAAGAATTGTTACTTGAGATGCAACGCGGCCTGATTGACACGCCAAATATTGACCTTTATTCCGTTGATTCAGACAAGCATCTACTGGAAGGATTATGCAAAGGAATGGCTTCTGATTATCATCTGAGCAATGATGAAATCAGATATCTTAATTGGTTCCTCTCCAATAATGCCAGCCTTAAAAATAACTATCCCGGCAAACATTTATATGAATTAGTCAAAGAGATTCTCAGTGATGGGGTCATAACTGAGGACGAACGTATTGCATTGTTGCAGGAGATCACTGCTTTCACAGGTTCTAACATTTCCGAGGGGATAGTAGACGGGTACTCCACAACATCACCAGTAGACCTGATCGAGAAGTTCAACCCAGAAAGCAGCAAGGTATGCCTCACCGGGAAGTTCTTATGTGGCTCCCGTCGCCAATGTGAAACCGACCTAATTAAACTTGGGTGTAAAATATCCGATCGCGTAACCCAAGATTTGGATTACCTCATCATAGGAGCACTTAGCTCTAAAGATTGGAAATTCCAAAGTTTTGGCAGAAAAATTGAGCAGGCCATTGACTACCGAGATAATAAAGGTGCTCCTCTTAAAATCCTCAGTGAGGAACATTGGCAAAGCCTAATGCGCTCAACAAACCAAGGTTAAGTTATGGCTGTCAGCAAATTAAGCAACGGAAAATGGCAGGCGCAGTTTTTCCCCAATGGACGCGACGGTAAACGCATACGCCGCCAGTTCGCAACCAAAGGGGAAGCCCTTGCTTATGAGCGCCATTACAAAGAACAGGTACAGGATAAGCCCTGGTTAGGAGAGAAAGCAGATAAGCGGCGGGTTATCGATCTTGTCCAGACCTGGTATGACTCTCACGGCGTTACCCTAGCTGACGGTCTAAAGCGAAAAGGTGCAATGGAATTTGCCTGCTTAGCCATGGGCAACCCGCTGGCAACTGAGTTCAACGCAAAACTATTCGCCACCTACCGTCAACAGCGCCTAAGCGGGAAAATCACACGCTCAGACAGAGTTAAGGCTGTAACCCCTCGCACGGTTAACCTGGAACTAGCCTACTTCCGGGCCATGTTTAACGAACTTAAACGCCTTGATGACTGGAATGCTCCCAACCCGCTAGATAACGTCCGTGAGTTTAAAATAGATGAGGCCGAGCTGGCCTGGCTGACAGTGGAAGAAGCAACCCGGCTTTTGGAAGAATGCGAGAAAAGCCGGGCTGGTGATTTATTGATGGTTGTTAAAATTTGCCTGGCGACCGGCGCACGCTGGGGTGAGGCTGAATCTCTGACCGGCAAACAAATCAGCCCCGGGAAAATTACCTACATTAAAACTAAAGGCAAAAAGAACCGGGCCGTTCCAATTAGTGATGAGCTTTTTGAAGAACTCCCCAAAAACCGAACTTCAAAACCTTTGTTCACTGGCTGTTATTCTGCGTTTCGTGGCGCCATTAAGCGTGCAGGCATTGAGCTGCCAGACGGTCAACTCTCCCACGTTCTACGGCATACTTTTGCCAGCCACTTTATGATGCGCGGGGGGAATATTCTGGTGCTGCAGCGCATCCTCGGTCACACGGATATTAAGGTCACAATGCGCTATGCTCACTTCGCGCCGGACCACTTAACCGAGGCTGTAAGCCTTAACCCGTTAAACCTGATTAATGGCAGCAAAGTGGCAGCAGAGCTAAGCACTATGCAACGCTTTTCGACAATATACGAATTACTATGCGCCTGATTTTTATGTAATTTATTGATTTTATTGGTTATTAATTCGGACTCATAATCGCTTGGTCGTTGGTTCAAACCCAACAGGGGCCACCAGATAAAATAAGGAGTTAGGCGAGAATTCGTCTAACTCCTTTTTGTTTGCGTCGAAATGGGGTCAGGTAGCGCGAACATTCATGCTCTGCTGCAACGACTCGTCAGCGAAGAAACCCCAAACTTGAGAGTAAAACGATCAGTCTTTGCTATCACATCTTGAGGTTGCCCGACATAACTTACTGGTGGCTGAAAACGGATTGGGATCAGTTTTGAGGATAGCGACCAACTGCCTACACAAACGTTGAGCCTATATAAAGCGTTAAAGTAGAATTAACGCTCCTTACTCTTTAAACAAGAATGTCTTTTCACGATGCTAAGCCTTGTTGCTTTGATGGCCGCTTGCTCAAGTTCACCGAGGTTTACTGAGCAAATTTTAAAGTAATCATTGCCAGTGAATGGCTCAGAATGAGAATAGCTGCGCTCATTATTCACCGAAGCGCAACTAGCTGAATGCAGGCAAGTTGAATTTGTAGGATCCAGTCCATGGCTTACCTCACTCCTTTTTAGCAAATTTAAAACATAGCCTTCAGGGTTTGAATTAAGCCAGTCTTTATATTGCGCTTCGCTGTTAGAAAGCTCCTCGCTGTGAAATCGTACAATGGAAGCATGTTGTCCAGTAATATATTTCATTGCAGCTAGCAAATAGGAGGCTTTGAAAGTTACATCCTGGTAGTCTTTCGCTAACAAGCTTTCGATTTCTTCAAATCTCTCAACAAATGCGGCAACTTCTTTAGGATCGATACGGCTGATATTATCTTTTCCATTTCGAACAAACAGTTTTGCCTCTTCAGCATAAAGTGTAAAAGGTACATTCCTTGACCCTGTGAACAGCTCAACAGGTTGGGAAAAAGATTCCAACAGTAAATGGTAGAAATCCTTATAGGCCATTATTACTCCTCCCTCATCTCTCTAACCCACAAGTAATTCGTGGCTACTTTGTTGTTCGTCATAAACTTTTGAAGGATCATCACCGGGGAAACAACGGAACGAATCCTGCCACTCACCTTTTACCAACTCGGCAGATTCAAGGTCAAAGGGCACACACCATAGAGATAAATCTTCGTCGAAACGGAACACCGGCAATGGTGTAGCAAAGTACTGATGACGCGGATAAATCAGCATCATATTGCCTTGCCCATGAAGGTACTTTTGCCCATAGGCGAACATCTGATACAGGTCAGCCTGGCTTATTTCATACTTCTTCAGACTGTCACCGGCTCTGCTATCTAATAGCTTCCACTTGGAATCCAGAACCACCGTCTGCTCACCGTTGATAAGAAAGTCCGGTTTAAGCATAAACCATCGTTGAGATGACTCTTCACCAACAGGGACATGCTCTAACAAGTACTGGCTCTTAGTCTGTTCTATAAGTTTGTAATCATGATACAACGCTCCAGCCAGGCCGTATCCTACCCAGCCTTCATATAACCTCTCCATCGGGAACAACAGGGAAATACCCTGATGAGGGCCATGTTGAAAATCTGGATTCATCTGCTCAAGAATGAGCTGGCACCACGGCTTTATGGCACGATAGCCGAGGAGATACTTGCCGTCACTCCATTGCCTCAAGGATTGTGTTGTACTGCCACAAATAGGCTCTATTCCATCCAGTTGGTGGCTAAGTGAATTTGCTTGTCTCCAGCTCTGCCCTTGCCTGGTCATTTTAAGCGCCCAAACCAAAGCCGTCCGTAACAGACGGTTTTCGATACGCTGAGGAGAGAACTCCGCATAGCGCACATGAAACTGAGTGCCTCTGCCCGGGGGCATTCTCATTTGCGCAGTGACATTCAATTGACCGCGGATGAACGCGCTATGTTCGTCTTCGATGAGGTGATAATCGAAACGCAGTCCTTTGCGTACTAAATCAGCAAGATGTCGCAAAAACTCACTGATTATCCATTCATGTAGAGGCTGCTCACTACGTTGCAAGGCTGCCTGGTCCGCCTCACGGGGCGTAATTCCTAAAGAGGCACTTAGCATTCGGCGTAAAAGCTGACGTAGAGGGTCTACCTCCGTTGGCGCTTCAAATGTGGTTTTTGGCAGAATTTCAATTGACTCGCCATTCGGGGATTGTAGATAACCGACATAGCTTCCCAAACGCAAAAACCGCTTCCCTTCTCGGCTGAGAATTTGAGAGGTCCCACTCCACGTTTGTTGCAATTGCTCAAGCCAGGAAAAGGTTGCCTCAGAGACAATTCCCAAATCCATACTGACTGGTTGAGAGTTATCACAGGTAAGCAGAGCATATTCCCGGACCTGGATCATCATGCGACAATACCCTGATAAGCTTCTGCCGACGCGAAAGCATCTTCATTGATACGGAAGCGCCTGTCAGACAAACTATCCGCAATAGCTTTCGGGAATAGTGCAGAAAATGCCGGTAGTTGAGCTGACTGCTGCAATAAAATAAAACGGTTTTCTTTCGCTTTCACCGAATCATTCAACACCCAACCAATGCGTTCATAATCATCAAAGAAATACTCTCTTAGCAATGGAATGATTTTGTCCTGGAAGATGCTGGCAAGACAGGCTTCGCGGTCGGCATTATTTTCTAATTTTTTTAGCGGCATAAAGTAAGCATGGCCAATCATATGCTCACTATCCAGCAGCGCTTCGATACGCTGATTAATACGCGTTAACAACGTTTCGACATCAACACCGAACGCAGTGACCCCAGCTAGCAGCTCCGGTCGTGCGGGCATTTCGGTAAAGCTAAAGCGTCGTCTTAGCGCCAGGTCCATTTGGATAAGTGATTTATCCGCAGTATTCATCGTCCCAATGACATAAACATTTTGCGGTACTGAGAATGCTTGCTTTGAATAGGGAAGCATCAGCGACCACTCATCATCGGCCCCTTGACGTTTGTCCGACTCAAGAAGAGTAATAAGCTCACCAAAGATACGCGCTATATTACCGCGGTTGATTTCATCTATTATCAGTACATGTGGTAGATCCTGACTATCGACATTCTCAACAGGAGCCAGCAACTGGGTTAATTTTTCACGGTCAATCGTCGTATCCTGCAACTCATAAAGGGTCATCTGAGATAGTGACTTGATGAAAATTTGCTCTTTAGGAAGACTTGGGGTGTATGTCCTTAGCCATTTAACTGAACGCATTTGATGGTAATACTCACGTTCATCATTGGGTAAATAACTATACTCACCTGTAATCTCAGCTATTGCACGGAACTTATGATTTCCATCAGAGACGACGACTAAGTCGCCATTCTTAATAATATTTTTAAAGGTATTCACGGCAACAGCCATATAATTACTGGTGCCTTCCAATGACTGTTTTTCTGATGCAATCCGAGCTTTAACTGACTCATAGGTAGAGCAGTTACTAAAATCGATATCTTCTCCCCAACCTAGCAGGACATAATTGTTTGCCAGGCAGTCCTCATACACATCCTCTTCTCCGCCCATGGTATTACCCAGAGACATCTTCCAGATCCGCCGACCTTTGAGTGAGATAGATTGTGTTGCACTCCCCTGAACTTTAACCCTGGCATTCAGGCACAGCTGTTTAAAAATACCATCCACAACTTCGTAGCGAAGCGCACCCGATTTTTCATCAGTAGTTGCGCGAATCCCTTCGATAAAATCTTCATAGGAGAAGCTCTGGTGGAAGGTGGTAAACATAATGCGCTGCTTTTCTACCAACGTCTTATAGCGCTCTTTTACCAACTCCCGTAAGTCATTGCCATGATGTTCCCACGTAGCCTGTTGGTACCACGCATTATCGGCAATTTTGACCGCCATTTCGGTGGTACTGTAGGTTTTACCCGTGCCTGGTGGCCCAAAGAGAATCTGGTTTAAGGGATACATTGGCGATTGTTCCTTGTTTTGGTTATCTCTTTTTATTTCGGGTTGGGTGGTAAAAGATGGTTGGCCGCCCAGCAAAGCCACCAGCGCCTGTAACGCTTCAACGGATTCAACATCTGCCGCAAAACCATATTGGGACGTACCATTATCTTTCGGGTAACGGCGGTAGCTGGTGCTTTTTACTTTTTCCCAAAGGCAGTGGATACCCTCGATGCGATCAATTTCCGTCTTTAGGGCATAAGTTTCTGGTGCAAGAACCAATGGGCTCTTTTTGACCACGCCGTCCTGGCTACGTTTGACGTACAGATACTTTCCATTCCCGAGTGCATGCTCGGACGCATAGCTTGGCTCGAAGTTTCCAGCCTCAAGCCGGTACCCCAATTCATTCAACGCCTGGTATATCTCGAGCGAATTCAGCATTTCTTACACCACTCCTTGATGAAAAAGCGTTAAGCCCCTTTCAACATATCAAACACCACGCGGGCAAAACCTTTCGCCAGTTCAGGGTTAGAGAGGTATTGCACCATCATCTCCTGCTGGGCGTCGTTGCTGTCCATCACGGCATCATCAATGGCTTTCGGGAAATCGCCCAGCATCGCCTGTTCGCGCGTATTGTTGGCAATCTGGGTCATCACCGCCTGGTTTTCTGACAGCTTATCGCGCACCGCAAAGGCATAATTAATCATGTCTTTATCGGTGAGATTATCGGTGACGAACAGCTCGTTCAGGCGCGCCAGAATATTTGACAGAAACTCTTCTTTCTTGTCCTTCGGCTTCGCTGTGCCGACATCATTCCCCGGTTTGATTTTGTATTCCGCCGCATCTTTCTGCAGCTTCAGGTGCTGTTCGTGAAGCTTCGACAGGCGATAATGGCTCATCTCGACGTTGCTTAAATCAATCTCATCTTCTTCGATGCGCTGTTCGTGCAGCAACGGGCGCAGATGGCGGGCAAACAGGCTCAGCTTTTCCAGATTCTTGTCATCGTAATCGACGATTTGCGACATAAACTCGTAAAAACGGACAAAGCTACCGAGATCTTTTTTGAAGATATCCAGCTTACTTTTTTCTTTCTCGCACTCTTTAAAGGTGTTTTCCGCATTGGTGATCAACACAATATCGCCGGTCTTTTTGGTACGTTCAAACATCTCCTTGGCGAGGACATACGCATCAATCGCTGAGGTGTAGCGATTTTTCCAGCGCTGCACCGCAGGTTTGCAGATATTACTAATGGCCGCATTGGATTTGTTTTTGCTGAAGAAAGCCTCGCAGAACTGCTCCACTTCGTTCCACAGGAAAATGCCGCTGGTGCGCAGCTTTTCAAACAGTTCAAAGACGAGCTGCGGATCGCTGACATCCGTCAGTTCCGCTGTCTGGTAGTACGGCTGGAAAGCACCCAGAATCTCATCGGGCTCGTTGTAGAAATCAAATACAAACGTTCCGGATTGCGCCTTCCCAGGATAAGTACGATTCAGGCGCGACAGGGTCTGTACGCACTCCACGCCGCCCAGCTTTTTATCCACATACATGGCGCACAGTTTGGGCTGGTCAAAACCGGTCTGGAATTTGTTGGCCACCAGCATCACCTGGTAGTCGTCGGTATCAAACGCTTTGCGCATATCCCGGCCCTTCAGGCCAGGGTTCATATTGATCTCGGTGAACTTCTGGTGAAGCAGCGCAAGGCTGTTGTGGTCATCTTCGTTGAATTCCACTTCCCCGGAGAACGCCACCATAGCGCTTATCTTGTCGTACTTTTGCTCGGCGATGTATTTATCGAACGCCAGCTTGTAGCGCACCGCCGCCTTACGCGAACTGGTCACCACCATCGCTTTTGCCTGGCCGGCCAGTAAGTGCATCACATGCTTACGGAAGTGCTCAACAATCACCTTCACTTTCTGCGACACGTTATGGTCGTGCAGCGACACCCACTGGTTCAGTTTGATCTTTGCTTTCTTGCTGTCCACTTCCCGGTCAGGATCGTCCAGCTTTTGCAGCAACTTATACGCCACCTTGTAGTTGGTGTAGTTCTTCAGCACATCAAGAATAAAGCCCTCTTCGATGGCCTGCCGCATGGAGTAAACGTGGAACGCTTCCGGTTTGTTCGTTTTCGAGGCCGGTTCCTGCGGATTAGGACGACGACCAAACAGCTCCAGGGTTTTGGCTTTCGGCGTGGCGGTAAAGGCGTAATAGTTGAGGTTGTTGCTGCCTTTACGCGCGGCGACGGTAGCATCCAGAATATCTTCTGAAGACATCTCCACATCGTCATCCGCCTCTTCCGTCATCAGCACTTCTTTCAGCTGTCGCGCCGTAGAGCCGCTCTGCGAGGAGTGCGCTTCATCGGCAATCACCGCGTATTTTCGCTGCTTGAGGCTGACGTTGCTCTCTATCGTCTTAAGAACAAACGGGAAGGTCTGAATGGTGACGATGATAATCGGCTGCGCGTTTAAAAGCGCATTCCCCAGCTTCTCCGATTTAGAACCGTCGCCCTCTTTGTTATTGATACGCCCGACCACGCCATCCTGGTGTTCAAACTGGTAGATGGTGTCCTGCAGCTGATCGTCAAGCACGGTGCGGTCCGTCACCACAATCACCGAGTGGAACTGCTTCTCGCCATTTTCATCGTACAGGCGGGAAAGCTGGTGGGCCGTCCAGGCGATAGAGTTGGATTTGCCCGACCCCGCACTGTGCTGAATCAGGTATTTATTGCCGGTGCCTTCTACCGTTGCGGCGGTGATCAGTTTGTTCACCACATCCCACTGGTGATAGCGCGGGAAAATCAGGCTCTCGCTTTTGTACTTCAGGCCAATGGCATTTTCTTTTTCGACGATTTGAAGATGTACGAAACTCGCGAGAATTTTCAGCAGATTGTCCGGCAGCAGCACCTCATTCCACAGATAGCTGGTGGCGTAGTCATTGGCATCTTCCGGGATATCATTCCCCGCGCCGCCGTCATGGGTGCCTTTGTTAAACGGCAGGAAGAAGGTTTTATCACCCTCAAGTTTGGTCGCCATAAACACTTCGTACTGGCTGACGGCAAAGTGCACCAGCGCGCCGCGTTTAAAGGTCAGCAGCGGCTCAGGTTTATTGGTGTCAGGATCTTTCGGCAAACGCGTTTTCTTATATTGCGTGATGGCGTTTTGTACCGTCTGCTTAAATTCAGACTTCAGTTCGAGGGTCGCTATCGGCAGGCCATTGACGAACAACACCAGGTCGATACGCCATTTCTTCGCCTTAACGCCGGTTTCTTCAAAGGCGGCGTTCGACGCATGCGGGCTGTAAACCAGCTCCGGCACGATGCGGCAGATATTCTGCTGGTAGCGCGTCAGGGTTTCCGGGTTGAGGTTATGTTCCGGCTTAAACTGGCACAGGGAAAAACGCGCGTTATGGCTTTTGATACCATGACGCAGCACGCCAAGCGTACCGTAAGTCCGCGAAAGCATATCAGTGGCGTTGATATCCGCTTTTTTCAGTTGAGCCACCAGCGCATCGAGGAAATGACGCTCGGTATCGGTAGGGTAAATTTTGGCAAACTTCTCCCATTCCTGCGGCTGTGTGGTTTGCACAAAGGTCAGTGCATCCTGCGAGTACAGCGCACGTTCGCGATCGTAGCCGCCGGTTTGACCACAAATCCAGCCTTTTGCTTCCATCTGAGCAATCATCTCATTCTGGAAGATCAGCTCTTTGGTGCTGTCCATGCTCATGCGGTGGCCTCCTGTGACTCCTCAACGTCCTGCTTATCGGGGGCAACCCAATCGCGGACGTCGATTTTTCCGGTAACGGCGGCGGAGATAAGGGCAGTGCGGCGTTCCTGGAGAATGGTTATTGCGGTCATAGCATTGTCGGTAACCACATCATATTTTTTTGTAATACTATTTAAAGCATCAACAATTTCCTGCTGTTCATTTTTTGGTGGCAAAGCCAACCATATCTTTATCAGACGAGTGAGCCCAAGATCATTATTCGTTGCACCTTGGGTATAAAGTTGAGATTGGGCGTAGCAAGATGTGCCATTTAAAGAATATGCTATGAAATCTGGAACAGCTTTGTCTTTTAATATTTTTAATACAGCTACGTGAACCCATACTTGAAATTTATCTTCAATATCAACAGTTCTAGCTATTCCCGTCGTCCCACCTTTTGTGTATAAAACGTCACCTATTTCAGGGATCACTCTTTTGGAAAACTCATTGTAATCCTTTTCAGTTATATATTTAGCATCATCTAATGACCACCCATTAACTTTTATATTTCTTGCAGAAATAAATAAAACTCCTGAATCAACATAGTTAGGAGAGAAATGAGGCCCATCTGATACTTGATAACAAACCTTTCCTAATTGTATTGGAACCCAATGCTCCGGCACTTCCCCCAACCACTCCACGCCAGAATCTTTCATCGGCACATCAGGGTTTAGCCCTTTGGTGACAGCATGGCTAATCACTGCCTGACGTTTTTCTTTCAGCAGTTCAATCAGTTGCCGTTGCTTCTCGATCAGGTTATCGATTTTTGCGGTTTCGTGATCCAAAAAATTAGCAACTTTTTCTGCTTCACTATGTAAAGGCGCAAGTAAAAATGAGTTTTTTATCAGCTCTTGGTTTAATATTTTTGCACCATAGATATTGGTTGATGCATTTTCAATAATAAATATCGGGAGTGCATAGTACAAATACGATAGAGGCAGTTGGGCTCGGTCCAAAAATGATGCGATAGCTTCATTTGTATAAAGATCACATCCTGCAAATGAAACTGCGCCAACCGATAGCTTAAAGCTATATAACAGAGAACCCCTAGGGGTGATATCCATTGATGCTTCTTTTGCAGCTTTATCAGAGATGCATTTTGCTGTAGATGAAATAAATTTATCTCTTAAGTCAGAAATATTGACCCATAGATTATCACCAATGAAGTTGGCATCATTCTTAGTTGGCGGAGTCCAACCAACCTGAAATGGAGCCAGATATTTTACTTTACTTATAGTCCAGCCCTTAGGAATAACCCCCAACCACTCAACCCCAGAATCCTTATACTCCGGATACGCCTTATACTTAGCCATCAGGAATGTACCTCCTGCAGCAGCTTCATAATCTCGGCGCTGACCGCATCCAGGTCGGCATCAATCTCTTCCAGCGGGCGCGGCGGCTGATAGACATAGAAATGGCGGTTAAACGGAATCTCGTAACCAACAATCCCCACATCACCATCTTTCGCATCGCGCTTATCAGCGTTGATCCACGCGTCATTCACGTGCGGTAGTACTTCTGTTTTGAAGTAGTTTTCAATCAGATCGCTGGTGGACACAGCCGGGTTCAGCGGCACGTTTTCGTTATCGCGCAGGTCACCGTCCTGTTCGAACTCGACCACTTTGCCTTTGTATTCAAATGCACCGTACAGCGGCTGAGCGGCTTCTTTCAGCACCTTCTTCACCACAGGTACGGCATCCGGGTTTTTCGTGGTGATGGCATCGATAAACTGCTTGTTCTCTTTCGCATCAAGCTTCACGCCAGCCGTTTTGATGGCCCCTTTCAGGGTCAACTGGAACTGGTTGAAGTCATTGCTCACCAGCGTTTTACCACCCGCCTGCACACCCAGAGCTGCCTGAATCTGCTGTGCCTTCTCCATTAACCCGCGCTGCGCCAGCCACAGTTTGCTGTCGAGCAGGTCTTTAATCTGCTTCTCTTTCAGCTCAACAAATTCAGCTTTGATGATGGCGCGCGCATCGGCTTCCAGTTCGAAGAAATCACCATAGGTCTCTTCCTGCCATTGGGCTTCGAACTCTTCATACAGACGTTCCATCGGTGCGTTAAACGGCTTCGGTGCAAAGCGCAGAGTCGCAATTGCCTCATCCGTCACCTGAGCAGATAAACGCAGCGGGCGTTCAATGGTCAGGCGGCGATAGCCAAAGTCGGTGCTGTTAAAGATTTTGCTGGCGAAGGTTTTCGGCGCTTCGGTTTTGGCGGTGGCAGGCTGGCGACCACGGTTGGATTTTTGTTCGGCGGCTTTCTCCAGACCAAGCTCTTCCAGTGTTGTGGCATCCACCACCTCAAAATCACCGAAGGTCTGCGTGATCAGCTTGATATCGTCTTCGCCCATCAGGTTACGCTTGGAACCCAGCGATTTACGCATTTTGCCGCACAGGTTAGTGCCATCGATCAGCTGTACTTTGCCTTTACGCTCAGGCGCTTTCTTGTTGGAGAGGATCCAGACGTAGGTGGCAATGCCGGTGTTGTAGAACATGTCTGTTGGCAGCGCGACGATGCCTTCCAGCAAATCGGCTTCCAGAATGTAGCGACGGATTTCACTCTCACCGCTGCCCGCACCACCGGTAAACAGTGGGGAACTGTTAAGGATAATCCCGATACGCCCGCCGTTGCTCACGGTGCCATCCACATTGTGGTTGTCGCGCATTTTGCTGATCAGGTGCATCAGGAACAGCAGCGAGCCGTCGGATACACGCGGCAGGCCCGGGCCAAAGCGACCGTTAAAGCCTTTCTGCGTATGTTCGTCGTTAATCTCGCCCTCAATCTTCTTCCAGTCCACACCAAACGGTGGGTTAGAGAGCATGTAGTCGAACTGATCCAGCGGCAGCTGGTCGTTAGAGAGGGTATTGCCCAGCTTAATACGGCTGACGTCCTGACCTTTGATCAGCATGTCGGCTTTACAGATAGCGTAGGATTCCGGGTTCAGCTCCTGACCAAAGGCGCGCATGACCGCGTTAGGGTTCAGCTCGTGCACGTATTCCATGCCTGAAGAGAGGAAGCCGCCGGTCCCGGCCGTCGGGTCATAAATGGTGCGGATAATACCAGGCTGCGTCAGGGCTTCATCATCTTCCATAAACACCAGCGAGGTAGTCAAACGCACAATATCACGTGGGGTGAAGTGCTCCCCGGCGGTCTCGTTAGAGCTTTCCGCGAAACGACGGATAAGCTCTTCAAACACCAGGCCCATCTCATAGTTGGAAATTGCTTTCGGACTGAGATCGGTGGTGGCGAATTTTTTCACCACTTTAAATAGCAGGTTGGCGTCTTCCAGCAGGCCGACGAACTCACTGAATTTGAAGTGTTCGAAGATTTCACGCGCATCGGGTGAGAACGACTGGACGTAGTTCTCCAGGTTGGCTTTGATGTCGTTCTGCCCCATCTTGCCCAGATCCATCTTCGAGGTGTTGAAGAAGGAAAGTGTGCTGGCGCGCAGCAGAAACTTCTCTTTGGCATCTTCCGGCAGTGAGCTGGTTTTTAACTCATCATATTTCGCCACCACCGCATCTTTGGTCTCCGCCAACACGCACTCAAGACGGCGCAGCAGTGTAAAGGGCAGGATCACACGCCCGTACTGAGACTGTTTAAAATCACCGCGCAGCAGATCGGCCACCGACCAGATAAACGCAGCCGTTTGAGAAAAGTTCGTGTTAGTCATGAAGCCCTCGGAAGAGATTGCAGCCCTAGAGCAAAATGCTCAGGCAAAATTCAATTTTGGAATGCAGTGCGCAAAATAATACCTGCTACGAAGACTATCGCAAACGATACAGGACAAAGAAATGAACGGTGGCCAGAATGAGCGTGTTACCCACGTCCTGCACTCATCAGTTACAGGTTAGAATGGCGCAAAACCTCATTTCTGATGACCAGGCTGGGCACCAGAACACGCTTGTAAATGGAACCCTCTTCATGCCAACTGATTATGCCTACGAACGGGCCCGCCAGGCTAAGCGCAGAGCACTACGCTCCTGCTCTCGCTGGATGCAAGGCTATGAAAATCTGCAAAGCCCTGTCCCGGCAGAAAGAATCAGAGGAATTCTTGCCCTGAATGAAATCACGCTGACCACTTTCGCCAGAGCGATGAACATGAGCCTTTCAGCCTGTCATTATCTGGTGTACGGCAGCTCGCGGATCACAGCAGAAACCGCCGTTCGGCTCAGCTATGTATTAGGCGGAACGCCTGAGCACTGGTTGAAAATGCAAAATGATTACGAATTACTGCAGATCAAAGTGGATAAACGCTCACTGTCACGTCTGGCCGTAACGATGTTTAACCCCAATAAATCATATTGTTGAAAGTAAACTACTGAGTGAAAACTTGATGATCATTTTCCAAAGTGATCATCAAAAACCACCGAAAAAACCAATACAAAAAATGATCCCCACCTGCCAGCCCTTGCTGTGACTGGCTTTAGCCGTAGTGATCACGTTTCACCGGGTGTGAAAGACGCGACCGCCAGCCTTTTTTGATTTTGTTGTTCATGTGTTCAGCTGCAAAAGCGAGCCATTCATCCATTTTGGGCTTAGTGTGAGAACGCTAAACACCATCATCGGTTTGGCAAGGTTGGTCATTTTCTCCGACCAACAATTCCAGGAATTAAGTGATTCCCCTTAACATTGCCGTCACCAATCACCTATAGCGTTACATTTCCTTAAAGCACTAATTATCAAGAAAATTACCTTTACTGGTGTTCCATGCTCTTTTTGTAATGACAGCCTGTTTCCGATTGCTGCAGGGTGTGAGCTTGTCTTAAATTCACCGCCGTTTAGCCTCAACATCGCAAGAGCCAAAACTAGCATTTGATAATGCTATCTCGGTACGTGTTATTCCGTTCCAAGGCATGCGCTGCCCTAGAGTTGAGTAGCGATTCAGCATGAGAAAGTGAAATGACAAAAGTAATCCTTCCCAGCTTATCAACAGTTCAAAACGCTGTAGATAAGCAGCATTTTTTGATACGTGAACTAGTACAGCCGAACACGCAAGATGTAACAACTAGCACCATGGCTAGCATTAAGATAACGGTAAAAATCGACCTATGAACCCTACCGATTATGTGAAGATTATAGCAATGGCACATTGTCGTGACCTGGCACCTGGCAAGCGTATTAAATTACGGCCAACAAAAGGTTTAGTCACCGTTTCTGGGGATTGCAGAACCGTTCGTTACATCGCTGTCGCAGGTGGAAATTTAATTAAAGGCAATAACGGCGCCACGATCCTTGAAATGCCTGGCGGGGCCATCGCATACAAAGGTTCTGGCGCAAGCGTCACGTACCGGGACTTTAACGGTACTTTACGAGGGAGCGACAGGTCTCAATGGTTTTCCAATTCTATTACTATTAGTAATGAGCACCGAATAATCACGTCTATGGAAGGGAGCGTTTTGGTCTGCCGCCGCCATTTGAGTGTGATGGATAACAAACCTACGAAGCAAAGTAAGGCAAAATCCGCCGCCGTTACGAGCGTAGCCCCGCAGGTTAATCCCAGTGTTATAAAAAAACAGGACGGTAAGCGAAGGAAAGTTAAAGAGGTTCAGGAGATCACAGAAGATAAGGTATTCAAAAAACGACACTGGTTTTGGTTGATATTTTTGACTGTATCCATCACCTGGAAGATATACCACTACATTAATGGATAAGTGAGCGCCGTCGGGTCTATTGTTTGAGGCGGGTCGTTAAGCATCATAGCGCCGATGTACCCGTACACTAGCCTTGCCCTGAAATGCCCCATTCACCAATGCGTGATTCAAGCAGATGCCTACAACCGAGTAGTGCTCTCATGAGAAACCAATGTACAGATCTAGCAGGCACTTTAGAAATACTCTCACTAAAACAGATACGGCGTACTAGCAATACGCAAACGACAGACGATAAAGAGCCCTCTTGTGAGCATTATCAGGGCGAACTAGAATGTAGGCATCAACTACGAGGCTCTACCCATGACAAAGAAAACGGCACTTCCAGTCGTCACTAAAACGCAGCTCTTCCGCACCGTTGCCAGCTCCACTGCAATTGAAACCGGCGTTTCTGTAGAGAAAATCGAGAAGCAGCTCAAGCGCTTTCAGGCACAGGCTAAAGCGGTTG
Source organism: Kluyvera sichuanensis (assembly GCF_014218705.1). Classification (GTDB taxonomy): domain Bacteria; phylum Pseudomonadota; class Gammaproteobacteria; order Enterobacterales; family Enterobacteriaceae; genus Kluyvera; species Kluyvera sichuanensis. The sequence continues at coordinate 145,220 of NZ_JABBJF010000007.1, read as the reverse complement.
GTTTGGCTCGTTAATCAGGAAGAATATCGCTAACCAACCGGATCATGGGAGCAAAGTTACCTGATACACCAGCCTGAATCGCCTTGAAGTAAAATGCTTTATGCTCATCCCATAAGCTGTAATCCAGCACCCCAACACCCGCCTGAACCGCCAGTACATCAAAAAGTAAGCGCGACAAACGCCCGTTACCTTCCCGAAAGGGATGGATCAAAATAAATTCCACGTGGCATTCAGCCAAAAAACCAGCCAGCTCGGCGCGAGACAGTGTGTTCAATTCCGTGACGCGGGAAAGGTATTGTTTTTCAAAGCCTGCGATCAGCAGCGGAATCCTGTCCGCAGCGGCAAACTGAAACCCATCTTTTGCAAGGTTCGCGTTACGGAACTTTCCAGACCAGTCGTAGACATTACCTAGCCATTTGCGGTGCCACTCGCGAATATGCTCAAAACTCAAGGTTGCTGGTGGTTGCTGGCTGATAAATAGCTGCTCATACAACATGAGCAGCAGCCCTGATTCCAATGCATCCATTTCAGCCACGTCGATAATGTCCAGCTTATTCGCTAAAACTAAATCACCAGAGCCCGGCTGATACCGCTCTTCTGCTGAATTAAGCTCATATTTTGACAAGCATTACCTCCGTCCGAACAAGTTCACGACATTGTGTTCCTGCTGTCGTTGATAGGAATTGACCCTGTCTTCCCAAATCTCAAGCGCCCTACGCTTTTCAGACAGATAATCATAACGGTCATAGTGTTTCGAGCTGACATCATTCAAAGCATGATTCTGGATACGGTCACGGATCTCTTTGCTGATTCCTGCTTCCCCCATCAGTGTTTTACAGGTACGACGCAAATCGCGAGCGGTGAAGACCTTAAACTCCGGATTGAACGCGCGGAAATACATGATGGAACGCGCCAGGCTATCAGTACGCACTGGCCGCTCACCGTTGGTTGATAGCGGGAAAATATAGGGACTATGACTTTCCTTAGTCAGCTCTTTCACCGAGGCTAATTCCTGTAATGCCGATTCAGTCAACGGGATCAGGTGCTCACGCTTGTTTTTCGATACATCAGCTATGACCAGTAACGTCTTTTGCTGCCAGTCGATCGCACTCCATTGACTGGCAATCATTTCGAATGGACGCTGACCACCAGCGTATACGCAGAACCGAATCAGATGTTGCATCAGTGGCCCAACGTTTGTGGCCTGTGCGAACTGCTCAATGACAAAGCGCAGTTCTTCAAGCGTTAGCCATATATCGCCGACTTTCTCCGCGGCAGATTGTTTTGGTATAACCGAAACAGGGTTAATCTGCAGTCCGAACGTAATGCCTACACTGATGTTCATCGGATCATTATCTGCTTTCAGACCGTAATTAAACGCGGCCATCAGATACGAACGGATACGGTTCGCGTGGACAACTGCATCGCGTTGAATGATGCCAGCCAGAATTTCTTTAACCTGGGAGGACGTGACATCTTTTGCTTTCATTTCTCGAGGGATAATTGAGTAGCACTCTTTCTCTAGCCGTTTCAACACATCAGCCCAGGTCCGCTTATTGTCGAGCTTCATCTTGTTAACATAGCCATGCACCAGCTCTTCGAACGAACCCTGTGAACGATGTAGCTGCATGATGTGCTGCTCGGCCAGACGTTGTTGCTCAAGCTCTTGTTGCGGCTCTTTGCCCTCAATAAGCCATGCGCCATACTTTTTCGCCAGCTCATTGGCCGTCACCAGTTTCATCTCAGGCCAGATACCCAACTGGATAAACTTCTCTTTCTTGCCTTTATCAACGTAATAGCGAAAGTAAAAAACCTTACTGCCAGAAGGTTGCACTTTTACGCCAAGCCGCCCTGCGCCGCGTTGGCCGCTATTACTCCACTCATAGTAGGACGTGCTTTTAGGCTTGAGCCCGCGTATTGCCGTATCCGTTAAATGCGTTGCCACGTCATCACCTGTTCATTTTCGCTTACCTGACCCAATCAAATTTTGGGTCAGGTAATGGGTCAGGTAACGATATTACTGTCGTGAACATTTAGGAACAAATCAAAACGACGACAAAGTCACAACACCATGATTTAAAGCAATTTAAAGTACAAACCAGAACAAATCAGAAAGTTTGAGAAAACAGGTATTCTATGACTCATAATCGCTTGGTCGTTGGTTCAAACCCAACAGGGGCCACAAAATTTCAAGGGCTTACATATACATGTAGGCCCTTAGTTATTTCTAGGGTACCTATAGCCCTGGTCTGGCCTCAAGCATCGCGGTAATGTTCTGCTTGCAGGTGTAGAAGGCATCAGCCAGGAACGGCTTATCGCGCTCCATTTCGGTCATGAATACGAGTTCTTCTTCTAGTCATTTTTGTTGTTCAGGTGTCACGATTCGTTCCAGGAAAGAAGCCGTGAAGGGGGTATCTTCACGGCTGGGATCATCTTTCGCCGGGACGGTGACGACGAAAAACGTGGCGCACGTTTACGTTCAGTAAATTTTTTACTTATTGTTTTAGCTCAACAAGCTTTACTTCGGAATTTTGCCAACCAGCACCTCACTGCCCAAATCAGATGAAAATAAAACCGATATGTGAGACTGAAGACTTAGTCTTTGCTGAACATAGCTCTTTGTTTACCGAACAATTTACCGAGGATGAGGGATAGACTCCATATAATGAAGGCGTAAAATAGCATTCTGCCAATATGATTCGGGTCCATTGAAATTCCAACTACAGCGAAAATAATACCTATACCTATACCTATCCATTCATATTCCCTTATAGGTTCGTACGTAATCCGAGCTGTGCAGCCATGGCAATATTTTGCCTTCCAAACGCTAGTCTTGCCGCAGAAGGGACAGGTGATTTTCTTGATACTGTCTTCGATTCTGTGTTTTTCTTGAACCGCTTCAATTTTCCTTAGCGTTTCAAGAGCGCTTTGGCTGCCCTTCTCACCTGCCCGGCGAAGATATTCCTTACCCTTTTCATAGTCACGCTGTGCAATGTAAAACTCACCCAGCGCTTCCATAGCAAGTTCATTTCCCTGATCAGCAGACAGAGTAAGAAGTTCTAAGGCTTTATCGCTATTACGAGGCACACCCTTCCCATCCCGATAAGAGGTTCCGAGATTATATTGCCCGTAACTGTTTCCCTTCGATGCGGCCACGGAGTAACACTCAGCTGCCTTAGAGAAGTCTTGTGTAAACCCATGGCCCCTTTGATGTAGAATTCCAATCCATACCAAAGCATCCATGTCCCCGTCGTCAGCAGCTGACGTAAACCACTCAATGGCCTTTGAATAATTTAAAGGGACATCATCGCCATCCATGTACATATAGGCCAGACTAAATTTAGCTTCAGTGTGTCCCTGGTTAGCAGCCTTGGTCAGCCACTCAACAGCTTTGTCGCCGTCTCTCTCAACCCCGTCACCATCACGATACATATAACCGAGTTTAGTTTGAGCTTTCATATCACCTGAAGAGGCAGAAGCGTAGGTGGAATGGTAATCCCGGTCAGAAATTAAATTTGGCTTTAGTTGTTCCATTTTTATTAACCCTGAGATATATGCTTTATGTCGGATGGCTGCAAGCAAGTGCTGGCCTAATATTATTGTAGGCGAATATAGATCAGCCATTGTCTTATACGTAAAAATATTGTCAAATTGCAAGACCACAATATCACCTACCAATTTAGGTGAAGAAGAAATTTTATAAACCCTGGCACTCTTCGGTTTCTGAATATTCTAGCATCGCTTTTCCCATTTTTCCCAGGCGTTATAGGCACTTCCACGCACGCTGAAAACTGTACCGCCCGCCCGATTGAGGAGCGCCAACTCCTTTTCAGTCTTCCTAGAGACTACCGCACAATGACGGTCAATCATCACGCTCCAAGCCAGTACATTTTTCTCAATGAGCAACAACTGCAGGCGGTCGCTAAGTGTCATGTACATAGTCTCTCCTACAACAGGACGTGCTTTTAGGTTTTTCTTCGATAAAGATACTGCAATGTATATGCAGAAATATATCTGATCAGGCTATATTTATTTTCGAACACATTAATCTAAATATATTTTACAACGATAAAAAAAACCCATCAATATATATGCCCTTCCACATACAACAATCAAATAACTCAACCCCATACTTTTTCCAACGCAAAAAAACCAATGATTAAAATCAATGAATAAAACCAATAAATAATCTATACCTGCTTTCACACCAAATACCTCGAGGGATTGAAGAATGAAAAAAATAAATATAACTACATGTGTGCTGTCGGTACTGCTGCTGGCGGGATGCGTGGCTAAACCGCCTATCGCCACGGAGAGTGAAGTCCGGGACGCCGCCTCTTTTGCATTGAACGTCGATGCATCTCAGGTGACCATTTCGGATATTCGCCAGGATGGCGTAAAAACCAATTTTGTTGCGACCGTCGGCACAACAACTCACCGTTGTTACGTTACAAAAGCCGCTGAACCGAAATTGTATGGCGTGATATCGCTGGGTGGCAGCAGTACGGTATCTGATGCGATTTGCGCAGGTGGAAATGCGGGCTCGAATACCAAAACCTGCGATGCGTTATCGAAAAAAGCAGGTCGCTGTTAATTAACAAAAAATAAGCGCTATCGGAAAAATAGCGCTTATTTACCTGTTCACGTTACGCGTCATTATTCTACAAAAAAATTTTTAGCGCTCAGCCTTCCTGCAAATCACCCCGCCTCAATCGCCTGCCGGATCTGCTGCAATGCTGCCGGATCGTCGAGCGTGGTCAGATCCCCCGGATCGCGCCCTTCACATATCGCCTGAATAGTGCGGCGTAGCATCTTGCCGGATCGCGTTTTCGGTAGCTGCGAGACAAACCAGACGTTCGCCGGGCGGCCAAAGTTGCCAATCTGGCTGTCCACCAGCGCCATGATCGCCTCCTTCTCGGTATGGGCGACCTCGCGATCGTCCAGGCTGTCGCTCTGCTTGGGGATCACAAACGCCACGGCGACCTGCCCTTTTAACGCATCTTTGACGCCCACTACCGCCACTTCCGCGACGTTCGGATAGCTGGAAATACTCTCTTCTATCTCTCGCGTCCCCAGTCGGTGCCCGGCAACGTTAATCACATCGTCGGTGCGACCAAGAATGAAGTAATAACCATCAGCATCGCGGATGCCCCAGTCAAAGGTGGCGTACACCTGGCGGGAAAACAGCGACCAGTAGGTTTTTACAAAGCGCTCGTCATCCCCCCAGATAGTCTGGATACAGCCCGGCGGCAGTGGCCCTTCGATCACCAGCATCCCCTTCTCGTTGACCGCACAGGGCTCACCGGTCACTTCATTGAGCAACTGGACGTTATAGCCATACATCGGCACGCCGGGGCTGCCGAGGCGTGACGGTCGGTCGTCCAGCGCGCGGGCAATCGCCATAATCGGCCAACCGGATTCGGTCTGCCAGTAGTTGTCGATTACTGGTACGCCCAGCGCCTCGGTCACCCACGCAGCGGTCGGTTCGTCGAGCGGTTCACCGGCCAGGTAAAGAGCCTCCAGCGAGGAGAGATCGTGGTGGCGGATCTGCGCGGTCGGGAACTTCTTCAGTACGCGGATAGCGGTTGGCGCGGAGAACATGCGGTTGACCCGATATTTCTCGACGATTTTCCACCACACGCTGCAGTCGGGATAAACCGGCAGCCCTTCGTAAACGATGGTCGCCATACCCGCCAGCAATGGCGCGTAGACAATATAGGAGTGCCCGACCACCCAGCCGATATCCGAAGCGCAGAAGAACACGCCGCCCGCTTTGCCGCCGAAAATGGTGTCCATTGAGGTTGCCAGCGCCACCGCGTAACCGCCCACATCGCGCTGCACCCCTTTCGGTTTACCGGTGGTACCAGAGGTATAGAGAATGCAGGAGGTCTCGTTGGACTCAAGCCAGGCCACCGGTACCCGTGCGCCTTCATGCTGCTGACGCAGCGTGGCGAAATCCAGATCGCGCCCGGCAACGCGCGCCATTTTTGCCAGCCCGCGGTCTACCAGCAGCACGTGACGCGGCTGATGCTGCGCCTGGTCGATGGCATCATCAAGCAGCTTTTTGTACGGCATGATTTTGCCGCCGCGCGCGCCCGCATCCGCCGAGACAATCAGCGCTGGCCTGGCATCATCAATACGCGCCGCCACGCTGTGCGAGGCGAAACCGCCAAACACCACCGAGTGAATGGCACCAATGCGCGCGCAGGCCAGCAGCGTAATCTGTGCTTCAGCAATCATCGGCATATAAACCAGCACCCGGTCGCCGCGCTGCACGCCCAGCGACAGCAGCATCGACGCCACGGCATTCACTTCTTCATAGAGCTGACGAAAGGTAAAAGTACGCTCCTCTTCGGTCTCCGATGAAACGGTAATCAGCGCCAACGCGTCCGGCTGTTGGTCCAGCCAGCGGTCGATGGCGTTGTGGCACAGGTTGGTAGTACCACCGCAAAACCAGCGGGCAAACGGCGGATGGCTACTATCCAGCGTCTTCGTAAATGGCGTCTGCCAGTCGATACGCTGGGCCTGCTCGGCCCAGAACGACTCCGGTTCGCTAAGGGAACGCTGATAAAACTCGCTAAAAGACATAATGCTCTCCTGTTGAACTTACGCCTGATGAGTCGTGTTTCAGATAACGAACAGATCCATATACTCATTGACCGGCATCTGCTCCAGACGGGTTCTATCGAGGGAGACATCCAGAATGCGCTGCTGCTGGCGAGTCGGGAACTGACGCGCCAGGTTGATTTTGAATTTGTCGATTAGCTTCGGAATACCGTCGGTGCGACGGCGAGCGTGACCAATCGGGTACTCCACCACCACCTCTTCAAAGCGCGTGCCGTCGGTGAATTCGAGGGTAATGGCGTTGGCGATGGCGCGTTTATCCGGCGCGTGATAGTCGGCGGTAAACGCCGGGTCTTCAAAGCAGTTCATCTTCTCGCGCAGGGCGTCGATGCGTTTATCCTGCGCCACGCTGTCTTCGTAGTCCCCAGCGGTTAAGCGGCCAAACAGCAATGGGATCGCCACCATGTACTGAATGCAATGGTCGCGGTCGGCCGGGTTATTCAGCGGGCCTTTTTTGTCGATGATGCGAATACAGGCTTCGTGAGTGCGGATGGTCACCTTCTCGATATCATCGGCCGTTTTGCCCGCCGCCTGCATCTGCTCATGCAGGGTCATCGCCGCTTCGACCGCCGTCTGCGAATGGAACTCCGCCGGGAAGGAGATTTTGAACAGCACGTTCTCCATCACGTAGGAGCCGTACGGGCGTTGGAAGCGGAGTGCTTCGCCCTTGAACGAGACATCATAGAAGCCCCAGGTTTTCGCCGTCAGTGCCGACGGATAGCCCATCTCACCGGTCTTCGCCATCAATGCCAGACGCACGGCGCGGGAGGTGGCGTCCCCTGCCGCCCAGGACTTACGCGTCCCGGTGTTCGGCGCATGACGATAGGTGCGCAGCGACTGGCCATCGACCCACGCCAGAGAAACCGCGTTGAGGATCTCATCGCGCGTCAGCCCCAGCATTTCCGCCACCACGGCGGTAGACGCCACTTTCACCAGCAGTACGTGGTCGAGGCCGACGCGGTTAAAGGAGTTCTCAAGCGCAATACAGCCCTGAATTTCATGGGCCTTAATCATCCCGGTCAGCACCTGCTTCATGGTCAGCGGCGCTTTGCCTGTAGCAACGGCGTTGCGCGACAACCAGTCCGCCGTCGCCAGAATTCCGCCAAGGTTATCGGATGGATGACCCCACTCGGCGGCAAGCCAGGTATCGTTAAAATCGAGCCAGCGGATCATCGCGCCAATGTTAAACGCCGCCTGCACCGGGTCGAGCTGGAACTGGGTGCCCGGCACGCGTACGCCGTTCGGCACGACGGTGCCCGGGACAATCGGCCCCATCAGCTTTTTACAAGCCGGGTATTCCAGCGCTTCCAGCCCGCAGCCCAGCGTATCAAGCAGGCAGTAATGGGCGGTGTCATAGGCCACTTTTGAGGTGACATCGTAGTGCATCACGTAATCCACGATATCCACGATTTCACGATCAAACTCCGGGCGAACATTCATCATCTGAGCGGACATAAGGTACTTTTCCTGTTTTTTATCGTTAGCAGTAAGGGATTACTGACGCTTATCCAGCGGCGCAAATTCGCGGTCTTCCGGGCCGGTGTAGTTGGCGGAAGGACGGATAATTTTGTTGTCCTGGCGCTGTTCAATAATGTGCGCCGCCCAGCCGGTCACGCGGGCGATGACGAACAGCGGGGTGAACATTTCGGTCGGGACGCCCATCATGTTGTAGAAGACCGCCGAGAACCAATCGAGGTTGGGGAACATCTTCTTGGTATCCCACATCACCGACTCCAGACGGTCGGCAATGTTGTACATTTTGAGTGAACCACCCTCCTGAGAGAGTCGTTTGGCGACGCGCTTAATCACCTGATGGCGCGGGTCGGCGATGGTATAAACCGGGTGACCGAAACCAATCACCACCTCTTTGTTTTCCACCCGCTTGCGGATATCCGCTTCGGCTTCATCCGGCGTTTCATAGCGCTGCTGAATTTCCAGCGACACTTCGTTGGCCCCGCCGTGTTTCGGGCCGCGCAGCGCGCCAATGGCGCCGATAATGGCCGAGTAAACGTCAGAACCGGTCCCGGCAATCACCCGGCTGGTAAAAGTGGAGGCGTTAAACTCATGCTCGGCGTAGAGGACCAGCGAAATGTGCATCGCCTTCTCCCAACTGGCCGAGGGCTTTTCACCGTGCAGCAGATGCAGGAAGTGGCCGCCGACCGAGTCATCGTCGGTTTCCGGCTGGATGCGTTCGCCGTTGTGGCTGTAGTGGTACCAGTAGAGAAGGATTGAGCTGAGCGAGGCCAGCAGTTTGTCGGCAATATCGCGCGCGCCGGAGACGGTATGCCCCTCTTTTTCCGGCAGCGTGCATCCCAGCGCCGAGACGCCGGTGCGCATCACATCCATCGGGTGAGAAGCCGCCGGCAGCGCTTCCAGCACGGTGCGCACGTTGGCCGGCAGACCGCGCAGCGCCTTAAGTTTAATCTTGTAGGCCTGCAGTTCATCGCGGGTCGGCAGCTTGCCGTGGATCAGCAGATGGGCCACCTCTTCAAACTCGCAGTGCTCCGCTAAGTCGAGAATATCGTAGCCGCGATAGTGCAGGTCGTTGCCGCTTTTACCGACGGTGCACAGCGCGGTGTTTCCCGCCGGTACGCCGGAAAGGGCGACGGATTTTTTAGGCTTAATGACATGGGTGCTATTTTGCAGGATCGATGTGTCGCTCATATTGTCCTCGTCATTATTATCATGTGTAGGGTACTGAGGGTGTCCGTGTACGCCTTATCCGGCCTACTTTTTGGTATACAACGCGTCGAGCTTCTCTTCGTACTGGTAGTAGTTGATGCTTTCGTACAGCTCATTACGCGTCTGCATGATGTCGATAACGCTTTTCTGCGTGCCTTCCTGACGCAGCACGTTGTAGACCTGTTCGGCGGCGCGGTTCATGGCGCGGAAGGCCGAGAGCGGATAGAGCGCCATCGCCACGTGGGCGCTGCGCAGTTCATCGGTGGTGAACAGCGGCGTCGCGCCGAATTCGGTGATATTGGCAAGGATCGGTACCTGTACCGCATCGGCAAACTGGCGGTACATCGACAGTTCAGTAATCGCCTCCGGGAACAGCATGTCGGCCCCGGCTTCGACATAAGCACGAGCGCGATCGATAGCCGCCTCCAGCCCTTCCACCGCCAGCGCATCGGTGCGCGCCATGATCACGAAGTCCGGGTCGGTACGCGCATCTACCGCCGCCCGAATGCGGTCGACCATCTCCTCTTTTGAGACGATGGCTTTGTTCGGGCGATGGCCGCAGCGCTTAGCGCCAATCTGATCTTCAATGTGCAGCGCGGCGGCTCCGGCCTTACTGATCGACTTCACCGTCCGTGCCACGTTAAACGCCGATGAGCCAAAGCCGATATCCGCATCCACCAGCAGCGGCAGCGGGCAAACGTCGGTAATGCGGCGAATATCGGTCAGCACGTCGTCGAGCGTGGAGATGCCCAAATCCGGCAGCCCGAGGGAACCGGCCGCCACGCCGCCGCCGGAGAGGTAAATAGCCTGATACCCGGCTCGCTGAGCCAGCAGCGCGTGGTTAGCGTTAATGGTGCCAACAATCTGTAAGGGGTTTTCTTTCGTTAGCGCAGCGCGGAATGCCTGGCCTGGAGAGTGTAGAGACATATCCCGTCCTCTTGTTATCAACTTGTTACTATCTGTTGATTCAGATAAAGCAAGGGGTATGCCAACAGCTGATTTTTCACCACCATTCTTTAAACATCTTTGATAACAATAGATTAGCCATTCACTGCGCTATATCTGGCGATTAAAGCGTGTCAGCTAACGTTTCACTTATCGTTCCATAACGTTTCATTGCAACATTCATGAAACATGGTCTACACCCAATATTCGGCCCTCTTTTTTTGAGCACACAATGGCAGCTACCCCTCTTCCGCCACGGGTGAATGACGACAAGCCGGTTATCTGGACGGTGTCGGTAACGCGCCTGTTTGAACTGTTCCGCGATATCAGTCTCGAGTTCGATAACCAGGCCACTATTACGCCCATCCAGCTTGGGTTTGAAAAAGCGGTGAACTACATCCGCAAGAAGCTGGCGACCGAGCGTTGCGACGCCATCATTGCCGCAGGCTCCAACGGCGCGTACTTAAAAAGCCGCCTCTCCGTGCCGGTTATCCTGATTAAACCCAGCGGCTTTGACGTGCTGCAGGCGCTGGCAAAAGCCGGCAAGCTCACCGCGTCTATCGGCGTGGTGACTTATCAGCAGACGCTGCCCGCCCTGGTCGCTTTTCAAAAGACCTTTAACCTGCGCCTTGACCAGCGCTGCTACGTCACCGAAGAGGACGCGCGCGGGCAAATCAACGAGCTAAAGGCCAGCGGTATACAAGCCGTGGTGGGCGCCGGGTTGATTACCGACCTCGCCGAAGAGGCCGGGATGACCGGCATCTTTATCTACTCCGAAGCCACCGTCCGCCAGGCGTTTAGCGATGCGCTGGATATGACCCGCCTGACCCAGCGACAAAGTCGCCGCTATGCCGCCGGTAACGGCCTGCGCACGCGTTATGCATTAGACGATATGCGTGGGGCATCCGCGCCGATGGAGCAGGTGCGCCATACCATCCTGCTCTATGCGCGCTCCAGCGCCGCGGTGCTGATTCAGGGGGAAACCGGCACCGGGAAAGAGCTGGCGGCGCAGGCAATCCATCGTGAATATTTCGCGAGGCTCGGTCATCGTCAGGGTAAATCCTTCCCACCGTTTGTCGCCGTCAACTGCGGGGCAATTGCCGAATCGCTTTTAGAAGCAGAGCTGTTTGGCTATGAAGAAGGGGCGTTTACCGGCTCGCGGCGCGGCGGGCGTACCGGGCTGTTTGAAATCGCCCATGGCGGGACGCTGTTTTTAGATGAGATTGGCGAGATGCCCCTGCCTCTGCAAACCCGGTTGCTGCGCGTGCTGGAGGAGAAAGAGGTTACGCGCGTTGGCGGGCACCTACCGATTCCGGTCGATGTACGGGTGATTAGCGCCACCCACTGCGATCTGGAAGCGGAGATGAAGCGCGGGCAGTTTCGTCAGGACCTGTTTTATCGCCTGAGTATTCTGCGGCTGAAGCTGTCGCCGCTGCGTGAGCGACTGGCAGATATCGTGCCGCTGGCGGAAGGTTTTTTGCAGCAGTCGCTAGCGGCATTACACGCGCCGTTTGGCGAAGCGATGCATCAGGGGCTGATGCAAAGCCAGTCGGTACTGCTGAGCTACGCCTGGCCCGGCAATATCCGCGAGCTGCGCAATATGATGGAGCGGCTGGCGCTGTTTTTAAGCGTTGAGCCACAGCCGGAGCTGAACGGTGATTTTTTACGCCAGTGCCTGCCTGAACTTACAGAATGCCGCGCCGACTCGTCGCCGTCAGTCTCGCTTACACCGCATCAGGTACTCGCGCAGTTTAACGGCGATAGAGGTGCCGCCGCGCGATATCTGGGGGTGAGCCGCACCACCTTCTGGCGCAGGTTAAAAGCCAAAAATTAGGGCATAAAAAAGCCCCACCGAAGCGGGGCAAAATACGTTCAAAAGAATTAGGCACATATAAAAAAAACAAACTAATGAGAGTTTGCTACCTGAATTAGAACTGGTAGGTAGCGCCCAGTACGGTCTGATCGTCGGTTTTGAAACCGAAGTCATTACCATCTTTCAGCAGGTTGATTTTGTATGCTGCATCCACCGCAAAGTTTTTGTTGAAGTAGTAAGCAGCGCCCAACTGAACATATTTAACCGCGTCGAAAGAGTGACCGGCAAGTTCCGCACGCTGCTGTACGTAACCAACGGTAGGCTGCAGACCGAAGTCAAAGGTGTAACCTGCGATAGCTTCAAACGCTTTAGATTTATCGGTGAAGAGCGGGATCATCACATCATTGATCACTGGCTTCAGTGGGGTCATGTTATGAGTTTCGGTATAAGTGGTGGCCAGCATGAGGCTATTAGCATCATATTTTGCACCCACAGACCAGGCTTCAGCAGTATTGCCTAAAGCTGGTTTATAAGAAGCGCCACTTCCCGGGATTTCATATTCCACATCCGTCGTGTTCGCACGGCTGTATGCTGCACCTACAGTCACACCAGAATCAGGAATTTCGTACTGGAGGGAAGTACCGAAGCCTTCTCCGTTTGACTTCAGCGGCGCATCTTCACGTTCGTTAGCACCCTGGTACTGGAGACCCAGCGCCAGACCGTCGACCAGACCGAAGAAGTTTTTGTTACGATAGGTCAGAACACCGGTGGTGCGCTGGTTCATGTAGTTGTCGACGTTCTGGAAAGAGTCACCGCCGAATTCGGTCAGCACGTCGGTATAAGAACCGATGTCGTACTGGATACCGTAGTTACGGCCGTAGTCGATAGAACCGTAGTCGCCCAGATCCAGACCAGCAAACGCCAGACGGGTAGATTCAGTCTGCGCAGGGCCTTCGGCCTGGTCAGCGTTGAACTGGTGTTCAAACTGACCATAACCCACCACGCCGTTGGCGATCTGAGTTTCACCTTTGAAGCCCAGACGAGCATAGGTCGCGTCAGAGTTGCCAACGGAAGAGGTGAAGTCGTGCTCTGCCTTCACTTTGCCGTACAGATCAAGTTTGTTGCTGTCTTTGTTATAGATTTCAGCAGCGTGAGCGGTGGATGCCAGCGCCACGAGACCGATCAGAATTGCCAGCTTGCTTTTCATCATTTTTTTATGTTCCTTTGATTATTATTCCCCGTAGGGATTTGCCCGGTAATCCAGGCTTTTTTAATGGCTCGCGAGGCTATCGCGCGTCATTAAAAAAGCCCTCCCGCAAGGGAGAGCCTAAGGCTGATTACCGAATTCAAAGGATGAGCTGGCTTCCGAGCATCCCGCGATGCAAGCGGGATTCAGAATCGATTTGACGTATGCCGAACGAACGTGCAGAGGCTATCATGCTCCGCATAGAACCATTCCGTATCATTTTGCCACTCATCAATTAACAAATAATGGATCGTCAAAAAACACCACATCTGCTTTTGCAGTTTTTATTACGGTATTTTTTGTTATGCACTCGTTATCGGTGCTTTTATTTTTTTCAACGCAGAAATAACTGGCTTTCAGATAGGTGTGAAAGCGTTTACCTCTGGTCGTAAATTTGTGTAAAGCCTAATATTTAAAATGTAACTCCGTCAACATGAATTAATTGTTAAACAACATCTCTAAAATAGGTAACGAATGGCAGCAAAGCCTCATGACAGGTAGGTTTAACCCCATACCCACTGTGCCTTCAGCATAAACCATCAGCATGATTTGTTGACTAAAATCAAATTTCAACGGTAAATATCAATAAATCCGCAATGATTCTTTAATCATCACCGCTGCTTTCGCAAATCAAAATAATGTAATCGATTAACCTTAGTAGCAATTTATTCATAATTTTTTAATTTAAGATGATGAAAAAAAATAATAGCGGCAAGAAAGGTTAAATTTCTTGATAGAAAAAATACGATAAAATAAACGCCGAAATAAATAGTCTGGTAATAAAATCACTGCTAATAAATGAAATATTTAAAATGCTTAAAATAAATACGTGATGTGATTTTAATTTCGCCACACGTAATACCAGCATCGCGGAGGCAAAAAAGCGAATATTGCAGGGTTGGAAAATGAAGGGCACAAACTAAGAAAGGATGCTCTCACGTTGAAGGTGAAAGCATCCGGGATCGGTTATTGCGGTTTATACAGGATTAACTCACACCAGTGAGCGAAGCTCTTCACGCATGTAGGAAGAGAAAAATTCAGGGTTCTTAATCACCATATGCTCGCCGGACTCAACCTTGTCGGCCCATCCTGCGACTTTATCGGTAAATCCGTCGCTCCAGCCTTCCTGATGGCCGCGTTCAGCTACATCGGCAGCGCTCGCCGGAGTACCTAATTCTTTCAAATATTTCAGAATTCCCTTTGCCGTACTTTCATCCATGGACTGTGGTACTGGCTCAGACGTGTTCATACCACCAATAAAATCCAACGCTTTATCAATGACTGCTGGCATATGCTTGTCCTTAAAATTAACCACGTAGTAATCAAGTCTATACTATGGACCGGAATCCGCCGCAATTTCAAAGGAACCGCTCACGTTATTGCACTTATTCTCGATCAAAAATCACGTTTTATGGCTGTTTTGCGCAAGAAATGGTGCACGCTGCGCAAAAAAAAGCCGGTACAGCATTGTACCGGCTCAGGTGTCAGAACGGGATTACGCGTTGCTGACTGGCTTTTGCTCCGCGCTGGATTTGGCGTTTTCCAGCATCCGGCGAACCGGCACAATCAGCACGCACAGCACCGCCGCACAAATCAGCAGCGCGATAGAACAGCGGGCAAACAGGTCCGGCAGCATATCCAGCTGGTCAGCCTTCACGTGGCCACCGATCAGACCCGCCGCCAGGTTACCCAGCGCACTGGCACAGAACCACAGCCCCATCATCTGGCCGCGCATTCTCTCCGGTGCCAGCAGCGTCATGGTTGCCAGACCAATCGGGCTCAGGCACAGTTCGCCGAGCGTCAGCATCAGGATGCTGCCCACCAGCCACATTGGCGATACGCCAGCGCCACCGTTACTCAGCACGTTTTGCGCCGCCAGCATCATCAGGCCAAAGCCTGCCGCCGCACACAGAATACCGATAACGAACTTGGTGATACTGCCTGGACGGACGTTTTTACGCGCCAGCGCAGGCCAGGCCCAGCTAAAGACCGGTGCCAGCAGGATGATAAACAGGGCGTTAATCGACTGGAACCACACCGCAGGGATCTCAAAATCACCGATCATGCGGTTGGTATAGTCGTTAGCAAACAGGTTAAAGGACGTTGGCTTCTGCTCGAAGGCCGACCAGAAGAACGCGGCGGAGACCAGCAGAATAAAGCACACCAGCAGACGCGCGCGCTCTTTACGGCTCAGGCCCGCGAAGGCAAACAGGTAGATGAAGTACAGCGCAACGGACGCCGCAATCACGTACACCAGCACGCTGGCAACCGCCACCGGGTTAATCACAATGATGCCCTGGGCAATCAGGGTGATAATCACTGCCACGCCCACCGCTAACGCCAGCAGCCACGCGCCGACGCCGTTTTTCTTCGCCACCGGGCTGTTCCAGGTGGAGTCGAGGCCCACTTCGCTGTCGTAGCGTTTCATCGCCGGTACAGCGAACACGCGGAAGATAACCAGCGCCACCAGCATCCCGATACCACCGATGCCAAAGCCCCAGTGCCAACCGTGGGATTTAATCAGCCAGCCGGAAATCAGCGGCGCGATAAATGACCCCATGTTGATACCCATATAAAACAGCGAGAAGCCGCCGTCACGACGGGCATCGCCCTTTTTATACAGTGTACCAACCATGACCGAGATACAGGTCTTGAACAGACCAGAGCCCAGCACGATAAACATCAGGCCGATAAAGAACAGGTTGTCACCCATAAAGGCCGACAGCGCGATCGACAGGTGGCCGAGCGCAATCAGAATGGAGCCGTACCACACTGCCTTTTGTTGGCCAAGCCAGTTATCGGCCAGCCAGCCGCCCGGCAGCGCCGCCAGGTACATGGTCCCCGCGAAGATCCCTACAATCGCCGAGGCGTTTTCACGCGCTAAGCCCATGCCGCCGTCATAGACGGTTGCCGCCATAAACAGAATCAGTAACGGGCGGATACCGTAAAACGAGAATCGCTCCCACATTTCGGTAAAGAACAGCGAACCCAATGGGTACGGATGACCGAAAAAGGTTCGGCTTTCGTTTTTATTAACAGAGGAATGCATAGTTTCTCCAGAAGGTGCGTCGTAACGCAGGTAAGTCGTGTATACCCGTCATACTTCAAGTTGCAGGTGCGTTGGCTGCGTTCGCTCACCCCAGTCACTTACTAGAGTAAGCTCCTGGGGATTCACTCCCTTGCCGCCTTCCTACAACTCGAATTATTTAGGGTATATGCGGGCTAACCATTTTTTAATTTTGTCGATGAATAACATCTGACACGGTATTTTTTAACCATTTGATAACCATTAAGTGGTCGTGTCTAGCCCTTGACCCGGTATTTTTAGACGAAAAGTCGACAAAGTTCTAGTTTTACAGATTTTGTATTGGAAAACCCAATGTAGTGATTGACATCACATAACCATAGGTTTAAGTAGTAATAATCATTTTAAAACAATCAATTAGATAAAAATCAATCGCTAAGTAAAGCCCTGATAATCGTGCAAAATAATCGTATAAAAAGTATGGAAAACGGGGTGTTCATCATAATGATGATGGGAGATCAGGATAAATCATAGGGAGAGAGATGGCAGGAAGGGGGTCGCGCTATCACGTCATCGTATAGCGCAACCGGAATGCGGTTATTTCGCGTGCCAGTAGGCGCTTGAACGCACCAGCTGCGGGTCGATAGCGTCGGTCACAAAACCATCGGTCAGGTTTTTTACCACCTTCCCTTCACCGCTCAGCCAGATAAAGTAATCCGACGCCGGCACCGTGAGCTGTGCCAGCCGCGCGGCAACGGTGGCTGCATCGTAGCCGGAGATCCACTCGATATTGAAACCATCAAACCCGGCCAGATAGGCTGTGTCCGCTTCGTCTTTTACCATCACCAGCGCCGTTACCTGCGGGCGCTCCGCTAGCGTTTGCAGCGCTTCCAGACGGCGACGCAGCGCTGGCATACCGGTTTCATCGCAAACATACAGCTGCCAGGCATAATCTTCCGGCACCACCAGTGAACCGCGCGGGCCGCCGATAAGCAGCGTATCGCCTGCTTTTGCCTCCATTGCCCACTGGCTGGCAACACCGCCATCGTGGATAAAGAAATCGTAGGCCAGCTCATGGCGCTCGGCGTTATAGAGCGGCGTATAGTCGCGGGCCTGCGGGCGTACACCGTCTGCCCACACAATGCCCTCATCGGTCATCGTCGGTGGTGTCAGGGTGCTACCTGCCTGCGGGAAAAACAGCTTGGTGTGATCGTCAAAGCCACGCGAACTAAAACCATCCAGCGCCTCGCCGCCCAGCACCACGCGCTGGAAAGCGTCGCCAATGCGCTCAACGCGCAGGACGGTCAGTTCACGGAAACGGAGTTCATTGCGCACGCGCTGTGGGTACTTGTTCTCTTTCATTCGGCGTCTCTCTCACAAATAGATATATCTAAATCATTTGCAAATGATAATGATTGCCAACTAAACAGAAAGCAAGCTATTTTTAAGATATATGAATAACAGCGCACAAAAAACTCACCACCAAAATTAAAATCATTAAATATCAATAAATTAATAATTTTCTCATTTTCGATATTGCTAAAGACATAACTTTAGATATAAGTTAGATATATCTAAACAACGTAAGGATAAACATCATGAGACCTTTCTCTGATTCTGAACATCGTGGCCGTGGTGGTCGCGGACATCGCGGCGAGCACGGTGAGTGTGAACATCGTGGCGGGCGTGGTGAAGGCCACGGCGGCGGCGGACGTCGCCAGCGCTTCTTCGGCCACGGCGAACTACGCCTGGTGGTCCTCAACATCCTGAAGGATAACGCCAGCCACGGCTATGAACTGATTAAAGCCATTGAGGCGCTAACCCAGGGCAACTATAGCCCAAGCCCAGGCGTTATCTACCCGACGCTCGACCTGCTCCAGGATCAGGGGCTGATTACCGTGCATGAAGAGGACGGCGGGCGTAAAAAAATCGCCATTACCGCAGAAGGCATCCAGACGCTGGAAGAAAATCAGGAACCGCTGGAACATATTCAGGCACGTCTGAAGTCCAGGATGGTCGGACATGAGCTGCGCAAAAACCCGCAAATGAAGCGGGCGCTGGATAACTTTAAGGCGGTGCTCGACCTGAAGGTGAATCAGGGCGAGATCGGCGACGCGCAGCTGAAACAGGTGATTGGCATTATCGACCGCGCGGCGCTGGAGATCTCGCAGCTGGATTAATGCAGTACGGTGACCGCATCCTGTAAACGGCTGGCGCGGTGTTTTACCATCGCCGACACGTTGGCGCTTTCCGCCACCAGTCCGGCGTTTTTCTGGGTGATCTCATCCAGCTTCGCCACGGCACGCGTTAAATCAGACAGCCCCGTGGCCTGTTCAGACGTAGATTGACTAATCTGCGCAATCAGCTGGGTGACATTCTGTACCTGCGAGACAATGTCATCCATCGTGCGCCCGGCAGCATGAACCTGCTCGGAGCCCGACTGCACCTTGCTGGCGCTGGCCTCAATCAGCTGACGAATTTCGTTTGCCGCCGTCGCGCTACGGCTCGCCAGATGGCGAACTTCCCCGGCGACCACGGCAAACCCTCTCCCCTGCTCGCCCGCGCGCGCCGCTTCAACGGCGGCGTTCAACGCCAGGATATTGGTCTGGAACGCGATATCGTTAATCAAGGTCGTGATAGAACCGATGCGCTGCGTGCTGTCAGCGATATCTTCCATGGTCTGCACCACCCGGTGCATCGCCTGGCCGCCCTGCGCCGCCGCGCCGCTGGCCGCCAACGAAAGCTTATCGGCCTCGGCGGCCGTCTGAGAGTTATTCTGCACCGATGCCGCCATCTGGCTCATGGTCGCCACCGTTTGCTGCACGTTGACCACCGTTTCCTGAGTGCGCTGATTCAGATCTTCATTACCTCGGGCTAGCACATCGCTGCCGTCGCTCACGCTATTCACCTGCGTCGAGACATCGTTTATCAACCAGCGGCACATCAACCCGAGCTGGCCAACCGCGCGTAGCGTTAGGCCCAGCTCATCGCTGCGCGGCAACGGATCAACGCTGTTACGTTCACCGGTTGCCACGCTAAGCGCCTGTCGCGCCACATTTTCCACCGGGCGAACAATCTGCCACTCCAGTACCAGCGTGGTCAGTAAGAGGATCACCGCCGACGCCAGCACCGCCAGAATCGGCGCGCTCAGGGCCAACAGGCTCACCGCAAGCAGCAGGTAGAACCCCAGCATAATGCTTCTGACCCGCCAGCGCAGCGGGATAGCCGACAGCTTGCCCCACCAGCGTTTACTGATAACACGACCTTTATAGAGACGCTTATTGCTGCGTTCTTCGCGAAGCGCCTGATACAGCGGCTCAACCGCCGCCACCTCTTCCTCGCTGGCTTTGGTGCGAATCGACATATAGCCAATCGTTTTGCCATTACGCACCTGGGGGATGGCGTTCGCACGCACCCAGTAATGGCCGCCGTGTTTCGGGCGATTTTTGACGATGCCGCTCCACGGCTCGCCCTGCTTCAGAGTACGCCACATATCGGCAAAAGCAGCTTTTGGCATATCAGGATGGCGCACCATATTGTGCGGCTGGCCCAACATCTCGTGGCGGCTATAGCCGCTCACCTTTATAAAGGCATCGTTTACGTGGGTGATATAGCTGTTGAGATCGGTGGTGGACATCAAAGTGGTGTGGTCGTCCAGAAGCGATTCGGACGAATTCAGGTCGGGCAGGGTAGACATACGAACATCCTTTTCAGGTGCAAAGAGAAATGTATTACAATTGTTATATCGGAGGATATTAAATTAACCTTAATTGTTAATTTTGCGTTAGATCGCAAAATCGACAAAAGCCCTACTTTCACCACGTCATTCTTTGCTGCTCAGTCGTGGCGCAAAACCTGCCCTTTTGTAGGGCAATACGCCCAACCACAACGCACCTCTGCGTGACCGCTTTCACACTCTCCCGTTTCGCTGGACGATTAAATATTGTACAAGTGCGATTTCCCCTGGCGTTTATCCCGATTTTCACCGCCAACGCTGATGTGGCGTAATCCCTGCAATACTTAAATCAGTATCGTGTGATACGTGATCCCCAGGAGCTTATTTTGAACAGGTTACCTTCCAGCGCATCGGCTCTGGCCTGCAGCGCACACGCACTGAATCTCATTGAAAAGCGAACGCTTGATCATGAGGAGATGAAAGCTCTTAACCAGGAGGTCAGGGAATACTTCAAAGAACATGTGAATCCGGGGTTTTTAGAGTACCGAAAATCTGTAACTGCCGGTGGGGATTACGGAGCCGTAGAGTGGCAAGCGGGAGGGTTAAATACGCTTGTCGACACCCAGGGTCAGGAGTTTCTCGATTGCCTGGGCGGTTTTGGTATTTTCAACGTGGGGCACCGTAATCCAGTTGTGGTTTCCGCCGTACAGAATCAACTCGCGAAACAACCGCTTCACAGCCAGGAACTCCTCGACCCGCTACGGGCGATGCTCGCCAAAACGCTGGCGGCGCTGGCGCCGGGCAAGCTGAAGTACAGCTTCTTTAGCAACAGCGGCACCGAGTCGGTAGAGGCGGCGCTGAAGCTGGCAAAAGCCTACCAGTCGCCGCGCGGCAAGTTCACCTTTATCGCCACCAGCGGCGCGTTCCATGGCAAATCGCTTGGGGCGCTGTCGGCCACCGCTAAGTCAACGTTCCGCAAGCCGTTTATGCCGCTGCTGCCGGGCTTCCGCCACGTGCCGTTCGGTAATCTCGACGCCATGCGCACGATGCTGAGCGAATGCCAGAAAACTGGCGATGACGTGGCGGCGGTGATCCTCGAGCCCATCCAGGGTGAAGGTGGCGTCATTCTGCCACCGCAAGGTTACCTGCCCGCCGTGCGTAAGCTGTGCGACGAGTTTGGCGCGCTGCTTATCTTCGACGAAGTGCAAACCGGCATGGGGCGCACCGGTAAGATGTTTGCCTGCGAGCATGAGAACGTTCAGCCGGACATTTTATGCCTGGCGAAAGCACTCGGCGGCGGCGTGATGCCGATTGGCGCGACCATCGCCACCGAAGAGGTGTTCTCGGTGCTGTTCGACAACCCGTTCCTGCACACCACCACCTTTGGCGGTAACCCGCTGGCCTGTGCGGCCGCGCTGGCGACCATCAACGTGCTGCTGACCGAAAACCTGCCCGCTCAGGCGGAGCAGAAAGGCGATATTCTGCTGGACGGTTTCCGCAGCATGGCGCGTGAATATCCGGATCTAGTCCGTGAAGCGCGCGGCAGAGGCATGCTGATGGCCATTGAGTTTGTCGATAACGAAATCGGCTATAACTTTGCTAGCGAGATGTTCCGCCAGCGCGTGCTGGTTGCCGGGACGCTCAACAATGCCAAGACCATCCGCATCGAACCGCCGTTAACCTTAACGATGGAACAATGCGACCAAGTGCTTAAGGCCGCGCGTAACGCGCTGGCGGCCCTGCGTGTCAGCCAGAGTCAGGTTGCCACCGAGCAGTAAACTCACGCCCCCTACCCTTTGGTGGGGGGGCGTTCTTTGAATCCCATCACAATCATCGCATTCCCCTTTTCCCTTTTTCCCGCCGACGGCTAAATTAGTAACTCATCCGACCACATAACAATAATTTCACATACTGGACATCCTTATGAGCTATCCGTCGCTGTTTGCCCCGCTCGATCTCGGTTTTACCCAGTTGAAAAACCGCGTGCTGATGGGTTCCATGCATACCGGGCTGGAAGAGTATCCCGATGGCGCCGAGCGTCTGGCAGCGTTCTACGCGGAACGCGCGCGTCACGGCGTGGCGCTGATCGTCAGCGGCGGCATCGCACCGGATGCTACCGGCGTAGGGATGGCCGGCGGCGCGATGCTGAACGATATCAGCCAATTGCCGCACCACCGCACCATTACCGATGCCGTCCATCAGGAAGGCGGCAAAATTGCGCTGCAGATCCTGCATACCGGGCGCTACAGCTACCAGCCAAACCTGGTCGCCCCTTCCCCACTTCAGGCCCCCATCAACCGCTTTACGCCGCGCGAACTCACCCACGAAGGTATCCTCGCGCTGATTGACGACTTCGCCCGCTGCGCCCAGCTGGCGCGGGAAGCAGGCTACGACGGCGTAGAGGTGATGGGCTCGGAAGGTTATCTGATTAACGAATTTCTCGCCGCGCGCACCAACCAGCGCGACGATCAATGGGGCGGCAGTTATGAGAACCGCATGCGCTTCGCGGTAGAAGTGGTGCGCGCCGTACGCCAGCGTGTCGGGAAAGACTTTATTATTATCTATCGCCTGTCGATGCTCGACCTGGTAGACAACGGCGGCACCTTTGATGAAACCGTACGTCTCGCTCAGGCGATCGAAGCCGCGGGCGCAACGATCATCAACACGGGGATCGGCTGGCACGAAGCGCGGATCCCAACCATCGCCACGCCGGTACCGCGCGGTGCGTTTAGCTGGGTGACGCGCAAATTAAAAGGTGTGGTCACCGTTCCGCTGATTACCACTAACCGCATTAACGATCCGCAGGTGGCGGACGATATTCTGGCACGCGGCGATGCCGATATGGTGTCGATGGCCCGTCCGTTCCTTGCCGATGCCGAGCTGCTGTCAAAAGCTCAGTCGGGACGCAGCGATGAGATCAACACCTGTATCGGCTGCAACCAGGCCTGTCTGGATCAGATCTTTGTTGGCAAGGTAACCTCATGCCTGGTCAACCCGCGCGCCTGTCACGAAACCAAAATGCCGATCCTTCTAGCGACCACGCGCAAAAACCTGGCGGTCGTCGGCGCAGGCCCGGCGGGGCTGGCGTTTGCGATCAACGCTGCCGCGCGCGGCCATCAGGTGACGCTGTTCGACGCCAGCGCGGAGATCGGCGGGCAGTTTAATATCGCCAAACAGATCCCCGGCAAAGAAGAGTTTTACGAAACGCTGCGCTACTACCGCCGGATGATCGACGTCACCGGTGTGACGCTGAAGCTCAACCAGCGCGTCAGTGCCGACGATCTCCTCGGCTTTGATGAAGTGATCCTATCTACCGGGATCGCGCCGCGTACCCCGCCGATCGACGGCATCGATCATCCGAAAGTGCTGACCTATCTGGACGTGCTGCGTGACAAGACGCCGGTGGGGCAGCGCGTGGCGATCATCGGCTGCGGCGGCATCGGTTTTGATACGGCGATGTACTTAAGCCAGCCGGGCGTGCCCACCAGCCAGAATATCGCGGAGTTTTGCGTAGAATGGGGCATTGATACCAGCCTGCAGCAGGCAGGCGGCCTGCGCCCGGAAGGGCCGCATCTGGCCCGCAGCTCGCGGCAGATTGTGATGCTGCAGCGTAAAGCCAGCAAGCCGGGCGAAGGGTTGGGCAAAACCACCGGCTGGATCCACCGCACCACCCTGCTTTCACGCGGCGTGAAGATGATCCCGGCGGTCAGCTATCAGAAGATAGACGACGAAGGGCTGCACGTTGAGATAGGCGGTGAAGCGCAGGTGTTGGCGGTTGATAACGTGATTATTTGTGCCGGTCAGGAGCCAAACCGTGCGTTGCAGGAACCGTTACAAGCGGCAGGTAAGACGGTGCATCTTATCGGTGGTTGTGATGTGGCCAGTGAGCTGGATGCTCGGCGGGCGATTGCGCAGGGGACGAAGCTGGCGCTAGATATTTAAATCAGCATGCCCCCGGCGTCGCATTCGCTCGGCCGAGCGAATGCGACGCCGGGAAAGGTTCTATCCCATTAACGACGACGGCCCAGCTTCACCGCTTTGAGGATCACAAACTTGTTGTTGGTGGCGATGGTTTCGCAGTTACCAAAAATCTTCTTCAGCTTGTGGAAATAGTCCAGATGACGGTTCGCCACGATATACAGTTCGCCGTTAATTTTCAGGCAGCGGCGGGCGTGGTGGAACATCTCCCACGCGATGTTATCGGTCAGCGCATGCTTCTGGTGGAACGGCGGGTTGCAGAACACCGCGTTAAAGCGGAACGGTTCTACGCCGGAGAGCGCGTTGTTAATCATAAACTCGCTGCGATCCAGCGCGTCCGGCAGGTTGGTTTCCACATTCAGGCGGCTGGAAGCGACCGCCATCGGCGATTCATCAACAAACACCACGCTGGCTTCTGGGTTTTTCGCCAGCAGCGTCATGCCCAGCACGCCATTGCCGCAGCCGAGATCGACAATCTCGCCTTCCAGGTTTTCCGGCAGATGCTCCATAAAGAAGCGCGCGCCGATATCCAGCCCAGTACGGGAGAAGACGTTCGCGTGGTTGTGGATAGTCCAGTCGGTGCCTTCCAGCTTCCAGCTCAGGGTCTGGGCGGTTTCAGCCAGCGCCGGTTTGGTAAAGGTGCCGTTGATCAGGCGCGCCTTTTTCCATGCCAGCGTGGTGGTGGTTGGGCCCAGCACTTTTTCAAACAGCTCAAGCGTAGAAGTATGGATATCACGCGCTTTTGCACCGGCAAGAATGCGCGTTTCTGGCGTGACTACGTCGCGCAGCGCACGCAGCTGTTGCTCCAGCAGCGCCATGGTTTTCGGCAGCTTAATCAGTACGACGCCCGGCGCCTGTGGGTATTCCGCGGTGCTGTCGAGGAACTTCACGCTCGACTCGGCAAGGTCGTTGTGGCGCAGGTTTTCACGCGTCGCCAGCTCGCTTAAGTAAGAGTCGCCGATGCTGTACGGCGTATGCTCCGCCAGCGCGCAGGCCAGCGCACCGAAGGTATCATTCAGGATAAGCACCGGGCCGCGAATCTCAGTATCGTCCAGCTGTTGCAGCAGATATTCATCGGCTGCTTCCCACGCCAGCAGTGGGTTAACGTCGTCCGTCTCCGGGAAACGTTTAAGTGTCAGTGAACGGAAACCGTTGTCTGTGTGGCTCATCGGCCCTCCTGAATGGTAAAATTTCGGCGTATCCCTGAAAAGGGTGCGTGAGTATACACTTTTTATGATTGGCATGGGCAAAGATGAACCAACTAACTTACCTCCAGGGCTACCCGGAACATTTGCTTTCTCAAGTGAGAACGCTGATTGCTGAACAGCGTCTGGGGGCGGTGCTGGAAAAACGCTACCCGGGTACCCACGATTTCGCCACCGATAAAGCCCTCTGGCAGTATACCCAGGATCTGAAAAGCCAGTTCCTGCGTAACGCGCCGCCCATCAATAAAGTCATGTACGACAATAAGATCCACGTGCTGAAGAACGCGCTCGGGCTGCACACGGCGGTATCCCGCGTGCAGGGCGGCAAGCTGAAGGCCAAAGCAGAGATCCGCGTGGCGACCGTATTCCGCAGCGCGCCGGAGGCTTTTTTGAAGATGATCGTGGTACACGAGCTGGCGCACCTAAAAGAAAAAGAGCACGACAAAGCCTTCTATCAGCTGTGCTGCCACATGGAGCCGCAGTACCATCAGTTGGAGTTTGATACCCGTTTGTGGCTGACGCACCTTTCGTTAAAGGAATCTGCGTAGTCGCCCACTGGCAATGTCATAAAGGCGTGTTACATTGACGAAAGAATCCCTTTATGGAGCCAGAAGGCGTTTATGATACGTTTCGCAGTGATTGGGACAAACTGGATCACCCGCCAGTTTGTCGATGCCGCGCATGAGACCGGCAAGTACAAGTTGACCGCCGTCTATTCCCGCAGCCTTGAGCAGGCGCAGACCTTCGCCAACGATTATCCCGTCGAACATCTGTTTACGTCGCTGGACGCCATGGCGCAAAGCGAAGACATTGACGCGGTGTATATCGCCAGCCCGAACTCGCTCCACTTCCCGCAGACAAAGCTGTTTTTACAGCATAAAAAACATGTGATTTGCGAGAAGCCGCTGGCCTCCAACCTGCATGAAGTCGAGCAGGCTATCGCCCTTGCGCGGGAAAATCAGGTGGTGCTGTTCGAAGCGTTTAAAACCGCCAGCCTGCCCAACTTCCAGATTTTGCAGCAGTCGCTGGAGAAAGTGGGCCCGGTTCGTAAGGCGTTTATCAACTACTGCCAGTACTCCTCGCGCTACCAGCGCTACCTGGACGGTGAAAATCCAAATACCTTTAACCCGGCCTTCTCCAACGGCTCGATTATGGATATCGGTTTCTACTGTCTGGCCTCTGCGGTAGCCCTGTGGGGTGAGCCGAAGCAGGTACAGGCGTCTGCCAGCCTGCTGGATAGCGGCGTTGATGCGCACGGTATCGCGGTGCTCGACTACGGCGATTTCAGCGTGACGTTGCAGCACTCTAAGGTCAGCGACTCTACCCTGCCGAGTGAAATTCAGGGCGAAGCCGGTGCGCTGGTGGTGGAGAAAATCTCCGAGTGCCAGAAGGTCTCCTTCATCCCGCGCGGCAGCAAAGCGCAGGATCTCAGCCAGCCTCAGCATATTAATACTATGCTGTATGAAGCCGAGGAGTTTGCGCGCCTGGTCGAAAACAACGAAGTGGACCATCCCGCCCTTGAAGTGAGCCGTATCACCGCGAAGGTTCAGACGGAAATTCGTCGCCAGACCGGCGTTGTTTTCCCGGCGGATGTCCCTGCCGCGTAAAACAACGTAAAGCACATGTTACAGGCCATTGACGAAATCAATGGCTTGTCATATTTTGTTACGTGCAAAGGGGAGTAACTTCCTTGTCGGTGGATCGTCATTACGATACGTGCAAAACCGTATCCGGTCGCCGAGCAACGGAAAACGAATGCGCCACCGCATTCGTTTTTAGTTGTAAGTGAGACCTTGCCGGAAGGCGAGGTCTATGCATAAAAAAGCAGCGGCTATCGTCTTCTGACGTTAGCCGTTTTTTTATGCGTAAGGAAAAATTCTATGAATACAGTCGGCACACCGTTGCTGTGGGGCGGATTCGCTGTCGTCGTGGTGATTATGCTCGCTATCGACCTGTTCCTGCAGGGCCGTCGCGGCGCGCACACCATGTCCATGAAACAGGCGGCAGCCTGGTCGCTGGTGTGGGTCACCCTCTCGTTACTGTTTAACGCCGCGTTCTGGTGGTACCTGGCGGAAACTCAGGGCCGCGCGGTCGCTGACCCGCAGGCGCTCGCCTTCCTCACCGGCTACCTGATCGAAAAATCGCTGGCGGTAGACAACGTCTTCGTCTGGCTGATGCTGTTTAGCTACTTCTCGGTGCCTGCGGCGCTGCAGCGCCGCGTGCTGGTCTACGGCGTACTGGGCGCGATCGTGCTGCGTACTATCATGATCTTCGCGGGAAGCTGGCTTATCTCCCAGTTCGAATGGCTGCTGTATCTCTTCGGCGCATTCCTGCTGTTCACCGGGGTTAAGATGGCGCTGGCGAAGGAAGATGAAGGCGGGATTGGCGATAAACCGCTGGTGCGCTGGCTGCGCGGGCATTTGCGGATGACCGACAAAATCGAGAACGAGCACTTCTTTACCCGTAAGAACGGCGTGCTGTTTGCCACACCGCTGCTGCTGGTGTTGATTCTGGTTGAGTTGAGCGATGTTATCTTCGCGGTCGACAGTATTCCGGCTATCTTTGCGGTCACCACCGATCCGTTTATCGTGCTGACCTCTAACCTGTTCGCGATCCTTGGTTTGCGTGCGATGTACTTCCTGCTGGCGGGCGTGGCAGAGCGCTTCTCGATGCTGAAGTACGGGCTGTCGGTAATCCTGGTGTTTATCGGTATCAAGATGCTGATCGTCGATTTCTACCATATCCCAATCTCGGTATCGCTGGGCGTGGTCGGCGGGATCCTGGCATTCACCCTGATCCTCAACGCCTGGGTTAACCACCGTAACGATCTGAAAAAGCAGAAGATGTAACCCGTAGCCCGGCCGAGCAAAGCGACGCCGGGAGTCGCTCCGAGGCTTCCCGGGGTCGGCGTGAACGCCTCGCCCGGGCTACTTTCATACTTCAATCTACGTCACACAATGTAAATTATTAGTTAAAAAATATGATGCATGGCGTAAATTCCAGCATTTTACACTTCCCCAAACCACGACTTTCCTTATACTCGATCGAGCAAACATTTTTTTACATCCAGACATAAACGTAACAAATAATACGTCGCTGGAAAGACACAACTCATCACGTTAAGGAATGCAATGATGACACAACAACCCGCATCATCCGGTTTTATGCGTCTTCTGACTCGGGGTAGTCTGGTAAAACAGATCCTGGTTGGACTTATCCTCGGTATCCTTCTGGCGCTGGTTTCAAAACCGGCTGCAATTGCCACCGGCCTGCTCGGTACGCTGTTCGTCGGTGCGCTGAAAGCCGTAGCCCCAGTCCTAGTGCTAACGCTGGTGATGGCCTCCATTGCCAACCATCAGCAGGGACAGAAAACCAATATTCGCCCTATTTTGTGGCTCTATCTGTTCGGCACTTTCGCCGCAGCCCTGACCGCCGTACTGGTCAGCTTTATCTTCCCTTCCACGCTGCAACTCACCACTGGCGCGACGGATATCTCACCGCCGACCGGCATTGTGGAAGTCATGCATGGTTTACTGATGAGCATCGTCGCTAACCCAATCCACGCGCTGATTAACGCCAACTACATCGGCATTCTGGTGTGGGCGGTCGGTTTGGGCTTTGCGCTGCGCCACAGTAATGAAACCACCAAAAATCTGGTCAATGACCTGTCAAATGCGGTCACCTTTATCGTGAAGGTGGTGATTCGTTTTGCACCTGTCGGTATTTTCGGTCTGGTCTCTTCGACGCTTGCGACAACCGGCTTCTCCGCGCTGTGGGGCTACGCGCAGATTCTGCTGGTGCTGGTGGGCTGTATGGCGGTCGTCGCGCTGGTGATTAACCCGCTGCTGGTCTATTTGCAGATTCGCCGCAACCCGTATCCGCTGGTGCTGATGTGCCTGCGCGAAAGCGGCGTGACCGCTTTCTTCACCCGCAGCTCGGCGGCAAATATTCCGGTCAATATGTCACTGTGTGAGAAGCTGAATCTGGATCGTGATACCTATTCGGTTTCTATCCCGCTGGGGGCCACGGTCAATATGGCGGGGGCGGCGATTACCATCACCGTGCTGACGCTGGCGGCCGTGCATACGCTGGGTATTGCTATCGACCTGCCAACCGCGCTGCTGCTGAGCGTCGTGGCATCGCTCTGCGCCTGCGGGGCTTCCGGCGTGGCGGGGGGTTCACTGCTGCTGATCCCGCTGGCCTGTAATATGTTCGGCATCCCGAACGAAATCGCCATGCAGGTGGTGGCCGTCGGCTTTATTATCGGCGTACTGCAGGACTCCTGCGAAACGGCTATCAACTCCTCCACCGACGTGATGTTCACCGCGGCCGTATGTCAGGCAGAAGACGCGCGTCTGGCGAAGAACGCTCTGCGTAGCTAACGTTCTGGCCCCTTCGCCATCAGGCGGAGGGGTTCTCTTCCTGTACTTTCTTCTCAACCTTGAACGGGTCAATCCCTTTACGCTGCATCCGCCAGAAGCGAATGATGTTCAGGCCATTCATCACCAGGAAGCTGCCCTCAATCATCGTGCCGCCAATCGAGCCGAGCCAGAAGTTATGGATGACCCAGCAGGCCGTTGAACACCACATCACGCAGCGCACCGTCAGCCCTTTACAGCGGAACAACGCCCAGGTGCTGGCCACCGTGCCGGCAATCGGCAGCAGTTCCATTGCATGGTGCAATTTGCCAAGCCCGAGAATCAGCGTCAGCGCAATAAAGACGAACATCACCCAGATCCGGCGCGTGTAGACCGAAATAATGGTTCGTATAACGTTCAGCTCGGCGCTCATCCCGGCGGGAATCGCCCCCATCAGGAAGAAGTGCACGCCAATGGTGGCGCTGTAGAGGGAGAGCTGGAACTTAAAGCGCCGTTCATCGCGGTTGATGAAGGTAGTGATACCGATGATAAATGCCAGAACACCAACGCCCTGGGCCAGCCAATACGCCGTCATGAGAGGTCCTTGTTAAACAGCATAAAAAAACGGCGTTTCACACAATGAAACGCCGTTTTATCGTATCAGATCACATTTTTATTACAACGTGACGCCGCTCTTAAAGATGGCCAGTTCACGGAAATCATTGCGCTCGTTGCAGGTCTGCTTACCGTTGGCGAAGTCGACGATAACGTCCACGAACTCTTCCAGCAGCTGAGGCATCGCTTTACCGTGAATCAGTTGGCCAGCATTGAAGTCGATCCAATGTTTCTTCTTCTCAGCCAGTTCGCTGTTGGTGGCAATTTTCACCGTCGGCACGAAACCACCGTAAGGGGTACCGCGACCGGTACTGAACAGCACCATATGGCAGCCCGCGCCCGCCAGGGCACTGGTCGCCACCGCATCGTTACCCGGTGCGCTGAGCAGGTTCAGACCGTGCGTCTTCAGGCGTTCACCGTAGCGCAGAACGTCAACCACTTTGCTGGAACCCGCTTTCTGCGTGCAGCCCAGTGATTTATCTTCCAGCGTGGTGATACCACCCGCTTTGTTGCCCGGCGATGGGTTCTCGTAGATTGGCTGGTCGTGGGCAATGAAGTACTGCTTAAAGTCATTGACCATGGTCACCAGCTTGCCGAAGGTCTCTTCGTCACGACAGTGGCTCATCAGCAGCTGCTCGGCGCCGAACATTTCCGGCACTTCGGTCAGCACGGTGGTGCCGCCGTTGGCAATCACGTAGTCGGAGAAACGACCCAGCATCGGGTTGGCGGTAATGCCGGACAGGCCATCAGACCCGCCGCATTCCAGACCAAACTTCAGCTCGCTCAGTTTACCCGGCTCGCGTTTGTCATTGCGCATCACGTTGTACAGCTGATGGAGATGTTCGATCCCTGCTTCCACTTCGTCTTCCTGGTGTTGGCAGACCATAAAGTGAACGCGTTCAGGATCGAACTCCCCTAAGGTTTCGCGGAACGCATCGACCTGGTTGTTTTCACAACCCAGGCCAACCACCAGCACCGCACCCGCATTCGGGTGACGCACCATGTTTTGCAGCATGGTGCGGGTGTTGATGTGATCGTCGCCGAGCTGCGAACAGCCGTAGGTGTGACTGAAGAGATGAACGCCGTCGATACCTTCGGCATCGTTGGTCTCTTTCAGGAAACGGTTCTGCATCTGACGAGCCATGGCGTTCACGCAGCCCACGGTCGGCAGGATCCAGAGTTCGTTACGCACCCCCACATCACCGTTCGCACGGCGGTAGATCTGCACGTCACGATCGACGGGCTGGGCAACCTCTGCCTGGAAATCAGGTTGGTAGCTATACGTGTCCAGATCGCTCAGATTGGTGCGCGTGTTATGAGCATGAATATGCTCGCCCGCCGCCACATCCACCAGCGTGTGACCAATCGGTAAACCGTATTTAATGACGTTTTCACCCTTCGCGATATCGCGTAAGGCGAACTTGTGGCCACGCGTGACCGCCTGACGCAGGGTAATCACCTGCCCATCAACGGTGACTTCGGTTCCTTCGGCCAAATCAGCGAGCGCGACTGCGACGTTATCCAGCGCATGGATCTTGATGTATTGCATACCAACCCCAGACTTTAGTTCAGTTCAATGGCGAAGTAGTCACGCGCATTGTTAAAGCAAATGTTTTTCACCATCTCACCCAGCAGCTGGATGTCAGCAGGCGCTTCGCCCGCAGCAACCCAACGGCCAATCATCTGGCACAGAATACGGCGGAAGTATTCGTGACGGGTGTAAGACAGGAAGCTACGGCTATCGGTCAGCATGCCGACGAAGCGGCTCAGCAAGCCCAGCTGTGCCAGTTGAGTCATCTGACGTTCCATACCGTCTTTCTGATCGTTGAACCACCAGCCGGAACCGAACTGCATCTTGCCCGGCATACCTTCACCCTGGAAGTTACCGATCATGGTGCCCAGCACTTCGTTATCACGCGGGTTCAGGCAGTACAGAATGGTTTTTGGCAGCAGATTCTGTTCGTTCTGTTTGCTCAGGAGCTTAGACAGCTCTTCCGCCATTGGGCGGTCATTGATGGAGTCGAAGCCGACGTCCGCACCCAGCAGTTTGAACTGACGCAGGTTGTTATTACGCAGCGCGCCGATGTGGTACTGCTGTACCCATTCGCGACGTGCGTATTCAGCGCCCAGGAAGACCAGTACGGCGGTTTTGAACTGGGCGACTTCGTGCTCGCTCAGGGTTTCACCGGCCAGACGGCGTGCCAGGATGCTATCCAGTTCCGCTTCGTTAGATTCCGCGAACAGGACAACGTCCAGCGCGTGGTCAGAGACTTTACAGCCGTGCGCGGCGAAGTGATCCAGACGCTTGGTCAGCGCAGTCTGCAGGTCAGCAAAGCGACGGATGTCGGTGTCAGACACTTCACCCAGTTTCGCCATGTAATCGTTGAAGGTTGCCAGTTCAATGTTGAACGCTTTATCCGGGCGCCAGCTCGGCAGCACTTTCACGTCAAAGGAACCGTCTTTCGCGACGGCCGCATGATGTTCCAGAGAATCGATCGGGTCATCGGTGGTGCCGACCATTTTCACGTTCATCTGCTTCATGATGCCGCGCGCGGAGAATTTGTCCTGAGCCAGCAGCTCGTTGCACTCATCCCAGATTTCGCCAGCGGTAGACGGTGAAAGCAGTTTACCGGTGATGCCGAATGGGCGACGCAGTTCGAGGTGAGTCCAGTGGTATAACGGGTTGCCGATGGTGTGCGGCACGGTGGCAGCCCACGCGTCAAACTTCTCGCGGTCAGACGCATCGCCGGTGCACAGGCGTTCCGCTACGCCGTTGGTACGCATTGCGCGCCACTTGTAGTGATCGCCTTTCAGCCAGATGTCATACAGGTTTTTAAAACGATAGTCTTCCGCAACCTGCTGTGGCGGCAGGTGGCAGTGATAGTCGAAAATCGGCTGATCTTTTGCGTAGTCGTGGTACAGACGGCGGGCAAATTCGGTGTCTAACAGAAAATCTTCAGTCATGAACGGGGTCATTATCGTCTTCCTCTCAACGAGTGGGTCAGATGTTTATCTGTAATGCTGTCAAAGTTATCACACCAATTTCGTTCAACCGAAGATTTTTTCGTGAGTTAGATCAATAAACCTTGACAAAAAATGACAGAAAAAATGAAGAAACACCCCTGCAAGCCGCGCCGCGCCTGGCCTGGCCTATCTACCCCTTAAACCGTACGGAAAATACCTCTTTTGTGACGGTATTCACCTTTTAAAGTTGTATGACAAGTTATCTTGCACCCCGTCGAAACACATTGAACGACGGAATGCAGTCGACGTGGTCGATACAGACACCTGATTGAGCGGTACGGATACCGAATTCAGCACGCGTACTTACTGGCAAGTTCGGGCCGTACCGGGAAGTTTACTCCGGTAAGCCCCTTCGAGAATGACATCTTCCGGCAATACGGGAGGATGGCTGCAGGACTCGCAGTTATAACAACACGATGAGGTTTACATGCGTAAAATTAAAGGGTTACGTTGGTACATGATCGCACTGGTGACAATGGGCACCGTGCTGGGCTACCTGACACGTAATACCGTGGCGGCAGCTGCGCCGACTCTGATGGCTGAGCTGCACATTTCCACACAACAATACTCTTACATCATCGCTGCTTACTCTGCAGCTTATACCGTGATGCAGCCGGTTGCCGGCTACGTTCTGGACATTCTGGGTACCAAAATCGGTTACGCCTTCTTCGCCATTGCCTGGGCTGTTTTCTGTGGCGCGACTGCGCTGGCAGGCAGCTGGGGTGGTCTGGCCATCGCACGTGGTGCGGTCGGTGCGGCTGAAGCAGCAATGATCCCTGCGGGTCTGAAAGCCAGCTCCGAGTGGTTCCCGGCGAAAGAGCGTTCTATCGCGGTAGGTTACTTTAACGTTGGTTCGTCTATCGGCGGCATGATTGCGCCACCTCTGGTGGTCTGGGCTATCGTGATGCACAGCTGGCAGATGGCGTTCATTATCTCCGGCGCGCTGAGCTTCATCTGGGCAATGTCCTGGCTTATCTTCTACAAACACCCACGCGATCAGAAAAAATTAACTGACGAAGAACGTGAGTACATCATTGGTGGTCAGGAAGCACAGCACCAGACCAACAACGCGAAGAAAATGTCGCCATGGCAGATCATTCAAACCCGTCGCTTCTGGGGTATCGCCCTGCCGCGCTTCCTGGCTGAACCAGCATGGGGTACCTTCAACGCCTGGATCCCACTGTTCATGTTCAAAGTCTACGGCTTTGACCTGAAAGAAATCGCCATGTTTGCGTGGATGCCAATGCTGTTCGCTGACGTAGGCTGCGTGCTGGGTGGCTACCTGCCGCCGCTGTTCCAGCGCTGGTTCGGCGTGAACCTGATTGTTTCCCGTAAAATGGTTGTCACCATGGGCGCCCTGCTGATGATTGGCCCAGGGATGATCGGTCTGTTCACCAGCCCATACGTTGCTATCGCCCTGCTGTGCCTCGGTGGCTTTGCTCACCAGTCTCTGTCCGGCGCGCTGATTACGCTCTCTTCCGACGTCTTTGGTCGTAACGAAGTGGCTACCGCGAACGGTCTGACCGGGATGGCGGCGTGGATGGCGAGCACCATGTTTGCACTGGTTGTTGGCGCACTGGCTGATACCATCGGCTTCAGCCCACTGTTCGCCGTACTGGCTATCTTCGACCTGTTAGGTGCAGTGGTTATCTGGACCGTGCTGCAGAACAAGCAGGCAGACGACGGTGAATCCGGCGCAAATAGCCCGACGCAGCAGGCCACGCAAAACTAATCTGTAACGGATGTCCGTTTTCCCAAAAGCCGCCTTGTTACAGGCGGCTTTTTTCATGTCATAATGTGGTTAGCTGCTCGTAAAAGTGGTATAACAAATTTAATCTGCCGTACCCTGCCTGGAGAGCATATGGAAATCGCCGACGCACGTCGCTTGTATCAGCAACTGGCCGCTGAGCTAAAAGAACGCATTGAGCAAGGCGTATACCTAGTGGGCGATAAACTGCCTGCGGAGCGCTTTATTGCCGATGAAAAGAGCGTCAGCCGCACCGTGGTTCGCGAAGCGATTATCATGCTGGAAGTCGAAGGGTATGTTGAAGTCCGTAAAGGCTCCGGCATTCACGTCATTTCCAATCAGCCGAAATACCATCAGATGCCGGACGAAACGCTGGAGTTTGCCAACTACGGCCCGTTTGAGCTACTGCAGGCACGTCAGCTGATTGAGAGCAACATCGCGGAGTTCGCCGCCACCCAGGTCACCAAGCAGGACATCATGAAGCTGATGGAGATCCAGGAAAACGCACGCAAAGAGCAGTGCTTCCGCGACTCCCAGTGGGATCTCCAGTTCCACGTGCAGGTTGCTCTGGCGACGCAAAACACCGCGCTTGCGGCCATCGTTGAAAAAATGTGGACCCAGCGCGTGCACAACCCGTACTGGAAAAAACTCCACGACCATATCGACGCTCGCACCGTAGATAACTGGTGTGACGATCACGACCAGATCCTGAAAGCGCTGATTCGCAAAGATCCGCATGCGGCAAAAATTGCCATGTGGCAGCATCTGGAGAACACCAAGCTGATGCTGTTCAACGAAACCAGCGATGATTTTGAGTTCAACGCCGACCGCTACCTGTTTGCGGAAAACCCGGTAGTTCACCTCGATACGGTCGCTATCGGCGGCAAATAAGCGCCCTTGTCACTTATCAAGGCTTACCTGACTTTTCACGTGGGTAAGCCTTTGTAAATCCCCTAGCCACTCCCCGCCCGAAACCGCAAAATCGTTCTGCAACAAATTGCAATTTCTATGACGGAAAACCGCGCCATTTGTTACAATTGCATGCATTTTGCCTTTTTGTTGTTCAGCAGTAGATTATTTTGCCAAAACAGGGACTGTTCAGCGCGTATTTACCGCGATGCTATTAAAATAGAAACAAGCAAAGACCGTCGCAGCGCGTTCAGGCATTACGTTAATCGATGTACCAGGAATCGTGAATGGAACTACTAACCCAACTCTTAAATGCCTTGTGGAGCCAGGATTTCGAAACCCTCGCTAATCCGTCCATGATCGGTATGCTCTATTTTGTCTTATTTATGATCCTGTTCCTTGAGAACGGTTTGCTGCCGGCTGCGTTTTTACCGGGCGATAGCCTGCTGGTGCTGGTCGGCGTACTGATAGCCAAAGGTGCGATGGGCTTCCCACAAACGGTCATTCTACTCACCGTTGCCGCAAGCCTTGGCTGCTGGCTTAGCTATATTCAGGGCAAGTGGCTGGGCAATACGCGTATCGTCCAGAACTGGCTTTCTCATCTTCCCGCCCATTACCACCAGCGCGCGCACCATCTGTTCCATAAGCACGGCCTCTCAGCGCTGCTGATTGGTCGCTTTATCGCGTTCGTGCGTACCCTGCTGCCGACCATTGCCGGAATTTCAGGCCTGAACAACGCGCGCTTCCAGTTCTTCAACTGGATGAGCGGCCTGCTGTGGGTACTGATTCTGACCACCCTTGGCTATCTGCTGGGTAAAACCCCGGTATTCCAGAAATACGAAGACGCGCTGATGTCGTGCCTGATGCTGCTGCCGGTGGTACTGCTGGTCGTCGGCCTGATTGGTTCACTGGCCGTGGTGTGGAAGAAGAAATACGGTAATCGAGGCTAACGATGGTGGCAAACCGCATTCTGCTACGTCGATTTGCCGTTAGTCTGGGCATGATGCTGATGCTATGCATCATGCTTTGGCTATGGGCCGCACTGCAGCGCGAAGAGTCTACGCTGGCCATTCGCCCGATGAATCAGGCCAGCATGCCCGACGGCTTCTCCATTTCTCATCATCTGGATGCTAACGGCATTCGCTTTAAGAGCATCACGCCGAAGGATGATGCCTTATTGATTACCTTTGAATCCAGCGAGCAGAGCGCCGCGGCGAAGCGCGTGCTGGATAACACCCTGCCGCACGTCTACGTGATAGCGCTGCAGGATGAAGATAACAACCCGGCAAGCTGGCTGTCCCTTCTTCGTGACACCTCGCATCGATTTGGTTAGCCACTTCCAGGAATCCGAATACTTTCACCCGCTTTGGTGATTTTGTATTTTACTTACTATGCTTAGTATTGTGGGTGACGCAGCGGCGCTGCCTACATACCGGAAAAAGTACATGCCGATGTACTACGCACAATGGAAGGTTCATACATGAAATACCGCATCGTTCTTGCTCTTGCCCTCGCGTCTCTTAGTGCGAGCGCAGCAGCAACATCACTGTGTCAGGAAAAAGAGCAGGACATTCAGCGCGAGATTGGCTATGCCGAGAAGCATAACAATCAGCACCGTATCGACGGCCTGAAAAAGGCGCTGAGCGAAGTCCAGGCACACTGTACTGACAGCAAGCTTCGCGCCGATCATCAGGAAAAAATTGCGGAACAGAAGGATGAAGTTCGCGAGCGCGAGCAGGATCTGAAGGAAGCAGAGCAGAAAGGCGATGCGGATAAAGTGGCAAAACGCGAGCATAAGCTGCAGGAAGCCAAAAAAGAACTTAACGCGCTGGAATCCCGCGCATATTGAGTGGAAATCCTTAAAGGAGAGATACGATGGCTAAAGATTCGACATCAGATCAGTTACGCGCAGAGCTGAAGGCCCTGTCCGATACCCTGGAAGAAGTCCTGAATGCTTCCACCGACAAATCCAAAGAGGAGATGAGCAAACTGCGCAGTAAAGCAGAGAGCGCGCTCAAAGAGAGCCGTGATCGTCTGGGTGAAGCAGGTGAAGTGCTAACGAAGCAAACGCGTGAAGCAGCGGCGAAAGCCGATGGCTACGTGCGTGAAAATCCGTGGACCGGCGTCGGTATTGGTGCAGCTGTCGGGCTGGTGCTGGGCGTTCTGCTGACGCGTCGCTAAGCATGAGTCAATCTCAACACGCGCCGGGGCCGGGAAAGAACATTCTCGGCATTGGCCAGCGCATAGTTACCCTCGTGGTTCAGATGGTCGAAACGCGGCTGCGCTTAGCGGTCGTCGAACTGGAAGAGGAGAAAGCCAACCTCATCCAGATCCTGTTAATGGCCGGGCTTACCCTGCTGTTCACCGCTTTCGGCCTGATGAGCCTGCTGGTGCTGATCATGTGGGCCGTTGACCCGCAGTATCGCCTTATCGTAATGGTCGCCACTACGGCAACCCTGCTGCTGCTCGCGATCGCTGGTGGGATATGGACCCTGCGCAAAGCCCGCCGCTCCACCCTGCTGCGCCATACTCGCCACGAACTGGCTAACGATCGCGCCCTGCTGGAGGATGACGAACCATGAGTCCACGTCAGGAGCGAGAGGAACGCAAAGCGTATCTGCTGCGGCAGATTCAACAGCAACGGCTGGATATGAGCGCCAGCCGTCGCGACTGGCTGGAGGCCACGCAGCCCTACGATCGCGGTTGGGCTCGCCTGGTAAGCCTGCGTTCATGGGTGATGGTCGGCAGCAGCGTGATGGCGGTGGTCTCTTTGCGCCATCCGCGTTTTCTGGTGCGCTGGGCCCGCCGCGGTCTGGGCGTCTGGAGCACCTGGCGCATGGTCAGAAATATCCTGCGCCGCTCCGTTTAACCTTCCCTACTCTGCTTTTCTCGCTGCCATACATCATTGCTCAGATTCTTTGAAGAACTTCAACAGTTTTCCTTGCTAACAATTGTTATACGTCACAGTTATATTTCTCTCCATCGACAGCAGCTACGCGCTATCAACGTGTAAACGCTCAATAAAACGGTTTAACTGCCCGCAAGGTTCTCTGGAGAGAAAGATGAAAAAATTAGAAGATATTGGTTTCCTGGTCGCACGTATTCTGATGCCGATTCTGTTTATCACCGCAGGCTGGGGCAAAATCACCGGGTATGCGGGTACGCAGCAGTATATGGAAGCAATGGGTGTCCCTGGTTTCCTGCTGCCACTGACCATTCTGCTTGAGTTTGGCGGCGGTCTGGCGATTCTGTTCGGTTTCCTGACTCGTACCACCGCGCTGTTCACCGCAGGCTTCACCCTGCTGACCGCCTTCATCTTCCACAGCAACTTTGCTGAAGGCATGAACTCGCTGATGTTTATGAAAAACCTGACCATCGCTGGCGGCTACCTGCTGCTGGGTATTACCGGTCCAGGCGCATTCAGCATCGACCGCGTGCTGAATAAAAAGTGGTAAGCGCACTATACTGAATGAATAAAAAAGCGAGGAGATATCTCCTCGCTTTTGCTATCTGGAGGAGAACCTCATGGGACAATTGATCGATGGCGTCTGGCAGGACGTCTGGTATGACACCAAATCCACCGGTGGACGTTTCCAGCGTTCGGTATCCGCATTTCGCAACTGGCTGACCGCCGACGGCGAGCCAGGCCCGACCGGTAACGGTGGTTTTGCCGCCGAGAAAGATCGCTATCACCTGTACGTCTCTCTTGCCTGTCCGTGGGCGCACCGCACGCTGATCCTGCGTAAACTCAAAGGGCTGGAGCCGTTTATCTCGGTTTCCGTCGTGAACCCGCTCATGCTGGAAAACGGCTGGACCTTCGACGCCGATTTCCCGGCCGCCACTGGCGATACGCTTTATCAGCATCAGTTCCTTTATCAACTCTATCAGCATGCCGATTCCAGCTACTCCGGGCGCGTAACCGTACCGGTGCTGTGGGATAAAAAGAACCAGACCATCGTCAGTAACGAATCTGCGGAGATCATTCGCATGTTCAATACTGCATTTGATGCCCTGGGCGCCAAAGCGGGCGATTACTATCCGCCAGCGCTGCGCGGGCAGATTGACGAGCTGAATAGCTGGATCTATGACACCGTGAACAACGGGGTCTACAAAGCCGGTTTCGCCACCAGCCAGGCAGCCTATGATGATGCCGTCGAGAAAGTCTTTAGCTCGCTGGATCGCCTGGAGAAGATCCTCGGCCAGCACCGCTACCTGACCGGTAATCAGCTCACCGAAGCCGATATTCGCCTGTGGACGACGCTTATCCGCTTCGATCCGGTCTACGTGACCCACTTTAAGTGCGATAAGCATCGCATCAGCGACTATCTGAATCTGCACGGCTTCCTGCGTGATATCTACCAGATGCCGGGTATTGCTGAGACCGTCGATTTCGACCATATCCGCAACCACTACTTCCGTAGCCACAAAACCATCAACCCGACCGGGATTATCTCCATCGGGCCATGGCAGGATCTGGACGAGCCGCACGGCCGCGACGAGCGTTTCCGCTAAGCACACCGGGCATCGGTCCTCGATGCCCAATTAATTCACCCTATCAATATTTACCACCTTTTCATTCACGACTATCCTTAGCTTGATCGCTTTAAAAACAAGTGATTAATGATCAACTGAGGCATAAAAATGGATTGGTATCTCAACGTTCTACGTAATTACATTGGGTTTGGCGGCCGCGCCCGTCGCAAAGAGTACTGGATGTTCATTCTGGTGAACGTCATTTTGACGTTCGTGCTGGGGGTGATAGACAAGATGCTAGGCTGGCAGCGCGCTGGCGGCGAAGGGATCCTCACCACTATTTACGGCATTCTGGTCTTTATTCCGTGGTGGGCAGTGCAGTTCCGCCGACTGCACGACACCGATCGCTCGGCGTGGTGGCTGTTGCTACTGATCATTCCGGTGATTGGCTGGATTGTGATCATCATCTTTAACTGCCAGAACGGAACGCCTGGCGACAACCGTTTCGGACCGGATCCGAAGCGTCTTTCCTGATCCCGGGTCGCTTCGCTCGGCCGGGCTACATGTTGCAGGTAGCCCGGACGAGGTGCGAAGCACCGACTCTGGGGTTTATTTCGCGGTTAACAGCTTTTGAATCTCACGCAGACACCAGGACTTCGCTTCGCCCATGCTGTCGCGACGCCAGGCCATGATGATATCAATTTCGCTGGTGTATTCGGGGCTCACCACGCGTAAGCGCCCCTGCGCGATATCCTCTTCGACCATTGGATACGGCATAGTCGCTACGCCCAGGCCGGCTAACAGCGCCTGGCGCTTCTCTTCCATCGACGTGACCGTCAAACGCGGTTGCTTATCCAGCAGCTGTACCGTCAGTACCGGACGCTCGCGGGCGGTGTCGGCAATCGCCACGCCGCGATACTTCACGCGCGTCACTTCCGACAGCGGTTCGGCTTCCTGATGGATAGGGTGATCCGGCGCGGCAACATAAACGTTCATCACCGAATAGAGTTTGCGGGAGTTAATCTCCGTCGATGAGCGAAAATGCATATCCGGCGCAATCACGATATCCGCCCTACCCTGCTCCAGGCGCTCCCAGGCGCCCGCCAGCACTTCGGTAATAATCGACAGTTGGGTATTGGATTTGGTCGCCAGCTTTTCCACCAGCGGGAACAGCGCAGAGGTTGGGATCAGCGCTTCTGCTACGATGGTAAGATGGGTTTCCCAGCCGCGAGCCAGCGCTTCGGCATCGGTCGTCAGCTTATCGGCGGCTTCCAGCAGCACGCGCCCGCGTTCCAGCAGCATGCGCCCCACGTTAGTGAATTTTGTTCGATGACCCGAGCGGTCAAACAGCACCACGTCCAGCTCTTCTTCCAGCTTTTGCATGGTGTAGCTTAATGCCGAAGGCACGCGTCCGAGCTCATCAGCCGCGGCGGCAAAGCTTCCGCGTCTATCGATGGCGTCCATTACTCGTAGTGCTTCCAGCGTCAGTGCTCTCTCTTTAGCCATGGCGTGCTCATTCAGTAAATTTGAACATACCGGGCAGAATATCTGGCTAACAATGCAGCGTCCATACCTTTACCATTGTTTTAGTGTAAAGGAGGGTCAAGAAGATGATTACCACAAGAACAGCGAAACAGTGCGGACAGGCAGACTTCGGTTGGCTGCAGGCTCGCTACACCTTCTCTTTTGGGCACTACTTTGATCCGAAGCTGCTGGGCTACGCCTCACTGCGCGTGTTGAATCAGGAAGTGCTCGCACCGGGCGCCTCATTCCAGCCACGCACCTATCCAAAAGTCGATATTCTGAATCTGATTCTGGAAGGTGAAGCGGAGTATCGCGATAGTGAAGGTCACCATATTCATGCCAAAGCCGGTGAAGCGCTGCTGATTGCCACTCAGCCAGGCGTCAGCTATAGCGAGCATAATCTGAGTAAAGACAAGTCGTTAACCCGGATTCAAATCTGGCTCGACGCCTGCCCTGAGCGCGAGAACTCGCGCGTGCAGAAGATCAAACTGAAAGAGATCGATCACCAACTGTTAGCCTCGCCGGACGGCAGCCAGCACAGTCTGCAGCTGCGCCAGCAGGTATGGCTGCACCATATCGAGCTTGCCAAAGGCGAGCAGGTCAGCCTGCAGCTGCACGGGCCGCGTGCCTATCTGCAGTCGATTCATGGCACGGTTCACGCACTGGCTCACGAGGCGGAAAAACAATCTCTGACCTGCGGCGATGGGGCGTTTATCCGCGATGAGAGCAATATCACACTGGTGGCTGATACCCCGCTGCGCGCTTTGCTGATAGATTTACCGGTGTAACGATTTTCAGGGACACCGAAGACAAAATGAGTAAGCGAAACAACAAAAAGCAGCACAAGGCCGTCGTCGTTAAAGCACCACAGCCGGTCAGCGCGCCAAAAAGCTTTGGCTTTGAAGAGATGCTGAACGAGCTGGAAGCGATTGTTTGTGAAGCAGAACGTCATCAGGCAGCAGAACACGCCGCCTGAGAAGATGCCCCGGCCAGAGACCGGGGCTATTTTTTACGCGAGCTTGCTCGCCATAATCTGAATCACCTGCTTGTCCGTCTGCTGCATGGAGTGGCAGGCCAGCGAGCAGAGGTTGCTAATCGACTGCTCCACATCGTTCGCCACAATCCCCTCATTTCCAGTTACCGCCGTTTCATCCAGCGCCATCAGCACCGCTTTCCACGCCGACGACACGCTGGTTGAGACCTTCATCGCGCAACTGTTAGACGCGCCATCGCAGATAATGCCGCTGACGTCGCCGATCATGCTGCTGATGGCCATTGAGATGCTGCGGTAGCTGCCGTCGATAAGCCAGCAGATACCGGCTGCCGCTCCCATCGAGGCGGTGGTCGCGGCACAAAGCGCCGACAGCATCGGCAACTGGTGATGGATATAGATAGCCGTCAGGTGCGAAAGAATCAGCCCGCGGGCCATTTTTTCCTGCGAGCAGCCCAGATGCTCCGCGACCACCACCACCGGCATAGTCGCAGCAATGCCCTGGTTGCCCGAGCCGGAGTTGCTCATTGCTGGCAGGCAAGCGCCGCCCATGCGTGCATCAGAGGCCGCCGAAGTGCGGATCATGATGTCGGTCAGTAGATCTTTTGCCAGCAGCCCGCGCTCGCGCTGACGTTGCAGGGTCGCCCCAATATGCAGGCCATACGGCGCACGCAGCCCTTCATGAGAGAGCGCGCTGTTCAGCAGGGCGGCATCGAGGATAAAGCTTATCTTTTCAAACGGCACCTGCTCGGCAAACTCAACGACCTGCTCCAGGGTGACATTTTCAAGGGATGTTGTCTGCTCTTCTTCTGCGCCTTCGCCATTGCTGACATTCAGCAGCGTCACGCCATTTTTCACTACGCGAATCACTCGCGTATGGCCACCGGCAATGGTCACCGTCGCCGATTCATCGAGGGTATAGACCGTGGCGCTGGCATAGAGCACGTCATCGCACGGCTCTTCCATCGTCACCGACACTTTACCGCTGGCCAGCAGAACCTTGGCCGCCGTAATGTCCTCCACCGACGCGCCCTTCAGCACTTCCAGCCCGGCCTGCGCGTCGCCACCCAGCGCACCCAGCGCGGCGGCAATCGGCAGCCCCACCATCCCCGTACCCGGCACGGTAACGCCCATGCCGTTTTTCATCAGGTTCGGCGACACTTTAGCCACGATATGACTAACCCTGCCCGCCAGATGCGATGCCGCAATCGCGCTCGCCAACGCCAGTGAAACCGGCTCGGTGCAGCCCATTGCGGGCTTCACGTTCTGTTTTACCGCCTGAATCATGTTGTCCCAGAGCGGATTCATTGATACATCAACCAT
Organism: Kluyvera sichuanensis; assembly: GCF_014218705.1. Classification (GTDB taxonomy): domain Bacteria; phylum Pseudomonadota; class Gammaproteobacteria; order Enterobacterales; family Enterobacteriaceae; genus Kluyvera; species Kluyvera sichuanensis. The sequence goes on along the minus strand of NZ_JABBJF010000007.1, from coordinate 101,062 downwards.
ATTCATTACCACACGTAAATCAGGAGAAGGCCAGGAACGGCGAGACGCAGAGCAGCAGGCCGGTAATGATGATAATCACCAGCGAGACGCCTTTGTATTTGTGTAGCGCCGGGACTTTGTAGACCAACCAGGCCGGAATCAGACAACCCACCATGCCGAAAATCGGGCTACAGATAGAGGTGAAGCTCAACACTGGCGCATTGAGAACAATGGCGCTCCAGGCCAGCAGGATGGCGAAGATCATGATCCCGCGCTGCACCAGCTTCTGATTGATTTGTTCTTCCGGCATTTTGCGGCGCAGCAGGTTGATAACGATCCCCTGCGTCGCTTCGCGGAAGCCCAGATAAACGCCGAAGAAGGCGGTCATCACAGCAAAGATATTGAGGATCACGCTCACCACGGTCACCCAGGCACCCGCGCTGCCGTTAATAAACTGGGCGGCAATCGCCAGCGCCGAGATGTTCTGCTCGTAAGCTTTCACCGCTTCATCGTGACCCATCGCCAGCGTAAAGGAGACGGCGTAGAAGAAGACCACCACGAACAAAATGCCAAAGGCGATGTTCATCGCCCGCAGCGCCTTGTGACGCGCCACTTCGCGGGATTTTTCTTTTGAGCGATAGGAGATAACCATCGGGCTCAGGGTTTGAATAAACAGGATAGAGGTCAGGGTAAACGGCAGCGTGATGATGGCGTTCTTAATCAGCAGCCCCATCGGCGGCAACGTACCGGCGTTGTACAGATGCCACATACCGACCATCGACACCCCAAGTGCCGCCACCACCAGCAGTTTGGTCAGCACCATAAAGCTGGAGACTTTAAACAGCAGCTTCTCCCCGCGCGACGATATCGCTACCAGTACGCAGATCAGCACCAGGCCATAAAACGGGTTTTCGGAGAGCAATCCGTCGGTCACGCCGAAGGTATGCAGATAGGAGGCGCTGTCGTTGGTGATCGCCGTGGAGTACACAAACATCCAGATAACCAACATGATGAAGTAGAGCGCACCGAGTAAGATCCCCCAGTTTTTGCCGAGGTAGCCGCTGATAACGCTCGGGTAGTCTTTACACTCCGGCGATTCGGCAAGCGTATTAATAAACAGGCGCTGGAATAGGTACATCGCCGGGTAGCCAACGATGGAGGAGAGCAGGAAGACCCACAGCCCCATCAGGCCAACCTGAACCGGCAGGAACACGATCCCGGCCCCGATCGCCATCCCGATACTCATAATGACCCAGCCAACGTCGGTACTGTCGAATTTTATTGCCGCCTGCCATTCACTTTCTGACATGCCCGCTCGCGCGGCCGCTGACGACGTCGGCGCGGTTGCTATTGAGATTGTTTCCATAACAAATTCTCACTCTTAGTATGTAGGGGTTTATTGTTTTAATGCAGTTTGATGTTCCAGATATTTTTAATATTACAGGCTTATTCACTGCCTTTTTTAGAGTGAGAAAATGATAGCGCGGGTTATGGAGAAAAAACTTGCAACTCCATGCGCTGAGAAACGTCGAAAGTAGAAAATATTGCTACGATTAGCGCAAAATAAACCAATGTATTTCTCTTGAACTAAAAAAAGAGAGATTTCGGTTGTTTTCGCTTCCAACACCATAAGCGTAATAAGTTGTTTTATAAGGAATTTTAACCGGATAGCGATTTCTTCGATGATGAACGCTACGCAGGTTTTGTGAGATAGCGCAATGAGTCGTGTTAACAACATGTGAAGTTAAAGAAAGGTAAAAAATGACGGTTATCACACCATTACATCAATTTAGTGAATAACTCTATTTTTTGTATGGATATGGTAAACAAATAGAATATAACGCTACTGAAAAGGCGTGTCCTTCAATCAGCGCCGAAAAGCAAAAACCCCGCCGAGGCGGGGTTTTTTAAGAGGTGAAACTGACCGATAAGCCGGGTTCTGTCGTGGACAGTCATTCATCTAGGCCAGCAATCGCTCACTGGCTCAAGCAGCCTACCCGGGTTCAGTACGGGCCGTACCTTATGAACCCCTATTTGGCCTTGCTCCGGGTGGAGTTTACCGTGCCACGGACTGTTACCAGCCGCGCGGTGCGCTCTTACCGCACCCTTTCACCCTTACCTGATCCCGCTTGCGCGGGCCATCGGCGGTTTGCTCTCTGTTGCACTGGTCGTGGGCTGTTACACCCCCCAGGCGTTACCTGGCACCTTGCCCTATGGAGCCCGGACTTTCCTCCCCTCCGCCCGTCTCCCCCGAAGAGGACGACGACGAAGCGGCGACTGTCTGGTCAGCTTCGGCGCGCAGTATAGAGGGTTTGCGCGCCGATGTCACCCTTCGATCCGCATCCCCACCTGAATGGCGGCGGCAATGTTCCGGGAGGTCTGATAAATGTTCTCCGCCGCATCGCGGAACGCCTCTTCCAGCGAGCCAATACGGTTCAGCACGCTGAATACCGAATCAATGCCGTACTGGTGCACCACGCCAACATCGCGCGTCAGGCTACCGGCAATGCCGATAACCGGTTTATGGTATTTCTTCGCCACGCTGGCTACGCCTACCGGCACCTTGCCGTGAATGCTCTGGCTATCGAGACGGCCTTCACCGGTGACCACCAGCGTGCAATCGTGAATATGCTCTTCCAGATTCAGCGCCTGGGTCACAATCTCAATGCCGCTGCGCAACTCTGCGCCCAGGAACGCCATCAGCGCCGCCCCCATTCCGCCCGCGGCGCCAGATCCCGGCACGGTTTTCACGTCGATACGCAGCGAGGCTTTGATCGCCTCCGCATAGTGGGCCAGGTTGCGATCCAGTTCGACGATCATCGCCTCGGTCGCCCCTTTCTGCGGGCCAAAGATGCAGGAAGCGCCCTGCGGCCCGGTCAGCGGGTTCGTCACATCGCAAGCCACGCGAATCGCGCAGTGTTGCAGGCGGGCGTCCAGGCCGGAAATATCAATGTGATTAAGGCTCATCAGGCTGCCGCCGCCAAAGCCAATCTCCTTGCCCTCGGCATCGCACAGCTTCGCGCCCAGCGCCTGCACCATACCGGCACCGCCGTCGTTGGTCGCGCTGCCGCCAATACCGATAATAATGTTCTTCACCCCACTCTCCAGCGCCTGGAGGATCAGTTCCCCGGTGCCGTAAGAGGTGGTAATCAGCGGGTTACGCTGTTCTGGTGGCACTAAGGCCAGGCCGCTTGCGGCCGCCATTTCAATAAAGGCGGTATTCCCGTCGCCGGAGATCCCCCACTGTGCTTCCACGGCTTCGCCGAGCGGGCCAGTGACCGTTGATGTCACCGAACGCCCCTGCGTGGCCGCAATCATCGCCTCAACCGTTCCTTCTCCACCGTCGGCGACCGGCACTGACACGAATTGCGCTTCCGGAAAGATTTCCCGAAATCCTTTTTCTATTGCCTGAGCTACCTCGGTGGCAGAAAGGCTTTCTTTATAAGAGTCTGGGGCGATTACGATTTTCATATCTGAGCCTATTAGCGCACGACGCCGGAGGGCGTTTTACTGCTCCGGCCTACCCTGTAAGCCCGGCACGCAATGCGCCACCGGGCACAACGTCCTTAGCGAGTGACTTCCACTTTCGCCAGCTTTTCGTAATAGCATGCCAGAGCGCTATGGTCAGCGGTTCCCAGACCATCGGCACGCAGCGCCTGCATCATCTCCATCACCGCCGCGGTCAGCGGCAGCTGTGCGCCAACGCCGTGCGAGGTATCCAGGGCATTCGCCAGATCTTTAATATGCAGGTCGATACGGAAACCCGGCTTGAAGTTACGGTCCATCACCATCGGTGCTTTCGCATCCAGCACGGTGCTGCCTGCCAGGCCGCCGCGAATAGCCTGATACACCAGATCCGGGTTAACGCCCGCTTTGGTTGCTAGGGTCAGCGCTTCAGACATCGCCGCAATGTTCAGCGCCACGATCACCTGGTTTGCCAGCTTGGTCACGTTACCCGCACCGATGTCGCCGGTATGTACCACCGAACCCGCCATCGCTTTCATCAGGTCGTAGTATTTATCGAAGATAGCTTTATCACCGCCCACCATCACCGACAGCGTACCGTCGATGGCTTTTGGCTCGCCGCCGCTGACCGGCGCATCAAGCATCTCAACGCCCTTCGCCTTCAGCGCATCACTAATTTCACGGCTGGCCAGCGGAGCAATCGAACTCATGTCGATAAGCACGGTGCCCGGCTTCGCGCCTTCGATAATGCCGTTTTCGCCCAGCGCCACGTCTTTCACGTGCGGGGAGTTTGGCAGCATGGTGATGATCACATCACACTGCTCGGCAATCGCTTTTGCCGTGGTTGCCGTTTCGGCACCAGCGGCGATCACTTCAGCGATCGTTTCAGGATTACGGTCAGAAACCACCAGCGAGTAACCTGCTTTCAGCAGATTTTTACTCATCGGTTTACCCATGATACCCAGGCCAATAAAACCAACTTTCATCGTCATTTCCTCAAATGTGTATGTATTCGGTGGTGGTTACTTCTTGAAGGCGTCAGCCAGCTTCTGCGTACCGGCGCGGAACACGCCCAGATCGCTGCCGACCGCCACAAAGGTTGCGCCCCACTCCAGATAGCGACGCGCATCGGCTTCTACCGGTGCCAGAATGCCGCTCGGCTTACCGTGCGCTTTGGCACGGGCGAAAATGTGTTGAATCGCCTGCTGCACTTCCGGGTGAGAAGCGTTGCCCAGATGGCCTAACGCCGCGGCCAAATCGCTTGGGCCGACGAAGATACCGTCAACGCCGTCGGTAGCGGCAATGGCATCAACGTTATCGACGCCAAGCTGGCTCTCGATCTGCACCAGGATGGTGATGTTCTTATTGGACTGCGCGAAGTAATCCGGCACGGTGCCAAACATGTTGCCGCGATGCGAAACGGACACACCGCGAATGCCTTCTGGCGGATAGCGGGTAGAGGAGACCGCCAGCGCGGCTTCTTCTTCGGTTTCTACGAACGGGATCAGGAAGTTGTAGAAACCGATATCCAGCATGCGCTTGATAATCACCGGCTCGTTAGTCGGGATACGCACCACCGGTGCGCTCGCGCTGCCTTTTAAGGCCATCAGCTGCGGGATGAGCGTCGTCACGTCGTTCGGCGCATGTTCACCGTCCAGTACCAGCCAGTCGAAACCGGCCAGTCCTAACACTTCGGTGCTGATTGGGCTGGAGAGTGCGGACCAGCAGCCAATCTGAACCTGTTTGGCAGCCAGTGCCGCTTTGAATTTGTTAGGGAAAATCGCGTTATCCATTTTCATTACCTTAAGTTAGTCGTGGCTTACTTACGCAGTTCCAGACGTTTGATGTCGCCCACCACGAACAGGTAGCAAACCATCATCATCAGCGCAGAGCAGCCTACAAAAATCAGTGCGCCATTAAAGGAGTGCAGCTCACTCACGATATAGCCAATCACCAGCGGAGTGACGATAGACGCCACGTTGCCGAAGACGTTAAACAGCCCGCCGCACAGCCCAACAATCTCTTTCGGTGCCACATCGGAGATAACCGGCCAGCCGAGTGCGCCAAAGCCTTTACCGAAGAATGCCAGCGCCATCAGGGTTACCACCAGCGCGGTGTTATCGGTGTAGTTACACAGAATAATCGTCGATGCCAACAGCATGCCCAGCACGATAGGCAGCTTACGAGCAAAGGTCAGCGTACAGCCACGGCGGATCAAGTAGTCAGAGAACAGACCGCCCAGCACGCCACCGGCAAAGCCACACAGCGCCGGGATAGATGCCACCAGCCCTACTTTCAGAATCGACATCCCTTTATCCTGCACCAGGTAAATCGGGAACCAGGTGAGGAAGAACCAGGTAATGGTGTTCAGGAAGTACTGACCAAAGAAGATACCTAACATCATACGGCTGCTGAGTAACTGCTTGATGTACTCCAGCTTCGGACCTTTCGCCGCATCGCTGCCCGGCTTTTTATGGTCCATATCGACCACAGCACCGTTATCCGCAATAAACTTCAGCTCATCTTTAGACATACGCGGATGGTCAGTCGGGTTATGAACAAACTTCACCCACATCCCGGTCAGCACGAAGCCAATCGCCCCCATCACGGTAAAGACGTGTTCCCAGCCCCAGGCAAAGGTCAGCCAGCCCAGCAGTGGAGAGAACAACGCTAACGAAAAATACTGCGCAGAGTTAAAGATAGCGGACGCGGTGCCACGCTCTTTAGTCGGGAACCAGGCCGCCACGATACGGGCGTTCGCTGGGAAAGATGGCGCTTCGGAGAAGCCCAGCATAAAGCGCATAAAGAACATGGAGACGCCTGCCCACGCTAATGGGAAGAAGCCAACAAAGCCCTGCAGGAAAGTGAACAGCGACCAGAAGAACAGGCTGTAGGTGTACACTTTCTTCGAACCAAATTTATCCAGTAACCAACCACCGGGGATCTGCATGAGCAAATAAGCCCAACCGAACGCAGAGAAGATATACCCCATTTCTACCGCGCTCAGCCCCAGCTCTTTCGCCACCGATGTACCGGCAATGGAGAGCGTGGCGCGGTCAGCATAGTTAACGGCCGTAACAATAAAAATAACTAACAAAATTAAATAACGAGTCGGCATTCCTTTCGTTGATCCAGAAACATCAGCAGTATCATGTATCATTTTATTATCCTCGGGGGTACAGAGCACCTTAATTGTATTTTTATTATTAAGGCATATTTCGCTGATTATTAATTGATAACAAGCGACTAAATAAACCAATAAGACACTATGAAATCGGGATTCAGTATAATCAGGAAACCAGCGCCATACATTGTGCAAACACACAATCTCAACGCTTTTAAAAATCTTTTAATTATACATATGCACATAACACTGGGCGCTGATGCACAATTTCACGCTTTGATACCCTTGCGCCACGGGGCATCACAATAATAAGTGATCTCAATCACATTTTTAAACTTCAACACCTGACATGCTTTATTCCATAATCAAAGTGTTCTTATTTTCAATAATGAAAACCCTGACACTTCTATCTTTTATTTTTTGCCCCGCTGGCTGGAGAATACTGGACAATGGCTAACATTGAAATCAGACAAGAATCGCCGACTGCCTTTTATATTAAAGTGCACGACACTGATAATGTGGCGATTATTGTTAACGATAACGGATTAAAAGCAGGAACACGTTTTCCTGATGGTCTGGAATTAATTGAGCATATTCCCCAGGGGCATAAAGTAGCTCTGGTAGATATTCCCGAACGCGGCGAAATTATCCGCTACGGCGAGGTCATCGGCTATGCCGTTCGCGATATCGTGAAGGGCAGTTGGATTGATGAGTCCACGGTTATTCTGCCGGAAGCACCGCCGTTGAACACGCTCCCGCTGGCCACCAAAGTGCCGGAAGCGCTGCCGCCGCTGGAAGGCTACACCTTCGAAGGCTACCGCAACGCCGACGGCAGCGTCGGCACCAAAAACCTGCTGGGCATCTCCACCAGCGTGCACTGCGTGGCAGGCGTGGTGGATTACGTGGTCAAGATTATTGAGCGCGATCTGCTGCCAAAATACCCGAACGTCGACGGCGTGGTAGGCCTTAACCACCTGTACGGCTGCGGCGTGGCGATTAACGCCCCGGCGGCCATCGTGCCCATTCGTACCATTCATAACATCGCCCTGAACCCGAACTTTGGCGGCGAAGTGATGGTGGTCGGCCTCGGCTGCGAAAAACTGCAGCCAGAACGCCTGCTGCAAGGGACCGAAGATGTGCAGAGCATCCCGGTCGACAGTGCCAGCATTGTGCGCCTGCAGGACGAACAGCATGTCGGCTTTAGATCGATGGTCGACGACATTCTGCAGGTAGCTCAACGCCACCTGGAAAAACTGAACAAGCGCCAGCGTGAAACCTGCCCGGCATCTGAACTGGTCGTTGGGATGCAGTGCGGCGGCAGCGATGCCTTTTCCGGCGTCACCGCCAACCCAGCGGTGGGCTACGCGTCTGACCTGCTGGTCCGCTGCGGCGCAACCGTCATGTTCTCAGAAGTCACCGAAGTGCGTGACGCCATCCACCTGCTCACCCCGCGCGCCATCAACGAAGAGGTCGGTAAACGCCTACTGGAAGAGATGGCCTGGTACGATAACTACCTCGATATGGGCCAAACCGACCGCAGCGCCAACCCGTCTCCGGGCAACAAGAAAGGCGGTCTGGCAAACGTGGTAGAAAAAGCACTGGGCTCTATCGCCAAATCAGGCAAGAGCGCCATTGTGGAAGTGCTATCACCGGGCCAGCGCCCGACCAAACGCGGCCTGATTTATGCCGCCACCCCGGCAAGCGATTTCGTCTGCGGCACCCAACAGGTGGCCTCTGGCATTACCGTTCAGGTCTTCACCACCGGTCGCGGTACGCCGTACGGCCTGATGGCGGTGCCGGTCATTAAGATGGCTACCCGCACGGAGCTGGCGAACCGCTGGTATGACTTAATGGATATCAACGCCGGAACCATTGCGACGGGCGAAGAGACCATTGAGGATGTGGGCACCAAGCTGTTTGAGTTTATTCTCGACGTGGCGAGCGGGCGGAAGAAAACCTTCTCGGATCAGTGGGGGCTGCATAACCAGCTGGCGGTGTTTAACCCGGCACCGGTGACCTGATGCACTAATCGCGCTCCTGCCTGATAACAACCGGGATAGCACCACCGCTATCCCGGTTTTTTTATTCCGATGCCGCCACCAGCGTGACGTCGATACCGCTTTTGCGCAGCCCTTCCAGACTTTCCGCCGGAATACCTTCGTCGACGATGATCATATCCACGCGCTGCATATCAATAATCTTATGCAGACTGGAGCGGTTAAATTTGCTGGAATCGGTGACGATAATGATCTTCTCTGCGACTTCGCTCATCCGGCGATTCAGCCGCGCCTCATCTTCATTATGGGTACTGATCCCACGCTCAAGGTCGATAGCGTCCACGCCAAGGAACAGCATGTCGAAATGGTAATTCTGCAGCGACTGCTCCGCCTGATCGCCATAGAACGATTGTGACTGACGACGCAGATGTCCGCCGGTCATCAGCAGCTCAACGCCCTCGGCATCCAGCAGCGCATTAGCTACGTTCATACCGTTCGTCATGGCAATGACGTCCGTATGCTGACGCAGGCGACGCGCGATCTCATACGTGGTGGTCCCCGAGTCGAGGATAATACGATGCCCCGGTTTTATCAGTTGAACCGCCGCTTCAGCAATACGTCGTTTAATCGCGGTATTCAGCGAACTTTTATCCTCAACCGAAGGCTCATTTCCAGGCTGGCTGCCGTCACAGATCAACGCTCCGCCGTAGGCACGCACCGCAATCCCCTGCTTTTCAAGGAACGCCAGGTCGTTACGGATAGTGACGGTAGATACGCCAAAGTGAGTGGAAAGATCGTTAACCTGTACGCTTCCTTGCTGGCGCAAGCGCTGAATAATGAGTTCACGCCTTTCACTGGTGCCTGTGATGCGCTTTTCTGCGGACGAATCCGTGCTGCTCATAATGAATCCCTTAATCCAATCTTTCGTTTCATTTCGATTGTTCTATTAACGCCTTTCTTTTAGCAGATTGCAAGCGCAAGAAATGGCACTTGCCCCGTATCATCGGCCATACAAATCTTTCATTACGTTTCTTTTGTGAAACAGATCGGAAAATGAAAACCTTTCGTTTTATTTTTTAAATGACGTAATGCACTATAAAGTGAAATGAAACGAAAGATCAAAATTAAAACCATCGAATACGGAGAGGAAAGTGAAACATCTCATAGAAATGGTGGAACAACACAAACGGGGGAACGCAAAGGGCATTTATGCCGTTTGTTCAGCGCATCCGCTGGTGCTGGAATCCGCAATGCGCCTGGCGTTGCAAAACCACAGCCCATTACTGATTGAAGCCACCTCTAACCAGGTCGATCAGTTTGGCGGCTATACCGGTATGACGCCCGCTGATTTTCACCGTTTCGTTCATCAACTCGCTGATACATTACAGTTGCCGCGCGAACAGCTGATTCTCGGCGGCGATCACCTCGGCCCAAACCGCTGGCAAACGCTGCCTGCCGCCACGGCAATGGCCAATGCCGATGAGCTTATCAAAAGCTATGTGGCCGCCGGATTCAAAAAAATCCACCTTGATTGCAGCATGTCCTGCGCTGACGACCCCGTCCCGCTGACCGATGCCATCGTCGCAGAACGCGCCGCGCGACTCGCCGCCATTGCCGAAGCTACCTGCAAAATGCATTTTGGTCACGCTGACCTCGTGTACGTCATTGGCACCGAGGTTCCGGTACCGGGCGGCGCGCATGAAGCGCTCACTGAACTTGCCGTCACCACGCCGGAAGCGGCTCAGGCCACGCTGCAAGCCCATCATCATGCTTTTGAAGCGCAAGGGCTTGCCGACCTCTGGCCGCGTATCGTCGCCTTAGTGGTTCAGCCCGGCGTTGAGTTCGATCACACCAACGTCATTGACTATCAGCCGCAAAAAGCCGTGGCGCTGAGCAAAATGGTGGAATCTCACCCCGCGATGGTCTTTGAAGCACACTCCACCGACTATCAAACGCCGCACGCCCTTCGCCAGTTGGTGATTGACCATTTTGCCATTCTGAAAGTCGGCCCGGCACTCACCTTCGCTCTGCGCGAAGCGCTGTTCTCACTGGCAGGAATTGAAGAAGAGTTGCTGCCTGCTAAGGCTATTTCCGGTCTGCGACGCGAGCTGGAAAACGTCATGCAGGACCGTCCCGAATACTGGCAGAGCCACTACCACGGCGACAGCAATACACGTCGGCTGGCACGGAGCTATAGCTACTCAGACCGCATGCGCTACTACTGGCCTGATACTCAGGTCGACAGCGCCTACGAACGGCTGGTACGCAATCTGGCGGATACCCCGATTCCACTGCCGCTGATAAGCCAGTATCTCCCTTTGCAGTACGCCAGAGTCCGTGAAGGGAGCCTGAGCGCCACGCCGCACGCGCTCATTATCGACCATATTCAGGACGTTTTACGCCAGTACCACGCCGCCTGTCAGGGCGACAAATCCGATAGCGAATAACGATTAAGAGGAAAATGCTATGCCGAATATTGTGTTAAGCCGTATTGATGAACGTTTGATTCACGGTCAGGTCGGGGTGCAGTGGGTAGGGTTTGCGGGGGCAAACCTGGTGCTCGTTGCCAACGATGAGGTCGCAGAAGACTCCGTACAGCAAAACCTGATGGAGATGGTGCTGGCCGAAGGGATCGCCGTCCGTTTCTGGACGCTGCAGAAGGTGATCGACAACATTCACCGCGCCGCAGATCGTCAGAAAATCTTACTGGTCTGCAAAAATCCAGCTGATTTCCTCACGCTGGTTGAAGGCGGCGTACCGGTTAAACGCATCAACGTTGGCAACATGCACTATGCCGAAGGCAAAAAGCAAATCGCCAAAACGGTCTCTATTGATGCTAACGATACCCAAGCTTTCAACGGGCTGAAAACCGAAGGCGTTGAATGCTTCGTCCAGGGCGTTCCCACCGAACCCGCGTTAGATCTCTATAAACTTATCTGAGGTAATTGCGATGGAAATCAACTTACTACAGGCATTTGCGCTAGGCATCCTCGCCTTTATCGCAGGCCTGGATATGTTTAACGGTTTGACGCACCTGCATCGCCCTGTGGTGTTGGGGCCGCTGGTCGGCCTGATTCTCGGCGATCTGCATACCGGTATTCTGACCGGCGGGACGCTGGAGCTGGTCTGGATGGGCCTGGCACCGCTTGCCGGCGCACAACCGCCTAACGTTATTATCGGTACCATCGTTGGCACCACGTTCGCCATTACCACCGGAGTGAAGCCCGACGTCGCCGTTGGCGTTGCCGTGCCGTTTGCCGTCGCGGTACAGATGGGGATTACTTTCCTGTTTTCAGTCATGTCGGGCGTCATGTCACGCTGTGACCGCATGGCCTCAAACGCGGATACTCAGGGCATTGAACGCGTTAACTACCTGGCGCTGTTAGCGTTAGGCACCTTCTACTTCTTATGCGCCTTTTTACCGATTTACTTCGGCGCGGAGCATGCCAAAACCGCGATGAGCGTTCTGCCTGAGCGTTTGATCGATGGCCTCGGCGTGGCGGGCGGCATCATGCCGGCGATCGGCTTTGCCGTGCTGCTGAAAATCATGATGAAAAACGTCTACATCCCTTACTTCATCATCGGTTTTGTCGCCGCTGCCTGGCTCAAGCTGCCGGTACTGGCAATTGCCGCTGCCGCGCTGGCGATGGCGATGATCGATCTGCTGCGCAAGAACCCGGAACCTAAAGTGTCTCAGGCACAGAAAGAGGAATTTGAAGATGGCATCTAATCAAACCACCCTGCCGAATGTTGCCGAAAGCGAAGAGACGCTGCTGAGCGGCGTAAACGAAAACGTCTATGAAGATCAGTCCATTGGCGCTGAGCTAACGCGCAAAGACATCAACCGTGTGGCCTGGCGTTCCATGCTGCTGCAGGCCTCTTTTAACTATGAACGTATGCAGGCATCCGGCTGGCTGTATGGCCTACTGCCGGCCCTGAAAAAGATCCACACCAATAAACGCGACCTGGCGCGCGCCATGAAAGGACATATGGGATTCTTCAACACCCACCCTTTCCTGGTCACCTTTGTTATCGGCATTATTCTGGCGATGGAGCGTTCCAAGCAGGACGTTAACAGTATTCAAAGCACCAAAATCGCGGTCGGCGCACCGTTAGGCGGCATCGGTGATGCGATGTTCTGGCTCACGTTGCTGCCTATCTGCGGCGGTATTGGCGCAAGCCTGGCGCTTCAGGGATCCATTCTGGGGGCCGTGGTCTTTATTGTGATGTTCAACATCGTGCACCTGGGCCTGCGCTTTGGCCTTGCCCACTATGCTTATCGCATGGGGGTCGCCGCGATCCCGTTAATTAAGGCGAACACCCAGAAGGTCGGCCATGCGGCATCTATCGTTGGGATGACGGTGATTGGCGCACTGGTTGCCACCTACGTTCGCTTAGCCACGACGCTTGAGATTACCGCCGGGGATGCCGTCGTCAAACTGCAGACCGACGTGATTGATAAACTGATGCCCGCGTTCCTGCCGCTGGTTTACACCATGACCATGTTCTGGCTGGTACGTCGTGGCTGGAGCCCGCTGCGTCTGATTGGGATCACCGTGCTGTTAGGCGTTGTCGGCAAGTTTGCCCATTTCCTGTAAGTAAAAGAGGTCACAATGTTAGGCATTATTCTTTGTGGGCACGGTGGTTTCGCGACCGGTCTGGAACAAGCGATGAAACAGATCCTGGGCGAGCAGCCGCAGTTTATCGCTATCGATTTTCCCGAAGCCTCAACGACCGCGTTGCTCACGTCGCAACTGGAAGCCGCGATGGCTCAGCTAGACTCTCAGCAGGATATCGTTTTTCTGACCGATTTATTAGGCGGAACGCCTTTCCGCGTGGCATCGACGCTCGCCATGCAGAAACCGGGCAGCGAAGTGATCACCGGGACCAATCTCCAACTGCTACTGGAAATGGTGCTGGAACGTGAAGGGTTAAGCAGCACGGCGTTTAGGCTTCAGGCGCTAGAGTGCGGGCATCGCGGGCTGACCAGTCTGGTCGATGAGCTAAAAAACTGCCGCGAAGAAGTTGCGGTAGAGGAAGGCATATGACTCAGGTGCTGCGCGCACGCAGGGTACTGAGCGAAAGCGGCTGGCTGGACGACCATCAGATCCATCTCGTTGAGGGTCAGATAGCGCAAATTACGCCGATTCCAGCCGGTATAACCACCCGTGACGCTGACCTGTTGTGTCCGGCCTATCTCGACCTCCACGTTCACGGCGGTGCAGGCTTAGATGTGATGGATGACGATCCACGCACGTTGGAGACGCTGGCGATACACAAAGCCTGCGAGGGGGTCGGTGCCTGGCTACCCACTACCGTCACGGCCCCGCTTCCTGCTATCGAAAGTGCGCTGGGGCGAATCGCCCTGCGCATGCAAACGGGGGGCAAGGGAGCGATAGTGCTGGGAAGCTACCTGGAGGGGCCGTACTTTACACCCCAGAACAAGGGCGCACACCCACCCGAACTGTTTCGCGAGCTGGACACCCACGAGCTGGATAGGTTGATTGCCCACTCGCAAAACACACTTCGAGTGGTCGCGCTGGCGCCGGAAAAAGCCGGAGCGCTGGAGGCCATCGCACATCTGAAGCGGCGCGGCGTTCGCGTGATGCTCGGCCATAGCGCCGCTACCCACGCGCAGACCGTTGCTGCCTTTGATGCCGGTGCGGATGGGCTGGTGCATTGCTTTAACGGCATGACCGGTCTGCATCACCGGGAGCCCGGTATGGTCGGCGCGGGCCTGACCGATTCTCGCGCCTGGCTTGAACTGATTGCCGACGGGCACCACGTGCACCCGGCGACCATACGGCTATGCGCTCACTGCGCCCCGGAGCGCACGGTGCTAATCACCGATGCAATGCGGGCAGCCGGAATGCCCGACGGGCGATACGACATCTGCGGTTACGACGTCGAGATGCGCAATGGCATTGTGCGAACACCCTCCGGTGGCCTGGCTGGCAGTACGCTCTCGGTCGATGCCGCGGTCAGAAATATGGTGGAGATGGCTGGCATCAGCACAGAAGAGGCGATTCGTATGGCCTCTTTGCATCCCGCGCAGCTCCTCGGCGTGGATGACCACCTTGGGTCGATTGCCGTCGGAAAGCAGGCGAATGTGATTGCGCTTAACGCCCAGCTTCAGGTACGACAAATCTGGCTCAAAGGCACACCGCTAAACCTTTAACCTTTCATTGTCTAACGTAAAGGTCCCTGCACCGCCCCGCGGGGATCTTTCTTTTCCTTTCTTGTCAGAATCAAAACCCTCTACCAATACAAATGTAACGCATTGAATAATAAAAATAAATAAAACAAAATTGCTCCCATCTCTAATTTTTCGTTTTATTTTTATTTTCCAGATTGAACTTTCGATTTCTTTTCTGTAGATTTTAATCAACCAAGAAAGCATTAAAATGAAACGAAACGAAAGATAAACATGAGCAGCACCACCTTCTGATGCTGAGTTCATACGATTAAGGATTGCGTTATGTCAGAAACCTACACCCCGTCTCGCACCAGAACCCGTTCCTGGACTGAAGAAGAAATCCATCAGCAGCCTGATAGCTGGCTACGTTCTCTGGCGCAGATCGATAGCACCCGTCAGTCGATCGACAACTTTCTTGCTCCGCTGTTAAATCGCCGCGATCTGCAGATCGTCCTCACTGGCGCAGGCACCTCAGCCTTTATTGGCGATATGATCGCCCCGTGGCTCAGCCATCATAGCGGTAAAGATTTTCGTTCGATCCCCACCACCGATCTGGTGTCAAACCCGCTGGATTACCTGAGAACCGAAGGCCCGCTTCTGCTGGTGTCATTCGCCCGCTCGGGCAACAGCCCTGAGAGCGTCGCGGCAGTCGATCTGGTCAATCAGCTGGTTCCTGAGTGCTACCACCTGGTGATCACCTGCAACGAAGCGGGCAGCCTGTATCTGAATGCTCGCCAGAGCGCTAACGCGCTGGTGCTGCTGATGCCTGCCGAAACCCACGACCGTGGCTTTGCCATGACCAGCAGCATCACCACCATGATGGCAAGCTGCCTATCAGTCTTCGCCGCTGACGTGATTAACAGCCATACCTTCAAAGATGTCGCCAGACGCTGCCGGACCATCCTGAACGAACTGGGAGACGGCGCGCAGGGCGTGTTCGGTCAGCAGTCGTGGAAACGCATTGTCTATCTGGGCAGCGGCGGCCTGCAGGGTACCGCGCGTGAATCCGCGCTGAAAGTGCTGGAGTTAACCGCCGGTAAAATTGCCGCATTCTATGACTCCTCTACCGGCTTCCGTCATGGCCCTAAATCGCTGGTCGATAGCGAAACGCTGATCGTAATGTTTGTCTCCAGCCATCCTTACACGCGCCAGTACGATCTGGATCTGCTGGCAGAACTGCGCCGTGACCAGCTCGCGATGCGTGTAGTGGCCATTGCCTCCGATGCCGACGAGGCAATCGGCGCGGGCCCTCACATTCTTCTGCCGCCGTCGCGTCCATTTAGCGACGTCGAGCAGGCTTTCTGTTTCCTGATGTACGCCCAGATTTTTGCGCTGTCGGAGTCCATCAACGCCGGCATCACGCCGGACACGCCTTCCGCTAGCGGCACGGTTAACCGCGTAGTACAGGGCGTCAACATTCACCCATGGCGCGGCTAAGAGGATTGAATCATGGCTATTATTTCTACGAAATACCTGCTCCAGGACGCCCAGGCAAAGGGCTATGCGGTTCCCGCGTTTAACATCCACAACGCCGAAACGATCCAGGCGATCCTTGAGGTGTGCAACGAAATGCAATCCCCGGTGATCCTCGCCGGTACGCCAGGGACCTTTAAGCACATTGCCTTTGAAGAGATCTACGCGCTGTGCGAAGCCTACTCCGCCAGCTACGATTTTCCCCTGGCTCTGCACCTCGATCACCACGAATCGCTGGCCGATATCCGCCGCAAAGTGCACGCGGGGGTACGCAGTGCAATGATTGACGGTAGCCACTACCCGTTTGATGAAAACGTACAGTTGGTGAAATCCGTGGTCGATTTTTGCCACCACAACGACTGCAGCGTTGAAGCAGAGCTGGGGCGGCTTGGCGGTGTAGAAGATGATATGAATGTCGATGAAGAGAGCGCCTTCTTTACTGACCCACAAGAAGCGCGCCGCTTCGTTGAGATGACCGGCGTAGACAGCCTGGCCGTCGCCATCGGCACCGCCCACGGCCTTTACACCAAGCGCCCGAAAATCGATTTCAAGCGCCTGGAAGAGATCCGCAAGGTGGTCGATGTTCCGCTAGTTCTACACGGCGCCAGCGACGTTCCCGACGAGTTTGTTCGCCAGGCAATTGAGCTAGGCATCTGCAAAGTTAACGTCGCGACCGAACTCAAAATCGCCTTTGCTGATGCGGTGAAGCAGTGGTTTGCTGAGAACCCGGAAGGTAACGATCCGCGCTACTACATGCGAGTGGGGATGGATGCCATGAAGGAAGTGGTCAGAAACAAAATCAACGTCTGCGGCTCGGCGCAGAGAATTCAGACGGGCGTAGCGGCTACGGCCTAAGCGCTGATACAAAGGGGCCCGGAAATACCGAGCCCCTTTTGTGTTTCAGATTCTATATTGCGCAGGTTTTCAGGCTTTTTACCTACTCCCCCTGCTGCTCCAGCGCATACTTATACAACGCATTCTTCTTCACGCCGTGGATTTCCGCCGCCAGCGCCGCCGCCTTCTTCAGTGGCAGTTCAGCCTGTAACAACGCCAGGGTGCGCAGCGCGTCGGCAGGCAGTTCGTCTTCCTGCGCTTTGTGCCCTTCTACAATCAGCACCATCTCGCCTTTACGGCGGTTTTCATCTTCTTTCACCCACGCCAGCAGTTCGCCTACCGGCGCGCCGTGAATGGTTTCCCAGGTTTTGGTCAGTTCGCGCGCCAGCACCACGTAGCGGGATTCACCCCAGACGGCGACCATATCTTCCAGGCTGTCGAGCAGACGGTGGGTGGATTCATAATAAATCAGCGTACGCGGCTCGGCTTCGATGGCTTTCAGCGTGTCGCGACGACCTTTAGATTTAGCGGGCAGGAAGCCTTCGTAGCAGAAACGGTCCGACGGCAGACCGGCAGCGCTCAGGGCAGCAATCGCCGCACATGGGCCCGGCAGCGGCACCACGCGGATACCCGCTTCGCGACAGGTACGCACCAGATGGTAGCCAGGGTCGTTGATAAGCGGCGTTCCGGCGTCAGAAACCAGCGCGATGTTCTGCCCTTCCTTCAGTTTCGCCACCAGCGTTTCCGCTTTTTGTTGCTCATTGTGATCGTGTAAGGCAAACAAACGGGCGTTAATGGCGAAGTGTTGCAGCAATAAACCTGTATGACGGGTGTCTTCAGCCGCAATTAAATCAACAGCTTGCAATACTTCGAGCGCTCGTTGGGTAATATCAGCCAAATTTCCGATAGGAGTAGGTACAATAAAGAGTTGGCCTTGAGAATTATCCGCCGATTCGTGTTGTTTCATTGTTTCGTCCGTATTGCCGATTTAATATTGAGCATTGCGTAAAAAATATTACTGGATACAGAATGGTACCCTCAACATTTTCTCGTATGAAAGCCGCGCGCTGTCTGCCGGTCGTCCTGGCAGCGCTGCTGTTTGCAGGCTGTGGCACCCAGGCCCCCGATCAGAGTGCAGCCCAACTTCAGGGCGCGACGCAGGCTGACTCCGGCTTTTATCTGCAGCAGATGCAGCAAAGCTCGAATGATAGCAAGACCAACTGGCAATTACTCGCCATTCGTTCATTGCTGAAGGAAGGCAAGAGCCAGCAGGCGCTGGAGCTGTTCAATCAGCTGCCGCAGCAACTGAACGCAGCCCAGCGTCAGGAACAGGCGCTGTTAGCGGTTGAACTGAAGCTAGCGCAGAAAGATTACGCTGGCGCACAGGCGCTGCTGCAAAAGCTGAAAGCCGGTGATTTCGACAGTGCGCTGCAGGCGCGTTTCTGGCAGGACACCATCAGCGCCGAGCAGGGTAAACCATCCCTGACGCTGCTGCGTGCCCTGATTGCCCAGGCACCGCTGCTGACCACTCAGCCGGAAAGACAGCAAAACAGCGACGCCACCTGGCAGGCGCTTTCCTCCATGACCCAGGAGCAGGCCAACGCGCTGGTGATCAATGCGGATGAAAACGTGCTGCAAGGCTGGCTCGATCTGCAGCGTGTCTGGTTCGATAACCGCAACGATCCCGATATGCTGAAAGCCGGTATTAAAGACTGGCAGACTCGTTATCCGCAGAACCCAGGCGCGAAAGTGCTGCCGTCGCAGCTGGCGAACGTACAGAACTTTAAGCCGGCGTCGGTCAACAAAATCGCCCTGCTGCTGCCGTTAAACGGCCAGGCAGCGGTGTTTGGCCGAACCATCCAGCAAGGCTTTGAAGCCGCGAAGAACGGCACCATGCCAGTGAGCGGCAGCGCGGTACCGGAACAGGTCGCGCAGGCAGCAACCACCGCCGTGGTTAGCCCATCTCAGGCTGAAGTGACCGACCTGACTACGCCGCAAAGCCAGGCGCCAGTAGCGGCTCCAGTTCAGGCCGCGCAGGCCAACAACGCCGCCTCGCCTGCGGCTCAGGCACCGGCGGCCGAGGCGGCTCCTGCTCAAACACCGGCAGTGCAACCCGTCGCGAGCGTAGCGGCAAACCCATCGGCAGAGCTGAAAATCTACGACACCTCTTCCCAGCCGCTGAACCAGATTCTGGCACAGGCGCAGCAGGACGGCGTCAGCCTGGTGGTTGGCCCGCTGCTGAAAAACAACGTTGAAGAGCTGATGAAAAGCAACACCACGCTGAACGTGCTGGCGCTGAACCAGCCGGAAGCGGTAAGCAACCGTGCTAACATCTGCTACTTCGCGCTGTCGCCTGAAGATGAAGCCCGCGATGCGGCGCGTCATATTCATGACCAGGGCAAACAGTCTCCGCTGCTGCTGGTGCCACGTAACGCCCTCGGCGATCGCGTCACCCAGGCCTTCGCCGACGAGTGGCACAAAATCGGTGGCGGTACGGTCTTACAGCAGAAGTTTGGCTCCCTGTCCGAGCTGAAAGGCGGCGTGAACGGCGGTTCCGGTATCTCGCTGTCCGGCACCCCGGTTATCTCCGCGCAGTCTCAGCCGCAGGGCGTCACCATCGGTAACCTGACCATTCCAGCCGCACCGACCGACGCGCAAATCACCGGCAGCAACAAGGTAGACGCGGCCTATATTCTGGCAACTCCGGAAGAGATCGCCTTTATCAAACCGATGATTGCGATGCGTAACGGCAGCCAGAGCGGCGCAATGCTGTACGCCAGCTCCCGCAGCGCACAGGGCACCGCTGGCCCGGATTTCCGTCTGGAGATGGAAGGCCTGCAGTACAGCGAAATCCCCATGCTTGCTGGCAGTAACCCGGCGCTGATGCAGCAGGCGCTGCGTGCGGTGAACAATGACTATTCACTGGCGCGTCTGTACGCCATGGGCGCGGATGCCTGGGCGCTGGCTAACCACTTCGCGCAGATGCGCGGCGTGCCGGGCTTTGAGCTGAACGGCAATACCGGCGATCTCAGCGCCACCCAGGACTGCGTGATTAACAGGAAGTTATCATGGCTCAAATACCAGCAGGGGCAGATCGTTCCCGCCAGTTAACGACAAAACAGGTTGGCGACGCCGCGGAACAGCGCGCGCGTCGCTGGCTTGAAGGCCAAGGACTGGCGTTTATCGCCGCCAACGTGCGCGAGCGCAGCGGCGAAATTGATTTAATTATGCGGGAAGGGACGGTCACGGTTTTCGTGGAAGTTCGCTATCGCAGCTCGGGGTTTTACGGCGGTGCCGCCGCCAGTGTGACCCGGAGCAAACAAAACAAACTGTTACAGACTGCCCGCTTGTGGCTTGCCCGCCACAATGGGAGTTTTGACACTGTGGATTGCCGTTTCGATGTGATAGCCTTCACCGGCAATGAAATCGAATGGTTTTCAAACGCTTTTAGCTCATAGAATGTAAAGGGATATCGTGCTCGAAAGAATCAAAGTGTGCTTCACCGAAAGCATTCAAACCCAAATCGCCGCGGCGGAAGCGCTCCCGGACGCTATCTCCCGAGCTGCGATGACCCTGGTACAGTCGCTGCTGAACGGCAACAAAATTCTCTGTTGTGGTAACGGTTCATCCGCCGCCAACGCACAGCATTTTGCTGCCTGCATGATTAACCGTTATGAAACAGAGCGTCCCGGTTTACCCGCGATTGCACTTAATTCCGATAATGTGGTCTTAACGGCAATAGCGAACGATCGCCTGCATGATGAAATCTATGCCAAGCAGGTGCGCGCGCTGGGTCACGCTGGTGATGTTCTGCTGGCTATTTCAACCCGTGGTAACAGTCGCGATATCGTCAAAGCGGTAGAAGCGGCTGTCACGCGTGACATGACCATCGTCGCCCTGACCGGCTATGACGGCGGTGAACTGGCGGGCCTGCTTGGTCAACAGGATGTGGAAATCCGCATTCCGTCGCACCGCAGCGCCCGTATCCAGGAGATGCACATGCTCACGGTAAACTGTCTGTGTGATTTGATTGATAACACCCTTTTCCCACACCAGGACGACTAAGGAGAACAAATGAAGGTGATTTCGACCCTCGCGGTCCTTATTTCCGCAATGCTGCTCCAGGGATGTATTGCAGCTGCCGTTGTCGGCACGGCTGCAGTCGGTACCAAGGCCGCAACTGACCCCCGCACGGTGGGAACTCAGGTGGATGACAGCACGCTGGAGGTTCGTGTGAACAGCGCCCTGTCTAAAGATGCGCAAATTAAGAAAGAGACGCGCATTAACGTGACCGCCTACCAGGGCAAAGTGCTGCTGACCGGTCAGACGCCGGATCTGAGCCTCGCCACCCGTGCGAAGCAGATCGCCGTTGGCGTTGATGGCGCAACCGAAGTGTATAACGAAATTCGCCAGGGCCAGCCGATTAGCCTCGGTACCTCGTCTTCCGATACCTGGATTACCACCAAAGTCCGCTCCCAGCTGCTGGCGAGCGATCAGGTGAAATCCTCTAACGTGAAGGCGACGACCGAAAATGGTGAAGTGTTCCTGATGGGTCTGGTCACCGACCGCGAAGGTAAAGCCGCGGCCGATATCGCCAGCCGCGTGAGCGGCGTGAAGCGCGTCACCACCGCGTTCACCCCAATTCAATAACGTCTCACACCTTGCCCGGCAGGTTCACTGCCGGGCGATTTCCCTCAGCTTACGCGACGATAGAATCTCTACCTGCGCATTTCCCGGGTGCCTTGCCGCACTCAGCATCGCCTTTGCCACATCATGTGCTTCAATCGCCTTCCAGTTCCCCGGCAGCAGGCTAAACAGCGGCGCCAACAGGCGCTCGTTCAGGCGCGGTTTACCGCGTTGACCGAGCAGCATTGAAGGTCGCGCGATAACCAACTGCGGCCAGCCCTGGTCTATCAACGCGGCTTCCATTTCCCCCTTCACCCGATTGTAGAAAAAGGGGGAGTTCGCGTTTGCTCCCATCGCGCTGACCACCAGCAGTTGCTGTGCGCCCAGCCGCAGGCCGGAGCGGGCGGTTTCCAGCACCAGATCGTAATCGACGTGGCTGAAAGCGGCCTTCGAGCCCGCGTCGCGGATTGTGGTGCCAAGGCAGCAGAAAACGGTATCGACGGGCGAGGTAACCTTCGCCAGCGCCGCGCTGAGATCCGGGTCATGCGGGTTGACGATCCCAAAGGCGTGCTCCAGCGGATGGCGCGTAGGCGCGACGATGGATTCCACCTGTGACTCCCGGCGAAGCAGATTAAGTAAGTGCCCACCAACAAGGCCGGTGGCACCGGTAATGAGGACGTGGTGCATGGGGCTCTCCGTGTATTCCCGGCGTCGCCAAGCTCGGCCGGGCTACCTTATCGGCTGCGTCTGTTGCGATGCAACCATATCAATTTATAGGCCGCCGGAATGATAAACAGCGACAGCAGCGGCGCGGTGATCATGCCACCAATCATCGGCGCAGCAATGCGGCTCATCACTTCAGAACCGGCCCCGGTTCCCCATAGTATGGGCAATAGCCCGGCAATAATCACGGCCACCGTCATCGCTTTTGGCCGCACGCGCAGCACGGCCCCATGATACAACGCCTCGTCCAGCGCCTGCGGGCTAAAGGTGTCGGCCTTTTGCAGCCGCGGCTCGGCTTCAATCGCATGACGCAGATACATCAGCATCACCACGCCAAACTCCGCCGCCACCCCCGCCAGGGCGATAAACCCGGTTCCCGTTGCCACCGACATATGGAACCCTTGCCAGTAGAGGAACCAGATGCCGCCCACCAGCGCAAACGGCAGGCTCATCAGAATCAGCAGCGCTTCATCCACCCGGCGGAAAGCCAGATAGAGCAGGATGAAGATAATCATCACCGTCATCGGCACCATCAGCTTGAGCTTCTTATTGGCATGCTCCAGCAGCTCAAACTGCCCGGAAAACGCCACGCTGGTGCCCGGTTTCAGGGTCACGCTGCGGCTAATCGCCGTTTGCAGGTCATGCACGACGGAGACCATGTCGCGGTCACGGGCATCAATGTAAATCCAGCTCGCCGGACGCGCGTTTTCGGTTTTCAGCATCGTCGGGCCGGAAACCACCTTCACGTCAGCCACATCGCCGAGCGTGATTTGCTGCTTCGTCGGCGTGAGAATCGGCAACTGGCGCAGTGCCGTCGGGCCATCGCGGAAACCTTGTGGATAGCGGATATTGATCGGATAGCGCGCTACGCCTTCCACCGTTTCCCCCACCGTCGCCCCGCCGATTGCCGACGAGACAAACAGCTGCACATCACCCACCGTCATACCGTAACGCGCGGCTTTCTCCCGGTTGATATCAACGTCAATATAGCGCCCGCCCTCCAGCCGTTCAGCCAGTGCGGAGACCACACCCGGCACGGTTTTGGCCACCGTTTCAATACGCTGGGCAGCTTCATCAATATCCGCCAGTGACGTCCCGGAAACCTTGATCCCAATCGGGCTCTTAATCCCGGTGGAGAGCATATCAATGCGGTTACGAATCGGCGGCACCCACAGGTTCGCCAGCCCCGGCAACCGCACGGTGGCATCCAGCTCGTCGATAATCTTGTCGAGCGTCATCCCCGGCCGCCACTGATCCTGCGGCTTGAGCTGAATGGTGGTTTCAATCATCTCCAGCGGCGCGGAGTCGGTCGCGGTTTCCGCTTTCCCCGATTTACCAAACACCGATGCCACTTCCGGCACCGTCTTAATCAGCTTATCAGTCTGCTGGAGCAGCACCGCCGCCTGCCCCGGTGAAATTCCCGGTAGCGTCGAAGGCATATACAGCAGGTCGCCTTCGTTAATTTTCGGCAGAAACTCACCGCCCACTTTGCTGAGCGGCCACAGCACGGTGAAGATTGACAGCAGTGCCACCAGCAAGGTGAACTTCGGCCATTTCAGTACCTTCAGCAGCAGCGGGTGGTAGATCGCAATCAGGAAGCGGTTCAACGGGTTGCGCGATTCCGCCGGGATCTTACCTTTGATCCAAAAGCCCATCAGGATAGGGATCACCACGATCGCTAGCGCCGCCGCCCCCGCCATGGCGTAGGTTTTGGTAAACGCCAGCGGGCCAAACAGGCGCCCTTCCTGCCCTTCGAGGGTGAAGATCGGGATAAACGACAGCGTGATAATCAGCAGGCTGATAAACAGCGCAGGCCCCACTTCCACCGCTGCATCGGTGATCTCTTTCCAGCGGGTAACGTTATCCATCGGTTCATCGGGATGCGCCTCCTGCCAGTGTTCGAGCCGCTTGTGGGCGTTTTCGATCATCACGATCGCCGCATCCACCATCGCGCCGACGGCAATGGCGATCCCGCCCAGCGACATGATGTTGGCGTTCAGCCCCTGGAAATGCATCACGATAAAGGCGATGCACAAGCCCAGCGGCAGCGAGACGATCGCCACCAGCGCCGAGCGCACATGCCAGAGGAACAGCGCGCAGACCACCGCCACCACGATAAACTCTTCAATCAGCTTCGAGCGCAGGTTGTCGATGGCCCGGTCAATCAATTGGCTACGGTCGTAGGTGGTGACTACCTCAACCCCTTCCGGCAGGCTTTTTTGCAGTGAGGCGAGCTTCTCTTTCACCGCCGAAATCACTTCACGGGCGTTCTTACCCGAACGCAGCAGCACCACGCCGCCCGCCACTTCACCCTCGCCGTTCATTTCAGCGATGCCGCGGCGCATTTCCGGGCCGACCTGCACCCGCGCCACGTCTTTCAGGTAGACCGGTACGCCGTTCGCTTCGGCCTTCAGAACGATATGGTTAAAGTCCTCCAGGCTTTTGAGATAGCCGGTGGCGCGTACCATATATTCCGCTTCGGCCATCTCCACCGATGAACCGCCCGCCTCCTGATTGGAGGTAGTCAGCGCCTGCTTCACATCGCTAAGACTGATACCGTATTGGGCAAGCTTCATTGGGTCGACCTGCACCTGATACTGCTTCACCACCCCGCCAACGGAGGCCACTTCCGCTACGTTCGGAATGGTTTTCAGCTCATATTTGAGGAACCAGTCCTGCAGCGAACGCAGTTCGGCAAGGTCGTGCTTACCGCTTTTGTCCACCAGCGCGTATTCAAAGATCCAGCCTACACCGGTGGCGTCTGGGCCAATCTCTGAGCTTACGCCCTGCGGCAGCTTACCCTGCACCTGGTTGAGGTACTCCAGCACGCGCGAACGCGCCCAGTAGAGGTCGGTGCCGTCCTCAAAAATCACGTACACGTAGGAGTCGCCAAACTGCGAGAAGCCGCGCACCGTTTTCGCCCCCGGCACCGACAGCATGGTGGTGGTGAGCGGATAAGTTACCTGATTCTCGACAATCTGCGGCGCCTGCCCCGGATAGCTGGTTTTGACGATCACCTGTACGTCAGAGAGATCCGGCAGCGCATCCACCGGCGTGTTGACGATGGTCCAGCCGCCCCAGAGGCTCAAAAACAGCACGCCCATCATCACCAGAAAACGGTTGGCGACCGAGCGCCGGATAATCCATTCAATCATCACCGTCTCCTTAATGCCCGGCGTGGGCGTCAGCGGTATGCCGCATTCTGTCCAGCGCGCCGCTGATATTCGCTTCCGAGTCGATCAGGAACAGGCCGTTCAGCACCACCGATTCCCCTTCCGATAGCCCCGCGCCAATGCCGGCCTGATGCTGAGATTCATGCAGCACCTGGATCTTTTTCGGCACAAACTCACCGTTGCTCGCCACCGTAATCACCCGCTGCTCATCGCCGGTATCAATCACCGCCTGAGACGGGATCAGCAGCATCTCGTCGCTTTGCGCGTTCAGCTTCAGGTAGGCGTTCATCCCCGGCTTCAAGAGCTCATCTGGGTTATTGACCTGCAAACGCACCTGCAGCGTACGCGTGGTTTGGTCGACGCTCGGCAAGATAGACCATTTCTGGATCGGGAAGGTTTTGTCCGGATAGGCCGGGATAGCCACCGTAAACTGGGTGGAGTCTTTAAGCAGATAAGCGATCGATTCCGGCACGGCGGCGGTGATCCACACCGGGTCCATGCCCTGAATCTGCGCCACCACGCTGTCTTTGGCGATGTTCATACCGCTTTTCAGGCTAAACGCCGTCAGTACGCCATCGATAGGCGCGGTAAGGGTAAAGCGCGTCTGTACGCGGCGTGTGCTGCGCATCCGCTGGATATCCGCTTCCGGCATGCCCGCCAGCCGCAGACGTTCCAGCACGCCATCAAGCTGGCTTGCCGTGCCGCCTGAGCTTGCCAGCAGCAGGTATTCGCTCTGCGCTTCCACCCACGAAGGAATGGTGACCTCCACCAGAGGCGTGCCCTTACGCACTTTGTCGCCCACCGTCAGCGGGGAGACCTTTTCGATAAACCCTTCGGCGCGCGCCTGGACAATCACAAACTGGTATTCGTTGTAGCTGACGTTCGCCGGAAGGGTCTGGCCATAGTTGAGGCGGCCCTTGCTGACTTTCTCCGTACGCAGCCCCAGGTTGTGCACCTGAGTGGGGTCGATACGGACGCCGCTCGACTGCGCATCCCCGCCCTCATCGGCGTATTTCGCCACCAGGTCCATGTCCATAAACGGCGATTTACCCGGCTTATCGAAGCGCACGTCGGGCTTCATCGGATCGTACCAGTACAGCACCTTACGCTCGGCAGGCTGAGATTCAGCCTGGGCGTTCGGTGCCATAAAGCGGCTTATCACCGCCGTCGCCAGGCCGCCAATAATCAGGCTACAGACAATGGCGGCCGTATATTTTAATTTAGCCATCAGATTGACTTAATATCCTGAAGCAGCGAGATGTTTCCCTGCTGAACGAAGGAGAAGTTCACGTGACTGCCCTCTTTCAGCTGATTAATCGCTTCGGTGGGCGCGGTATAGGTAAAGCGCATGGTCATCGCCGGCCAGCCAATGGCGGGAATGGCTTCGTGGGCAATAGTGATTTTTTTCGCCGCTTTATCCACGGACTGCACCACGCCGGTACCCTGAATAACCGCCTGCTGGGTATTCATTTCCATCATCTGGCCATGTCCGTCATGCTGCATTTCGGCGGCCTGAACGTTCAGCGTCATCGCCATCAACATTCCGCCAACCAGCATCGTTACGTTACGCATATCGAGAATCTCCTGAATAAAGGGTTACGCTTTCCAGCCGCCACCGAGTGCGGTGAATAAATTAATTTCGTTAACCTGTTGGGAATAAAGTAAATCGAGGATCGCCTGCTGCGTGGTGAAGATAGTGCGCTCGGCATCGAGCACTTCGATATAGCTCACCGCACCGCTGGCATATAATCCGCGGGCGCGCTGCAGGGTAATTTGCAGCGACGCTAAATAACGCTGCTGCGCCACCAGTTGGCCTTCGATGCTTTCGCGAAGCGACAGCGCATCGGCCACCGCTTTAAAGGCTGCCTGAATTTTCTGTTCGTAGTTCACCACCGCCTGACGCTGCTTCACGTTAGCCAGTGCCAGGTTGGCTTCGTTACGCCCGGCATTGAAGATGGGCAGATCCACTTTCGGCACGAAGTTCCACATGCCGCTTGCCGCATTGAACAGGCTGGAGAGCGACGAACTGCTGCTCGAAATGCCGCTGGTTAACGTTATCGACGGAAAGAAGGCCGCGCGGGCCACGCCGATATTGGCATCCGCCGCGCGCAGCTGGTGCTCGGCCTCCATGATGTCCGGACGCTGAAGCAGAATGGTCGATGGCAGGTTAGCCGGTAGCGGCAGTGGCTTTACCGCGGTGACGTTCTGCGCGTCATCGCTTAGCGGGGTGTTGTAGGTGCCCAACAGCTGCTGCAACGCGTGATTGGCCTGCGCCAGCTCACCTTCCCGCTGGGCGATATCGGCACGGGTGCTTTCAATCACCCCACGCGCCTGCTCCAGCGCCAGCACGTTGGTGCTACCGGTAACCAGCTGCTGTTCCACAAACGCGTAGGATTGCTGGTAGTTACGCAGCGTCTCTTTGGCGATCGCCAACTGGGCTGCTAGCCGCCGCTGGTTGAAGTATGCCTGCGAGACGTTCGTCACCACGACAATCTGCGCCGCGCGCTGGGCGGCCTGGCTGGCGAAGAAGCTCTGCCGGTCTGCTTCGCTCATGTTTTTCAGCTTGCCGAAAAAGTCGAGCTCAAAGCTCAGGTTCAGGCCCGCGCTATAGCTTTTAGTGGTGGCGTTTTTTCCCTGCAGGTCGCCTTCATAGCTGCCGCCCGTCGAGCCATCAAGCTGCGGGTAGCGGCCAGCGTCGGTCACGTTGTACTGCGCGCGCGCGGCTTCAACGTTCAGCACCGCCATGCGTAAATCACGGTTGTTGTGCAGGGCGACATCAATCAGGCGTTTCGCCTGTGGATCGACGAAAAAGGTCTGCCAGCCGGTCTCCTGCCACTGGCCGCCGCTCGGCACCAGCGCCCCCTGAGACAGCGAAAACTGCTGAGGCACTACGTTTTCCGGCTGTCGGTAATCCGGCGCCAGCGAGGTGCAACCGGCCAGAATTAACGCCATCATCAGCGTCAGTTGTTTTACTTTAAACATGTCACGTCCTGTTCAGCCGAATCAAAAGGGGCTGGCTATGTGGCTACTTTACGGAGGTGACTCTGTTTGCTCGGTGACAGGTTAATGACAAAGCTGTCATTTACGCGCGGTGGAACGTGATCGGTATGGCGAAAAATAAGCCGCAATCGCGGCGGGAAATAATAATGGGCCAAAAAATCGCTCTTTTTTGCTGCAATATTCATTGGCGATCACGCTTTCACGGGAAAAGGCTAGCGCGCTCACGAATTTATTCTTTTGCTATCCCCCGTGTTTATTTCGTGCAAAACGACAACGGTAATCTTTTCATACAGTTAAAATCTCGAGAATAAATATCGCTTAATTTTCCTTGTGAACTCATCCACATAATTATCTGATATTCCTGCAATTACATTTTCGAAACATTGTTTCATCATCGTCACGCTCCTATCATCATTTTCGTTCCTTTTTTCACCAATCCTTACCTCTGTTCAGGGATGGCAAATATCTACCGTAAAAAATCGGAGTCAATATATGCAATTCAAAACCAAAGCGCTGGGTTTGGCCCTGTTAATTAGCCTTTCACATAATGCTTTCAGCGAAGAACTGGATGTCTGGATCCGCGCCAGCAACGATTCAAAAGTGATTTACCAACAGCTTGCGGACCAGTTTAAAAAAGAGACCGGGATATCGATTAAATACTTCAACGCGGTAACCGACTTCGACCAGCGTCTGGCACGGGCGGCTACCGGCAACGCGCTGCCGGACGTGGTATTCAACGATGCGATTATCGTCGGCCAGATGGTGCAGCTCGGCATCGTCGATGAAATTAAGCCAGGCGAGCTAAAGGGCGGCGGCGATGTCTATGAGGCGGCGTGGAAATCCACCCAGCTGCCGGACGGGAAATATTACGGCGTCCCAACCTCCGCGCATACCTACGCGCTGTTTATCCGTCAGGACTGGCTGAATAAGCTCAACCTGAAAGCCCCGACCACCTGGGAGGAGCTTAAAAACGTGGCGAAGGCGTTTACCCATGACGACCCGGACGGCAACGGTAAAAACGACACCTATGGCTTTACCATGCCATTAGCGACCACCCGCGGCTATGCCAGCTCGTTCTCATCGTCCTATCTGTGGCAGGCGGGAGCGAACTACCTGGTGGCAACGCAGCCGGGGAAATTTAAAGCGGCGCTGGACAGCAAAGAGATGGTCACCGCAATGACGTTTATGCGCGGGATGGTGTGCGAAGGGCTGGCGCAGCCGGGGGCGATTAACCACACCACCGCCGATGCCAACACCTCGTTCCGTTCCGGGCAGACCGGGATGTACTCCTCCGGTCCGTACCACATCGCGCTGTTCGATAAAGATCCGGGCAAAGAAACCTACACCGTCGTGCCACCACCGGCAGGCCCCGGCGGCGCCATCTCCATGGCGGAAGGCACCACGGCATTCCTGATGAAGACCAGCCAGCATAAAGCGGCGGCGAAGCGGTTCCTTGAGTTTTTGATCTCGCCTGAGGGGCAGAAGATCGGTATGGCGACCGACAGCACCTCAATGCCGATCGTCCGTCTGCCCATTAACAAGACGCTGAATATCAAAGATTATCATGACGATCCGCGCTGGGAAGTGTTCGCGGAAACCTACGCCAAAGAGGGGCGCTACATGCCGCAGATCCCAAATTGGATCCCGGTGCGGCAAATCACCGCCGACGGTTTTAATAAAATCTACGCCAGCTGCGATGGCGATATTCCTGCCGTGCTGAAGGAGATCAACGGCAAGGTGAACGAGGAGCTGAAGCGCCAGAACGCGTGGGCGGAATAAATGTAGCCCGGACGAGGCCGTCAGCGCCGACTCCGGGGTAACTCGGTGCCAAACCCGGCGTCGCATGCGCTCGGCCGGGCTACACGAATATGTGCTTAATCTACAAATGCTGATACGGGGAGGTTAAAGCGTTTTGCCAGCGCGCGCATATGATCGAGCGTCAGGGCCCGCTCTCCATTCAGTATTCGGCTGACTAACGATCTTTGACCTATTTCATGCTCAAAATCTGACTGCTTTAGTCCATGCTGGTCCATCAACACACGCAGTAGCGCTACGCCGTTACATCCGGTTGCAATACGTGTATTAAATGCAGCAAACTCTACAGCACTATCTTCATAGGCCGCTATTTTGCTGGCCAGCATATCAACAAGAGGGCTATCGGGCTCGTTCTCCAACAGATACTCAATCAGCTCCAGCGCCTCTTCATAATCTTTACGAGATGTACTCCCACCCAACAGTGGCACAATGCTGGCGAGATCGTTGGCCGCTTTGATCGCTTCTCTGAAAATCATTCTCTATGCTCCCGATAATATTTTGTTAATCGGTCATACTCCGGATGTGTGGTGATATGTTTAATAAACACCTTTCCCCGTTCGAAATCGGCAAAAAACATCATTCTCAATGTGTTACCGCTAATATCAATAACCCACCATTTATCCCGGTACTTCATACGATCCAGGCTGCTAAAATACTGCCTGAGTTCATCCGGAGTGGCGGCGTTCGCTCGTTTTAAAACCCGATATGTATCATCCAGTGCGGTGGTCTCATTTGGGTATTTCCTCACCGCCTCATCAAATGGCGCCCTTGATATGACATGCACGACATAACCTCCATGTTTCCATATTGGAACATTTTAGCAAGCCGCCATTTTGTTGACAATATGGAAACAATATCCACATCCGGACAGCGCGCTCGCCTTCTCTTCCGTTTAAGGAAACTCCCCATCAGGTATTCCGTCCTCGCCGACTCCTCATTAGAATGGCTCCATCACACAGCGGCGATGGAGGGCAGATGAAAATTCTGGTGGTGGAAGACGAGGTCAAAACGGGCGAATACCTGGCAAAGGGGTTGACGGAAGCGGGCTTTGTGGTGGATCACACCGACAACGGCCTCAACGGTTATCACCTGGCGATGACCGCCGATTACGACCTGATTGTGCTGGATATTATGCTGCCTGACGTCAACGGCTGGGATATTGTGCGCATGCTGCGCGCAGCCAACAAAGGGATGCCAATCCTGCTGCTCACCGCGCTCGGCACCATTGAGCATCGGGTGAAAGGGCTGGAACTGGGCGCCGATGATTATCTGGTGAAGCCCTTCGCTTTTGCCGAACTGCTGGCGCGCGTCAGAACGTTATTGCGCCGTGGGGCGGCAGTGATCGTTGAGAGCCAACTGCAGGTTGCCGACCTCACGCTCGACAGAGTCTCCCGCAAGGTGACCCGCGGCGATACGCGCATCACCTTGACCAGCAAAGAGTTTACGCTGCTGGAGTTCTTCCTGCGTCATCAGGGCGAGGTGTTACCGCGTTCGCTGATTGCCTCCCAGGTCTGGGACATGAATTTCGACAGCGACACCAACGCTATCGACGTCGCCATCAAGCGCCTGCGCGCCAAAATCGATAACGACTTTACCCCGAAGCTGATTCAGACCGTACGCGGCGTCGGCTATGTGCTTGAGGTTCGCGATGAAGGTTAACGCGCACCGCCGCCCGTTCTCGCTTGCCACCCGTCTGACCTTTTTTATCAGCCTGGCGACCATTCTCGCGTTTGCCGCCTTTACCGGAATGATGCTGCATTCGGTGGAAAAACACTTCGCCGAGCAGGATGTGAATGACCTTAAGCAGGTGAACGCGACGCTTAATGCGCAGCTCACGGCGCCAGATGTCTCAGAGGCCGAGAAGCTTGCCAATATCCAGAGCGCACTGGCGGGCTATCGCAATATCGTCGTGCTGCTGCGCAGCCAGAACAATCCGCTGCTGTATCGCTCCCCTACCGGACCGGATCTGTCGCCGATCTTTGCCTCTCCCCAGTTTTCCCAGGCGTTGAAATCCCAGCGCATGTTCCGCTGGGTCGGCAGCAGTATGCCGCCGATGGCAGGCCACGACGCCAGCGCCATGCCGACGGCGACCTACCGGGTTATCGCCTCCACGATCCAGAGCGATAGCCAGCGCTACACGCTGCTGACCGCGCTGTCGATAGACTTCCATCTGCACTATCTCAAAGAGCTCAAACGCAACCTGATGATGATCGCCGCCGTCATCAGCCTGTTTATCGTGGTGATCGTGCTGATCGCGGTGCGTAAAGGCCACCAGCCGCTGCGTGACGTCAGCCTGGAGATCAAAAATATCACCTCGGAAAATCTCGACGTGCGGCTGGATCCCACCCGCGTGCCGATCGAGCTGGAACAGCTGGTTATCTCGTTTAACCAGATGATCGGCCGGATCGAGGATGTGTTCCGACGTCAGGCCAACTTCTCCGCCGATATCGCCCACGAGATGCGCACGCCAATCACCAATCTGGTCACCCAGACCGAGATAGCGCTCAGCCATCCCCGGACGGTCAAAGAGCTGGAAGATGTGCTTTACTCCAGCCTTGAGGAGTACAACCGGATGGCAAAAATGGTCAGCGATATGCTGTTTCTTGCGCAGGCGGATGAGAACCTGCTGGTGCCGGAGAGCGTACCACTGGATCTGCAGACGGAAACCATGAAGGTGTTTGAGTTTTTTGAAGCCTGGGCGGAAGAGCGCGACGTGGCGCTGCGCTTTGTCGGGCAACCGTCGCTGGTGATGGGCGATCCGTTGAT
The DNA here is from genome assembly GCF_014218705.1 of Kluyvera sichuanensis. Lineage (GTDB taxonomy): Bacteria > Pseudomonadota > Gammaproteobacteria > Enterobacterales > Enterobacteriaceae > Kluyvera > Kluyvera sichuanensis. The sequence goes on along the minus strand of NZ_JABBJF010000007.1, from coordinate 67,891 downwards.
GATCCGCCGGGTCATCAACAACCTGCTCTCCAACGCCATCCGCTACACCCCGCGCGGGATGTCGGTGACCGTCCAGGTGAGCGCGCATGACGAAAGGGTCATCTACAGCGTGGAAAATCCCGGCACGCCGATTGCCGAGGAGCATTTGCCGCGCCTGTTCGATCGCTTCTACCGGGTTGATCCTTCACGGCAGCGGAAAGGGGAAAACAGCGGAATTGGGCTGGCAATCGTGAAGTCGATCGTCCGGGCGCATCATGGAAAGATTAGCGTGACGTCAGATACCGTCGCCACGCGCTTTATCATTGAACTGCCGACGCTTAACGCTTAGTCGCGCAGCCAATGCAGCTTCTTACCGAAGCCGAGGGTGTTGTCGGTGAACTTCAGTTCATCAAGGCGCAGTTCCCACACCGGCGCAGAGAGCATCCGGGCAACGGGGAAACGTTTAACGTAGAGCGCGCGTTTTTCATCGGCTTCGTCACCGCTCAGCAGGCGAATTTCGCCCTTAAACTGCACGCCGCGAATCAACGCTACGGTCTTTGGCTGGCCATTGATCGTCCCGGCGACGGGTGCCTGCTGTCCCGTCATCTGGCCATGGCGGGTGGTCTCTTCGCTGAGCAGGTAAAAGGCGACACGCTGCGCGTCGTAAACGTAGAACGCGTTAGCGCACCATAGCTCGCCTTCCTTTGCGACGCACCAGCTGACGACATGCTGTTTTGCCAGCCACTTGCTAATGGCAGTGAGGGTTTCCATCCGTTCTCTCCGTTATGCTATGGTGCGTTCACCCACATAGACAGGTTGCCACACGTGCGTTGGTTTCTTTATCTCGTCCGTACTGAGGACGACAAATTGTACACCGGTATCACCACCGATGTTGAACGACGGTTCCACCAGCATCAAAGCGGTAAAGGGGCGAAAGCGTTGCGCGGCAAAGGCGAGCTGCGGCTGGCGTTTTCCGGTGAGGTTGGCGAGCACTCGCTGGCACTGCGCCTGGAGTACCGCATTAAGCAGCTAACGAAGCGCCAGAAAGAGCGCCTCGTTGCCGGTGACGGTTCATTCGAAACGTTACTGAGCGGCCTTAAACACGATTGAAGTGGTCAGAATACTCCACCAGCCCGTGAACGCCGTTCAGCGCATCGTCCGCCAGACGATGTACCATAAACGCCTCTTCGGTGCCCGGCCAACGACAGCGCAGATCGTACTGTGCCGCACGCTCAAAGCCAAATCGACCGTAGAGTTCAGGTTCACCCAGCGTCACCACCGCCGCGTAGCCAAATTCATTGAGCGAATCCAGCCCTTCATAGACCAGTTGACGCGCCAGCCCCTGACCGCGGTAGGCTTCGTCAATCGCCAGCGGAGCCAGCCCCACCCACTGTAACTCTTCGCCTTCAATGCTGACCGGGCTAAACGCGACGTAACCCACAACATGGCCTTCATCGTCCGTTGCTACCAGCCCGAGCGTGATCAAGCCATCTTCGCGCAGCTCGCGCACCAGGTTGGCTTCACCGTCACGCTTGAAGGTTCGACGCAGCAGCGCGTCGATGCCCGGCGCATCTATTCCTATTTCTACTCGAATCAGCATGGCTCACCTACCGATGTATGTTTAGTTTCTGATGGTGATTTTAGGCCAGCCTCTACGAAATCAGCCAGCTGCATCAGCATCATGCGCAGCGCTTTCGGCATCTGCTCAAGCTCAATGGCATCCATCAGGTTTTTGACATAAAGACCCAGCTCCGTATCCCCTTCAATCACCAGCCGACGCTGGAAGAAGAGCGTATCCGGGTCCTGTTTGCGCGCGGCGATCATTAACAGATCGCTGGCATCCGCGCTGAAGCTCACGTCCGCCTGAGCGGTGTCGCTAACGATTAAGCGCCCGTTCTCAACGGAGGTAAACCAGGTGAGGCCAATATCTCGCACCTCAATACTCAGCCAGCGGCCGTCAAGAAAATCCAGTTCTCCGTCATCCAGCGCCTGGCGGAACTGCCAGCTTAGCACCTGCTGAAGGACCTGCCGTTTAAGCGCGAACGGCGTGAATTTCACCGGAACGCTCATCAGAGTCGGTGCAACATGGACCAGACGTGAACGCAGTTTATCCAACACAAGCTTTACTCCCTGAATGCAATAGTTCCGTTATTTTGCCATATCAGTTAAACGACATAGCGGCGTAAATCAACAATTATGTCGTGAGGTAGGCGGATTATTGGCGTCATCAATACGCTTTTGTCTGCCTCAAATCAAAAATGATTAGCGATAGGTTAACTAAAATCCTCATTCATTAACAATAATGCGCCCTGCTGGGCCGCTAACTCAGGAAGAATTATGGAGTTGCTCTGCCCTGCCGGAAACCTCCCGGCGCTAAAGGCGGCTATCGAAAACGGAGCCGATGCGGTGTATATCGGGCTGAAGGACGATACCAACGCCCGCCATTTCGCCGGTCTTAATTTTACCGAAAAGAAACTGCAGGAAGCCGTTAACTTCGTGCATCAGCATCGCCGTAAGCTGCACATCGCGATTAACACCTTTGCCCACCCGGACGGCTACGTCCGCTGGCAGCGCGCCGTGGATATGGCTGCGCAACTGGGCGCCGATGCGCTGATCCTCGCCGACCTCGCCATGCTTGAGTATGCCGCAGAGCGCTACCCACATATTGAGCGCCATGTCTCCGTTCAGGCATCAGCGACCAACGAAGAGGCGATTAATTTCTACCACCGTAACTTTGACTTGGCCCGCGTAGTGCTGCCGCGCGTACTGTCGATTCACCAGGTGAAGCAGCTCGCTCGCGTTACGCCGGTGCCGCTGGAGGTATTCGCCTTCGGTAGCCTGTGCATCATGGCCGAAGGCCGCTGCTATCTCTCATCTTACCTGACCGGTGAGTCGCCGAACACCGTTGGCGCCTGCTCACCTGCACGCTACGTGCGCTGGCAGCAAACCCCGCAGGGGCTGGAGTCTCGCCTTAACGAAGTGCTGATCGACCGCTATCAGGATGGCGAGAACGCTGGCTACCCGACGCTGTGCAAAGGGCGCTATCTGGTCGATGGCGAGCGCTATCACGCGCTGGAAGAGCCTACCAGCCTCAACACCCTGGAGCTGCTGCCGGAGTTGCTGGCCGCCAATATCGCCTCGGTGAAAATCGAAGGCCGCCAGCGTAGCCCAGCGTACGTCAGCCAGGTGGCGAAGGTGTGGCGTCAGGCAATTGACCGCTGCATGGCCGACCCGCAAAACTTCGTCCCGCAGGCCGCGTGGATGGAGACGCTCGGTTCGATGTCAGAAGGCACCCAGACCACCCTCGGCGCTTATCACCGTAAATGGCAGTAGGAACAGCAATGAAATATTCATTAGGACCGGTGCTTTACTACTGGTCAAAAGAGACGCTGGAAGATTTTTACCAGCAGGCCGCTAACAGCAGCGCCGATACCATCTACCTCGGTGAAGCAGTGTGCAGCAAACGCCGCGCGACCAAAGTCGGCGACTGGCTGGATATGGCGAAATCCCTCGCCGGCAGCGGCAAACAGGTCGTGCTCTCTACGCTGGCGCTGGTCCAGGCATCATCCGAACTGGGCGAGCTTAAGCGTTACGTGGAAAACGGTGATTTTCTGGTTGAAGCCAGCGACCTTGGGGTGGTGAACCTGTGCGCCGAGCGCAAGCTGCCGTTTGTCGCCGGTCACGCGCTGAACTGCTACAACGCCGTTACCCTACGCCTGCTGCAAAAGCAGGGCATGGTGCGCTGGTGCATGCCGGTTGAGCTGTCTCGCGACTGGCTGGTGAACCTGCTCAATCAGTGTGAAGAGCTGGGCATCCGCGATAAGTTTGAAGTGGAAGTGCTGAGCTACGGCCATCTGCCGCTGGCCTACTCCGCCCGCTGCTTTACCGCGCGTTCGGAAGATAAGCCAAAGGATGAGTGTGAGACCTGCTGCATCAAGTACCCGAACGGGCGCAGCATGCTGTCGCAGGAGAATCAGCAGGTCTTCGTGCTGAATGGCATTCAGACCATGAGCGGCTACGTTTATAACCTCGGCAACGAACTGACGTCGATGCACGGATTGGTCGATATGGTACGCCTGTCGCCGATGGGCAATGAGACCTTCGCCATGCTCGACGCCTTCCGCGCCAACGAAAACGGCGCTGCCCCACTGCCGCTGACCGCTAATAGCGACTGCAACGGTTACTGGAAGCGTCTGGCCGGACTGGAGTTGCAGGCCTGATAAAACCGCTCACTTTGTTAACAACAATGGTCAGATTTTAATGCATTATTAAAGATGCAGCTTTTCTGGCCGGGGATGCCCGGCGGGAACAAGACCTTCAATCTGATGACTATGCTGTAGCAAAGTGAGCCTTTATGACTGACAAAACCGTTGCATTCTCGGTGCTCGATCTCGCGCCGATCCCTCAAGGTTCCTCCGCACGAGAAGCCTTCTCCCATTCGCTCTCTCTGGCACAGCTCGCTGAAAAGCGCGGCTACCACCGCTATTGGCTGGCAGAACACCACAATATGGTGGGTATCGCCAGTGCGGCCACCTCGGTGCTGATTGGCTACCTCGCCGCCCACACCACCACGCTGCATCTGGGTTCCGGCGGCGTGATGCTGCCTAACCACTCGCCGCTGGTGATTGCCGAGCAGTTCGGTACGCTCAACACGCTCTATCCAGGACGTATAGATTTGGGTCTTGGCCGTGCGCCGGGCAGCGATCAGCCAACGATGCGCGCGCTGCGCCGTCATATGAGCGGCGATATCGATAACTTCCCGCGCGACGTCGCGGAGCTGGTGGACTGGTTTGATGCGGTCGACCCTGACCCGCAGGTGCGCCCGGTACCGGGCTATGGCGAGAAGATCCCGGTGTGGCTGCTCGGTTCCAGCCTGTACGGCGCGCAGCTTGCCGCACAGCTCGGCCTGCCGTTTGCTTTCGCCTCACACTTCGCCCCGGACATGTTGTTCCAGGCGCTGCATCTCTATCGCACCAACTTCAAACCGTCGGCACGGCTGGAAAAACCGTATGCGATGGTATGCATCAATATCATCGCCGCCGACAGCAACCGCGATGCCGAATTCCTCTTTACCTCTATGCAGCAAGCGTTCACGAAACTGCGTCGTGGAGAGACCGGGCAGCTGCCGCCGCCGATTCAGCAGATGGAGCACTTCTGGACGCCATCGGAGAAATACGGCGTTGACCAGGCGCTACGGATGTCGCTGGTGGGTGATAAGGCCAAAGTACGCCACGGGCTGGAGTCAATTCTGCGGGAAACGCAGGCGGATGAGATTATGGTTAATGGCCAGATTTTCGATCATCAGGCGCGGCTGCATTCGTTTGGGTTGGCGATGGATGTGAAGAAAGAATTGTTGGGATAGTGCGGTGCGATCCTCCTCTCCCCAAAGGGGCGAGGGGGCAAGATTCCCTCTCCCCCGTGGGGAGAGGGTTAGGGTGAGGGGGCGAATACCTTACTGATAAACCGGCAGCAGATTAAAGCTCGACAGCACGTGCACCAGCGCGTTACCCACACCAAAGACCAGAATCAACGCAATCATCGGCTTACCACCCCAGACACGGAATTTCGGGCTACCGAAGCGCTTACGGGATTTACGCGCCAGCAGAGCCGGGACAATCGCAGCCCAGATGGTCGCCGCCAGCCCAGCATAGCCAATGGCATACAGGAAACCGTTCGGCCACAGCAGGCCACCGATAATCGGCGGCAGGAAGGTCAGCAGCGCGGTTTTGAAACGACCCAGCGCAGAGTCATCAAATTTGAACAGATCCGCCAGATAGTCAAACAGACCCAACGTCACCCCAAGAAATGAACTCGCCACCGCAAAGTTTGAGAACACCACCAGCAGCAGATCCAGGCTACGGCTATTGAGCACGCCGCTCAGCGCCTGTACCAGCACATCAATATTACCGCCCTTCTGCGCAATGCCGATAAACTCCGGACGCGGGATGTTGCCCATCGTCCCCAGCAACCACACGGTATAGAGCACCAGCGCCAGCAGCGTGCCGTACACCAGGCACTTCACGATGGTCTTAGGATCTTTGCCGTAGTACTTCATCAGGCTCGGTACGTTACCGTGATAGCCAAACGAGGCGAGACAGAACGGCAGCGTCATCAACAGGTAAGGCGTATAGCTGGCGTGAGTCTCAGCCACGTTAAACAGCGTGGCAGGCGTGACGTGCCCCATCAGGCTACCAAAGGTCAGGAAGAAGGTAATCACCTTGGCGCCCAGCACGATAGCGGTCATGCGGCTCACCGCTTTGGTGCTCAACCACACCACAAACGCCACCAGCAGCGCAAAGCCAAAGCCTGCGGCCCGAGGCGGGACGTTCAGCGACATCTCAGCGAAGGTGTGATGCAGAATCGAGCCGCTCGCCGAGATATAGGCGTAGGTCAGAATGTAGAGCACGAAGGCAATAGAGATGCCGTTCACCACGTTCCAGCACCTGCCCAGCAGATCTTTGGTAATGGTGTCGAAGCTCGAACCAATACGGTAGTTGAGGTTTGCTTCAAGGATCATCAACCCCGAATGCAGCATGCAGAACCAGGTAAACACCAGCGCCGCCATCGACCAGAAGAACCACGCCCCAGACATGACCACCGGCAGAGAGAACATTCCCGCACCAATGATTGTGCCGCCGATGATCACCACGCCGCCAAGCAGCGAAGGTGACGTTTGGGTGGTGGTTAGTGTCGCCATACAGCCTTTTCTCCAGTGTATTATTTTGCTACTGCATTTTAATGTGTCGCACTGTACCAGTACACGAGTACAAATGGAATAAAAAAAGCCCCAATCATGACGATCGGGGCTGTATATATTACTTTACGCTTTTAAACCGTGAGGCTTATGCGTCACCGCCGAAACGACGACGACCGGTAGAGTCATCACGACGTGGAGCAGCGCCTGCATCATCACGGCGCGGCGCACGGTTACCACCGTCACGACGCTCACCGCTGAAACGACGACCATCACCACGACCGCCTTCACGACGCTCACCGCCGAAACCGCGACCGCCTTCACGACGTTCGCCACCGAAGCTACGACCACCTTCACGACGTTCACCGCCGAAGCTACGACCGCTACGCTCTGGACGAGGCTGCGCGTCGCCGATCAGCTGCATGTTCATCGGCTTGTTCAGGATGCGGGTACGAGTAAAGTGCTGCAGTACTTCGCCCGGCATGCCTTTTGGCAGTTCGATGGTAGAGTGGGTACCGAACAGCTTGATGTTACCGATGTAACGGCTGCTGATGTCGCCTTCGTTCGCGATAGCGCCAACGATGTGACGAACTTCAACGCCGTCATCACGACCCACTTCAATGCGGTACAGTTCCATATCGCCAACGTCACGACGTTCGCGCTTAGGACGATCTTCACCACCACGTTCTGCACGGTCGCCACGAGGGCCACGGTCATTGCGGTCGTTACGGTCACGACGTTCGAAACGATCGTCACGGTCACGGAACTCACGCTTAGGACGCATTGGCGCATCTGGTGGAACGATCAGAGAACGTTCGCCCTGTGCCATTTTCAGCAGCGCAGCGGCCAGCGTTTCAACGTCCAGCTCTTCGCCTTCAGCCGTCGGCTGGATTTGCGCCAGCAGTGCACGGTACTGATCCAGATCGCTGCTTTCCAGCTGCTGCTGTACTTTCGCGGCGAATTTTTCCAGACGGCGTTTGCCCAGCAGATCTGCGTTTGGCAGTTCAACTTCTGGAATGGTCAGCTTCATAGTACGTTCGATGTTGCGCAGCAGACGACGCTCGCGGTTCTCAACGAACAGCAGCGCACGGCCAGCACGACCCGCACGACCGGTACGACCGATACGGTGAACGTAAGACTCGGAGTCCATTGGGATATCGTAGTTAACAACCAGGCTGATACGCTCAACGTCCAGACCACGTGCCGCAACGTCGGTTGCGATCAGGATGTCCAGACGACCGTCTTTCAGACGATCCAGAGTCTGCTCACGCAGGGACTGGTTCATGTCACCGTTCAGCGCGGCGCTGTTGTAGCCGCTACGTTCCAGGGCTTCAGCCACTTCCAGGGTCGCGTTTTTGGTACGAACGAAGATAATCGCCGCATCAAAATCTTCCGCTTCCAGGAAACGTACCAGCGCTTCGTTTTTGCGCATGCCGTACACAGACCAGTAGCTCTGGCTGATGTCCGGGCGGGTCGTTACGCTGGACTGAATGCGTACTTCCTGCGGATCTTTCATAAAGCGACGGGTAATACGACGGATAGCTTCCGGCATGGTTGCAGAGAACAGCGCGGTCTGATGACCTTCTGGAATCTGAGCCATGATGGTTTCAACGTCTTCGATAAAGCCCATACGCAGCATTTCATCAGCTTCGTCCAGTACCAGACCGCTCAGTTTAGAGAGATCCAGGGTACCGCGCTTCAGGTGGTCAAGCAGACGACCTGGAGTACCGACGACAATCTGTGGCCCTTGACGCAGGGCGCGTAACTGCACGTCGTAACGCTGGCCGCCGTACAGGGCAACCACGTTTACGCCGCGCATATGTTTAGAGAACTCAGTCATTGCTTCAGCCACCTGAACCGCCAGTTCGCGGGTCGGGGCCAGCACCAGAATCTGTGGTGCTTTCAGCTCAGGATCGAGATTGTTCAGCAGTGGCAGGGAAAACGCTGCGGTTTTACCACTACCTGTCTGGGCCATACCCAGAACGTCACGACCGCCCAGCAGGTGCGGAATGCACTCAGCCTGGATCGGAGATGGTTTTTCGTAACCCAGATCGGTAAGGGCTTCAAGGATAGGAGCCTTCAGGCCCAGATCTGCAAAAGTGGTTTCGAATTCAGCCATGTAGTACAAGTGCCTCAATATTAATGGCGGCCAGTCTACATAACTCATCATGAAATTGATCTGCAATTTTCATTGAAAAGTGTGAACCGGCTCAAAGTAGGTGTATTAACGAACAACAACGCCCTCACCCGCGAAGGTGATGGCAATCAAAAAGATTACGGGCTGATGTAGTCGTCAGCTATTGCTGGTCCGATTCTGCCAGGTCATCTTGGTCCTGGCCCAGGAGCGATAATTCCAACAATGCGTATCGGTGCTCAACGTAGTTGTGTACGTTGTTGGCAACCGCCAGTTTGAACAGTGCCGTAGCGCTGTCCTTGTCCCCAAGACTTAGGTAATACTTACCTAAATAGAAGTTGGTTTCACTGAGATGCTCAGCGAGCGAGGTGTTATCCGTTGCGTCCGCCTTCAGGCGTTCCATTAACGTTTTTTCGTCAATGTTGCCTAAGTAGAACTCGACAATGTTCCATCCCCACTGTTCTTTGTCCGATTTGTCGAAGCGTTGCTTCAACGCATCTTTCGCCTGCTTCTCATCGAGCTTCTGCTCAGCGAGATAAAGCCACAGACTGCGGAAAGGATCATTGGGATCGTCTTGATAAAACGCCAGCAGATCATCTTGCGCTAACTTCGCACGGCCACCGTAATAAAGCGCGATGCCGCGATTCAAGTGCGCATAATTGTAAGTTGGATCAAGCTCAAGTACAGAATCAAACGCTTCATAGGCAGCATCAAAATTGCCTGCCTGCGTTAAATAAATGCCTAAGTAGTTGAATACTTCAGGCATATCAGGTCGGATTGCCAGCGCTTGCGAGAAATCGTTACGCGCTAATGCCCTCAGACCGAGACTATCATACAACACTCCGCGCTCATATAAAAGCTGTGCGCGTTCGTCATCGGTTAAAGCCCGACTGGCAAGAATTTGTTCCATGCGTGCCAGGATCACTTCCTGCTGTAAAGTCGGTTGCAATGGCACTGCGAGGACTTCACTCTTACGCCAGGCAGAGTTGCTGCATCCTGCCAGCGTGAGTGCTGTCGCAACGAAACACCAGCGCAAAAAAGGCTTCATTTCCCACTCCCGAAGACAACAATTGGATGAACGTCCTGTCCCCCGCCTGCAAACAAGGCATCCGGCCAGCTAAATGTGCCCTCCGCAAACGCGGAGGGCAAAGGCAAACCTTACTCGCCCTGCTCTGCTGCCGGAGCTGGTGCTGCGGCGGCTGGCTGAGACTGCTCGGTTGCTTCTTTAATGCTCAGACGGATACGGCCCTGACGGTCAACTTCCAGAACCTTAACCGGTACTTCCTGGTTCATCTGCAGATAGTCGGTCACTTTCTCAACGCGCTTGTCAGCGATCTGAGAGATGTGTACCAGACCTTCTTTACCGCCACCGATGGCAACGAACGCGCCAAAGTCAACGATACGGGTCACTTTACCGTTGTAGATACGACCTACTTCGATTTCTGCAGTGATCTCTTCGATACGACGGATAGCGAATTTCGCTTTTTCACCGTCGGTCGCCGCGATCTTCACGGTACCGTCATCTTCGATTTCGATGGTGGTGCCGGTTTCTTCGGTCAGGGCACGGATAACAGAACCGCCTTTACCGATAACGTCTTTGATCTTGTCTGGATTGATCTTGATGGTGTGGATACGCGGAGCGAACTGAGAAATGTCGCCACGTGGCGCGTTAATCGCCTGTTCCATCACGCCCAGGATGTGCATACGCGCACCTTTAGCCTGGTTCAGAGCAACCTGCATGATCTCTTTGGTGATACCTTCAATTTTGATATCCATCTGCAGCGCAGAGATACCGTCGCGGGAACCCGCCACTTTGAAGTCCATATCGCCCAGGTGGTCTTCGTCGCCCAGGATGTCAGACAGAACAACAAAGTTGTCGCCTTCTTTCACCAGACCCATCGCGATACCCGCAACGGCAGCTTTGATAGGCACGCCTGCGTCCATCAGCGCCAGGGAAGCACCACATACGGAAGCCATGGAAGAAGAACCGTTAGATTCGGTGATTTCAGAAACCACACGAACGGTGTACGGGAATTTGTCCAGCTCTGGCATGACTGCCAGCACGCCGCGTTTCGCCAGGCGACCGTGACCAATCTCACGACGCTTAGGAGAACCGACCATACCGGTTTCACCTACGCAGTACGGAGGGAAGTTATAGTGGAACAGGAAGTTGTCAGTACGCTCGCCCATCAGCTCGTCGAGGTTCTGTGCATCACGGGTGGTGCCCAGGGTCGCAGTCACCAGCGCCTGAGTTTCGCCACGGGTGAACAGCGCGGAACCGTGAGTACGTGGCAGAACGCCAGTACGTACGTCCAGACCACGGATCATGTCTTTTTCGCGACCATCGATACGCGGCTCGCCTGCCAGTACGCGGCTACGAACAACGTTTTTCTCGATAGCGTGCAGGATTTCACCCAGTTCGTTAGCGTCCAGGGTTTCGTCTTCTGCAACCAGCTGAGCGATGGTTTCAGATTTAATCACGTCAACCTGAGCATAACGCTCTTGTTTGTCGGTGATGCGGTAAGCGTCGCTCAGGCGAGATTCTGCCAGCGCAGCAACGCGCGCGTTCAGCGCTTCGTTGACGGCTTCTGGCTGCCAATCCCAACGTGGTTTGCCCGCTTCTTTAACCAGCTCGTTGATCTCTTTGATAACAACCTGCTGCTGTTCGTGACCGAATACCACGGCACCCAGCATCTGGTCTTCGCTCAGCAGTTCTGCTTCGGATTCAACCATCAGTACGGCAGCTTCGGTACCGGCAACAACCAGATCCAGCTTGCTCTCTTTCAGCTCGTCCTGAGTCGGGTTCAGTACGTACTGGTCGTTGATGTAACCAACACGAGCAGAACCGATTGGACCATTGAATGGAATACCGGACAGGGACAGGGCAGCAGATGCGCCAATCATAGCAACGATGTCTGGGTTAACCTGAGGGTTAACGGAAACAACGGTAGCAATAACCTGAACTTCGTTAACGAAGCCTTCTGGGAACAGCGGACGAACCGGGCGGTCAATCAGACGCGCAATCAGGGTTTCGCCTTCGCTTGGGCGGCCTTCACGACGGAAGAAGCTACCTGGGATACGACCAGCAGCGTAGGTACGCTCCTGATAGTTAACGGTCAGCGGGAAGAAGTCCTGGCCTGGTTTCGCTTTTTTCTGACCTACAACGGTAACGAATACCGCGGTGTCATCCATGCTAACCATAACAGCGGCAGTTGCCTGACGCGCCATCATGCCGGTTTCCAGCGTGACGGTGTGTTGGCCGTACTGGAACTTACGAACGATCGGATTAAGCAAAATTCTATCCTTTCTTATTAAATGGTGGCACACCCTCTGGCGTACCGACCGATGAAACCGATCTTCTTTGCATCCTCGCGACTAATGACAACCCTAACCCGATGCGGGTAAAGCCTCTCATTAGCCGCGCGAACCTCTGCAACGAAGAATATGCACAACAACAATACATTATACCCGTTATCTTTCAAAATACTGCTGTGTCGGTAATTTCAGCTCAATTTTGTCTAAACGAAACGTAGACAGGGAGGATTACCGGGGCGCAGACAGCGTTTCTACGGGCACTCAATTCTTTTAAATTGCCGTCGTCTGGTGGAAAAAAGGGGCCATAAAGGCCCCTCTTTCTGAAACTCGCTAGAATTAGCGACGCAGACCCAGACGCTCGATCAGCGCGGTGTAGCGTGCAACATCTTTACGTTTCAGGTAGTCGAGCAGTTTACGACGCTGAGAAACCATGCGCAGCAGACCACGACGGCTGTGGTGATCTTTTTTGTGCTCTGCAAAGTGACCCTGCAGGTGGTTGATCTGTGCAGTCAGCAGTGCAACCTGAACTTCGGTAGAACCGCTGTCGTTTGCGCCACGACCGAACTCAGAAACGATTTGTGCTTTAGCTTCAACGCTTAGAGACATTTTGAACTCCAAATTTAAAAGAAAGAAAGGGTGCCGATCTCTAATTCAGCAGCCCCTGATATAACGCTTGCCAATTGTTAAACAATTAAGCAGGCGTTAAGCCGCGACATTCTACTCGCAGCGCTCTGTTATCGCAAGCCACACAATCTGGCTTACTCAGCGTATTCAACCACCAGACGGCGTGGTGCCACGCGGCCTTCATCGTCGATTTCACCCATGCCGAGGAATTTGCCCTCTTCGCCTTCCGTCACACGAACCAGACCTTCCAGCGGTGCGCCTGACGTCCGCACCGGGTTACCATTTTTAAAGTAAACCGATGAGGTTAAAGGGATATTGACTATCGGGTAGTCTGAAGCCGGACTGTCCATCGGCATTAATAGCGGGTCGAGCAGTTCCGCTGCTGGAACGCCTTGCTGCTCGGCTTGTTCGACCAATGCCTGCAGCTGTTCCAGCGTAACCATACGATCAACCGGGTATTTGCTGACCGCCAGACGACGCAGGAAAATCACGTGCGCACCGCAGCCGAGTTTCTCACCCAGATCGTCGATAATGGTTCGAATATAGGTGCCTTTTGAGCAGTGAATCTCCAGCTCCAGCTCGTTGCCTTCGTGGCGAATAAACAGCAGCTCATAGACGGTAATCGGACGCGCTTCACGCGGTACGTCAATGCCCTGACGCGCATATTCGTACAGCTTCTTACCCTGATACTTCAGCGCCGAATACATGGACGGCACCTGTTGGGTGTCTCCACGGAAGCTCTCCAGCGCTTCGGCCAGTTCCGCATCGCTAAAGGTCACCGGGCGTTCTTCCACGATTTGTCCGTCGGCGTCCGAGGTATCAGTGCGCTGGCCCAGGCGGGCAATCACACGATAACGCTTATCGGAGTCCAGCAGGTACTGGGAGAACTTGGTGGCTTCACCGAGGCAAATCGGCAGCATGCCGGTCGCCAGCGGATCCAACGCGCCGGTATGACCGGCACGGTTGGCGTTATAAATACGCTTTACCTTCTGCAGCACATCATTGCTGGATGCGCCTTGCGGTTTATCCAGCAACAATACGCCGTGAATATCACGGCCGCGACGACGAGGACGACTCATCAGTCCTCCTTGCTGTCGTCCGCTGGGTTCACACGACGTTCGTCGTCATGCTTCACCACGCTGGTCACCAGGTTAGACATGCGCATACCTTCAACCAGCGAGTTGTCGTAGAAGAAGGTCAGTTCCGGCACGATACGCAGGCGCATCGCTTTCCCGAGCAGGGAGCGGATAAAACCAGAGGCTTCCTGCAGTGCTTTGATGCCGGATTTAATCGCCGCTTCATCTTTATCGTTCAGGAAGGTGACAAACACTTTGGCATAGGCCAGGTCACGGGACATTTCGACACCGGAAACGGTGGTCATCATACCCAGACGAGGATCTTTAATTTCGCGCTGCAGGATGATTGCGATCTCTTTTTGCATCTCCTGGGCCACGCGCTGCGGGCGACCAAATTCTTTCGCCATAATAAATTCTCCAGACAAAAAAGGGGCTATCAGCCCCTTTTGAAATAATTGCCGGGTTGCGCGAGGCGATCCCGGCCTACAATCGACAATCTTAACGAAGATTAAGCGATGGTACGTTGGATTTCGATGATTTCGAACACTTCGATCATATCGCCAACGCGAACGTCGTTGTAGTTCTTAACGCCGATACCACATTCCATGCCGTTACGGACTTCGTTAACGTCATCTTTGAAGCGGCGCAGGGATTCCAGCTCGCCTTCATAGATAACCACGTTGTCGCGCAGAACGCGGATTGGGTTGTGACGCTTGATGGTACCTTCGGTAACCATACAGCCCGCGATCGCACCAAATTTCGGTGATTTGAACACGTCACGTACTTCAGCCAGACCAATGATCTGCTGTTTCAGTTCTGGGGACAGCATGCCGCTCATTGCCGCTTTCACTTCGTCGATCAGGTTATAGATGACGGAGTAGTAGCGCAGATCCAGGCTTTCTGACTCGATAACTTTACGTGCAGAGGCATCAGCACGTACGTTGAAGCCAACCAGGATAGCATTGGATGCTGCAGCCAGGGTTGCGTCGGTTTCGGTGATACCACCTACGCCAGAACCGATGATCTTCACTTTCACTTCGTCGGTAGACAGTTTCAGCAAGGAGTCGGAGATCGCTTCCACAGAACCCTGTACGTCAGCCTTCAGTACGATGTTCACTTCGTGAACTTCGCCTTCGGTCATGTTGGCGAACATGTTCTCGAGTTTAGATTTCTGCTGACGAGCCAGTTTAACTTCACGGAATTTACCCTGACGGTACAGAGCAACTTCACGCGCTTTCTTCTCGTCACGAACGACGGTCACTTCGTCACCGGCAGCCGGAACACCGGACAGACCGAGGATTTCCACTGGAATGGATGGACCCGCTTCCAGCACTTCCTGACCCAGTTCGTTACGCATCGCACGAACGCGGCCGTATTCGAAGCCACACAGCACGATATCGCCCTTGTTCAGGGTACCTTCGCGAACCAGGACGGTAGCAACTGGGCCACGACCTTTATCCAGGAAGGATTCGATAACCGCACCGCTCGCCATACCTTTACGAACCGCTTTCAGCTCCAGAACTTCAGCCTGCAGCAGGATAGCGTTCAGCAGGTCGTCGATACCGGTACCCGCTTTTGCAGATACTGGAATGAACTGCGATTCGCCGCCCCACTCTTCCGGCATAACGCCGTACTGAGACAGTTCGTTCTTCACGCGGTCCATATCGGCTTCTGGCTTATCGATTTTGTTCACAGCAACAACCAGAGGCACCTGCGCCGCTTTCGCGTGCTGGATTGCTTCGATGGTCTGCGGCATCACGCCGTCGTCTGCTGCAACAACCAGAACAACGATATCCGTTGCCTGAGCACCACGAGCACGCATGGAGGTAAACGCGGCGTGACCCGGGGTATCCAGGAAGGTGATCATCCCGTTTTCAGTTTCAACGTGATATGCACCGATGTGCTGGGTAATGCCGCCCGCTTCGCCAGAGGCCACTTTCGTAGAACGAATGTAGTCCAGCAGAGAGGTTTTACCGTGGTCAACGTGACCCATGATGGTCACAACTGGTGCGCGCGGTTCAGCCGCAGCACCGGTGTCACGGTCGCTCATTACCGCTTCTTCCAGCTCGTTTTCACGACGCAGGATAACTTTGTGGCCCATCTCTTCGGCAACCAGCTGTGCGGTTTCCTGGTCGATGACCTGGTTGATGGTGGCCATGGCGCCCAGTTTCATCATCGCTTTGATGACCTGAGAGCCTTTCACCGCCATCTTGTTAGCCAGATCGCCAACGGTGATGGTTTCGCCAATCACAACGTCACGGTTAACGGCCTGAACCGGCTTCTGGAAGCCCTGTTGCAGTGCGGAACCTTTACGCTTGCCACCTTTACCACCGCGACCAGCAGCACGTGCTTCTTCGCGATCGGCTTTAGATTCAGCGTGTTTGTTGCCTTTCTTCTGAGGACGAGCTGCTTTCGCCGCAGTGCGGGTACGGCCACGACCACCTTCAACTTCGCGGTCATTTTCGTCTTCAGCCTGTCGAGCGTGCTGAGAGGTGGTGACGTGATAATCGCTAGCATCTTCAATCGGTTCAGCGGTATTCACACCATTCTTCTCGTTTTCTTCTGCCATACGGCGAGCTTCTTCCGCTACGCGGCGCGCTTCTTCTTCAAGCTTGCGACGTGCTTCTTCTTCCGCTTTGCGCTTCAGCTCGGCAGCTTCACTTTCACGGCGGGCTTTTTCGGCCTGGGCAGTTTTGGTCATATCGTCGGTCTGTTGATTGCTCACTTTGTCTTTTTCCGCAGCTTCACGTTTCGCTTTATCAGCGGCTTCACGATTAGCTTTTTCTGCGGCCTCACGTTCAGCTTTTTGTTGCGCCTCGCGTTTAGCTGCTTCTTCAGCTTCACGACGGGCTTGCTCTTCCGCTTCACGCTGCGCCTGCTCTTCCGCGGCCAGGCGTTCAGCCTCTTGCGGATCGCGTTTCACAAAGGTGCGTGTCTTGCGGACTTCGATTTGTACCGATTTGCTTTTTCCACCGGTACCTGGAATGTTGAGAGTACTGCGCGTTTTGCGCTGCAAAGTCAACTTATCTGGAGCAGAACCATTTTCACGGTTCAGATGCGCCAGTAAGGTTTGCTTCTCTTGTGCGGACACAGAGTCATCAGCGCCCTTCGGGATGCCCGCATCAGCAAATTGCTGTACCAGGCGATCCACGGAGGTCTGTATTTCTGCAGCCAGCGTTTTTACGGTTACATCTGTCATACTGTTCCTTCCTGCTACAGTTTATTACGCTTCGTCACCGAACCAGCAGATATTACGGGCAGCCATAATCAGCTCACCGGCTTTCTCGTCGGTTAAGCCTTCGATATCCACCAGATCATCAATACCCTGTTCGGCGAGATCTTCCAGCGTACAAACACCACGGGCAGCCAGTTTGAAGGCCATCTCACGATCCAATCCTTCCAGATTCAGCAGATCGTCAGCCGGTTTATTATCACCGAGGCTCTCTTCCTGGGCCAGTGCCAGAGTGGTCAGTGCGTTTTTAGCACGCTCGCGCAGTGCTTCAACGGTGTCTTCATCCAGGCCATCAATAGCCAGCAGTTCTTTCATTGGCACGTAGGCCAGTTCTTCCAGCGTGGAGAAGCCTTCTTCAACCAGCACGGTAGAGAAATCTTCATCAATATCGAGATATTTAGTGAAGGTATCGATAGCCGCGTGTGCTTCAGCCTGGTGCTTCGCCTGCAGGTCATCAACGGTCATGACGTTGAGTTCCCAGCCGCTCAGCTGAGACGCCAGACGGACGTTCTGACCGTTACGGCCAATCGCCTGCGCCAGGTTACCCGCTTCAACCGCGATATCCATGGTGTGCTTGTCTTCGTCAACCACAATAGATGCCACGTCAGCCGGAGCCATCGCGTTGATCACGAACTGCGCCGGGTTGTCGTCCCACAGCACGATATCGATACGTTCGCCGCCCAGCTCGGTAGAAACCGCCTGAACACGCGCGCCGCGCATACCAACGCAAGCACCGACTGGGTCGATACGTTTGTCGTTGGTCTTCACAGCGATTTTGGCACGAGAGCCCGGATCGCGAGCAGCGGCTTTGATTTCGATAACTTCTTCGCCGATTTCTGGCACTTCAATGCGGAACAGTTCGATCAGCATTTCTGGCTTAGAACGGGTGACGAAGAGCTGCGCACCGCGCGCTTCCGGACGTACGGAGTACAGAACGCCGCGAATACGGTCGCCTGGACGGAAGTTTTCACGCGGCAGCATGTCTTCACGCAGGATAACCGCTTCAGCGTTGCTACCGAGGTCCAGGGAGATGTTGTCGCGGTTAACTTTCTTCACCACGCCGGTGATGATCTCACCTTCATGCTCACGGAACTGGTCAACAACCATTGCGCGTTCGGCTTCACGTACTTTCTGTACGATTACCTGTTTTGCAGTCTGGGTCGTGATACGGTCGAAGGTGACAGATTCGATCTGATCTTCAACGTATTCGCCCACGTTCAGGCTTTCGTCTTCGAAGCGTGCCGCTTCGAGGGTAAT
This sequence comes from Kluyvera sichuanensis, assembly GCF_014218705.1. Lineage (GTDB taxonomy): Bacteria > Pseudomonadota > Gammaproteobacteria > Enterobacterales > Enterobacteriaceae > Kluyvera > Kluyvera sichuanensis. Next base: position 49,580 of record NZ_JABBJF010000007.1, on the reverse strand, counting down.
TTCTTTAGTCGGCTGGGTCACTTCTTCGACAATAACCCAACGACGGAAGGTGTCGAAATCACCGCTACGACGGTCAATTTCAACGCGAACGTCAATCTCTTGTTCGTATTTTTTCTTCGTTGCTGTAGCCAGCGCACTTTCCAGCGCTTCAAAAATTTTCTCGCGTGGCAGTGATTTTTCGTTGGAAACGGCTTCAACAACGGCCAAAATTTCTTTGTTCATCGCGGGCTTTTCACCTCAATCCAGACTGTTAAAAGTGGGGAACCAGGTTCGCCTTCTGGATGTTACTCAGCGCGAACACTTCATCTTTACCGTCGACTGTCACGGTGATCATCTCACCGTCTACCGCTTTAATAACGCCCTGCCACTTACGACGGTTCTGAACCGCCATACGCAGGACCAGCGCAACCTCTTCACCCATGAAACGCACATAGTGTTCAGCAGTGAACATAGGACGGTCGAGGCCCGGAGAGGAAACTTCCAGGTTGTAAGCCACAGTAATAGGATCTTCAACGTCCATCACCGCGCTTACCTGGTGGCTCACATCAGCACAATCATCAACATTGATGCCATCTTCACTATCAATATAGATGCGCAGTGTGGATGTGCGACCGCGAACAAATTCGATGCCGACCAGTTCGTAGCCCAAGGCTTCAACCGGCGCTGTAATCATCTCTGTTAATTTTTGCTCTAATGTGGACAAACCCACCCCCAAGACATAAAAAAAGGGCCTAAAGCCCAGTTATTCTGTAGTCAGATAACAAAAAACCCCGATAAATCGGGGCTTTAGATAACTGAACCCTATAGCCGCAACTGCGGCCTGGAGAACCTTCCGAAAGAATTTTTTTTCAAATCCAGCTACGAAGGCCTAAGTCTTCACAGTATATTTGAAAATGAACTCTAAGGGAAAGTGGTTGCGGGGGCCGGATTTGAACCGACGACCTTCGGGTTATGAGCCCGACGAGCTACCAGGCTGCTCCACCCCGCGCCTGAAACGTGGCAAATTTTACTCGTTTTGAGCAAAAAGTGCAAATAATGCTGGGATTTGGTACCGAGGACGGGACGTAAAATCGGCCTACAGTATAGTGACCTCGATCACAGCTTGTCAACCTCACATTCTATGCAGAAGAAATGCGTACGCCATCGCGGTATGGTAACCGTGGCAACCGGCGCTGACGGCGCGGAATTTTTGAATAAAAATGCATGAATCCCTTCCGGTGTTAGCTAAAACATGATTAAATGAAAACTCATTTATTTTGCATAAAAATTCACTGACAGCGAAAGCGATTTCTCCTTCAGTCAATCAAGCAGGGTTTTACTTTATGACGACGATTCTCAAGCATCTTCCAGCAGGTCAACGTATTGGTATCGCCTTCTCTGGCGGTCTCGACACCAGCGCAGCGCTGCTGTGGATGCGACAAAAAGGAGCTGTCCCTTATGCATATACTGCAAACCTGGGCCAGCCTGACGAAGACGATTATGATGCGATCCCTCGTCGTGCTATGGAATATGGCGCAGAGAACGCTCGCCTGATCGACTGCCGTAAGCAGCTGGTTGCTGAAGGTATCGCCGCGATTCAGTGTGGTGCCTTCCATAACACCACCGGCGGTCTGACCTATTTCAACACCACCCCGCTGGGCCGTGCCGTGACCGGTACTATGCTGGTTGCCGCGATGAAAGAAGATGGCGTTAATATCTGGGGTGACGGCAGTACTTATAAAGGTAACGATATCGAACGTTTCTATCGTTACGGCCTGCTGACCAACGCCGAGCTGCAAATCTACAAGCCGTGGCTCGATACCGACTTTATCGACGAGCTTGGCGGCCGTCATGAAATGTCTGAATTCATGATTGCCTGCGGCTTCGACTACAAGATGTCCGTTGAGAAAGCCTACTCCACCGACTCCAACATGCTGGGCGCCACCCACGAAGCGAAAGATCTTGAGTTCCTGAACTCCAGCGTGAAAATCGTTAACCCGATCATGGGCGTGAAGTTCTGGGACGAGAACGTGAAGATCCCAGCGGAAGAAGTGACCGTACGCTTTGAGCAGGGCCACCCGGTAGCGCTGAACGGCAAAACCTTCAGTGACGACGTTGAGATGATGCTGGAAGCAAACCGCATCGGCGGCCGTCACGGTCTGGGCATGAGCGACCAGATTGAAAACCGTATCATCGAAGCGAAGAGCCGTGGCATCTACGAAGCTCCGGGGATGGCGCTGCTGCACATTGCCTACGAGCGCCTGCTGACCGGTATCCACAACGAAGATACCATCGAGCAGTATCACGCTCACGGCCGCCAGCTGGGTCGTCTGCTGTATCAGGGTCGCTGGTTCGATTCTCAGGCACTGATGCTGCGTGACTCCCTGCAACGTTGGGTTGCTAGCCAGATTACCGGTGAAGTGACCCTGGAACTGCGTCGCGGTAACGACTACACCATCCTGAACACCGTGTCTGACAACCTGACCTACAAAGCAGAACGTCTGACCATGGAAAAAGGCGAGTCCGTGTTCTCTCCAGACGATCGTATCGGCCAACTGACCATGCGTAACCTGGACATCACCGATACCCGCGAGAAGTTGTTCGGCTATGCGAAGACCGGTCTGCTGACCGCCTCTTCCGCTACCGGCCTGCCGCAGGTTGAGAACCTGGAAAACAAAGGCAAATAAGCCCGCGTTGAGAAGGTAAAAGGCCGCTAATGCGGCCTTTTTTGCGTCTGGGGATTGCTTAAGTTCACTCCCGGCGTCACTGCGTTCGGCCGGGCTACTAAAAAATCAAGGGAGTGCCCTATCGGCGTCGCCATTCTCCGGGAGTCTGGCCATAGTGCTTTTTGAAGGTTTTTGAGAACGATGCCAGCGACTGGAATCCGCAGCGTTCAGCAATGACATCGAGCCGGGCCTGTCGGTCCTGGTGCAGCAATCGGGCGGCCATCGCCATACGTAACTGGGTAAGCCAGGCCTGCGGCGTCAGGTGGTAAGCGCGGGCAAAGTGACGAGCAAAGGTCGCGCGTGATAAAAAGGCGCGGGCGGCCATACTTTCCATCGTCCAGGGCTGTTCCGGCGCGGCCAGAACGGCCAGCACTGCGGGCATCAATCGTTCATCACGCATCAGGCGCAGTAAACCGCCCGGCGGCTCCTCTGCTCCCAACAGCGTTCTTAGCAGCAAAACCAGCAGCGTATCGCCGAGGCTTCGCACAATTGCGCTGCCGCCAGGATGCTCGGCCAGGCTTTCGCGCACCAGAACGTTGAGCAGAATCTCCAGTTCCGGGCAATCGTCACGCTCGTGGGTATGCAGATGAATAAGCTCCGACTCTTCGGCAAACAGCCAGCTAACGTGCGGGCCAAAATAGAACTCGCCGCACAGCATCTCCAGCGCATCGCTCTCGCTACCGGTACGCATTTCGGTTAGCGTGCCGTTAAAGCGGTGAGCCACCGGCAGAACCTGCCCCCACTCCATCAGGCTCTCCATTAGATGCGGCGAGCCGTGGGGCAACAGAATGACATCTCCCGCGCGCATATGCCGGGTTTGATTCCCCACGGTAAGACGCCCTTCCCCCCGCAGCACAAAATGCCAGGGCACGATGCCAGCACGCATCTGATCATGCCCCGCCTGCCAGCGCCCACCGAAGCGACAGTGAAGATTCACTTCGCAGCGTGGGGCCAACAGCGTCAAAAGATGGCTAAGGCTATCCATAACACTCCTGAGACGATAAGACAAAAAGATGAGACGAAGAGTGCCAGTCTAGCACGACCAACGCCTCTAAGATGACGTCATTGCCACTACAAACCCTCTAGTAACAGGAGTATGTCATGAGCCGTTTAGCTGAAATTCGTGAACAAGATGCAACAGGTAAAGCCGCAGAGATCTTTGGCGGGATTAAAAAAGCGATGGGGAAAGTGCCAAATGCCTACCTGACCATCGGTGGGCATTCACCGGAGTCGCTGCAACAGGCATTGGCGCACAACGCCATGCTGCATAAGGGGAGCCTGAACGCGAAGGAACTGGAAACCATCAACCTGGCGGTGAGCGAAGCTACCGGCTGCGATTACTGCCTGGCAGCCCACAGCATGATGGCGAAAAAAGCCGGCTTCAGCAGTGAACAGATTCGCGAACTGCGCCGTGCAGAGTATGCCGAAGATGCCCATCTCAACGCGCTGGCAAAATTCTCACAAACGCTGGTGACCACCGCGGGTACGCTGCCGGAAGCCGATGTTGCCGCTCTGCGCGACGCCGGGTTCAGCGACCGTCAGGTGATCGAAGCCATCAGCGCCATCAGCGCTATTCTGTTTACCAATATGGTGAACCGAGTGAACGACACCGTGGTTGACTTCCCAAAGGCTGACTAAGCCGAAGCGTGCCGGATAACGGAGTTGCCTTATCCGGCCGATAAAATCACGGTGGTTTTCTACAGACGAAAAAAAAGACGCTTTTCAGCGTCTTTCTTTCGGAATATTGGTACTGAGGATGGGACTCGAACCCACAAGCCCGTTAGGGCACTACCACCTCAAGGTAGCGTGTCTACCAATTCCACCACCTCAGCACGGATACTACTATTAATGCGGGATATCGCTGGTCGGCTGTGCCGGTGCCGCTGGCTGAGTCGTTTGCTCAGTCTTAGGCGCAGTCAGATTCTCCCACTCGCTTCCTTTATTGGTCTTGTTACTGTTGATGTTGCCCAGTACCAGACTGATAATGAAGAACAGCGTCGCAAACACAGCGGTCATACGGGTCATGAAGTTACCAGAACCGCTTGAACCAAACAACGTGCCGGAAGCGCCTGCTCCAAAGGAGGCTCCCATATCAGCGCCTTTACCTTGCTGCAGCATAACGAGGACCACAAGGCCAATCGCTACAATAAGGAAAACAACTAAAAGAGCTTCGTACATAATCAACCTGTTCCTTGCGGGGACACCGCGTACCAAGTGCTTCTACCAATAAAGCGGGATGTTTATGTTTCCCACTGAAGCGGGTGTGAATACTAACCAAAGCGAATGACCTTCGCAAGGGCAATTTCGACACATTGTATCAACTGCGGAAAAAAACAGCAAAACAACGCATAATCAGCAATAAAAAGGCGGCAAGCGCCACCTTTTTAATCACTTACATCACGGTTATACCGCTTTTACCGCATCGGCAATGCGGTGAGCGAACGCAGTGACCTGCGCTTCTTCTTCACCTTCTACCATGACGCGAATCAGCGGTTCGGTTCCGGATTTGCGCAGCAGCACGCGACCACGGTTACCCAGCGCCGCTTCCACTTCTGCTGCCGTCGCTTTCACGACCTCATTTTCCAGCGGGTTAGATTTACCGTCGGTGTAGCGGACGTTGACCAGCACCTGCGGGAACATCTTCATGCCACTGCACAGATCGTGCAGGCTCATGTGGTTGCGAACCATCGCCGCGACGACCTGCAGGCCAGCCACGATGCCGTCACCGGTAGTGGTTTTATCCAGCAGGATAACGTGACCGGAGTTTTCCGCCCCGATGCGCCAACCTTTCTCCTGCATTTTTTCCAGCACGTAGCGGTCACCCACTTTCGCGCGGGTGAATGGAATACCCAACTGCTTCAGCGCCACTTCCAGACCCATGTTACTCATCAGCGTACCTACCGCGCCACCGCGCAGCTGGCCCTGACGCAGCGCTTCGCGTGCGATGATATACATGATCTGATCGCCATCGACTTTGTTACCTTCGTGGTCAACCATGATGACGCGGTCGCCGTCGCCGTCCAGCGCGATCCCCAGATCGGCTTTTTCCGCCAGCACGCGCGCCTGCAGCGCACGCACGTCGGTGGCGCCCACTTCTTCGTTGATGTTCACACCGTTTGGCTCACAGCCAATAGCAATCACGTTCGCCCCCAGCTCGCGCAGTACATTCGGCGCAATGTGGTAGGTGGCGCCGTTCGCGCAATCAACAACGATTTTCAGGTGGTTGAGGCTCAGTTCGTTCGGGAAGGTCCCTTTACAGAACTCGATGTAGCGGCCCGCAGCATCGACGATGCGGCTGGCTTTACCCAGCTCGGCTGAGTCCACACAGGTGATCTCTTTTTCCATTTCGGCTTCAATCGCTTCTTCCACTTCGTCCGGCAGTTTGGTGCCGTCGATGGAGAAGAACTTGATGCCGTTGTCATAGAACGGGTTATGCGATGCAGAGATAACGATGCCGGCTTCCGCGCGGAAGGTGCGGGTCAGATAAGCAACCGCAGGCGTCGGCATTGGGCCGGTGAAGGAGGCAGATAAGCCCGCCGCCGCCAGACCTGCTTCCAGCGCAGACTCCAGCATATAGCCAGAGATGCGGGTATCTTTACCGATAATGATTTTACGCGAACCGTGGCTTGCCAGCACTTTACCCGCTGCCCAACCGAGTTTCAGGACAAAATCAGGCGTGATTGGCGCATCGCCTACGCGGCCACGGATCCCATCGGTACCAAAATACTTGCGATTACTCATAACGTTTTTTTCCCTTCGCAGACAGCGTGGCTTCGACCACACGCATCGCCTCAACAGTTTCTTTGACATCGTGGACGCGAACGATATGCGCGCCCTGCATAGCTGCAATCACCGCACACGCCAGGCTACCGCTAAGGCGTTCTGATGGCCCCACGTTCAGCAGTTGGCCAATCATCGATTTCCGCGACATGCCGACGAACAGCGGCAGACCGAAATGATGGAATTCTGACAGGCGAGCGAGTAATGCGTAATTGTGGGAGAGATTTTTACCGAAACCGAACCCCGGGTCGAGCAACAATTTATCTTTTCCGATACCCGCCTTTTCACAACGTGCGATCTGCTCCACAAAGTACTGATTCACCTCAGCAAAGACATCGTCGTATTTCGGTGCTTCCTGCATGGTTTTTGGATTGCCCTGCATGTGCATCAGCGACACCGGCAGCCCGGTTTCCGCCGCCGCTTCCAGGGCACCCGGTTCGCTCAGTGAGCGGATATCGTTGATGATATGGGCTCCGACGCGAGCGGACTCACGAATGACCTCAGGTTTTGAGGTATCTACCGAAATCCACACTTCGAAGCGCTGGGCAATCGCTTCAACCACCGGGATCACGCGTTCCAGCTCTTCTTCAACGCTGACGTCCAGCGCGTCAGGGCGCGTCGACTCGCCGCCGACATCGATAATCGTTGCACCGGCGTTAATCATCAGGTTCGCATGTTTCACCGCCTCAACCAGCGTATTGTGCGTGCCGCCGTCGGAGAACGAGTCCGGCGTAACGTTGAGGATCCCCATCACGTGTGGATGGGAAAGATCCAGGATGGAGCCCTGTGCGGTGAGTTTCATAGCGAATCCTTCTGAGTTCTTATTGGTGGCATAAAAAAACCCTGGAGCAAGCCCCAGGGTTTCAGGTGAAGCACAGTCATCAACGATGGGATAACTTATTTGTCGCCCAGCTGCTCTGACATGGTGCCAGAGTCCGGAGCACGCGGTTCATCAGCCGGACGTGGCGCACTTGGTTTACCCGTGTTGCCAGAGTTGTTGGATGAACCTGGTTCTTCCCAGCCTGCTGGCGGACGCACATCGCGACGAGCCATCAGGTCGTCAATCTGCGGTGCATCGATGGTCTCATATTTCATGAGCGCATCTTTCATTGCATGCAGAATATCCATGTTGTCGTTCAGGAGCTGGCGAGCACGAGCGTAGTTACGTTCGATAAGCGCTTTAACTTCCTGGTCGATGATACGCGCGGTTTCATCGGACATGTGTTTCGCTTTCGCGACGGAGCGCCCCAGGAATACTTCGCCTTCTTCTTCCGCGTACAGCAGCGGACCGAGTTTGTCGGAGAAGCCCCACTGGGTCACCATGTTACGTGCCAGGTTAGTCGCGACTTTAATGTCGTTCGACGCACCGGTAGAAACATGTTCTACGCCGTAAATAATTTCTTCTGCCAGACGGCCGCCGTACAGGGTGGAGATCTGACTTTCCAGTTTCTGACGGCTGGCGCTAATAGCGTCGCCTTCAGGCAGGAAGAAGGTCACACCCAGCGCACGACCGCGTGGGATAATTGTCACTTTATGCACCGGATCGTGTTCCGGTACCAGGCGACCAATAATCGCGTGGCCTGCTTCGTGGTAAGCGGTAGATTCTTTCTGCGCTTCCGTCATCACCATGGAGCGACGTTCCGCACCCATCATGATTTTGTCTTTCGCTTTTTCGAACTCAACCATCGATACCACACGCTTGTTGCCGCGCGCTGCAAACAGTGCTGCTTCGTTCACCAGGTTCGCCAGATCTGCACCGGAGAAGCCAGGGGTACCACGAGCAATGATTGCGGCATCAATATCAGGTGCCAGCGGCACGCGACGCATATGCACTTTCAGAATCTGTTCGCGACCGCGAACGTCCGGCAGACCGACCACAACCTGACGGTCGAAACGACCTGGACGCAGCAGGGCTGGGTCAAGTACGTCTGGACGGTTAGTCGCTGCGATAACGATGATACCTTCGTTACCTTCGAAGCCATCCATCTCAACCAGCATCTGGTTCAGCGTCTGCTCACGTTCATCGTGACCACCGCCCAGACCTGCGCCACGCTGGCGGCCTACGGCATCGATTTCATCGATGAAGATGATGCACGGTGCCGCTTTCTTAGCCTGCTCGAACATGTCACGCACACGAGATGCACCGACACCCACGAACATTTCTACGAAGTCAGAACCGGAAATGGTGAAGAACGGTACTTTCGCTTCGCCAGCAATCGCTTTTGCCAGCAACGTTTTACCGGTACCCGGAGGGCCGACCATCAGCACACCTTTCGGGATTTTACCGCCCAGCTTCTGGAAACGGCTCGGTTCACGCAGGTACTCAACCAGCTCACCCACCTCTTCTTTCGCTTCGTCGCAACCTGCAACGTCAGCAAAGGTGGTTTTAATCTGGTCTTCTGTCAGCATGCGCGCCTTGCTCTTACCGAACGACATGGCACCTTTGCCACCGCCGCCCTGCATTTGGCGCATGAAGAAGATCCAGACGCCGATCAGCAGCAGCATCGGGAACCAGGAAATGAAGATAGAAGCCAGCAGGCTTGGTTCTTCAGGCGGCTCACCAACCACTTTGACGTTTTTCGTCAGCAGGTTGTCAAGCAGCTTCGGATCGTTAACCGGGATGTAAGTCGTGTAACGGTTACTATCTTTCTTGGTAACGTTGATCTCACGTCCGTTGATACGCGCTTCGCGAACCTGGTCGTTATTGACCTCTTGCAGGAAGGTAGAATAATCCACCTTATGGCCGTTCGATTCGCTGGGCCCAAAGCTCTGGAATACTGACATCAGCACAACGGCAATGACCAGCCAGAGTATTAGGTTTTTCGCCATGTCACTCAAGGGATTAACCTCATATTACAACTGTGTTAAAAACAGCGTCAGGATACTCTATATCCAGTTTCTTTCAAACTTTCGTTTGAAAAACCACCGTCTATCACTTTCGCCCGGTCGCTACAATGTACACTTCACGTGAACGCGCACGAGAAGAGTCCGGCTTACGAACTTTAACCTTCGTAAACAGGGAGCGAATTTCCCTTAGATACTCATCGAAGCCTTCGCCCTGGAACACTTTCACAACAAAATTTCCGCCCGGCGCTAACACATCACGAGCCATTTCAAGCGCCAGTTCCACCAGATACATGGCCCGGGGGATGTCAACCGCCGGCGTTCCGCTCATGTTTGGTGCCATATCTGACATGACAACTTGTACTTTACTGTCACCAACGCGTTCCAGTAATGCCTTCATCACGAGTTCATCACGAAAATCGCCCTGAAGGAAGTCCACACCAACGATTGGATCCATAGGTAGAAGATCGCAAGCGATAATGCGGCCTTTGCCACCAATCTGCGTGACCACATACTGTGACCAGCCTCCCGGTGCGGCACCGAGGTCGACAACCGTCATCCCCGGTTTAAAAAGTTTGTCACTTTGCTGTATTTCATCAAGTTTAAACCAGGCACGGGAACGTAACCCCTTTTTCTGTGCCTCTTGAACATATTTATCGCTAAAGTGTTCCTGAAGCCAGCGGCTTGAACTGGCAGAACGCTTTTTACCTGTCATTTAACATTCCCATCGGGGCAGTTCATCGTAGCCTTTCGGCGTAAATTTCTACGCATCGTTTGGCGATATATGGGAGATGGCGGTAGAATGACCCGTTTTCAATCCCAACGTAAGCAAAAATATACGATGAATCTGAGTACTAAACAAAAACAGCACCTGAAAGGTCTCGCACATTCGCTCAAGCCTGTAGTTATGCTTGGCAACAATGGTTTGACCGAAGGGGTACTGGCCGAGATTGAACTAGCGTTAGAGCACCATGAACTTATCAAGGTGAAAGTCGCCTCGGAAGACAGAGAGACCAAAACTTTGATTGTGGACGCTATCGTTCGCGAAACCGGCGCCTGTAATGTACAGGTCATCGGTAAGATACTGGTGCTTTATCGCCCTGGTAAAGAACGCAAAATCTCGTTGCCACGTTAAGAATATCCTAATTTCTGACACAACATTGTGTTAAATGAGGGATTTTCTCTACGAGGGCTAGCAACATGCCACGCTCTTATGCTTGATAAAAGGCCGCTATGCGGCCTTTTTCTTATCTTTACACTTGCTCAATAATTTCAGTGTTGAACAAATTTTACAGATAATCCACGTTGATGATTTCGAATTCAACTTCGCCGCCCGGGGTACAGATGGTTACCACGTCGTCCTGCTCTTTACCAATCAGCCCACGTGCAATCGGTGAGTTGACGGAAATCAGGTTCTGTTTAAAGTCGGCTTCGTCATCACCCACGATGCGGTAAGTCTGCTCTTCGTCGTTATCCAGATTCAGCACCTTCACGGTGGCACCAAAGATCACACGGCCATTGTTCGGGATCTTGGTGATGTCGATAACCTGCGCGTTGGACAGCTTCGCTTCGATATCTTTGATACGACCTTCACAGAAGCCCTGCTGCTCACGAGCAGCGTGGTACTCTGCGTTCTCTTTCAGGTCGCCGTGCTCGCGCGCTTCAGCGATAGACGCAATGATTTCTGGACGGCGAACTGACTTCAGAAAGTCCAGCTCTTCACGCAGTTTTTCTGCACCACGAAGGGTCATCGGAATAGCTTGCATTGTTATACCTCTTAAACATTCCTGTAGGGAGCGGTTCGCCCCGCTCCGGCTGCTAAGCCCGCCTGAGTCGCTATCAACACCAGGCCAGAAGCAAAAGAAAACCGACCCGGGTACGAAGTCCCAGGTCAGCAGCAATTTTTAATTTGATACGTATTTTACCCCGAAGTTCACTACGGGTCATCGTTTACTTTACAGGGCGTTGCGCCGTAGTATGACGGCTTGTTTCCAGGTTGTTAGCGCGAGAATATGCGATTTCCTAGATTTATCATCGGATTGACTACCAGTATAGCGTTTAGCGTTCAGGCCGCGAATGTTGATGAATATATCAATCAGCTTCCCGACGGGGCCAACCTCGCGCTTCTGGTACAGAAAGTGGGCGCACCCGCGCCGCTGATTGATTATCACGGCCAGCAGATGGCGCTGCCAGCCAGTACCCAAAAGGTGCTCACCGCGCTGGCCGCCCTGCTCCAGCTTGGCCCGGATTTCCGCTTTACCACCACGCTTGAGAGCAAAGGCAGCGTGGACAACGGCACGCTGAAAGGCGACTTAATTGCGCGATTTGGCGGCGATCCGACGTTAAAACGCCAGGATATCCGCAATATGGTCGCCACCTTGAAAAAGGCGGGCGTACAGAATATTGACGGTAACGTGCTGATCGACACCTCCATTTTCGCCAGCCACGATAAAGCCCCAGGCTGGCCGTGGAACGATATGACCCAATGCTTTAGTGCACCGCCAGCGGCCGCTATTATCGACCGCAACTGCTTCTCGATTTCACTTTATAGCGCCCAGAAAGCTAACGATTTGGCGTTTATTCGTATTGCCTCTTACTACCCGGTGACCATGTTCAGTCAGGTTCGTACGCTGGCCAAAGGCTGCCAGAAGCACAGTACTGCGAGTTGGACGTCGTGCCTGGCGACCTGAACCGCTATACGCTCACCGGCTGCCTGCCACAGCGTGCCGACCCGCTGCCGCTGGCGTTCGCCATTCAGGATGGCGCCAGCTACGCCGGGGCGATTATCAAAGACGAGCTCAAGCAAGCCGGGATTACCTATACCGGAACCCTGCTGCGCCAAACGCTGGTCAACGAGCCGGGGACGGTCATTGCCAGCAAGCAGTCAGCGCCGCTGCACGACTTGCTGAAAATCATGCTGAAGAAATCAGACAACATGATTGCTGATACCGTATTCCGCATGATCGGCCATTCACGCTTCGGCGTACCGGGCACCTGGCGTGCGGGTTCCGACGCGGTTCGCCAGATTCTGCGTCAGCAGGCCGGCGTGGATTTAGGCAACACGATCATCGCTGACGGCTCAGGCCTGTCGCGCCATAACCTGCTGGCGCCAGCAACCATGATGCAGGCGCTGCAGTACATCGCCCAGCATGATAACGAGCTGGACTTCATCTCAATGCTACCGCTTGCCGGACACGACGGTTCGCTACAGTACCGCGCAGGTCTGCATCAGGCTGGCGTAGATGGCAAGGTTTCGGCAAAAACCGGTTCACTGCAGGGCGTATACAACCTGGCGGGCTTTATCACTACCGCTAGCGGGCAGCGCATGGCGTTTGTGCAGTATCTGTCGGGGTACGCGGTACCGCCGGCGGATCAGCGTAATCGACGCATTCCGCTGGTACGCTTTGAGAGCAGACTGTACAAAGATATTTATCAGAACAACTGATAAAAAAAGGGCCGCAGACGCGGCCCTTTTTATTTGATATTTGTAGCCCGGACGAGGTGTGATAACACCGACTCCGGGGGATCCCGGCGTCACTTCGTTCGGCCGGGCTACAGGGGACGTTGAATTAACGTTTGTAGATGAACTCAACGCCTTCTTCGTCGTCTTCATCCCAATCGTCATCCCACTCTTCGTCTTCCGCTTCTGCGGCGACTTCGTCCAGCTGCTGACGATGGTAGTCATCCCACATGAACTCGACTTTCTCTGGCTGTTTCGCTTCTTCGGCCTGAGCAATTGGGTTCTCGATGATGAAGTTCATCACGTCCCAGCACAGGTCTTTCACGCCAACCTGGCTTGCTGCGGAGATCAGGTAGTACTTATCTTCCCAACCCATCGCTTCGGCAATCGCTTTAGCTTTAGCTTCAGCTTCCGCTTTATCCATGGTGTCGATCTTGTTGAAAAGCAGCCAGCGTGGCTTACTCGCCAGGTTCTCGCTGTATTTCTCAAGCTCACCAATGATGATTTTTGCGTTTTCAGCCGGATCGGAACCGTCGATCGGATCGATATCGATGATGTGCAGCAGTACGCGGCAGCGCTCAAGGTGCTTCAGGAAGCGGATACCGAGGCCAGCGCCTTCGGATGCGCCTTCAATCAGACCTGGAATATCGGCGATCACAAAGCTCTTCTCGTTGTCTACGCGCACCACGCCAAGGCTTGGCACCAGCGTAGTAAACGGATAGTCAGCCACTTTAGGCTTCGCTGCGGAAACCGCGCGGATAAAGGTCGATTTACCGGCGTTTGGCATACCCAGCATACCCACGTCCGCCAGCAGCATCAGTTCGAGCTGCAGGTCGCGTTTATCACCCGGCGTACCCATGGTTTTTTGACGCGGTGTACGGTTAACGGATGATTTGAAACGGGTGTTACCCAGGCCGTGCCAGCCGCCTTTCGCGACCATCAGGCGCTGACCGTGTTTGGTCATATCACCCATGGTTTCACCGGTGCCCTGATCGATAACGCGGGTACCCACCGGCACCTTGATAGTAACGTCTTTACCACGTTTACCGGTACAGTCACGGCTAGCACCGTTCTGACCACGTTCGGCGCGGAAAGATTTTTCGAAACGGTAGTCGATCAGGGTGTTCAGGTTCTCGTCGGCTTCCATCCAGACGTCGCCGCCGTCGCCACCGTCGCCGCCGTCAGGGCCGCCACGTGGAATATATTTTTCACGGCGGAAGCTTACGCAACCATTACCGCCATCACCTGCTACGACCAGGATCGTTGCTTCATCAACAAACTTCATTTTACTCTCCGTAAATCATTCGCCTGCGCGGGGTAACGGAACAACCGCTTCACGCTTACGCCACCGCCCCCAAAGACGATGACCAATGGCGGAATACATCGCGCCCGCAACCACGACAAACGCACCGAGGTAACCAATAAGGTTCAACATCGGTCTGGCGAAGAAATCGGGCCAGGCCATTGATAATAAATCTGAAAATAACAGGGTAAACAGAGGAGTCAGCGTGATTAACGCACTCACCTGTGCCGCCTGCCAGCGCGCCATCGCTTCCGCCAGCGCCCCATAACCGACCAGTGTGTTCAGACCACAGAAGATCAGACAGGCTAGCTGCCAGTCGCTCAGTTGCCCGATAACTTCAGGCTTTGCTAATGGCAGCAGTGCAATCGTACATAAAGTGTACAATAAAAAGAGGATCTGCTGTGATGCCAGACGTCGCAATAACACCTTTTGTGCGACACCGTAGCTCACCCAAACCATCGCCGCGCTAACCCCAAAAATGACACCCCAGGTGTAATCGGTCAGGCGGGTAAAAATTTCAATCAGGCTGGTGTTAAAGAACATCACCAGCCCGCAGATAAGCATGATTGCGCCGACTATCTGCGTGCCGCGCATCTTCTCTTTAAGAATAAAGACGCTGGCGACCATCATCCCGACGGGCGAGAGTTGGCCAATAACCTGAGATGCCGTCGGACTCACATACTGCAGCGATGAGCTAAACAGCACGAAGTTACCGAACAGCCCGCCGGTAGCGATAAGCAGCAGTACAAGCCAGCGAGGGTCGCGAAACAGCCGCAAAGAGGGCAGCTTGCGTTTCCAGGACAAAATGAGGCCCAGGCCACAGCTCGCCATCAGAAAGCGGTAGAAGACGATTGTGGGTGGCTCCATGACCTCCAGAACCTGCTTCATGGCAATCGGAAGTGCGCCCCAGCATACTGCTGTAGTGAGCGCCAATAGAATGCCAATGCCCGCCTGCTGCTTCATACCGGATTCCCTGCCCTGAAACGGTGGTACAACCCATCATTTTTCTGGCGTCGAATGTAAAAAGCCCCGCAACACGTTGCGGGGCTTTCATCCGTTACCGGGACGCGAAAAACTTATTCAGCAACGATGCTGATATAACGACGGTTTTTCGGGCCTTTCACTTCGAATTTCACTTTACCGTCTGCTTTAGCAAACAGAGTGTGGTCTTTGCCGCAGCCTACGTTAGAGCCAGCGTGGAACTGAGTACCACGTTGACGAACGATGATGCTACCAGCCAGAACGGATTCGCCGCCAAAGCGTTTTACGCCAAGACGTTTAGCTTCTGAGTCGCGACCGTTACGAGTCGAGCCACCAGCCTTTTTATGTGCCATTTAATCTGCTCCCCTTAACTTAAGCGCTGATGCCAGTAATTTTCACATCAGTGAACCACTGACGATGGCCCTGCTGCTTACGGTAGTGTTTACGACGACGAAACTTAACGATTTTAACTTTCTCGCCACGACCATGAGCAACAACTTCAGCTTTGATAACGCCGCCATCAACGAAAGGAACGCCGATTTTGACTTCTTCACCGTTTGCGATCATCAGAACTTCAGCGAATTCAACAGATTCGCCAGTTGCGATGTCCAGCTTTTCCAGGCGAACGGTCTGACCTTCGCTAACTCGGTGTTGTTTACCACCACTTTGGAAAACCGCGTACATATAAACTCCGCTTCCGCGCACAACTTTATGTGATTCAGAGTGCGCTATAAATATTCACAATAGGGCGCGAATATTACGCAAAACGCGAGCCTTTGACAAGTGCTACCATCAATACATGCAGAAAAAAAATACAACCTGCACAGCAACGTTTATCTGGGCCGTTTTTTCAGTACAATCGTATCTACAACTCTAACGTAAAACCTTCGTTATCCCATATGGATAAGTGGTAAACAGGACATTAAGCCCGGCTTTTGCGATGAATCTACAACAAATCAACGAGTTAACCGCGCAGGATATGGCGGGTGTCAATGCGACGATTCTTGAGCAGCTCAACTCGGACGTCCAATTGATCAATCAGCTTGGCTATTACATCGTCAGCGGCGGCGGGAAACGGATTCGTCCGATGATCGCCGTACTGGCCGCCCGTGCCGTTGGCTATCAGGGAAATGCCCACGTCACTATCGCTGCGCTGATCGAATTTATTCATACTGCTACGCTGCTGCACGACGACGTTGTCGATGAGTCCGATATGCGTCGCGGCAAAGCGACGGCAAACGCGGCCTTTGGCAACGCAGCCAGCGTGCTGGTTGGCGACTTTATCTATACGCGCGCCTTCCAGATGATGACCAGCCTCGGTTCACTAAAGGTGCTGGAAGTGATGTCTGAAGCAGTTAACGTCATTGCGGAAGGCGAAGTCCTTCAGCTGATGAACGTTAACGACCCGGACATCACCGAAGAGAACTACATGCGCGTTATCTACAGCAAAACCGCGCGCCTGTTCGAAGCGGCAGCGCAGTGTTCAGGCCTGCTTGCCGACTGTACGCCTGAGCAAGAGAAAGGGCTGCAGGACTATGGCCGCTATCTCGGTACCGCTTTCCAGTTGATTGACGATCTGCTCGACTACAGCGCCGACGGTGAAACGCTGGGTAAAAACGTGGGTGACGACCTCAACGAGGGCAAACCTACGCTGCCGCTGCTGCACGCTATGCGTAACGGCACCCCAGAGCAGGCGCAGTTGATTCGCGGCGCCATTGAACAAGGCAACGGCCGCCATCTGCTTGAACCGGTACTGGAGGCAATGGCCGCCAGTGGTTCACTGGAGTGGACGCGTCAGCGCGCCGAGGAAGAAGCTGACAAAGCGATTGCTTCCCTGACCTCCCTACCGGATACGCCGTGGCGCGATGCGCTTATCGGGCTGGCCCATATCGCCGTTCAGCGCGATCGCTAATCCCCGGTTCGCTTTCCCGCGACAACACCGAAAGTTCCTGAAAGCGCCGAAAGGCGCTTTTTTTGTCAGAAATTTGATGTTTTCCTAATTTAATTAAACTTACTAGAACTTTTTATGAACTTACCGAAAAGAGCGATACAGTGTATTCCTCACTCAACGTAGCGAGTTAATGACCGTTTTCAGGGAGGAAGTATGGAGAAGTTTAGCGACTGGCATCCCGCCGACATTATCGCGGGGTTACGTAAAAAAGGCACATCAATGGCAGCAGAATCACGTAAGAACGGGCTAAGTTCATCCACCTTAGCCAACGTGCTTTCACGTCCGTGGCCGAAAGGAGAGATGATCATTGCCAAAGTGCTGGAAACGGACCCATGGATTATTTGGCCATCGCGCTACCACGATCCGGTCACCCATGTGTTTATCGACAGAACGCAGTCTATTCGGCGCAGTAAGCAGGAAAATGAGTGAGATATTAAGAGAGAAGCGCCCACCAGAATCTGTGGGCGCTTAAATAGCGGTTGCGATTACTCGCCTTTGATACGTTCGATATTGGCGCCTAAAGCGCGCAGTTTATCTTCAATACGCTCATAGCCGCGATCGATGTGATAGATACGGTCAACGATTGTGGTGCCCTGAGCGATACAGCCCGCCAGCACGAGGCTTGCAGAGGCGCGCAGGTCAGTTGCCATCACCTGAGCCCCGGAGAGCTGCTCAACGCCGTGGCAAATCGCGGTGTTGCTTTCGATTTCCGCACGCGCGCCCATACGGATAAGTTCAGGAATGTGCATGAAGCGGTTTTCGAAGACCGTTTCAGTGATCACACCAGTGCCTTCCGCAACCATGTTCAGCAGGGTGAACTGGGCCTGCATATCAGTCGGGAATGCCGGATGTGGCGCGGTACGCACGTTCACCGCTTTCGGGCGCTTGCCGTGCATGTCCAGGCTGATCCAATCTTCACCAACTTCAACGTCGGCACCGGCTTCACGCAGCTTGGCCAGAACGGCGTCCAGGGTATCCGGCTGCGCGTTGCGGCAGACAATTTTCCCACCAGAGATCGCCGCGGCCACCAGGAAGGTGCCGGTTTCGATACGATCGGGCAGAACGCGGTAGACACCGCCCCCCAGACGCTTCACGCCTTCGATGGTGATGCGGTCGGTACCCTGACCCGTTACCTTAGCGCCCATGGCGTTGAGGAAGTTCGCCGTATCGACGATTTCCGGCTCGCGTGCGGCGTTTTCGATGATGGTGGTACCTTCCGCCAGCGTCGCGGCGGACATGATGGTAACGGTCGCGCCAACGCTAACCATGTCCATCACGATATGCGCGCCTTTCAGACGGCCGTTAACACTTGCTTTGACGTAGCCTTCTTCCAGCTTAATTTCTGCGCCCAGTTGCTCGAGACCTGAGATATGCAGGTCGACCGGACGCGCACCGATAGTGCAACCACCCGGCAGAGAAACCTGACCCTGGCCAAAACGCGCCACCAGCGGCCCCAGCGCCCAGATAGAAGCACGCATGGTTTTCACCAGGTCGTATGGCGCGCAGAAGACGTTTACCGAGCCCGCGTCAATCCACACCGAGCCGTTACGCTCAACTTTTGCACCCAGCTGAGTCAGCAGCTTCATGGACGTATCAACGTCTTTCAGCTTCGGTACGTTCTGGATTTCTACCGGGTCTTCTGCCAGCAAAGCGGCAAATAGAATCGGCAGGGCAGCGTTTTTAGCACCGCTAATGGTGACCTCGCCCTGAAGGCGGGTTGGCCCCTGCACACGAAATTTATCCATCAAATCTAATCTCTGTTAAGTATTCACGTTCGCCACCGGAAAAGTGCGCACACTTTTCCCCTGGCTCAAAAACCGTTGAGTTTGCGATCGCGTGCCCACTCTTGTGGGGTGTACGCCTTGATCGACAGGGCATGAATGCGGTTGTCCGCAAGATACTCCATCAGCGGGCCATAGATCGTCTGCTGCTTCTTAACCCGGCTCATGCCATCAAACATCTCACCCACGGCAATAACCTGGAAGTGGCTGCCATCGCCAGAAACGAGAACTTCCTGAAGGGAGAGTGCGTTCATCAGCACGGTCTGAATTTCATTATTTTCCATAGGTTCGCATTTCATTTGAGAGTGAAAACAAGCCCCACATCTTAGAGGAAAGTGGCGCGGTCTTAAACAAGCAAAAAGCCCCATCGTTGAGATTGATGGGGCTTTGTCAGAAACCACAACAGTAACGTGCTGAAACTGTTAGGGGATCATGCCTTCCGGCAGGTTGTACAAGCTTTTCAGGGTTACCAGTTTTTCGCTTACTCCTTC
Organism: Kluyvera sichuanensis; assembly: GCF_014218705.1. GTDB lineage: Bacteria > Pseudomonadota > Gammaproteobacteria > Enterobacterales > Enterobacteriaceae > Kluyvera > Kluyvera sichuanensis. Next base: position 30,284 of record NZ_JABBJF010000007.1, on the reverse strand, counting down.
CAGGCTCGGGGTTCGCCCCTGCGCGCGGATAAGCTCAACCAGATGCACCAGCAGCGCCAGACCAGCCGTATCGACACGGCTCAGGCCGCTGAGGTCGAGAACCGACACGCCCTGCGTCGCTTCGCTTCTGGCATCCCACAGGGACACCAGAAAGTCCTGATCCAGTTCACCGTGCAGCGCCAGGCGTTCACCGTCGCGCTTCCAGCTTAGCGGTTCGGCCATTATTTTTTCTGATCCAGGGTGATTGGCTGTGCAGAAATGGATTTCAGCTGTGCGGTCAGGCCGTCAATGCCCTTAGTGCGCAGCAGGTCGCTCCATTCGTTCTGCTTGGTGGTGATCATGCTCACCCCTTCCGCAATCATGTCATACGCCTGCCAGTTACCCGTCTGGGTATTTTTACGCCACTGGAAGTCCAGGCGCACCGGAGGGCGGCCGTTCGGGTCAATGATGGTTACGCGGATAGGCACGATAGTCGCATCGCCCAGCGGCTGCTCTGGCGCAATCTGGTAGGTCTGGCCGTGGTACATCGCCAGCGCCTGACCGTATGCCTGCTTCAGGTATTCACGGAACGCGGTGAAGTATGCGTCACGCTGCGCAGGGGTCGCGTCTTTGTAGTAACGGCCCAGCACCAGCGCACCGGCGTATTTCACCTGTACGTACGGCAGCAGTTCCTGATCGACCACATCGCGCAGGTAGTTCGGATTAGAACGAATCTTCGGTTGTTCATTCTTCAGGCGATCGAACGTCTTCTGCGCCGCTTCATTCATCAGCTTATAAGGATTGGTTTGGTCTGCCGCGGTGGCCGCCGTCAACGGCGCAATCACCAGCATGGCAACCATCAGTAAACGTTTAAACATGTCGAGTATCTCCTGAGATTAATTCGTCGCGCCAGTCGCAGGCGTCGCCGTACCAGTATGTCCATCTGCAGAACCCTGCGCATCGCCTGAATTCTGATTGTCGCTGCCTTTGCTGTTGTAAAGGAATTGGCCAATCAGGTCTTCCAGTACCATCGCTGATTTAGTGTCCTGGATGATACCGCCATCTTTAAGGATAGACGTTCCCAGTTCAGGGTCTTCAAAGCCGACGTTCAGCGCCAGATACTGTTCCCCAAGCAGGCCAGAAGTACGAATGGCCAGCGAACTGGTATCAGGGATATGGTTATAGCGATCTTCGATATCGATAGCGACGCGCGGTAAGTAGGTTTTCGGATCCAGTTCAATATCCGCAACGCGACCAATCACTACGCCGCCAATTCGCACCGGTGAACGGTTTTTCAGGCCGCCGATGTTATCGAAGGTGGCGTAAATGCGGTAGGTTGGTTCTGATTTCATTGACGATACGTCCGCCGCCTTCAGGCAGATAAACAGCGCCGCCAGCAGGGCAACCAACAAAAAAATACCGACCCAGATTTCACTCTTTTTCGTTTGCATTCACTCAATTCCCAAACATCAGTGCCGTCAGCACAAAGTCCAGCCCAAGAACTGCCAGCGAGGAGTGCACCACGGTGCGCGTCGTCGCCCGGCTAATTCCGGCAGAAGTGGGGATCGCATCGTAACCGTTAAATAACGCAATCCATGTCACCGTAATGGCGAAAACAACGCTCTTGATCAGGCAGTTCACCAGATCCAGACGCCAGTCCACCGCATTTTGCATTGCCGACCAGAAGAACCCGGCATCAATACCTTTCCAGCTTACGCCGACCAGCGAACCGCCCCAGATGCCGACCGCCACGAAGATAATGGTCAGCAGCGGCAGCGAGATTACGCCCGCCCACAAGCGAGGGGAGATAACGCGACGCAGCGGATCCACCGCCATCATCTCCATGCTGGAGAGCTGTTCGGTAGCGCGCATCAAGCCAATTTCCGCGGTCAGCGCAGAACCCGCACGCCCGGCAAACAGCAGCGCGGCAACCACCGGCCCCAGTTCACGCAGCAGCGATAGCGCCACCAGCATGCCAAGACTGGTCTCCGCGCTGTAGGTGGTCAGCACCAGGTAACCCTGCAGCCCCAGCACCATGCCGATAAACACGCCCGACACGATGATGATGACCAGAGAGAGCACGCCGACGTTATACAGCTGGCGAACCAGCAGCGGCGCGTGTTTGCGGAACTCCGGCTTGCCGACAACGGCATTGAATAACATTAACCCAGCGCGCCCGAACGTCGCGACGGTCTTAATCCCGCGATGTCCAAGCGCTGCCAGTGCATTTAACAGCATGAGTAGATTAGCTCCCTGTGCCGATGAGATCGCGGCGATAATCGCCCGCAGGATAACGGAACGGCACCGGGCCGTCGGCAATACCGTCGAGGAACTGACGCACTCGAGGATCGCTATTTTCCTGCAATGAAGAGGCGCTGCCGTGCGCGACAATTTTCTGGTCCGCCACGATATAAGCGTAATCCGCGATGCTCAGCACTTCCGGTACATCGTGAGAAACCACAATACAGGTGACACCCAGCGCACTGTTGAGTTCAGAAATCAGCTTCACCAGCACCCCCATGGTGATAGGGTCCTGGCCGACGAAAGGCTCATCGAACATGATGAGATCGGGTTCCAGCGCAATAGCGCGCGCCAGCGCGGCACGACGGGCCATACCGCCGGACAACTCCGATGGCATCAGCTTTGCAGCACCGCGTAGGCCAACGGCCTCCAGCTTCATCATCACCGTGCTTTTCAGCAGCGGCGCCGGTAGACGAGTATGCTCGCGAATCGGATACGCCACATTGTCGAACACGTTCATGTCGGTAAACAGCGCACCGGACTGAAACAGCATGCTCATACGCTTACGTACGGTATAGAGGCGGGAGCGCGACATCTTCGGCACGTTCTCACCATCAAAGAGGATCTCTCCGCTATCTGGGGGGATCTGCCCGCCAATCAGGCGCAGCAGCGTGGTCTTGCCAATCCCCGACGGGCCCATAATCGCGGTGATTTTTCCGCGCGGCACCGAGAGCGAGATATTGTCGAAGATGACCCGACTGCCACGTGAAAACGTGACGTCTCGCACCTCGACCAGATTCTCGATATTTTGGCTCATAGGCTTACCTTTCCAGGTCCTTAAGTAGAGCAAACTCCTGCTTGCCCCCGCATTCTTACAGAATCCTAACCGCTCTGGTTAACGAAATCTGGCATTTGTTTTACTTTTCCAGCGCATAAAGTCAAAATTAGGAATTCGTTACGTCCAGACGTGCGGACCGACGATTATACCCGAATAAAGGATTTTAGATGCTTTTAGCTACGGCTCTGTTAATAATTGGTTTACTTCTGGTGGTCTACAGCGCCGACCGCCTCGTGTACTCCGCCTCGATTCTGTGCCGTGCTTTAGGTGTTCCTCCTCTGATTATAGGTATAACCGTTGTCAGCATCGGTACCTCACTGCCGGAAATCATCGTCTCTGCCGCCGCCTCGCTGCACGGGCAGGTCGATCTGGCCATCGGTACCGCCGTCGGATCCAACATCGTCAACATTTTGCTGATCCTCGGGCTGACCGCCCTGTTCCACCCATTTACCGTGCATTCTGATATTCTGCGCCGCGAATTACCGCTAATGTTGGTAGTGAGCCTGGTCGCAGGCTATGTGTTGTATGATGGCGAACTGTCATGGTTTGACGGCGTCTTTTTATTTATTCTGGCCGGGCTCTGGCTGTTGTTTATCATTAAAATAGCCCGTCTTGCCGAACGCGAGGGTAACGACAAATTTACCCAGGAGCAGTTGGCCGAACTGCCGCGCGATGGGTCGCTACCCGTAGCCTGCCTCTGGCTCGGCGTGGCGCTGATTATCATGCCGATGGCGACCCAGATGGTGATTGATAACGCCACCGTGCTGGCTAACTACTTCGCGATGAGCGAACTGACCATTGGCCTGACGATTATCGCGCTGGGTACCAGCCTGCCGGAGCTGGCGACCGCCATTGCGGGCGTACGTAAAGGCGAAAACGATATTGCGGTCGGCAATATCATCGGCTCGAATTTCTTTAATATTGCTATCGTGCTGGGGCTCCCCGCCCTTATCGCGCCAGGGACGTTTAACCCTCTCGCGTATACCCGGGACTACGGCGTGATGATGCTGGTCAGCGTGGTCTTTGCCCTGCTGTGCTGGCGCCGCCGTCAGGTAGGCCGCGTCGCGGGCGTGTTGTTAATCGGCGGGTTTGTGGTATGGCTGGCGCTGCTCTACTGGGGCACGCCGCTTTTCATCGAATGAACTGGGATAACACTATGTCGCAAATAGATTTGCCGTCAGATTTCGACTTCCAGCAGGCCGGAAGGGACGTTCTGGCGATTGAACGGGAAGGGCTGGAGCAGCTAGATCAATACATTAACCAGGATTTCAGCGCCGCCTGCGAGAAGATCTTCTACTGCACCGGCAAAGTCGTGGTCATGGGGATGGGCAAGTCCGGGCACATTGGCCGCAAGATGGCGGCCACCTTCGCCAGCACCGGCACCTCCGCCTTCTTCGTTCACCCCGGTGAAGCGGCGCACGGCGATTTAGGCATGGTCACGCCGCAGGACGTCGTTATCGCCTTATCCAACTCCGGCGAATCCAATGAAATTCTGGCGCTCATTCCAGTATTAAAACGTCTTCGCGTGCCGCTTATCTGCATGACCAGTCGTCCAGACAGCAGCATGGGCCGCGCAGCGGATATTCATTTGTGCGTCAAGGTTCCGCGCGAAGCCTGCCCGCTTGGGCTGGCCCCCACCTCCAGCACCACGGCAGCACTGGTGATGGGCGATGCGCTGGCGGTGGCGTTACTGAAAGCACGTGGCTTTACCGCTGAAGATTTTGCCCTGTCGCACCCCGGCGGCGCACTGGGTCGTAAGCTTCTGCTGCGCGTTAACGATATTATGCATACAGGCGATGAGATTCCGCACGTTAGCGTTGACGCGTCGCTGCGCGATGCTCTGCTGGAGATTACCCGCAAAAATCTGGGCATGACCGCCATCTGCGATGACAACATGCAGATCAAAGGGATTTTCACCGACGGTGACCTGCGACGCATTTTCGATACCGGCGCCGATGTGCGCAGTCTCGGCATTGCAGACGTGATGACGCCGGGCGGTATTCGCATTCGCCCAGGCATGCTGGCGGTCGATGCGCTGAACCTGATGCAATCCCGTCATATCACCTGCGTGCTGGTTGCCGATGGCGACCATCTGCTAGGTGTGATACATATGCACGACCTACTGCGCGCAGGCGTAGTGTAATCAAGGATATAAAGAATGAGTAATGCTGTCGCATCGGTCGCCACCTGTTATGGCCCGGTGAGTCCACAATTTATGGCGAAGGCGGAAAAAATCCGCCTGCTGATCCTCGACGTTGACGGGGTGCTTTCTGACGGGCTTATCTACATGGGCAACAGCGGTGAAGAGCTGAAAGCCTTTAACGTCCGCGACGGCTACGGCGTGCGCTGCGCCCTCACCTCAGATATCGACGTGGCGATTATTACCGGACGAAAGGCTAAACTGTTAGAAGACCGCTGCGCCACGCTCGGCATCACCCATCTTTACCAGGGGCAGTCGGATAAACTGATCGCCTACCGCGAGCTGATAGCAAAACTGCATCTCCAGCCGGATGAAGTGGCCTACGTTGGCGATGACCTGATCGACTGGCCGGTGATGGCAGAAATTGGTCTTAGCGTCGCCGTCGCGGATGCACACCCTCTGCTGCTACCGAAAGCCGATTACGTGACGCGTATTGCGGGCGGCCGCGGTGCAGTTCGTGAAGTCTGCGACCTGCTGCTAATGGCGCAAGGGAAGCTGGAAGAAGCCAAAGGGCAATCGATATGAGTAAAACCAGACGTTGGGTTATTATTGTGTTATCGCTGGTTGCGCTTGTCCTGATCGGCCTGAACCTGGCCGATAAAGACGACACGAGCCAGGCCGTCGTTAACGCAAACGATCCAACCTACCAAAGCGAACATACCGATACCGTGGTGTACAGCCCCGAGGGCGCGCTCAGCTACCGGTTAATCGCCGAGCATGTGGAGTATTTTTCCGACCAGGCGTTGTCATGGTTTACCCACCCGTTTTTGACAACCTATGACACCAACAAGGTGCCGACCTGGTCGATTAAAGCAGATAAAGCCAAGCTCACTAATGACCGCATGCTGTATCTCTATGGGCACGTTGAAATCAACGCGCTGACAGAAGACGCACAACTGCGTAAGATTACTACGGATAATGCCCAGGTGAACCTGACGACTCAGGACGTTTCCTCTGACGATCTGGTGACGTTATACGGAACAACATTTAATTCCAGCGGCCTGAAAATGCGCGGCAATTTACGCAGCAAAAACGCCGAGCTGATTGAAAAGGTTAGAACCTCTTATGAAATTCAGAACAAACAAACTCAGCCTTAAGCTGGCACTTGCCGGTTCCTTGCTGGCCGCCAGCCTGCCGGCAATGGCGCTTACCGGCGATACCAATCAGCCGATTCATATCGAATCCGATCAGCAGTCGCTGGATATGCAGGGCAACGTCGTAACCTTCACCGGTAACGTAGTGGTGACCCAGGGCAGTATCAAAATCAACGCCGATAAGGTCGTCGTGACCCGCCCGGCGGACCAGAAAGGCAAAGAAGTCATCGACGGTTACGGTAACCCGGCAACCTTCTACCAGATGCAGGACAACGGCAAGCCGGTAAAAGGCCGCGCCTCGAAAATGCATTATGAGCTGGCAAACGACTTCGTGGTGCTGACCGGCAACGCTTACCTTGAGCAGCTGGATAGCAACATCAAAGGCGACAAGATCACTTATCTGGTCAAAGAGCAGAAAATGCAGGCGTTTAGCGACAAAGGTAAACGCGTAACCACCGTGCTGGTTCCATCGCAGCTGCAGGACAAGTCCAAAGACCAGGCTCCGGCACAGAAGAAGAGTAACTAATTCGTTATGGCGACATTAACTGCAAAAAATCTGGCGAAGGCCTACAAAGGCCGCCGCGTGGTGGAAGATGTCAGTCTGACCGTGAATTCCGGTGAGATTGTGGGCCTGCTTGGGCCAAACGGCGCGGGCAAAACTACCACCTTCTACATGGTGGTCGGGATCGTTCCTCGTGATGCCGGCAATATCATCATCGATGATGAAGACATTAGCCTGCTGCCGCTGCACGCCCGCGCGCGTCGCGGTATCGGCTATCTGCCGCAGGAAGCCTCCATTTTCCGTCGTCTGAGCGTCTACGATAACCTGATGGCGGTGCTGCAGATCCGTGACGATCTGAGCAACGAACAGCGGGAAGACCGCGCCAAAGAGTTGATGGAAGAGTTCCACATCGAGCATCTGCGCGACAGCCTTGGCCAGGCGCTTTCCGGCGGTGAACGTCGCCGTGTTGAAATCGCCCGCGCGCTGGCGGCAAATCCGAAATTTATCCTGCTGGATGAACCGTTTGCCGGCGTTGACCCGATCTCCGTTATCGATATTAAACGCATCATTGAACACCTCCGCGACAGCGGTCTTGGCGTGCTGATCACCGACCACAACGTACGTGAAACGCTGGCCGTGTGTGAACGCGCCTATATCGTCAGCCAGGGGCACCTGATTGCCCACGGTACCCCTCAGGAGATCCTACAAGACGAACATGTTAAACGCGTGTATCTTGGGGAAGACTTCAGACTCTGATAGGGTAGTGGTTTACGACGTTAGCGGGAGATATTCGTTCTGAACATGAAGCAAGGTTTGCAATTAAGGCTCAGCCAACAGCTTGCCATGACGCCACAGCTGCAACAGGCAATCCGTCTGCTGCAGCTGTCTACGCTGGAACTTCAGCAGGAACTCCAGCAGGCGCTGGAGAGTAATCCCCTGCTTGAGCAAACCGATCTTCACGAAGAAGTAGAGACTCAGGAAACCGTCGATAACGAAACGCTGGACAGCGTTGATGCGCTGGAAAAACCTGATATGCCCGAAGAGCTGCCGCTCGACGCCAGCTGGGATGAAATCTACACCGCCGGAACCCCTTCCGGGACCGGCGCTGATTATCAGGACGATGAATTACCGGTTTATCAGGGTGAAACCACCCAGTCGCTTCAGGATTATCTGATGTGGCAGGTTGAGCTGACGCCGTTTACCGAGACCGACCGGGCTATTGCGACTTCGATCGTCGACGCGGTGGACGACACCGGCTATCTCACCGTCACGGTGGAAGACATTCTGGAAGGGATTGGCGACGAAGAGGTTGGCCTCGATGAAGTGGAAGCCGTGCTCAAGCGGATCCAACGCTTCGATCCAGTCGGCGTCGCCGCCAAAGATCTCCGCGATTGCCTGCTGATCCAACTTTCTCAGTTCTCCCCCGCTACGCCGCGAATCACTGAAGCCCGTCTGATTATCAGCGATCATCTCGATCTGCTCGCCAACCACGATTTCCGTTCACTGATGCGCGTCACGCGGCTGAAAGAGGACGTGTTGAAAGAGGCGGTGGATCTTATCCAGTCGCTGGATCCGCGACCGGGTCAGTCGATCCAGACCGGTGAACCGGAGTATGTGATCCCAGATGTACTGGTACGCAAGGTGAACGATCGCTGGGTCGTTGAGCTGAACGCCGACAGCATTCCGCGTTTGCAGATCAACCAACACTACGCGGGAATGTGCAACAACGCCCGTAACGACGCCGACAGCCAGTTTATCCGCAGCAACCTGCAGGACGCGAAATGGCTGATTAAGAGCCTTGAGAGCCGCAATGACACGCTGCTGCGAGTCAGTCGCTGCATCGTTGAACAGCAGCAGGCCTTTTTCGATCTCGGCGAAGAGTATATGAAACCGATGGTGCTGGCGGATATCGCCCAGACCGTCGAGATGCACGAGTCCACCATTTCGCGTGTGACCACGCAAAAGTATTTGCATAGCCCACGAGGCATTTTCGAGCTTAAGTATTTCTTCTCCAGTCACGTGAGTACCGAGGGCGGCGGCGAAGCCTCTTCCACGGCGATTCGCGCGCTGGTTAAGAAATTAATTGCCGCGGAGAACCCCGCAAAACCACTGAGCGACAGTAAACTGACCACCATGCTCTCTGAACAGGGTATCATGGTGGCACGGCGTACCGTTGCAAAGTACCGAGAGTCTTTATCCATTCCGCCGTCTAACCAGCGTAAACAACTGGTTTGACACAACTGATAAGGAAGACACTATGCAACTCAACATCACTGGACACAACGTCGAAATTACCGATGCGATGCGCGAATTTGTGAATACGAAATTCGTTAAGCTCGAACAGTATTTCGAGAGGATCAATCAGGTCTACATTGTGTTGAAGGTGGAGAAATTGACGCACATCTCGGATGCAACGTTGCATGTTAACGGGGGCGAACTTCATGCTAGCGCGGAAGGCAAGGATATGTACGCCGCCATCGACGGTTTGATAGACAAACTGGCGAGACAGTTAAACAAGCATAAAGACAAACTAAAACAACATTGATTGTCCGAGCAGTCGCCCGATATGCCCGCATACCGGGCGATGCTTAGGTGAAATTATGATAAATAACGATTCGGCTCTTCAACTGAGCAATGTCCTTAACCAGGAATGTACCCGCAGTGCTGTGCACTGTCAGAGTAAGAAACGCGCGCTGGAAATCATCAGCGAACTGGCGGCAAAACAGCTAGGCCTGCCTCCGCAGGTGGTCTTTGAAGCCATCTTGACCCGCGAGAAGATGGGCAGTACCGGTATTGGTAACGGTATCGCTATTCCTCACGGTAAGCTGGAAGAAGATACGCTGCGCGCCGTTGGCGTGTTTGTGCAGCTGGAAACCCCGATCGCCTTTGATGCTATCGACAATCAGCCCGTCGATTTACTCTTTGCGCTCCTGGTGCCGGCAGACCAGACCAAAACCCACCTGCACACGCTGTCCCTGGTGGCAAAACGTCTGGCGGATAAAACCATTTGCCGTCGTCTGCGCGCCGCGCAGAGCGACGAAGAGCTGTATCAAATCATCACCGATACGGAAACTCACGATGATGCATAGTGGACATCACATCGTACTGAGGAGAAACGGTACATGGTACTGATGATCGTCAGCGGCCGCTCTGGCTCGGGAAAATCGGTCGCCTTACGCGCGCTGGAGGACATGGGCTTTTATTGCGTCGATAACCTGCCGGTCGTGCTGCTGCCAGAACTGGCAAAAACGCTCGCTGACCGCGAAATATCGGCCGCCGTCAGCATCGACGTGCGTAACATGCCTGAATCACCGGAAATCTTTGAGCGGGCCATGGAAAACCTGCCGGATAACTTCTCTCCGCAGCTGCTGTTCCTTGATGCCGATCGTAACACCCTGATTCGCCGCTACAGCGACACTCGCCGCCTGCACCCTCTCTCCAGTAAGAATCTGTCGCTGGAAAGCGCCATTGATGAAGAGAGCAATCTGCTGGAACCGCTGCGCTCCCGCGCCGACCTTATCGTCGATACCTCCGAGATGTCGGTTCACGAACTGGCGGAGATGCTGCGTACTCGCCTGCTGGGCAAACGCGAGCGCGAGTTAACGATGGTGTTCGAATCTTTCGGCTTCAAGCACGGTATTCCGATTGATGCCGACTACGTCTTCGACGTCCGTTTCCTGCCGAACCCGCACTGGGATCCTAAGCTGCGTCCGATGACCGGCCTGGACAAACCGGTGGCTGCGTTCCTTGACAGGCACACGGAAGTTCACAACTTTATCTACCAGACCCGCAGCTATCTTGAGCTATGGTTACCTATGCTGGAAACCAATAACCGTAGCTATCTGACCGTGGCGATTGGTTGTACCGGCGGTAAACACCGTTCGGTCTACGTTGCCGAACAGCTGGCTGACTACTTCCGCTCGCGCGGCAAGAACGTGCAGTCTCGTCACCGGACGCTGGAAAAACGCAAATCATGACCGTAAAGCAGACCGTTGAGATAACCAACAAGCTGGGCATGCACGCCCGCCCGGCGATGAAGTTGTTTGAGCTGATGCAAAATTTCGACGCAGAGGTTCTGCTGCGTAACGATGAAGGAACCGAAGCGGAAGCGAATAGCGTGATTGCGCTGCTGATGCTTGACTCGGCCAAAGGCCGTCAGATTGAGGTCGAGGCCACCGGGCCGCAGGAAGAAGAGGCGCTGGCCGCGGTGATTGCGCTGTTTAACGCCGGATTCGACGAAGACTAGTCCGTCGCCCGGGATACCGGTTTAATGTTGCCCGGCCGAGCGCAGCGACGCCGTGGCCCCCGGTTAATACAGCTTATTCTCCCGCATAAACCCTTCCCCACCCAGCTGACGCATCTGGCGTAAAATCCACGCCTGACGACTACGTACATACCCTGACGGCGCATTGGCTTTAAAACGAATCGGGTTAGGCAGCACCGCGGCCAGCAGCGCGGCTTCCGCCATCGTCAGCTTGCTCGCGGGCTTATGGAAATAGCGCTGAGATGCGGCCTCCACACCAAAAATACCGTCGCCGAATTCGGCAATGTTCAGATAGACGGTCAGAATACGCTTCTTACTCCAGACCGTCTCCATGCCCAGCGTCAGACCGGCCTCCAGCCCTTTACGTACCCAACTGCGCCCATCCCACAGGAACAGGTTCTTCGCCGTCTGCTGCGACAACGTAGAGGCGCCGCGAATCCGGTTTTCATTACGCTCGTTATGCGCTAGCGCTTTCTCAATCGCCGAGACGTCAAAACCCCAATGATCCGGGAATTTCTGATCCTCAGCGGCGATCACCGCCAGCCCCATAAACGGCGAGATAGCGTCCATGCTAACCCAATCAGAGTGCGCCACGTAGCCAAAGTCGCCCGTCATCCAGGCGCCAATTTGACGCTCAATCATCACTGCGGAGAATGGAACCGGCAGAAAACTGAATGCGGCAATACCACCGCCCCAGAAAAGCGCCAGCAGCAGCAACAGTCGCCAGAACAGTTGTTTTAGCCCCGCTACCTTCCTCAAAGCCATCTTCTTCACGCTAACTCTCTGACGCCGATTAATATTTCTGATTAAGTCGTTATGCTTCACACATTTTACTGATTCACGTAACAAACATTTTAAGTTTTGCTATCTTATTGAGCGTGCAATCGTATTTCAGGTTGTGTCAAAAACAAAAAAATAGAGCTAATCAGCTGACGCAGCCACCAGTTCCCTGGTGTTGGCGCAGTATTCGCGCACCCCGGTCAAGCCGGGGTCATTTTTTATCAGCGCTCGCTACCCACGCTTTCAGCACCGCAACGTCCTGCTGCCACTCGGACTTCATCTCTTCAACCCATTCACCCACGTTATCCCACCAGGCAGGTAAATCCGGCGACTGGATCTGCTGCCCCAGTTGCTGCAGGTGACGTAAACCAACGGAGCCAGCTGCACCTTTGATCTTATGACCTTCCTCGACGATGCCTTTCTGGTCGCGCGCGGTCAGGTTCGACTCCAGCACCGCCAGATAGCCCGGCATCATCTTCTCGAAGACCGCCAGACCGTCGGTAATCAGCTTCGGCCCAACCAGATCGATGTACTGCTCCAGCATTGGAATATCCAGTAGCTGCTGCGATTTACTGCTTTCTACAGGCGTCACGGTACTCTCCTCTTCGTCTTCAACGGTGTCCCAGAACTTCTTGATCATCGCCGTCAGGGCCGGTACCGAGAGCGGTTTACTCAGCACATCGTCCATCCCGGCTTCCAGATACTCTTTTTTATCTTTCAGCACGTTCGCCGTCAGCGCGACCAGCGGTGGTAAATCGTCAGCGTGGTATTTACGCGTCAGCTCGCGGGAAATATCCAGCCCGGTCATGTCCGGCAGCTGGATATCCAGCAGCACCAGGTCATATTCACCGGGGGTGAACATTTCCAGCGCATCCTTACCGGTCATCGCCACGTCGACGCTATTACCCAACTTCTCAAGCACCGAGCGGGCAACAATGACATTCAGCTCAATGTCTTCCACCAGCAAGACATGCAGCGCCGGCAGCGGCAGCTCATCGTCCTCAAACGCGTCTTCAACCTCTTCCGCCACCGCGGGCGCATGTACCGTCAGGGTGAAGGTGGCGCCATGCCCTGCCAGGCTTGAGACTTCAATATCACCGCCCATGCTTTTCGCCAGGCGGCGAGAGACCGCCAGACCGATACCGGTGCCAGTAGCAGGTTTGCCCCCCTGGCTATCTTTCACCTGATAATACATGGCGAAGATTTTATCCTGCTCTTCCTGCGGGATGCCGATACCAGAGTCTTCAACTTCAAAGCGGAGCATGTCGCCAGCATCATAGCGCACGCGCACCGTCACGCTCCCCTGCTGGGTAAACTTCACGGCGTTGCTGATAAGGTTCCACAGAATCTGGCGCAGTCGGGTGCCGTCGGTAATCACCTTATGCGGCAGCGGCAGCGTTGGCTCCATCACGAAGCGCAGCCCTTTTTGCTGCGCCTGCAGGCCGGAGAGGTTTTCCAGGTCAGCCAGGAAACCGGTGAAATCGACCGGCTGGTTATCCAGCTGGACCTTCCGGCGCTCCATTTTGTCCATGTCGATAATATCGTTGAAGATATTGCCCAGCGTGACCGCCGAGACATGGATGGTTTTCAGGTATTTTTCCTGCTCGGTGGTCAGGTTGGTGTCGAGCAGGATGCGGCTTAAGCCGACGATGCCGTTCAGCGGCGTACGCAGCTCGTGGCTGATGGTGGAGATAAAGGTGGTCTTGTCGCGGCTGGCGCGCTCGAGCGCGTCCTGATAGCGCTTACGCTCGGTAATATCGCGACCAAAGCCCATCAGGCCATGACGTTTACCGACGCGGTCGTAGTACGGCACTTTACGAATCTCAAAGCAGGCTTTGCGACCGTCAGGATAGTCGAGCCACTGTTCATAGGTGAGTGAAACGTTGTGACGGAACACTTTCTCATCGGTTTCAATAACTTTCGCCGCCGCCTCAGGGGCATAAACCTCTTCCGGGTGCAGGTGAATCAGCTGCTTCTCGCTTTTGCCGGTCAGCAGTTCCATCGCCCGGTTACAGCCAGAAAACTCTTTATCTTCATTGCGATAGAAGACCAAATCGGGAGAGGCATCCAGGAAGGAGCGCAGGAAAGAGGACTGCTGTTCAAGGCGAATCTGCGTCTCTTCACGTTCCTGCACCTCAATACGCAGCTGCTCGAGCGTAGCAAGACGCTCGGCCTCCGCTTTTTCACGGTCGCTAATTTCCTGATTCAGTTGAGAAATATTGTCTTTGAGCTGGACGTTCAGCTTGAGATCGCGTTCGCGCATCTCTTCAAGCTTTTCCACCAGCCGGGAGAGACGCTGTCGTGACTCTTCCAGCTGTTCCACCACCACCGACAGGAAGTAAACCGCCCAGGGGGTAATCAGCAAACCGAAGAAGATAGAACGAATAACATCAATGCTTTCAACCTGGCCGTGCAGCACCATGGTCACCGCCATCTGCACCACAATGGCCAGTACCACCAGCGCCAGCGCCAACAGTAATGAGAAACGTACCAGACCCAGCTTCATCATCAGGTCGACGTAATACTGCGCCAGCATACGGATTTGCTTCATAAGGGATTCCTTAACGACAACGTCGTTCAATCATACCCAATTCTGAGCGTAGCGCGGTAGGTTGTGCGAAAAATGCGGGGATTATCTGCTAATTGGGCTAGGGAGCCTTCCCGGCGGCGCTGCGCTTGGCCGGGCGACACGGCTGTTGTAGGCTGCCGCAGCGCTATGGCTGCACCCACGGCCGGCCCAAGGCTGACCCCTGCACGCCGTGCTCGTTCAGGTATTTATCCAGCTCCACCATCCCGGTCCAGCGGTTCTCACACCACAGCGGGGCCAGCAGCGTCGGGCGACGTGCGCTGGCGGAAATGCGGTGATAAATCACCTCCGGCGGCGTATGGCGAATCATCTCGCCCGCGGTGACCGTATAGTCATCCAGCTCAATCCCGTTCAGACGCCCGGCTTCCCAGGCTTTCGCCATGATGCTGCCGGTGACAATATGTAGCGGATGCAGCTTAATGCCATCAACGCCCGTCTCGACGACCTGCTCAAGCGTCTCCAGACATTCGCGCTGCCCTTCGCCCGGCAGGCCGACAATCAGATGGCTGCACACCTTCAGGCCGCGTTCGCGCGCCAGACGGGTGGTGTTCTGATAGCAGGCAAAATCATGACCGCGGTTAATACGGTGCAGCGTTTTATCGTGTGCCGTTTGCAGGCCAAGCTCCAGCCACACTTCATAACCCTGCTCGTGGTATTCACTCAACAGGTCAAGCACCGCCTCCGGCACGCAGTCCGGGCGCGTACCGACGCACAGCCCGACGATATTTGCCTGACTAATAGCCTGCTGGTACATCGAGCGCAGCACCTGCACTTCGGCAAAGGTGCTGGTATAGGCCTGAAAGTAGGCCAGATAGCGTTTTGCGCGATTCACCAGATTCGCCTGATGCGCCAACTGCTCGGCAATCGACTTATGCTGCTGCTCTTCATCGGCGAACGAAGCTACGTTGCAGAACGTGCAGCCGCCGCGACCGATGGTGCCATCGCGGTTGGGACAGCTAAATCCACCATGCAGCGTCAGTTTATGAACCTTTTCGCCATAACGACGCGTAAGATCCCCACCAAACATATTGACTAATTTTTGTAACTGCATAATCTGATAGACCGGCCTGAAGAAAGGGGCCAAGCCTGCCATTTTTAGTCTCGATCGGCGATGACCTGGATCAATCGTCATGTAGACCTTTTACCTCATTGCATAACCAATCAAAATAACTGCAATTTCATTCACAGCCATATAGATTATTTTTACTTATGTTCAGCGCCTGATTTGCAATAATCTATCTGTCGTTGAAAAACAGAGTGATCCTATACCCCCACACTCCATGCCAGCATTAAATGCTACTTATCGTGATATAAACAGTGCATGACGATTAAAACAGCGCTTTCAGATAGTGAGACAGATCACACTAGCTAATCCCATTCAGCACGCTTAACGTCAGCCAAAAATGACATATTTTCCTTATATATCATTATGTTAATTGCTCTATAGCACATTTCTGTATAAATAAGATTGCCATTTGACCTATGTATCGATTCCCGATAAGTTGGGAATCCGCTGGAAGCTTTCTGGATGAGCAGTCTGCTCATCATATTTATGCAGTAATTGAGATTCCCTCTTAAGCAAGTCCTCAAACTTGTGCGACCTACGCGAAAAGGATAAAAGAGGGCGAATGCGAGGTTAGGCAGATGAATGCCATACCCCGTCGCCATGCTCTTGCTGTGCCTTGCGCGCAATCGATTAAGGGGGCGTCCCGTAGAGCCTGGGGAGGTTCACTGATATGTTGTACGATAAATCCCTTGAGAGGGATAACTGTGGTTTCGGCCTGATCGCCCACATAGAAGGCGAACCTAGCCACAAGGTAGTGCGTACCGCGATACACGCACTGGCCCGAATGCAGCACCGTGGCGCAATTCTCGCCGACGGTAAAACCGGTGACGGTTGTGGCCTGCTGCTGCAAAAACCTGACCGTTTCTTTCGCATCGTCGCCGAAGAGCGCGGCTGGCGTTTAGCGAAAAACTATGCCGTTGGGATGCTGTTCCTGAATAAGGATCCTGAACGGGCTGCGGCATCTCGCCGTGTTGTAGAAGAAGAACTGCAGCGTGAAACCCTGTCTATCGTCGGCTGGCGGGATGTGCCAACCAATGAAGGCGTGCTGGGTGAGATCGCCCTCTCCTCTCTGCCTCGCATCGAACAAATTTTTGTTAACGCCCCTGCGGGCTGGCGTCCACGCGATATGGAGCGCCGCCTGTTTATCGCGCGTCGCCGTATCGAAAAACGCCTCCAGGAAGATAAAGACTTCTACGTTTGTAGCCTGTCGAACCTGGTCAACATCTATAAAGGTCTGTGTATGCCGGCGGATTTGCCGCGCTTCTACCTGGACCTCGCAGACCTGCGCCTGGAATCAGCCATCTGCCTGTTCCACCAGCGCTTCTCCACTAACACCGTGCCACGCTGGCCGCTGGCTCAGCCGTTCCGCTATCTGGCGCACAACGGCGAAATCAACACCATCACCGGTAACCGCCAGTGGGCGCGCGCACGTACCTATAAGTTCCAGACCCCGCTGATCCCGGATCTGCACGACGCTGCGCCGTTTGTTAACGAAACTGGCTCCGACTCCAGCTCCATGGATAACATGCTTGAGCTGCTGCTGGCGGGCGGGATGGACATCATCCGTGCCATGCGTCTGCTGGTGCCACTGGCCTGGCAGAACAACCCGGATATGGACCCGGATCTGCGTTCGTTCTTCGACTTTAACTCCATGCACATGGAGCCGTGGGACGGCCCGGCAGGTATCGTCATGTCTGACGGTCGCTACGCCGCCTGTAACCTCGACCGTAACGGTCTGCGTCCCGCGCGCTACGTCATCACCAAAGACAAGCTCATCACCTGCGCCTCTGAAGTCGGTATCTGGGATTACCAGCCTGACGAAGTGGTTGAAAAAGGCCGCGTAGGCCCGGGCGAGCTGATGGTTATCGACACCCGCAGCGGCCGCATTCTGCACTCGGCCGAAACCGACAACGATCTGAAAAGCCGCCACCCGTACAAAGAGTGGATGGAGAAGAACGTTCGCCGCCTGGTGCCGTTCGAAGATCTGGCGGACGACCGCGTTGGCAGCCGCGAGCTGGACGACGATACCCTCGCCAGCTACCAGAAACAGTTTAACTACAGCGCCGAAGAGCTGGATTCCGTTATCCGCGTACTCGGTGAAAACGGCCAGGAAGCGGTCGGCTCAATGGGTGACGATACCCCGTTCGCCGTGCTCTCCAGCCAGCCGCGTATCATTTACGACTACTTCCGCCAGCAGTTTGCGCAGGTGACTAACCCGCCAATCGACCCGCTGCGTGAAGCACACGTGATGTCGCTGGCGACCAGCATCGGTCGCGAGATGAACGTCTTCTGCGAAGCGGAAGGCCAGGCGCACCGCCTGAGCTTCAAATCACCGATTCTGCTGTACTCCGATTTCAATCAGCTCACCACGATGAAAGAGGAGCACTACCGCGCCGACACGCTGGATATCACCTTCGATGTGACGGAAACCAACCTCGAAGAGACGGTGAAAGCGCTGTGCGATAAAGCCGAACAGATGGTCCGTAACGGTACCGTACTGCTGGTGCTCTCTGACCGTAATATCGCTAAAAATCGTCTGCCGGTACCGGCACCGATGGCAGTGGGCGCTATCCAGACCCGTCTGGTTGATAAGAGCCTGCGCTGCGATGCCAACATCATCGTCGAAACCGCGAGCGCCCGTGACCCGCACCACTTTGCGGTGCTGCTCGGCTTTGGCGCCACGGCTATCTACCCGTACCTGGCGTATGAAACCCTGGGCCGTCTCATCGATACCCATGCTATCGAGAAAGACTACCGCACGGTGATGCTGAACTACCGTAACGGCATCAACAAAGGCCTGTACAAGATCATGTCCAAAATGGGCATCTCGACCATCGCGTCTTACCGTTGCTCCAAGCTGTTTGAAGCAGTTGGCCTGCACGATGATGTGGTCGATAACTGCTTCCAGGGCGTGGTGAGCCGCATTGGCGGCGCGTCGTTCGATGACTTCCAGCAAGATTTGCTGAACCTGTCGAAGCGTGCCTGGCTGGCGCGTAAACCGCTGGAACAGGGTGGTCTGCTGAAGTACGTCCACGGTGGCGAATACCACGCCTACAACCCGGACGTGGTACGCACCCTGCAACAGGCGGTACAGAGCGGCGAATATAGCGATTACAAAGAATATGCAGAGCTGGTCAACAACCGCCCTGCAGCAACGCTGCGCGACCTGCTGGCGATTAGCCCGAACGGCGAAACCGTCAACCTGGCCGACGTTGAGCCTGCAAGCGACCTGTTCAAGCGTTTCGATACCGCGGCGATGTCTATCGGCGCACTGAGCCCGGAAGCACACGAAGCGCTGGCTGAAGCAATGAACAGCATCGGCGGCAACTCGAACTCCGGCGAAGGCGGCGAAGACCCGGCGCGTTACGGCACCAACAAAGTGTCACGCATCAAGCAGGTGGCCTCCGGTCGCTTTGGCGTGACGCCAGCGTACCTGGTTAACGCTGACGTGATTCAGATTAAAGTTGCCCAGGGCGCGAAGCCAGGTGAAGGCGGCCAGCTGCCGGGTGATAAAGTCACCCCGTACATCGCCAAACTGCGCTACTCCGTACCGGGCGTGACGCTGATTTCGCCACCGCCACACCACGATATTTACTCTATCGAGGATCTGGCGCAGCTGATTTTCGACCTGAAACAGGTCAACCCGAAAGCGATGATCTCCGTGAAACTGGTTTCCGAACCGGGCGTGGGCACCATCGCAACCGGCGTGGCAAAAGCCTATGCCGACCTTATCACCATCGCCGGCTACGACGGCGGTACCGGTGCAAGCCCGCTCTCCTCCGTGAAGTACGCAGGCTGCCCGTGGGAACTGGGTCTGGTCGAAACGCAGCAGGCGTTGGTCGCTAACGGCCTGCGTCACAAGATTCGTCTGCAGGTGGACGGCGGCCTGAAAACGGGCGTCGATATCATTAAAGCGGCCATCCTCGGCGCTGAAAGCTTCGGCTTCGGTACCGGGCCAATGGTCGCGCTGGGCTGTAAATATCTGCGTATTTGCCACCTGAACAACTGCGCAACCGGCGTAGCAACTCAGGATGAGAAACTGCGTAAGAACCACTATCACGGCCTGCCGTTCAAAGTGACCAACTACTTTGAATTTATCGCCCGTGAAGTGCGCGAGCTGATGGCTGAACTGGGCGTAACCCGCCTCGTTGACCTGATTGGCCGCACCGACCTGCTTAAAGAGCTGGATGGCTTCACCGCCAAGCAGCAGAAGCTGGAGCTGTCTCGTCTGCTGGAAACCGCTGAGCCACATCCTGGCAAAGCGCTGTACTGCACCGAGAACAACCCGCCGTTTGATAACGGCGTGCTGAACGCGCAGTTGCTGCAGCAGGCAAAACCGTTTGTGGATGAGCGCCAGAGCAAAACCTTCTGGTTTGATATCCGCAACACCGACCGTTCCGTTGGCGCATCGCTGTCTGGCTATATTGCCCAGACCCACGGCGACCAGGGTCTGGCGGCAGACCCGATTAAAGCGCACTTCAGCGGTACCGCGGGCCAGAGCTTCGGCGTGTGGAACGCAGGCGGCGTTGAGCTGTACCTGACCGGCGATGCTAACGACTACGTCGGTAAAGGCATGGCGGGCGGTCTGCTGGCGATTCGTCCTCCGGTCGGTTCATCCTTCCGCAGCCATGAAGCGAGCATCATCGGCAACACCTGTCTGTACGGCGCGACCGGTGGTCGTCTGTACGCTGCTGGCCGCGCCGGTGAACGTTTCGGTGTGCGTAACTCCGGGGCGATTACCGTCGTAGAAGGTATCGGTGACAACGGTTGTGAATATATGACCGGCGGTATTGTCTGCGTGCTGGGCAAAACGGGCGTTAACTTCGGTGCCGGTATGACGGGCGGCTTCGCCTACGTACTGGATGAAGACGGTGATTTCCGCAAGCGCGTGAACCCGGAACTGGTGGAAGTGCTGGATGTCGACACGCTGGCGATTCACGAAGAGCATCTGCGCGGTCTGATTACCGAGCACGTGCAGCTGACCGGTTCTTCCCGCGGCGAAGAGATCCTGGCGCACTGGGAGACTTACTCCGCGAAGTTCGCGCTGGTTAAGCCGAAGTCCAGTGATGTGAAAGCCCTGTTGGGTCACCGTAGTCGTAGCGCAGCTGAGCTGCGTGTGCAGGCGCAGTAAGAGGTCATCATGAGTCAGAACGTTTATCAATTTATCGACCTGCAGCGCGTTGATCCGCCAAAGAAACCGCTGAAGATCCGCAAGATCGAGTTTATTGAGATCTACGAGCCGTTTTCCGAAGGCCAGGCCAAAGCACAGGCAGACCGCTGCCTGTCCTGCGGTAACCCTTACTGCGAGTGGAAATGTCCGGTACATAACTACATCCCTAACTGGCTGAAGCTGGCCAACGAGGGGCGTATTTTTGAAGCCGCCGAGCTATCACACCAGACCAACACCCTGCCAGAAGTCTGCGGGCGCGTTTGCCCACAGGACCGTCTGTGCGAAGGTTCCTGTACGCTGAACGACGAGTTTGGCGCGGTCACCATCGGCAACATCGAACGCTATATCAACGATAAAGCGTTCGAGATGGGCTGGCGTCCGGATATGACCGGTGTGAAGCAGACCGACAAGAAAGTCGCTATCATCGGCGCTGGCCCGGCGGGCCTGGCGTGTGCTGATGTGCTGACCCGTAACGGTGTGAAAGCCGTGGTCTTTGACCGTCACCCTGAAATCGGTGGTCTGCTGACCTTCGGTATCCCGGCCTTCAAGCTGGAAAAAGAGGTGATGACCCGCCGCCGTGAGATCTTCACCGGCATGGGGATTGAGTTCAAACTCAACGTTGAAGTGGGCCGCGACGTCCAACTGGATGACCTGCTGAAGGATTACGATGCCGTCTTCCTCGGCGTGGGCACCTATCAGTCCATGCGCGGCGGCCTGGAGAACGAAGATGCTTCCGGCGTATTCGATGCCCTGCCGTTCCTGATTGCCAACACCAAGCAGATTATGGGCTTCGGCGAAACCGCCGAAGAGCCGTACGTCAGCATGGAAGGCAAGCGCGTGGTGGTACTCGGTGGTGGTGACACCGCGATGGACTGCGTACGCACCTCCATTCGTCAGGGCGCAACGCACGTAACCTGTGCCTACCGTCGTGACGAAGAGAACATGCCTGGCTCCAAACGCGAAGTGAAAAACGCGCGTGAAGAAGGCGTGGAATTCCAGTTCAACGTCCAGCCGCTGGGCGTGGAAGTGAATGCCAACGGCAAGGTCTGCGGCGTGAAAATGGCGCGTACCGAGATGGGCCAGCCGGATGCGAAAGGCCGCCGTCGCGCGGAGATCGTCGCCGGTTCCGAGCACGTGGTGCCAGCCGATGCCGTGGTGATGGCGTTTGGCTTCCGTCCGCACAGCATGGAATGGCTGGCGAAGCACAGCGTTGAGCTGGACTCGCAGGGCCGCGTCATTGCGCCTGAAGGTATTGATAACGCCTTCCAGACCAGCAACCCGAAAATCTTCGCCGGTGGTGACATCGTGCGCGGCTCGGATCTGGTGGTCACGGCGATTGCCGAAGGTCGTAAAGCGGCTGACGGGATTATGAACTACCTGGAAGTGTAAAACCGTTCCGGCTCCCCTACCAAAGCGTTACGCTTATGGATGGGGAGCCTGTATTTCCCTGCTAAATACTTGTCTACGCATTCTTTGAAAGCAGTTCGCAAAACTTCCAGCACCATGACATTCAGCAGACGCTGTCTGGTGAATCTTAACAATTCATACCTCTATAACGCTCGCTGGAATATCCCCTTCCGGGAGAGCCTATATGCGCTAACAGTACCCAATAAAACCTACATAACAAAACAGGCCCCAAAGGGCCTGTTTTCATCTTACTTCACTACGCGGAGCGCTGGGCGCCCACCGCGAGGCGGTGGCGGCGTATCATCCGGGTCGTTGTCATCGCTGATATCGGGCTTATCGCCATCAATCACTGACATCACCGTTTCGCTTCCACCGTTATCCACGTCTTCATCATCATTGAAGCTTTCTGCATTTTCATCGTATGCAGTTTCAGGTTCAAACATGGTTCCGGCGCCGTTCTCACGGGCATAGATAGCCAGCACGGCGGCCAGCGGCACGTTAACCTGACGCGGTACGCCGCCAAAGCGCGCGTTAAAGCGCACTTCATCGTTGGCCAGCTCAAGGTTGCCCACCGCGCGCGGCGCGATGTTCAACACGATCTGCCCATCACGCGCGTATTCCATTGGTACGTTCACGCCTGGCATCATGACATCGACCACCAGATGTGGCGTCAGCTGGTTATCCAGCAGCCACTCGTAGAACGCACGCAGCAGATACGGACGGCGTGGGGAAAGCTGTGATACTTCCATTCAATTAACCCCGGCCAAGGCGCATTTCGCGCTCGGCTTCCGTTAAGGACGCGAGGAAAGAGTCACGTTCGAAGACACGAGTCATATAGCCTTTCAGCTCTTTCGCACCCGCACCAACAAGCTCGATGCCCATCACCGGCAGACGCCACAGCAGTGGAGCCAGGTAGCAATCGACGATGCTGAACTCATCGCTCAGGAAGAACGGCTTCTGGGTAAAGACCGGCGCAATGGCCAGCAGCTCTTCACGCAGCTGTTTACGCGCAGCGTCTGCCTGAGCAGCGGAGCCGTTCATCACCGTGTTCATCAGTGAGTACCAGTCTTTCTCGATACGGTGCATGTACAGGCGGCTTTCACCACGTGCGACCGGGTAAACAGGCATCAGCGGCGGATGAGGGAAACGCTCATCCAGGTATTCCATAATGATGCGTGACTCCCACAGAGTCAGTTCACGATCCACCAGTGTCGGTACGCTTTGATTCGGGTTGAGGTCAATCAGATCCTGCGGTGGATTGTCCTTTTCCACGTGCTCTATCTCGAAGCTGACGCCTTTCTCAGCCAGCACGATGCGGACCTGATGGCTATAGATGTCAGTAGGACCAGAAAACAGCGTCATTACCGAACGTTTGTTGGCAGCGACAGCCATGAAAACCTCCAGGTATATTCAGAATTTTTACTGCTACCAGCCACAACGGCGGCTAGCCAGATGATTAGCCCTATCTGCACGCTGAACAACATTCTCGTTCACGAATTAAACAAAAAATGAACAATCGCGCGCATTTGGGCAGAAAATTGGATGATAGTCTACCAGATTTTGAACGGCTTGTGGTGAGGGGATTCCGGAAAAGCGGAAAAAGAGCCCAGCGGCCATCGAATTGCGGGCATAAAAAAACCCGCCGGAGCGGGTTTTTTTCGCCAATTGTTGTCTGCCGAAGCAGAAACAAATTAACGCTTGGAGAACTGAGGACGACGACGTGCTTTACGCAGGCCGACTTTCTTACGTTCAACCTGACGAGCATCACGAGTAACGAAGCCAGCTTTACGCAGTTCGGAACGCAGGGACTCATCGTACTCCATCAGAGCGCGGGTGATACCGTGACGGATCGCACCAGCCTGACCAGAGATACCACCACCTTTAACAGTGATGTACAGATCCAGTTTCTCAACCATGTCGACCAGTTCCAGCGGCTGACGAACTACCATGCGGGCAGTTTCACGACCGAAGTACTGTTCCAGAGAACGTTGGTTGATAACGATTTTGCCGTTGCCCGGTTTGATGAAAACGCGAGCTGCGGAACTTTTGCGGCGACCAGTGCCGTAGTATTGATTTTCAGCCATTGCCTATAATCCCGATTAGATGTCAAGAACTTGCGGTTGCTGTGCCGCGTGGTTGTGCTCGTTACCCGCGTAAACTTTCAGTTTACGGAACATTGCACGACCCAGCGGGCCTTTTGGCAGCATGCCTTTAACCGCGATTTCAATCACACGCTCAGGATGGCGAGCAATCATCTCTTCAAAGGTCGCTTCTTTAAGACCACCGACGTAGCCAGTGTGACGATAGTACACTTTGTCAGTACGCTTGTTGCCGGTTACAGCAACTTTATCAGCGTTCAGAACGATGATGTAATCACCAGTATCTACGTGCGGAGTGTATTCCGCTTTGTGCTTACCGCGCAGGCGCAGAGCCAGTTCGGAAGCCAGACGGCCCAGAGTTTTACCGGTCGCGTCAACAACATACCAGTCGCGTTTTACGGTTTCTGGTTTAGCTGTAAAAGTTTTCATTAAAAGCTTACCCAAATAAATTAGTTACACGTTGGTGAACACCCAAACGTTTTGTCAGTTGAGGTTCACACGACATTGTCCAGCAAACCTACCCCTTCGAATAGCCTATGCCGGCGCAGAGAAAGTTTTGGGAAAAAAACTCTCTTGTAACGTGGGGTCGCAAGATTATAGAGAAGTCGGGGTCAAAGATCGACCCCTTTATGAGATTTGACGCGGGTTTTTCGGGGTTTGGGGATATGCGGCCTGATGCCCTCACCCCCAGCCCCTCTCCCACGGGGAGAGGGTAGCATTTATGGCATGTGCGGGCGCTTCAAGTACTCTTCGCTCTGCATCTCCTGTAAACGCGACAGGCAGCGCTGGAACTCAAACTTCAAGCGCTCGCCCTGATAGATGTTGTAAAGCTCCACCTCGGCGCTGACCACCAGTTTCACGTGGCGTTCATAGAACTCATCCACCAGCGCGATAAAGCGGCGGGCCTCGCTCTCCAGCAGCGGCGTCATCACCGGCACGTCGTAGAGCATCACGGTGTGGAACAGGCGTGAGAGCGCGATATAGTCGTGCTGGCTGCGCGCATCGACGCACAGCGTGGTGAACGACACCGCCAGCGTCTGGTTCTCAACGCCCAGCGTCGGCAACTGACGGTGGTTAATCTCCAGCGTCGTCTGGTTCTGCTGCGCGGTACCCGCCAGCGCCAGCCACAGTTTGTTCATCTGCTGGCGCGTATCGGCATTCAGCGGTGATAGCCACAGGTGCGCCTGCGTTAACGTTCGCAGACGATAGTCGATGCCCGCGTCAACGTTCATAATGTCGCAGTGTTCTTTAATCGCCTCAATTGCCGGCAGGAAGCGCGCACGCTGCAGGCCGTTGCGGTAGAGCTCATCCGGCGGAATGTTGGAGGTTGCCACCAGCGTAATACCGCGGGCAAACAGCGCCTTCATCAGGCCGCCAAGCAGCATGGCATCGGTGATATCGGAAACAAAAAACTCATCGAAGCACAGCACGTCAGTTTCCGCTTTAAACCGTTCGGCGACGATTTCCAGCGGGTCGCTGTGCCCTTGCAATTCGCCCAACTCTTCGTGCACCCGCAGCATAAAGCGGTGGAAGTGCAGACGCTGTTTACGCGTGCCCGGCAGGCTCTGATAGAACATATCCATCAGCCAGGTCTTGCCGCGCCCTACGCCGCCCCACATATAAAGGCCGCGCACCGCAGGCGGGGTGTCGGCTTCTTTCTTACCCAGCAGCTTGCCAAAGCGCGCGCGCAGGCCACCGCCGGAGGCAGGCGCAGGTGCGGGCGTTTTGTTTTGCAGTTCCTGGTAAATAGTGTCGAGGCGGTTAACCGCCTCACGCTGAACGTCATCGGGTTGATGACTGCCCTCTTCAAGAGCCTGAAGATAGCGCGATGTGGGGGACTGGCTTTGCATGATCTAATTGTTATTCCTTTGAAAACCGGTATGTCTTACTTCACGATTGACTAAAAAAAGTCCGTTCTACACTACGCGATGATGCGTCAGGATTCCACTTCTACGGGATTAGCGGTTATAGTGGCACTATCGGGCGCTGGCATGGAGCTGCCGAAGCTGCCAATACCCTATGGAACTATAAAACAACGGGAGATGTTCATGACCTGGGAATACGCGCTAATTGGGTTAGTTGTCGGTATCATCATCGGTGCCGTGGCCATGCGTTTTGGTAATAGCAAATTACGTCAGCAGCAGGCGCTGCAGTACGAGCTGGAGAAAAACAAAGCCGAGCTGGAAGAGTATCGCGAAGAGCTGGTCAGCCATTTTGCCCGCAGCGCGGAACTGCTTGATAACATGGCAGACGACTACCGCCAGATTTATCAGCACATGGCGAAAAGCTCCAGCAACCTGCTGCCGGGCATGTCTCCAGACGCCAACCCGTTCCGTAACCGTCTGGCCGAATCCGAAGCGGGTAACGACCAGGCGCCGGTTCAGATGCCGCGCGACTATTCTGATGGCGCATCCGGCCTGCTGCGCGGAAGCGCAAAACGCGATTAATCTGCATTCCATAAATATTTCACGGGCGCATCATTTGCGCCCGTCCTCTTCTGCTCACGCCGACTATATTTACTTCAATAACATCAGTCTTTTCGGGAAGTATTGTCCTTGCATACAGGGTCATGAGGGCCAGCATCAATGAAGAAATCGACTTTACTGTTAAGTGCACTGGCGTTAAGCATCGGGTTATCACTCGCCGTACCGGCTCCGGTACTGGCCTCGCTGCCGACGCAGGTTCCAGGCCAGGGTACTCTGCCGAGCCTCGCGCCGATGCTGGAGAAAGTGCTGCCCGCCGTGGTGAGCGTGAAGGTAGAGGGCACCGCGCCGGTGAATCAGCAGGTTCCGGATGAGCTGAAGAAATTCTTTGGCGATGACGGCAGTAACCCGGCAAATGAACCCACACAGCAGTTTGAAGGGCTGGGCTCCGGGGTCATCATCGATGCCATCAAAGGCTATGTGCTGACCAACAACCATGTGGTGAGCGACGCCCAGAAGATCAGCGTCCAGCTTAACGATGGCCGCGAATTTGAAGCCAAGCTTATCGGCAGCGACGATCAAAGCGACATCGCCCTGCTGCAAATCCAGAAAGCCAGCCACCTGACGCAAATCGCCATCGCCGACTCCGACAAGCTGCGCGTGGGCGATTTCGCCGTCGCGGTCGGTAACCCGTTTGGTCTCGGTCAGACCGTAACCTCCGGGATTGTCTCGGCGCTGGGCCGCAGCGGCCTGAATCTTGAAGGGCTGGAAAACTTTATTCAAACCGATGCCGCCATTAACCGCGGTAACTCCGGCGGTGCGCTGCTCAACCTCAACGGCGAGCTGATTGGCATCAACACCGCCATTCTGGCTCCCGGCGGCGGCAGCATCGGCATCGGCTTTGCCATCCCGAGCAATATGGCGCAAACCCTGGCGCAGCAGCTGATTCAGTTTGGTGAAATCAAACGCGGCCTGCTCGGCATCCGCGGGATGGAAATGACCGCCGACATCGCGAAAGCGTTTAATCTTGACGTGCAGCGTGGCGCTTTCGTCAGCGAAGTGCTGCCAAACTCAGGCTCAGCCAAAGCCGGGATTAAGTCCGGTGACGTGATCACCAGCCTGAACGGTAAACCGCTGAATAGCTTCGCCGAACTGCGTTCCCGCATTGCCACGACCGAACCAGGTTCGAAAGTGAAGCTGGGCCTGTTGCGCGACGGCAAACCACTGGAAGTTGAAGTCACGCTGGATAAGAGCACCTCATCCACCGCCAGCGCACAGCTAATTATCCCAGCGCTGGAAGGGGCAACCCTGAGCGATGGTCAGGCGAAAAGCGGCACCAAAGGGGTAGTGATTTCCAACGTCGAGAAAGGCAGTCCGGCCGCTCAGGTAGGTTTGCATAAAGATGATGTCATTATCGGCATGAACCGCCAGCAGACTGAATCGATTGCCGAGCTGCGTAAGGTGCTGGAAACCAAACCCGCGGTGATTGCACTCAACGTTATGCGCGGTAACGAGAGCATCTACCTGCTTATGCGCTAATCCTCGGAAACCGGACATAGCATGCAATGTATGTCCGGTAAACTCGTGGTATGCTTCGCCCAGTTTTCTCATCAACGATGATGCTTGTATCATGCTTCTAAAGCTCTTACGTTCCGTCGCACTAGGTTTACTGGTTGGCGGCATATTGATTGTGACCGTTCCCTCTTTGCGCCAGTGGAATCCGTTAGCCACTCAGCGCTTTAGCAGCACGGACGAAACCCCTGCCAGCTATAATCAGGCGGTGCGCCGCGCCGCGCCTGCGGTAGTTAACGTCTATAACCGCAGCCTGAACAGCAGCACCCACAGCCAGCTGGAGATTAAAACGCTCGGCTCCGGCGTGATTATGGATCAGCGCGGGTACATCATTACCAACAAGCATGTGATCAACGATGCGGACCAGATTATCGTCGCCCTGCAGGACGGCCGGGTGTTTGAAGCGCTGCTCGTTGGCTCCGATAGCCTGACCGACCTCGCGGTACTCAAAATTAACGCCACCGGCGGCCTGCCGGTGATTCCGATTAATCCCACCCGCGTACCGCACATCGGCGACGTGGTGCTGGCTATCGGCAACCCGTATAACCTCGGTCAGACCATCACCCAGGGGATTATCAGCGCCACCGGTCGTATCGGCCTGAACCCAAGCGGCCGACAGAACTTCCTGCAAACCGATGCCTCCATCAACCACGGTAACTCCGGCGGCGCGCTGGTGAACTCGCTGGGCGAACTGATGGGTATCAACACCCTCTCTTTCGATAAGAGCAACGACGGCGAGACACCAGAAGGGCTGAGCTTCGCGATCCCATTCCAGCTGGCGACCAAAATTATGGATAAGCTCATCCGTGACGGTCGCGTGATCCGCGGCTTTATCGGCATTAGCGGTCGTGAAATTGCGCCGCTGCGCGCGCAGGGCGGCGCTATCGATCAGATTCAGGGGATTGTGGTTAACGAAATCGCCCCGGACGGCCCGGCCGCGCAGGCAGGCATTCAGAACAACGACGTGATTATCTCAGTGAACGGTAAACCGGCGGTTTCCGCGCTGGAAACCATGGACCAGGTCGCGGAGATCCGCCCAGGTTCAGTGATCCCAGTAGTGGTAATGCGTGAAGATAAAAAGCTGACAATGCAGGTGACGATTCAGGAATATCCGGCGTCGAACTAATAGGTTGTAGCCCGGACGAGGCGCAAAGCACCGACTCCGGGGAACACCCGGTTTCGGCGCTAGCGCCACGACACTTAATCAACAAAAATCGGCCCCGCCGGGAAATGCGCCAGAAAATCCGTGAAGATCAGCAGTGCAGGTAGACGTTCCTCTTCTACCGGATATTCCCGCAATTCCTTATCCAGCACCATCAGATTCAACTCGCCTTCCTCCCCCAGCACACCGCCCAGCCAAAGCAGCCGCTGAGCTTGCTGTCTGGCGTACGGCGAACCGCTGCGCCAGGCCACCAGATGCAGCAACGTCTGTAGCAGGATGACGTGCGGGGTATGACCATCGCGCTGCAGACGCCGGAAAACAGGCAAAGCGATGCCGCGCACCGTGGCAAATCCACTTAGCGGTTCATCATCCCAATGGGGAAATTCCACTGCGAATGTCTTAACCAGGTCGCACAAGCGGTTATGCGTCAGCGGCTGCTTGTGCGCACACATATAACCCGCGGCCAGGCATAATAGTCCAATCCCTTGCACCCACACGACTTCCGACTGCCTCAGCGCCTGCGGAATAGCGTCCCTGGTCAGCGGGGTGCGCTGGTTTGCCGCGCGAAGCCCGGCGTCATAGCATTGCGCGAACAGCGCCGGGCTGTCAGGGTGGTTGTCACCTGCCCAGGGCAGCAAATGTAATGATGGTTCCAGCGTGGTGATATGACCGAGGGCTTCTGCGACGTAGCGCATGACGGTCTCTTTTGACGGTACTGACATAGCCTGACGAACGGCAATCATCTCACTCATTATCGATCCCTCATTGTTTGCAGGAGCGAGAAACCCCGCTCCTGAGAATGACGAATTACATCGCCATCACGTACTTCAGCATCACGCCTGCGGCTATCGCCGAGCCAATCACCCCGGCCACGTTCGGCCCCATGGCGTGCATCAGCAG